>CAWJUW010000016.1:0-495718 GCA_963846095.1 uncultured Acidobacteriaceae bacterium
GTGATCGGCTTTGCGTTGTTCCGGCGTGTCCCAGTTCAGGCGAACCTGCACCGGAGCGCTCGACGTGTCGGGGCTGATGTTCGACAGCGATCGCGTGCGGGCCCGCGGTCAGTTCGATCGCGTCGCCGCACATTGTCGAGGCCGTCCGTTGTGGGGATCGCATTGTCCTGGTTGGCCTGCAAAATGTCGCCATGGACTCCGCCCTGGAAGGCGCCGGTTGCGCAAACGCGCTTGCCATCGATTGACGACATTGGCATTGGTGCCGAGCGCCTGCAGGTAGAGCCAGTAGTCGCCCGCAGCCGGAACCGTGAGCGTGCCCTTCCACGTGATCTTGGAGTTGGGCGCGAGCGCATTGCCGCCCTTTACCGTGAAGTCGAGCGTCGCGTCCGCCTGCTCCGAGCCTTCCCGCAGCAAGCCAGGCTTGCCGTCGTGGCTCAGAGGTGCCGGCGGGAATGGTCGTGCCGGTCATGTCATCGTCGACCGCAAATTGAATGTTGGCGTTGCCGGTGATCTTCTTGAGCGCGTCATAAGGACCAACCTGCCGCTGCGGCAAACCAACCGAGCGCTCGCCGCTCAGGCCAATCGCGTCCACCTGCCCGGCTGTCGGTCCAATCAGCACAACGCTGTCGAGGTCGTCCGCCTTCAGCGGAAGCACCCCGCCTTCGTTCTTCAGCAGCACCGCCGCTTCTTCGCCGGTCTTCTCGATGATCTTCGCGTTCGGCTCAATAGTCCTGCGCGGTGACGTCGTGCTTCGATTGGCCGTCGAGATAGCCGAAGTGCACGATCTCATACAGCACGCGGCCCGCGGCGCGGGTCACTGCAGCTTCATTCACGCGTGCCGTCCTTCAGCGCCTCCGGCATCTTCTTCGGGTCCTCTTTCTTCCCGAAGTCACTCATGTTCATCGGGCCGGCTTCGGTTCTTCCGGCAGGTGTCCGAAGAATCCTTCCATGAATCCGCCCATCGAGGCCATATTCGGCGGAGGCGGAGCGGGCAGGGAATCGAAGAACGAAGGGAATCGGGAATCCTCCCGGAGCGGGCTCGCCGGGCATCTCCATGTCGAGCCCGGCATTGATGAAGTTCACGCCGTGCACCGCGCCCCAGTCCGACGTGACGAAGCCTTTGAAGCCAATTTCGTCGCGAAGAATTTTGGTCAGCGTGTCTTTATTCCCGCAGGCAAACGGCCCATTGATGCGGTTGTACGAGCACATGATCGAAGAAACATCGGCGCGGCGAATGGCAGCTTCGAACGGCGCCACGTAGACCTCATGCAGCGTCTGGTCATCGATGAAGATGTTGGTGCCCTCCGAGTCGTATCCCACGTAGTGCTTGATCTGCGCCATCACGTGTTGCGACTGGATCCCCTTGATCTCGCCCACAGCCATTTCGCCGGAAAGGAACGGATCCTCGCCAAAGGTGTTGAAGCCGCGGCCAAACTCGAGATCGCGATCGATGTTGACGAAGGGCTGCAAGGCAACATCGATGCCCAAGGCGCGCTCTTCGCGCCCGATCACCAGGCCATTCTCCTCAGCCGTCTTCGTGCTGAACGTGGCGGCAACGCCCATCGTGGCGGTTTCGGCAGCCGATGGATGCCGCGTGAGCACGCCCGGCGGTCCATCCGCGAATCGAAGGCCGGGAATGCCCAGGCGCGGGATCCCGGCGAGGTAGCCTGCCTGGCCCTGGTACACGGCCGGGTCCTCGTGGGTGCCGTGGATCAGCGTCAGCTTCTCCTGCAGCGTCATCTGGCTGAGCAGCTTGTCGACCCGCGCATCGCCCGTGACGGCAGGAGCCGATTGGGCGGCCATGGTCGCGGCTCCAATGAGTAGATAGATTCCGGAACAAAGGGTCACACCAATCCCCAAAGTCTTCATCGTTTTCATTTGTGGCACTCCTGTTTTCTGTCTGGACGAGCGCGAACGCTGCAAAGACGCCTCCCGCGAAGTTATGCGGGACTGAGCGAATGTTTGCATCGAGCCGACTTTCAGCTGTTTTGGCAACCGAGAAGTGTAGACCATCGGGGAGGAGATGGGAAATGCGCGGGCAAAAACATCCGGGCCCCGCGCGACTCCGCTTCGTTACCGGGGTTGACAACGGAAGCATGCCGCGATTTGCGTGGGCAGGGGCGCTGGCTCATCGGCTGGGAGTGCTGTTATAGTTTCTGCTCAGCACCCGCAACGCGCTGTTTGTCCTATCCCTGGCCGTGGAGAAGCTTTGTATTTGACCCGTCTCTCGATGCATACCCTCACGGCCGTCCCGAAAACAGCGAAGTGTCCGACCCGAATGCAACGCTTCCTCCGTCTCGGCCTTCTCGCGGCGTTCCTCGTCCTGCTCGCAAAAAGCACCCCTAGTCAGGAGATGGCCTCAGCGGGCGTGACAAGCGCCCCTGCAAGAGATGGCTCTGTGTCCGCCGGTGTACCGGATTCGCCTCTGCCGGTTCCCGTTGCGGCATCCGAATCCAGCTCTAGCCCTATCCCCGACGAAGATCGATTGCCGGAATCCGCGGGCGGCGGCCAGATCAAGGTCATCGATCAGCAGCCGACGCCCACGCACGTGGAGCAGGAAATCCTGATCGAAGGGCTTTACTCCTACGGCAACTACAAGATTTTCGCTTCGGGGTATGACGACAAGCTTTACACCGCGGGCGTGGAGTACGACCGCCACTCGTGGGGCACTTTTCTGAAAGGGCAGATGGACTACGTGGCAGAGTTCCTGCCCTTTGTGCTGCTCGACAAGCCCCGCTATACCGACCAGTGGGGCAACCCGATTCCAAATTCGGAAAAGAATATCCGGCAGTATGTCTACGGCATCGGCTTTTCGCCGATCGGCTTCCGGCTCCAATGGCGTAACGCCAAAAGAATCCGGCCCTTCCTTGAGGCCAAGGGCGGCATGCTCGGCTTTACGAAGAAGGCGCCCGCCGCTCAAGCCGCGTATGAAAACTTCAGCCTGCAGTCCATGACGGGTGTGCAGGTGAAGATGAACGAGAAGTGGGGCCTCCGCCTGGGACTCTTCGGAGATTTTCACTTCTCCAATGCCTTCGTCGTGCCCGCCAACCCCGGCCTCGATGTAATGAACGCCAACCTGGCGTTGAGCTACCACTTCTAAGCTTTCTTCAATCTGCTCGTCGCCTGAAGGACCGCTACGGCAGCGGCAACTGCTTGTCCAGCCCTGCTGCCAGCAGATCGGCCCGCAGTTTCTCCACGGTCGAGAACTCCAGCGCAGCCATGCCCAGCGCTCGCGCTGCCTCGACGTTGACGAGCTTGTCGTCCAGAAACAGGGTCTCCTCCGGGCGCGCACCGAGTTCCTTCAGCACATGGTGGTAGATCGCGGCCTCCGGCTTGGCCATGCGCAACTGGAAACTCCACACCAGAACATCGAAGCGCGGCAGCCAGTCAAAGGTGCGCTGCATGTTTGCAAGAACGTTGTCGCCCATGTTGGAGAGAATCGCCGTCCGAAATCCGCTTTCCTTGAGCTTCAACTGCCAGGCAAGCATCTTCGGGTTCTGCGTGGTCCACATGCGGGCGTCCCAGTGATTCAGTTCCTCAACGAGCGAAGCGCTAGCTTCGTGCAGACCGGCTTCGCGAGCGAACTTGTCCCAGAATTGAAGACCGGTATATTTGCCTTCGTCGTAAGCGTGGCGATCGACCCAGTAGATCGCTTCAAAACGCTCCGGCGAAAGCCGGGTGAGACGATGCAATGCGGCGAGAGCCTCTTCGTCCCGCGGGCCGGTCAGGACCATCCCGTAGTCGAAGACAACAGCCTTGAGCGCCAATGTTCCTCCAGCGTGCGCCCATGTATGGTGAAGGGGGCGCCTGTTTCTATTGTGCATGATGCGATGCCTATGGAGCGGCGAGCACGTTGAGGCGCGGTAGCGATGCGTTTTTCTGAGCGGACGGGCTGGAACACGGAAGAGAGCGAACTGGCACACGCGCATCGGCTGCGGAAGCAGGAAGGCCTCCCCATCTTCGACCTGACCGCCTCCAATCCCACCCGCTGCGGATTCACCTATTCGCCCGATTTGCTCTCGGCGCTCGTGGATGAAAGGGCCCTCGACTATGATCCGCAGCCGCGCGGCCTGATCACGCGCGCGCGAGGCGGTTTGCGCCTACTACGCGGACCACGGCGCCCGTCTGTCGCCGCAGCAGATCGTGCTCACCACCAGCACCAGCGAGGCGTACAGCTTCTTGTTTCGCTTGCTGTGCGATCCGGGATCGGAGATCCTGGTGCTCCAGCCCGGGTATCCGCTCTTCGATTTTCTCGCCGTCCTCGACGACGTTCGTCTCAAGGAAGCGGAGCTGGTCTACGACCACGGCTGGCAGATTGATCCGGCAGGGCTCCGGGCAGGGATCACCGCGCAAACGCGGGCGATCATGCTCGTCCACCCCAACAACCCCACCGGCCACTTCACAAAACGTTGGGAAGCGGAGGAGCTTGGCAACCGTCTGCCGCGAGCACAACCTGGCGCTGATCGTCGACGAAGTCTTTCTGGACTACCGCGCGACGGACAGCCCGGATCCGAGACAAATGGGCACGTTTGCCGGGGGCCTCGAGGGCGTCGACGTCTTCGTCGTCAGCGGCCTCAGCAAGATCGCCGGCCTGCCCCAGATGAAGGCCGCCTGGATCGTGGCCACCGGGCCCAACACAGCCCCCGCAGCCGAGCGCCTAGAAGTCATTGCCGATACCTTCCTTTCGATGAATGCCCCGGTTCAACTGGCGCTTCCGGCATGGCTGAACGCACGCGAGGACATCCAAAAGCAGATCCGCGAGACGGGTCACGCACGAACCTCACCGAGCTCGATCGGCTTCTTGCGCAGGCGCCAGGCGTCAGCCGGCTCGAAGTCGAAGGTGGCTGGTACGCCACCCTGCGCATTCCCGCGCTTCAGCCCGACCACGACACAGTCTTGCTCTCCTCGACGAGGGAATCTGGGTCCATCCCGGCTACTTTTTCGGCATGCCTCGCTCCGGCTGGCTGGTGCTCAGCTTGCTCACGCCTCTTGCCGAATTCGCAACGGGTGCAGCCCGTCTGGTTAACTATTTACGAACGCACCAAGGTTGTAATAGTACCGGGAAATAGCTTGAAGTAAAACTTTCGTAAAAAAGCTGTATTATAACTGATTTACAATATAGAAAGCTGTTTCAAGATTTATGCAATTGACGTTGTTGCAGAAATGGGTTCCGCAGCCGCTCTTCTCCAATCGTCGTCGCTGGCCCATGTCCCGGGATCACCTTGCGTCTCGTCCAGCAAGGGGAAGCAGCCGCTGCCCGATGGAATCGAGAATCTGCGCAGTGTTCCCGCCGGGCAGGTCGGTGCGCCCAATGCTTCCCGTGAAAAGCGTATCGCCCGGCGATCAACAGCTTGAGCGGAGCGAAGTGCAGGCAGATCGACCCCTGCGTATGTCCCGGTGTGTGGATCACCTGCGCCGGAAAAGCCGCGAGCCCCACCTGTCGGCTCTCAGCAAGCGATTCATCCGGCAGAGCCACCTCCGGCGTCGGCACGCCCAGCCATCCCGCCTGCTCCTCCATCATCTCCAGCTGAAACACATCGTCTTCGTTCAGGTAGATCGGCGCGCCCGTCAGCCGCTTGAGCTTGAACCGCCCCGCCCACGTGATCGATGTGGCCGTGCGTGATAAGAATCTGCTTCAGCTTGAATCCGCGCTCCGTCAGCCGGCGATGGATCCGGGCGATATCCTCGCCGGGGTCGATCACGATTGCCTCACCCGTCGCCTCATCGCCAAGAATCGTGCAGTTGCACTGCAGCGGGCCCACGGGGAACGTCTCAATAAACATGGCCCTATTGTAGGGCCGCCACCGCGAGGTCTCCGTGTAATGGTTCCTCACTGCGATGGTCGGCGGTCGGCTTGCGGAAGGTGATCGCGTAGAACTGGCCGTCCTTCAGCATCGAGACGCGAATGTCCTCCATTTCGGCGGGGACCAGATCGACTGGGACGGTAACGGGATGCTCGCGCTTGCCGTAGAACGTGCTGGTGTAGGGAATCTTCTCGTACGTGCTCTTCACATACTCTTCGGTCTCGTCCTCGATGAGCAGTTGCGCGCCGGGCTTCGCAACCCGAATCATCTCGCGAATGGCCTGGGCGCGATCGCTGAAGAAATTCAGCGCGCCCGCCGTGTAGACAACGTCGAACGTCGGAATCGGCGAAAGGCAGATGCTCTGCGTTCCCTAGAAAGAGGTCCGCCTGCAATCCCCACAAGCTCAGGTTTTGCCGGCAGCGAGTCAGCATCTCCGCGCTGAGATCGAGGCCGGCGAGCCGCACCCCCTGCGGCAAATACTTGAAGTTCAGGCCGGTGCCGACAGAAGTCTCGAGCACCGAATCGCCCGGCTTTCACGTCCAGCAGGCTCATGTAATTCAGAAAGTACGAATCGATATCGAGCCCGCGGAAAGCCGCAAAGAAGCGCTGCGTATCGTCGTAGAACCCGCCGATCGTCTCGTAGAGGTGGTTGTACTTCCCGTTGTCGCCGGCAAGATCCCGCGCCTGAATGAACGTAGGAATTCCATCGCGCACGGAGAAACGCTCGCCGCCCGCGCTGACCAGAAATTCGCGGCCGGATGCGCGGACCGCATCCAGCGCCGCGCCTGTGAACGGACTTTGCAGTTGCGCGAGTGCCTTCCGCCTTCCCGACCCACGAGACGATCTTCGGTCGGCGCATGGCAGCGACCGCCGCCAATGCCACGCTCCCCGCAAGCGCCGCCCATGCCGCCTGCGCCTCAAGGTTCGTCGCAAACAATTTGAAATGGGTGAGGCCTCGATAGACGGCAAGACCCGCGAGCGGCAGATAGAGCGTCGGAAACGCCGCGGCGCTCCCTCGGAACCGGGAGAAACGAAACTCCTGGTTCCACATCCACACCAGCGCCGACGCCAGCCAGCAGGCAAGGAACGTGCGCAGCAGCGAGGCAGACGCCGATCCAGCCAGGGAGACGTCGGCGGCATCAGCCCATGGATCGCAACAGCGGCGAAGGGAAACGGCAGGGTTGAAAGAAGGCCGGAGAAGGCGCGGGCTCACCAGCCGATGGAATACCAGTGGCACGACCGCGAGCAACGAGCCCAGCAAAATCAAGCCGAACAAACGCGGCGCGGCGTGAACTCCGGACGTGAGCAGCGCATCGCATGCTTCCGAGCCAGCATCGGAACCAGCGGCAAACAGAAAAACCCAGGCAAAGCCGCGCAACGGTTTCTGCGTGAGGACGAACCAGACGCCGAGAATCGGCCCGGTCCACAACCCGATCGGCGTAAAGAAGCCCGCAAGAAAAGCCCTGCAACCATCCAGGCGACGAGCTTGAGCCCAGCGATTCGATCGAACTTCGGTTGGCGTCATGAGAGTCTCCTTACTAAGAACTGCCGAAAACCTCGTGTTTTGAAACGGCGCGACTTCACAGCTAGCTGCAAAACCGCGGATAAAAAGGTTTTGAAAGGGCACGACGTCACAGCTAGCTGAAAAAGCGCGGATGAAAAGGTTTTGAAAGGGCCCGGATTTATCCGGGCCGTAAGTCATTTGGAACGGCAGCGGCTTTAGCCGCTGAGGGACGTCTTTCCTTCCCAAGCCTGGGCTGGACCGCCCTCCGAATCTGCCTTATCGTTCAGGAATGTCAAAGCCTGCTCGCTCCAGGCGAGAACCGCGCGAATGTGGGCGAGCCCGTAGCCGAGCGTCAACATCCAGTAGGAGTAGCCGGGGAACTGCGAGCCATGCGGCTGGCTCAGAGCTTTCCAGCTGCTCAAGGGTCGCAAGCACCTGCCGATTTCGATCCTGGAACTCTGCGGATGTGCTCGATCGCAACCGCCGGCCCGGCCTCATTGGCAAAGAAGAGCTTCAGCAGGAATTCGTCCCGCGGCGGATCTTCGCGGTAGGGAACTGCGAGCCACTGTTGTAGGGCTTGCCGGCCGGCCGGGGTGATCGAGTACTCCTGGCGGCCTTTCGCGGCTTGGCGGTGGATGCGTGGCAACGACAGGCCCATCCGCGACCAGCCGCTTGAGGGTCGGATAGATCTGCCCGAAGCTCTCGCCCCAGAAAAAGCCGACGCTCTGCTCGATCGTCTTGCGAATCTCGTATCCCGACTGGTTGGGATGGATAGCAAGAATGCCCAAGAAGCACAAAACGAGTTTGGCTGCGTTCCATATAGCTGAAAGATATATCTGTTAGATATATACGTCAATAAGAGTAAATCGCATTTTGCATTTAATTTCCCCCTTTAGGCGCACACTGAATTCAGATCCGCCGCTAGAGGAATGGCTTGATCACATCGAGAAAGCGAATCTGGGGCTTAACTTGCTCGTAAGTCCTGTATTTTCTAATTTCTGCAAATAAGTCTTTTCAGATCTAATTTTTGCCGACGAGTCCAATCGCTACATGGATGAAAATAAGCGACTTATTTACAGAAATATTGGAGGGGGAGGGGGGTACATCTGGCAGCAACCCAAAGGAAAAGGGCGGCTCGCGGCCGCCCTTGAGAATTCCGATCTTGCGTCTTACTTGGCCGGCTTGGCAGGCGCAGACACCGGCGCGGGTTTCACACCCGATAGCACCGAGTGCGACGCCGTGGTCCGGTCGTAGAGGATGGTCAGCGTGATCGACGTGACCATGAAGATCACCGCCGACCAGGTGGTCAGCCGGGTCAGAACGTTGGCAGCAGCGCGCGGGCCGAACGCGGTCTGCGATCCCTGTCCGCCGAAGGCGCCGGCGAGGTCAGCCGAGCGGCCCTGCTGCAGCAGGACGACGCCGATCAGAAAGAGGCACACAAGCACATGGACGGCGACGACGAAGTAAAGAGCAATATGCATGGTTTCGAAACTGCTTTCTGCCGCTCGACTCCATTGGCGGGAGGGAGCGCTTGGTGCGGAGGAGGGGACTTGAACCCCTATGCCTTGTGGGCGCCAGCACCTCAAGCTGGTGCGTCTGCCAATTTCGCCACCTCCGCTTGGGTGAACTGCTTGAGTATACCAAAAGCCAGACAGCAAGTCAGCGCGTCCGCCGACCGGCCCGGTGCCGGCCATTCATCCGCAGTTTCATCGCGGATGAGTGGGAAAGCACGAACTCCAGGGGGACTGGTCCAATAACTTAGCTGGGTGCCCCGGGTCTCGCTTCTGAGACCCGGGAAAGCACGATACTTTCTTTCGTGGCAGTCCGAACTCGCTGACTCGCTGACTCGCTGACCCGCTGAACAGCTAGCTCGCCAACCCGCTCACTTCGCCATCTTCGCCCGCAGCCGTTTCTCCGCATCGGCGCTCCAGTACTTGCAGTCGAGGCGAATGAAGACGGAGGTATACGGAACCGTCATGGTCGTCTTCAGCACCAGGATGTTGAAGTGTTTGGCGGCCTCTTCAATGTTGGCGATGATGCGATCGTGCGGCAGCGATTCCACCGGATAGGCACGGAGCAGGTCGCTGATCTCCGTGCGGTATGCCGACACGCCCGGGGCATCGTTTTCCGGCACGAAGGGAAGCTCCGCATCCATCGAGATCATGGGCCGCACATGAATCGACCGATCCATGGTCCCGAGAACATGGCGCAGGACCTCCAACTGCGGCGCGTCGGTTTCAATCGTCTCAATGCCCGGCGCGGATTGGTGCGGATACGCCGAGTCGACGATCAGGATCCAGTTGCGATGGCCAAGCAGAGGCATGGCTTCGTTGACCTTCGTCTGCCAGTTTTCTGCCGCGTGCAGAAAGGAGGGAGCAATCAGGAGAGCAAGGGCGATCAGCAATCTGCGCATGGGTATCCTCGGTTAGAAGCGACATGCGCTTCCCGTTCAACACAGTAAACCAACCGGCTCCAAGTCTTCGTGCTAGCTTTGCTAGGGCGGGAAGCTCAACCTCTACACCGACTAACTGGCTGACTAAGAATCAGCCGAGCCATCCAGGCAGCGAGCGCCTGTTCATCGGCGTCGCCGGCCGCGTGCGCTGCCTGCACATTGCGCGCGCTCTTCAGGCGCCCGGTTCTGGCTGATCTTGAACTTGCCCTCAATGCGCGCGATCGGAATGCGGAAGCCCTGAATTCCCGCAAGCATGGTGCGTCGAAACCCCCCGGGACTGTTCTGCCACTGCTCGGCGAACGCGGGCTCAGTTTGCCGCGATCAGGCCGGCAAGCAGCGCTTCTTTCCCGGCTTCCTCTTCGACCAGCTCCAGCGTTCCGTAAGCATGAACCGCAATGTAATTCCACGTGGGAACGGAGAGAGGCTCGGTATAGAGCGTCGGCGAAACATAACTGTGCGGGCCGGGGAAGATCACCAGCACTTCGTGGCCGGCAAGCGCCTTCCAATGCGGGTTTGCTTTTGCGAAGTGACCTTCGATCAGGCCATGCTGGACCCTCGTCTTTGACCACGAGAGGCAGATGCGTTGCAACCAGCGGCGCTGTGAAGTCAGGTCCGGATTGCGGTCCGGTGAGAATGGCGAAAGAATAGGCCCGCATGGCCTCGAGGAGGATCGCGCGATCAGCAACCTGGTTGAATTTAGGCGAGTACATGTGCGTCTGATGATACCGGAATCGTTTTCTTACCTTTGAATAGCCGTCCTCTCTATCAAACGGTCCCGGGTGGAAGGGTAGAGTCCCGGGTGCCCCATCCATCCGCAGTCTTATCGCGGATGGTGGAAGCACGGTCCCTCGCTGACCCGCTGTTCCTACTGAATCCGCTCGAAGCGGAAGCCGGCCTCGCGCAGCGCATGGCTGATGGCGGTAATGTGCGTGGCGCCGCGCGTTTCGATGGTCACATCGATAACCGTTTCTCCGAGGCTCACGCCGTAGTAAGCGCGGTTATGGACGGTTTCGACGATGTTGGCGCGCTCGCGGGCGAGGATCTGCGTGAGCTGCAGCAGCGCGCCGGGGCGATCCTGCAGATAGACGCGAACGCGCAGCAGGCGGCCGTCTTTCACCAGGCCGCGCTCAATGATCTTGGCGAGCAGAGTGACGTCAATGTTGCCGCCGCAGACCAGGACCACGGTGCGCCGATGGCGCAGGTTGGTCTTCGACTGCACGACGGCAGCAAGCGCCGCGGCGCCTGCGCCTTCGGCCAGCGTCTTCTCCTGTTCGAGAAGCATGAGGATGGCGCTGGCGATCTCTTCGTCGTCGACCGTGACGATCTCATCCACGTAGCGCGATACCAGAGGAAGCGTCAGGTCGCCGGCGCGGCGAACCGCGATGCCGTCGGCGATGGTGGCTTCGGCGGCGATCGTGACCGGATGGCCGGCTTCGCGCGCGCGCAGCATCGACGGCAGCTTTTCCGGTTCCACGCCGATCACGCGAATCTTGGGGTTGTTCTCCTTGAGCGCGCAGGCGATGCCGCCGATCAGCCCGCCGCCGCCGATGGGAACAACCACGGCCTCAAGATCCGGAACCTGTTCCAGAAGTTCGAGCCCAATGGTGCCCTGGCCGGAAATGACCTCTGCGTCGTCGAAAGGATGAATGAAACGTGCGGCCTTCCTCCTCGCGTCGGCGCAGCGCTTCCTCGCAGGCTTCGTCGTAGCTTGCGCCGTGCAGGATGACTTCTGCGCCGTACCCGCGCGTGGCACTGACCTTGATCTGCGGTGTGGCCAGCGGCATGACGATCTGCGCGCGGATGCCGAGCGCCGCCGCGTGGAACGCCACACCCTGCGCATGGTTGCCCGCACTGGCGGCAATCACGCCGCGCTTGCGGTCGCTCTCGCTCAGTGTCAGCAGCTTGTTGAGGGCGCCGCGCTCTTTGAACGAGCCGGTGCGCTGCAGGTTTTCAAGCTTCAGGTGAAGCGGCACGCCGGTAAGTTCGGAGAGATGATGCGAAAGCTGGCAGGGCGAAACATGGATGCCGTCGCCGATGCGGGTGCGGGCAGCCTGAACGGTGCTGAGCGTAACAGGTTCCAACCGACAGTCTCCTTCGAACCAAGCAAATGAACACATCAACGGAAAAAGGAAAAGCCACCAACCGGCTTGCGGTGGTGGCCATGTGCGTTGTGACTCAGAGATCAGACAGTCAGGCTTGGCTCCACGCGCGCGAGATGGGCCCGCTAATTCGCGGAGCAGCCATCGAAATGGGGCGGAGCATGGGCATGACGTTGAGCCAAGTAGAGCAGAGGCTGCCGGCGAGCGACGTCAAGGGATCCAGCCGACTCGTCATTCAAGCTAAGCACTTCGAATGGCTCTTGTCGGACTAGGCGTGGCTCTTTGGCAGTATCCTCGTGTATTGCGCGCGGGTGCGTCGCGCGCATGTCAGTCCGTCAATCGAGATCGTACGCGGCATTGATCAGAGCAGATATGCGAGAACGCCTGCGGAAAGTTTCCGACGAGCCGCTTGCGGCTGAAGTCATACTCCTCGGAAAGAAGGCCGAGATCATTGCGAAGTTTGAGCAGGCGATTGAAAAGTGTCCGTGCATCGCGTGGGCGGCCGATGGCCTTGAGCGCGCTGACCATCCAGAAACTGCACGCAAGAAAGACGCCTTCTCCGGGAGGCAGGCCGTCGCTGACCTTCGCCGTGTTGTAGCGCAGCACCAGCCCATTCGACATGAGTTCGCGTTCGATCGCCTCCACCGTGCCCATGATGCGCGAATCCGATCCGGGAAGAAAGCCCACCACGAGGCATGAGCAGCAGCGAGGCATCGAGTTGCGTCGACCCGTAGGCTTGAACGAAAGCATTTTTCCTCTTGTTGAATGCGCGTGCGCAGATCTCCTCGTGGATGGTATCGCGAATGCGTTTCCACTTTGCCACCGGCGCTTTGAACTTGCGCTGATCGGCAAGCAGGACGGCGCGATCGAAGGCAACCCACGCCATCATCTTGGAGTAGGTAAATTGCTGCGGCCCGCCGCGCGTTTCCCATATGCCTTCATCGGCCTCTCGCCAGATCGACTCAAGATGTCTCAGCAGCTGGTTCAGGATGCGGAAATCGTCTTCCTTGTGATGACCACCATGCTGACTTGCGAGTGATAGAAGCAGTCGAGCACTTCGCCATAGATATCGAGTTGGAGCTGTGCAGCCGCGGCATTGCCAATGCGCACGGGGCGCGAGTTCTCATAGCCGCGCAGCCAGTCGACTTCCCACTCGATGAGTTGCCGCTCGCCCTGGAGGCCGTACATGATCTGCAACTGCTCCGGGCTCCCCGCCAGCGCGCGCAAAAGCCACTTCTGCCATGCGGCGGCCTCGTTGAAATACCCGCCGTTGGCCAGTGCGAGCAGCGTAAACGTCGTGTCGCGCAGCCAGCAGAAGCGGTAGTCCCAGTTGCGCACGCCGCCAATCGACTCTGGCAGCGAGGTCGTCGGCGCGGCAACCATTCCTCCCGTGGGCCGATAGATGAGCCCGCGCAGCGTGATCAGCGATCGCGCCACGGCATCACGATAGCGGCCGCTGATATTTGAGCCGTCCGGACCAGCGCTTCCAGCGCCTCTCGCAATCCCTGAGAGCCGCATCCGGATTGATCTTGCGCGGATTCGCCTTGTGCGAACTGCCGTAGGCAAGGGAAAAGCGCACGCGTTTTCCGCGCTTGATTTTGAACTCGGCAATGGTTTTCAGATCCTCGCCGACGTGTGGGAACCGTGCAATGCAACACCGCAAGATTGGGCCCGGCAATGGCGCGGACGCCGTCCTTTAACGCCGTAACCCAGGGCACGATGCGGCCATAGTCGAAGCGGAGAGCGAGCTCCATGCGCACGGGGACTTCGCCGCGAATCCCTTCGACAATCCTCACGATGTGCGAGTTGCGCTGACGCACCGGCATAAAGTCGATGAGTCGAAAGGCGCCATCCGGTGTTTCGAAAACCGTCTCCAGAATCAGGGTGCGGCCGCGGTAGCGCCGCGTGGTCTTGAACTCTTCCACGATTCGGAGCGATGCTCCAGTAGCCGTTCTTCTCGCTGCCAAGGATAGCGGCAAAGCAGGCCTCGGAGGAAAACGTCGGCCAGCAGAGCCAGTCGATGGAGCCCTTGTGGCTGACAAGCGCGGCGGATTCGCAATCGCCAATCAGTGCATAGTCTTCAATTCGTTCGGCCATGGAGAGTCGGACCCGGCGTGCACCTGCAAGCTGGCATTGCTGCCAATTCGGATTGGATGCACGAAAACTGCGCCGCGCACTAAAACACGGTCGCGAGCGCCGCAAACGAGTCGAATTCGAGCAGCTGCTGGCCTTCGCCGGGCGCGGTCAGAGCCGCGTGTTCCAGAACCCACGTGTCCTTATGGAAGAGAAAAACAGCGTGCAGGCCGGCTTCGAGCGCGGGGTTGATGTCGCTCTTGATGCTGTTGCCGATCATCCAGCTCGAATGCGGAGCCAGTTCGTGACGCGAGATGACTTCTTTGTATGTGGGCGGGTCTTTCTCGGCCACGATCTCAACCGCCGAGAAAAAATCATAAAGCCCCGAACGCGAAAGCTTGTCGGCCTGCTCGGCTTTGTCCCCTTTCGTCATCAGGATGAGCCGGTGCCGCGTAGCCAGTGCGGCGAGCGTGTCGGCTACACCGGGGAGCAACTCGATCTCCTGCTCGGCAATCGTGCGCGCAAAACTGCGGACCCGCAAAAGATTATGCTCCGTAATTGGCTTGGGGCTCAGTTGCTCATACGTGGCAACCAGAGAGCGGGTAAAACTGGCAAGGCCATATCCATGGGCAAGAATCGTCTTGCGTTCCTGCTCGTTCAGCACCGCGCGTACTTCGCTGGGCGAGTACTCCTTGATGATTCAGATACCCGATGAACGAAGCGATGGCGCGCTCAAAGTAGATGTTGTTCTGCCAAAGCGTATCGTCAGCGTCGATGAGCAGGGTCTGGCCGGCAGAGAATTGTGGCATGAACTTTATGGTATCGAAAACGCCCGGCGGCGATTATTGCGAGGCAGGAAGCGAGTAATCGAAAGTGTAGTTATGCTTGCCGTCGGCGATCACGATGTTGAGCGTCCCTGCAAGCCCCGCAAGCTGCGCGGTTCCTGACCCCGGCACGACAGTGATGGTGAGCTTGTACTTTCCGCCCTCCATCACCCCCACGTGCTGCAGTGCGAAGGAACCGCTGTGGCCCGCAAGCACGCCGTTCACCTGCTCAATGGCGACGTACCCGGCGTTGCCTGAGGCAGGATCCCCGGCGCTGAGCATCTCACCCTTTGCCGCGCCCTCAAGATCGCCGTGATACTGCTTTACCAGGGAGAAGCGGCCGAGAGAAGTGCCGGTCGTGGCTTCATCAGCGGCAATTGGAGTGGTCTTGACGTCGAACGAACCTTCGGCGTGGCGAGTCATCACGGGATCCTTCACAGCGGGTTTGCCCGGAGAGCGCCTGCGGATGCGCCATACACGAAAAACTCAACGTCGAGCAGAGAAACAAGGAAAGGAAGGACGCGCATGCATGCTCCGAGCCGATTGGAGTCATTCTAGCCTACGTCCATGATGGACCGATGAATGGCAAAGCCGCGGGCCATCTCAATCATCATCGAGCTTGAAGATCCGAATCTGGATCAGCTTATCAAGAGTCAGGTTCTTCAATCCGCGCGCCTGCATGCGGCGAATGAACTCCGGCGTGATCTTGAAGATGCGAATCTGCACGAGCTGGTCGAACGTCGGCTCATACCCAAGCGCGCGAATCTCTTTGACCTCCGCCGGATCCACTCCCTGGACGCGCAGGGCGATGAGTTGGTCTGCGTCGGGCATCTTGTAACCGAGCGCGGTAATGCTGTGAATGTAGTCGGGGCTCGCCTTGAAGATGTGCAGGGCGATCAGATTATCGCTGTTCATGCCGCGGAGGCCGGTGTCTTGCAGGGATTGAGCCCATGCGCTGCCAACATCGAGCAGCGCATAGGCCACCAGCTTCTCTGACGTGTAACCGGTAAAGCCCATCTTCCCCATGGTGGAGACGAACTCAGCATTCGGCCGTGAACTCACCACTCCCCGTCAGTTCGTTCTCCGCGATCGTGCCGGTGCAGGTGAACGTTCCGGCTTCGGCAGCAAGTGTTGCGGTGAAATGAGAACCTGCTTGCTCGAAGTTGGCAAGCGTCAAGCCAGTGATGCGGCTGGCGGGAATGTCGTTTTGACTTGTTCCGCAATGCCGGCCCGGGCAATCGCTCTCAGAGGTTTCGAGCCGCAGTGTGTCGGCCCGGTCGCCAACGCTGATGTGGCAGCGTTCGTGAATGGGTTCGAGTGCAACGACGCGCGAAGCGAAGGGCACAGCGATGAGGGCCGCGATCGAGGCAATTCTGCCGATGTTGAGCATGGTGCGTCTCCTGCATTCTCGGAAAGAAGGCGCAAATCTCCAGCGGCGCTGGTGCGCGCGGATCGGAGAGACGATGCGCCGGATTCTGGTGGTTTACTTGGCGGACTCGTCGTCCATGACGCCGGAAATCCGCAGCTTGACGAGCTTTTCAAGCGTGAGGTCGGTGAAGCCGTGCTTCTTTGCCTGCTCGATAAAGGCCGCGTCAATGTTGAAGATCTTCGTCTTGACGATGTCTTCCGTGGTTGCGCCGGGGTACTGCTTCACGATGGATTGAGCGTATTCCGGCGTGACGCCTTGCACGCGCATCTCCAGGAGCTGGTGCGACGAAAGGTTGGAGAACCCCGCGTCTTTCATCTTCGCAATGAATTCCGGAGAGACATCGAAGATCTTGTAGGAAATAACGTCCTGAACAGTCTTGGCCTCGAGTCCGTTCTGCTTGACGCCGGCGATAAACTCCGGCGTGACGCCCTGAACCTTGCAGGCGATCAGGTCGTCCGCCGAGAGCTTTCCAAATCCAGCCTGGGACATGGCTGCCGCGTATTCGGGCGTGATGTCCTGCACCTTCATCGCGATGTACTTGTCGAGGTCGACATCGTAGCCGGCCGCCTTCATGCGGTCGATGTAGTCGCCTTTCCCGCTGGGAGCCGGCGTGCTTTGAGGCGGTTCAGGAGCGGACGCCTGGGCTACCAGTTCGGTCGCGTCTGAATCGCGATTCGTCTTCGCGGAGAGGAGAGACGGGCTCGGCTTTTGCGCGGCCGCACGGCTGTCGGAACGAACTTCGGTCGCTTGGGAGCGCGCAATTGTCGACGTTGTTGAGGTCACTATCTTTGCAGCATTGCGCGTGGTGGGGGATGTCGGGTTCAGGCCGGAAACCAACTGCGGCACGCCGAGAACCAGGAGCAGAAGAATCGAAGCTGCCGCAGCCACAGTGAACTGCCCGCGATTGGCGACATCGGTGGCAGGCTCGCCAAGGATGCGTGCGATGCGCATGCGCAATGCGCTCTTGGGTTGATTTCCGTCGAGAGCCATGGTGAGTTGACCGTATTGGGAGCGAAGCTCTTCCAGCCGGAAGAGGGTTCCGGCGTAGGTGACCGGGTCGGGGCACACACTCAAGGCAAGGTCGTCGCAGCACAGCTCGCGCAGCTCCCGAATGCGTGAGCTCATCCACCATACGGCGGGATGGAAGAAGAACAGGGTTTCCGCAAGCGTCTGGATCAGGTTCCAGAAGAAGTCAGCGCGGCGCACGTGGGCCAGTTCGTGGGCCAGAACCACCTCCAGCTCGTCAGGCCCAAGCGACGTGGCTGCCGAGATCGGGAGCACCACCAGCGCTTTCAATGTGCCGACGGTTACTGGACCGGAAAGCGCGCTCGAGATGCGCAGAAGAACCGGTTTATGGATGCCGAAGGCAGCCTTGATTCGGTAAAAGCTGGCACGCACGGCAGGGGGTGCCTCAATTTGCGCGGTGGAGCGCAGGCGCTGAATCAGCCACCAGCCTCCGAGGCTCCGAAGCGAGAGCGCGAAAACGCCGAAGAGCCAGAGCGCGACCAGCGCCCGAAGCGCGGGGAGCGGAAAAGCGGGAAGCGCGAAATAGGACGGACGCGCCGGTGCTGCCGAAGCTGCGGCTCTAAAATCAGAAACCTGCGTTGCTGCCGGTGCGGACGTCGTCGCCGGAGAGATTCTGTAGGGGGTGACAAACTCTGCAACTGCTGACGACGGCGTTCCTGCGTTCAGCTCATAGGTAAACGTCCCCACCGCGCCGCCAAGTGTGAGCAGGAGTGCGCCGAGCGCCGTCAGATAGCGGGTATTGCTGGATCGCCCCGCGACCAGCGCGCTTACGCCTCGATAGAGAATGGCGATGGCAGCAGCCTGCCAGCAGAAATGAATGAGGGTCCAGGCCAAAGCTTGCACGGCTTGAGTCATAGCGATTCCTCTCAGTTACGCGGGTGTTGGGTTTGTGGTTCAATCTCGCTCACGCTGAGGCGTGATCTTCTGGCTTGGATCAATGCGCGAATCTCTTCCAACTCAGCGTCACTGGCAGGTTCCATGGCCAGTGCATGCAGCGCGAGTTGAGCGGCCGAGCCGGCGAAGAGCCGGACGCTTAAGTCCTTGAGGAGCTTGCTCTGCATCGCGTCCTGGCTGATGGCTGCGCGATAAACATGCGCGCGATTGGCTTCGTCGCGAAAAACCAGCCCTTTGGTGGTCATGATCTGGAGAAGTTTGAGGACAGTTGTGTACCCAGACAGCTTCTCCTCGTTCAATGCGTCATAAATTTCCCGCACCGTCGCCGGTTCCTTCTCCCAAAGGATGCGGAGCAACTCGAGCTCGGATTCGGTGGGGCGCGGGAGGGAATTGCTGGACTTCGTCATGATGTTTGAGACGTTATACGAAGCATTTCGTAATTGTCAACGAAAATCTTCGTAGATTGTGGAAAATTGTTTGGGCCCGGCCGGATGGGAAGGGAACTGCAGGGGCTCGATCAGCGATTACGGGAGTTTGCGCAAAATCGAACCT
This sequence comes from uncultured Acidobacteriaceae bacterium, assembly GCA_963846095.1. Lineage (GTDB taxonomy): Bacteria > Acidobacteriota > Terriglobia > Terriglobales > Acidobacteriaceae > Telmatobacter. Next base: position 18,658 of record CAWJUW010000016.1, read on the forward strand.
CGGGCCGCGCAAGCCTTTCGCTTTTAGGGTTTTGGTGAAAGAATCGTCAGCAGACGTAGCCTGCCTCGGGAGGTCCCATGAGCGCGACACTGCACCCCGCACAACCACTGGAGCAACTGGATCAGTGGGACGATTTTGTTGAAGGACGCTACCGCGAAGGGAAGTCGGAAGAGGAGTTCCGCGTCTACGACGCGACCGCAACCCCGGGCGTCGCCGAGTTCTATCGCCTGAATCACGAGAACCAGACGGTGGCCTACGTCCTCGAGAAAGAAAAGCAATACTTCAGCCTGAACAAGGGCAAGAAGACGATATGGGAGGCTGCCGAGTTTCTCAACACGCTCGTCGACGACAGCGATCCCGACACCGACTTGACGCAGATCGAACACTTGCTGCAAACGTCAGAGGCAATGCGCCGCGACCAGCAGCCACGCTGGATGGTGCTCACAGGCTTCCTGCACGACCTGGGCAAGTGCCTCTGCCTGTACGGCGAGCCGCAGTGGGGCGTGGTGGGCGATACGTTTCCCGTGGGCTGCGCGTGGTCGAAGGACATCGTCTTCCCTCAGTACTTCGCCAATAATCCCGACCGCAATGTGCCCGAGTACCAGACGAAGTACGGCATCTACGAGCCGGCTTGCGGACTGGAAAATGTGCACATGTCGTTTGGGCACGACGGCTATATCGCCGAAGTGATGAAGCCATACATGCCTGTCGAGTCGCTCTATATGCTGCGCTTCCACTCGTTTTACCCATGGCATCGGCACGGCGCCTATGACCATCTTGCGAATGAACAGGATCGCGCGATGAAGGAGTGGGTGCTCAAGTTCAATCAGTACGATCTCTACTCGAAAGGTCACGCAAAGCCGGACGTGAAGCAGTTGAAGCCGTACTACGATGAGCTCTTCGCTGAGTTTCTGCCGGAAAAGGTGGCTTGGTAGGCGACAAGTCATCATGAAGAAAGAATGGCCGCCCAGCGAGAACTGGACGGCCATTTGATTTGGGATGGAAGACGGCCTATTTGGGTTGTGCGGCGATCCACTTGTCGAGATTGGGCTGCTGCAACTTGCGCAATTCGATGCAGCCGTCAATGCTCTCGATCGCGTGCTGCAGGGAACGCTCCGCGTCTGGAACCCTGTGATCGGCAAAGAATGCCTTCACGTCATCGCGCTCTTCGGCGGAACAGAACGTCCCGGTCGAGCCGACTAGAGCGCCTCCCAGTTCCGGGGTGAGCAGGTTCTTGATTGTGTCCCAATGCGACTTGACGTATTTCCAGGTGGGCTCGCGAGTTGCGTCGATCTGCAATCCAATCGCGAACTGAATGAGCGCATCCTGACTGCGAACCTTGTTTGAAGCCGCGTAGTCGAGAGAACGCTGGATGAGCGCAGGATCCTCGAATTCGGCAAGCAGTCGCAGTGCGCCTTCCTGCAATTCGGGATTGGTTGAGGTTTCAGCCACCTTCTGCAACTGGTCGAAGAGGGTAGCATCCCCATTGCGCGCAGCGATCGCGAGGGCTGTTTGAGCGAGGGTCGCTTCTGCGGAGTTGGGGTCGGCCAGATACTTCTCCGTGATCTCGTGTGCTTGTGCGAGAATGGTCGGGTCTTTCGCAAAGTAGCCGAGCGATCCAAACAGATGAGCACGCATTTCGCGTGTGTTAGGCGAGTCGCGATCGGACGGGGGCGGAAGCTTGGCGTACGCGGGCGCGATGGTCTTCTGCAGCCACGATCCAATGGCCGCTTTCTCTTCGGGTGTCGAGGCGACGCGCTCATAGATGGCGCTCACGCCGTCGCTTGCGCTCCCCAGCACCTGAGCGCTGCTGTCGCTCTTCACCGCAGTGACGAGGTCGAGATAGTCACCGACCGTAGCCTTGTTGGCACGCACCTGCGCCCACTCATCTCCAATCAGGCTGATACGTTCCGTGGGGCTGAGGCCGGTTTCAATTTGCGCGACGAGGTTCTTGTACACATCTTCCGGGTAAGCGGTGCGGTAGTACCCCTTGCCACCCGCGTTCGCAAAGAACAGGCCAGACGAAGGTATCTTCAGATTCGCGCCATCGGGTGTCAGAACTTCGCAGTCCTGCTTGTCTGCCCCTGCTTTGAAGCACACGGGGATCGTCCACTTCTGTGCAGGGTCGGGCTGAATCGAGGGGCTGAGGAAGAAACGCCTCTGCGCCACAGAAACAGAACCGCCGGCGGGTTCGCCAAAAGTCAGAATCGGCTCGCCTGGCTGCGCCACGAGCGACTCCATAATCTTGTCGACCGGCTTGTGGCTGGTCGCTGTTTGCGCTCCCCAGAAGTCTTCGGCGGTGGCATTGCCATAGAGATGTGCTGAAAGATAAGCGTGGACACCCTTGCGAAACGTCTCGGGGCCAAGATAGTTTTCGACAGCCAGGAGAACATCGCTGGCCTTGCCATAGGAGATGCCGTCAAACATCTCTTCAATCTCTTCACGCGTATCGGCCTTGGCGCGGATAGCGCGCGTGGTCGGCTGCGCATCGATCCCCAGCGTTCCGTCTTCGTCCGCGGCCACAAGCTGATCAATGTTCCATTCCGGATGCATCGCAGCCACAGGTTTGTTTTCCATCCAGGTTGCAAACCCTTCGTTCAACCACGTGTTGTCCCACCATTCCATGGTCACGAGATCGCCGAACCACTGGTGCGCCATCTCGTGGGCAATCACGAGGGCAACCTCCCTCTTGGCGCCGACTGAAGCCGTTTTTGGATCGACGAGCATCGCCGTCTCGCGATAGGTAATGGCGCCGAAGTTCTCCATCGCTCCAGCTTCAAAGTCAGGGAGAGCGATCAGGTCGAGCTTCTTGAGCGGGTAGTGAATGCCAAAGTAAGTGTCGTAGTAGTGGAGCACGTACTTGGCAACCTCGACGCTGTAAGGCGTTAATGCAGCCTTGTCCGGCGTCGCGCAGCCACGAATCTTGACTCCGTCCACTTCGCCCTCTGAGCACTGAAAGTCGCCAACGAGAAAGGCCACAAGATACGTGGACATTTTGGGAGAGGTCAGGAACTTCAGCGTGTGCTTGTCTGCTCCGGGTCCCGGCGTATCCGAGACGATGGGGCCATTGGAAATTCCTGTGTCGTCTTTGTCGATCACGAGCGAAACATCGAAAGTCGCTTTGAAGGCAGGCTCATCGAACGATGGAAAGGCGCGGCGTGCGTCGGTGGATTCAAACTGCGTAACGGCGTAGTTTCGCTTCGCCGTCTTGGAAAGATAGAAGCCGCGCAGCTTGTCGTTCAGAATTCCCGTGTAAGCGACTTGAATGGTTGCCTTGCCGGCGGGCAACTCGTTGTCGACGGTGAAGGTGGATTGTTCTTTCGCGTCGTCGGAGCTCACCTTCGCGGTCTGCTGCTTGCCTCCGGCAGCGATCGTCACCGACTGAAACTGAATCTCGGCAGAGTTCAGGGTGATGGACTTCGTCGCCTGGGTGAGGTTTACGTCGATCGTCTCCATCCCCGAGAACGTCGCTGCCTTTAAATCCGGGGTAAGCGTGAGTGAGTAGTGTTCGGGCACGACCGAATTCGAGAGCCGCTCGGCCTGCGCAGACTGCAAAGTTGTAAAGAGAAGTGTGCCCAGTGCAAAGACAATTGTGAGGGCGGAGCGACGACAAAAACCAAACGAAACCTTCATTGAAACCTCAATTGAAATCTGGAGACAGCTGTAGCAATGGCCGAGTGCTGCTGAGCATTAGACGACAAGCACGAAGCTTCGGCGCCTTTATGGCAGGAAGACCCTGGTATCTCCATTTTAGGGCAGGGCTTCGCCTGGACTGAATACGCGCACGAGCGCCTGCGAGTTCCCTCAGGCACAGAATCGCTGCGATAAGATGGCGGTAAGAACAGCATGATTGCATGGTGGCAGCGCTTATTCTTTTCGTTGATGAGCGTGCTGGTGGCGACACTGGTGTGCCTGGGAATCGCATTCGCCGCGGATGCCCTGTTCAGACGGAGCTCCATCGAGGTGCGCAGCAGCGAGGCGGTGGTCACGATCGCCGTCGCTGTCGGCTTCAGCATGGTGGCCTGGTTCGTCTCCACCCCGGCCGTCCTCATCGTCAAAAACTTTCAGGGTGCGCGCTTCTGGGTTTATCTGGTGATGGGCAGTCTGGTAGGGCCGCTGATGATGTTGGCGTTGTTTGCTGCGGTTTACCTGCTTGTGCCCCATCAGCCCGGGCAATCCTGGTTTCGGCCTGAGTTGCATGTGCTCCTGTATGTGTCGGCGGGGATCTCCAGCCTTACCACGCTCTTCTATCTCCTGTGCGTGCGATGGACCGAACGGCGCAGGGCAGGAAAGCTCTCCCCCGCGAACCGTGGTCTGTAGCGCTACTTCGTTTGGATTGCCTCCTGATAGGCCTCCGAAGCAATGCGTGCGATAACGCCTTCCCGCGTGGTTTCATCGGCTCGGCTGTCGGTAACAAACACCGCGATGGCGAGCTTCCGCCCATCTGGAAGAGTCACCAATCCTATGTCGTTCGTCGCGGCCGTTATCCCCCCGTGCGTCCCGGACGAACCGGTCTTATGAGCGAGAACGGTGCCGGGAGGAAGCCCGGCTCGAAGGCGATGCGGGCCCGTGGAAGCGTTAGTCATTGTTTCGAGAAGAAAGGCGTTGGCTGCCGGCGAAATCGGTGGGTTGTTCACGAGCCGCTCGAGCAGCTGCACCGCAGCCGCCGGTTCGATCCAGTTTCGGTACTGCAGGCCTTCGTCGCCATCCAGGTCGCGCTCGCTGTCGAGCAACTGAAAAGCGTCGATTCCCAAAGAACGAATGTAACGTTGAACGACAGCCGGACCGCCGATGAGGCGCAGCAGGATCTCTTCCGCGCCGTTGTCGCTTTGTGCGACTACGAACTGGATGACTTCGCGCAGCGTTAGATCGACGTCCGCCTTTGGATAGCGATCGGTGAGCGGGCTGTATGCCCCTGGAATAATATCCGCCGGCAGAAAATGCAGCTTGCGATCCAGCACTCCGTCAATAGGTTCGCCCGCTCGCTGATGTGCGAAGAGTTTTCCCGTATCCGCGAGGTGTAGAACCGTGAGCGCAAGCGGATATTTGAACATCGACTGCATCGGCGGGCGACTATGTGGGTTCAAGTCGCAATCGAGGTTCGTGCCGGAAGAAGGCAAGCGACGGAAACAGTTCCTTGCGCGTCCTTCGCGATTGCCGCGATTTTGGATGGGAGTGAATCTTGAGCGCAGACAGTCAATGGGACGAGAGCAAGACAGAAGGGGATAACGCGCATGTTCCGATCCTATGTCTCGAATCGGAAATTCCCGACACAGCAACCGACGTTGATCTGGTTACAGATTTGGTTCCGGGGATTCGAGAGATATCTAGGCGTCGGTGGAGAGTTCGGGCTCCGGGACGGTGTGCTTGTGCGGCAACAGCGAATCCAGAATCAGCAGGCAGGCGCCGGTCACGATCGAGGAATCGGCCACGTTGAAGTCCGGCCAGTGATAGCTGAAGATGTGGACCTCGATGAAATCAACGACCGACCCGTAAAGGATGCGGTCGTGGACGTTGCCGAGCGCGCCGCCGAAGATGAGTGCCAGGGCAATCGTCGCAAGCGTGAATCTGTCGCCGAGGCGCACGAGCGCGATCAGCACCGCAAGCGCGGCCGCAAGAGAGAAAGCCACCAGTGCCCAGCGGACCATGTGCGGCGACGTGGATTGCGCAAAGAGCGAAAACGCCGCGCCTTCATTGGTCCAGTGCGTGATGCGCAGGACCCCGCGAATTACGGGAATCGCTCCGCCCAGGGGAATGTTGCGGGTCACCCAATCCTTGGTGAGGCGATCGGCAAGAATGTCGAGCGCGGAAATTGCGAGAAGCCAGGGAAGCCGGCGCGGAAAGAACTTGCTCAACTGGCCAACTCCGTTTCTCCCACCGGCGGCTCAATCCCCATCTCTTTGAGTGCGTTTTGGCAGCGCGTGCAGACGTTCGCCCAGATGCCGTAGTTGGAGACTTCCGGCATGAAATTCCAGCAGCGCGCGCATTTATGGCCGGAGGCCGGCAGCGCCTTCACCTGGAGATCTGGACCTTCGACCACTGTCACCTTCGAAACATTCATGATCTCTTTGAGCCCGCCGGCGTGGCGTCGCAAGAGATCGAGTTGCGATCCCTTCGCGGCGATCTCAACCTCCGCTTCAAGACCCTTCCCGATGCGCTTGGCCTGGCGGTCCTCCTCGAGAACGCGCAACGCTTCGTTGCGAACCTCAAAAATCTGCTTCCACTCGTCGAGCAATTGCGCGGGGTCCTCGGCGAAGACTGCCTCCGGCCGTGGGAACAGCGCGAGATGCACGCTTGCTTCGCGGCCTTCCACCTTGGGCAAGTACTCCCAGACTTCGTCGGCGGTAAAACTGAGGATCGGCGCGACCAGCCGTACCAGCGCTTCCGTGATCTGCCACAGAACCGTCTGCGCAGAGCGCCGCGCCTGGCTCGTGGGTGCGAAGGTATACATGCGGTCTTTGAGAACGTCGAGATAAAACGAGCTCAGATCCACGATGCAGAATTCGTTCACGGCGTGATAGATGCGATGAAATTCAAACGCCGCGTACCAGTCGCGAATCTTCTCCGTCAGTTCGCGGGTGCGCGCCAGCATGTATCGATCTAAAGGTTCGAGTTCCGTCTCCGCAATCCGATCCCGGGCAGGTTCGAAGCCGTTCAGGTTGCCCAGCAGAAAACGAAACGTGTTGCGCAGCTTGCGGTAGATATCGGCGCAGCGCTGCATCAGGTTTTCGCTGGCCGCCATGTCTTCACGGAAGTCGACCGATGCCACCCACAGGCGGACGATCTCGCCGCCGAGCCGGTTAGCCGCATCGACGGGATCGACCCCGTTCCCAAGCGACTTCGACATGGCGCGGCCCTGCTCATCGAGTGTCCAGCCCGCAGTCGCGACGTTCGAGTAAGGCGCACGGCCGCGAATGGCGACCGACGTCAGCAGGGAAGAGTGGAACCATCCGCGATGCTGATCGCCGCCTTCCAGATAAAGCACCGGCACGCCTTCTTCGTTCTGGAACGCCGTGTAAGCGTCCTTGAGGTCGCGATCCACTTCGGCCACAGCGAACCAGCTTGTGCCGGAGTCGAACCATACGTCGAGAATGTCCGTCTCTCTGCGGAAGGCTTTGCCGCCGCAATGCGTGCAGACTGAGCCCGCAGGCAGCAGAGCGTCTGCCGCAGGCGAGTGCCACGCCTCAACACCATCGCGCTCAAAGAGGTCGACGACGGCACGATTCAACGCCGCATCGATGATCGGGTTGTTGCAGTCTTCGCAAAGGAACACGGCGATCGGCACGCCCCAGATGCGTTGCCGGCTGATGCACCAGTCGGGGCGCGTGGCAATCATGTTAGTGATGCGCTCTTTGCCCCAAGCCGGATCCCACACCACCTTGTCGATCTCTTCGATGGCGAGCTGGCGAAACGTCGTTTTCGTTGCATCCTGGCGCTCGACTTCGGTTTCGAGGCCGATGAACCATTGCTCCGTCGCGCGGAAGATGACGGGTCGATGGCAGCGCCAGCAACACGGGTAAGAGTGATTCAGGTCCGAAACACCGAGAAGCGCTCCGGCTTCTTCGAGCATGCCGACGATGATGGGATTCGCCGACCAGACCGTCTTCCCGTCATAAGGAGGAGGACTGGCGTGATGCCACGCAGCTTCGTCCACGTGGATGCGGCCGCCTGCATCTACCCGGCATGTGGGGTCGAGTCCGTAGCGCTGTCCGGTGTAGAAGTCGTCTGCGCCATGCGAGGGCGCCGTGTGCACAGCCCCCGTTCCGGTATCTGCCGTGACATACGTGGCCAGAACCCCGAGGATGCTGCGGTCGAGGAAGGGATGCTGGAAGGTGGTGCGCTCCAGCACGGCCCCTTTGAAGCGCGCGACTTCAGTGAGCGGGCCCAGCTTTGTGGCCTTCGCGACCTGGTCGGCAAGTTCGGCAGCGACAATGTAGATCGGACCGCCTGCCTCCTGCAGTGCGACATACTCGAAATCGGGGTGAAAGGCGACGGCGAGCGACGCCGGCAGCGTCCACGGGGTCGTGGTCCAGATGATGGCGTAGACCTCGCGGCCAGCCAGTGCCCCATCGATGGCAGCCGGGTCGGATGTGAGCTTGTAGCGCACGTAGATGGAAGGGCTGGTGTGCATCTCGTACTCGACTTCAGCCTCGGCGAGCGCCGTGCGGTCGTGGATGCACCAGTAGACGGGCTTCAGTCCGCGGTAGACAAAGCCCTTTTCCAGGAAGGCGTAAAACGCCTCGAGGGTCCGCGCCTCGTACGGGCGCGACATCGTTTTGTACGGATCCTCCCAACGGCCGACGCAGCCAAGACGTTGAAGCTGCGAAGTTTGCAGGTCGACATACTTTTGCGCATAGGCGCGGCAGGCGGCCAGGACGTCGGGAACGGGCATCTCCAGCTTCTTACGTCCCAACTGCTCATCCACCTTGATTTCGATGGGAAGACCGTGGCAATCAAAGCCGGGAACGTAAGGAGCATTGAACCCGGCCATGGTCTTGGATTTGACCACAAAGTCCTTCAGGCCATGATTCAACGCGTGGCCCAGGTGCATCGGTCCGTTGGCGTACGGTGGGCCGTCGTGAAGAATGTACGAGGGGCGGCCAACGCCAGCCTTGCGTAACTCATCGTAGAGATGGAGCGCAGTCCACTTCTCCAGCCGAAGTGGTTCATTCTGCGGCAGGTTAGCTTTCATCGGGAAGGCGGTGTTCGGCAAAGTGAGCGTCGCCTTCAACTCGGGTGCTGCGGACATTGATTCTCCGAGGGATCGAACGGATTTCTTCTCTATTGATTGTAATGGTCAGCGATGGAAATATCCGGTAACAAACCGCGGTGTGGTTCGTCTATTGTTTATTGAAGCGGTGCGTTTTGAGGATATGGTAGTTTGGAGCGCAAGCAGAGGTCGAGCCAAGACAGGGGCGGCCTGATTCAAGCATAATGGCAGGGGTGGCTGACGAGCAGGAGTATGCCTGATCGGCGACTGATGAACAACGCAACAGCCAACATGGAAAAAGAAACACCTATGTCAGAGTCAGAATCGCAAGCAGCAGCCCTTAGCGGGCATGAATTTGACGGCTTGCTCGGTAAGGCTTTTGAAGAAAAGCCGATCTGGACGGGTCTGTACGAGAGCATTCGCGACGTTTTCTTCCCCGTCAAGCTGCCGCCGCTCCAACTGACTTCGAAGCCGATCCCGGTTCCTGACCGCATGGCGGTCAAGGCGAACCCCTGGGCCATCGGTATTTCTACCGGCGTTAATCTTGCAATTCTTGCGGTCGTCCTCTTCTTCGTAGGCAAGAAGATCATTGAAGAGGTCAACAAGCCCAAGGAGATTGCAACCCCCATCGACGTAGGCGCCTGGCAGCCCAAGGCACCAAAGGCTGGCGACTCCAATGGCGGCGGCGGTGGCGGCGGCGACCATGCGCTGATCGACCCGACCAAGGGACATCTGCCCAAGATCGAGAAGAACCCGATCACACCTCCGCAAGTGCAGACCTTCGATAAGCCCAAGCTTGCCATTCAGTCAGCGATCAATGTTCAACAGAACATTCAACTGCCCGATAACCCAACTCTGCCCATGATCGGCGTGACCAATTCGCCCAACGTGACCATGGCTTCCGGTGGGCAGGGTTCCGGGTCTGGGATCGGGACCGGGTCCGGCGGCGGGTTGGGATCCGGGAACGGCAACGGCTACGGCCCCGGCACGGGCGGTGGCGCTGGCGGCGGTCTCTACCACGTAGGTGGCGGCGTTTCGGCTCCTGTTCCGCTGAACAGCGTTGAGGCAGAGTTCTCTGACGAAGCGCGGCGCGCCAAGTACCAGGGCGTCTGCCTGATTTCGCTGATCGTCGATGCGCAGGGCAATCCGCAGAACCCGCGCGTGGTTCGCGCGCTCGGCATGGGGCTGGATGAAAAGGCGCTCGAAGCCGTGCGCAAATACAAGTTCAAGCCTGCGATGAAGGACGGCCATGTTCCCGTCCCGGTGATGATCACCGTCGAGGTCAATTTCCGGCTCTATTAAACCGAATACCTGCCGGAGACTGAGCGGAGCGCTGCGGCGTTCCGCTTTTCATTTTTGCCCACCCCTTGGGTCGCCGCAGGACCTTCCTCTCGAGCGAAGCCGATGCAATCCTTCCAGGCGCTCTTGTGGTAATCTTCGCTCTTCCAGCACAGGGAGGACGGGGGATGCGTCTGCTCGATCGACGTTGGTTGTTTTCTGCGGTGGTGATTCTCGGTGGACTTGCGGGCATGGCGCGCGTCGGTCTGGCGCAGCCAGACTATCCGTTTCGAGATACGCATCTCACCGACGATCAGCGCATCGACGACCTCCTGCACAGACTCACCCTGGACGAAAAAATCACGCTGATGTCCGATCACCCCAGGTTTCCGCGGTTAGGCCTCGTGTTCTCAGGCCAGGTCGAGGGATTGCACGGGCTCGCGCTCGGCGGTCCCGCGAATTGGGGCGGACAAGGCCTTCCCGCGCTGCCGACCACGACGTTTCCGCAGGAAAAGGGGCTCGGCGCAACCTGGGACCCGGAGTTGATCGAGAAAATCGCATCGCTTGAGGGGTATGAGGCGCGCTACGACTATCAGAGCCCGAAGTACGATCGCGGCGGCGTGGTCGTGCGTGCGCCCAATGCCGATCTGAGCCGCGATCCGCGCTGGGGCAGGACCGAAGAGTCCTACGGCGAGGACCCGTTCCTGGTCGGCACGCTGACTGTCGCGTTCGCCCGGGGTTTGCAAGGGCCGGATCCGCGGCACTGGCAGGCAGCATCGCTCATGAAGCATTTTCTGGCCAATGAGAATGAAGATGGCCGCACGCACACCTCATCGGACTTCGATGAGCGCCTCTTTCGCGAATACTACTCGGTTCCGTTTCGTATGGGCTTCGATCAGGGCGGATCGCGCGCCGTGATGGCCGCCTACAACGCCTGGAACGGCACCCCCATGATGATCCATCCCGTGTTGAAGGACGTGATGATCGATCAGTGGGGCAACGACGGGCTCATCTGCACGGATGGCGGAGCTCTCGGGTTGCTGATCACTTCGCATAAGGCCTTCGCGGATAAGGAGCACGGATCGGCCGCCGCGGTGAAGGCGGGGATCAACCACTTCCTCGATACGTATCACGATGACCTTGCCAAGGCGCTCAAAGACGGTCTCCTTACGGAAGCAGATATGGACGCGTCGCTCAAGAATCTCCTGCGCCTATATCTCCGGCTGGGCGAGATGGACCCTGCAGGCGCCGATCCCTACGCAAATGTCGGCGTAAGCGACAGCGGCGAACCTCCGCCATGGGAGAGGGAATCGAGCAAAGCATTGGCGCGCCAGGCGACCGACGAGTCGATCGTCCTCTTGAAGAATGACAACCACACGCTTCCACTCGACAGAACCAGACTCAAGTCGATCGCCGTGATTGGACCTTTTGCGGATCAGGTGCTCTTCGATTGGTATAGCGGAACACCGCCCTACTTCGTCACCTCGATCGATGGCATTCGCGAGGCGGCAGGACCCGGCGTCCAGGTTTCGTACGCGGATGGTTCGAATGCCAATGATGCCGCCGCCCTCGCGGCCAAGGCCGACGTGGCCATCGTGGTTGTCGGGAATCATCCGTACTGCAACGCCGGCTGGGATCAGTGCCCGACTCCATCCAATGGCAAAGAGGATGTAGACCGCAAGACCATCGTGCTGGAGCAGGAAGATCTGGTGAAGAAGGTCTTCGCCGCCAATCCGCACACGATTGAGGTGCTGCGCTCAAGCTTTCCTTACGCAATCGTCTGGAGCCAGGACCACATTCCGGCGATCGTTCATATGACCCACAACAGCGAGGAGGAGGGCCACGGGCTTGCCGACGTCCTCTTCGGCGCCTACTCGCCGGCGGGCCGGCTCACGCAGACTTGGCCAACTGGCGACGACCAGCTGCTGCCGATCCTCGACTACAACCTGCTGCACGGCCGCACCTATCTCTACAGCAAGGCGAAACCGCTCTACGCGTTTGGCTACGGCCTGAGCTACACGACATTCGCCTACGAAAACCTGAAGCCGAGCGAACAAAAAATCGCCGCGAATGGGACGATGCAGGTTTCGGTAAAGGTAAAGAACACTGGAGATCGAGCCAGCGATGAGGTGGTCCAGCTTTACGTACAACATCTTGGATCAGCCGTGACGCGGCCGCAGTTAGAACTGAAGGGATTCAAGCGCGTACGTATCGAGGCTGGTGCCGCGCTGGATGTAACCATGGAATTGAAGGCTCGCAACCTGGCCTACTGGGATGCTTCGTCCCACGTTTGGCGAGTAGAGAAGGAAAAAGTGCGGCTGCTGGCCGGAGGATCGAGTGACAATCTTCCCGCGCAGGCGACGCTTGAAATCACCAGCAACGGCGCCATCACGCCCATCCGCATGAAAGAACTGGATATGGCTGAGAAGCCGGAGTAAGTCTCAGGCGCTCACCTCAAGATCCTGGGCTCGGCGGGAACCAATCGCCGCCATCTCTCGTATTGACATTCGATACGAAGCGGAGCATTCTATTTCTCGTATAGGCTTTCGATAGGACTCCGGCACATGGAATCGCGACCCACCAATCTGTTGCAGGGAACGCTCGATCTGTTGATTCTCAAAGCGCTTGGCGCCATGGAACTGCATGGGCTCGGCGTCTCGCGCCGCATTGAACAGATCACGCAGGGCACGTTTCTGGTCAAGCCTGGCTCGCTGTTCCCCGCGCTGCACCGAATGGAAGAAGAGGGCTGGCTTACCTCATTCTGGGGCGAATCGGAAAACAACCGGCGCGCCAAGTACTACCGGTTGACCAGGGCAGGGAAGAATCAACTCGAGAAGGAAAAGGAAGAGTGGGCGCGGGTCGCAACGGCCATGGCGAACGCGCTGAAAGCAACCTGAGGCGGCTCAGGGCATTCTAGGTTTGCTATGGGTCTTGCGAATCGCATCGGCAGCGGGTTCCGCAATCTGGCGCACAAAGGCCAGGTCGAGCATCGGCTTGATGATGAAGTGCGGACCTTCGCGCAGATCCTCATCGACGAGAAAGTCGCCGAAGGCATGTCTTATGCGGAGGCCCGCCGCCTCGTCCAAGCTGAGATGGGAGGGATCGAACAGGTGAAACAGTCTGTGAGAGATCATCGCACCGGAACAGGCGTCGAACGCGTATGGCAGGATGTACGCTTTGGTGCGCGGCAGCTGCTGCGCAGCCCCGGCTTCACATTGACGGCCTTGACTACCCTTGCGCTTTCGATCGGCGCGAACACCGCGATCTTTTCCATCGTCAACGCGCTCATGTTGAAAAGCCTACCCTATCCGCATCCCGAGCGCATGGGCACAATCTATACGCGGTTCGAGGGGAAGGGCGCCTCCGATGAGCGGCACAACATTAACGGCGAACAGTGGGAGTTGCTTCGCGATAACGTCCCGGCGCTGATTTCGGCGGTTTCCGGTGGAACGCCAGGAGTGAACCTTGAAGCGGGACAGGCAGTGCGCTATGTGCACGATGGCCGCGTCTCCAGGCAGTACTTCGATGTACTTGGCATTCAGCCCCTTCTGGGCCGCACCTTCAATGAAGAAGAAGACAAGCCGCACGGACCGCCGGCCGTTATTCTGAGCAACCCTCTTTGGAGAACCTCTTTCAGCAGCGACCCGGACATTATTGGAAAAGCGATTCGACTGAAAGGCGAACCGTTCACGGTAATCGGCGTCCTGCCTCCGGATGTAATCACGCCGGCGAATGCCGATCTGTTCACGGCATTGCAGCCCAGTCGTGATGGAGAAGGCGGCGGAACGAACTTTGACTTATTCACCCGGTTGCGTGATGGGGCAACGTGGACGGAAGCCGATGCGGAGATCAATCGCGCATGGCTAACGCGGGCGCATCGCTACGAGACCAGCAATGGCACAGCCGCAAACGTGAGTTATCACTCGGTGCCGCTGCAGGTCGGACAGTCCGCGGAATTGCGTCCACAAGCAATGGCGCTTATGCTTGCGTCCGGGTTCATTTTGCTGATCGCCTGCGCGAATCTTGCCGGGCTCACCCTGGTCCGCATGATGCGCCGCAGTGGAGAAGTGGCGACACGCCTGGCGCTCGGCGCATCGCGCTGGCAAATCCAGCGGCAATTCTGGATTGAGAACCTGGTGTTGGCTCTTGCCGGAGGGGCGGCGGGCATTGGGATGGGCTTTCTGGCGCTGCGCGGACTTCTGGTTCTCTTGCCGAAGGACTACCTGCCTGTTCCCCATGTTCCGCTCGATTCCCGGGTCTTGGCCTTCGCGCTGGTAGTGTCTCTCTTCACCAGCATTCTCTTCGGCATGTTGCCTGCGCTAAGCACGCGCAAGGTTGATTTGCGACCCTTCCTCACAAGCCGCTCGGTTGCGGGAACTGGCAGGCAGCGCCTGCGCCATGTGCTGATCGCTGGCGAAGTCGCCCTGACGGTCGTCTTGCTGGCAGCAGCAGGCCTCATCATTCGCACCCTCGTTCACCTGGAAACACTGCCGCCGGGCTTCAATCCCAACGGAGTGATCACGGCCAAAGCTTCGCTCGATGATGTGCGCTATCACGACCAGAGTACATTTCTGCAGCTGCTCGATAAGAGTACGGCGGCGATGCGACAGATTCCCGGCGTTGCCAATGCGGCCGTCGGACTCAGCCTCCCCTACGAGCGCATCCTCAATGATGGCGTAACGATTCACGGCGGGCCTGACGATGGGCATCAATTCGGGACCGACGAAACCTACGTGACGCCCGGCTATTTCGAAACCCTCCAGGTCCCCGTGCTCGCGGGCCGAACCTTTCAGCCCTCCGATGCCACAAAGAGTGCCCGTGTCGTGATCATCAACAGCACCTTCGCGCGAAAATTCTTCCCCGGTACGAACCCCATAGGACTCACGCTGAATGACGGCATGCAGATCATCGGTGTCGTCGCCGACACGCCCATCTCCTCCGGCCTGAATCCCGTTGCTCCCCTCATGAGCGAAGAGACGATGTACATTCCTGCGACACAACTGGATCCGCGCATGCTCGCACTTCTGCACACATGGTTTCAACCCAGCTGGGTGGTGCGGACCAAACAACCGGTGAACGGCCTGACCCGGGAAATGCAAAGTGCGCTGACAAGCGTCGCACCCGGGCTGCCGTTTTCCGGTTTTTATAGCATGAGCGACCTGCAGGCGCGGACACTCTCGCAACAGCGCGTTGAAGTAGCATTGCTGAGTACGATGGCTTTCCTGGCTCTACTGTTGAGCGCGATGGGGATCTTTTCGCTCGTTGCCAGCATCGTCAACCAGAGAACCCGCGAGATCGGATTGCGCCTGGCACTCGGCTCCACGATTCGGCAAGCGATGGTTCAGGTCGGTTCATCGGGTGTGGTCGCATCCATTACCGGCGTTGCCTCGGCCTTGCGTTCGCGGCCGGGGCTTTGCGAGTGATGCGCAGCGTGCTTTACGGAGTCGACGTTTATGACGCCACGAGCCTCGTTGCGGTGCTGGCCGTTCTCGCGCTCGTGACGTTCATCGCAACCGTTCTTCCAACGCTGCGGATTGTGCGCATCAATCCGGCAATCACTCTGCGAGAAGAGTAGTCCCGGGCGGCGATATTGCGAATCCGATCTGCCGCGATCGGCATCGGATAACCATGCCCCTCAAACCCGCTGAGCGCGTGGGTCGGCGCTTTCAGAATCCTGTGCCGACAAGCGTCGGCGGCCTCTCGGTCATGTTCAAGGTCGGCCCTCGCTTCTTTCTCGATACGGCCTCGCGATCACCACGGCAGCCGCTCGGGCCGTTCATTACCGACCCACGCGCCTATGCAACGGAACCGCTCTCGGGCTTGCGCATTACGTGGTTCGGACATTCTTCTTCTCTGGTCGAGATCGATGGGATTCGAATTCTGATCGATCCAGTGTGGGACGAACGCGCCGCCCCCACAACCTGGGCTGGTCCCAAGCGATTTTTTGCGCCAACCCTTGCTCTGCAGGATCTGCCTCCCGTCGATGCGATTCTGATTTCGCACGACCATTACGATCACCTTGGCGCGCGAACCGTGCGGAGTCTTGCCGCTCTTCCGTCAATGAAAAATACGCGATGGATTACGTCGCTTGGCGTGGGCGCGCTTCTCACCAGCCTCGATGTTCCGGCAGCAAACATCACTGAGCTGAATTGGACCGAGACCGCGAAAATCGGCTCGCTGGCGATCACGGCGCTGCCGGCGCGGCACTTTTCCGGCCGCAGCCTGTTCAATCGTTTCCAGACGCTCTGGGCGTCCTTTGCGTTCATCGGCCCCGATCATCGTGTGTACTACGGCGCCGACTCCGGAGAGTGGAACGGGTTTGCCGAAATTGGCAGCGCCTATGGCCCCTTCGATCTGACAATGCTCGAAATCGGCGCCTTCGACCCGCTGTGGGCGAACATCCACATGGGCCCGGAAGGCGCGGTGCGTATGTTTCGCGCGCTCGGCGGAAGCGGCCTTCTCATGCCCATCCACTGGGGGCTGTTCGATCTTGCCTTGCATCCATGGCTGCAGCCGATCGAGACCGTCTTTGCTGCGGACAATCTGAAGCTCTGGTCGCCAACGCCGGGTCTCCCGACAGACGTAATCCGCGAAATCGAGATTCGATCCAACTGGTGGAAAGAGGCAGGCTAGTCGAAAAGGTTCGATTGCGCGGGCGATGTTTGCGGGTCAGCAAAGTTGCTGAGACCCACGCCGACAAGGCGAAAGAGCTGATGGGAACCCAAATCAACCCGGCCGCGCAACAGCAGCGCAATTTGTGTCAATTCCTCACACGAGGAAGGTGGCGTTGGCGGAGTCAGGCTGCGCGTGAGTATTTGGAATTCTCGCGTCTTGAGTTTCAGGACCACGGTGCGCGGAATGCGCGTCTCTTTGCGCGAAGCCATCCACGTCTTCTCGGCGAGTTGCCGAATCATCGCATCCGTCTGGTCGAGCGGAACGTCGATAGGAAATGTGTCTTCGGATGAAATCGACTGCGTGGGCCGGTCCGGGAGCACAGGGCTTTCATCGATACCGCGCGCCAGTTCGTACAGGCGCTTTCCAAAGCGGCCGAACTCGCTTTCCAGCGCCGTAAGCGTGAGCCCGCGCAAGTCCGCGACGGTTCTGATCCCGCGGGTCTCAAGATGCGCCTCCGTGACCTTGCCAACGCCAGGAATCTTGCTCACCGGCAACGGCAGAAGAAACTCGTCCACATCCTTCGGCTGAATCACGAAAAGACCGTTCGGTTTGCGCCAGTCGGATGCGATTTTGGCAAGGAATTTGTTCGGTGCGACGCCGGCGGAAACCGTGAGAGCAACTTCTTCCAGCACCTGTGCGCGAATCGTGCGGGCAACTTCAGTGGCCGAAGCGAGCCCGGTCTTGTTCTCCGTTACGTCGAGATAGGCTTCATCCAGTGAGAGCGGCTCAACCAGGTCGGTGTGGCGCTTGAAGATGCTCTGCACGCTTTGTGAGACCGCGCGGTAGCGCGGAAAATCAGGCGCGACAAAGGCCGCCTCAGGGCAAAGTCGCTCAGCCCGCGCCACAGCCATGGCAGAGCGCACCCCGAAGCGTCGTGCCTCGTACGACGCGGCGCAAACCACAGACCGGCTTCCGCGCCATGCGACGACGACAGGCCTCCCACGCAGTTGCGGGTCATCCCGTTGCTCGACCGACGCGTAAAAGGCGTCCATATCTGCATGAACAATCTTGCGCAGGGCCATTGCGCCAAATTCTACAACTGCTCTCTGGATTGCGATGTCGACCGAGTGCCGAAGTCGAGCGCAAGATCTTCAGGTGTATCGATGTCCCACTCGCCCCCCAGCAGCGGGACTCTCTGCGCGTTGTGGAGCAGGGCCTTGGCTCCGGCATCTCCGCCGAGTCTCATCAACTCGGGAAAGGAAGTGCTGGGAAAGAACGCCGGCACTCCGTTGCGCCCTCCATAGTACGAACAAGCCAGAGAGCCAGAACTCCCAAGCAGGCGCAAATGATCTGCGGACACGGCGGGCATATCGCAGGTCATGACGACAACACCTGGCGCATCTTTGAGCTCAGCAATCCCGCGCGCGAGAGACGCTCCCATGCCTTCAGGCCAATTCGCGTTGGAGACGATCTTTACGCCTGGCAGCCGGCATTCTGTGCGTATCTGCTCTTCATGAGCGCCGAGCACGACAACGATGGGGTTGCAATCAGCTTCCTGCGCAATGCGGACAGCGCGATCGAGGAGCGTCTCACCATCCATGCGCACGATTTGCTTGGGAATTCCGAGACGGCTGGATGCGCCCGCGGCGAGGATCAACGCTGCGCACTTCATACCGCGCCCAGGCCGCAATGCGTCGGGTATATCTCTTGTTGATCGCTCTCGGACAAATGCAGCTGAACGTCCTCAGCAGAAAGTTTGCGCGATGAGCTATCTTTCCCGCTGCAGCAAGCCTGGGCTTCGGCCATGATGGCGAGCGCGATCGACTCGGCGCCTTCCCCTCCGATATCGAGACCGATTGGTGCGCTGACGCTTGCGCAGCATGCGGAGAGGGCACGGTTCAATCGTGCGGCTACCTCTGCGATCAGGAACGAACTTCGTTGCCTCGATCCAAGAAGGCCAAGATATTTCGGCTGAGCCGGCAGCACGGCTGCCAGCGCATCCCTATCCTGTTCGAAGCTGTGTGTCATGATCACGACGGCGTCACGAGCTGTAACCTCTCCAGCCGCGGCTTCCGGAGTTGAGCAGACGCGTGCGATTGAATCTGGAAATCGTTCTTTCGTTGCCAGGTTACTCCGCCCGTCTGCGACAACCACTCTCCATCCGAGCATCGAGGCCATCTGCACAAGTGGCATGGCATCATTCCCGGCGCCGAAGACAAAGAGGCGCTGTGGCGCTTCGAGCTTTTCCAGAAAGAGTGAGCTCTCGTCCGATTCCATTTCTTGCAGGGTTGCCGCCTGAGCATGAGAGATTGCACGCGGGGAGAGCTGGTCGCTCGCGAAGATCAAAGTGCCGTCCAATCGAAAGATGGCGCGCGCCAGCTTGCTGCCGGACCCTGGCAGCCACGTGGCAACCAGCGATTCCTCACCGGTCAAACTTGAATCGATTGCCTGCATCAGTGCCTCGCACTCCGCAGTCTCAACTTGCTCGAACAGCAGGTCGAGGACACCGCCGCACCCCAATCCGAAGGGTATCTCTGAGCCTTCATCGAAGAGAGTAGAGTAACGCGCCACGGCTGCGCCATCGCGGATGAGCCAGGCAGCCTTGCGGAGTAATTCAGCTTCCAGGCATCCCGCGCTGACGCTTCCTACGCTTGATCCGTCTTTGCACGCCATCAAGCGCGCACCTGCCCGCCGATAGCTCGATCCCTGTACGCGAACCAGCGTGATGAGGATCGATCCGGCCCCCTGGTGCCATCTCTCGATGATTTGACGACGTTCTTTCATGTCTCTTGTGGGCCTGTTGAGCTGCGAAAGCACGGTTGGCTTCGCACCTCACCCATTGGCCGCGATGTTGATCCTATGTTGGAGATTCTAGCGGCAGGTTGAATCGGAGTCCATTCGGACCACGGTCGGCGTGTCGTCAACCCGGCTTCCAGACGCCCGCTTCAGGCCAGCAGCTTGTCCGGCGTAATGGGGTATTCGCGCACCCTTATCCCTGTGGCGTTATAGATCGCATTGGCGACTGCCGCGGCCGCTCCCGTGATCCCGATCTCGCCGATGCCGCGCGAACCGATGGGATTGAACTTGAAGTCCGGAATGCCGATCACGCTCACATCGAGAACGCCCACATCGGCGTTGACGGGCACGTGGTACTCGGCCAGGTTCGCATTGACGATGCGGCCCGTTGACCGATCGACGATGCCGTGTTCGTGCGTGGCAAAGCTGATGCCCCAGGTCATTCCGCCCATCAACTGGTTCAGGCCGGTCTTCTCGTTGAGCAGCACGCCGATGTCGTAGACCCCGACCACGCGGCGGACCTTGACCATCTTGGTGGAGCGATCGACCGCAACCTCGGCGAAGACAGCGCCCCACGATTGCGTGCTCATCGCAGTCCTTGGCTTCGCTGGGCTCCGCTTGTCCTTGCGCCTCGACAGGCTGATTGTTGATTGCGCGCGATCAGTTCGGCGAGACTGTCCGATTTGTCTGGCTGCGATTTCGAGACGAGCCGGCCGTTCTTCACATCACAGTCCGCGGCCTGCAGTCCATGCAGCGGCGACGCGGAATCGTTGATGGCAAGATCGATCAGCTTCAGTTTGAGCTGCGACGTCGCATCCTGAATGGCGGGCAGCACCGAAGCGGACGATTGCGAGCCGCCGGAGACCGGCGCCTTCGGCAGCGTCGAGTCGCCAAGCTTGACTTCGACCATGCTTCGGGTCGATGCCCAAGCCCGGCGGCGGCTTGCTGCGCCATGATCGTGTACGTGCCGGTGCCGAGGTCCTGCGTGCCGCTGCCGACATACATGCGGCCACCGGGCAGAAGCCGGACGACCGCCTGCGCCGCGCTGCGATTGGCGGGATACGTGGCCGTCGCCATGCCGTGGCCGATCAGCCACTTGCCCTCGCTCCGCTGGCCCGGCGTCTTAGTTGCGCGAAGCCCAGCCAAACTTCTCGGCGCCCTGGCTGTAGCACTCGCGCAGATGCTTGCTCGACCAGGGCCGATCCTCATGGCTCGGGTCGGTCTCGGCATAGTTCTTCAAGCGAAGTTCGACCGGATCCATCTTCAGCTTCTCTGCAAGCTCATCCAGAGCGATCTCGAGAACGGCGGTTCCCGGGGCTTCGCCGGGAGCGCGCATGAACGTCGAGATCCCGAGGTTGGCCTCGACGACCTTTGCCGTAACGGAGTTCGCGCCGCTCTGATACAGATTCTTCGCGACGATCCTCCGCGTGCTCGACAAAATCTTCAAGCACCGAGGCGTTCATGACGTTGTCGTGCTGAATGCCCAGCAAGCGTGCCGTCCTGCGCGGCCGCGAGACGGATGTGGTTGATCGTCGATGGGCGAGCGCCCACCATGCCAAACATCTGCTCCCGGTCAAGCACAAGCTTGACCGGCCGATTCACCACCTTGGCCGCCATGGCGCACAGCGGAACATGCGACCACATGGAGCCCTTGGAGCCGAAGCCGCCGCCGACCACGGGATCGATCACGTGCACGTTGTCCACGGGAATGTTCATCGTTTTGGCCAGCGACATCTTCACGCCGGAGATGTATTGCGTCGCGTCGTAGACGGTCAGCTTGTCGCCCTGCCACCAGGCAATGGTGGCGTGCGGCTCCATCGGATTGTGAAACTGGATCGGCGTGACATAGGTGTTGTCGATCGTGACTGCCGCCTGCGCGAACGCCGCATCGATGTCGCCGCGATGATTGCCTGCCGGGTCTTTGCCGGGGTTCTTCGGCCAGCGCGCTTCGTCCAGGCGCTTTTCCCATTCAAGTTTTGCCGGCTGCGGCGTGTAGCTGATCTTCAGCAGGGCTGCCGCGGCTTTGGCTTCGTTCAACGATCTTGGCCACCACGACCGCGATCGGCTGGCCGTTGTAGGCAACCTGCTTGTCCTGAAGCAGGGTGAGATTGCGGCGCGCGGGCGGTTGCGGCGGTCCCGGATTCAGCTTTGGCGCATTGAACGGCGTGATCACCGCCAGGACACCGGCGGCATGGCTCGCTGCGTCCGTGTCGATCGAACGGACGCTTCCGCTCGGAATGGTCGCCTGCACGATGAATGCATAGGCAAGATTCGCCTTCGGGAACGGCTCGGAGAACTCCGCCGCATAGCGGACTTTGCCCGTGACCTTGGCGATGCCCTCATACCGATGATCGAGCTGCGTGACACTCCTGGGCGACTGTTGCTGATCCTGAATGGCTGCAGTCATGCGGCCTCCGATGTGCCCTGCGATGCAACGGTCAGGGCGCGAACCACGCATTGCTTCGCGAGTTCGATCTTGAAGCGGTTGTACTCGTATCCATGCGCGCCTCGCAGCAGGATCTCTGCGGCGTGGGCGAATAATGCGGGAGATGGCGCCTTGCCGGCGAGTGCTTCTTCCGCCTCCTGCACCCGCCAGGGCTTATGGGCAACCCCGCCCATCGCCAATCCCGCCGAACGGATCGTCGTGCCATCCATCTCCAGCCCCGCAGCCACCGAAACCAGGGCAAAGGCGTAGCTGTTGCGATCGCGAGCCTTCAGGTAAAACGCATTCTTCGCGAAGCGCGCCGGCGGCAGGGTGACCGCGGTGATCAATTCGCCCTCGCGCAGCGTCGTGTCGTGGCTGGGTTCTGCACCCGGAAGCCGATGAAACTCCGCGAAAGGAATGGTTCGCTTGCCGCGCTGACCCTCGACTTCCACCTTGGCGTCCAGAGCCGCCATCGCAACACACATGTCTGAAGGATGCACAGCGATACAGGTCTCGCTGCTCGTCGGACCCTTGTCCGTCTGTCCCAGGATCGCGTGAATGCGGTTGTAGCCCTCCAATGCCGCGCAGCCTGAGCCCGGGTTGCGCTTGTTGCATGCGGCGAAGCCGACATCCGTGAAGTAGTAGCACCGCGTGCGTTGCATCAGGTTGCCGCCGGTGGTGGCCATGTTGCGCAGTTGCGGCGAAGCGCCACTCAGCAATGCCTGCGAGAGTAACGGATAGTTCTCCCGAACCAGCGGATGATTGGCCAGATCGCTGTTCCTGACCAGCGCACCGATCGTCAGGCCGCCGTCGCTCGATCTGCTCGAATCTCCGCCAGCGCAAGATGATTGATATCGACCAGCGAAGCCGGTTGTTCCACGCGATACTTCATCAGGTCGACGAGATTGGTTCCGCCGGCGAGGAACGCTGCGCCCCGCGTCCTTGATGGCATCGAGCGCCTGGTCATTTGAAGAGGCCCGAGTGTAGGTGAAGCTCTTCATGCGGACGCTCCTTTCGCGGCTGCGCGCACCGCGGCGACAATGTTCGGATAGGCTCCGCAGCGACAGATGTTGCCGCTCATGCGTTCGCGAATCTCATCGTCGGTAAGCTCCGGATGAGTGCTATGGGCCGTCCGCCAGCTGACGATCGAGAGCTCTCCACGTTCGCTGCTCGCTGAATCAGCGCCGTTGCCGAGATAATCTGCCCGGGTGTGCAGTACCCGCATTGATAGCCGTCGTGCATCAGGAATGCCGCCTGCACCGGGCTCAGATCCTCTACCGTCGTTGCGATCGGCTGGCTTGGCGAGGCCTTCAATGGTTGTGATCTCCGCGCCCTCTGCCGCGCAGGCCAGCGTCAGGCAGCTATTCACCCGGCGGCCATCCATCAGAACCGTGCAAGCCCCGCACTGGCCGTGATCGCAACCTTTCTTCGTCCCGGTCATGTCCAGGTTTTCCCGCAGCGCGTCGAGCAGCGAAGTCCGCGGATCGAGATCGAGGCTATGCGGCTTCCCGTTGATCGTGAGCTGGACCGGAATTGTCGCCCCTGGCTCCGGGGGCTCGGCAAATGCCGGCAGGCCAAATGCCAACGAAGCGGCCACCGCCGACGAGGCTTGGACGAAGCGTCTGCGGGTAATCTCCGTCAGCAAGCCGTGCCGTTCGAGTTCTTCATTGTCTTTCGTCTCCAGATCATTCAATGCGAAGCTGTTGCAAGCGGTTCTCCCGGCAGGAGTTGCACACATTTCCTTCGCGTCTTGGGGCTGAAAGCCGGGAGCATCCGCCTGGCTGGTCGGATTCCTCTTGTCAGGGGAATTCATGCAGAACCTCCACGGGAAGGGGCGGGGATTGGCGTACGCAGGACGTTCACGGCGTTTTAGATGCCGCTTCTCGCCGGACAGGCAGTGTCTGCGGAGTCTTAATTTGCGGCTTTTACGGTCAGAGAAGAGAGGTTTCTCGCCCACCGCGCGGGCTTCTTGTCCTCGGTCAAGACAAGCTTGAATGCACCATCGTTAGCGATCGGGGCACCGTCGAGCGTGTCCGCCACGATGGACTGGCCGCTGCGGCACTCGGGATTGGTGTCGCACAGCGTTATAGCGACGTGAAAGTCGTCCGTCGCGCCCGCCACAACCAGAATCATGTTTCCTGAGACTTTCGGTCCCTCATCTTTCGCCGGTGCGACCAGGGCCAGCAGGTCCTTGACCGGCACGCCGCTATACGTCTCGTCCTTCTGCGTATGCCCGTTGTGAACGGTGACCGTCACGTGCGGCAGTGCTTTCAGATCGGCGGGCGTCAAAGTCTTTGTCTTGCCGGAGAGCCCCGTCAGCGCCAACTCCGTGGACGGAGTCATCTTCTTCGTCTCCATGCCGTTCATCTGCGCCAGAGCAGAGCAGGGCAGCAGCAAGCCAAGAGCAATTGCAAGGATTCGCATCGTTTGAAGGCTCCCTTGTTCGCACATCCGAACTCATTCGAAAGGTAATAAACATTTTATGTCAGGAAAACAGCCACAAGGTGCAGACCAGAACGTCGCTATGCTGGTGGTGTGACCAGCAAGCTCCCCATCCACGGTTTCGTTCTGGCCGGCGGCCGAAGTTCGCGCATGGGGATGGATAAAGCGACACTGAGCTTTCGTGGCCGCCCGATGATTGCTATCGCCGTCGAGTCCCTGAGAGCTACCTGTGAATTCGTCAGCATCGCGGGCGATCGAAGCGATTTGGCGACATTTGCGCCCGTGCTCCCCGACCTTCACCCCGGAGAAGGGCCCGCGAGCGGCATCGAGGCCGGCCTTCTCGCCTCCGCCTCAGAATGGGCAATGTTCCTCCCGGTGGACCTCCCACTGCTTTCCCCGGCATTCCTGCGCCGGTGGGCCGAGGCTGTGCTCGCACGCGCTGCGACGCGTGCCAGTTACCTTGCCGAAGGGACCGATCCGCATCCGGCTCTCTGCCTCCTCCACCGGGACTGTGCCAGCGAACTGATCGCAAGCATCCGGGAAGGGAACTTGCGCCTGCAATCCTTGCTCGGCTCGATTGACGGCTTGTGGATTGCGGAGGTGCGCGCGTTCGCCGGTGAGGAGGATCCAGGTTTCTGGTTTGCCAACATCAACACGCCCTCGGATCTGGCGCGGGCGGAACGACAGCAATAGCATCCGTATGTCTCTTGAGCCGCAACTCAGCACACATCGTGAGTACTGTTTTCGGTGGCGGATGCATCTGCTTCCAGAATCAGAAGAGTCTTTTGAATCGCTACACCCAGGATTGCCAGACCCTCGGCGATAGCATTGGGCCTGCCGGGAAGATTCACAATCAGGCAGTTGTAGCGGATGCCGGCCGTGGCGCGGCTGAGGATACTCGTCGGAACTGTCTCAAACGATTTGACGCGCAGGATTTCGCCAAAGCCCGGAAGCTCTCTATGAAGAACCTTGCGCGTGGCTTCCGGTGTGACGTCACGACGCGCCGGGCCGGTGCCGCCGGTGGTAACGACAAGGTTGCAATGGTCTCGATCCACCAGATCAGTCAAAGCGTTCTGGATCTGGTCCTGCTCGTCCGGTACGACGATTCGATGCCAGGTTCGAGAGCGATCCGGAAAGAGGGCATCAACATGCTTCTCAATTTCCGGCCCGCTTAAATCCTCATAAATTCCCTTATAGGCTCGATCGCTTGCCGTCACGCGCCCGATACGGAGCGGCTTCATGATTTCGTCCTCTCAAGTCTCGATGAAAGCAGACCGACACGCAGTTGGATTCGAAAAAGTATCCTCATTTTCCTCTGCGCTCCGATCCAGACAGGCAAAATCCTTTTCGATCGTAAGCTCCAGTGGCTCCCGCCCTGTATCGAAGCTCCCGTAGATACCGACCTCTGTTTCCACCGACGCCCATCGCGACACCGTTTCGCTGTTCACTGTGACAGTCACTGTCTGATTTGCATAGCCCACAGAAAGCCCAACCTGCGGGGCGCTTGTCTTCAGGACGTAACTGAGTTTCGCTTCCGGCGATGAACCGAAATAGACCGTCTCACGGATTTCGCCCGATTGAGTAAGTTGGGCAACCTCCGATTTGGAGAGACGAAAACGCAGGGAATTGCCCTTGATCCGAAGCTTCATCGTACCTCCCTGGAAGCAAGCTCGCTCGTGTGCACGCGCTCGCTCCCGTTATAGATATTGAATTGGTCTTCCCGCAGAAAGCCGACCAGGGTGATGTCAAACTCCTTTGCCACTCGCACGGCGAGGCTTGACGGTGCGCCTATGGCGACAACCATGGGAATCCCCGCCATTACGGCTTTTTGCAGAAGTTCGAAGCTGGCACGGCCGGAGAGCAGCAGAATATGGTCGCGCAGGGGCAGCCGGTCCGCCAGTGCTGCCGCCCCCACGAGCTTATCGACTGCGTTGTGGCGCCCCACGTCTTCGTGCACCGTCTCGAGTTCCCCCGCGCCGTCAAACAAGCCGGCGGCATGGGAGCCCCCGGTTCGATCGAACTTCTCCTGTGCACGGCGCAAGCGCTGGGGAAGGTCAAAGAGCACCGATGCATCGACCGTGAAGGTGTTACGAAAGCGAGGCGGACACACCGATCGCAAAGCCAGAAGCGAGGCTTTGCCGCAAATACCGCAACTTGAAGTTGTGTAGAAGTTGCGCTCAAGGGTGGAAAGGCTTACCGCAACGGACTCAGCCAGGCGGATCGTGACCGTGTTCGGCCCGCGCGATACGTCCGCGCCATCGGATGCGATGTCGGCGCAATCTGCGATAACGCCTTCCGTGATCAGAAATCCGATGGCA
Source organism: uncultured Acidobacteriaceae bacterium (assembly GCA_963846095.1). Taxonomy (GTDB): domain Bacteria; phylum Acidobacteriota; class Terriglobia; order Terriglobales; family Acidobacteriaceae; genus Telmatobacter. The sequence goes on from CAWJUW010000016.1 coordinate 45,242, forward strand.
AGCTCAAGATCCGACCCCGGCGTGCGCATGGTGACCGAGATCGATCGCTCTTCTCGAGCTCCTTGCGGTCCATGTTCCAGGCGAATTTCGAGTGGCCCTTCGACGGCCAGAACATCCTCGGCCTGCACCTTCGTCCGCCCCTGAACTTTGGCCACCTGCACAACCGCGATCGCAGCATCGTCGTCTGGCCAGGTTTTCACGTCAAGGTCCGCGGATTGCGACGGGCGACTTGGGGAGCGGTGCGACACCATTCTGACGCCATCACTATAGCAGTCAACGGCAAAGCCGTGGAACCGCACGTTTGGTGAAACCTTGAATCGATTCCGCGGGCCCTGTTGAAGCTTTCGGACATCGCAGGTTCCGGCCGACCCGTTATCCGCCGATATGGACCATGCTCCGCGAGGGCTTGATGAATCCCGGCTCGCCGATATGATGGCGGCTCTCTTTCTGCGCAACCGTCTTTTCGATGAATCGAGCAAGGTCGTCATCGCTTCCCCCGCGTCTCAACACAGCGTAAAGGTCGTGATCGAAGTGCGAGAAGAGGCAAGTGCGAATCTTCCCGTCTGAGGTTAAACGAATGCGATTGCAATGGCCGCAAAAGGCCTGCGAAACCGGCGCGATGATCCCGATTTCACCCTTCCCATCGTCGAACGTGTAACGCACCGCCGTCTCGCCTGCCGACGTCGGATCCAGTTTCACCAACGGCCGAAACTCCTCCAGGCGCGCAACAACCTCTGAGAACGGCACCACTACCTCGGGTGTCCACAGCCGGTCTTCCTCGAGGGGCATGAATTCGATGAACCGCACAATGACGTCGTGTTCGCGTGAGAACTTGGCGAAAGGAACGATCTGATCTTCATTGAATCCGCGCAGAAGAACGCAATTGACTTTGACAGGGTGTAGCCCAGCTTCTTTGGCTGCGACGATGCCGCGCTGAACCTGCTCGAAGCTGCCCGGAACCCTCGTGATCCTCGCAAAGGTTGCTGAATCGACCGCATCCATGCTGATCGTAATGCGGCTCAAACCTGCCTCTTTCAACGAATGAGCCTGCGCTTCCAATAAGATGGCCATTGGTCGTGATCGCAATGTCGAGAGGTTCACCGTCGGGGAAAGTGCGCAGCTTTGCGAGTTCGCCGACCAGCGTGGCAAGGTCTTTCCTCAACAGCGGTTCACCACCGGTGAGGCGTATCTTCCGGATACCAAGATTCACAAAAACCCGGGCTATGCGTAGATACTCGGGCGTGGCGAGCTCTGCGTACTCGGCGCCCACATTGCCGGTCCGGCAATAGACGCACCGATAGTTACAACGATCTGTCACCGACATGCGCAAGTCTGTGATCGTGCGTCCATGACGATCGACTAGCGGCGCCCGTGCCGGCAATTGCTGCTCTTCAGGATCGACACACGGATTGGAAAGGGAAGACATGCCCACCAACAGGTTAATTCACCGCCGGCCCAAAAGGCTCGCGATGACCTGTTAGATGCCGAAATCCTTCGGTTTAGCGAGAACCCGCGCCAGATTCGAGGTTTCTATCGTTCGATTGTTGCTTCAATGTAGCCGTGCGGTTCATCGACAGGCACGAAGATATGGTTTGGATTGTCCTGGCCAAAAGGGCTTAAGTCGGCGAGCAAATGATGCAGATTGGGCATGGTGAGCGTAATGCTGGCGATTTCCGGCGCAGCTTGCAGCGCGGCGGTTCCCATGTCGTACAGGGTGTGCTGCACGCTCATGCTATTGTGCGCGGCAAACTCCTTCAAAAGGGCCGCCCCGACCCGGGAGCGCACCCCTGCAAAATCAGGCGACTCGGCCCCGTATTCCCACGTGATGGTGGCGCAGGTGCCAAAAATCCGATCGGTTGCGGGCTTGAGGGTTGTGAGCTTGTCGTGCATGTAGCCGGTAAAGGCAGATTTCGTCGTTTTCAAGATGGTGAGGCCGTCGATCCCCGACCGAATGGACCACCCGTGCCCCTGGTCCCGGACCGCGCAGACTGTATTCACCTCCGGTCCGCCGAGCTTGAACGTGGTCGGCTCCGGCGCCTCATCGCAGAGCAGACGCTCCCAGGCTTTCTCTTCCACCTCCACCAAGACCCCGCTCACCTGCGGATTGTTGGAAAGCAGGTAGTCGCCGAGCTCCGTCGCAAACTCCTCGATCGTTGCTGCCTTCGAACCGCGCGCTATGGAGTAGACGGTGTTCTTCATCGTGTCCGTGGGCAGAATCTTGCTGTTGTCCGCCTGCGTGAAGCTTGATTCGAAATCGCCCTCCAGCAGGACGCGTACATTCCACTCCTGGAACAGGTGATGATCCTGGTTGCGCGTGATCCGCGAAAGGCGGACGCGCGCCTTTCCGTAGCGATTGTCTGCGAGCTTCGCCATGTGTCAGCTTCCTCGATAGGTGGTGTAGCTGTTATCGCTCAGCAAGAGCGGCAGATGATAGTGCGATACCCCATCGCAGCGGAAGGTGATGGATATCTCCGGGTAGATACTGCTGCGTCCCAGCGCGTCGAGATATTCCTGCGTCCTGAAGGTGATTCGATAGATGCCTGCATCCGCGTTGGGTATGAGATTCGAGCAGCGTCCATCGGCGTCGGTGGCACTGGCGCAGACCTGCGCCCAGCCATTGTCAGCCAGCTTCCCGAGTTCCAGGCTGACGTTTGCCGCGGGCTTTCCCAGAACAGCATCGAGAACATGCGTGGAGATGCGGGTCATTCGATGAGCCACTTTCCCAGACGAATCTGTGTGATTTGCCGTTGCTGCTCGGCAGCCTCGCGTAATTCGGCGTCCCGATCGTTGTCGAGACGCTGCTTGAGAAGGGCAAGCATCTCCTCAGCACTCTTTCCCGTCGCGCACACAATGTAGGTAAAGCCGAATCGCTCTTCATACAATGCATTGCCCTGGGCGAGATCCGCAAGCACAGGCAGTGTTGCGGCACTGGTTGAAGACTGTTCCTGCGAAGACCACACGGCCGACCTTGCGGTCGCGTGCGCGGGCTCGCGGCTGCCGATCCGCGGATGCGCGGCGAATGCTTCCATCCAGTCGGGCTCTCCCATCGTGCTCCAGATTCGGTCGGCAGCCTGGCTCAATTCCGCAACGGACGCGATCGGACGCAGGTCGACCATGCCGGAAGCCCAACGGCGCGCCGCGCAACAGGCGATCATGGCGTCGAGTGCCACGGCGGGCTCGGCCGTGTTCCATGCATTCAGAATGGCGTTCACTCGACAGTCTCCGCTGACTGCAGTTGCTTCAGGAATTCTTCGAGAAGGTTGGCGGCAACGCGCACGCGATACTCCGCTGTGGAGCGAATGTCGTCGATTGGCTTGGCTTCCGCAAGCAGCGCTGCGCGCGCAGACTGAATGGAACGCGGATCGATACGGCGGCCGGTAAGCACGGACTCTGCCTGGTAGAGGCGCGTCGGGAAGGCTGCGAGGCTGGCGGCTGCCAGCCGGATTTCGCGAATGGTCTCGCCTTCAACCATCGCCGTAGCCGCCAGAGCGACCTTGGAGATGGCCATTGCGCGCCGCGTTCCAACCTTGCGCAGATACTGGCGGTGACGGGCAAAGCGCAGAGGGACGTGCACCGCATAGAGCAACTCGTCGGGCGCCAGCATGTTGAGCTTGTACCCAGTGTGGAACTCCGCATAGGGGATTCGCCGCGTTCCGCGCAGCGAGATGGTTTCAATTTCTGCGTCGTAGACCAGCAATGCGGGCGACGAATCGGCCGCGGGCGATCCGTTGACAAGATTTCCGCCGATGGTGGCGCGGCTCTGATTCGCGATGGAGCCGATCCACGAAGCAGCCTTAGCCAGCAACGGCAGCTGGGCGTCGATCGTGGCGCAATCGCGCAGATCGCGAAACGTTGCCGCCGCGCCGAAGACTAGAAATTCCGGATTCACCGTGATGAAGCGCAGGTCGGGAATCCCCCACAGGCTGACCAGCTTGCGCGAGCCCAGCCTGCCTGCGGCGTGCGCCACCATCAGCTCCGTGCCGCCAACGATCGGCGTCCACTCGCCAGGCTCCGCAGCGATGAGCTGAAGCACCGCCGAAAGGCTGCCAGGTGCGATGAGCTGATGAGAGTGCGGATTACCGCGCATGGCCGTTCTGCTCGTGGATGGGAAGATGGGCAGAAGCAGCGGCAACAACCGACTCGAAGATGCGCGTAAAACCGGTACAGCGGCAGAGATTGCCGGCGAGCCCCTCGCGGATTTCGGCCAGGGTCGGGTTGGGACGAATGCTGAGCAACTGGGTTGCCGCCATCAGCATGCCGGGAGTACACATGCCGCACTGCGCCCCCCCGCATTGGAGAAAAGCCTTCTGCAGAGGATGGAACTCGCCATCGATCGCAAGTCCTTCCACGGTCTGGATCGACGTGCCTTCCGCCTGCAGCACCGGCACCAGGCAGCTATTCACCAGCGCGCCATCCATGCGCACCGAGCAAGAGCCGCACTCCCCTTCGCCGCATCCCTCCTTGGTTCCAGTGAGGTGAAGGTCTTCGCGCAGCACATCGAGAAGGCGCTTCATCGGCGCCGTCTCGACGGCAACGTCGCGACCGTTCACACGGAAGCAGACGTATGCGAAGCGGCGTTCATACCGGCGCTGCCTCTACTTCCGGTTCACGCATCGCCAATTGCAAAAAGAGATCCTCGGGTAGAAGCGGAATGGAGGTGAAGCTGACGCCGGTAGCGTCGCGAATGGCATTCAGAATCGCGGGCGCCGGGCCGTCATGCGGCAGTTCGCCGATCCCTTTGGCGCCAAAGCCGCCGTAGCGAAAGGGAATCTGCTCAAAGTGAATGTGGATCGGAGGCACGTCTTCAGCGGTCGGCATAATGTAGTTGGTCATCTGGTTGTTTGCCATGTGACCGTCCTGCAAAACCACCTTCTCGTACAGCGCATAACCGATCGCCTGCGCAATGCCGCCTTCAATCTGGCCGCCGGCGAGAACTGGATTGAGAACGCGGCCAACCTCCTGAACCGACCAGAATTCTTCAACCTCCGCGGAGTAGGTGGTCATGTCCACGGCAACCTGCGCAACCTGCACAGACCAGACATAGGCCGGATACGCTTCACCGTGATACGTCTTGTCGTCCCAGTAGATGTTGGGCGGAGCCTCGTAGCGGCAGAACGACTCCACCTTTCCGTGCTGTTCGCGATAGCGCTCGCATGCCGCGAAGAACTCCTGTGGCGTAAACTGCCCGCCGAGATTCGCGTGCTCTCGAAGGCTGGTGAGCAATTGCTCGCCGGCCCGCTCAATCAGATGTCCAACCACCATCGTCGTGCGCGAGGCCACCGTGGGGCCGCTATTGGGAACGACAGAGGTGTCAGGCTGGGCGACAATCACGTCGTCATATCCGACGCCCAGAGCTTCGGCTGCGATCTGCGCAAGAACGGTGTTCGTGCCCTGGCCGAATTCGGTGTTGGCAACAAGAACGCGAACCTTGCCTTCAGGCATCACATCGATTCCAGCAAGGGAGTTGAGGTAGCGCTCGCCGGAACCAGTAAAGCCCGAGCCGTGAAAAAAGGAAGCAATGCCAAGGCCGCGTTTCACCGCGCTCGATGGATTCTGCTGCGCAAATCGTTTGCGGCGCCCGTAGTATTCGCTCTCAGAGAGAGCGCGATCCAGCAACTGGTCGAGAATGACGGGTTCGCGCATCACCTGCTCGGTCGCGGTCGCGTCGCCATCGTGGAGAAAGTTTCTGCGCCGCAACTCGACCGGGTCCATCCCGATTGCGGCGGCGACTTCATCCATGTGGCGCTCAACGGCGAAGATCGTTTGCGGCGCCCCGAAACCCCGAAAAGCACCGTAGGGAACCGTGTTCGTCGCCCAGGAGTGCGAGCGCACGCGAACATTCGGGCAGACATAAGGGCCAGACGAGTGAAGCGTGGCGCGTGAAAGCACGGTCGATGACAGCGTTGCGTATGCGCCGCCATCGGTATCCACTGCGATATCCATTGCCAGCAGTTTGCCATCGCTATCGAGTGCAGTGCGATGACGCACGCGGGACGGATGCCGCTTTGTTGTCGCGGCCAGGTCCTCCATGCGGTCGTAAACCATCTTGACGGTTCGCCCGGACTTGTATGCGAGCAATGCGGCGTGCGAAGCGATCGTGGAAGGATAATCTTCCTTGCCGCCGAATGCGCCGCCTGTTTCCGTCTGCACGACGCGCACCTTGTCCTCAGCTAGATTGAAGACTCCAAGCAACGACTTGTGGACGTAATAAGGACACTGCAGCGAACCCCAGACAGTCAGGCCGGTGTCGGGACTCCATTCGGCGATCATGCCGTTGTTTTCGATGTAGAGATGTTCCTGCGCACCAGTGCGATATTCGCCTTCGACGATGTGCGTAGCGGAAGACCACACCGAATCGACATCGCCCTTCTCAAGCAGGAAGCTCTTGAACAGATTGTCCTCACCCCAGACGATCGTTTCGCGGCGCTCGCTCTCTTCGATGGTGAAGACTGGCGGCAGCGGATCGTACTCGATGCGAACCGCAGCCGCAGCCTCGCGCAGTTTGTGCTTATCCGGGTGGGCAAGCAGAAGAACGGCTTCATCGCAGTGGTTCACTTTGCCGTCAGCCAGAACCGGCTGGTCGGCGATGATGAGATGAATCTGGTTCTTTCCGGGAATATCGGCAGCAGTGACGATCGTGAACTCGCTCCAGTCGATGAGCGGGTCGAAGTCGATGGAGCGAATCATTCCACGCGGAATGGTGCTGCGCACGGTAAGCCCGAACCACATGCCTTCGCGCTCAATGTCGTCAACGTATTGGGCAGTCCCCAGCAGCTTGGCCGCGCCTTCTTTGCGAAGGACTGGAGTGCCGACAATGCGAGTTGTTTCGCGCGTGCTCATGGTTGGGAAGGCCGGGAATGCCGTGCAGGTTGAGGCATAGCATACAACGGACCCGACCAGCGAGCAAGTTAGGGGATCAGCCGGCGAGATAGGCAAGGGTGCGGGCCAGCACGTCCACGCCGCGAGCGATCCACTCCGGCGAGGCATACTCGTCGGGCCGATGGCTGACTCCGCCACGGCACGGGATGAACAGCATTGCCGTTGGGGCAAGGCACGCCATGAACGACGAATCATGATATGCGCGTGCCACCATGCGCTTGAAGGTGCAATGTGCGCTGATCGCGGCTGCTTCCATCGCTCCGAGAATTGCAGGATCGCAGGTTGTGGGAGGGTCGGCGTTCACCATCGTAGTGGTTATCGTCACTCCGCGCCTCTCGGCGATCTCCGCACAGGCATTCTTGACCGTGTGGAGGACGCCATCGCGCCGCGGGCCATCAATGTCGCGAATGTCGGTCTCGAGCTGCACGCGCGAGGGAATGCTGTTGACCGCACCCGGAAACACAGAGCAAACACCAACCGTAGCTACAGTGGAAGCATCTCCCGTGCCCTTCGCAGCAGCTTCCACAGCGAGAATCACCTCCGATGCGGCCACCAGCGCATCCTTGCGGCCGGGCATGAGTTTTCCGCCTGCGTGGCCCACCCTCGCCTTCAATCACAATGCGCATGCTGGCGGGCGCGGCGATGTGCGTCACCAATCCGATATCGATCCCTTCCTGCTCCAGCAACGGACCCTGCTCGATATGGAGTTCGACAAATTGATGAAACCGGCCCTCCGGCTGCGCCACGGATTCCAGAGGCCCGTCGAAGCCCGCTTGCCCGCGCAACTCCTCTAAGCTCTGTCCCTGCTTGTCGCGCAAGGACCGCGCGGCATCGGCGGAAAGCACATGGCCCATCAAACGGCTCCCCAGGCAGCCAATTCCAAAGCGGGTTGGCTCCTCAGAGGTGAAGAGAATGAGCTCAATCGACCGGCGTGGTCGGAAACCTGCACGCTGCAATGCTCGAATCGCTTCAAGGCCGCCCAGCACGCCGACAGTTCCGTCGTAGGAGCCGGCATTGGGAATGGCGTCGATATGCGAGCCGGTGGCGACAGGCGCCAGATCCACTTCCGACCCCTGCCAGCGGGCGAACGTATTGCCAACCGCATCCTCGGTGACCGTAAGCGAAGCTTCCGCGCAAAGGCGTTTGACATAGGCACGCGCGCGCAGATCGGCCTCGTTGAACACAACGCGGGTCACCACTGGCGGCTCCTCTTCGGAGATAAGCGCCAGCGCAGCGAGCTCGCTGCAGAGCCGGTCGATCTCAAGCACGGGAACAACGCTGGCCTCAGAAGCCATAATGCTTCATCATCCTCCCAGTGGGTGCCTGCGCCAGTCTTTGTAAATCAGATATTTTGCCGGCTGCTTGCCGATTGCACCGAACCATTGCGGGCAGTAGGGCGCCATCCAGATAAAGTCGCCTGCCTGCACCGGATACCATCCATCCCCGAGGCGATAAATGCCACCGCCTTCAAGCATGAGTAAGCCGTGCTCCATCACATGAACCTCAACCATGCTGAGCGCCGCCCCGGGGTCGTAGGTCATGGTGTTCACGGCGAAGTCGTATTCAGGGCCGTCGGGCATCAACGATCGCACACGAAGCCCGTCATCCCCCATCAGCGGTGTTTCAGGAATCGAGTCCTCCTTGCCGATCCGAACCTTCGGCAATGGAGCTTCGCCGCCGGGATACGGCTCGTAGGGCTTCTCAATGATCGCAGCGCGGGCTTCCGAACTGGCGCGAACAGCGTGATCCACCCCCATGGGAAAATACGCAAACCCGCCCGGGGCCAGCGGGTGGGTTCCGCCGTTCACCGTAATCTCGATCGTCCCATCGAGCACATAAAGGAACCGTTGCGCGGGAGCGGGGCCAAGCAAGCCCCCCGCAGCAAACTCCGCAGTCATTTGCGAAAAACGTGCGCCGAGGCGCGGCCCAACATGAACGATAAACTCCACGCCGGATGCCCCCGGCAGCGGTGTACGAACAAATGTGTTCGGTGTCTGCAGCAGGTGGTCGTGCTTCAGGCTGCTTCGGGTGAGTCCGAGATGATGCAATTCTTAACCTCGTTCCGGAATTCTATCCAATCCACTGAGAAAGACGATGAAGAAATTCATTGGCAACGCAGAGTGAAGCCTCTACATCCTCTTCGCGGACAGCTTCCTCAGGATGATGACTGATGCCGCCCGGACTGCGAAGGAAGAGCATTGCCGTGGGCAGTCTGCCAGCCATCACGATGGCATCGTGTCCCGCACCGCTCGGCATGGTTTTCCCCGGAAAGCCCGCAGCCTCCATGGCATTCGTGAGCAATGAGGTGAGGCGCTCGTCCATGGGCACTGTCGGTTCCTCGAATCGGTCCGCACGCGCAACCGATAGGCCGCGCGCGGCCGCGACTGCTTCGGCCTTTGCGAGCAGTTCTTCCAAGGCCTGAAGGCGCACCGCGTCGTGAGCGTGGCGAACGTCGAGGCTTACGCTGGCACGCCCGGGCACAACATTGCCAACATTGGGCTCCGCGTTGATGCAGCCCACAGTCGCCGCCAGGCCTTCCGTGCGTTGTGCCAGGCTTTCGACGATCGAGATCCACTCGGCCGCCGCAGCCAGCGCGTCCCGTCGAAGATGCATTGGAGTGGTCCCGGCATGGTTGGCGTGGCCCCTGAACGTGAGAGTGAGCCGCGTTTGGCCGACGATGGAAGTGACCGCTGCCAGGCCGAGGTTCTCTGCTTCCAGAAGCGGACCCTGCTCAATGTGCACTTCAACGAAGCCAACAGCATTCGCGTCAATGGCAGCGGCGCCAATCCTTGCCGGATCGAGCCCGAAATTACGGATTGCGTCTTCCATGGGGATGCCATTCGAGTCCTTCAGAGCCAGCAGTGCGGGATCGAACGCGCCTGCAACGGCGCGACTGCCGAGATAAGGTAGTCCATAACGGACGCCCTCCTCCTCCGAGAATGCGATGACCTCGATAGCCATTGGATAGGGAAGCTCCTGCGCGATGCGGACCCACTCCAGAGCAACGGTAACGCCGAGAACACCGTCAAAGGCGCCGGCATTCGGCACCGTGTCTATGTGGGATCCGATCACGAGGCGTCGCGCACTCACTCCTGCCGGCTGCCACAGCCCCCGCAGATTTCCCGCAGCATCCACGCAAACCGTCATGGCTAGCGTTTCCATGCGAGCGCGAAGATGCCCATGGACTGCATGCGTGGGTTCGCTGAGGAAGCGGCGGGTAATACGGCCCGGTTCCTCGGTCATCGTGGCGATATGGCGGCATTCGGCAATGGCGCGTGCTGCGCGTTCTGTCATGAGCGGTTGGGCTTTCTGGTCAGTTCGGTGCCGCGCGCAGAGTCAACAAAGCAGTTCGGCTGATCGGCAATGTAGACGGGCCTTCCACGCAGCCAGGTTTCTTCGATCCGGCCGCGCAGCTGTGCGCCGAGATAGGGTGAGAGCTTGTGGCGAAAGTGGAGATGCTCTTCGGTTACCGACCACGCGGCATTCGGATTGAAGACGGCAAAGTCCGCGTCGGCGCCGGGGACAAGAGAGCCCTTCCGGCCAGTAAGGCCGGCAAGACGCGCCGGTTCGGATGCCATCCATGTGGCGATGCGTTTCATTCCCTCGCCAAGATGGTATCCGCGCCGATCCATGGCGGTCCACATTACCGGCAGCGCCAGACCGAGACTCGCGATGCCGCCCCACGCCCGATCCCACCGGCCTTCGTCGCGGTGCTTCATGGCCGGTGGACATGGCGAATGATCGGTCGCAACAAAATCGATGAGTCCTTCCTCCAAAGCCGTCCACAGCGCATCGCAATTCGCTCGATTCCGAATGGGCGGCGCGCACTTGAACTCCGTTGCCCCATCGGGAATCGCCTCCGCGGCGAACCAGAGGTAATGGACACAGGTCTCCACCGAGAGCGGCACGCCTCGACTGCGAGCCTTGGCGATCATCGGCAAAGCCTCTGCGCTTGCCAAATGCACGATGTGAATGGGAGTCGCGAATTCCTCCGCGAGATGGATGAGCAATTCGATCGCTTCGACCTCGGCGGCGTCAGGTCTTGAGGCCAGATACGTGGAATATTTGTGCCAGTCCGCTCCGGATGTGTTCAGTCTCTCCGTTGCCGCGTCGATTGGGCCCGCGACTTCAGCATGAGCAAGCAAAGGGAGCCCGCTGCCTTTCAACGTGCCGAGAGCCGCACGAAGATCTGCTTCGTTCACCCACCGAAATCCATCGATGCCCGAGTCAATCAGGAAGCATTTGAATCCGCGAACTCCGGCTTCGGCCAGCGGGGGAAGGGAATCGCTGTTTCCCACAACCACGCCGCCCCATGCGGCCCAGTCCACCCACGCGTTGCCCGCGGCGGCTCCGCGCTTCGCCTCGAGGGATTGCACGTTCGTTGTTTCCGGTATACAGTTCAAAGGCATGTCGACAAGCGTGGTCACTCCGCCCGAGGCGGCGGCCTGCGTCGCACTTGCAAACCCTTCCCAATCGCGGCCGGGGTCATTGATGTGAACGTGCGGGTCCACAAGGCCCGGGAGCAGAAGGAGATCGCCAAAATCGCGCAGCGGCCGAGCTGTCTGCCCGCCGTCCCATGGACCAACCTCAACGATGCGTTCGCCCTCGACCACGAGCGTGGCCGGCCTCAGGCCATCGGCGGTCAGCACCCTGGTTGATCGGAAGGCTTGTGACATACTGTGTACACTTTCGCCGCTCAGGGAGGCTCAGAGCAAGTTGCCCAATTCCTCAAACCCCAATCCAGAGTTCATGCGCAGAGCGATTGCACTGGCAATCGAGAACGTGAACCACTGCGGAGGCGGCCCATTTGCGGCTGTCATTGTGCGCGATGGCGTGATCGTCGGCGAAGGCGCAAATTCGGTGACTGCCACGCTCGATCCCACGGCCCACGGTGAAGTAAACGCGATTCGCGCGGCCTGCAAAACTTTGCGTACTTTTACGTTGGCCGGTTGTGAACTTTACACAAGCTGCGAACCATGCCCCATGTGTCTTGCCGCCAGTTATTGGGCGAGGCTGGATGCAATCTATTACGGCGCCAGCGCCAGCGATGCGGCGCGAGCCGGGTTTGACGATGCGTTCCTCTATGCCGAATTCCTGAAGCAGCAGTCGGCCCGCGCGCTTCCCGCCTCGCAGTTGCTGAGCGAGGAAGCGTGGAGCAGTTTTGCGGCATGGATCGCCGCGCCCAACAAGACGGAGTACTGATCGACCGGCAGGCCGCTCCCTCGCCCCCACCTTGAGTGGTCAGATGTGGCCTCGCCTGCAGGCATGCTGCTCGCCCGACTACTCCTTGAGCGTGATGGCCGGGATGTTCTGATCCCGCACCAACTTGTTGAAGTTCTCGATGCCGGTTGTCTCCACCTGGTGCAGATGATCGAGCTCCACCTGCAACTTGGCCGACAATTCATCAAAGACTGCAACAGACTGCGCGGTCGGTGCAATGTCGGTAGACTCCACCACCCCGCCAACCGACGCAATCTTGTTATTCAGCTTGATCGGGAAAGTTGAGCGCGTCTTCGCCGGCGTGGAGCTTGGTCTGGTAGATGTTCTCTTCAATCGCAGTGAGTTGATCGGTCAGGTCCTTGGCGCTCTTCTTCACCTGCTCGTTCGCGCTGTTGAGATACGGCTTGAGCTGCTCCTTTGCCTTGCGGATGCGCACCACGCTGCTGTTGGCATCCGTAACGCGATCGCGAATCTTCAGTCCCAGCGCCAGATTGCTCCTCAAACTGCTGCGGAGTGGTGGGCGCGCGCGGGTCCTTCACCAGCTCGAAATCCTGCGACTCCGTCTTGCCATCGACCACCAGTTCAACCTTGTACTTGCCCGGAATCGCCAGCGGTCCATCCAGCGATCCATCCCACATCAGCAAGCCCGGAAAACCTGTAGCCTTTTCATACCGCAGATCCCACACATAGCGATTCAGACCTTCCTTCGCCGGCGCGAGTCCCGTCCTTTGGCCGCTCGTCTTCGGGGTCTTCCTCTCCGCTCGATGTGCCGGCGGCTTGCTCGAGATCTCGCGCACCAGCTTGCCTGAACGCATCCAGAAAACGCAGCTTGAGTTCGCCCTTGGGCTCCTCTTTCAGGAAGTAATAGATCACGGCGCCGCTCGGCGGGTTCTGCCCCGCAGTCGGATTCGGTCTGCCTTCCTCCTCCGCCGCCGGCGATGCGCATTGCTGTCTTCGGCGCAAACAACGTGACAGCATCGTGTGTTGAATTTCGCTGGATCGAGCGCGCGCACCAGCGGCATGTCGTCGAGCACATAGAAGCCGCGTCCCTGCGTCGCGATCACCATCGCATCGTCGCGCTTCTGGAACGCGATGTCGGTCACCGGAACCGCGGGAAGATTGAGCTGGAACGGCAAGCCACTTGTCGCCGTCATCGTACGAGATGTAGAGATGCGACTCGGTTCCGGCGAACAGCAGCCCCTTCTGATTGGGATCGGGCCGGATGGTGCGCGTGAAGTCGTTGTCCGGAATGCCGCTCACAATCTTCTTCCAGGTTTTGCCGTAGTCGGTCGTCTTCCAGAGAAACGGATGAAAGTCATCCGAGAGATACATCGTCGCCGCAACATACGCTGTTCCTGCATCGAACGGCGACGCCGCGATGCAGTTCATGCGGATCCACTCCGGCGCATCCTTCGGCGTAACGTTCTGCCAGTTCTTGCCGTCGTCGGTTGTCACATGGATCAGACCATCGTCCGAGCCCACCCAGATCACACCCGCCTTTACAGGCGACTCATCGACGGTGAAGATCGTGTCGTAGTACTCGACCGCCGTGTTGTCCTTCGTAATGGGGCCGCCCGAAGGGCCCTGCTTCGTTTTGTCATTGCGCGTCAGGTCCGGGCTCATCGCCGTCCAGTGCTGGCCCTCATCGGTTGTCGCCAGCAGGACCTGGCTGCCCTGCGTAGAGCCGCTTCGGGTCGTGGCGGCGAAAACAGCAGCGGGAAGCTCCACTGAAAGCGATACTTCATCGCTTCCACGCCCGAGCCCATGGGATTATCCGGCCACGCGTTCACGTCGCGCATCGCGCCTGTCTTTGTGTCAGCCGCGTCAGCAGCCCGTCGTACGAGCCCGCATACACAAAGTTGGAGTCGGCCGGATCGGGCGCAATCCATCCGCTCTCGCCGCCGCCCACATCGTGCCAGTCACGCTCCGTGATCGCCCCGTTATTGCTGCGGCTCAGGATGCCCACGGTGGTGTTGTCCTGCTGCGCGCCATAGATGTGGTACGGGAAGTCGTTGTCCAGCGCCACGCGATAGAACTGGCCCGTCGGCTGATTGTCTTCCGTGCTCCAGCTCTTGCCGCCGTCGAAGCTGACCTGCGCGCCGCCATCGCTCGACTCGATAAAGCGGTTCGGATCTTCCGGCGCAATCCACAGATCGTGGTTGTCGCCGTGCTGATTGCGAATGCGGTCAAATTTCTTTCCGCCATCGGTCGACCGGAAGAACGACGTGTTCACCGCATACACAACATCCGCGTTCTTCGGATCGGCAAAGATCTGCGAGTAGTACCACGCGCTCTGCTTGATGTCGTTATCGCCGTTTTGCTTGCTCCACGTCGCGCCCGCCGTCATCGGAGCGGAATACGCCGCCATCCTGCGCCTCAATCAGCGCCCAGACGCGATCGGGATTCGCCGGCGAAACCGTCACGCCAATGCGCCCCAGAACGCCCTTCGGCATGCCCGGATTGTGCGTGAGTTCCTTCCACGTATCGCCGCCGTCGGTCGACTTCCATACGCCGCCATCGGGACCGCCGCTCTCAAACGTCCACGGCTTGCGCACCACCTGCCAGATTGCCGCATACAGCACGCGCGGATTGGTCGCATCCATGGCCAGGTCGATCGCTCCGGCGTTGTCGCTCTTGAACAGCACCTTCTGCCACGTCTTGCCGCCGTCCTTGGAGCGGAACACGCCTCGCTCGGGATTCGGGCCGGCCATGTGCCCCAGCGCCGCCACGTACACCAGGTCGGGATTCGTGGGGTCAATGCGAATCTGCCCAATCTGCTGCGTATCTTCCAGGCCGACATGCGTCCACGTCTTCCCCGCATCCATCGACTTGTACACGCCGTCGCCGTGCGAGGCGTTGCCGCGAATGCGCGCTCTCGCCCGTGCCCACGTAAATCACGTTCGGATCAGAAGCCGCGACGGCGATCGACCCGATCGAGCCAAAGTTGATCTTGCCGTCGGTGATGGGCTCCCACGTGTGGCCGCCGTTGGTCGTCTTGAAGACGCCTCCGCCGGTTCCGCCAAAGTAGTACACCAGTGGCTGTCCCGGAACGCCCGTCACCGCATCGACGCGCCCGCCGCGGAATGGCCCGATCTGCCGCAGCTTCAGGGCCGAAAATCCCTCCGCCGGGCCACGCATTCTTCGCGGGCGTCTGCTGCGCGAAGCCGGTGTACGACAAGCTCACAAGCGCGCAGTGTCAACACAGCACATTTGACAGCCAGATTCAAAGAACCAAAGTTGAAGCGGAGGCAAAGTTGCACGAGGTAGGCTCCCGGTGTTTGAAGTTGAAATAAATCCTGGCCCGAGGCAGATCCGGCGATCGGCTGGAATGGGCGCCGCAATCCTCTTTACCAGTGGATTGCTAGTGTAGCGGACGCGCGCCGATTTGCCAGAGAATTTGCAGTCCCGCGACGGAATTTATACTGGCACCTCAGCACTGGCTGTCTTCCGGAGCGCCGCCTCGCATGACCCTGTTGGATCTTTGTTCCTATCTCGGCCTCGGAGCGGCAGGAGCAGCAGGCCTCAATCTTCTGCTCGGCATCCTCATGTCGATGCGCTACAGCCCGGTTCGCCAGTGGCCCCATCGCAAGCTCGATATCTTCGCGTTCCACCGCTGGACGGCATGGGCCACCATCGTCCTCACCGTCAGCCACCCGATCGTGCTCCTCTTTCTCAATAAGCCGCACTTTCGTCTTTTCGACATCCTGCTGCCCATTCAGTCGCCACTGCAACCGTACCATCAATCTCGTCGGTGCAGTCGCCGCTGTATCTGCTGCTGCTGGTCTTCCTCACGTCGCTGCTGCGAACGCGCATTGGCCGCCCGCTCTGGCGCAGCCTCCACTACCTTGTTTTTCCCGCGGCCGTTTTGCTCTTCATCCACAGCATCCTCACCGATCCCGACCTGAAAGACGGCCATCCCGACCTGCTCGATGGAGGCAAGGTTTTTCTCGAGATTCTCGCGCTCGTTTGCTTTCTCGCTGTTATTGTGCGCATTCGCCTGCGGGGCCGGGGATTGCGCTCCATCGGCGCCCGCAGCCAAACCGCCCATCACGGCGATCCAGTTTGATCGCCCCTGTATACTTCCCGCATCACGATGAAGTTTCCCCTAGAGGTTCAATCCACATGACGCGAGCGTCGCGCACAGCATTTTGTATGCTGGCTTCCTGTTCTGTATTCCTATCTGGCTTAACCGCGGCAGCACAGGTCGATCCCAACCTTTATCGCGGCCTCAAATGGCGCAACGTTGGGCCTTTCCACGGCGGACGCATCTCCTCAGTGACCGGCGTCATCGGCGACTCCGGCGTGTTCTACGCAGGCACGCCGCTCGGCGGCATTTGGAAGACGACAAGCGGCGGTGTGACCTGGTTTCCCGTCATGGATCAGGAGACCAGCGTCGACAGCGTAGGCGCCATCCAGGTCGCTCCCTCCAACCCCAACGTCGTGTACGCCGGCGCCGGCGATCCCATCGGCGGCAGCCTCGGCAATGGCATGTGGAAGTCGACCGATGCCGGCGCAACCTGGCAACACATCGGCCTCGAAGACACGGTCAAGATCGACAGCATCGTCGTCGATCCCTCTGACTACAACCTGCTGGTCGTCTCGGCACTCGGCGATACCAGCCATCACAGCGGCGGTGTCTACCGCTCTACCGATGGCGGCCAGACCTGGACCAACGTCCTGAAGACTCCCGACTACGACGGCACGCGCGATCTGCAATCCGCCTTCGACACTCCCAATGTCATGCTGGCCGCCACGCAGGGCACCAGTGGCGCCGGCCCCGGCGGTGGCGCTGCTGCTGGTGGCGCCGGCGCAAACCGTCCCAAAGCCAAACCCGCTCAGGTCTATAAATCCACCGACGAAGGCAAGACCTGGACCGAGATCAAGATTCCGCCCTTCCACGGCCGCATCGCGGTGGCCGTCGCCATGCACACGCAGGGCCAGCGCTTCTACATCATCGGCAACAATATCGAGAACGGCTCGGGCCTCTACCGCTCCGACGACGGCGGCGCCAACTGGCAGCACATGGCCGGCAAAGACCTGCGCATCAGCAACGGCCAGGGAGCCTACAGCTCAGGTGTCTTCGTCGACTCGCAAAACCCCGACATCCTCTACACCATGAGCACCGCCATGTACCGCTCCACCGACGGCGGCGTCACGTTTCAAGCCTTCAAAGGCGCGCCCGGCGGCGAAGATTACCACAAGCTCTGGATCGATCCCACCAACGGACATCGCATGCTCGTCGGCTCCGACCAGGGCGCGAGCGTCACCCTCGACAACGGCCGCACCTGGAGCCTCTGGTACACCGAGGTCATCTCGCAGATCTACCACGTCGCCACCGACAGCCAGTATCCCTACCACATCATGGGTGCACAGCAGGACACAGGCTCCGTCATGATCTCCAGCCGCGGCAACTGGGGCCAGGTCAACTTCACTGACTGGAGCCCGCTGCCCTCATCTGAATTCGGCGTCGACACCCCCGACCCCAAGAATCCGAACATCATTTACGGCGTTGGTTACGGCCCGGGCGGTGGCGGCAGCGGCATGATCAAGATCGATATGTCGTCGGGACAGTGGGAGAACGTCGCGCCCAACTTCGGCGCCGATGCAATCAAGTATGTCGCCGGCCGCGACTTCGAAAAGAAGTTCGACGTTGCCTTCGATCCGGGCGCTCTCTACGTGGCCTATCAGTGCCTGCTCGTCACGCACGACGGCGCCCACACCTTCTCGTCCGCAAGCCCCGAACTCACCACTCCCAAAGACAAACCCCAGGTTCCCTGCGGAACCATTCCGCAGCCACCTGCCGCCCGCGCCGGCACAGCCGCCACAAACGTCGCCACTACCGCAGCCAACCGCCGGCGGTCCTCCTCCGCCCGATCCCTCCATCACCGACTTCTCCATCTCCAGGGTCAAGCGCGGCATCATTTGGACCGTCAGCACCAACGGCCAGATCTACAACACCATGGACCACGGCAAGACCTGGACCAACGTCAGCAACATCGCCGACGTGCCGCCCCACACGCAGTTCAACACCATCGCGGCCGGCGACGAAGTCAACACCGCCTATGTTTCCGCGCGCATCGCACCCGAGCGCGGCCAAACGCTGCCGCCCGACGAGAACCCCGACGTGCCGCTCGTCTGGCGCACCACCGACGGAGGCAAGACCTGGACCAGCATCGTCAACGGCCTGCCCCGCGATGAACGCACCGGGAGCTGGATCAACAATCTGCGCGTCGATCCGCAACAACCCGGCCTGCTCTTCGCAGGAAGTGAAACCACCGTCTACGTCAGCTTCGACAATGGCGATCACTGGCAGTCGCTGCGCCAGAACCTGCCCAGCACTTCCATCCGCAGCCTCGACGTCCACACCGATACCCACCTGAACGATCTCGTCATCGCCACCTACGGCCGCGGCTTCTGGGTCCTCGACGACATCACTCCGCTGCGCCAGATCGCCGCCAACGCCCAGGCCATCAGCTCCGCGCCCGCATATTTCTTCCAGCCTGCAGATGCCATTCGCACCCGCATCAACAGCAACTGGGACCAGCCCTTCTCCGTCGAAGTTCCGCATGCCCCCAACGTCCCCTATGGCGCCATCGTCGACTACTACCTGAGCAAAGAGCCGACGGGGCCAATCCAGCTTCAGGTCTTCGATGAGGCCGGCAATCTCGTCCGCACCATGACCAGCACGCTGCCTCCGCCCATCGAAGGTGCGGAGTTTCCGCACTACTGGCTTGCCGCGCCCGAGACACGCGCCCTTAGCACCCATGTCGGCCTGAATCGCGTGAACTGGAATCTGCAATATGACGATCCACCGGCCCTGCGCCACGACCTCGAAAACGAAATGAACATGGTCGAGGGATCCACAACTCCCGGTCCTCACGGCCCGCAGGTCATTCCCGGCGTTTATAAGCTGAAGCTCACAGTGGACGGCCAGGTCTACACGCGCGACGTCACCGTCGTGAACGATCCGCGCGTCGGCCAGAGCCCCGCGCTCATGGCCAGTCTGCGCCAGCAGAGCAAGCTCACGCTTCTCTCCGTCAAAGGCATGGAGCAGAGCTTCGAAGGCCATGACGAAGTCGATGCGGTCAAGATCGCAGCTCGACACTCTCCGGAAAGGCACACTGCCCGCCGAAGTGGAAGCGCAGGCCAAAACGCTGGATGCCGCCCTCACCAAACTCGGCGGAGCCATGACCCCCGGATCCTTCGGACCCGGTCCGCGCCGCGTAGCTCCCGACCCCAAGGCGATCGAGTCGTTCATGAGCCTGAATAACGCCTACAACACCATGGTCAGCATGATGCAGGTGGGCCTCGACATGGCGCCCACACCCACGCAGATCGCCACCTGGCAGAAAGATTGCACCGACCTCAATCACACCGTCGATGCGTGGAAAGACATGCAGAAGCAGATCGCCGACTTCAACACGCTGCTAACCAAAAACAGCCTGCAGGAAATCAAAGTCCCGCAAATCAAAATGACCAGCGATACCTGTAGCTTTTCAACGCCGGAATCAACCCGGAAGAAACGCGAGTAGACGACATCCGCTTGGGCGTAAATGGCTACACTTCGAGCAATTGGTGCTTCGGGTGCTCTTTGGCAGGTTCGGGATCTTTGGTGGTTGGCAAGAAGACAGCGAACGTAGTTCCGCTGCGCTCTGAGGTGCGGAAGCGAATCGAGCCCTTGTGCCTGGCGATCAGGCTTCGCGAAACCCAAAGACCGAGTCCCGAACCCTTCAGCTCCTTGGTTGTAAAAAAGGGGTCGAAGATTTTCTTCTGCACCGAGCGCGGAATGCCCTTGCCGCGATCATGAATCGTGACCCGAGCCCCAGGGCGTCCACTCGAAAGAACGCAGCGGATGCGCACGATGACTTTGAGTCCGCGGGAGCCGCCTCCGATGCGTTACGCACCAGATTGCCGAATACCTGGTTGAGCTGGCCGCTAAAGCCGAGCACCGGCGGAGTCGGTTGCGAGTCCACCACAAGCGAGACCCGCTTGACCGAAGACTGGCGCTGATACATTGCCACGACTTCGGTGATCAGTTCCGTCAGGTCATCCTCGCCGGATGCTGCGTATCGCGATGGAAAGCAAGCGTCTGCTTGGTGATGCGCGCAATGCGGGCAATTTCTTCGTTGGCCCGTTCCAGCAATCCCTGAACAAAATCCATCTCGCGCGAGGATTGCGCCAGAAAGACAAGATTTGTCAGCGCCTCAAGCGGATTGTTGATCTCATGAGCAATGGCATTGGCGAGTTTTCCCGTCGCAGCCAGTTTCTCCGCAGTGCGCAGCGCATACTCGGCGAGACTGCCGATCAGTAATGTCCGAAACAATGACGATTCGCTCATTTCGGTTGTCCGCGTTGGCGAAATTGGTCCAGCCGATAAGCCGCAGCGTTCTGCCATCGAGCGAAAATTCGACTCGTGAATCGATCTCTCGTCCGGCTCCTTGCGGGTGCTTCATCGCTACCCTCAAAGCTGTCAAGATAGGCGCCCATGGTCCTTGCCGATGCCCAGATTCGAGAACATGTCCGAGCATGCGACTCGAAGGCGCCATTCCAGCGGACGAAGCAGTCCTTCTCATCCAGTAGAGCCAATCCCTCCGACAATCCGTTGAAAGGTGGCAGCCCATTGATCGGCAACTTGACGCGCCTGCTTTTCTGCGGCGCGCAAACGCAGTAGGGAGCGAACCGTCGCGCTCAGAACAGTGCGATCGATCGGATGCGTCAGGTATCCGTCGGCCCCCGCATCGAGCGCGCGAACGCGGTCTCCGATGGCCACGAAAGAGGCTGAGATCTGCAGCACTGGAATGGGAGACGTCCGTGGATCTCTCTTGAGCCGTCTGACAAACCTCGATGCCCGAAATATCAGGTAGCTGTACATCGAGAATAATCAGGTCAGGCTGCTCCAATGCCGATTCCAGGGCACGCCTTCCCGTCGCCGCCTCCACGCAGTTGTAACCCTCGGCCCGCAAGATACGGCTCGAGAATGTATCGATTCTCTTCGTGGTCGTCTGCGATAAGAATCCGGTAGCCCGTTTCAGACATGTTGTGCTCGTGTATCCGCCTCAGGAGTCAGCCCAACAGCGCTCAGCCAATCGAGAAAAGGTTTTGCTGAGAGTCGACTGGAAACGTCTTCCTTGCGCACGATGGTCGCATTCCAGTCGGCAAGCTGTAATTTCTCAGATGCCGATAGAGGCTTTGAGGTATACACAAGGACCGGAAGATGAGCAGTTTGCGGCGAATTCGCGCAAGACTGCGCAGCACCTCAAAACCGCTCATATCGGGCATCAACAGGTCGAGAATCATGGCGTCGGGGGGCCTCTGCTCGAGCCGCTCCAGAGCACTGGTCCCGTTCGATAACTCTTCAATTTGAAGCCAGGGCTGCATAAGGATTTCGCGCAAAATGTAGCGCGAAACCTCATTATCATCGACGATCAGCAGGCTGCGGATTCCGCCATTGCTGGTCAAGCCGGCGTAACTCGCCAAGCAGCATATCGCGATCCAGTAGGCTTGCGTAGAAACAGGCTTGCCCTGGTCCGGAACGTCGCTGCCGCCTCGTAAGCGCTTGTCGCAATCACCGGCACGTCCGGATAGCGGAGCGCAAGACGCTCGATGAAATGCCACGATGTCTCATCGCCCAGAAATACGTCGGCAAGCACAGCGGCAGGCTTGTGCCGTTCCAGCCACGCCTCGGCCTGCTGCGGCTGAAGACGAAAGAATCGCCTGAAATTCCGTGTCGCGCAGAACGGTTTCCACATAGCGTGCGGCTTTTTCATCGTCTTCCAGATACAAAACCGGGTGCGCGATGAAACTCCGGAGCGGGAATGCTTTCCGTGCTGTCTGCGTGAAACGGCTCACCAACATAGACCATCGGAATCGTCAGCAGAAATGTCGACCCCCGCCCGAGTTCGCTCTCTAGCGTAATATGTCCGCCGAGCAGCATGGCGAGGTTGCGGCAAAGCGGCAAGACCGAGCCCCGTCCCGCGATGCTTTTCCTGCAGCGGATTTTCAATCTGGCTGAACTCTTTGAAGATCGTTTCGTGATGCTCGGAGGAATACCAATGCCCGTATCGGCAACGCTGAACTGAACGCGCTGATCCGGCAACATCTGCGCCGAAACCGTCACGCTGCCGTGCGGCGTGAACTTGAGTGCATTGGAGATGAGATTTCGCAGAATCTGCGAGACCTTGCCCTCATCGGTGTGCAACGGGCTAATGTCGGTCGCATCTTCAAACGTCAGATCCACCGAAGCTGTTATCGGCAAGAAGAGGCTTGAGCATGCCTTTGAGCGCGCTGAACAGCTCATGCACTTCAAACCGCTTCGGGCGGATGCGAATCTTGCCCGCCTCGACTTTGGCCAGATCGAGAAGATCGTTGACCATCTCCTGCAAGTCGCGCGCCGACGACTCGATGAATCCGCACTTGCTTTGCCTGCTCCGGCGGTCAGATCGCCGTCGATCCGGTCCATGAGCAAACGGGCGAGAGAATGATCGAGTTCAGCGGCGTGCGAAACTCGTGCGACACATTGGAAAGAAATTTCGTCTTCAGTTCAGAAGCGCGGCGAAGATAATCGGCGCGCTCGTCGAGTTCGGCATACAGCGCAACCACGCCGCGATTTGTGTCTTCGAGTTCCCGATTCAGCAGTTCCAGTTCTTCATGCCGCTTGCGTAACTCTTCGAGCGTCTTGAGCAATTCCTGATTCTGTTGCTCGATTTCGGCATAGGGATCGTGCGCCGATGCGCAGCTTCATCTTGCGCTGAATCTCTTCAATCGCTCGAGGAGCTTGGCGCGCGGCCACAAAGGGAAAGATGCTTCGCCATGCGAATGTTGGTGCCGCTGGCGAAGTCGCAATGTCAAACTCGTCCATAAGTCGCCGCGTGCCGATGATGCCCATACCCATGCCCGTATCGGACTTATAGCGCCCTGCCAAGATCTCGTCGAGATTCGATATCCCCGGTCCCGCATCGGTAACAATCACTTCCAGCCTTTGCGGCGGATCCAGAATGACCGACAAAATCCACCTGCCCTGACTGCGCGTACCGGAATGCATTGCGCGCCATCTCTGAAGTTGCCGTGGCCAGGCGGATCTGGTCCTGGTTATCGAGTCGCAGCTCCGCCGCAATCTCCCGCGCCTTCTGCCGCGCATGCACCACATCGCGCTCGGTGCGCAACGGGATTTCTCGATGGGAAAGGTCGTTGGTTTCATTTGCCTTTGATCACCACCACGCTGGCATCATCCCGGCTGCGGCGGAAATCGCGAAGCAGAGCGCCGCCGATCACCGCGGGATGCTCGTGCAAGTCAGTCCCGCATAACGCCGCAGGTCCCATCGCGTCTGCAAGCCGTCCGAGTGCATCACGAGCGTCGAAGTGCGCGACCAGGCACTGCGAAACTCCTGGATCTTCGGAGCCGATCGAGCCCAGGTGTCCCATTGTGCGAGACGAGGCTGCGCGATCCCGCATGGTCGATCACGCTCGCCGAGATATTGCCGACACCGGCGTAGATTCAGCACGTTCTCCGCAGGCCGAATCTCTGCAACGGCTGCTACAGCGCCGCGCGTCTTCCGCAACGCGTCATGAATGCGTTGCAGGATCTCGCCGGGCGCGAAGTCGGCCGATCGTTTGAACTCGTCGATTGCCTCGCAGCGCCGCGTCTGCCGCGCCCATGCCCATGCCCGATGCCGTCGGCCAATAGCGCGACGGTTTTTTGCGGTGTGTGGTGGATCGATCCAGCCATCGCCGCACGCCCGTTCTCCTGGATAGGGCACGGCGAATCCCGCGATTTCCAGGTCGTCCGGTCTGCCTTCAATTCGCCCACGTCAAGAAGCACGACCGTGCCTCCCGCTCCCGGAAAAGAACTCCAGCCCGGAAGCGATCCGTTTCATGGCGCCCAGACCGCCGCCCATGGTTCCCGCCGTAGAGAACCCATCGGCCATCGCTTCCGCAAGGTTGGCGATCCCCGGCCCCTTATCCAGCGCCAGAATCCGCGCCAGGTGTCTTCCCTGGTCTTTCAAGCCGGCAACGATCACTTCGCCGCCGCCGCCATGGATCAGCACATTGCGTGAAACTTCAGTGGCGAGCAGCGCCAGTTCCCCGGCGCGCGTCTCGTCGAAATCGAGCCGGTGCGCCGCGGACTGAGGCCATGCGCCGCACTTCCCCGACGGAACTCGGGTCCGTGACGGCGATCCACTCTGTGAACGCTACTTCCATCGAATGATTGTCACCTTGGTTCCGACGCCAACTTCTGATTCGATGCTGAATTCGTTCACCAGGCGTTTGCTTCCGCCTAGACCCAGTCCCATTCCCGATCCGGTGGTGAAGCCGTCTTTAAAGCCCGCTCGATATCGGGGATTCCGGGACCCTGGTCTTCGAAGATCAGCCGCAGCCCTGTCTTTCCGCCATTCGTGATCATCTCCATGATCATCTTGCCGCCGTGCCCGTGGTCGAGAGCATTGCGCGCCAACTCACTGGCCGCCGTGACAAGCTTGGTCAGGTCAACAAGGCTGAATCGCAGCTCCGTGGCCCACTGCCGGACTTTCTGGCGGGCAACCACACGTCATTTGAGTTCTTGCAGTGGCTGCTCATCACGCTTGAGAAGATTCATTTTCAGATCCGATTACGGCATCACCAGCCGCGTTCAACAACAGTTCCATTCCGGCTTCCACGCTCAGCGCGGTGTGCACTCCGGGCAGCGACATGCCCAGTTCGACGAGCGTAATGGCGACTGCCGGCTGCATGCCGACCACGACCGTCTCTGGCGCCCAGTACCCGCGACATGGCAGCAAGATTCGCAAGCATGCGCCCAATAAATGAGTCCACGATTTCCAAGCGAGGAGATATCGATCAGCACGCCCGTACGACCCGTAGTTCAGCGAATGCGCTGCGTGACGTCGTCCTGCAACTGCAGGGCGAGCTTGTCGTGCATGTCCACTTGGATGGTGATCAGCAGCAGTGGCCCCATGCGGAGGACTGGAATTCGTTCCATTTACTCCTCCTTCTTTGCAAAGAGACTGGCGATGCCGGTGGGTCGCTCCGCACCCTGTCTGACGACCATCCTGCCACTGCGCTGCAGGGCCAGCGCAAAGGCATCCGAGAGCTTGGCCTTCGTGATCACGTCTTCGAGATTGATGCCCAGATGCACAATCGTCTGCGCGATCTGCGGCCGCACGCCGCTGATAATGCACTCGGCGCCCATCAGCCGCGCCGCGGTAATGGTCTTCAGCAGATGCTGCGCCACGAGAGTGTCCACGGTCGGCACGCCGGTAATGTCGATGATGGCGTACTTCGAATTGGTTGCCACCACCGTCTGCAGAAGGCTTTCCATCACGACCTGGGTGCGCGAGCTGTCCAGCGTTCCAATGATCGGCAGAGCCAGAATGCCATCCCACAGCTTGACCACCGGCGTCGAAAGCTCGAGCAGTTCCTGCTGCTGGCGCACGATCAGCTCTTCGCGCATGGAGATATAGGCCTCAGTCGTAATGAGCGCCAGCCGATCCACCAGTTCGGTCGCTTCCCAAACCGTCTCAAAGACCTTGTCCTGATTCTTGGTTTGTGCCGTCCGGATCGCTGCGAAAAGCGCATGCTTGAGCGAAAGCACAAAAGTAGCCACATCCACAGGAGAAAAGCCCTGCCGGGCACGGGACCCAGAAATGTCCTTCAGCAACTCGCGCGCTTTTTGCCAGGTAGGGCCATTCACATCGGCAATGCCGCCCGCCTTCAGTCCTTCAACAATTCCTTCCAGCAGATTTCCGCACTGCTCATTCAGCTCTGCCTTGCTGATCAAATCGGCCCGCTGCACCGACTTGGACATCTCCGCAATCCATTGCTTTCGAATGGAATCTGCATTTTGCGAAACAATCTCCGCGAGATCGTTCATTGCGTTCTCCTTTAGCTGTCTCAAATGGGGGTTCAGTGCAATGGTTGGCGAAAGGGTGGGCGGGTCGAAACCGGGTTGGTCGCGCCAGGAGCAACCGTTGTATCTTCAAATGGTTGGGGCAGGAGTGTCGAGTTGCGCCAGAGCCTGCCGCAAGGCGTCCAAACCTTCCCACTTGGGAACAAAGGCCCTCACCTTGAATAACTCACAGATCTTACGCTGTTCTTCAACAATCGACCAGACCAGCAGCGGAATCCGAGACAACGCCGGTGTTGCGTACCAGTACCTCAATAACTCAAATCCGCTCTCCACTCCCAGGTCCAGATCGAGAACGATCGCATCGGGCAAGGGGCCGCCATCTCTGATGCCTTTTTCGAGCACAGCCATAGCGCCTTGAGCCGACCCGATTGCCTGAACGCTCTTGAAACCAAGCGATTCGGCGGTCTTGGCAGCGCCCATTACATCCGATGCCTGATCTTCAACGAGTAATAACCGATCCACCCTGAGCCTCCGCTTCCAAGGCATAACTTCTCATTGTCTGGCCCGCGTTCAGGGCATTCACAGACGATACCTGGCGTTTCGCCTTTCAGAAAGTGCTCGGGAATAGAACATGGCCCGGGATTTTCGTGTGTCAAAGTCTAAATCCATATGTTCCCGAAGTCTACCGGGTTTTTTTCAAGTGGATTGCAAAAATTCCCGGCCTCTCCGCAAGGCGTGGCCGACAGGATTTGACCGCTGGATAGTCCGTTCGGGGCCCCCTTCGTCTTTGGAGGAATCGTTTGCAGCGGTCCTGGCAATCGTGAAGTCGAGCAGATCAAGAGTCATCGCGGGCTTGCCGCACCGGGTGGCAAAACTTGAATGCATCTGAAACTTGAATGCATCTATGGTCCGGCCCATGCGAAGATGTGCTCACGCCCGCGCGAGCCACGATCTGCTTACGCCTTTAGCGCAACAGCTTCTGAATATGGCTTGGCATCTTTGCAGCGTGAGATTGGGAGGTGTTCCCTAATTGGATGGACCTGGAAAGTGAACCGGCTGGGTGCCTGTACGCCGAACAGCAACTCCAGCCAGCGACCACTCGAGAACCAAGGCAACTTTTGATGGGATTGATTTGCGTTCAAGTCTTGCAAGAACCTCTTCCAGGCTTAGAAGTTGGCGCTTGGGCATCGTCAGTACAACTCCGCGGCGTGTTTCGGTGGAGTCATCCTTCAAGCCCACTTCTGTGTTCGAGTCCATGCCAACTCCGCACTCTTGACGCGTGATGAAGGTAGTGACGCGCGTTCGTCAAGTCAGCGCGCCGAACCTATTTCAGTCTGAACTGGGATTACGCGCCGCAAAAGAGCTTAGCCAGAAGAAACAAGGTGAAATCGCAAGCTTTCACCGGGCGCCTGATCTCCCTCCTGCTTGAAGCAAGAGCGGAGGCTTTGCACGAGCATGTGCACGGAATCGGACAATTTGGCATCGTTGCCCGGTAATAGTTACCGATGGCCTGTAAAATGTAGTTACTATATTTCGAGCCAAATGGATCGGATTTCCACTATATTCAAGCAGATATGGGAATGGCTCCAGCGGAATTCACCAAGGGCGGCGCAGTATCAAACAAAGAGTCAGCGCCGGACATTCACTCCGATCCCCGTTGGCTTCTCATCGAGCGCATTCTTGCGACGCCTCCATTTCAGAAATCGGCAAAATTACCGTCGCTGCTTACCTACCTGGCTCAATATTCGCTCCTGGGAAAAGCGGAAAGTCTCAACGAGCGCCAGATCGGCATCGCCGTCTTCGGAAAATCTTCTGACTACAGTACGGTCGAAGACAGCGCCGTCCGCGTGCACGTTCGTCAATTGCGTCTGCGCCTGCATGAATACTTCGCTGTCGAAGGCAGGCATGAGACGCAGCGGGTGGAGATTCCTCGGGGATCGTACGCCCTGGAGTTCGAGGATGTTGAGCCGGAGGATACTTCGGAGCCGATCGCACTTCCTTTGCATCCCGAACCCAAAGAAGACGCACTATCCAATCGATGGGTGCGGTGGGGTCTACTTTGCGCGGCGATTGCGGTAGCGGTCGTTTGTGCCGGCGGCTGGTACCGCGCTGTCTACTTCGGCATGAACCAGAACGCTCCCTGGCCCCTCGATAAATTGGTTCAGCCCGATCGCCCCACCCGCATCGTCATCTCCGACAGCAGCCTCATGCTGCGGCGGCTGGGAAACAAGCAGATCACCCTGGACGAGTTTTTGCAGCCGGATTACCGGCAGCGGATGATTCCCGCGAATGTGCCCCCGAATTTTGATGCCCTGTTGCGGTACATTTCGGAGGCCCAGCTTACATCTTTCGCCGATCTCACTGCATTATCCAGCCTGATGAAACTCGCTGGCCCCCTGGACCAGCAGTTCATTCTCACTTCATCGCACGATCTCGACCGGCGCGATCTGGAGCACGGGAATCTCATCTTCCTTGGGGGGCCCACCTCGAACCCCTGGGTCTCGCTCTTCACTGAAGAGCTGAATTTCCAGCCTGCGGAAGAGAGCCCCGGCGGGCACATGGAGTTTCACAATCGCAAGCCGCGCCCGGGCGAACTCTCTGACTATCACGGCTTGGTCAGCACTGGTTCAACCGGTGAAGACTACGCAACTCTCGCTGTGCTGCCGGCACAAATGGGACACGGCAACGTCATGATCGTCCAAGGCCTGCGCCAGGCCGGAACCGAGGCCCTGGCGATCATCTTGGCGGACAACCAGGAACGCGCCCAACTCCAGCAAGCCGTGCAGCGCGAAGCGAAGAGCACGTCGCCGTATTTTGAAGTCCTGATTCGTTCAAGGGCCGTGACCGGTGCGCCGGTCTCGTTTTCGATCGTCGCCGTCCGAATCATTCATCCCTGACTTGCTCGGTTTGGGTAGGGTCATCTAAGTATCCATTACAATTAGCCATCCTTTACAGGGCACCTGTCTCGTCCCCTCTGAGAAGCTTGATTCCATCTACTCAAAACAGTGTAGGACCGCCAGGAATTAAGTCTGGCAGACAATACTTGTGGCCGATACAATGACAGGACCCCCCTGACATTAAGCTACTCGATTATGTTCACGGAATGTGACGAGACCATGGACGCATCTGCCTACGTAAATGAGCTGATTTCCCTGCGCCTGGAGGGAAAACTCGCAAAAGCTGAGCGCGTGGCGAACACCGCAATCGGGGAATGCGGTGATTCGCCCGAGGTTTGGCACGAGTATGCATTGGTGGCTCATGCGCGGGGCAATTTGCCAGAAGCTGTGCGTCGCTGGGAAAAGACCGTATCCATGTTTCCCGATGCTGTGTTTGCGCTGAACTTTTACGCGATGTCGCTGCGCGAAATCGGCCGAGGAACTCAGGCCGAGCCATTGCTCGAGAAGGCCCTTGCTTCTTTTCCCCAGGAAGCCGATCTCTGGAACGAATACGCGCTCGCTGCACGCGATCGTGGCGACTCCGCCGAGGCCGCGCGGCGATGGGAATCGATGCGCACCGAGGTTCCGGAAGACTCTCGAGGGTATGTCCATGGTCTTGCCATGCTGCGCGAACTCGGCCGCCTGCAGGACGCGGATATCCTCTGCCAGACAGCGCTGACGTCGTTCCCGGAGGAGCCGAGCTTCTGGAATGAGCGGGCGATGATTGCTTTCGAGCGAGGTGAATTGGAGTCGGCATCGCAGCGCTGGCAAGAGATGCTCTCCCGCTTTCCCGACATCCCCGAAGCGTATACCAGGACCGCTGCAACCCTGCGCGATATCGGCAAGGTGGAGGAGGCTGACAAAGTTATCGCAGCAAGGAGCGGCGCAATTTCCCGACAATCCGGATATCGCCCTTCAATACGCATGGAGCCTGTATCTCCGTCCAGATTGGCAAATCGAGAACCCAGGCTGTTGGGACGAAGTGAGATTCCGCTTTCCTGATCTGGCCGAGGGCCATGCAATGAGCTGCAATGCTCTCATGCGCTTGGGACACCTGGAGCAGGCAGAAGCTCTCTCAGTCGAGGCATTCCGGCGCTTCCCGACCGATTTCGGCGTCCTCCGCAGCCGGGCAGACTGTGCGACCAGGCGGCGCGACTGGCCGGAAGCGATTCGTCGCTGGAACGAGGTGCAGAAACTTTACCCCGATGCGGACGGCGTCTCCGCCGGCATCGACGTCCTGCGAAACACCATCCACTTTGAAGAGGGACCGCAGCATGACCCCGTTGCTCACCCCGTTCCACTGTTGGCGGGACATGAAGTCTCGGGTGGTGCGCAGAAACAGGGATCGCTCGAGCAGCCAGATATATTCAATCGCTTTGAAAGCCTGGGAGGAACCTGCGAATTCGGCATCGTCCAGCGTATCGGTGGCGTCCACGCGGTCGGGCTATTTCGATGGTGCGCGATCAGTACGCAACAGCTGATTGCGGCCCTTCAATCCCGGTTCGAGGGCGTTGGCTCGCCGGAGCAGACCTTCCTCACCGTGAATGAATCCGGAGAGTATATCCTCAACGACCGGCGGTATTTCGAAAAGCATACCTTTACATTTGTGGATGTGAAGCAGGCCGATCCGAGCAAGCTTCTTCGGCGCTTTTGCCACTGGATTGTGCTCTTGCGAGACAAACTCATCAGGGATCTGGAGCGCGGCGAAAAAATCTTCGTGTATAAGGCCGCCGTCGATGCAACGCTGGAGGAAGCCGAAGCCATGGAGGTCTGGAGAGCCGTCCGCCAATATGCGCCGAACACCGTTCTTTGCGTGCGCCTGCAAAACGCTCTTCATCCAGCGGGGACAGTTGAAAAAATCGCAGACGGATTGCTGTTCGGTTATACAGATCGAAACCCAACCACGATGGATCTCGAAGGCGTGAGCTACGATTGTTGGACCGCGGTCTGCCGCGCTGCTGTTGCGCTGGCGGACTCGGCGGCGGCAACATATCCAGCCCCAGCTCCAATCGAAATGTCTGAGGACCATCGGCCAGGAATGTAATATCGACGTTGAGGGGGCGGCCCTATAATTACATTCCCGCCCTCGAATGTAACTGCCTACTGAGAAGAGCGACGATGCCCGACGGCCAGAAAATTCACCTCTACTGCCTGTGCTGGAACGATGCCAGGATGCTGCCTTTTTTCTTCCAGCATTACGACACATTTGTAGATCAATACTTTATCTATGACAACGGCTCGACAGATGAGTCGCTCTCAATACTTTCCAAACGACCGAATGTTCACATCGAGCATTTCGATGTGCCAGGCGATTCTTTTGTCGACGAAGAACGACGCCTCGGAGATACGATCTGGAAGGGAAGTGAGGCCGACTGGGCAATCGTCACAGACATCGACGAGCATATTTACCATCCTTCGATTCGAACCTACCTCGATGCCTGCAAGCGGCGGGGCATCACCGCCATTCAATCCCTCGGCTACGAGATGGTTTCCGATGATTTCCCGACCGGCGCCGACCCGATTCTCGAACAGGTCACGCTTGGAGTCAGATCCTCAGGACATGACCGTCTCTGCATCTTTAATCCAAGGGCCATAACCGAGACGAACTACTCTCCGGGCAGGCATCAGGCAGCGCCGGAAGGGAACGTGGTGTGGCCCGATTACTCAGAAATCCTGCTTCTTCATTTCAAGCAATTGGGACCCGAATATCCTGTCTTGCGCAGTGCGGAACTGATGAAAGGCATCAAATCTCGCGATCTTGAGCAGGGATGGGGAATTCATTACTCGTGGAGCGCCGACGAAATTCGCAATACCTGGCAAGTTATGCGTTCAAATGCAGTGCCCGTTCCGGGATTGGGTGAGTTAAAAAACGTTACGCCGTCCGAATATACGTTGGAGGAACGCACCATAAAAGGTTCGGGTCTCATCGACGAAGAATGGTATCTGAGGGAATACCCCGATGTGGAGGCGAGCAACTTCGATCCCGTAGCTCACTACTGTATTCACGGTTGGGAGGAAGGCCGAAGACCGAACTTCTATTTCGATCCCATGTGGTATCTGGACACTTACTCCGAACAGCTAAAGGGACACCGAAATCCGCTCTTCCACTACATCACTCAGGGCGAGAAAAAGAATGCATGGCCCTCCCCTACATTCAATACTCCCTGGTATAGAAAGACCTATAAGATATCCCCTGACGAGAGCCCGCTCCGCCATTACCTGCAGAACCGCAAGAAGTCCCGTCTTCGACCGATTCCGGCCTTCAATGTTGCAAAGTTTTGGCAAGAGTATCCAGATGAAGTGGGCCCGGATCAAGATCCATTTGAAGCCTACTGCCGCCTGGGACTTCTCAAATAATTCAGCTCTCGGGAAGGCTACGCCCGTAGAGTTCGAGGAGAATGTCATCGCGCAGCCAACGCGCCCACTTCTCGTTTAGCTCGGTACCCTGCTTGAGAAACCGCCGCGGGGGATTGGACCTGATCTTCTGAAGACCCGATCGCTCAAAGAGTTCATCTAGATATTCGGGGTAATTATCAACCGCATCCTCGTAGTAGATACGGACCGGATCGATTTTGTAATGAGTAAAGAACGACTGCCACTGCTCTCTTTCTGTCAGAAATCCGGAAAGATATGGTTTCAGTAACTTAAAGTCATAGCGTGGATCGGGCCTATCTCGCAGTTCAGCCGGCTTGTCGTTCCACCTTGCAAACCAGACATCTTTCTTTTCGGCGAGGTACATGGACACAGCTTGGGAGAAGACGTCACGCCGTTCGACATAGACCCAGGTGGCATTGGCGAAGAAATTGTAGAATCCGTCGAACAATCTTGGCTCGAATGTTGTGCATCGCTCGACTCCTGCTGTTGAACCCGTCTCGATGTATCGAGAGATCATCGGTGTGTAATGAAACATGACCTTTTCAAGGTAAGTACCCTGGACATTTTTGAACTTGGTCACCTCATTCCAAAGGTCGCCCCATGCTCGTTGAGTCTTATTGACAGCGATCTCCTTATGTAGCAACTCAGGAGCCCGCCCGATCGCTCCTGCGATATTGCGAAAGTCGTCGTAAACCAATGTGGAACCGGTTCGTTGCGTAGCACAAAAGACAACCGCTTTCTCTGCAATCATTCTGCACCCCGTAGAACGATGGAAGCTGTGAAATCGCCACGGATTAGCACCGAGTCGTCCAGGTTATTCTGCCGATGGCTTAGATTGGGTTTTCATAAAAGATTCAAACAGCGGATCGTCACGCAGGTATCCGGCTCACTTCTCGTTTAACTCTGTACCCTGCGCGAGAAATCGCCGAGGAGGATTGGACTCAACCTTCCGAAGACCCTATCGCGCAAATCGCTCGTCGAGATAGTCCACAGGTGCAACTTTGTAGTGCGAAAAAAACTCATTCAGTACCTCAAGAAGATGGTGCTTCCTTAATAGGGCCCTTGTGCCAACGGTTCAAAGCGCACTATACAACAGGAAAGGCAGGGAGCCTCGGAGCATAGCAACTCGCGAGCGGCTGCGGAGTCCCGTTCTTTTCGCTCATTCAAACCTCTCCGGCGTAGATCCATCCGAGGATACGCCAGCATACCAGCAGGCGACTGGGCCGACAAATGAGATGGCGCCAGGTGGCAGCCTGGAGGCCGTCGGCTCCTCGATTAGCGATAGTGACCAAGTGAGCAAGATCGGCTTGCATTGGCGTCAGGACCGTCACCCTAGTTTACTAGAGCAAGTTGACGCAGGTTTGACAGGATCGTATGCTCGCAGCCTCCACGCAAAGAGTGTTCTCTGCTATGGTTCGCTCGCAGCCACATTAAAAACAAAAGAGGATCCGAGGCTATGAAGCACGAAGTATAGTCGAATAGAAAGCGGCCATCGCACAACGCGGATAGCTGTTCTGCCTGAGAGTGCGCAGGCAAACGCCGAAAGGGCGGAGCCATCGCGCCCTCGATCGATGACGCTGGCTATCCTTCGAAAATCTCGCGGCAAACGGGTTCAAGAAGATCCGCGGCCTCTTCGTGCATCTCTGGCGACGGATAGTAGCGATTCATCCAGGTCAGTTCAACCTGGGGAAGAGGACTGGGAAGATCGAGCGTAGCGGTAACTGCCGGGTCTCGCGGTGGGATCGGCTGGGGCAAGCCTGTTCTAGAGACACATTCCACGTAGTGCTCGCTAAAGGGCAGGAGCTGGTTGATCATTTCCCGGTTTACCAACTGCGGAAAGTCCGAAAGTATGCCGGACGCCGGTGGAGTCCACTTTTCCTCGTACTCCGGCGTACGCACGGAAAACCAGAAAAGAATTTTAGGCACTTGGATCTTGGTAAGTGTTTCGATCATAGCTTGGACGTAATTTCGGCGAGTCTCTGCCACAATTTCGCGCGCAAGGTGGATGTCCGACTGCAAAAGGTCATCGTAGAAGGCCGGAGCCGACATATTACGACCGTCGGACAATCGCGTGCCCATCATGCTGTGATCCTTGACCTTAAAGAGGGAATTAGAGGTACTGCGCCCGGAAACGACTTGAACGATGGCGAGGCTGGCGCGATTGATGTACTCGATGAGGATAGGGTCGCTCACAAGAAATCCGGGACCGGCGGCCCCGGCACCGAGATTGAGCATCTCTATTCCGAGTCGGCTTGAAAGTAAGGAGGGAAAGGGATTGGAGACAAAGCGACCGAACGATTGCGCACCACCTGTACAAGCTGCAAAGCGGTTTGACGTCAACGCAGGACCACGAAACCAAGTCTTGACCCCAGGCAGTTGATAGAGCCTATAATCGACGAAATGTCTATCCCGGACCTGGTATTGAAGGCTCACAGTCCCTCTTCAAATGGCTCGCTGCCGTGTTTTCATGCTCTCATCGCGCCAATGGGATGCGCAAGTGGGGGTTTGCCTGCGGGGGGGTCGGACCGGCTAGCGAGTTACGCGCCGTGAGCAGCGCATCGAGTTTTTCGTCAGGCTCCCCCTTCAGGCCCGAACGGGGATATCTGATCTGTTGCCTGGAAAGAACTGGCAGCACACTTCTCGCAAAAGCACTCTCCGCCACGAATGTTGCGGGGCGCCCGATTGAGTACTTCAATCCTGCGATGCAAGAAAAGCCGCGACTGCGCCAGATATTAGGCGACCTATGGCTGCCCGATGGCATGGACAATGTGCTCCGTGCGGGCACAACGCCGAACAGTGTTTTTGGCGCCAAGCTTCACTGGAATCACCTACGCTTCCTGGGCATGATTCTCCAAGGGGGCTGGGACAGAACCCGTCCAAAAATGCTGGATGTGCTTCGGACTGCCTTGCCAAAACAGTTGTCCGAAGCAGAGGCTGCTGAGCTTTTGAATCCGAGGTTCGGAAATCTCGAACCTCAGGGCACGGCCATCAAGTTTCTCTATTCCCGCATCTCGCCACTGCGCTTTATTTGGTTAAGGCGACGAGACATGTTGGGTCGCGCTATCTCGAATTATCGAGCCGCGAAGTCGGGTGTCTGGTACCTTAATCCTGACGGTACCGCGCCCCAGGGGGGTGCCCCTGTACCGACGGAGTACGATCATGGCGAGATCCATTGTTATCACCAACTGGGCCTCTATCAGGAAAAGAGTTGGGAGATGATTTTCAATTGCTTCGGCATCACCCCTCATCTGGTAATGTACGAGGACCTGATCGCCAACTATGAGGACACGGTGAGGGGGGTTCTGCGTTTTCTTGATCTGGATGGTGAGGGAGTGGTCATTCCGTCTCCGCCTTCAGGGCGCCAGGCAGATGAACTAAGCGCGGAGTGGGAAAGGATCTATCGCGCCCGCGATGGTTCTATCCCGCAAGACTGAGTGTTTCCCGCCGCGCGATATTAGGTTCTCCGTGACCACCAGCCATCTGCTAATCGAGTTTGCGCCAACATTGTCAAAGTCGGTTTGCTGATCTAACATTCCTGCAATATTCGTCGTAATATTTGTTCGGAAACGTGATTGAGGAACGAAATGAAGGTGCTTCTTTATGGGATGCAATCGAGTGGCGCGTCCATCATGGCGTACACATTCGCGCAGTTGCCTGGAAGCTTGGCATTCATTGATATATGGAATATGTTCGGTGCCCCTGAACTCACTACTGATCGAGATTGTGTGGCAAAAGTGGTTGTCACCACCACCTTTAGTCTCGTAACTCATCAAAGGCGATTCCGCCCCGACATAACAATTCTGGTCCTGCGCCATCCGATTGATAATTACTACAGCCTTTGTGGTAAAGACTATGCAAATGACAGTGGTCTGATCGATGAAAAATTCGCCCAACTGGAAGAAGTTTTCCGAATGGGGGTAGGGTTCGATCACGTTCTGTATTATGAGGATTTCGCCTTTTCTCCACGTAAGCTCATTGATTTCTGTGGCCGTATCGGCTGGAACCTTGATTACGAAGCTCTCTCGTTAAGCCGAAGTCCCCGGCAGATCGAAGAGCTGAATTCTGCTTCGATCCCCGGGCTGAGCGAGAAACTTAGATACGGATCTGGAAATGTTCGTGGCGGAGGCCTGCTGCGCGACCGCGTAAAGTTTTCGGAACCATGGGGGAAGACAGAGCATTTATCTCGGGTCTGCCCGGCACTACTTGATCATTACTCCACCGTTCGGCAGGAGAAGGGTGCATCTTGGTACGTTCCGGGCCGCCCGTTGCTTTCGTGCAGCCTTAGCGTGATAGTACGGGGTCGGGAGAAATCAGGTCAGATACCAAAGAAATTGCAGTGGGGTGGGTATACAGTTCGGTTGATAAATAGTACGCCACACTGCCGGGTGAACGACAAGGAGCTCATCCTTTGCCCCGAACCTTCAGGAAAGGAAACTCAGTTTACAATCTCGGGTCTGCCCGGCGAGCCTTTTAACCGAGTCTCGGGATCTGTGGTCGCAGAGCATCCGCTTGCTCAGGGGACGGCAGTTAGGATTGGGGTAGAAGATCGAGGTAGGGTGCTTAAGACTTGGGAGACCCAACTAAGTCATGCTGATATGCAGAATTTTGAACTCGAATTCCCACCAAAACACTCGATCATAGAAATTCGCTTGTGCGTTAGTATATTACACGTTGGCACTTCGAGTGCACACGATGCCGTGAGTTTTCGAGAGCTTCGACTTGAGCAATTCGCCGGCTAAAATTCGCCAAACTCCCCGGGTTACCGTCGTGAAACAACAGTCTCCGGAATCAGAAGTATACCTAAGCGGAACTGGCAAGTTTGCCACAAAGTTATCAGAAGTATGCACGAATGCATTGAAGCAGTCAGCCACCATGAGGATTGAGACCAGTGCCAGAACAAACCTCCCTTGGCCCAACAGCCCAAACGTTGCCCGATCGTGGCTACATCATATGTTGTGTGGAGCGGACTGGAAGTAACCTTCTGGCGAACGCCTTGGAGAGAACGGGGCTCGCTGGCCGACCGAAGGAATACTTTAATCCAGTCGATCAGGAGACCCCGCGCATGCGGAACATCCTAGGATCCTCGAACCTCATAGAGGGCATAACAAAGATCCTCGTGGCCGGAACGAGCAGTAACGGTGTCTTTGGCGCGAAAATTCATTGGAGTCACTTTCGGTTTTTGGGTATGAGTGTGCGGGGAGAGTGGAGTGCCCGGCTCCGTACATCAATGTACGACCAATTGCGCGCTCAGCTCCCAATTCTTGTTCCGCGCAAGGTTGCAAATGACCTGCTGACCTCACGGTTTCAGGATATGCGGGTACTTAACTCGGCTTATGGGTTGTTGGAGTCCAAGTTACCCGGGCTCCGTGTGATTTGGATCCGCCGCAAGAACATGGTGGCGCGTGCGATATCCCACTACCGAGCCGCAAAATCGGGTGTCTGGTACCAAGTCGCCGGGAGTTCACGCTCACAGTCGGCAGAAGAGCCGCCGGAGTTCGACATTGGAGAAATCCATACTCGCTATCTTGCGGGTGTTTTTCAGGAAGAGCATTGGCGGCGCTTCTT
The DNA here is from genome assembly GCA_963846095.1 of uncultured Acidobacteriaceae bacterium. Classification (GTDB taxonomy): domain Bacteria; phylum Acidobacteriota; class Terriglobia; order Terriglobales; family Acidobacteriaceae; genus Telmatobacter. Next base: position 83,057 of record CAWJUW010000016.1, read on the forward strand.
TGACTATCGAAGAATTTCCCCGCTCTGTTTCACGTATGAAGAATTAGTAGCCGATTACGAGTCAACCCTGCGAAGGGTTCTGCAGTTTCTGGAGATCGACGCCTCGGAGCTTCAGATTCCCACTCCCCGGTCGGCTAAGCAGTCCGACGCGGTCTCGGAAGAGTGGGAACGGCGCTATCGCGATGCTGTCCCAGACATCGAAGAGGAAACTTGCGAGTCTCAAACATCTACAGACTCTTCGAATTCGCGAGGGTGCAGGCTTTCTTGAGAGGATCTAAGGGAATCAGGTCGCCGACCGACTCCTATGGGAACACCGGATTGTCCGGCGACAGATACGCGTCGATTTCATTCAGACCCACCCTGCCCTCGATCACAGCCGTCGTTCTTGCGTCGCTAGTTGGCCTGGAGGAGACCTGAGCGATCACTTGTCGTTCACCGGAGAACCCAAAGTTTCAGTCGCTTGGCAACGGTAACGATTCCTTTGGTAATCCGAATTTGGAAATATGCGCTTTCGTCTCGATTAGCGCGCGAAGATTCCACATCGTTTAGCGCGGAAATAACCCTCTTTTCGACAAGCTTATTCTGCAAAGTCGATTTAGAGAGGATCGTGGAGCAAGGATTGACGGCGTAACAGCTCTCAACTTATTCAACAATATGGCGGATTCACTTTTCTTATGCAATCATAGGCGCATGGCAGCCTACGCTGATCCCCTTAACAGCCGCATGGATTCGCAGCCGAGCAGCACCGCGGTCCGTGCGTTGGTCCGCGTAGCCGCCACGCACGGGCTCACGCTGAATCCCTACCAGCTGACCCGGTCGCATCCCTTCAAAGGCGAGGAACCGAGCGTGCCGGTACTGCTTGAGATGGCCGCAAGAAACGGCCTGCAAGCAAAACAGATGCGGATCAAACCGGGCGAACTTGGGAAACTGGGCAAAACGATCCCTGCGATCCTTCTGATGCCGAACGGTCGAGCTGCGGTTATCAACAAGATTCGACAGGGCGAAGGCGCCACCTGTGCCCTTGTTGATGAACTGGAGACAGATGGCGAGCTGAGCGTCCTCTACGACGAGCCCCGGCTGTTTAAGTTCTGGGCTGGTGACGTACTACTCCTCAAGCGCCGATGGCGGATGGCAAGCGAGGATCGCCCCTTCGGATTTCTCTGGCTGATCAATCAACTCTTGATCGAAAGGAAGCTGTTTCGCGATATCGGCATTTCCGCCGTGATCATGGGCTTGCTCGCGCTGTTCCCGGCGCTCACCTTCATGGTGATGATCGATCGAGTGCTGAGCAACCACAGCATGTCGACGCTGGAGGTTCTTGGAGTCGCTCTGGTCTTAATGGTGGCATTTGAATGCGGCTTCGGATTCATTCGCCGCTCCTTGATTTGGATCGCCACATCGCGAATTGATGCCCGGCTTAATCTCTATGTCTTCGACAAGCTGCTGAACCTGCCCTTGTCGTTTTTTGAAAAAGTGGCGACCGGCATGATCAACGCGAAGATCAGCCAGATTTGGCACATTCGGCAGTTCATGAGCCAGGAGTTGTTCGGAACGGTGCTCGATAGCTTCACGCTGTTTGTCTTGTTACCGGTTCTTTTCTTTTTGAACTGGAAGCTGGCCATTCTTGTCATCGCGGTAGCGCTCACCATCTTCGGCATCTATGCGGCCTTTCTTCCCGCCCTACGAGAAGCTACCAGCAAGATCATCCGCGCCGAGCAGCGGATGTGGTCCCATCAGGTAGAAACCATTCACGGCATTCGGACTGTGAAATCTCTGTCGCTCGATGGTTTGAAGCGAAGTGAGCGGGACGTTCGGGTCGCCGAAGTGATTGAAGCTCATCAGGCCTATGACCGCCTTGCCAATATTCCGCAAACGATGGTTATTCCTCTGGAACGATTCATCTACGCGGGAAGCTTTTTCATCGGGTGTTACCTGGTTTTGTCGGCACCGAAAGATGTATCGACCGCGACGGCCGGTTCGATTATTGCCTTCGCCATGCTGTCTGCGCGGGCAGCTGCCCCTATCGTCTCATTGGCAACAGTGATCAACAGCTTCGAACAGGCGCGCGGCGCCTTGGCCGAAGTTGCCTCGGTCATGAACACACCGCCGGAAGAGGGACGCTCTGGAGCCGGGCTCAAGCTTCCAATTCGGGGCAGGATTTCCTTTGGGGATGTTCGCTTCCGCTACAGCCCAGGCAGCCCATATGCGCTGGATGGCGTATCGTTCGAAGTTCCCAAAAACTCCATCTTCGGCGTGATGGGCAGAAGCGGTTCGGGAAAAACGACGGTGACTCGTCTTCTTCAAGGCCTGAATCGTGATTATGAGGGGATGATCAAAATTGACGGGATGGATCTGCGCGAGATAGATCTTGATCACCTTCGTTCCCATATCGGCGTTGTACCCCAGGACAACTTTCTATTCAGCGGCACCATTCGCGAGAACATCAGCGCGGCACGGCCCTCCGCCAGTTTCGACAAGATCGTTCAAGTGGCGCAGCTTGCCGGCGCTGAAGAATTCATCGAGAGGATGCCGGACGGCTACGAGACGATGGTCGAAGAAGGGGCCGTCAACCTGTCCGGCGGGCAGAAGCAAAGACTCGCCATCGCACGCGCATTATTGGTGGACCCTCCCATTCTCATTCTGGATGAAGCAACCAGCGCGCTCGACGCTGAAAGCGAGGCGATTGTCAACGCCAACCTCATGCGCATCGCTCAGAACCGCACCGTCGTAATCATCTCTCACCGATTATCCGCGCTGGCTATGGCCGACGCCATCATGGTTCTTGAAAGAGGGCGTTTCTATGCAATGGGAACGCACCACAAATTGATTGCGAGCTGCGATATTTATCGCTCTCTATGGAACCAACAGAATCGTCATCTGGAGTCTGAGGCTCACCATGTCGATCGTGCGCTACAAACAACCCAAAGCCTCTGAATCGACGGCCATCACCACGGTCACGTTCGAGTCACCGACGGCTGAAATCGTTGCGCGATATCACCCGTTCCGCGAGAGGGCGGCCCTGTATCTTTTGGTTTCGATGATTGTGGCGATCGTTGTTTTCATCTCGGTCGCAAAGTTGGATCGTATTGTCACTGCAACCGGGCGCGTTGTTCCGACGGGGGGAGCTTTGACCGTCCAGCCGCTCGAGAAGCAAATCATCAACCACGTCATGGTTTCCGTTGGCGACGTTGTCAAGAAGGGCCAGGTTTTGGCGACTTGCGACCCGACCTTCGTGCACGCCGATTTGAAGGCAATGGAAGAAAAAGTCTCAAGTCTGGATTCGCAAGTGCGACGCATACAGACAGAGGAAGCAGCGCGGCCGTTCCAAGGCAGCACCGGCAAGGCCTCCGATCAACTTCAGACGTCGCTCTCGCAACAACGCTCCGTCGAATTTACGGCCGGAGTCCAGGATTTCGATGAGCGGATCCGTGCATCGGAAGCGCAGATTGTTGGATTCCAGGAGAGCATTGCCGATTTGGAAAGGCGCGTCAGGATCGCCAAAGAGACCGAAGAGATGTACACCAAGATGGAAGCGTCAGGCATTGCCACCCACTTGGATCTGATCGGTGTTCAGGACAAAACGCTCGATATAACGAACCAGCTTTCGCAGCAGAAAAACCTCTTGTTCAGCACCCAACATGTACTGGAGTCGCTGAAAGAACAGCGCTCGGTCTTTGTCGACAAGTGGCACGATGACAATCTCACCAAACTGGTGGAGGTGCGCGATCAGTATGAACAGGCGGTGAACGATCTCACCAAGGCCAGGAAGATGAGCGATCTGGTGAATCTGGTGGCCCCCGTCGATTCCGTTGTATTGAAGATTCCGACCCTGTCGACGGGTGGAGTCGCAACGGACGCGGAGCCGCTCTTCAGCCTGATGCCTCTCGATACGCCCGTTGAGGTGGATGTACAGATCGATGCCCAGGACAGCGGATTCGTGAAAACGGGCGACCCGGTCACCATCAAATTCGACACCTACAAGTTCCTCGAACACGGAACGGGCGAAGGTGTGGTCAAAATGATAAGCCAGGACGCGTTCACGGAAGCAGACGATCAGGACACCGTCACGAAGAGTACAGCCGCGAAAGAGCGTGAGCCTTACTATGACTCACGTATCAAGATTACAGCTCTTCACCTCCACGATGTGCCTGCGAACGTTCGCATCGTTCCAGGCATGACGCTGGTGGCCAATATCGTGGTGGGGAAGCGCACAATCATGTGGTACTTGTTCGGCGGTGCAATTCGATCCGGGTCAGAGGCAATGCACGAGCCTTAATTGGATTGAAGTGATGCGAGTCGGTTGCTCAAGAGGTTGAATGATCGGGAGAATTAAGAAAGCCGTTGCCTGGAAGATTCGCCGCACCCCAGCTGATCGACTAGACGGTATCGACAGAAAACTCGCCAAAGGCTGGTCATACGAGGCCTTCGACCAACTGTGCGAGATGGCAGAGTCTGGCTACGCCGAGGCTCAGTTTCGGTTGGGACAGTTATATGAGCAAGCCGACGGCGTCATTCAGAGCCTCGCGGATGCTGTTTTTTGGTATCGACAGGCAGGCGAGCAGGGACATGTAGAGGCGTGGGTCCGCCTGGGCCTGATTTACTCGATTGACCCTCCTTCGCCGGCCAGCCTGACCGCCGAGGGGCGGGAGCGCGTGGCTGCTTATGGCGTGGCTAGAGGCGGATTGTTAGAGATGCTGTTCCCGCATGGTTTGGTCGTGAATAAGGACCTGGCGGAAGCAGCGAAATGGAATCGAAAAGCTGCAGAGAGTGGTGTTGCCGAAGCGCAGGCACGCTATGGCCATCAATTGGCCCTCGGCCTGGGTGTCGACGTAGACGGGCCCGAGGCAGAGCGTTGGTTTTCGGCGGCGGCGGAGCAAGGTGAACTTGCGGGACAGATTGGGTTGGGAGTCTTCTACGCCGGGGCGTATGGAACGCTTCCGGACTATCCCCGCGCGATTCCATGGTTGAAGATTGCGGCTGAGCGTGGCGAGGCCAACGCCCACTATTGGCTGGGCAGGCTTGCCTTGAGGGGCGAGGGCGTTCCGCGCGACCCGAGGACAGCTTTCGAGCACCTTCAGCTCGCGGTAGAGCAAGATCATTTGGAGGCGATTTACCTTCTTGGCCTCACTCTCTGGGGTGGTGCCCTGGGCGTACCCGATTTTTCGGGCGCGGAGAGGCTGCTGCGAAAAGCGGCGATTCGAGGCCATATTGAGGCGCTCTGTGCCCTTGCGAAACTGATTCTCGACAGGGACAACGATAGCGTCGAAGCCGCGGCGTGTCTGCGCCAGGCTGCCGAATCCGGGCACATGCAGGCGGCTGCCGCTTTGGGAGAGCTGTATCTGCTCGGCAAAGGGGTGGAGAAAAATCCAGCCGAAGCTGCGCGCTGGTTGGAAATGGGCGGCGACAGCACCCCCGCAGAGGCATTCACGATGCTTGCCTCCTTGTTTATCGAGGCGCGTGACTTTGGCGCGGCCCTGCATTGGCTGAACCACGCAGCGAAGCTCGGCAGCGCAGCCGCCCACTACAATCTGGGTTCGCTTTACCGGCTCGGCACAGGCGTCCCGCGGGACAGGGAACTGGCTTTGTACTGGTACCGCGAGGCGGCAAAACTCGGCAGTGCCGAGGCGGCATTTTATCTAGGCATCCTTCATGCGGGCGACGATACAACCGAGGCGGACTATGAGGCGGCCACGATGTGGTTTAGCCGTGCCGCCGAATCAGGACATGCGCTGGCCAAACACAACCTGGCTTTGCTTGTGATTGAAGGGAAGGGCATCAAGTCCGATCCAGCCAGGGCCTTGGAATTGCTCGAGTCTGCCGTTGCGGACGGCTGCATTGCAGCCGCTGAACTGCTGTTCGACCTCCACTCAGAAGGTAAGCACCTGAGCAGGGACTTGGAGCGAGCTACACAATTCCTTGCGCAAGCAGTTGCGATGGGCAGTATTTCGGCAGCAGGCATCATGGCCGACTGGCTGCGTGAGGGCACTATTCGCGGTTCCAAAGAGAAGGTTGATCTATCGCGATTCGAGGCGATGGCAAGCGAAGGCAACCCGGAGGCACAGATCGCACTCGGCTCCCTTCTGGCAGCCGGCGTTCACGGCAACGCCGATTTCGTAGCCGCCCGCAACTGGATAGAACGCGCAGCAGCAACCGGCGATGCCTATGCGCAGGCGTGGATGGGTGATTGCTGTTCCGGCGGTCTGGCAGGTCCTGCCGACATTGAAACGGGAAAAGCCTGGTATCGCAGTGCCGCCGCGCAGGGCCATACCGGGGCGCAGATTATGCTCGCCACTGCCCTTACCGAATCAACCATTCAGACTGAGGCAGATCTGCAGGAAGCATTCAGTCTTTGGCTCGCCGCCGGCGCTGCCGGCAACTCCCTGGCCCAAAGGAAATTGGCCGAATGCACATTGCATGGCCTCGGATGTGACGCGGATGCGTCCTCGGCGGCGCGCTGGTTGCACAAGGCTGCGGAGTCGGGAGACACCGACGCTCAATATGAACTGAGCCAATGGTACGAGAACGGGACGGGTGTCCGCAGAAATCCCGCGACCGCACGCATGTGGCATGACCGCGCCGCGCGAGAAGGATCAAGCCAGGAAGGAGTCCTCGCGGGTTACTAGATCCTGCCGGCGGCTGCATGTCCAGGAAGCTTGCGCTTTCCTTCAGGGATTTGAATAGGCTATTGGTGTATCCACGCCTGAATATGAAGCTCGCGGTCGAGAGTTATCAGAGAGTTGAAGAAAAGAATGAGAACGCTGTGATACTATGATTTCCTCCCCAACAATTTCAGCACTGGAGCATTGGCGACCGTGAGCACGCCTATCGATCTCGCATCGACAAGTGAAGTGGCTCCCCAGGCCCCCGATGTCGCGCGCACTCCGAAAGAGGTAGTTGCGAGCGTCGACTTTGCGGTGCTGATTGGCGGGCGGGTCCTGGTCTATGGCTGGGTTCTCGAATTCAAGCAATCGGTGCGCAGCGCGTCAATCGATATTGGCAGCACCCACGTCGACCTTGCTCTCACGACAGTTCATGTGCGCCGGCCCGACGTTTCCAAGCACTTTTCCATGGCCCCGGGCAATGACGACCATGGCTTTTACGTGCTTGTCGATCTTCCTGACGATCCCACCTCAGTCGACAAGCTGAAGCTTTCCGTTACGCTCCTGTCCGGAGAAAGGTCGGAAAGCACGTGGCCGATTGTGCGGAGCGATGGAGACACATCTGCGGTGATCGGGCCACACGTCACCACTCTCTGCCGGCTTCTGCCGGAATTATCCAAAACAGAGGCAGCCCGCTTAATTGACTTCGCCAAGCCGGTCCTTGGAACATACAAGGCAAAAACCTACGAGCCGCCCTTGTCGATTGCCCTTCAGCTCGGCATTGACCTCTGCTGCATTCTCGAAAAAAGACTGTTGGTTATTGCAGGCTGGCTCTCCGATCCTCTTCGTGAACTGACATCGGCAGCGGTGCAAATCAACGGACTAAGCTTTAATTTGCCGGAGTATTCGGTTTTCTTTGCACACCCCGATGTTCAGCATGAAATACCGACGCATGCAGTCGCTGGTGCAAATGACGATGGCGGCTTCCTGTTCGTCTGCCTCCTTCCTGAACCTCTGAAAAAAGCGACTGAGGCTACGTTTGCATTTTCATCCCATGGCCTTTCCGAGAGCCTGGTTCGATCGATCATGGATGACTCGCGCGAAGCTCTGCACGAGATCATGCAGATAATCAAAACCCTCGACGCAGAGCCCGCCTTCCTTTTTGCAGAACTGGCTCTCAGGGAAATCGGGAAGGCACCTGAACAAAGTTCCTTGAAAACCTTCTTCGGCTCCATACTTCGCCAGCGGCTGGATAGCCTTCCGGTGTCCGTCGAGCAAGCCAAGCCGAGGTACTTTCTGCATGTCGACCAGGCCATCCCGATCGCCGATAAGGGCTTGTTTCTAATCGGTTGGTTCAATGCGGATCCGCAAACTGCGGTGAGAATCCTTTGTCATTGTGGTGGCAGCAGCTTCAGCTTGACAGAGACGTGGGTGCGTCATGCGCGGCCGGATGTCTCTTCGCACCTTGCGAACCTCGGCATACCCACTCCGGACACACAGCATGGATTCTCGTGCTACGTGCCCCTCCGTGGCGGGGACGAAGTCCATTACCTTTCTACTGAGACGGTTCGGGGTAAGCGGAACTGCATGCGGCTTGAAATCACTCATAAGAGTGGTTCGACCATAGATACCGTGCGCGCGCTCCTGACTTCCTTCGACAATGGCAGACATGACCTGCGTTACCTCATGGATTCTCACATTGGTCCTGCCGTGAAGGCCGTTTGGAAGGCGCGACAACGGCCGTCTCTCTCGCGAACCGTAATCGAATATGGAGCACGTCCCGAGCACCCTTCGACCTCGATTCTCGTTCCGCTCTATGGCAGGCACGACTTCGCGGAATACCAAATGGCGCTCTTTGCGGACGACCCGGAGTTTCAAACCACTGAGCTGATTTACATCGTGGACGATCCGAGGATTTTTGCGGATTTCAAAAAAGTTTGCCCGGATTTGTACGGGATGTTCCAGGTGCCATTCACGGTTGTGTCTTCGGGTGTCAATCTTGGATTCGCAGGAGCCAATAACTTCGGCGCTTCGTTTGCCCGTGGAAAGTATTTATTGTTCTTGAACTCCGATGTGCTGCCCAGGCGTGCAGGTTGGGTAGGAGAAATGACGCACATCTATGAATCCACTCCGGAAGCCGGGGCAGTGGGTGCCAAGCTGATGTATGAAGACGGAAGCATTCAGCATGCGGGCATGACATTCCGGCAGCATCCGGGCTGGGATAATTTTTGGATCAATGATCATCCCTATAAGGGGCAAAGCCCTCGTGGACTGGACGGTGTGCGGGAGGCTGCGGCGGTGACAGCGGCTTGTGTGCTGACCAGCGCAGACCTGTTTCGCGCACTGGGCGGATTTTCTGAAGACTATATCATCGGCGATTTCGAAGACTCAGATTTATGCCTGCGTCTTCGGTCGATCGGAAAGCGAAGCTTTGTCGCTCTTGATGTCGAGCTATACCACTTGGAGAGGCAGTCGCAGAATCGGGTAGGCGATGATCGGTGGCGCAGCAACCTCACTCTCATGAACTGCTGGCTCCACAACAGCCTCTGGAGCGAAACCATCGAGAAGCTTGTGGCCGAGAACCCTTCGTGGGGCGCTCAGCCGGGGCCGCATTGAGAAAAGGCAATTCCGATTCAGCGAGGTTTTTGAAAGCAGGTTGATGCGCCAAATGGAAACGACGAGCCCAATGCATGTATTGATCATCTCCCACGGTCACCCTGACTTCAGCCAGGGTGGAGCGGAGGTTGCTGCATACGCGCATTGGCAGGAACTTCGACGGCGAGGTGTGGATGCCATGTTGGTGGCTCGCGTAGAACATTCGCCGGGCCACGCGGGCGCCCCGTTTTCCGCACGTTCCGACGACGGGCTCGAGGTGGTGTTCTCCGCACCGGCGGTGAACCACTTCCGCCATTCGCAGCCCGAAAAGAAAGTCGTTTATCAGGATTTTCGCGCCTTGCTTGAGCGGTTCCGCCCCAACGCCGTCCACTTTCACCATTACGCTCACATGGGCCTGGAACTCATTCGGGAAGTCAAGAAGTACGATGCGACGGTTCCGGTTGTTCTCACCCTTCATGAGTTCTTAGCAATTTGCAATGCGCAGGGGCAGATGCTCAAGTCGAATGGAAACCTGTGCCACAAGGCAGCGCCGCTCGATTGCCACGTCTGCTTCCCAGGCATCTCACCGCAAGAATTCTTCATGCGCGAGCTCTTCATTAAATCCTTCCTCGACCTCGTCGACGTCTTCGTCTGCCCAAGCGAGTTCCTGCGCGAAAGGTATCTGCAGTGGGGTTTGCCCGAGGCGAAATTGGTTGTTCTCGAAAACGGACAACCCCATCCGGCGCAAGGTTCTCTCTCGGAGTCCAATGAAATCACCTTGGAGAAGAGATTCCTGGTCCTGGGGCAGTTGTCGCGCCGCAAAGGCACATTGATGCTGATGGAAGCGATCCGCTTAATTCCGAAGCGTATTCGCAAACAAATTAAAGTTGAACTCCATGGTTCATCGCAGTATGCCGAAGAGGACTTTAAAGATCAATTTGAAAAGGCTTTGAGCGATTTGCAAGGCACAGTTACGCTCTGCGGAACCTATCGCAGCCAGGATGTAGCCGGGATCATTCGTCGCAATGGCTGGCTGATTGTTCCTTCCGTGTGGTGGGAGAATTCGCCAACCGTAATCCAGGAAGCTTTTTCAGCGGGTCGACCTGTTATTTGCGGAGACATCGGAGGGATGGCCGAGAAGGTCAAGGACGGAGTCAGTGGCGTCCATTTTCGCGTAAATAACGCAGCCGAGCTGGCGGCGCGCATGGAAGAGTGTGCATCCAGTCCCGACCTGTGGAACCGCCTGCGTGCAGGCGTGCCGCACCCCCCGACGATAGACCAGACGGTTGACCAACTGCTGGCACTTTACGTGCACTCTCAGGGGCAGGCAGTGCGATAAGACTGCCCCAACGCTTGGAGCGGCATCATGTTTCAGGCGAGAACTCGATCAGCTTCTGCGAGATGCTTTGTTCAATTTCGTTCAGCTCTCGCCGAATCAGAGCCTCGCTGGGCAGATCCCAAGCGTCGTTGGCGGAAAAGCCTTCGGCAAAGAGTTGACGACGCAACTCTTCAAAATCGATCTTGGATCGCGCCAGGAGTGTGTTCTTCGCGCTCCGTTCGGGCAGAAAGTATTCGGTGGGTGGTCCTGGTCCAACGACCGGAGACAAACCAAAGGTGCGTAGTTGCCAAACAAAAAGTGATGGGTTCTTTCTGCGCTGCACAATGTAGACCCTTTGGTCTGAGCGTCCAGTCAATGCAAAAAAGTGGATTGCCGAACCCTCTGCAAAGATCAGTCGCTCGGCGCCATTGTAGTAAGAAAGCTGGTCCTCTACTGAATGGTCCTGCGGGTGAAAGACGCTATAACCCTCACTCACCATAGCTTGCTCAAGAACCCTCTCGCCCAGAAAACTCCCTGCATTGAGGAGCCCTGACCGAGAAACATAGAGCTTCTTATGTGACTTTCCTTTGATCTGTTGCAGTGTCGCGAAAGCCTGCCGAATCAGGGGATGGCCATAGACGCAGCCGTTCGAAGGATGCGCCACCTGATCGGGAACAATCAGGGTATCAAAAGTCGTGGGCTCAGAGACCATTCTGATGCTGATTCCCGGCGCGACCAGCGCGATCAAGTCTGTCGCCCAACTGGGAACGGGCTGCCCGTGCATGCGGGCGTAGAACACGATGGATTCGAAGCCGACGGGCGAGTGCCCTAGCGCCCAGAGGCGCGCTAGGCTTTCCAGCAGAAAGTGCCCGAAGTGCTCATTCTTGAGCATTCCGCCATAGAGATGTGTTCCGCAGACCCGAGGCAAGTCTCTACTCTGTGCGAGGGGCTGGGGGACATTGACGAATCCCATTTTCTTATGAAGTGACCTCTCACACACGGCTCCGTCAGCATAGTAAACACCACCATCGAACGTGCCCGGGTTGGCTCCAACACCCCAACTGAGCGTGAGTAATGGTGCAACGATTCCCTCATGCAATACTTCACATATCAACGTTCGAACTTCTGCGCCGGTGCTCATGATGTAAGTTTCTGATTTCGTCATGACACTTTAGAGAGAGAAGAACTGCGTGTTGAATTTGCGCCACATGAGCTAACAATCTACTTATCCACGTTCGCACTGTCATCGTTCATAACATGATTTACGTCGTTCGCTTCCAGGTACTGGCGAAAGTTTCTATACAAGAAATTGAAGTGGGAATTGAATTCAGTAAAATCTGCACCCTCGTAAAGTTCCCTGGCCGAAAGATGCGCTGCATCCTCAACCGTCATTGTGGGTAGGCGCCAGAATTCGTAAATCTCCTGCGCACGAAGGTCTGCGCTGAGGGTGATTGCCGGCACACCGCAGGCGATCGCCATGGCATTGGCGTGCAGCCTTGTTCCCAAAACGACATCGTAGTTCCTTACTTGCATGTCGTAGGCCGTCGCAGTCATTCCGAAGAACACCTCGCGCGTCCTGTAAATCTCCTCCATCTCTCGGTCAAACCAGCCCGAAGCTCGAAGCTCTTGCGCCGCAATCTCCATCGCTCTCGGATCCCGGAAGGCGAACGCCTTCTCTTCCTTTTCAACCTGGGTGATGATGCCGACGCGACCAGCCTGGTGTAGTTCTTTGATTAATCGCGACTGAACGTCCAGGAATATTTTGCGGTCCCGTTGGTAAAGCCCGCTGGAATATCGAGTCAGGCTGAAACCAAAGCTGCGAAAGCTGGACCAGTCCGGATGGTCAACCCTCAGATCACCTCGATTGTGTCGGAGAATCGAAGGACACCCAACAATCTGAATATTCGTCACGCCGGATTGATGCATCAATTCCGCTGTGACCGCCCCTCGGACTCCGACCACCCTGCAATGATCTCCTAATAGGGTGATCAGTCTCTGTACGTCCTTGCTCTTGGGCATCTTGGAGAGCGAGGGTGCTTGAACACCAATTCCCATTGTGACGACTCTGACTCGGATTCTTTCGAGAAAGCTCGCAAGGATTGCAGCATAGGGTTCGTCGGACAATGTGTTTGCGCCGCGAACAAAGACTACGTCAAACTCCGAGTTGATTCGTTCAAGCCCCCGGTCTGTGATCTTGGCGGGATCGAAACCTTCCACGTGCTCCGGCTGCGTCAGTCGAAGACTCGCTTCCGTAACGAACAGATCGCCACTATTTGTGCTTTTCTCGAGAGTAATGGTCGGATTGAGCGCCCAGAAAGCCGAGGCATAACGATTTGCTTGGACTTCTCCACTTGGCCAAATGTACGCTACCCGCATCGTTGGGGAATCCTCTCGAATCTATCGTGCGCAGTGTGTCCAGGGGATGATCAATCTTAGATGATCGAGGCGTGCTCGGGGGAGGCGCTTTAGGATCGGGCCCAGTTATACCAGGCTGAAATCGGCCGCTTGATTAAACACCAGACGTCCTGAGAACCATGCCAGGCCTTCTCCCGAAATTGCAATACCTGAATCGAGGACGTAAGGATATTTGTCTCCACCCAAGTCGGGTACAGGAACGCCATACCGTATCGTTCCTCAGCATCGTAGTGCCCATATCGGTAGCTGTAGGGAGCAAATCCGAAAGAGCGCTCAGAAAGCTCCTTGCAAATCCTCTCATACGCAGTGTCGTCTATTGTTCTGAAGATGTTTTCGTGTGCATATTGCATTCCGCGCCCGCATGTCGTAATGCACAAGATCCCATCTTCCGCGAGGCCATCAATCAGGAGAGCGAAAAGTGCTTTGCACTGAGCTTCCGGCAGATGCGATGCCAGACTTCCGCACCAGATCAGGTCAAATTTGCGCGGGAGCGTAACACTCGACAAATCGGGTGAAGAGTAAAACGGCATCGCCCCGAAATGATGCGCACAGAAGTCAACACCTCGCTCGTTCAGGTCGCCAGCCCAGATTTCGCTTTCCGGGAAGGCGGCACGAAGAAAGCGAGTAACGCGTCCATGCGCAGATGGGAAGTCCAGGATGGCGCGCGGAACACCGACGTCTGCGGCGATTAAAGCATCGACCATACACTTGAGTGCGGATCTGCCACCGTACATGTAGTGAAGTCTGGCCCACTCTGGCTGGTCTTTCCCGAGGCCGTTCCACATCTCATCGTCGCACGAGATATCCTCGTTCGCTTCACGCATTGAACGGTGATATCGAGAGAGGATGTCAACTGCAGACGCCTCAGAAGAGAGGGACCAAGCCTGATCGATAGGGCGTCGCGGGTATTCAGTGACATCGACAAGAGACACGTCTTGCGCTTCTGAGTTCATCTAAATCCTATGGAGATGGCACCCCACTGGAGTCTCTCTGAGCCCAGCGATGATTCTGAAGTTGCGCCTACAAGCCAAAAATGCGGAGGGATTTGACGACAGCGCCATGACCTTCGGGATGATCGGGCACCTTGCCTGCAAAGTCTGCTACCGCTGTCGATATTCGTACAGTCGCGGGCCCGCTCACAGATCCTTTCGTTGTGAGCGCTGCAACCGGCTCCCCGTCGACCTCAAAAATCATATCAGTGGCCGTCCAAAGGACACCATAATCGTGGAAACCGCTCGACAGGTTCTCCGAGAACTTTGCTGCAAACCCGACGCCGGCATGTTCGGCGCGGTTTGCCGGCCAGCTCTGAAGGGCAATATGTGCGTAGTTCGGATATTGAGCCTCTGCTATATCGATTTCATACTTATCATCGGTCGTTAGCCAGATAGCGTTGTTAATTCCGGTTATGTCGGCTATTTTCATGCTGGCTTCAAAAAAGCCATATTTATATTTTTCCTTGGTATCCAGAGAGGCGGTCGACCAATGGTTATGGCAGTCCGTTGCCACTTGGGTCAAGAGTCTGAGACCGGCGTCGGAGGGCTGCACGTTTGCTGGTCGTCTGCAAGACTTAAGCGAAGCAGAGTCGTCCGTTTGAAGAGTCCAGTCCGCCTCTACATCTGCAAGGGTGTCAAACTTCGCCGTGAAGACAGGGGCTTTCTTACCTGACCGGTACGATTGAATAGCAGCTCGGTCCGCCGCGGTAATCGGGCGCCTAATTCCGAAAGGCTGATCTGGCGACCCGAAGGTAACGGGTCCAAGGAGCTTCGCATTCTGACCTGAAGCAAGAACTCCGGCGCTCGCTAATATCAATGTAATAAACTGAGCGTTGCACCTACGTTTCACTGTCTCGAAGGACCTGATTCGCATATGCGGGCACCTCGGGATAATACGATCAGAATCTCCAACATTCGTCAACTGAAATGTGGGAATGCGCATTGATCTGCGTAGGATCTTAAGACTTTCAATTCTCTGAACTCGTGATGGACTAAAGGTTCTGGTGGCTGGAGATGAGATGTTCTGGACTTCAGCGGCGCAGATGTCGTAGCATTGCGAATCGCCAATCCACTGAGTCACATCAGCTAAAGAGATCCATCGACCGCCGTGAAAAGTAAATTTCAGCTTGCGATCTATTTTGAAGGTCAGGAAGATATCGATGGGTTGGATTGCGCGAGCGTCGTTGAGTGGCTGCGCCTGAATCGAGTTGAACGAGGTTCGTACGAATTTCTTAAGAATGGGACGATCATTTCCAAGATCCGTCTTGCAAATGGCGCCTTCGATCTACCGTTCCTCCTCGGCGTAATTGTGGTCGGCGCTGCAGAGAGCCTTAAGGCCATAGGGGATGATTGGAGATCCCAACTACTCTCGGCTGCTCAAGTCTTTCGGCAAGTGCCCGAGTGGAACAAGACCGCGATCCTCGCGGCCGCTGTCGAAATCCTTTCACAAACCTTGATGCTGGAGCGCACCACAACTGGCCGCGCCGCTCTCGATCTTGCGAATTACCGGCAGGAATATGACCGGCTTCAGCGCTGCTTCGTAGGCCTTGAGGAGTATCTCGGAAGCCAGTCAATGATTTCTCCCAAGGAAATCTTTGAATATCCGCCGGACTCCGAGTTCCTGTCGACAAAAGAACACCCTGTTCACTTCGAGGGCAGCGACACACCGCTGGGTTCCCTGACCCAATATCTGCCCATCGATTCGCTGGGATTCTGCGGCCTCTCGATCTATCTCGCGGAGAAACCCGAATCGGAAGGGGAACCGCTTTCGGTCAAGCTCAAAGCGATCGAAACGGGCGAAATTCTCGCGACCTGGTCGATAGATGCCGCAAAGACAAATATCGGCTGGGTTGAAATGGCAATGGACCATGGCATCGATCAATCGGCTTTGAGTTTGTTTGCGATCGTCGAGTTTCCGAACGATCAGCCGGGTTGGACAATCGCATTCGGGCCGCCGCACCCCTACCGAGACTTTTGTGCGAGTGCGGATTCTGGTGAGAGCCTCAAAGCCCCGATTGCGATGCGCATCTTTGGCAGTTTGCCGGGTGTCCGCGTGTCCCCGAAGTCCGGAGTCCTTCGAACTGTCCATGCGGCCGCGGTGCAGGCCGAGTTCGTTGCGTATGAGACATATCAAGCGTCGCAGCAGATGCTCCCTCCTGCCCAGGACGACCAGCCCAATTTGGTGGCGTTCGATGAGAATGTAGGCTTCTTGACCGTTCATCCGACGCAAGGTCGACCAACGGTGGCTCGCCTCTTGGTTCAAGCCCCTGAGAACGCATGGGGATTCTCTGCAGAGATTTCGCTTGCCCACAACGAAGCGCAGGCGACTGAATTCGGAATCGCGGTGAGCCCGCGCGCTGAAGAAAAGAAGACGTTGTCGCAGATCGACCTGCTCGATCACCCGTCTCCTACTTTTTCCGGGTGGCAGAAACTGTCGCCGTTGGAGACGAAGAGCATTTCCGTCCTGTTTGCTGCGCCTCCGGAAAGAGATTTGGCGATCTATCTCGTGACACAGCAAGCTCCGGAATCGAGTCCCGACTTTGCTTGGGCACGATTCAGCAAGCTCCGCTTTCTCATTCTGCCGAGAACTGTCGGTGGCGCCGGCAGCGGACTGACGGTGCAAACCGCCGTTGAGCCTGTGTATAGCGGAGAGGCCGAAGCGATTACCTAGATTCCGGCATCGCCGCCTGCTCGATTTCGTTTCTTCCTGCTTCAGAGTCTACAAGCGTCGCTTCCAAAACCTCGGCGGACAGAAGGGACGGAACCTTTGCCGACAATCGAACTGACGCTCGCGCCGCGGTTTTCTCCGCGATCGTTTGAATCAGTTCCTTAGCGGCTTCCGGCCACTCCATGACCTCTGCTGCGGATGCAGCCACAGCCGAACGGAAAGTCGGTACCTCGATAAGAAATCTCAGCAGGCTGATGGTCTGCTCGACCGCCGTCTTCGGTTCGACTAGAAATCCGTTTTTGCCGCTTGAAATAACCTCGGATAAGGCGCCCACATTAGTTGCGATCACAATAACGCCGAGACGTTGCGCCTCCAGCACCGAGAGAGGAACGCCTTCATAGTCGGAAAGAAGCACCATCACGTCCGCCCATCTGAAAAGAGAACTCAATTGAACATTCTCGAAAGACGGCGGCTCGAGCAACTGTTGAAGGACATGTGGAATGGGAGCATCGCCGGTCACTGTCGATCCGATGACTCGCCAATTCACCGCCATGCTCGAGGCTCGAGTTTGTTCGATCAGCTCAGCCAATCGATCGGTGCCTTTCTGGCGATCGAGCCGTCCCAGGTACATCACATTTAGTTCCGCTTTGACTGATTTGCCACGGAGCGCCAGTATCTTTTTCTTCGTATCCAGGTCGATAGAATGTCCCGGCGCATTGGGAACAAGAACGATCTTCTCTTGGGGAATTCCTGCCGCATGCATCCAGGAGCGGAGGTTGTCGGAGTTGCAAAGAATCAAATCATACGCATGCTCGTAAGCCAAGGCTATGATCGGGTGCCCCACCGATCTTCCATGAGGGCTGATGTCGAGCAAATGCAGATGGGCTGCGGTCACGACTCCCATGTGCCGTAGCTCAGCTGCCGCAGGGCTGAAATCTGCTGAGTGGCAATTGATCACCGCATCCATCCAGGCCAAAGCAGCGACTATTCTGCTGACCGCACCGCGGCTCTTCCGAGACGGAGGAAGAGCCGTTCCCTGGTATTCACTATTCGGTTCCCAGCTACTGAATGCCGGATGCTCAATAAAATTGACGGATGCGATGGAATCGCGAAATTCGTGTGGGATTTCGAAGTTAGTCTGGCCAATAACGAAGATGTGCGCTTGCCAGCCTGCCCTCGCGAACTGCTGCGCCAGATTGTACGCCACTCTTTCAACTCCGCCGAAGCTCGCAATGGGCAATAGGAATGCGACGTTTCTTCCCGCGTGAGAAGGGCAAGGGTAGGTTACCTCTCCGTCGAACGCCTCCTGCACGAGAAGATGCATGGCATGTACTGGAGGAACAGTAAGGTCTCGCCATATCCACCGTTTGTCACTTGCGGTGCGGTAGGGCGAAGCGCGCCAGCAGCGGATCCGCACCAAGAGCGAGAATGCTGCAGTCCCCCGTGGAGCCGAGGTAACTCCAGGTCGGCGTGGGATCTTCAATGTTCGCGTGTGGAGCTTCAATTCGTCGTCGGGCGATAAGATGCGCTCAATCCAGCTCGTATCGGTGTCGCGAATGATGTTGAAAAGCAATTCCCGTCCCACCGCAACAATGTCGCTCTGCGCGGCTTTCGCTCCCGGTTTGACCTCGAACTTCAAGCCGGTTGTGGACTCGAGAACCAGACAAGCGATGGTGTGGTCGTTGAGAGCGACCTGCGATTGATAGAGAACCCAGGCGATCAAGCCCTCGTTTGAGAGCCACTCGAAAGAAGATCGCGTCATGAAAAAGAAGAATGGCGCGATTGGCTGGCTTGTTGGCAAGACCAGGTTACGCCAGAACATTTCGTCGAATTCGGCCTGGGGGATGACTTTCGCTTGTTCCGGAGACCCGGAGGTCATCAGCACTTCATTGACGTCGGTAAAGTGAATCGCATAGCGAAAACTATCCTTTGCCTCGCTCCGCATCAGCCCGTACCGACCGAGAACGAACGGATGTTTTCTCTTCAATTGACCTAGAATCTCGCTGTTATCCCGGTGGGCCTGCGTCAGCATGCTCTCGCCACGATTGCGATAGCGGAATCCGAAATGCGGATGTTGTGCCCCCCGAAAACCGCGGCCGGCTGAGGTCAACCAAAAGTCCCAGTCCTCATAACCCAGTCGCATCGTTTCGTCGAATCGGATTCCGGCATCGAACACGCGACGATGGACCAGGCTGCCTGCTTCACAGATATTGAATAGAGAGTGCCGAAACACGGAATATGGACCGCTGTAATCAAAGTTCTGCTTCAGCCCGAACATGTCGATGTTGGGATAGATCCAACTTGCCTCGGTCTCCTTCTCAAGTTTTGAAAAGCTGGAGTCAAGCGCTCCCGGCAGCAAAATGTTATCCGCATCCAGAAAATAGATCGCTTGAATCGTAGGGAAGTGCTCAAGAGCATAGTTGATGCCGGCATTGCGCGCGGCACTCAAGCCCTTGTTCGCCTGGACGAGATAAGAAATCGAATCCGGGTGCAAGCTCAGAATGCACTTTACCTGGACATCGGACTCACGAAACGTGCAGCCGTCGTTTACGACAATGATGTGGAAGGGATAGCGGCAATTCTGGTCCAGAACGGATCGCAGAGCGTCTGCGATCAGAACGCTATGCCGGAAGAGCGGAACGACGACGGCAATGATGGGCGGCCCGGACGAATTGTGCATGTGCTTTCCTTCTTGTTGAATACCGCTGCATCATCCCCGACCGCTTCACGATGTCCGAGGAGGTGGTGGATCGAGCTTCTCCGGACGCATCATTAATAATTCATGCCAAACAGCATGGCAATAGTGCACATCGGGAAAATCTATCACCCTTGTCGACAGGTAGAGGTCCATTCCTTCCGCGGTCGGTTCTGCGAGCTTCAACGTAAACGTGTGCTTGCGGAAGCTATCGGTAACCGGAAACCATCCGCTGAACGGATCGGACGCAATGAACTCGGACTCACGATTCACGGGTGTTGCCTGGCGGTTTCAGCCAGACAGCAAACTGGACGGGGTGCGCCTGCGCCTTTTGAATGGAAACGCGACACCGCAAGGCCTCCACGCCTGCCGGAATTGCGCCCTTGATACGAACCAGCGAAGCCCGGCCGGGCAAAGGGTGCAAAAGCGTTTGATCGCCCGGGACATAAACAGGGAACGGGAAATCTTCATGCGACGTTAGCAACTCACCTCGGTCGAGACACTGGCGGGAGATTGCCTCTCCCTCCTCTTCCGCTTCAATGACGCTCGAAGTAACGGATCCATCAATCTGCAAGATCGCAGAAACAGACTCCCAAATTACCTTTGCTTCGGTGTGCACAACGTCCTCGTTCGTTTTGCTCAGAAAATGCAGATCGAGCAATCCCTCGGCGGGCTGAGGGAGCAATACCTGCAACTCGACTTCCTGCGATTCCGTCGCCTTGACCCATCCCGACCACCAGAAAGGCTCAGTCGATTCAAGATTTTGACCGGATAGGCGCATGCGCGCGTTGGGCGCAGAGACGACAAATGCCAGATCCGCTGAGACCAAACCGGGTGCAACGACCTTCGCGACCGCAACAAGATGCCGGGTAGAAGGCGGGGTGACGCTTGCCGCCTTCAGGACGCGGACACCACTTTCGAGAGAGTGGGACGCGAGAGCTTCGGGTGCTCGTTCGAAGTCACCCGCTGGAAAAACCGAAACCGAGCGTATCCGGTCTCTGACATCCGAAGAAAGGTCGATCTTGTGCCATACCTCCAAAGCATTTTGTCGGATCGTGTCGAGTGCCTTGCTCTCTGCGGCTCCAGTTGCCTCGTCAACCACGTCTCTGAGAAGCGACCTCTCGTTGTGAAGCGCAAATTCCAAAGCCTCTGGAATGCTCCTTCGCTCGATACAAAACTGAATAAAGCCGCGAAAAGCGTCGTTCGAGTTTGGGTCGTATAAAGAGGAAAGCCGCTCAGCGATTTTCCAGGCTTCTTCGTTGAGACCGGCGATCTTCGTCGGCATATTCTGACCCTGGCGTCCATTCAGCTGCGCAATCGTCTCAAGAACATGCCTGAAGTCGTAGACCTTTTGTTCCGCATATGCCGAGAGAATCACCCGTTGGTTTTCAACAGTGCGCGAGTAAACACCGTGTGGCCTATGCGGTGTGAGGGCCCGAAGCAGCGGCTCTGGAACAACCTCAAGATGTAATCCTGCAAGCGTAGATCGAACAAAGAAACTCCAATCGTCGATCTCCGGAAAGGAGGGAGTTCGAAAGGGAAGCTTCCCGCGAAAGGATTCTCGACTCAGGAGGACGACGCCGGCGCCGAAACAGTTTTCAAACGCACCGAGCTCACTGCAGGCACCGACCGGAATGTAATTCAAACGATAACCAACTCCTCGGGACTTCTCATCAGAGTCCATGATTTCTGAAGCGAAAGTTGTCACAATATCGGCGTTCGTTCGCATCGCCGCCGCAACCATGGCCTGGATGCAATTCGCAGTCAAAAAGACGTTCTGGTCGAATACGAGAAGCAGATAGGGCCCCTGCGCCTCCGCAAGGGCCGCGTTGCGCGCATCATTTCGATCCTTGAATGTCCCGGGCAAAGATCGAACCGAAGACCGGGAAGTTCTGGATTTGAGCGCTGCGCGTGGGTCAGGATTGGCGCCGACTCCGTTGTCGGTTACAAGAAACTCCAGCTTCGGATAGCTTTGCGAGAGAAGGGAATCGATAAGCGGACTGGCGCCCACGAAGAGATTCGAATCAGCCAGCAAAACCGATACGACTGGGCAACCTGGCGCCTCGTCGGTTTGAGGTTCCTTGCGAGCCAGGCTCCCGGTCGCATCTTCATCCTTTCCCGATGTTTTTGCAGAGTCGTCGACTGCGCTCCGGCTCAGCTCCAACCACTCTTCCCGCACATCCTCTTGCGAAATCGCTAGTCGGGCAAGCCGCTGTCCATTTCGCAAGTAGTCAGCCATCTTCTCCGCAAACAATTGAGGATCAGCCGCGACAAGACAACGGTCCTGATCCTCGGGAGCCACGAGCTCAATGGTCCCACCCGCCGCAGTGGCAAGGAAGGGAATACCGAGTTGCAGACATTCTGAAACGACACAGGGCGAGTTCTCGACGCCCGACGGGATCACCGCTAGAACTCCGGCCCGGCTGAGATATGCCAGGGCGTCTTCCTGTCCATATTTGGCGAGGATACGAGAAGAAGACCGCCAATGGCGAGAGCGCTCCAGGATGTAAACGCCTGAGTGCAGCTCGGCCACATAACCAAACTTCCCCAAAAATGTAATTCGAATGTTGGTAAGGTCGACAGACTGGCTAAGCAGATCAATGGCATCGCAGAAAAGCTTGAGACCCTTGCGGACCTCGAGGCGGCCGAAGAACACGATCTCCGATACCGGCGTCTCGTTGTTTGCAGGCGCTGAGGGGAGCCCTTTGGGAACCGGAACAATATTCTGAATGACCTCGACACTCGCAGGAAGGGTCCACCCGAGATTCGTCATCCAGTCAACCATGTAGTGACTTGGGCTGATCAATACATCGGCCAGTTCCACGCTGAGTCTCTCAAGATAGGAGGTAATGATCGAATGTTTGCTCCAGAGAGTCGAATTGATGTCGAGAACCCATTCCTGCACGCCGTGGGCCACTACATACATCCGCGGAGCGTTTCGAAAAGCGCCAACATATTTCGCCAGAATCGAGTAGTATCCCTGGCCGCCGCAATCGTTGAAGAAAACAAGGCAGAAGTTCTGCTTCCTTAAATAAAGATAGACACAATAGCTCGCCGACCGGCCATCATTGAACCCATCGGCGACCATCGGATCGGCCGGCACAAAATCGAGTGTGATCCCGACTTGACTGTACTTGGCTCGAAGTTGGAAAAAATCGCCCTGCTTGACTCGCGGTCCCTTCTCGTCAGCGTCTGCGAATGCAACGGTCACGTCGAATCCGGCGGAGGTTAGCGCGAATGCCAAACCCGTGTTCGCGGTTCCGATGCCGCCATTCTTGAACAGACCATGAAACTCTGTCGTTACCAGACACACCTTCGGGCGCGGCGAATCGCTGGTCAAATCGTGTTCCGCAAACGCCGAGCTGGCGTGCATGGCTTCGCTTGGGCTGGGATTAGCACCCACCCAATCGTTCGGCGCGGTGGTCATTTAAGAGAGGCTCCGTACATCCTTATACCGTGGCGACGCCTCCTGATCAAACTGCTTTCCACCAGAGCCGCTCTTGCTCGAACTCAAGTACTCGTTTTGCGGTTACCAAACTTGAAACCAACGAGAACTGGGATCGTTCAAGAAGGGCCTGTACAGTCAAAAGGGCGAGAGCGGTCCATGTGTTTGTCCGCGGTTATTGCTGCCCCAGCCTTTGCAGGATTCGGGAAGAGAGATCGAATCGGGGCAGGAAGAATCCCCTTGCTCGGCGGGTAACCGTGTGCTATTGACTATGAAACTAAACGATGAAAACGTTTTTGGGGGCTGCTGTCGACCGACCTGATTGCGCCATTTGGGTGCCGCTCCAAAAGTTGGAGGGGGAGGGTCAATGAGCCCTGTCGACGCATTCAAACTCTCCCTCGGTCGACAATCGGCAGACTGAAGAAGTGAATCAAACGCGAAATTCGAACGACCGAGGTGGAATCATGTATGGTTTAAAGTTTCGTTCCGCATGCGCAGGAGTTTTTGCTCTTAATTTCGCAATTTCATCGTCATTGGCTGCACAGTCTGCGCCCCCTGCTCCGACACCTGACACACCAGCTGGTCCTCGATTCGACGTCGGCGATCTCACGAAACCGAAGTCGCACTTTCCAAATCCGTTTGCGCCCTACCGCGTGCGCCACCTGCCGTCACCCGGAGGAAGCAGTACCGGCGGGCTGGCACAACTGATGCGCGACGGAAAGGTCTATCTCTCCATCAACGATGCGGTTGCACTGGCCCTGGAAAACAATCTCGACCTGGCGATCGCACGCTTCAATATGTTGATTGCCGATACCGACATTTGGCGCGCTGATGCCGGTTCAACGATCACTGGCGTCAATAGCGGAGTCGTGCAGAATACTCCAGGAGGCGGGGCATCAGGCCTTGGGGGGCAAGTTGGTACCGGTCAAGGCGGAACGTCGATTGCGTCAGGGGGCGCGGGTGCTGGAGCAGGCGGCCTGGTTGGTTCAACGCTCGGAACCGGGGCCGCGGTCGGGAGTTTCGACCCGATCGTGACTGCAACACT
This sequence comes from uncultured Acidobacteriaceae bacterium, assembly GCA_963846095.1. Classification (GTDB taxonomy): domain Bacteria; phylum Acidobacteriota; class Terriglobia; order Terriglobales; family Acidobacteriaceae; genus Telmatobacter. The sequence goes on from CAWJUW010000016.1 coordinate 106,829, forward strand.
CGGGCTCGACCATCTTCGCAGCGAGTGCAACTCGCCGCTTTGCGCGACGGATGAAAATACGGCAAGTGAAGACTTTACTTATGCTCAGTCGTTCCACTGGGGAACAGACATGTCGGTCGCATTCGATAACAGCCGGGTGGCCACAAACAGTCCGGATGTCATCCTCTCTCCCGCCCTCAACAGTAATTTCAAGTTGCAGCTCACCCAGCACCTTCTCCAAGGCTTCGGTACCGCCGTCAACACCCGCTACATTCAGATTGCCAGGAATAATCGAAGCATCACCGATGCCGGGTTCCGCCTGCAGGTAACAGCCACGGTTGACCAGATCGAAAATATGTACTGGGATCTCGTCTACGCTTACGAAAATGTCAAGGTGCAAAAAGAGCAAATGGAGCTTGCGCGGCAGACGCTTGAAAACAATAAGAAGCAAGTCGAGATCGGAAGCCTTGCGCCAATCGAGGTCGTGAGAGCGCAAAGTATGATCGCGAGCGATCAACAGGCTTTAACGGTTGCGTTAACGAATCTTGAATTGCAACAGTTGCTGATGAAGAACGCGCTGAGCAAAGCCCTCGATGATCCCCTCTTGATGGATGCAGAAGTGATCCCTACGTCGAGCGTCGATATCTCGGCGCAAGACGACGAAGCACCGGCCGCCGATTTGGTTCAGGTTGCGCTCACGCATCGTCCGGAGCTTACAGAGGCAAAACTCGATATGGAAAACACGGAAATCAGCAAGAAAGCAGTTCAAAACGCGTTGTTGCCCAACTTGGCGATCTCTGCCTTCTACGGTGGCGCGGGGCTCGGCGGCAGCCAGAATCCTTTGCTGATCTGCAAAAGCGACCCGGGGCTCTGTGGCCTGAATGGCTCTACACCCAATCTCGCGCCGGTGTCCTACGGCTCCACGTTGAGTCAACTCTTCACATCGAGCGCTCCGGATAAAGGTGCAGTCCTGAGTCTTACAATTCCCATACGAAATCGTACCGCCCAGGCGAGTCAGGTTCGTTCGGAATACGAGTACAGGCAGTCCAACATCCGTCTGCAACAGCTCGAGAATCAAGTTCGCATAGAGGTGCGCAATGCGCAATTCGGTGTCGAGCAGAATCGCACCAGTGTGAGTTCAGCCGTTGCGGCCGTTGACTTTGCGCAACAATCCCTCGATTACGAAAAGCGTAAATTCGATCTACGCGCGTCCACCACGGTGACCGTCTTACAGAACCAGGCTGCGCTCGTTCAAGCTGAAGCCACGTTGGTTTCGGCAAAAGTTGCGTATGAGAAATCCATGGTTGAACTCGATCGTTCTCTTGGACTTCTGCTCGATCATGCCGGAATTCTCATCCGCGATTCGGTGCAGGGCAAAGTCACCCAGGCGCCGCAAATTCCGCATGTCAGCACGTCAGCTGCGCACTGATTGCGAGATTCGGCTCGATAGCATCGCGGCCGGGAATATCGCTGTCGTGCATTTCGCACGACAATAGTCAGCAAGTTAACAATGAGAGAAGAGAGTAATTCATCAATAAATAACTGCTATTGATTACCTTCGTTGCACGAACGCATGGGAGTTAGTTCTCAGCGATTGCTGAGGATTGTCTTCAACTGTCGCGGCTACGGAAAATGTGTGATTTTCACAGCCCAATCCGCGAAAAACCGATCTTTTATCGCAACGAATCGATTTCGTACTTGACACCGATGTGAGAGTTCGGCCATATTGAACGCAGTTTTATCGGAAATCTAAAACTTCCCCCTCCCCCCGGCGGAATTCAGTACTGAGTAGGTTCCGTAATCGCCTGCGCCATCCAGTTTGTGTTTTAGGCCCCCAGTAAGTCCCTGTCTTCTTGAAAGTGAATCCTTGGTTGGCAGTAGTTGTCTTTGATTGCACGTCTGCAGACTGGCGGTTTTGTGTCTTCGGCAGGCAGTCTGTGACTTCTTCGCCAGTAGGTAGTTGAACTTTGCCGTAACTGATTACACACATCAACTAGGAGATTGCACACAATGTCGAATTCAGCAACCCCTCACGGCGGAGTCAAGCACGGAGCTGCCGTCCTGAGCCATTCGGAACGTGTCGTGGCTCAAAACGCGCTCAACAAGCTCAACGCTATGAAGAGTGCACATGGTGTCTCCCCAACCAGTGCCACCGTCATCGGCGGAATCAAGTCGCCTCTCCTGGCCGGATCATCGTTGGTTCATGGCCATGGCAGCGACACATTCGTTGGTGGAACCCGCAGCCTGTCTACTCACTCGCTCGCGAACATTGGAAACGACACGGTCGTCAGCGGATCGACGACAAAGGGCGCCCATGCTTCGACTGAAGCGCGTGCCGCACAGAGTATGCCGAAGTACAGCCTGAGCAACGACACAATCAATGTGAAGGGCGCTACTGCGGAGACTGTCAAGGGCACGCATGCGGAGCACACGGCGACTGGTTCGCACACAATGACTCTCGCCGACAAGACAACGATAACGGTTTCGGGCCTGTCGCATCACGATATCAGCAAGCTATCGCATTGATCGGGCTCATCCCCCGCAGCCGATCAGGACACGGGAATGCCTTCGCATGGGATGCCTGTTCAATGAACTCACTCGTCGCGAAGAACTTCCCGTGCCTAGTCGACTGCATTCGCTGCTCGAACGAATAGCGAATGCAGTTGAACAGAGCGATCTGCGTTCCGCGCTTCGCTTGGCGGATGGCGCCTGCAGAGTTGCGCCGGAAGATCTCACCTGCCGGGCTCTTCAGGCTCGCTTGTTGATTTCGTCAGGCCAACCCGGCCAGGCAATGGAGCGGCTTATCGGGCGTTCGGAGCCCGAACTCGTTGTGCTGCGCGGAATCGCGCTAGCCGCAATGGGGCAGCTGGATGAAGCTTCCATCCTGTGCGAGAAACTCCTCTCCAGTTATTCAACAGATGCTTTCGCCGATGTGACTGAGCTGGCATCATCGATCTGCGCCAAAGGAAAGTACCTGGGTTGGATTGGATCGAATTCCAGGATGCTCCTGACGGGGCAGGCAGAGATCGATGGCCCGGTCGACATTGTTTTCACTGACCGTAACAGTCTCTCTCGGTCGGTCCAAATACCGACTGACGAAAACCCTTCATTCGCAATCGACGTGCCGGCCAACTTTTCTGGTCGCATCGACGCTTCTGTAAGCGGAGCGGCACTCCTCGGCGGATCGATTTCCTGGCCTCCTGATGTTCGCCTGTCTGGCTGGGCTCTTGCCGATGATGGCGTCCTGTTCGGGAGAGTTGGCATCGATTGGGACCCTGCACTCCCTTTATCCCTCAAAGTCAAAAGATCGGGGATCGATCTTTTTCAGCACGTCGTTACACCTGCTCCTGGTAGCAGAGAGGGAACTACTTTCTCAATTCCTCTCGATGCCGGCGGTGAGGGCCCTTCTCCCCTCGATGTATATGTCGAGTTACCTGACCGAACCGAAGTGCCTCTCTTGCCTGGTCCGGTTTACCTGAACGCGAATCGTCGAGAACTCGCGCCGAAAAACTCTGATCACCCACGCCCGTCCTCCTGCGACAACCCATACGCGAAAGACAAGATTGATATCGTCATTCCGGCATTCGCGGGAGCCGCGGAGACGTTGCGTTGCATTCAGAGCGTCTTGGCCACAACCTCTGCAATCATTGCTGAAGTCATCGTGGTTGATGATGCAAGCCCTGAAGTGGCATTGAGGGAAGCGCTTCAACAGCTGGCCTCGCAGGGACGAATCACTCTTCTTGCCAACGCTTCGAACATCGGATTCCCCGGCTCTGCGAATCGAGGCATGAGGGCTCATCCAGATCGAGACATCGTCCTGCTCAACTCGGATACCGAAGTGTTCAGCGACTGGCTGGAGCGCCTTTGCTCTGCCGCTTACCGTGATCAGGATGTCGGCACAGTGACACCCCTCGGCGAGGCTGCCTCAATTGTGAGTTATGAACAAAGCGGCGGTCGCAGCACGGACGAGGCGATGGAGATTGACCGTATCGCCCGAATTGCGAATGCTCGCAATGTGGTCGAGATCCCAGTCGGCGTTGGGTTCTGCCTCTACATAAAGCGTGCCTGCCTATCCGAGGTGGGCGATTTTGACCAGGAGACTTTTGGCAAGGGTTATGGCGAGGAAAATGACTTCTGCTTGCGCGCGGGCGCTTTGAACTGGAAGCACGTGGCCGCGACCGACATTTTTGTTCGCCACAGCGGTGGAACTTCATTCGGTCGATCCCAGCTTGCTCTCCGCGAACGCAACAGTGTCATCCTGGGCCGGCGCTATCCAGGATACGACGCACTCGTTCATCAGTTTCATGCAGTCGATCCGTTGTTGGAAGCCCGAAGGTCCATTGACCTGGCCCGGCTTGTGCAACACCATTCCGTCAAGGTTCTCCTGGTGAATGGAAGCCTGCTTGGCGGCGTGAAGCGGCACGTCGATTCCAGGCAAAATGACCTGTTCGCGGCCGGCCGTACTGTTCTCGTTCTGCAACCTGCCGACGACCCGGAGAGGCCAAATGAGCTGCGCTTGATCGCTCCTGGACTTTCGCTGCAGAACTTGCGCTTCAGGGCGGGGGATCTCCCGCTGCTTCGGTCTGTCTTGAGTGAACTCGAACTGGAACACATCGAGTTGCATCATTTCCTCGACCTGGGCTCCGAGACCCTCGAACTCGTCTGCGCGCTCGGAGTTCCATATCACGTCTATGTCCATGATTACTCCTGGATATGCCCGCGCATCTCCCTCGCGAACGCAGAAGGCTATTATTGCGGCGAGCCGGGAATCGACGAGTGTGAAACTTGCATCCGTAAGCTGGGCACGTACCTTGAACCTTCACTGACCGTGCGCGCTCTGCGAGATCGAAGCCAGCGGATTCTCCATTTTGCAGCCGAGATCGTCGTGCCTTCGATCGACGTCCGCGCTAGGCTGGCCCGATATTTCCCCGACGTCCCCATCCAGGTGAGAGGTTGGGAAACGTCAATCGACCGGCGGATCAGCAAGGAGAGAAGCATTGCTGGTCCGGTGCGGGTCGCGGTCCTCGGCGGCATCAGCAGTTCAAAAGGGTATAGCGTGCTGCTCGACTGCGCGCGCGACTCAGTTGCCCGATCGTTGAACCTGGAGTTTGTCGTAATCGGATTTACGCAGGACGATGAGGCGTTGCGCGCGACCGGGCGCGTGTTCGTCACTGGACCCTACGTGGACAAGGAAGTCGAGATGCTCCTCGAACGGGAGCAATGCCACGTCGTCTTGCTGCCGTCGATTGTGCCCGAGACTTGGTGCTATGCGCTCAGTCATGCTCTTGCCGCAGGGTATCCAATTGTGGCCTTCGATCTGGGAGCGGTCGCTGAGCGCCTTCACGATCGTGCCGATGCTTGGCTGTTACCCTTGTATTCCTCCCCAGAAGTAACGAATAACGCATTGCTCAATGCCGCAAGAACTACTTATCCTAACTCTACGTTGAAGGAGACCGAAATGGCCCCGGATATCTCTGCACATAAGCCAGTCGCAACAGAAAACCTGACCACGTCCTTGCAATTTTTGCCTCTTCCTGCCGGTATTTACACCTTCACGGTGAAGGGCGGCGCGTCCGATGCGACCGCACCCGACCAACTGGCCCTCCCAGCTGTTCAAGTCGGCGTAGTTCCGGCTTCCTCAGAAGGAACGGTCGAATTCGTTTCGCGAGTTCAAACAACCGATCGTTGGCTCAGCCGCGAGCGGGACATGATCATCGCCAAGATCTCCGGGGGCAACGCATCGCTTATGCTGACGTCGCTGCGTGAACCCGACAGTCCGATGCTTGGCATCAACATTCAGCGCCTCAACGCAGACGCGCCTTTTTCCGATCATCAGGATGGACAGCCGAACGATGGGCAGAGCATCCCGGCCCACATTTTGCTTCACATTCACCGGCTGGGCGACATCCCTTTTCACGACGGTTGGGCCGGCTGCATCGGAGACAGGTTGTGGATTGAGGCATTCGCGATCGGAGCGGCCGGCAAGATACCAGCCGAGATGTTCCAGTACTGCGGCGTCACCGCAGACGGTTTGCAGACTCCGTGGCTCAGTAATCAGGTGCTTTGCGGCAGTCGCGGCCGCGCGACCCCGATGGTCGGATTCGCCATTCGGCTGAGACCCGAGATTGCGGAGGAATACGACTGCACCTACACCGGCCAATTCGTTTCGGGCAGGGCGCGCGGTCCCTTCCAGAACGGCGACCTGTGCACCTCCGATTTGCCGAACGATCCACTTTGGGGAATTGAGGTTGCAGTGACCGAACGCGAGAAGGCTTTGGCCAATTCTCCGGACCATGAAACACAGAGTGCGAACAGAATCTAGTGTCCAGGAAGAAAATTGCCGATGCCTCGCAAGAAGATTGTAAAGAAAAGCCGTCGTGTCTTTCTGAATGCCGGATGCGGCGGGACACCCAACCTGCGTCTTCCGCGAGCGTTCCGAAACTGGCGTCAAATTCGCGTTGACGTCAATCCGGATGTACAGCCGGATATTGTGAGTAGCATCATTGACCTTTCGGCGGTTCCCGATCGGTCGGTCGATGCCGTTTGGTGCTCGCATTGCATTGAACATCTCTTCGCGCACGAAGTCCCGCTGGCGCTTGCCGAGTTTCGGAGAGTGCTTCGCGACGATGGGTTCGCCTGCATCATCGTTCCTGATCTACAGAGAATCGTTCAGTGGATTGCCGACGACAAGATAAGTGAGACGATCTATGAGTCCGGAGCAGGGCCGGTGACTGCCCAGGACATGATCTGGGGTTTCGGCCCCGCGATCGCTGAAGGCCTTGTCGGGATGGCTCACCACTGTGGCTTTACGCCAACGCTTTTCATCGAGTACCTCAAGGACGCTGGATTCAGCGAAATCGTTCTTCGTCGCCTCGAGAACAAACTCGAACTGGCAAGCCTGGCCTTGCAGCGGCCTTCGAAAAGCTCCGCGGAGCGCGAAAAGAGGATGGTCTCCCTGGGCCTCTAAATATGATCATCCTATTCATTCATCAGAATTTTCCGGCGCAATATCAGCACATCGTACGGCGGCTTGCCGAAGATCCGCAGAACCAGGTCTATTTCCTTACCCAGGAAAACCACAACGAAATGGAGGGAATTCGCAAGCTCGTTTATGTCCCCGCCTTGAGTACCGTGTCCACATGCCATCCGTACACAACAAGTTTCGACACCGCTGTGCGCACTGGAGCAGCCGTATTAGAGGCGTGTCGGAGCCTCCTTGATGAAGGATTCAAGCCCGATCTCATTGTGGGTCACTGTGGTTGGGGCGAAACGCTGTTTGTGAAAGAAGCGTTCCCTGATGTACCGTTACTCTCCTATTTCGAGTTCTTTTACCATCCTGAAGGAGCCGATGTCGGATTCGACCCCGAGTTTACCCCTTCCTCGGTCGATGACCGCTCCCGTTTGCAGATCAGAAATGCCGTAACTCGGTTGAGTTTTGCGGAATCAGATTGGGGTCACACCGCAACGCAATGGCAGCGCAGTCTTTTTCCGCCGGCCATGCAAGCTCGCATCTCTTGCATCCACGAAGGCGTCGATACAAACAGGGTTGGCCCCGATCCCGATGCGTGGATCAGCCTTGCACGCACCGGGATTCGTCTGTCCCGTACAGATGAAGTGATCACGTATGTTGCCCGCAATCTGGAGCCCTACCGGGGATTTCATGTCCTCATGCGTGCGCTTCCTGAGATCCTTCGCAGACGCCCGTCGGCACATGTCCTGATCGTCGGAGGGGATGGCTTGAGTTATAGCGATCTTCCGCCTTACGGCGCCACCTACCGCGAGTTGCTTCTGGCCGAGGTAGGCGACCAACTCGATTTGGACCGTGTGCATTTTCTCGGGCAAGTGCCGTACGAGGTGTATTTGAATGTCCTCCAGGTGTCCTCTGCGCATATTCACCTGACTTATCCCTTTGTCTTATCGTGGTCTTTCATTGAAGCGATGGCAGCCGGGTGCCTGGTCATCGGGTCTGCAACTCCACCGGTCCTGGAGTTTTTGCGCGACCGGGAAAACGGATTGGCGGTCGACTTCTTTTCCGTCGACGAACTCTGTGATCGAGTAGACGAAGTCTTCGAGCACCCTGACAGAATGGGGGCGATTCGCGACGCAGCGCGGGCCACAGCAGTCAACGAGTTCGATGTTCATACTGTGACATTGCCGCGCTGGGAGCAATTGATGAATGAGTTGGCGGCAGGCCGCCTGCCACAGGAAGAAGCGCCGACCCCAGGGCCGGCAACCGAGGCGAATCGACGTTGAATCCTTCTTCGCAAAAATCGTTCTTTGCGGGCGCTAAGGTGCTTGTGACCGGAGGTCTTGGATTCATCGGGTCGAATCTTGCGCGGCGACTCGTCGAACTGGGAAGCAACGTCACGGTTGTCGACTCCATGCTTCCGAACACGGGCGCCAACCTCTTCAATGTTCGAGGAATTGAAGACAAACTTCATGTCCGGGTGATGGATCTGCGGGATGGCGAGAGACTTGCCGAACTGCTCCTGGACCGGGACATTGTCTTCAATCTAGCCGGCAAATGTTCGCACCCGGAATCAATGTCGGACCCAGTCGCCGATCTCGAAGCGAATGTCCACGCGCACGTTTCGCTTCTTGAAGCAATTCGGCGGGTAAATATGAAGGTGAAAGTTGTTTATGCCTCCACGCGGCAGGTCTATGGCCGGCCGGTCCGGACACCGGTGGATGAAACGCACCCAGTGACGCCGATTGATGTCAACGGGATCAATAAGTCCACCGGAGAGACCTATCACACCTTGTACCACACGGTGTACGGGCTTGATGCGGTCTCTCTTCGGCTGACAAATACGTTTGGCCCGCGAATGCGTATTCAGGACGCCCGTTTGAATTTCCTCGGGATCTGGCTTCGCAAGGTAGTTCAGAACGACGCCTTTGAGATTTGGGGTGGTAAGCAATTTCGGGATATGACCTTTATCGAGGATGCAGTTGACGCCTTTCTCGCAGTCGCTGCATGCTCGAATCTTGAGCATCGGGTTTTCAATATCGGCGGGTTCGCCCCGATAGCTTTATCGGATCTGGCAGAGTTACTGATCGGTATAGCAGGCACGGGGCGTGCTGAAATCAAAGAGTTTCCGTCCGACCGTCTGTTGATCGACTTGGGCAACTACAGCACCGATGATCGGCTTTTCCGCGAAACGACTGGCTGGACACCCAAAGTATCTCTAAAGGACGCGCTTGCACAGACGATCGCTTTCTATCGGGAGAATCTGAATGATTATATCTAAGAAGAGCAAAACACTCGTGACGATTCCCCAGTCAAATCCCGGAGCATTTTTCGAAGAGCATCGGGACGAAGTTACTGCCGCAATGACTCGAGTCATGGACAGCGGCTGGTACATCCTGGGCAGCGAGGTCGCCTCGTTTGAGCGCCGATTCGCACAAATGTTCGGACTGGGCGGAGCCGTCGGCGTAGGTAGCGGTACCGACGCTCTCATCATCGCTCTTCGTGCTTTGGGTGTCGGTCCGGGTGACCTGGTCGCGACGGTATCTCATACAGCAGTCGCCACCGTTGCAGCCATCGAACAGGTGGGAGCGCTCCCGGTTCTCGTCGATATCGCTTCTGACACTTACAACATGGATCCGGAGTCGCTTGATCGCACTTTGTCTGTGCGTCGCCCCCGGCCCATCAAAGCCGTGATCCCCGTGCACCTTTACGGCAATCCCGCCAACATCCCAGTCTTGCTGCAGATTGCTCGCCAGTACGGTGCCTGTGTGATTGAAGATTGTGCCCAGTCGCATGGGGCGATGCTCGGTGACTCCTACACAGGAAGCATGGCAGACGCGGCAACTTTCAGTTTTTATCCGACGAAGAATTTGGGCGCGCTCGGGGACGGCGGCATGATGACAAGCAGGGATCCAGGCTGCATTGAACGAGCACGGATGGTACGGGAATATGGGTGGAAGCAGCGCTACATCAGCGAGTTTTCAGGAATGAACACGCGTCTGGATGAATTGCAGGCTGCCATTCTTCTGGTTCGGTTGAAGTATCTCAAATCGGGAAATGAGCGGCGTGCCGCAATCGCGGCAGCTTACTCTGAAAGCCTGGCAGACACGGGGCTGAAGCTTCCCATCACGAAAATGGGGGGTACCCATGTCTATCACCAATATGTAGTGCAGCACCCAGATCGTGATCGCCTGCAGGCCCGCCTCAAGGAAAACGGCATTGCAACAAATATTCATTATCCGGTCCCGGTTCATCGCCAGCCTGCCTATGCCGGGCGAGTCGAAGTCGATCCGGATGGTCTGAAAAATACAGAAGACGTCGCAACGCAGATTCTCAGCCTGCCTATTTTTCCAGAGTTGAGCGACATAGCGGTTTCAACAGTTGTGGATGCGATTCGCAGTCTGATCTAGCCGAGGTGAATTTCATGGCGGATACAATGGCCCATTCAACGGAGCCGCTGGACGATCAAGGGAACGATCGATCGAGCGCGGAACAACCGGCCGCGAGCGTTTGTGATGCCGGAGATATTGCCAGAAGCTTTCAGGTGTTTCTCGGGCGTCAGCCGGACCAGGCATCTTTGGCCGAACTCGCACCGTTGAGTTTCCCTGAGGTTCTCCGTGCGATCTTCGAGTCGGACGACTTCAAGGATCAGATTCTTCGTTCCGTCCTGCTGCGTGAGGATCTGCCGCATCTCCAGGTGGCAGAGACGCCATCGCTTCCGCTGATCGATTGGGTGCAGCAACAATTGCCCATGGGAGCCGAGACTCGAATCGCCTGCGGAGGGGTTCGCAGGTGGGAACAGTTGCTTGAATTGCTTTTGTCCGACGCCGAATTGACCGCTCTTGCACCGCACTTGTGTGAAGCCGAGGTTGATGAGGTACTGCGCCAACGGCTTGAGAACGAACCGTGGTCGAAAATAAAACGGAATGTGATCGGCGCAATGGACGCGGCGTCCGCGTTTGAAATCCGCGGATGGGCCGTCAATCTCTGTGATAAGTCCACCCCGGTGACCCTTGAGTTCTATGCGGACAATCTCTTCCTTGGCACAGCGGTCTGTAATGAGTCGAGACCCGACGTGCAGGATGCCGTTGGTGGAGATGGGCGCGTAGGCTTCACTTTTAAAGTCTCCACCGCAAATCGCACCCGCTTTGCAGGCGGTCGAATCCTTACTGCCGTCGATTCGATATCTCGTTCCCCCATCAGTGAAGGGACGATGGTTTTCGCCGACCCTTCACGAAATTGGGACACGATTGAAAGAACTCGCAGTGAACTTGCTCAGCTGCGCGAAGTCCTCGATCGAATCGAAGAACGCCTACCGGAGCTAGCCCGTCTCTCAAGCATCCCGCTCGAAGCCTACGACGAATATTGGGAGAGGTTCTACCGCCTCACGCCGGATACGATCGCCGAGCAGCGAACCAAGAGCTCTCAACTCGCGTACAGGCCCCTGATCTCCGTGGTCCTGCCCACCTGGAATAGCGACACACGCCTTCTGGCAAAGGCGATCGACAGCGTCCGCGCGCAGACTTACGATCGCTGGGAATTGCTGGTCACCGACGATGCGTCGGAGAACGACCAACTCAGGCGCTTACGAACCAGTTATCCGAATGAACCACGCATCCGATGGCTCGACGCGGATTCCCGCGGAGGCATAGCCGTAAACACAAATCGCGGGATCGCCGCATCTCAAGGGGATTACATTGCGTTTCTCGATCACGACGACGAACTAGCCTTAGATGGGTTGTTCCATATTGCGTTAGCCTTGCAGGATCGCAAGTATGGATTAATCTACTCTGACGAAGACCGCATCGAAGAGCCGGAGGGGCGCTGCGTACATCACACCCCATTCTTCAAGCCCAATTTCGACTCAGATCTGTTACTCGCACATAATTTCATTTGTCACCTCGCGGTCTTACGACGCGACGTAGTCGATGCGGTCGGGGGACTACGCGGGGAGTTTGAAGGGGCTCAGGACCATGACTTTCTGCTTCGCGCTGTAGCGCATCTGCGCGAAAACGAGATCTTGCATCTGCCGCGAGTTCTCTATCATTGGCGAGTGACTCCAGGTTCAGTTTCTCGCACCCCAGGCGCCGCGGCTAAGATTCAAGCCAACATTGTTACCGCTGTTACCGATCAAATCACCAGGCTTAATCTCTCGGCCACAGTTGAAGATCATGATGACCCTCACGGGGTTGGGCGTGCTTTTGCTGCACGTGTCCGCTGGAATTTACCGCCTGTAGCGCCAAAGGTTTCGATCATCATTCCTACCCGCGACCGCGTCGACTTGCTCCGTCCCTGTCTTCAGAGCGTCATCAATTCGCTTGGACACTACCGAGGGGACAGTGAAGTCTTGCTCGTGGACAACGACAGTATCGAGCAGGAGACGTTCACTTACCTCAATGAGTTATCGGCGGTACCGAAGTTTAGAGCGATTCGATTTCGCGGCCCCTTCAATTGGTCGGCGATGAATAACGCTGCGGCAGCGGAAGCTACCGGAGAGGTGTTGATATTCCTCAACAATGACACGGTTGTGCTCTCCCAGAATTGGTGCGAAGAACTTGCGGCAAACGCGATTCGAAAGGATGTCGGCGCAGTCGGGGCGCGCCTTCTCTACGCTGATGGCACAATTCAGCATGCCGGTGTAGTGCTCGGGGTCGAAGGCGTTGCAGGTCACGAATCCGTGGGCGAGGATCCGGCAACCGGCGGATACTTTGGTCGCAGCCACATCCTGCACAGCGTGGCGGCTGTCACGGGAGCCTGCCTCGCGACTCGCCGCGATCTTTTTCGAACCACGGATGGCGGGTTCGATGAAATGAATCTCAAAGTAGCTTTCAACGATGTTGACTACTGCATGCGGGTAAGAAAGGCCGGATACCGCGTTATCTACAATCCGTATGCCACCCTGTACCATCTCGAGTCGAAATCTCGAGGTCGCGATTGGTCTGAAGCACAGATGAATCGGCACCGCGAAGAGTCGTCTTTCTTTCGCAGACGCTGGAGCCGCACGGAGATGCTCGATCCGTATTACAATCTCCATTTCGAGCGCTTCGCCCGCCCATTTGAGCGGCTCCGCCCACCGCCGGATCTCATGATGAAATAGACAGTCACGAATCAACACCTTGTGCTGTCTTGATCGAACCAGAGGTGTCAGTCAAGCAGCAGAGCCTCGGGTAGAGAGTTAAGGAGTAACTTAGCGTGTCGAAGAAGGGACACAAGAAAGAGCAAGCAGCGGCCGCGTCAAAGCCCGCCGTCAAAGTCGCGGCAGTAACAATTGCTTATAATGAACCGGACTTTCTCCCCATTTGGATCCGTCACTTTGCCGCTCAGGTCGGACCAGAGCACTGCTATGTCGTCGATCATGGAAGTGACGACGGCAGCACGGATGGTATCGATTCAATCAACCTCGTCCGTGTGCCTCGCTCGCCTTGCGATGATGATCAGCAGGCGCGGTTCATTTCCACCTTCTGTTCTTCTCTTCTCGAATTCTACGATTTTGTAATCCACACGGATGTGGATGAGATCCTGGTTGCTGACCCGAAACTCTATTCATCTCTCAGCGAATACTGCCAGAGTTGCACGCACGACGTTGTCACAGCAGTTGGATACAACGTGGTCCACAGCGGAGAAGAGCCCTCCCTCGATGCGGCGGGAAAAGTTCTGGAGCAGAGAAAATGGATGTACTTTCTCGCATCGATGTGTAAGCCGGCAGTTACCCGGCGGCCCATCCAGTGGTGCGGTGGATTTCATCGTGCCAGCGGCGTTGAGCCGCGCTTTGACGATCTTCATTTGTTTCACTTGCGTTTCTTTGACCGCGATATCGGGCTGCGCCGCCTTGCCCGAACCCGAACGCAACCCCGCAACAATATGGAAATCGGCTGGTGGCAGCGGGTGTCCGACGAAGAATGCCTGCAGATGCATACGAGATATGACAATCTTCCCAGGAATGCAGAAGGTTGACATATCGACTCAGTCCCCCGAGGTTCTTAGCGCAATCTCACATACTCTGGGTAGTTCCGGGGGCCGACTTGGCGAAGAAGACACATTCAATATCGGCTACGAGGTGGGTGAGCTGTGGCCGGTGCCTGAGCGGTTCAGGGATGTGTTTTAAGACTCATTCGTACTGATCCATCGCGCTTACCACTCCACCCACGTCCACGGTCCAGCGCTTCTGCACGGGTGTTTCATCGCTGAGATCCTGTTTGCCAAAGATGACTCCGAACGGATGTCCCGTCGAGGCGAATAAGGCTGCATGCCCGTGGACGAAAGAAGCGCTGCTCTCGATCGTCACAACGCGGGTCTCCGGCGGCGAGAAAATTGTATTGAACAGTGCAGCGCCCCCCAACCCCACCACCAGCTCAGCTTCGGCGAATAAGCGGATCTGGTCGAGGAACGGGAGTTGCTCAGGTTCGACAATCTCATAGCCTCTGGCCGAGAACGCCTCCACCAATTCATCCTCATTGAGAAGAGCGCGATAGGTTCCTTCTGCTTCGCGCGTAACGGATCGGCGCGACAGAAACAGCCGGCGTTTAGGAGAGCCGTTCTTGGCTCCGGCAAGCTCCCCGGCGATGCGTGCAAATATGCTCTGCTCCATGGGAGTGGGGATCAGATCGATGCGCGAGAACTGCTTCATCACCAGTTCATCGCAGTGATAGGTGCGCGAGAATTCCTGATGAACCAGCTTCTCATTCGGAATGCCAACGGCATTGAGAAGCTTGCGCTGCCAGTCTCGTTCGATGTAGGCGAGAAAGCGGTCAGCCCTTTGACCGTCGAGGAAATCGATGGCGCTTGGAATCGCCTGCAGAAGCCACATTCCCCAATTCAATGCCTCGATCGGCGTGCCAAAGTACAAGCTCCCCTCCAGTTTCGTGGGGACTAGCTTTCGGCAATCTACGCGGTATCCCGTTCGAGCCGCGTAGATCTGCGGAATCGGTTCGCTCCTGCCCGGATGGTGGCGGAGGTGTACGTCGATACGCTCACGAATGCTCTCAATTTCCTGACAGTCGATTCGGCGACCCTTACTGAGAACCGCATGGAAAAATTGACATCCAAAGAGATGAACATCGGAGAAATGTTTGCGATAAGATCCGTGCCGCGTGTGGCCTTGCGCAGCCGACAACCAGTGCTTAATTGTCGCCTCCGGAAAGATCCACGACAAAGTCTGCCGCCGGACGAGTCCAGTATGCCGACGGCTCGAGACACTCGATGCCGTCTGAAGCCAAAGCTTCTTCTCGCGAGGGAACATGTAACGGGCCAGACTCCAAATCGACACCGCCTCCAATCGTAGTGTCCACACAGACCGCGCGATCCGACTAATTCACCGTCGGAAACCGAAGTTTGACCCTTCGGCGGAAGAGCACCCGACTGTATGGCGGGTGATTTCCATCTAAACGCACATAGTAAAGATAAGGCATCTGGGAGAGAGTCGAAAAGTTACGATCGGCAGAGGTTGGGTCGAGCAGGCTCTCATAGCCATAGGTCCATTTGCCGGGGCCGTCGGCGACTTGCAAATCACTGAAGCTGACGAGGAGCGTCTGCTTCGACCAATGCACCAGGTCACGCGACGCCTCCATGTAGAACCCGGGTGGTCCTCCAAAGCGACTGTCGGGGGCAGACTGCGTTGTTATGAAGATCCCGCTCGATGCATCCTGCACAAGGCAATCGGCGGTTCCCGAGTAAACGGGAGGGCAAACATGCTGAGCGGGATCATCGATCTTCTCCCGGTAAGGGTCGGCAAATCGGATCGTGAACTTCACACCGTCCCATGCCCGCCACGAACCGGCCGAGAAAACGTCCGACGTTCGAATGAGACATGGTCCATACTTTTGCAACTTATAAGGCCAGTCATTGATCAGGGCGAAGTAAGATCCGTTCGTCTTCACGATGTTTGTGGGTGCGTTGTAGCCGTATGCGCTTGCCTGGTTTCCCACTTCGTAACGGTAGGGCAATGCTGCCACCAGGTTGTTCGGCGCCGGGGGAATCACGAAGGTGGCGCCTCCGTCTCGCGACTCCGCAAAGGTCACGGTGTTCCACCAGCAATTGTTCGGGTTATTCGGGGTGGCACACATCTTTGGGATTTCTTCGCCATCATATTCGCTGTGCACAAGGGCCGCGATCCGGTCTCCTGGAACACTGTAAAAGGCGTAGAGCCAATTATTGTCCTGGAAATGCGATGGGTCTGGATCCTGTGGCGACCGATAGATCACCCGGCAATCATGGTTCAGTTGATTCAGATTCGGTCCAGTCATGGCGCGAGCAATCCGGTGGGTCGCGAGAAGATGGACCGTTCCACGATCGTCCCGAAAGGCACGCGCCGGTGCGTCCGGTATGTCCAGTTGTTCGCAGGCGTTGGCCGTATTAAAAACCGTTTCTTCGGGGCCAGTCACTTCGCCGGCAATGGCGGGAACACGAGCCGCGGCTGACGACCAGTGCCGTCCGTTGAGGATGATCCCGGTCAGCGTAGCAACCAACAGGAATGGACCTGAATATCGAACCAATACGCGCAAGAGCGTCATCGCATCGACCTTTGTCTATCGAGGCTCTTACCATTGTGCATCCCCGATGAATGCTCGGATTCGAGCAACTAGCGCTTCAATGTTGACGCTGAATCGACGATGAACGAGCTTCTTGTCCGCAGGATCCGGCTTGCCGATGAAGATGCCATATTCCAGTTCCAGAGAAGAATACATTCCTGTGTAACTGTGAATCCATTGTGGCTCAGACTGTATATCGATAAACTTGGTGCCCGGGTGACAGAACATCGAATTGAACAGACCAGACCCGGAGGGGCCGACAACAAGGGAAGCAGAGGAGAATGCCAGAATCTGATCCTGAACCGTCATCCTCTCGGGCTCGATGGTTTCGAATCCGATGTGTTCCAGCCTGGCAATCAGTTCCGGCTCGTTCGTCATGATTCTGTCGGCTCCGCGCCCGCTCAGATTAAGACCGAGGCGTGAAACATAAAGCTTGCGGCCGGTATGAGGCACACCGTAGTTTGCTCTCAACTCCGCAAATAACTCGAGGCTCTCAGGATCGAGGTAGGCCTCAGGTGTTCGCATACAGGGAACGATGGCCCGATCAATCTCTGTCACCGCGTTGAAATCGTGCTGGATGATCGACTCGGCCCCCAGACCGCACAGAGCGAGAAGGTCCCTGAATTGCTCTGGCGCGGCATAAACCAGGCAGGGTACGCCCTTGAGACCCAGGTCTCGAATCGATCGGATCTTCGGAAGGATTCGAAACAGAAACGATCCGTAGCTCTGTGGTTCGTCCGAACAGAGAACCAGCACTTCTCCATCAATTCGTCGCTTGACACGGCCTCCCGGCTCAAAATCGAACACTCCCGGAGTTTGTGTGGGATGCAGTCCTGTTTTTTCGTTTCCCAGTTCGTCGCTTCTCAACATCCGCGCCAGTTGGTGTTGAAATGCGGCCTCTTGCGCATATCCCTCATCCGTGAAGAAGAGGTTTTCCTGGCGTAAGGATCGTCCGGTATCCGACCAGCCGCGCATGGCTCACAGCCGCGGTGAACACGGGTGGATAGAAATACTGTGCGATGTCGATATTTCCGTTGAAGAGCCCCACGCCGTCCGGGTCGTCAAAAAAGACCGGGCTATACCGCGAGAACACTCTGGTGGTTCCGGGCGGTTCAACAAAGATGCCATCGCGGCGCTTCGAAGAGAGTTCGTCAAAAGCGATCTGTGGTAGTTCCACTGGATTGATTGCGGTATAGGTGCTCGACATGCGTGCCTGTTGAAACCCCTGGAGTTTGTCTGACATGTCGAACCCTCGCCGAGCTCAAGAACAATCGCTATCGAACATGGACATCGGTTCTGGGAACCAAATGCCGGTAACTCCCAACGTAGCAGTCCGGGAATACTGCGCACTTTCTTCAAATCCGAGCACAATCTCGATCAAATGAGGATGATTGTAGGTGAAATAAGGCTCCCGAAGCGATCCCGATGAAAATCGGCAGGATCGATGTATATATCATTGCCCACACCGTTCCGGATTTTCACGCGGATCAGATTGAAGTCCAATGATGTGTTCGGCGGTACAGAGCATCTGAGTATGACGCGCCCTGAAAAGAATGAGGGGAAGAACCGGGTACAGGTCGCTTGAGTTGCGCTTGGAAAGAATACTGCGTTATTCGTGAAAGACGGCAGGTAAGGAATCTCATACTTCAGCATCACGCTCAGATAAATATGTTTCTCTGTTCTGGAATCATCCGTGCTGAATGTGACTTCGCACCGCGTGTAACGCGCAAGAGTATTGTCATGGATTGCCCCGAAAGCTCGAAGATACTGAGCTCCCGCGGGTTCGATGGTCCTTGCCATTACCACGCGGGCTTTGGCGATTAGTTGCCGGCCCGCCTCTGCCATCGCTCCCGTTAGCACTGTTTCGGCTGACATAAGTGCTAATTCAGCGCTCTTCGCTGCGGCGTCTGCAGCAAAGCACGACATGAGCGTCAGATCCAATTGCTTCATCAAGATATCTTGACTCGCATGAGCCGGCCCATCTGAGCGTTCAGACGTCGGTAACGAAGAAGGGCGGCCAATCCGAAAATCGGCAAGATCCTTTTGAAGTGCCTGCAATGAAGCCTTGGCTTCTTCGAGCCCAACCGTTGTACTGTCATCGGGGGGCGATGCGAGAATGGATGGTATATCACCCTTGCCTGCACACTGTTCCAGGATCTGGTCTACGCGATGAGATCGTAGCAGCCAGGCAAGTTCTCGCAACGATACACTCTCATCTTCCAGTATGTGTCGAGCATCCACGAGCGATCTCTGGCCATTGAACGCGCCCGCAACCAGTGTGTGCATCTGGCAAGTCGAAACGAAAAACCGCTTCCATGCATCCAGTTCTTTAGATACCTGCTCAGCCTTGCCGGAGAAATCAGATTGACCCGTTTCCTGACTCCGACGCGCCAGAGCTGATTTCTGCCGCAGTGCTGCAGTGGCCCAGTTAACGACAGCATCGAGGGGGTAGCCGTCTAATTCGAGCATCTTCTGCGCCACGGCGAGGATTCTTTCGGGTGTATCATCAAGCGCGCATTTGTCACTGCGCTTGAACCATCCCTCTTTCCTCAATGTAAGTGCGAGACGGCGGCCCAGTAATTGGTACGCGGCTGCAGAAGGATGCGGGTCCGCTTCGCTTACGATGCTTTGGTTAATAGGAAGACCTTCTTCCTCGTAGAGCGGAAGGCTGTCAATGAAGAGGAGATGATGATGGGCGCATAACTCGGTCAGGATGGAGCTGATTGCCAATTGAGGAGGAGTTTTCCACCGATTTGAGTATAGGATTGCGATCGGTAATGCATGTTCTCGGCAATAGGCTGCTATCTCCTCAAAGCAGCGGGCTATTTCCTCACCCCATGTCGATCCTGGTTGCCACCGTTGATCATCCGGGCTCGGCCAACCGCAGTGGTAGGTGCGGCAAAGCGGATCGGCATCATTGTGGCATAGGATCAGAACAACGCCGTCGTAGACCTGCGGTATTTCCCGAAACTCGAGCCAGGAGTTCCACAAGTTGTATCCGCTAATTCCGTGATTAACGCACTCGACCGGATATCCAGGCAAAATTTGGTTAAGGTTCCGCTCGGCTTGCGCCGGCAGAGTCTCGTCAGGAGCCACACCTTGGCCAAAGGTATGAGAGTCTCCGATAAATGCCAGGCGAATAAGGCCATCTAAGCGATGAGATGGTTGCCAAGCCGTTCTGCCGTAGCGGATACGCATGATGGTCTCAGTGCGGATAGAAATGGATGGGGATTTCTAGTGCAGGTCGGGGTTCAGGCGCAAGCTGATCAGCGACCAGCTGTGCGTCTTGCAGAATCGGCGCGAGCCACGAAAGCGCGGTCGGCGTCCATTTGAGTTGTGTAGCATGATCCAAGCGCTCAGGCCAGGATTTGTCGGAAATAGTCATGACCAAATCTTGTCGACCAGGACTCTCTTGTAATTTATCCATGTGCTCTCTTGTTCAGACGAGCCTGGCGACGTTGAAGGGATTTGAGCGTGCAGTCGCAAAACAGCTTCGGTCGGCGGCTTTTTCGACTCGTTGCTCATAGAGAAGGGGACGTTTTTGAAGTTTACCTCTAATTGATACTGCTAGCAAGGGTTCGATCCGCTCGCGAGCAGAAAGGAAATTGGGAATCTCCAAATTTGAGTTGTCGCATTGAACCCGGATCCTTAGGGGTTTTTCGGCCACTCCCGGCTTGTCCGCTCGGAGAAGAGCTGTTATCCTTTCACCCATTCGGAAGAGTTCCAGCCGTTCGGCCCGAGCATTGACGCATCGGGAATTTCAATCTTTCTTTCCTTTCTTGAGGTACAGGATGGTTCCAGAAAAGGCAGTGGTCTTCTGTGCCACGCAGAGGACTGGCTCTTCACTCGTATTCTCCGATTTTCTCAGCATCGCGGGTCATGTGCCAAGAAGTTCTGAGATGCTCTATGACCGAATCATCGTCAAAAAAACAGAGCGTGAATGGAGCGAAGTCTGGAAAGAAGTTTCTACTCTGAAAAACGTTCAGGGGGCGTATGTCGAAAAGGTCATGTTTCACTACACCCCTATCCTCTCTCGATTCATCGAAGGCCGCTCAATCGAGGGCGTCGATCGATCCATGAGTTTCAAACCTGAACTGTTTGACGGATTCTTCAACTTCTTTGTCAATGCCACCTGGGTGTATATCGAACGTCGCGACGTCTTCTCCCAGGCAGTGTCGATGTACATTGCCGAAACAAACAACGTCTGGCAGCTGTTAAGAGATCGGCCATCGGCACAGGAGGCGAGCACAGCCGAACCGAAGTATGATCTCAAACGCCTGAAAGGCTATCTTTCGGGATTTCTAACGGAGAGAAGCCAGTGGCAGAAGTTTTTTTCTCACTATAATGTCAAACCTATAAGTGTCTTCTATGAAGAGGCCGTTGATAATTACCCAGCCTATCTTGATGAGATATTCGCAAAGACAGGCATAGAAAAGGTTGTTCCAGATCCTCCGCGGCGGTTTATGAAGCAAGGCACCGACCTGAACGAGAGCTGGGCCTCTCAGCTGCGAGATGACATCCTGGCCGAGCTTTTTTTCCAAGGCGTTCCCAAGTCCTAAGCGGAACGACTGCGTCGGCGCCGCACGGTGATTGCAGACGGCAGACTCTTTCAAAGAGGAATATGCACTCGCGCGAAGCCTCGCACCAGCCCCGTAAAATATTGACTTTTATTGGTAGTATGGTGCGCCCGGAGAGATTCGAACTCCCGACCTACTGATTCGTAGTCAGTCGCTCTATCCAGCTGAGCTACGGGCGCACTTGAGGGCAGTCGCTGCAAAGACGACCTTACACAGAGTAACAGGGAACCGGGGGCTGCGCAACGAAGTTGCCCGCCCGGAACCCTGCCGTCAACCAGCGAATCCTGCCCGGCGGCAGGCCTCAGTTCGCTAGTTGCCGGCGCCGGCGTTGGCTCGGGCGGTGGTGCAATCAGCGGCAACTCTCCCGCAATCTCGAGCCCGGACGTGCGTACCAGTTTCGTCACGGCTGCGGCGGTCAGGCGTGTGGCGTCGTACTCCACGCGCAAGGTTTTCGCGGCGCGATCGAAACAAACCTTGCGGATGCCGTAAACGTCCTTAGCATTCGCCAAGGCGAACACCGCATTCTCGGTCGGCTGCGTCGTATACGAGTAGAGAATCTCCACCGTCGTCATACTCTCAATGATACTCCGCCACGGAATCGGGTGCCCCATCCATCCGCAGCCTCATCGCGGATGGGTGGGAAAGCACAAACACGCATGCGAGCGATGAGCTTCCGCCACGGAATAGGCTGCCCCATCCATCCGCCGCCTCATCGCGGATGGGTGGGAAAGCACAAACACGCACGCGAGCGATGATACTCCGCCACAGAATAGGGGTGCCCCATCCATCCGCTGCCTCATCGCGGATGGGTGGGAAAGCACAAACCTCAGCGAGCGACGAGCATCCGCCGCACACAGGTGCTGTTTACAGGCTCTGCAGGTAAGCCCGAATGTCGGGATTCGACCAATCCGGATCGCCCACCAGTTTGCGCCGCACAATACCCTGGCGATCGATGATGTAGGTCTCCGGCCATCCCTCGGTGTGATAAAGCTTCGCAGCCGTCTGCTCCGGGTCACGCACCGTGATCAGGTCGACGTGGTGGCGCTGAATGAAGCGTGTATACGAGTCCGCATCTTCATCAATGCTCACCGCGAGAATCGCAATGTCGGGCCGGTCATGATGCAGCTGCCAGCAGCCCCGGCGTCTCCTGAATACAGGGCGCGCACTGCGACCACCAGAAGTTGAGCAGCACAACCTTGCCGCGGTAATCGGCCAGATGAACCGTCGAGGTTCCGTCCGACACCGTGAAGTCCGGAGCGGCCTTGCCCATCAAATAAGGGTGCGCGCCGCGGTCGCAGGCCACAGTCAAGGCCAGCGGCGTAAGCAGGGCGAGAAGCAGATCGAGGTGGAGCGCACCTCTCTATAATACGGAGCGAAAGGTCGTATTCGTCATGCGTAAGGATGACCCGCAAGCATGCGTCGGAGGCATGCGTACCGGCAAATGCAAGCCCGTCCTCGGACTCTCCGACGCCTGGCGAAGAGCCCGAACCTCCGACGGCGCGTGGGTACGGTCTACGACCAGCCCGAGCCCGACCCCGCGAACCTCATCGAACTCACCGTCATCATCCCCGCGCGCAATGAGGAGGATTGCCTCGGCGCCTGCCTCCAGTCCCTCGTAACCCAGTCGGAAGAGATCTTCGAACTCGGCAAGGACTGGGAGATCGTCGTCGTCGACGACCACTCGTCCGACGGCACTGCGCTGCAATCGCGCGCGAAGTCGCTGCCGAATCAACGGCGTCACGTTGATACAGGCACGGAAGCTCGAGAAAGGCTGGACCGGCAAGGCCAACGCCATCTGGACCGCCGCCAAAAAAGCGCGCGGCCGCTGGCTCCTCTTCACCGACGCCGACACGATCCACGAGCCCGGCGATCTGCGCCGCGCCATCCACGAGGCCACCCGGCACAAGGCCGGCATGCTGAGCTATTCGCCCCGTCAGATCGTCAGCGGCTTCGCCCAGCGCTCGCTCATGCCCCTGGTCTTTTGCGAACTGGCCCTCGCCTATCCCCCCGCCAAAGTCTCCGATCCCAACCAGCGCATCGCCGCCGCCAACGGGCAGTTTCTGCTGGTCGAGCGCGAGGCCTATCGTCGCATCGGCGGCCACGCTTCGGTCCACGACAAGGTGCTTGAAGATGTGGAACTGGCCTTTCTCGCCAAGCGCCGCAAAATCGGCATCCAGTTCCGCTACGCCGACGATGCCGTCTCCACGCGCATGTACCGCTCCACCGGCGCCATGATCGAAGGCTGGACCAAGAACCTGGCCCTGCTCTTCGCCAACGCCCTCGCCCTTGCCCTGTGGCGCGCGCTCGACATCATTCTGCTTTTCGGTCTGCCCGTTCTCGCGGTCGAACTCTGGAATGCCAAGTTCGCCGCCCATTCCGTCCAGTGGCTCGGCGCCGGCTGGGTCCTCGCGCTCCTCTGGCTGCGCACCCTCATCCGCTTTTACACGCGCGTCGCCAAGTCGAACTTTCCATTCTTTGACTGCCTGATCGCCCCGCTCGGGCTCCCGCTCTTCGTGGCGTTGCTCTATCGCAGTTGGTTCCAGCACCGAGTCTTGAAGAGGGTCAGTTGGAAGGGGCGCGAGTACACCGGCTGAGCGTTAACTCCACAGGTTCGCGATCTCCGGGTTTGTATGGCGGTTTCTTCCCGAATTTCAGATTGCTACAATGGAGTGAGACCCAGTGAAACTTCCTCCAAATCCCTACATCTAAAGGATATCGAGGTTCGAAATGGTTTGTCTAACCCGTCGGGCGACATTTTCAGCCTCGCATTTCTACTGGAACGACGCGTGGTCCGCCGAAGAGAACGCACGCGTCTTCGGCAAATGCGCCAACCGCAATGGCCACGGCCACAACTACACCTTGGAAGTGACTGTCTCCGGCGACCCCGACCCCGTCACCGGCTTCGTCGTAGACTTGAAGTGGCTGAAGCAAGTAATTGAAAGAGAAGTACTAAGCGCCTACGACCATCGCCATCTGAACCTCGAAGTTCCCGAATTCGCCCACGCGATCCCCACCACGGAAAACATCGCCATCGCCGCGTGGAAGCGCCTGGAGCCGTCCGTCGATGTCGGCTGGCCGCGCCCGATTGCAGGCCATTCGCGTCTACGAGACCCCCGAAATCTTTGCTGAATATCGAGGCGATCGATGACCACCCCTCAACCCAAAGCCTACTTCGGACGCCGCTACCCGCTGAGCGCAAGCCATAGGCTCCACACGGACGCCTTAACCCGGAGCAGAACCAGGAAGCCTACGGCAAGTGCAACAACCCGCACGGTCACGGCCACAACTACGTGATCGAAGTGCTGCTCGGCGGCGAGGTTGATCCGGCCACGGGGATGGTCATCAATCTCACCGACGTGGATTCGACGGTGCAGAACAGGGTGCTGGATCGCTTCGACCATACCAACTTGAATCTCGACCCGCTCTTTGTGAATCAGGTGCCAACCACCGAGAATCTCTGTACAGCGGTATTTTCGATTACTGAAGGGCGCCTTTCCGCCGGCGCATTTGGAATCGGTCCGCGTGGAAGAGACCGAAAACAACTTCTTCCAGTGCTTCGCGGACCAGGCGGCAGGTGTCTAAGACGGTGGAAGCGGAGCCGTCCGTCATCGCAAGGATATGGCACGGCAGCAAGCAGAAGGGACGAAAACATGGGGCAGCCAGTTGTAGTCAGCAAGTCGGTCCGCAGAGCCGCGGGCTCACAGGAGGGCCTCGGGGAGTTCTCAACCCAGGAGATGTACCGCGAGATCCTGAGCCGTCTCGGCGAAGATCCGGCTCGCGACGGGCTGCTTGCCACCCCCGCGCGTGTCGAGAAATCCATGGCGTTCCTCACCAAGGGATACGACGAAGACCCAGCCAAGATTCTCCGCGGCGCCCTCTTCGATGTCGACTACGACGAGATGGTCATCGTCAAAGACATCGAGATGTTCTCCCTCTGCGAGCACCACATGCTGCCCTTCTTCGGCAAGGTCCACGTGGCCTATATTCCCAAGGGTAAAGTCATTGGATTAAGCAAAATCCCGCGCCTCGTTGAAGTGTTTTCGCGCCGGCTGCAGGTGCAGGAGCGGCTGACCCGCCAGATCGCCGACTCCATCCAGGAAGCCATCGAACCCCATGGTGTCGGCGTGGTCATCGAGGCCCGCCACCTTTGCATGATGATGCGCGGCATCGAGAAGCAGCATTCCTCGACCGTGACCAGCGCCATGGTCGGCTGCTTCCGTCAAAAGGAAACGCGCTCCGAGTTCCTGTCCCTGGTCCGCCAACCCAGCACCGGAATCGTCTAATCCAACCTGAAGTCCGCCGGCCCTAGAGGCTGCTAAAAAACCCGACTTCGTGCTTTGTAATCAGGGCACAACTTCACAGCCAGCTGAAAAATCGCGGATGAAAAGTTTTTGAAAGGGCCCGGATTTATCCGGGCCGGTAAGTCATTTGCAACGGCCGACAACGACCCTTTCCGCAATCTATTCAGTCCTGCCGATCAAGCCACTGAAAACTCGACTTCGTGCTTTGTAATAAGGGCCCGACTTCAGTCGGGCCAATCAAAGCCACCAAAATGAAGGGGCTTTAGCCCCTGCAAATGACCAATGACCAGAAGCCCCCTCTTTAGCCCCCGAAATCTACGCCGTCACCCCCGGATTAAACCGCACATGCCGGTCCAGCAGCCTCTCCGCGCCCGTCAGGGCGGCCTTCAGCTTCTCAGCCTCAATCCCGTGGACTTTCCGCAAAATCGGCGGATCCCCCGGCTGGGTAAGATTCTTGTCCGCAATCTTCCCAAGCTCCAGCCAGTCGTGCCAGTCGCCGATCAAATCTTTCGTGGTCGCCAGGTCCTTGGAGAGCTGCGTCTCACCGCCTCCGGCCATCTGCAGCAGAATCCGCAGATGTTTCACCTTCAGCCGAAATGCGTGTAAATTTTCGGCACTCAAATCGGGCCACAGCCGAAGATCGAGCATGAGATCCATGAGCGACGCTTCTTCCAGGGGATTTACGCCCCCCTTCGCCAGATCCTTGGCCCCCGCAGCCATCAAACGCTTCTTCACTTCGCGCGTAGCCCGCTTGAACTCCCGGGTGAGGGAAGCGCGGCGTCTCTTCACCGCATTCTTCAGCTTTCGCGCATTCCGCATGCGCTCAGAATGAAGGTGATGTAAGAGTCGCAGGATCGGCGTCTCGTCCCTGCTTTTTCGGGTTTCCGCCAGCGTAAGCGCGTCCTGCGAGAGGACATCCATATCCCGAACCGCGCCGGCGGCCTTTCGAATGGTTTTGATTGTTTTGAGCAGGCGGGCGTTGCTGTCGCTGCCGTCCAGCTTGAGTGTGTCGGCAATCGCCTCAAACCGGCGCGCCTGGTTCCGCAGATCGTGCACCTCCTCGATGGAGGGTCGTGCTGGAAAGCGATGGAGCGTCTTTCTGAGCTTTCGAAGAACCTTCTCGGCTTGCGCGGGGACCATCTTCACCCCCGCTTAGAGTGGAACTTCCCGGCTGGGGTTGGCAAGTCTCTCAAAACCGCTCGCTGCATCACAGCCCTGAATCGTCTTTTCGTGCCACTGTTCTAAAGTGGAGAAGGGTTAGGCGCACGGGTGAACGGTCTCATCATCATTGACAAGCCGGCAGGAATGACCAGCCACGATGTGGTTGGCAAGCTCCGCAGGATCACCGGCGAATCCTCGATAGGGCACCTGGGCACTCTCGACCCCATGGCGACCGGCGTCTTGCCCCTGCTTCTCGGCAAATACACGCGTCTGGCGCAGTACTTCTCTTCGGCAGAAAAGACCTACACGGGCACCATCCGCCTCGGTTTTGCCACCGACACCTACGACGCCGAGGGCGAGCCAACCGGCCCCGACCGCTGGCCGGAGTTTTCCGCGGCAGTCTCCCTCGACCAAATCGGCAGAGCCGCAGCTCGCTTCCACGGCGAGATGCAGCAGATGCCTCCGCCATTCTCCGCCAAGAAGATCGCTGGCGTCCCTGCCTACAAGCTCGCTCGCGAAGGCAAGCCGGTGGAACTGCGTCCCGCAACCGTGCGTATTGACCGCCTTGAAGTGACGGGAATCGAAGGCGCCGCGGTAGCTTTCGCCATGACCATTTCCGCAGGCGGCTATGTGCGTTCCGTCGCTCATGAGCTCGGCCAGGACTTAGGCTGCGGTGCGCACTTGAGTCAACTGCGAAGAACCAGAGCTGGCGCGTTTGCTCTCGACGACGCCCACACGCTGGACGAGTTGTCCGAGCATGCAGGAAATACCGCCGCGCTGGAGGCGTATTGCGTGCATCCCCGCCTATTCCTGCCGGAGATGCCCGCCGTTACCGGCGATCCGCAAGCCTTGGGACGCCTGCGCAATGGTGCGCAAGCGAATCTGCCGGAATTCTCAAGAGCCTCGCTGGTCAAGGTCTTCGCAAGCCAGCGTGAATTGGTAGGAATCGCCAAACGCATTGCCGGCACACTGTTTCAGCCAGTAGTCGTAATGGGATGAGAGAAGCAGCTTTCAGCCTTCAGCTATCAGCCGTCAGCTATCAGCTGTCAGCCTTCAGCTGTCAGCTAGATCTGAGGCAGGAGCAGCCTTTCGAGTGGAACCGCACCTGAGCTGTTTTGTCAGTAAGAATTTGAGCCCGGGATGCCCAGTCCAGCAGGAGAAAAGCTGAGAGCTGAAAGCTGAGAGCTGATAGCTAAAGGCAGCTTTAGCTGCCCTTCCGCAGCAGCGGCTTCAGCGCTTCGTAAAGCGTATCCGCCAGGATCTGTGAGCCCTTCGCCGTAGGGTGGATTCCATCGGGCTGAATCGATCCGGGTACGTGAATGAGATCCTTGTAGATCATGGGGACAAACGCAGGATGATGCTTGGCGGCAAGGTCGCGAAACACGCCTTCAAATGCGTGGATATAATCCGGCCCGTAATCGGGAGGCAACGTGATCGCCGCGAGAAGGACCTTGATATGCGCGTCTTCCAGTGTCGTGAGCACGGTATCCATGTTGTGACGAGTCTGTTCGGTGGGCAGTCCGCGCAGCCCGTCATTGCCGCCGAATTCAACAATCACGATCTCGGGATGAAGTCGCAGGA
Organism: uncultured Acidobacteriaceae bacterium; assembly: GCA_963846095.1. Classification (GTDB taxonomy): domain Bacteria; phylum Acidobacteriota; class Terriglobia; order Terriglobales; family Acidobacteriaceae; genus Telmatobacter. The sequence goes on from CAWJUW010000016.1 coordinate 134,922, forward strand.
TCGTCGGCAGGCTCGCCACCGCATCTTTCGTCGTTGCCCCGCTCGTTCCCTGGTTCTTCACGTCGTAGTGGTACCCGTGGGAATCGAGCTTCGCCTGCAGGTCGTCGGAGTACGCTTGTCCAGGCTGCAGTCCGTACCCTGCCGTGATGCTGTCGCCAAAGCAGACAAGCACCGGCCGGGCCGCCGCCCACGCGTGCGCACTCAAAAGTGCCATCACCAGCGAAACGATAATGCGGCGCCAAACGTCCACAAGAGTAGTGTACCTGCGCGAAGAGATGGAATTCAGGAGGCAGAGTGATTGAAGTTCGCGATGCGCGAAAGTGGATACAGAACGGTTCACGTCGCGTCGACATATTGAAAGGCATCAACCTCCTCATTCCTGCCGGCCAGTTCGTTGCCATCGTGGGTGCGAGCGGTAGCGGCAAGAGCACGTTGCTCGGGTTGCTCGCAGGCCTCGATACCCCAAGCTCCGGAGAGATCTGGCTCGACGGCGTGCCCATCCACAACCTGGCCGAAGCCCAGCTCGCCACCGTGCGCGGCAAAAAGATCGGCTTCGTCTTCCAGTCCTACCAGCTCATCCCTACACTCACGGCGCTCGAAAATGTCCTCCTCCCGCACGAACTCAACATCGCCGGAAACGGAATCGACCAGGCCCGTCGTCTGTTGTCGGAAGTCGGCCTGCAGGAGCGCATGGATCACTATCCCATCCAGCTTTCCGGCGGAGAGCAGCAGCGTGTCGCCCTGGCGCGCGCCTTCGTCGTCGAGCCGCCCATCGTCATGGCCGACGAGCCCACCGGCAATCTCGACTCCACAAATGGCCACCTCGTGCTCGACCTTCTTCTCGCTCGCAACAAGAACGCCGGCACCACGCTTGTCCTGGTAACCCACGACGCCGAGGTCGCCGCGATGGCCGACCGCAAGATCGTGCTCAAAGATGGCATGGTGGTCGAAGACACGCTGCCCTTCGTGCCTGCGCCCGATGCCGCCGAGGTTCGGAGCGTCCATGGCTGATCATGCGTTGACATGGAAACGCGCCGCCGTCATCGGCTGGCGCGATCTGCGCTCCGCTCCCGGCAAGTTCGCATTCGTCGTGCTCTCGGTTGCCGTTGGCGTGGCCGCGCTCGTGGGCGTGCGCGGATTCAGCGAGAGCTTCCGCAAGATGCTGAGCGTCGAAGCAAAGTCGCTGATGGCCGGCGATCTCAGCGCCCGCATCTTTCGCCAGATCACCCCCGAAGATCAAAGCAAACTCGACGCGCTCTTCCAGAAGAACGGCGGCGGCATCCGCTCCACTGTGGTCACCGAAACCATCTCGATGGCCTCCGTCCCGCCCGATCCCGTGCCCCTGCTCGTCACGCTCAAAGCCGTCGATCCATCGGAGTATCCCTATTACGGCAGCGCCGATCTCGAGCCTTCCATGAGCCTCGCGCAGGCGCTCTCCGGCGACTCCGCAATTGTCGCCGAAGAATTTCTCATCCGTCTCAAGGCGCACGTTGGCGACTCGCTGCGCCTCGGCGGCAAAAGCTTTCGCATCACCGCAGTCCTGCAACAGGAGCCCGACCGCATGTCCGCCGGCGCCGGCATGGGGCCGCGCGTGATGGTCTCCCGCGCAGCGCTTGCACTCCACCGGCCTCATCGCTGCAGGCAGTCGCGCCAGCCAGCGGCTGCTCGTGAAACTCCCGGCCACCGCATCGACGGGTGGAAAGCGCGCCGTTGACCCAGTAAGTCTCCGCAAGCAACTCGAAGAAGTCCTGCCCGACGCGCAGGTGATGGACTACCGCGAAGGCAACCCCGCGCTCACCCAGGGCCTCGACAACTCGACTTCCATCCTCAGCCTCATCTGCCTCGTCGCCATGGTGCTGGGCGCCATCGGCGTGGCCATGGCCATGCACGCCCATCTCGAACAGCGCATGGACATGCTCGCCATCCTCAAGGCCATTGGCGCGGGCTCCGGCGATCTGCTGCGCATCTTCCTCCTGCAGACGCTAGCATTGGGATTGGCCGGCGGCCTCCTCGGTGTTGCCGCGGGCATGGGTGTCATGGCTGCGCTGCCGGCTGTCTTCGGCAAACTGCTTCCCGTGCATACCACACTGGAGTTGCCGTGGCGCTCCTCCGCCGCCGGCCTCGCCACCGGCCTGCTGACAACTCTGCTCTTCTGCCTGCCGCCCTTGCTCGACGTGCGCGGCATACGCCCCGTCCTCGTTCTGCGCCGGCTCGTCGAGCAAGGCCCCGAGCGCGTCGGCGGATGGTATAAGGGATGGTTCGCGCGCTGGTGGGCTCGCCGCCTGCAGCTTGGCATCTCCATCCTCGTAATCGCCGCATTAGGCGGCATCGCGTGGGCGCTCTCTGACTCCGTCCAGGTGGGCACCTGGTTCGCCGTCGTGTTCACGGTGGCCCTCATTGTGTCTGCTCGTCCTCGCCGCACTGGCGCTGGCGTTCCTGCGCTTCCTTCTCAATCGCGTCCGTCTGCGTCTTCCCTCGTTCCTTCGCCACGGCCTCGCCAATCTCTATCGCCCCGGAAACCAATCCGCTGCCGTGCTCGCTGCGTTGGGAACCGGCGTCATGCTCATCCTCGCCGTCTACCTCATGCAGGCGGCACTCCTGCGCGATCTGCACGAGACCGCTTCGCCCAAGCTGCCCAACGTCTTCCTCATCGACGTCGCCAGCAACGAAGTCGCCGGCGTGCGCAACTTTTTCGCGCATCAGTCCGGCGTGAACCAGGCGCTCGACCTCATGCCCGGTAGTGCAGGGCCGCTTCATCTCGCTGAATGGCAAAACCCTCGACGAATTGAAAGATCAGCATTTCCCGCGCCGCATGCTGGAGAATGCGGAACTCACCTGGGCCGACGCACCGCCCGATGGCGACAAAGTCACGCAAGGGAAGTGGTGGACCAGCCCCGACGCCCAGGAAATCGCAGTCGGCAACGGCGTAGCCGAGCGCCTCCACCTCGGCATTGGCTCCGCCGTGCAACTCGCCGTAGGCGGCAGTCGTCCACACGCTGAAGGTCGCGGCCATCTATCGCGCCGATGGCCAGCACGTCGCTTCGCGGGTTTCCTTCGTCCTCTCTTCCGGCATGCTCAAGGATCCGCGGCCACCTGGTATGGCGGAGTCCGCGTCGATCCGAAGCAGGTTGCCACCATGGAGCGCGCGCTGTTCGAGCAGTACCCCACCATCACCGTCATCAACCTCGCCGACGTGCTCGACCCGCATCGAGACCGTCGTCAACCAGATCACGTTCGTCGTGCGCTTTCTCGCTGGATTTTCCATCTTCGCCGGCCTGATGATTCTCGCCTCCAGCATCGCCAGCACGCGCTTCCGCAGAATGCGCGAAGCCGTCGTGCTTGAAAACGCTCGGCGCCACCCGCATGCGCATCGTGCGCACCTTCAGCGTCGAGTTCAGCGTGCTCGGCCTTCTCGCCGGCGCCGTCGGCGTGGTCTTCGCCAACATCCTCACCCGCGTGCTGCTCCGCAGGCTCGAAGTCGCATTCCACATCGAGTGGTATGCGACGGTTGTCGCGCTTGCCGGAACCGCATTGCTTGCGACCGCAACCGGATGGATCGCAAGTTACCGCATTCTCGGCTTGCGCCCCCTCGAGGTCTTGCGCGAAGAATAGTCTCAGTCCTCGATCAGCATGCCGCCGGGCGATTGTCTCGATCGTAGTCAATGAATCGAATTCGCCATCAAGCATCGGCGCGCGCCCAAAGCCCTTTGCCGACAAGAACCTGCGCGCTCAAGAAAATCTGTGCGCGGTTTGCATCCAATTTCGACCCAAACGCGCACAATCAAATGCATGGTGAGCACGAGACTACCCCGGATAGAGCAAAGCAACAATCCGTGGCAGAGCCAAACAGAAGCTCGCCGCCCCGGCCTATAACTCCTTCGCTGTCAGGAATCTGCAAATAACTCTCCTGCGGTCAAGAATTTGCAGCGGTTAGCATCTGCTAACCCGTTGAGAACAAGGAATTTCTTTACAAGATAGGTGATTTTTCTTTTATGAACGAATGTCGACACCTCCTTACCAACGGATGCAAGTGCAAGTCGCCCGCGCTCCGCGGCCAGCCTTACTGCTACTTCCACACCCGCGTCCATCGCCACAACACGCAACCTCCCATCGCGCCGCAGGAACCCCTCCGCATTCCTGTTCTCGAAGATCAAAACGCAATTCAACTCGCCGTCTCCCAGGTCCTCGACGCGCTCGCGTCCTCCCGGCTCGACCGCGCACAGGCCGCCCTGTTCCTGCGCGGCATCCAGATCGCCGCTGGGACGGTATATCACGGATTCATCGAAACCTCCAGTAGCCCCGTCGACACTGTCACCCAATCCGAATCGGGAGACGACCTCGGCCCCGAGGAGCGCAGCTGTTACATTCCCTACACCTGCAGCAAATGCTCCGACAAAGACACTTGCCGGGACTACAAATCCCATCTCGATCGCAAAGCGCAGCGCGCAGATGTCTGCAGAATTCCCGGCACGTGCATCGACTGCGCTCGCCAGTTCACCTGCACCGACTACCAATCGCACCTTGCCCGCCAGTCGCAGCAATCCGCGCCCGAAGATTCTGCCCATTGACTTTCACGTGGCATCAACGCAGCCGCCGAGGAACGCGCGCGGATAGCATCACGGCCATGCCCCGCGAGTTATCGCTCGACTAACTCGCAGCTTAGTCCGCTTGTTTGCAGACGCCGAAATCAACACGGCCTCTCAGTCCTGGAAGAAACTTTCGTACCGTAACCTCTGCAATTCCAGGTGCATATTGTGCCCGTGACAGTGCAGGCTATTCATCAGTCCACCTCTGATGGGAATGTAAGGCGGGGCCATTGCTTCATGCGTACGACAGGCCAAAACCGACGCTCGCTCCAACAAAGCGAGCGAAAAGAGTGATTTCTCCCGATCCAATCGCCGCTGGATTGGTTAGCCGTTTCGTGTGTCACATGAAAATGTGACTGGACTGGATGTATTCCGCAACCTATCTTTGCAAAATCCGGCAGCATTAACTGAAACGAAACTCGCTTTCGTAACACTATCCAATGCAGGCAACAAACCCAGGTAACACAAGAGAGCCTTGTTTAAACAAAAGGACGATTTCCCTGACACCCTATGTTTCGCCTTCATTTCTATGTCTTGAAAATGTGGAGAAGAAGCCGTGCGAATCCCACAAGCATTGGCCGCAATCGACACGCCTGACGAGCCGAACTTCCTCTCTGTCGATGGGGCGATCCGCGCCCTCTTGGAACTGACCTCGAGCTCGAGCCCTGGCTTGGACAACGGCCCCAGTAGCGAAAACAGTGCCGAAAAGATATTGATTGACGCCGAAGTCGACGGGGAACGCTATCTCGTGATCCGCATGCCCCGGCTGAACCGGCTACGCGTACAACTCAGCCCCCGCGAGAGAGAGATTGGGCGAATGGTTGCGCGAGGCCATCCGAACAAAGTCATCGCCGATGTGCTCAACATCAGTTCGTGGACAGTGTGTACGCACTTGCGGCGCATGTTCGCCAAGATGGGCGTTTGTTCGCGAGCGGCCATGGTGGCGCAAATCCTTGAGTCCGAATCATTCTCTCCCGACCATCGCGTCCCGTGTGAGCCGCATCGCCTGACGAATCTGAGTGTGAAGGGCGCGGAGACTCACAACACAGGTGAAAATTCGGCGCGCATGAGCCGCGACGGTTCTCCTATCTCAAGAACCGGCGGCGGTACCGGTCGATTGGAAGACCAGCAAAGCGGCTCGAAGCGCTCTACGAAAATCTCGAAGGGTTCGGGGCTGGACTTTACTTCGGCGCTCTACCTCGGATTTCGCCATCCGCTCCGGTCGTTGCGCCCCTGGTGCACCTTCTCAACCGGGTCGCCGGCAGCATTTGCTCCGCCGCCGGGGGAGAAGCGGCTAGCCAGTCAGCTTGCCCACCTGCAAGGGTGTGAGGCCGGCGTTCTCGGTCCGTCCACCTTTCATCTTTTCTGGGACCTGTTCGGCATGCTCGGCCGGCATCCTGTAGCGATTTACTTCGATGCGGAGTTATATCCGATCGCCCGCTGGGGAGTGGAGAGAGTCAAGGCCTTCGGCGCTCCCGTGCATCGGTTCGCTCACCACGATGCGGAACAGTTGCGCCGCATGCTCGAGCGCGATCGACAAGCCGCGCTGCGCCCCATAGTGGTGACCGATGGATTCTGTCCCGATTGCGGGAAGCTAGCACCTCTGCGTTCGTATGCAGAAAGCGTGGGCACGTATGGAGGTCGCCTGGTCGTCGATGATACCCAGGCTCTCGGTATCTTCGGAGCTGCGCGCGGACCGAATGCCCCGTACGGCGTGGGCGGAGGAGGCATGCTGCAACACGTTGGGGTAGGTGGGTCGCAAGTCCTCCTGATCAGTTCGCTTGCCAAGGCGTTTGGCGTGCCGATCGCGGTGTTAAGCGGAAGCCGGGCGGCTGTTCAGGAATTCACGCAAAACAGCGAGACCCGCATGCATTGCAGTCCTCCCTCGATCGCATCGATTCATGCGCTAGCGCGCGCAGTTCGCCTCAACCACAGCCACGGAGATCGATTGCGCCTGCGTCTCGCACGCCTGGTCATGCGTCTTCGCCAAAATGCCGCACGCGCTGGCCTGCGTTTTACCGGTGGACAGTTTCCCGTTCAGACCTTGGCGCCCGCGACAGATGCGGAGACCGAACGCCTTCACCAGGCCCTGCTCCATCGTGGTGTGCAAACTGTCTTGCGTCGGACGTCCAACGGTGCCGGCCTGCGCATCAGCTTCCTCATCACAGCCAGGCACACGCCGCAGGCGATCGACTATGCCGTGGCCACACTGGCCCGGCTGCGTGCCTCGTAGGATCCTCAACGCTTCAAGCCTCGCGGCACAGATGCCATTGCGACTGACTCGTTCCAGTGTGTTCGTGCCGTCTCGCCGCGAGCGCAAGGTACCAGATGCTGGTTGCGATTGCGTTGTAGAAGTTCGGCAGATAGAACTTCTCATTGGGTGCGTGGATATGATCTCCTGGCAGACCGAAGCCCATGAGCACTGCTGGAATTCCAAGCAGGCATTGAAACGTGCTCACCACAGGGATGGAGCCGCCGGAACGGAGAAACACGGGCGGCGCCCCGAACCCATGCTGATAGGCCAACGCAGCCGTGCGGATTGCCGGGTGATTCCGGTCGACGAGGGCTGGATCGATTGGCGAGAAAACCCGCACCGAAGAGCGTACCGTCCGTGGAGTGATCCGCTGAATGTGGTCCCGGAACATCCGTCCAATCTCGCGCGGATCCTGGTCGGGAACCAGACGAAAGCTGATCTTCGCGATTGCGCTTGCTGGAATGATGCTCTTGGATCCTGGTCCTTGATGACCACCGGTCATGCCATTAATAGTTAGTGCGGGACGAATGGTTGTGCGTTCGTAGAGGCTGAAGCCCGCCTCTCCCCATCCTGTGTGGACTTTGGCGTCGTGGAGAATCTCAGAGTCCGATGGACCAGTGCGGGCCATGAAAGCTCGCTCTTTTTCGCCCCAGCGCCGAACCCCGTCGTAGAATCCCGGGATGGTCACGCGGCCGCGCGCGTCATGCAGGCCGGCAATCATCTCGCTGAGAGCCTGCAGCGGATTGTGGACCGCCCCACCGAAGTTTCCGGAGTGCAGCTCCCCCGGGGGCCCCTTGACTTCCAATTCAGCGCGCAATCCGCCGCGTTGCGCATAGCTGATCGCGGGACGATTGGGCGCAAGCATGCGGGTATCTGAAATGATCGCCGCATCGGCGCGGAGAGCTTCCTTATTTCTTGCAATGAAGGCGGTCAAATGAGGACTGCCAATCTCCTCTTCTCCCTCGAAGATGCATTTCACATTGACCGGCAGCTTGCGCTCCGTTCGCAAGTAGCACTCGATTGCCTTGATATGCGAGAAGAGCTGGCCCTTGTCATCGCTCGCACCGCGGGCGTGAAGGCTTTTTCCGATGATGGTCGGTTTGAATGGAGGCGTGCGCCAGTGCTGGAGCGGCTCGCCCGGCAGAACATCGTAGTGCCCATAAATCAGGATGGTGCGCGTTGCCGCAGGGCTGTGCCACGCGGCATAAACAATCGGGTGCCCTCGTGTCGGGATCACGCGTACCGGCGTCATGCCGATCTGCCGCAGGTGCGCAGCCAGCCAGTGGGCGCACCGATTCAAGTCATCCGCATGCCGGGCCTGCGAGCTGACCGAGGGGAAACGCAGAAATTCCTTGAGCTCGGAAACAAAGCGCGGCGCGTGCATGCGGGCGTAATCGAGAGCGCGCGTAGGTTTCATGTGCGTCACGGCTGGGAAAGGGCCGTCCGAGCCCGAGCACTGCTCGTGCTCAGACGGCCGCGACCTGCGCTTTAGAGCTCAAACTCGTATTCCCTCTCAGGAGCCCGCTGCGAATTCCCGCCAGGCTTGGGCCGGCCATTGCTTTTCGACGGGGTTGGCTGGCTCTGGCTCCACGGCAACACGCGATGCGTTCCAGTCCGCTTGCTCACGCCCATGGCTTGTGCGCTGGTCAACCACTCCTCTGACTGTTCGGCAATCTCGAGCAACAGCGTTTCAAACTGCGAGCGCGTGGTTTGCAGAATATGCGGCTGCGCCAGCCAGCGCAGAACCTCGCGCCCGGTAACCCCCATGCGCTGACGAGGCGAAGTAGTGAGGCGCTCGTTGTAGTACCGGATCAGGATCTCCTCAACCACATCCCACGAGCTGTCCGCGCCAAACAGGCGCTTCACGTCGGGCGCGTTGAGAATCTTGAATGCCTCCTCAAGCAGTTGCATCACTTCAACGCGCAGTACATTCAGATGGCCGAAAGACAAGCCACTTGAGGTTGTTGCGCAGATCGAGACCGGCACGCCGGACGATTGCGACCGAGCCGAAGCTGGGATCGTACGCGCGTTCACGGATGACATCGGAGATGCGCTTGTCGCGCCAGAACAGGGTCACCTGGTGCACGAAATGCGAATACAGCTTATGGAAATCGGTGTTCGCACGCGAGCCCGGAGGGCACAGGCGCGCCGCCATATCCAAAGATCCGTTTGTAAGCGGCCAGGCGATCATTCTTTGTGTAGCGCAAAACATCGCGGCGATCGAATTGGTAGAGAGCGAAAGCGCCTTCGCCGGCTGAGAGTCGCACGGTTCCTGCTTTAAACAGCTCCTGCAGCTTCTGCACCGCGCGAAAGACGCCGATCTTCTCGTGCTGCCAGAGATAGTACATATCGCCCACGGCCATAATGCGTTCCGAGGTGATGGTCTCGTCGTAGGGCTCAACGCCGGGCGGGACGCGCGTGGTGCCGAATTCCTTGGCGGCCTCGGGACCAAGACCGATCAGGGAAGCGAGGCCCTGGTCTGGTGGCGCAGGCGCCTGCTTGTCGTCGTTCACCGCCGACGCCAACATGTCATCAATCTGCTTGGTGATTGCATCGGCGAGCTGCGGATTGGAAACCAATTCGCCGGAAAGCCGGCTCGCTACCTGTTCGCGCAGCGCCGCAATGCGATCGTACAAGCCCTGATAGTCCTTATGTGATGCCATGGTTTCGCCTCCTCGTGTACTGCGCCTCACACCGTGAGCGCTCTGCCTCGATCTTTTCCTTGCCGCGGCCGCAGGCCCTCAGACGAGCCGGCCGTGTTTGTTACTGCTGCGATGGTGGCGGAACCTTCATCCCAACCTGTTCAGCCAGCTTGTAGAGATACGTCAGTTGGTCGCTCAAATCGTTTAGCGACCGCTGCACGCGCGGTGTCCGATACCCGTCGGGCAGCGAGCCGAGGTTATACGGCGTCTGCGCCGCACTAATCATGTCGATCAGCGTTCGTACCACCGGCTGAACGTTGTTCTGGATCGCGATCCTGCCGCCGTCCTTGATCAAGCGCGGGCCTTCATCAACGACCGTTGTTTCAATCTCGGTCAGCACGTCTTCCAGGTACATCGAGGGAAGAGCGACTCCGGTGGGATCGGGCGTGAACTCGATCAGCAATTGTTGCCGTTCGTTGGGTCCGATGAACACGGAGTCAAGGGTGAAGCGCACTTCGTTCACCGTCTCGGCCACCACATTGAACTGGCGTCCAATCAGGATCAGCTGCGTTCCCAGGAAGGCCGGAAGCTTCTGCGTTGTCAGCATAAAGTAGTTGAAGTTGCCCAGCCAGGTCATCAGCAGCGATGTCATGTAATCCGAGATCACTCTGAAGTTGGTGATGTCCTGTTCGTCTTCGATCGAGTTGGAAAGAGGATTGTCCTTGCCGTCTTTCTGGAAAGAAATCCCGTAGATCTTCCGGATCTCGCCGAGCGTGCCGCCGATCTTGTCGGGATTCGTTTCTACCCAGACACTCGGGCCGGTCTTCTGATGCGCTTCCAGGAAGGTCTCCTGATCTAACAAACGCTTTCGGTTCACGCCCAGCAGGATCTCGAAGTAGGTATTGACCCGGAGAATCGAGGGCGGCACTACTCCAAACTGCTTGACGATCTCCATGATCTGGCTCTTGGCCATCTCGCGCAGAGCCTTCACGTACTCAGGATCTGCGCGCGGATCGAGCGGGTAGAGACCATCGAGGAGAGGAAGGCACTTATCCTGAGCCACCTGCGCGCGTGCATACAGGCTGGCCTGCGCTCCGGTGATTCCGCCGGCCAGGTCGGTTTGCACGGTGTAGCTCTTCTGAATCCACTTGGATTCGACGCGGCCCTCCACCTGGGTGAGCGTGAACGACTGCGTGAGGGCGCCCACAAACCCCTTGGCGTCGGTGGGATTGGCCTTCCATCCCAGCACATCGCCAATGGCGCTCGCGGCCATCTGCGATAGCCCACCCGTCACTCCACCCGTCCCTTTGCCTCCGGACGGGCGAGCGAGTGGAGATGGCGGATAGCCGATCTCTTCAGTGAGAACCGGGTATGCGGTCAGGTCAACGGACGATTCTACTGCCGGATTCACAATCGGGGCTTTCGTGGGTCTGTAGGTGGGCATGGTCTATCGCTCCTTTGCGGTGGCCTGACGAGTCGTTGCTATTCCGTTCACTTCGTACCGATGCTTACTGTTGCGTGGCCTCAACTGTGCGGTTGGTGGATCAGCTGACAGATTGGCTGTCCATTCACAAATGCTTCAAGCAGGATCGGGAAATCATATTTCGCTTCAAACCGCGCAGGCTCCAATTTCGCGGCCGGCTGCGAGGCAAGCATCGCTCCATCGAGAGTCAGCAGCTTCACGATAGCTATCTGGTTTTCTTCCAGAAGCTCCACGAGGTCCAGGACGATCGCCTCTTCGTCCCTTGGACCGGCGAGCACATGCCTCTTGGGAAGCGCCTCAATCACATGCGCCTGCGCCATGCGCTCGTCCACGTGAATCTCCTCCGGCTTGAGGTGGAAACCATGAGAGATGAGCCGCAAGCGGCCTGTCTTCGTCGGACTGAATGTCAACATGCCTTGTTGATTGATCGCCGGCAGTGCACCCTCGCCCTCGACGTGGAAATCAACCCCGTCCTCAGGATGACCGCATGCGTTCACGAAAAGCAGAGTGACCGTCCTCTCACAGGGTTCAAACCAGATGGGTATATGTGCATCGGCATCGCCCACGATCAATGTATGCGGCAACGACGGAACCGAGCCGGCAAAATGCTCCTTCAGTTTGAATTGGAGACGATAGTGTCCTTCAATCAAATGGAAGGTCGCCGTGCTCCCCTGGACAACCGCATGGGAAGTCCCATGAGGCTCTTGCGTGCCTTTGCCCGGATCGACTGAGTAATAGGTGGCGGTTGCACTTTCGATGTGCAGCGGACGGGATCGGTCGGTCTCACCGCAGCGGTGTCCACTCCAGCGTCCGTCAATCACGATCTTCCGTTTCTTCGGCTGCACCCTCGCAACCGCCTGAGGAAGTGCCCAGATTTTGAGCGGCAGTTTCTCCTTGCATCCAACCGACATAATCACCGACGGAAAAGACAACATCCCTGCCGATTGCGATGGAAATGCGGCAATGTCCACCAGGGCCGCCCTCTGCGGTTCGAGGAAGAACGAAATGCAAACCCGATCATTTGCATTGCCTTGCTTTGCCCGATCGGCTTCCGGGGGAATTTCCTCCGCACACACTTGCTCGCAGGTGTCGAGATATTTGCGGGTCACGGTGGTATAGCTAACGTCATTCCAGGCGAGGGCAGATCCGTTGACGTCACACAATTCAACGCACACGTTGTCCGAGCTTCCTTGCGGCGCCGCTCCCAGAGACACGACGTTCACGTTTTTGTTTTTGCCAGCTGCCATTTCGACCTCCTCGTCGGCTATAAGCTTGTTCTGCCGGACCGCTGATCAGCCGGCTAAATCGCCAACTGCTTCTTTGCTTCCGCGTGTAAAAATCTTCTGTTCAACGTTCCCGGCGTGAATGGAGATAGAGTTCTTCACTCGATGCTCCACGAGCTCCTGCCAGCACTGCACCAGCGCGGTGCTGATCTGCTCGAGCGGCCGGCGACAGTCCTCGATACCCTGCTTCACTGTCTTTGACCAGGGCAGCCACTTCCTCCGCTCACTGCCGAGTCTTGCCAGTTCTTTCAACTTCTCGTACGACACCAGGTCCGACGCGAACTGCTGTTCGATGGCGTGGAAGCGCTCCTGGCAGACCGCCAGAGATCGACGCACCAGATCCATATCCATCGGAGGACGTACGGCCTTCAAAGCCTTTGAGGCCGCCTGCCGTGCTTGATGCAGAGCCCCCATGAGGTCGAGCACCGTATTCTCCACGCCGTCGCACAACGCCGATTCGTCGTCGGGCGGTTTGTCTCCGAGCGTCACCTGCAGCGCCAGCAACGCGTCCTGCAGCCGGTCGAGATGGAACGGCAATCCGCGAAATGTTGCTTCCAACGCCATGCCTATCTCCTCACGAGCTCGTTGTAAAAATGCTTGGTGATCACGCCGGGCCGCGCCATGCGCCGATTCAACGCCACCCGCGCCGCGCCGATCAGAAACCGCTCTGGAATGATCCCGGGATCGACGCCCGCGGCCATCCTCTTTGCGGACTCCTCGATCATGGCCTGGTCTTTCTTCTCGAAACGAATCACTTGCGAAAGGCTCTTGTTGCCGAGCGAGGGATAGGGTCGAAAACACATGGCATCCACCGCCACCGCACATGCCTTGGGAAACGTCGCCACGACACTCTTGGGAATCGTTCCCGCGTTCGGGTTGGGATAGATCCTGGCCCAGGCCTTCGCGTATTGCTCCGCCTCTTTGGTGAACCCCATCCGGCGCAGCATCTCGGCGCTGATCAGCAAACGCAGATAGGGCGTCGGATGCGGCCCCCTCGGGTTGAAGTGAAACACCGCTGCCGGCGCGCGGCCGATCACATCCATCAACGATCCAACGGTCTCCGGTCCGCCGAGCAGGAGCGCGCTCATGTCGGCGAACATTTCGCGGTTCCAACGCGTCCACACCGAAGCCACAAAACGGCCCATATCGGCTTTGAGCAGCGCCGCACCAACCCGGCGCGGAATATCCCTGTTCAAACCAAGATCGTTCTGCAGGTTGTGACTTACCTCGTGCATCACCGCGCCGAGCGTCCATGGATTGACCAGCCGGTGATAAGGCAATTGCACCAGCGGAAACGGGTTCAGCTGCTTACCCAGTCTGCGCATGGGGATGCCGCGTCGAATCGTTGCCGGCGCAAAGCCGGTCTTCATGTAGCAGAACGGCGGGGGCGCCGGCACCGTTCTCGCCGTGCCTATGCCCGTGTACGCGGCCTGGTAGCAATCCATCGCGATGCGATCGCAACTCAGCAGCCAATTTCCGTACTGGCCCTGGCGCTGGCCGAAGAGCTCAAAGTAGAAGTCCCAGATCTTCTCGATCCCTTGCACCCAGTGATGGGCTTTGTCTTTTCGCGCCACCACCCGCTGCAGCCTCTGCGAGCTCGGTCTTTCGTTGGCGGTGGCAATGGAATCGTGAACGTGCCCCGACATCTTCAGCAGCCCTCGACGCAACTTCGAGATCAGCTGGTTGACGACTTGAATGTGACCTTCAGAGGGGGCTGCGGCGCCGCCGCCGAACTCCTCCCGCTTGAAAGGGCGGAGCGCGGCAGCGTGTCGCGTTACGTTGATCGATTGCGCACGCAACCACGGCATCAGGACCGGAGCCGCGGAGGTGGACTGCGCCCGCTTGCGCGGAATCCTCTTGGGGCTTGTCAGTTGTTCCTGAAGACTGTCGGGCAGCGTCGCCATGATCTTTCCCCTGAAAGAAGCAGTCGTTTCGTTATCGAACGGGTCGTCCGCAGCAGCTGCAGCACGAGTTGCATTGCCGGCATCCGCACCCTCCGCCCTGCGCCCTGCCGTAGCGGGCGCCGCGGCCAACCGTCGTGCGCCGGATGCCTCCGGGGCGATAGACCGCGCCGGTTCTGCGTATGCCCGAGTAGCCGGGCACGGAGTAACCAGTGCGATAGCCAGGGGCAACACCCCGCGTCTGCCATCCGCGGCCATAATGCCTTACCTGCCCGTGATGCAGATGCGGATGCGCGATGCCGCGGCGATGGAACCTGTGCTCGAGGTGATTGTGCCGGCGGAGCGCCTGGGCACGAAGATGCGGAGTGCCGAGGACGCGCCGTGCTTGTCGGGCCAGGGTATGGACTGCCGTGCGCGGCGTGATGTGGCCGCCGCGCGCCGCCCGCTGCGCGATGCTGCCCACGGTGCGCCGCGCGATGCCCGGCACAACTTTGAGCAGATGACGCGTTTGCGGATTGCGATGCAGCGCCTTCGCGACGGTGCCAATTTTGTGCGTAAGCTTTGGCGTCGCTTTGGTCAGCACCCGCGCAATCTTGGGCAGCGCCTTCCTGGCCAGCGGAGCAACGGCTTTGGCCACCACCGGAAGCAGCTTGCTGGCCGCCATTCCTATCAGCGGCAGAAAGTGCTCCGCGGCTTCGTCTTCACTTTCCGATTCGGCCGCAAGCTCGCCCAGGTGTTCCATTACCGCGTCGGAATAAATCTTGCCGATGGGATTGCGACCGCCCTCGAATTCATCTTCGCCTTCGAATTCGTCCTCATACTCGTCTTCGCTTTCACCGAGCAGGTCGCCCAAAAAGCCTTCGCCTTCTCCAAGAATGTCTCCGAGGAAACCCTCGCCCTCTCCCAGGATGTCCCCGAGAAAGCCTTCCTCTTCCGACTCGTCTTCGCCTTCATCTTCGAGCTCATCCTCGAGCTCCTCTTCGAACTCGTCTTCGAGCTCAGGCAAGGCTTCCAGTTCGCTTTCGAACTCGTATGCCATGATGAATCCTCCTGCGGAGTTGATGTTTGCTGTGGATCAGGCCCTCGTTGCTTCAAGAACGAAGACGCCGGGCCCTCGAATGAATTGCTGTCCTAGTAGCGAAGCGTTGAGCGGCGCCGACGGCCCCCTGCCGGACGGCGCAACCTGCGCGGCCGTTTGTAAGCGCGGCTGATCTTCCGATTGCGCAGGATTGCGGTCGCAGCGGCTTTGGGATTGCCAAGCACTCGACGCACTTGCCGCGCGGCCGTGGTTGCCACTCTGCGGCGGGTGATCTTTCTGCCCTTGGCTGACTGCCGCTTGAGGCTCTTGACCGTGCGCCGCATGATGGTGGGCACAGCGCGAACCCCTGCGCGGGTGCTGCGGCGGCGCCGCAGAATGCGCGTCAAGACCGCGGTGGCGCGGGAAAGGTGAGGCAGGATGCGACGCAGCGCGCGGCGGTCGCGAGGCGACAGCACCGTGACCATTGCGGCCCCCGCCATTGCCTCGGCTTCGCCTTCGTGAGCCTCCTGGCTCGCAGCTTCGGCCATCATTTCGGCCATCGCTTCGTTGTTTGTTACCTGGTGGCCGGCAATCTCACCAGCGACTTCCGACTCGGCTTCGTCTTCGAACTCGTCCTCTGACTCATCTTCAAACTCGCCTTCGCCCAGCGCTCCGGCCGCCATGCTGCCCAGCTTGCCGCCGATGGGGCCGCCGATCGCGGTGCCAACGATGGGCGCAGCCACCTTGGCGACGCTCTTGAGCACGGGCAGCGCCTTCTTCAGGAAATTGCCGAAGAATTGTTCGCTCTCGTCTTCGCCTTCGAACAGGCCGCCGAGAAAATCCTCGCTCTCGCCAAGAATGCTGCCGAGAAACTCTTCGCCTTCGTCCTCGCCTTCGAACTCGTCTTCAAACTCACCTTCAGATTCGAGCTCGTCTTCGCCCTCGCCAAGCAAGCTTCCGGCTATCTTGCCCAGCCCGCCCAGGAAGTCTTCTCCTTCAAGTTCATCCTCGCCTTCGAGTTCGCCTTCAAATTCGTCCTCGAGTTCCAACTCCAATTCGCTTTCGTGGTCCGCCATTGTCTGACCTCCTCACGGTTGATGACGACATGGGCAAAGTTAGACTGAAGCCCCACACGGGTCTAGTCGCATTTTGCAGTGAGCAGTTTTGAGGTCGCCGGGAGAGGTTTCACTCAAACGAGGTACGCCACAAGGGAATCCAAGGCGCACTTCTCCGTGTCCCTGCAAATCGCTTGTCGTCTTTGGGAGTAACGATTAGTTGTGGTGATAAGCGCCGAATTCGGTGCGTGTGGACGATTTGTCGGAGGGGTGTTTCTCGAAGTGCTTGATCGCGCGCTGCAGATCTTCCATCAGCAAACCTGCGAGATCGCGGCTGAGGCCAAGGCGCGCAAGCACGCGTTGCACCACCAGGTCGCTGCAGTGCGCGGGCATGGGATACGCGGGCACCTGCCAGCCGCGCACGCGTAGCCGATCGGCCAGGTCATAGAGTGTGAAACCCGGCCGCGCGCCCTTCTTCATCGTCCAGGTACAGCCGGGAACCCCGCCATGGCCGTCGTAAACAATGTCGAACATGCCGAGCTTCTTGATCTCTCCGGCGATCCATTTGCCTACATCCGCGCAGTTTTGCGTGATCTTGGCATAGCCGTCGCGACCGAGGCGGATGAAGTTGTAATACTGCGCGGCAATCTGGCCGCCGGGACGCGAGAAGTTCAGCGCAAACGTCGGCATGTTCCCACCCAGGTATTTCACCTTGAAGACCAGCTCCTCAGGCAGATGACGCGCATCGCGCCAGATCGCCCACCCGCATCCCAGCGGGGCGAGTCCAAACTTGTGGCCCGAAACGTTGATCGAATGCACGCGGGGCAGTCGAAAATCCCACACCACGCCTGGGTGAATAAAGGGCGCAGTGAATCCGCCGCTGGCTGCATCCACGTGGATGGGAATATCGAGTCCGTGTTCTTCTTCAAGATCGTCGAGCGCCAGGGCGATCTCCTGAACCGGCTCGTATTGCAGCGTGTAGGTAACGCCGAGCGTGGGAACCACGCCGATGGTGTTTTCATCGCAGCGCTTGATCACTTCCTCGGGGCTCATGAGCATCCGCCCTCGCTCGCAGGGAATCTGCCGGAGAGCGACGTCGAAGTAGCGGGCAAACTTGTGCCAGCATATCTGCACCGGCCCGCAAACCAGATTAGGCTGCGCCGCGGGCTTTCCAGCGAGTTTCCTCTTCTTGCGCCACGCTGTTTTCAGCGCCAGGCCGCCAAGCAGAGCGGCTTCGCTTGACCCGGTGGTGGAGCACCCGATGGTGTTGGCGGAGTCCGGCGCATTCCAGAGATCGGCGATCATGCGGACACAGCGTGACTCAAGCTCCGCCATTTGCGGATACTCGTCCTTATCGATCATGTTCTTGTCGATGCACTCGTCCATGAGTTGACGGACTTCGGGCTCGACCCAGGTCTGGCAAAACGTGGCGACGTTCTGACGCGCGTTTCCGTCCAGCAGAAGCTCATCGTGAACCAGCTGGTAGGCAGCTTTGGGGTCCACCTCGTGTGTGGGGAAGTTGAACTTGGGGAGTGGATGAGAAAGGAAACTGCTTCCAAAAACTTCGTCGTCGAGGTTAACGATTTCCTCTTTGCTGTGGATAGCCATCGGTTCTCCTCGGCCGGAAATCGCTTGAGCGGTACCTGCGGGTTGTATTCTCCGTCAGTCGTTGACCCAACATGGTAGCAACCGCTCTTGAGCGTCGAAAGTCGCTCATTTATGCGACCGGCGAGGATGGTAGCTTGCTAGAACACGATCTCGTAATAGACCAGGGGCGCGAGGCGATAGGTGGCGCGGCCGACTTCAATGAAACCGCATTTGCGGTAGAGCTCGCCGGCCCCCACGGCCGCGTCCCATGCGTCCAGCCGGATCGCGTCGGCGGGCCACTCTTCGCGATCCGCACGGCCTCGTCGAGACATTGGCGGCCCGCCCCTTTTCGCTGCAGCGAAGGATGCACGGCCATCGAGGTGAGATAAAGAGGACGCTTGCACGGCGTGAAGTATCTCGTGTCAATTGCCCAGGGTTTGCGTGTTGAGAGGGCCAGGGTCGCGACGACCCTGTTCCGAAAGCGGGCGATGTACACGCTCGACCGGCGCATCGCGAAGAGCGTCCCCTTTTCAGTAGCCTTCGTAATCCAATAGCCTTCGCCAAAAGCCGCATGCAGTCGCTCAACCACGGCTGTGTGCATCGCGATCAGATCCGCGACATCCTCAGGCGTAGCGGGCTGTAACTTGATTCGCATTCGCTGTTTATTGTCGCAGAAGGCGTAGCTCAGGGGAGCCGCCGAAGGGTTTGCTTGAACGGATCAGAAGCGAAAGCCATCACGATACCGCCTGATCTTCGGATTCTCGTCAGTGGGAACGCGGAAGGGTACAAACGATGTTACGCGACGATTGAGCCACCGAGCCGGAAAAACGTGCCCTCTCAAGCGCCGAACCAGAGGGCGGCTTTCGGCTCGATGCCTGCACCCGTCCTCCGATCCCTAATCGGGGCGAGCTTCGGTAAGAGGCCGGGCCTACTCCAGAAGCACTACGCGCCGAGTTACCCTCTAACTCCAACAAAATACGCGAACAGATCGATGCAGCTCCGGGCCGTAAATGAGAGGGCCGAAGGGAACTGCGATCATAGGACGGACAATCCAGCTTCCCGTCGGAGGATCCCTTCGACTTGTCGCTTTCTTGCAACTAAAGAAGCATTGGGCCTTCGCTGGAATATGACTACCATACAGCGTGAAGACGTGTCGTCCGCTTCCCCAGAGTTAAGGACGAAAGCCAGGTTTTGAACAGTTTGCGGCGCGATCCACGTCCAGGACACATTTGAGAACGCTGTATGGGTTTCCGCGTTAGAACTGTCGTGTGCTTGGTTGTGGCTGGCGCGTGCGCGAGCCTTTACTCGACGTTCGGGCAGACCAGCGGTAACTGGGTGCATTTCTTCGTCTATCTGGTGGCTATCCTTCTTTGCTCGGGGATGAAGGTAGCTTTGCCGAAGACGGAAGGCACAGTTTCAGTAAACTTTCCCTTCATTCTGCTCGGCATTCTTCAGATGTCTCCGCTGCAGGCAGTCCTTCTCGCGGTTGCGAGCGTTCTCGCGCTCTGCCGATTTCGAGTTATCAAACCATTTACTCTCATTCAGATTCTCTTCAACGTGGCGAATGTCACCACGGCGACAGTGCTTGCCTGTCATGCATATCTCGGAAGCCGCAAGCTGGTGCACGGCGAGGTTGCTCCTGCCATCGCGGCTGCCGCCGTGGTTTATTTCATCGGCACGTCCGCGCCGGTCACGTTCATCGTGGCTTGGGAGTCGGCTATATCGCCAGTTACGAAATGGCGCCAGGACTTTCTCTGGTATCTGCCGTTCTACCTGGTTGGCGCCATGCTGGCCGCAGGCGCAAACCTGATCAGCGTAAAGTACGGCTGGCTCACATCCTTGCTGCTCATTCCACTTGTCTACATCGTTTATCGCTCGTACCGCGAGCAGGTCTCCATCACGCGCGATCGCGAGCGGCACCTGAAGGAAACCGCGGCCTTGCACTTCCGCACCATTGAAGCGCTGGCCATGGCCGTTGAGGCCAAGGATGCCAACACGCATCGCCATCTGTGCGCGCGTGCGCATCTACACCACCGAACTGGGAAAGATCATGAAGCTCGATGCGCCGCTTATGGAAGCGCTCACCATTGCTTCGTACCTGCACGACATTGGCAAGCTCGCTGTTCCGGAGCGCATCATCAACAAACCCGGAAGGCTCACAAAAGAAGAATTCGACAAGATGAAAATCCACCCCGTGGTGGGTGCGGACATTCTGAGTCGCGTCAACTTTCCCTATCCGGTCGTGCCGATCGTGCGTTCGCACCATGAAGCGTGGGATGGAAGCGGCTATCCGGATGGGCTCAAAGGCGAAGAGATCCCGATTGGCGCGCGCCTTCTTACCGCCGTGGATTGCTTCGATGCGCTCGCCTCGGAAAGGCCCTATCGAAAGCCCATGTCGCTCGAACAGGCCATGGCGTTTGTGAAAAGCAAAGCCGGCACTCAGTTCGATCCAATGGTCGTCCAGCTGCTCGAAGAGCACTTCCAGGAACTCGAGGACTTGGCCCGCAAGACGATTGACGAGATCGAGCCGCTTCCAACCGATCTCTTCGTCGAACGCGGTGCGGCGCCGGGGGCGGGGTTCGCATCGGAAGCGCCCGAGGCGCAAGGCGCAGGGACTTCGCCCTCATCGCAAGCCGGGATTGACCCACTCGACCTGGTCGCGCACGCCACACGCGAATCCCGCGCTGTGTTTGAATTGGGCAGGCTGCTCGGCGCCGCGATCGCTCCCGAGGCTCTCAGCGCGATCATGGCAGAACGCCTCCAGCTTCTTGTCCCGTACGATTGCTTTGCGGTGTACGTGAAGCAGGACGACTCCTTGACTGCGCGTTTTCTGGCCGGCCCGCTGGCTCATGCGTTTTCCTCCAAGCCCATTCCGCTCGGCGAAGGGTTGTCCGGTTGGGTAGCCGACAGCGAACGGCCGATCATCAACGGCAATCCGATCGTTGAGCCGAACTTCGCGTCGGGAAACCAGTTGATTACCGAGAACAGTTCTGCGCTTTCGATCCCGTTGTTCAATCTGGAGGGAGTTGCATTCGCGGTGCTCACTCTGTATGCGCGCGCGCAGGCAGCTTTCTCGAAAGATCATCTTCGCGTTCTCCAGGCCCTCGAATCCAATTTCGCGCTGGCGCTTGAGAATGCTTTCAAGGCAGCATCTGCGCAACCGTCAGCAAAGAGCGGGCTTGCCGAGTTCTCCAATCCGCAGGAGTTCCTTGCAAGCCGCGGACTCAACAGCGGAAGCCGCCCGTCTTCACAACGGGCGCTTCGGCGTTGGCATCTGCACCGTCGCATCGCGAGGTTCGGGCAGGGAAGACGCACTGCTTCAAGCTGTCGCCGCACAACTGCAGCAGTGTTCCATTCAGCAAGTCTGCCGCCTGGCTGACAACGAGTGTGAATTCCTGTTCTCGGCGGAGGATGAGGATACGGCTGCCAAATTGACTTCAGTATTTGAGGGCGCGGCGCGGCTGAGCTCTTGCCGAGGCGGATAAGGCCGGCATTTCGGTCAGTGTGGGTACAGCGCTGTATCCCCAAGACGGCGACAGCGTAGAAGTGCTGTTGGGAACGGCCAATCGACGCATGCATCAGCGTGCGCAGGCGCAACGTGCCGAGAACGCGCGTGCCCAGCGGCTTCCGGCCCTTGAAGGCGCACTCTCATGACCATCGCATCCGCGCTGGCCCGGTGGTCCGCTCGAACTCTCCTCATCGTCCTTCTCGTGATTGTGGGTTCCACCGTGCTGGTTCGGCTCGCGCCCGGATACCTGAGCGACGCACGGGAGATGGACGCACGTTACAGCGCAGGCGCACGCGCGGAGCTTGCGCAAGAAGCAGCGCAGAGCCGGTCGCCGCTGCAAATGCTCGGGATCGAACTGCGCGGATGGCTGCGTGGAGACGCGGGAATCTCCCGCCAGTATCAAGTACCGGTGACCGAACTGATCGGTCCGCGGCTGGCTGTGACTGGCAGTCTGACCTTGCGCGCCATCCTCGTGGCCTGGGCTCTGGCGATCGTTGCGTCGCTCTTTTCCAGCGGTGCGCGCAGGCCGCGGATGCTGTGGCAGGCGCCGGCGACGCTGCTTCTTGCGATTCCAACGGCGGCCATGGCCACCTTGTGCTTGCTCGGCGGCTACGGTGGTCCTGTCCTGGTAATGGCGTTGCTGCTGGCGGCACGCGACTTCAAGTTTCTGCATCATGCACTGCGCAAAGCCTGGTTCGACCCGCACGTTTTGCACGCGCGCGCACTGGGAGTCAAGCCTCATCGATTGATCCTTGGCTATATCCTGCCCTCGATTCGGCCGCAGCTTGCGGCGCTTGCCTCGCTCTCCATCGTCACGGCATTGAGCGCGCTGGTTCCGGTTGAGGTGATCTTCAATGTGCCCGGCCTGGGCGAACTGGCATGGAACGCGGCGATGAATCGCGATCTACCGGTGCTGTTGTTTGTCACCATGATCATGGCGCTCGGCGTAACGCTGGCCGGATTGGCCTCGGAACGCCCAGGCGAGTGGAGAAGTGCATGAGGTTCCCCATCGTGTCGCGCTTCTTGCTTGCCGGCTTTGTGCTCGCTGCACTGGCTGTGGTCGCCATGCGCGGTATGAGCTACGCGCGTCAGGACCGCGATTCGCTTCTTGCATCCTCCTCCGGGCAACATCCCGCAGGAACCGACGCGCTGGGACGCGATCGCATGGTCCGCGTTTCGATCGCATTGCTGCTGAGCCTTGCCGGCGCTGTGATTGCCTCCGCCCTGACGACTGCCGCGGCTGCCGGTGTAGGTGCGCTCGCTGCCTTCGGCCCCACAACTGTGGGCTGGTCCGTCATGCTGATCTGCGATGTCTTTCTCGCTCTTCCGTGGATGTTTCTACTCATGATCGTGCGCTCGGCTCTGCCCTTATCGGTTGCGCCGGCAAGTTCGGCGGCAATCACATTTCTCGTTCTCGCAACATTGGGCTGGCCCGCCTGTGCGCGCGCCGTCTATAAGGGAGCTCTCAATTTGACCGGCGCCGACTGGATGCTTCAGGCCCGTGCGTCCGGTTTTCGCGAGAAGTCAGATCGCCCGCACAGCGGTGCGCAATCTTCTTCCGGTGCTTCTGCCGCAGTTCCTCATCTCGATTCCAGCGTTCGTGATTGCCGAGGCCAATCTTGGCGCGCTTGGGCTGGGGATCGGCGAGCCGTTGCCGTCGTGGGGTGGTATGCTCCTCGAACTCGATAACTCGGCCATGCTGCTTGAAACGCGCTGGGTGTATTTTCCGATCGCATTACTCGTCATGGTGCTGCTTCTGCTGGAAGCTATGGCGGTGGAGGCCTGAATATGCGCAATTCTTCAACGGTTCTCGTCATCGCTGCTTCGGTTCTCCTGCCGCTCGGCGCTTCTTTGTGCATCGCGCAGGCCGCGCCGCGCCAGCCGGGCGAGCTCGCATGGACAATCGGCTACGACCCCAAGACATTCGACCCTGCCAAGGTGGACGATCAGGAGTCAGAACTGGTGCGCTACCTGACAGCCGGCGTCCTGCTGCGCTTCGATCGATCTACGCAACAGGTGGTTCCCGAATTGGCGCAGAGCTGGACTCTCTCGCCCGATGGCAAGACGCTCACGTTCAAGATGCGCGCCGGGCTGAAGTTTTCTGACGGCTCCAGCCTGACGTCAAAGGATGCGGCCTGGTCCATCGAGCGCGTATTGCTGCCGGCGACCGCCGCGCCCACGGCCGAAGAGTTTGTTACGCCGTCCAAGGTCACCGTTGATGCGCCCGATTCGAGCACCGTTGTCGTGCATCTGCCCGAGCGTATCGTCGGTGCCGCAAAAATCTTCGACGAGATTGCCATTGAGCCCGCGAATCGGCCGAGTCAGGGGCGCGTTACATCGGGCCCATTCGTCGTGGCCGATCATCGCATCTCTCAATTTGTGCGCCTGAGCCGCAATCCCAACTATCGTGGCGTCGCGACTGGCGCGCCCGCCAATGCCTCCGGCATCCGGCTCGACATTCTGGAAAACCGCGAGCAGGAAATCCGGCTCTTCGCCCGCGGAGAGTACGATCTGATCGATGATCTGCCGCCCGATTACTTCGAAATGTTGCGGCGCAAGGACCCATCCGCGGCGCGCGATCTCGGCCCGTCTCTCAACACTGAGCAGATGTGGTTCAATCAAGCCCCCGCCTCGCCGTTGCCCGCATGGGAAAAGGCGTGGTTTGCGAATGCCGCATTTCGCACCGCCGTCTCGCAGGCAATCCATCGCGACGACCTTGCGCGTGTCGCCTACCTTGGGCATGCGACACCTGCTTACTCGTTCATGTCGCCTGCGAATGCCGCGTGGTACGATCGCAGCCTGTCTGCACCGCACACCGATGTTGCCGCCGCAAAGACCGCTCTGGCGCACGCGGGCTTCCGTCTGAGCGGGAGTCAGCTCGAGGACTCGGCAGGTCATCCCGTCAAGTTTTCCATTCTTACCAACGACGGGAATGCTGCGCGCAAGAAGATGGCCACGCTCATTCAGCAGGATCTGGCCGCGCTCGGCATGCAGGTCTCCGTCGTCTCGCTCGACTTTCCCTCCCTGATTGAGCGCCTGATGCACACGCAGGATTACGATGCATGCCTGCTGGGACTGGAGAATGTGGATCCCGATCCCAATGCGATGATGAACCTTTGGCTCAGCTCATCCCCCAACCATCAGTGGAATCCTTCGGAGAAGACTCCTGCGACTCCATGGGAAGCGGAGATCGATCGTGAAATGAAGCTGCAGGCCAGCAGCGAACAGCAGAGCGTGCGCAAGCAAGCCTTCGACAAGGTACAGCAAATTGTTGCCGACGAGCAGCCGTTCATCTACCTGGTATATCCGAATGTCCTGGTCGCCGCATCGCCGCAGCTCGCGGGGGTGCGCCCGGCAGTCCTCGAACCGAACCTCGTATGGAACATTGAAAGGCTGCAGCGGGTGGCCTCGCGATGAACGAAGCGCCGCTTCTTCGGGTTCAATTGGATGCCGGCTATGCGGGTAAGCCGGTGCTGCGCGATATTCGCTTTTCGTTATTGCCCGGCGAAGTGCTAGGGCTGGTCGGCTCCAGCGGGGCGGGGAAGAGCACGCTGGTACTTTCGCTGCTCGGCCTTCTGCCATGGCGCGGTGGCTCCGTTGCGGGGCAGGTGGTTCTCGAGGGCCAGGACCTGCTCTCGCTACCCGAGCGAGACTTGCGGACCCTGCGCGGGCGCAAAATCGCGTTCATCCCCCAGAGTCCGATGTCCGCGCTCAATCCCGCAATCAGCCTGCGCAGCCACTTTCACGAGGCGTGGAGAGCCCACTGCATTGGCAAGTCCACAGAACTCGATGCGCGAGTCAATGAACTCCTCCGCCAGGTGCAATTACCCTGCGACGCGGAGTTTCTTCGCCGGCGTCCCGCGCAAATCAGCGTGGGGCAGGCTCAGCGCGTGCTGATTGCCCTTGCGCTCCTGCATCGTCCTTCGCTGGTGATCGCCGATGAGCCCACCAGCGCGCTCGATCCCGTCACCCAGGCGCAGATCGTCGATCTGCTGAAGCAGATCAATCAGAGTTACGGCACGGCGCTGCTGTATATCTCGCACGACCTTGTTTCGATCCTGCAGCTGAGCCAGCGGATTGCCGTCCTCGCCGGCGGCACCGTTGTTGAAACGCTCTCTATAGCGGATGTGTCCGAGGCACGTCATCCCGCCACCAAAGCTCTGCTTGCTGCCCTCCCTGCGCCTCCTGAAGTGCTGTTGCGCTATCGAAACCGAGCATCTTCTACGCAAAGCGGCTCTGACCCGCTCGAATTGACGTACTGTAAGTCCGCATAACTCCGGCTAACTCGTCGCCGCTGTGGCGTGAAAGAACCAGGTCCGCGGGAGCGATGCCGGACTTGCCCAGGAAAGAAAAGGCCTGGAGCCGCACGTTATTTAAGTAATGGTACGGGGATAAGTAACAAGCCAGGCTGTTACTGCTCCACCATCCTCCTCCCCACCCTCGAGTGATTGTCACAAGGGCCCTCCCCATTAAGAATTCAAGATGTAGCACTGGTTCCTGGATTCCCCAAATCAGCTGAAGATCGTGATTGGCTGCTAACCAGCGAGGTCGCATGTTGCTTTCCCGTAGAGTTGTCCCATTCGCATCAGCCTTGGTTCTTGCATTCACCGCTTCACTTCCAGCTGAGTCGCAGAGCAGCAAGATCTCGTTCGACCTGGCTGCGCAGCCCGCCAACGCGAAGGTTCCGGTCATCATTCAGTACTACAATCCGCCCTCTTCGCTTGAGACCGGAGTGCTTGGCTTGCTCGGTGGACTTCTGAACACGGTGCTTGGCACCATCAACGCCCTCGGCGTGACGGTCGCTCACCAGAACCTGAACATCATTGCGGCCGACTCCAACGTAAAGTACATATCCCTTGACCGCCCAGTCATTGCCAAGCAGGCGACAGAGATCTCGACCGCTAACTACACGACCGAGCCGATTAATGCCCCGCAGGTCTGGCAGAAAGGCTATATGGGAACGAATATCGGCGTTGCCGTGATCGACAGCGGCATCACGCCGGTCGCCGATCTCGGAAGCAACGGGCTGAACCTCTCACTCAACAGCCTCGTCTCCCAGCTTCTCGCTTCAAGTCAGGAGGTTGCTCCCTGGAGCGTCGGCCGCATCGTATACAGTCAAAACTTCGTGTCCGGCCAATCGGATGCGTTGGATCACTTCGGCCACGGAACCCACGTCGCCGGTCTCATCGCGGGCAACGGCGCCAATTCCACCGGCTCGCAATACTTTCGCACCTTCTATGGGTCAGCGCCCAACGCGAACATCATCAATCTGCGCGTCCTTGACCAGAATGGCTCCGGCACGGATTCGGCCGTTGTTGCCGCCATCGGCCGCGCCATTGCCCTCAAGAACACGTACAACATCCGCGTGATCAATCTTTCTCTTGGCCGCCCCATCTATGAGAGCTATGAGCTGGATCCGCTCTGCCAGGCCGTTGAGCAAGCATGGAAGGCCGGCATCGTGGTTGTGGTGGCTGCAGGGAACGACGGACGTGATTTGAACGAAGATCCCGAGGGCTACGGCACCATCAATGCTCCCGGCAACGATCCCTATGCGCTCACCGTGGGCGCGATGAACACGCAGTTCACGCCGCAGATCACCGATGACATCGTTGCCAGCTATAGCTCAAAGGGGCCGTCGTTTATCGATCACGTCGTCAAGCCCGACATCGTTGCACCCGGCAATCTCGTTACCAGCCTGCAGTATGACTACGACTCGCTTGCTGAGCAGAATCCGTCGTTCTACACCTGGTACTCGTTCTACCAGAAGAACGGACATGAAACCGCATCGGCTGAGTACTTCCCGCTGAGCGGCACCAGCATGGCGACCGCCGTGGCCAGTGGCGCCGTCGCCGATCTCATTCAGGCAGCCCCTCAGCTGACGCCCGATCAGGTGAAGGCTCTGGTCATGGCCAATGGGCAGCGGAGCTACTTCCCGGCGACCAGCAGCGTCACCGCGGACGGCGTTGAGTACAACGCGAACTACGACATCTTCACGATCGGCGCCGGGTATCTCGACATCTCCGCAACCATCAATGCAGCCTTGTCCAAGACCACCAGGATTCCGGCGGGCACGGCCATGTCGCCGATCGCCTCCTACAACGCTTCCACCGGTCAAACGATCGCGACTCCCGACCCCAGCGCGCTCTGGCAGCAATCGGGCCCGTGGTCGGCGGCGGGCGTCTACGGATCGCGCGCCTTCGTGTCCGGAGGCAACTCGCCGGCGCTGTGGGGTTCGACCGGCATCTGGGGATCCCAGGATCCTCACGGCGTTACTGTCCTGTGGGGCAAAACGGTTCTCTGGGGCAAGGGCAACGCGGATGCCTGCACCGTGCTCTGGGGCAAGTCTGGCGACGCGAGTTCCAGCACGGATTTCGAATACTGATGTGGCCCCCTATCCACGGGGGCCCTTCATCCCAGCGGCTAGAAATCCTCGGCTGAAGCTTCGGCCGGCGGCAGCACGTCGTGCGGGCCGGCCATCCATACGTAAAGCGTCGGCAGCAGGAAGATGCTCATGACCAGGTCCACCATCAGGCCGCCGACGATCACGATGGCGAAGGGCCGCTGCGAATCGGAACCGATGCCGCGTGAGACGGAAGCGGGCAACAGGCCGAGCGTCGCCACCAGCATCGTCATCATGATGGGGCGAAGGCGCAGCACCGCTCCTTCGGCGGCCGAGGTCTTCGATGTCGTGACCGGTCGCGCGCATCTGGTTGATGTACTCGAGCATGATGACGCCCGTCTGCACGGAAACGCCGAATAGGGCCAGGAAGCCAACGCTCGAGGACACGCTGATGTTGGTGTGCGTGGCCAGAAGCGCCAGCGACCCGCCCACCGGCGCAAGGGCCACGTTGACGAGAATCAGCCCCGCCCACTTGAACGACTTGAACATCGTGAACAGAATGACTGCGATCAGGACGACCGTCAGCGGGACGATCATGGCGAGGCGTCTGTCGGCGCGCTGCTTGCTCTGATATTCGCCTGCCCACTCAAAGTGGTAGCCCTTGGGCAGTTGAACCTGCTTGTTGACGGTAGCGATTGCTTCCTCGACGGCTCCGCCGAGGTCGCGGTCGCGGACGCCATACTTCACTGCAATGTAGCGCTGCTCGCCTTCGCGATAGATTTCTTCAGCGCCGTCCGTGGTCGAAACCTTGGTTAACTGGGCAAGAGAAACGCGCTCGCCGCTGGGCGAAAGCAGGCGCACATTTTCGATTGCCTCCTTCGTATCGCGATATGGCTTCTGATAGCGGAGGACGAGATCGTATTGCGCTTCGCCGATCAGCACCTTGTTGAGCGGTGTTCCGCCGACCGCAGTCTGAACGGCATCCTGGATGTCCGCGACATTGATGCCGTATCGTGCCGCGGCATCGCGATCCACCGTGAACGTAAGGTTCGGTTGCCCGATGATCCGGAAAAGGCCGAGGTCGGCGATGCCTGGAATTTTGCTCATCGTGGAAACAACTTCGTTGCCCTTCTCCTCAAGGACCTTGAAGTCATCTCCATAAATCTTCACCGAGAGCTCGCCCTTGACACCGCTCACCGCCTCTTCCATGTTGTCTTCGATCGGTTGCGAGAATCCCCAGATGACGCCGGGAATCTTCTCCAGTTGCTCGTCCATCGAAGCAATCAGGTTGTCCTTTCTTTGCTCAAAGACCGGACGCCACTCTTCTCGCGGCTTCAAATTGACGAAGTATTCGGTGTCAAAGAACCCGGTCCAGTCTGTGCCGTCGTCAGGCCGGCCGATCTGATCGACGACTTCAGTGACTTCTGGAAACTGGGCCAGGATAAGCCGCGCCTGGTTGGAGATGCGCAGGCTCTCTTCCGGACCCGTGGACGGTGCGAGTGTCCCGCGAACCCACATTGCCCCCTCGTCCAGATGGGGAAGGAACTCGGAGCCGATGACGCTGAACATCAGGTACACGGCCATGAGAAACGCGGCCACACTCACGCCAAGAACCATCTTGCGATGATGAATTG
This sequence comes from uncultured Acidobacteriaceae bacterium, assembly GCA_963846095.1. Lineage (GTDB taxonomy): Bacteria > Acidobacteriota > Terriglobia > Terriglobales > Acidobacteriaceae > Telmatobacter. The sequence continues at coordinate 164,213 of CAWJUW010000016.1, forward strand.
CCCAATGCACTCCGCTGCGATAGCGCGCCGTCAGGAAGGTCATGAGCGGGTTGTGCCATTCCTTGGCGCCGTTTCTGAAGAAGATGCTCGAGAGCACCGGCGCCACGACGATGGAGAACAGCAGGGCGCCAAGCAGCGCAAAGCCGATCGTCCATGCGAGCGGCTTGAAAAGACGGCCCTCGACGGACTCGAGAGTGAAGATAGGCAGATAGGCAGTAATGATGATGGCGATCGCGTAGAAGACAGGACGCTGCACTTCATGCGCAGCCAGCTGAATCTTTTGCTGCGGCGTGCGCGTTTCATCGGGGTGCGAGAGATGGCGAACAATGTTCTCGACCATCACCACCGCGCCGTCGACAACCATTCCGAAATCGAGCGCGCCTAGAGATAGCAGATTGGCCGGAATGTGGCTTATGTCCAGGCAGATGGATGCAAACAACAGCGCAAAGGGAATGGTAATGGCAACAATGAGCGCGCCGCGCACGTTGCCGAGGAAGAAAAACAGAATAATCGAAACGAGGATGATGCCTTCAGTCAGGTTGTGAAGCACTGTGTGCGTGGTCAGATGGACCAGGTCGCTGCGATCGAGGAAGGGAACTATCGACACCCCCTTCGGCAGGATCTGTTCGTTCACTTCCTTCACTTTTTCTTCCACGGACTTCAGCACCGGGTCGGCATCGGCGCCCTTGCGCAGCAGAAGCGATCCTTCCACCACGTCGGGATTGTCGATCAGCTTGCTGTCGTCGTAGTGCTTCACGCCCTTCTTGTCGACCGTGAAGGGTTTGTATGTCTTTGAAATCTGGCCGAGCCGAATCTTGGGCCCCTGGTCGACAGTCGCAATGTCTTTTACGCGAACAGGCGTGCCGGCCTGCGTGCGAATCAGTGTGTTCTCGATCTGCTGCACATTCTCATACAGACCCTGTGCCTGCACATTAATCTGCTGGGTGCCGGCAACGATGAAGCTTCCGCCCGCATTGGCATTGTTATTCTGCAGTTGCTGCTCGACCTGGCCGATGCTCAGCCCGATAGGTGATGAGCTTATCGGGGTCGAGGCGGATTTGGTACTCCTTGGTGATGCCGCCGAAGCTGGCGACGTCCACGATGCCGGGCACATTCTTGAATTGCTTTCCAAGCGTCCAGTCTTGGAGCGACTTCTGCTCCATGACATCGACGCTTGGATTCTTGCTGTCGATCGTGTACCAGTAGATCTGGCCCGCGGGACTCCAGTCTGTCTGCAGTTGGGGCGAAAGATTTGCCGGGAGCGTGACGTTGCTCAGCCTTTCCAGAACGCGTTCACGATTCCAGCTATTGTTGGAAGAGTCGCTGAAGTTCATCATGACGCTCGAAATGCCGGCCAGGCTGAACGAGCGCAGATTCTTCATGTCGGGGATGCCCGCCATGGCGATCTCGCAGGGAACGGTGATTTGCTTCTCTATATCTTCAGCAGAGTGGCCGGGCCACTGCGTGATGATGCTGACGTAGTTGTCGGCCACGTCGGGATATGCGTCCACAGGCAGGTTGTGGAACGAGATTGCGCCCCAAACCAGCAGCATGACGACGGAGGCCAGTACCAGAAAACGATTCTTGAGCGCAAAGGTGACAAGCTGCTCAATCATTGCGCCTCCAGCGTGGCCTCAAGCTGGAGAACGTTGGAGACTACCTGTTGACCCGGACCGATGCCATCGAGCACGGCTTGCCGGTTGTTCGCGAGCATCTCTCCAGCGTGCACCTCGACGCGCTTGAACTTATGATCGCCGGCGGGAACGAAGACCCAGTCGCGATCATGCAGATGCAGCACCGCCGAGGCCGGCACAACCGCAAGATTCTTCTCCGTCTTGCTCTGGAAGTTGGCGGTGACGAACATGCCGAGACGAAGAATTCTGTCGGGATTGGCAAGTTCGACGCGCACCTTGGCCGTGCGGATCGAAGGATCGAGCACTGGGCCGATATCTCCAATGTGGCCCGTTAACACTTTGTCTGGATAGGCCAGGAGCTTGATCTTTGCTTCCTGTCCCACGCGAAGTTTGGGAATGTCGTTCTCGTAGACATCGCAAAGAATCCAGACCGTGGACAGATCGGCGATGGTGAAGGCCGTTGCCGAACCGGAGAGGCTTACGCCGGCCGCGGCCGCATTGGTCACGTTCTGACCGATGATCACCCCGGAGATTGGCGCATAGACCTTCACAATGGGGCTCGGATGTTCTTTGTCGACTCCGTAGATGGTCAGCTGCTCTTCTGCGGCCGCAAGGTCAGCCTTGGCATTGCGTTCGGCATCCTCAGCCTGTTCGAGCATGGCTTGCGAAATAGCGCCATGCTTGTACAGATCGTCGGCACGCATGTAGGCCTTGTTGTTCAATTGCTCGTCGTTCACTGCCTTCAAGTACGCATTGAACGCGTTGCTGATGTCCGGGCTTTGCACGCTGAACAGCAACTGGCCCTTCTTCACGTTGTCGTCGAGGCGGGTCTTCAGGTCGAGAACCCGCCCATTCGCCAGCGTGATCACGGGGACTTCGCGCGAGACGTCGGGAAAGACCGCTCCGGTGACGTTCAACTCCGTGGGCGCTTTCTGCACTTCGGCTGCAACCAGCGGAAACTGGTCGGGTTTGTCGATCTGCACGAGGCTCATGTCGCCCGTGGGCGTTACCTGCGCCGAGGGCGGCGCGCCATCTGCCGGATTGAATTCCTTCTTGCACGAGCTCAATACACTCAAAGCACACAGCCAGGCGCCAGCGATCAGGATTCTGCGCATCATTGAATTACCTCGCGTCCCACAGCAAGATTCAGTTGCCCCGCAGCCGTCAGGTAGGTTCCGATCAGCTGCAGGTAGGCCAGTTGCACGGTACGGAAATCGCTTTGCGCATTCAGCATGTCCATCAGCGAAGCTCCGCCATGCTGGTAGGAATACGTCACGGTGTCGCGCACGCGCTTGGCCTGGTCGTTGTACTTCGCCTTGTAGGGTTTCAGCAGCGCAATGTCGCTCTCTACCTGGGCATAGGCAGAGTCCACATCGCTGAAAACCTGGGCACGCGCCGCATCCGTAAGCTGCTGGTTGCGCCCAATGTCAATCTGCGTGCGCTGCTTCTCGCCCTGGTTCTTGTCGAAGATGCGCAGCGGAATGCTTACGCTGAGTCCCAGTGTCTGCTGGTCATAGGGGTTATTGAATGAGGGATTCCACGTGTACCAGCCCGCGAATGTCGGATCTGTCGAGCCATTCGCCTCAGCCAGTTTATGGTTCGTGTTCGCCTGTTGCAGCGATTGCAGCGCGGCGCGCAGGTCCGGCCGGGCATCCGTTGCCTGTTGGCGGAAGTCTTCCAGCGGCTTGAGATCTTCAGAGAAATCAAACGGCCCGTCCACATCGAATTGCTCCACAGGCGTGCGGTCGTTCAGCAGTTGCAGAAGCTGAATCTTCGCCGTCCGCAGGTTCACAATCGCCGTCTGAATTTCGGATTCATACTGAACGCGAAGAAGCTCAATGCGGTCGAGGTCGATTTGGGCAATATCCCCGGCATTGAACCGGTCGCGGCTAATCTGAATGACGTGGTCGTAATAGGCAAGATCATCCTTGGCCACCTGGAGCACCGTCTTCGCCTGCAGCGTTTGCACGAACGCCGAACGCAGTGTGAAAAGAAGAGTTCGCTCCAGATCCTCATGTTGCGATGCCGAGATCTGGGTGCCCTCTTTTGCTGCCTGAAGGCGCAGTTCCCGCTTGTGATCGCGCTCGTGCAGGTAGCTCACATTGCCTTGATACTGGTCGCCCGAGAGCGGAGTCCAATGCCCCTTATCGGGCGCGATCTGCGTTCCATCGGCCGACGCCGTGAATTGCGGGTTCGGCCGAAGGAATGCCGTGATCTCCTCCGCCTTCATCTCGTCCACATTCAGCTGATCCGCACGCAACGTGGGGTTGGTGACCTCGAATTTTGCTTTGACCTGGTCCCAGGTCATTACCTGCTGCGCGCGGCTTATGGATGAAGCCAGACAGAGGGCCGCAACAGCAACAGACAGAAAGAAGCGATTGTGTTTCATACACAGCCTTTGCGCCGTGTTGATCACGGCGAAAACCGAATGGAGAAGCTTAAAGAGGCAGTGGTCGGCTACAGAGAAGTCAGGCTACCGGTGGCGGAGGCCGGTTTTGAATCTGCGCCCGGCCGGGGTCGTCCGGCAGAAGCGCTGAGGCAATTGCCTCAACCCGGGTCTTGATCACCGCTGCAGGAACGTGCGCGCTGTGAACGAAGGGCAGCACGGCAATCGCCGGAATAACCGAGTGCGCAATCGTGAGCACATGCGAGCGGCGTTGGCAGGCGTCTGTCTCCGCAGGGTTCAGTGCGGCCTGCAAATCGTCGGTGACTGAGACGACTGGGAATAAGACCAGAATGAGAACGGCAAGAGCAACAAACTGCATCCGGCGGCTGGCGCCGTCGCGTGGAGCGAAGCGCATCCATAGGAAGACCAGGATCATGCTCAGTGCAGCCCAACTCAAATTGAAGAACAGTTCCATTCTTACGTCCGATTCTACATGAGCCACGATTGCAGGTGGGGAAGCCACGCTGGGTCTTATTTTGCCCTCCGGTCAACAAAGACCATGTGGCGATTCTCTAAAGGTTTGATAAACCTGTGATGAATCCGTCAATCCGGAGGTTAGGCCCACTTGCCGATTAGACGGGAAAGAGATTCCCGCAGCTTAGGACGGGCTTTGAATTCAGGATCCCGTCCCCCAGCCCGCGACCGCATTGGTTTGACCCGCTACACCAACGGCCCGTATGATTGACGGGTGCGAAGCGGTTCTTGGCGTCCTGCCAGTCCTTTCGCCCGATCGTCCTTAGACGACTCAAATCAAGCCACTGCCCCCTCGTTCAACGGCAGGACAGCTGACTCTGGATCAGCATATCGGGGTTCGAATCCCTGGGGGGCAGCCACTACCGCTTTTGCCGCATCCCGGCTCCTTTCGCACGCCTCCCGAGATCCCACTTAGGGGACTTTCTTTTCAATTAATTAACATGGCGTTGTTCGAGTGGAACCCCAAAGTGCCAGCGCCTGAGTTGAGGCATCATCCTTACAACCTTGCGCTGTGCTGCACGTTTGTTCGAGTTCACTGCTTGTGTGTAGAACATCCAGCGTGAGTCGACTGTCTGCGTGCCTCAAGAGCTCCTGAACGGTTTTGACATCCTCTCCATTGGCCTTCAGCAAAGTGCCGAAGGAATGCCGGAAAGTGTGCCATCCCCGGTCTGCCGCGCTCGTCGCGATTGCAATATCAGGCTGTTTTGGTTGGATTCCGCGTCGCGCATATCTTCGAAAGATTATCTTGTGATTTGTGGCCGAGATTTTACTCGCTCGATCGGGCCCGCGATGCACCCCAAGGTGCCCGACGATAGCAGTCAGCCATATCATCGCTTGATTCAACTGCCTAGTGCAACGGCCTCCGGCAATCGTGACAAGCAGCCCCCGTCCAACAATTCGGGCGCGTGCAAAAAATGAGGCATCATTTGGCTTAGCTGCTATTGACAGTCGATATCGATGGGCGATACCGTAAATCTGCTATGGCAAAGTCCGCTGAGCTGTTGCAAGGAACACTCGACCTTCTGATTCTCCGAACGCTAGAACTACAGCCTCTCCACGGCGTGGGCGTTGCAGACCGAATCGAACAAGTAACAGGAGGTGTATTCGTGGTGGGCCCCGGCTCTCTATTTCCCGCCCTCCATCGGCTGGCGGAACGCGGCTGGATCGAAGGACAGTGGGGAGAACTGGAGAGTGGTCGGCGGGCGAAGTTTTACACTTTGACGCCGGCTGGAGGGAGGCAATTGGCTAAGGAGAAACGAAACTGGCGTCGAGTCCTCACCGCGGTCACCCAGGTTTTGGGGGAGGAGGGCTGACTTATGTCGTTGGCGAGTCACATCAAGCATCTGTATAGCCGACTCCGCCATCCCGGCAGATCGGAAGCCGAACTTGCAGAGGAAGTCCAGTCCTACTTCGATGTAGTGGTCGAGCGCGAAATGTTGCGGGGACTGACGCGGGAGGAGGCAGAGCGTGCGGCCAGACTGGAGTCCGGAGGCCCGGATCGCGTGAAAGAAAAGGTGAGGGAGGGGCGCACCGGGGCCGAGATCGAGACGACGTGGCGGGATTTTCGCTACGCGATGCGGGCGCTAAGAAGGAACCCGGGCTTCGCAGTGGCTGCCGTTCTATCGCTTGGGCTCGGTCTTGGCGCCAACACCGCGATTTTCACGCTGGTGAACACCGTGATGCTGAAATCCCTGCCCGTGAAGGATGCCGACAGGCTGTTCTTCGTCGACAGCTCCGGAGGGAAGGACCACGGTAACGCTCCGCCGTATCCGTGTTACGAGCGTATGCGCGACGGCAACCATTACTTCTCCGCGATGGCAGCGTTCAGCAGCGAACGATTCAAGGTAACGATCGACGGAGCGCAGGAGCAAATCAGCGGCCAGTTTGCCTCCGGCTCGTTCTTCGACGTTTTGGGCGTAGGCGCAATCGCGGGGCGAGTGATGACTCCGGAGGACGATTCGAATTTCGGAGTTGGAGGACCACAGGGCGCCGTTGCGGTAATTAGCTACGGACTTTGGAAGAGGCGATTTGGCAGCGACCTGTCCGTAATTGGGAAGTCTGTTCAGGTGGGTGAAACGTGGGCCACAATTGTTGGGGTTACCCCGCCCGGCTTTACCGGCCTGGAGCCTGGCTTTCCGTCCGACATAACGATTCCGATCGCACTGAATCCGGGGGTTCGATCAAAGGCGATGTGGTGGTTCGGCGTGGTGGGCCGCCTGAAGGATGGCGCGACGCCGGAACAGGCTCGCGCCGAACTGGACGCGACCTTTCAAACCTACCTGAGCGAGATTGGAATGAAAGGCGACCAGCATTTCAATGGAATCGCCTTCATTCCGGCTGCGAAAGGGTTCGATGGGCTGCGGCAACGGTTTGGGAAACCACTGCTGATCGTGATGACGATTGTTGGATTGGTGCTGTTGATTGGCTGCGCCAACGTGGCGAACCTGCTGCTGGCGCGGGCGGGCGCGCGCCGCGGAGAGATCGCCCTGCGACTTGCCATGGGCGCGAGCCGGTCGAGGCTCATCCGCCAGCTCCTGACCGAGGGCATGGTGCTTTCCGCTATCGCGGCCGGCGTTGGTGTTCTCTTCGCGAGATGGGGCGTGTCCGCATTGGTGGCTCTCTTCTCCGGCATTCGAGGGCGGATCGTTATCGAGCCGCATTTCGATGGAGCGGTGGTTGTCTTCATCTCGGCCGCGGCGCTGGCCACAACCTTGCTTTTCAGCATCGCGCCGGCCCTCTACACATCGCGAGCCGATGCTGCAGGGCCCGGGGGAACAGTTCCTGCCGGGCTGGCCGGATTTCGATTCGGCGCGGGCCAGGTCCTGGTGGTGATTCAGATCATGCTGTCGGCGGTGCTGTTAAGCGGGGCGGCATTGTTCCTCCGGAGCCTGCATAACCTTACCCATCTGGATGCCGGATTCCAGCGCGAAAGCATTCTCACCATGCAGGTGGACGCAACTCTGCCCTGGGGCGGGCACAAACCGAGTTCCGAAGCCGAAGAGGAATATGGCCGCGTGGGGCGGATGTGGGAAGAACTGCTGGATTCCGTTCGAGCGCTTCCGCAGGTGGAGGCGGTAAGCGCGTCCTCGATGGCTCCTCTCAACGGACACTATCGCGGCCTCGGAATGAAGATCTCCGGCGAACCTGCTGGCGCGGAACTTCGACATAGCGCCAGCCTGAATGAGGTCAGCAGCGGCTTCTTCGATGCCTTCGGCGTGGTGCTGCTGGCTGGCCGTTCGTTCACTCCTGGCGATCGCGCGCGTTCTCCAAGGGTGGCCATCTTGAATGAGACCGCGGCGCGCGCGGCGTTTCACGATTCGAATCCGCTGGGACGCGACGTCACGTTCCCCGGGCAGGATGTCACTGCGGAGTACGAAATCGTGGGGATCGTGCGCGACGTGCGATACGCCAGCCTGCGCAAGAAGGCGGAGCCGATGGTTTACCTTCCCATCGAACAGGCCATCGCCCCGTTGCCGGGGGTGGCCGTGGCGGTCCGCTCAAGGGATGCCGACAATGTGTTGTCTGTCCTTCGCCGCCGGGCGCGGGAAATCGTGCCGGGTGGATTCATCACCAACGTCGCCACGGTACGCCAACTAATGGATGACTCGCTGCTGGTGGAACGGCTGCTCTCAATCCTCGCGAACCTTTTTGGCGGTCTCGCGTTGTTGCTGGCCGCAGTCGGGTTATACGGCATCATATCGTTCACCGTGATTCGGAGGACGCGTGAGATCGGCGTGCGAATCGCGTTGGGAGCGCAACGAAGCGCGGTGATGTGGATGGTTCTGAGCAAAACAATCGGCCTCGCAGCAATTGGGCTCGCATTGGGAATTCCATGCGTGTTCCTGGCGAAGCGATACATCGACAGCGAGTTGTTTGGCCTTCACACGCAGGATCCGCTCGCCATCGCAGGCGCCGCGCTTGCTTTGACGTCCGTCGTGTTGGCGGCTGGAATATTGCCGGCATGGCGCGGGAGCCGTTTGGACCCCGTGGTTTCGTTGCGACAGGAATAGTCGACGCAACACAACGGCATCACTCACAGCTTGCACGAAACAAATCCGTGGGCACTTCCTAGTGCGCACGTAGGCGGGTTTCCGAAACCTTCATTTCAAATTCGCCTCCATAATTCTGTTAATGCCGGATGCCGCGCTCTCCGAACCGTATTCTGATTGGCTGAGGTAACGATCGGACGTGCGGAAGTTCGGTTTGCGCTTGCATTCGAGATAACAGCGAGATTTGTACGCATCATCGATCTCCATTCCAGTATCGAATTCTGAGGGCGTCCGCCGAATAGCAAGCCGGCGCAATGTACTTTGCACCTGAAGTGCCGTTCCGGATTCGATCGCGTGCCGCCTTGAGCAAGCGCCACGCCACGCTCGGCCGATTTCTTGCAAGTCGTTGTTTTCGTGGGGCGTGCTCGATTAGAAGATCGTGCCCGTGGTTCAAATGTGTCGTGATGACGCGCGCATGAGCCTGCCTGAAGGCCAATCGACGGCGGGTTTCGCGTCCATGAGCCGACTGAAGTGTCGTTGCGCTGACAACGATGCCGGCGAGAAGATTGCTTCTTCAACCGACGACGGCGGCACTGAGATAGGACCTTTGGTTTTCGGAACAGTTGGGACACGTATTCGGAGGTTTTCTAAAGTGTCGCCTTTGGAGTGGTGATATTTTGTCGAGGGCGGACAAACTGGAGGATCCACGAAGTTATGTCAACGGCGCTACCGTGCGGCAGGCCATTTTTCTGGGGATCATCCACATGAAGATTGAGGCCATCCGCCAGAGTGCGATTTCGTCCGATGACTTCCGTGAAATCGTGGGGTACGAATCCGGGGTACAAGGCGAATAAACAGCAATAACTACCATTAGACTAAGTGCTTGTGTCTTCCTGGGGGGAAGCCAATTTAGAATCAACTATTTATAAATGATTTACTTCCCCAACCCTTCAAACTTTCCCGGCACGCATAGAATCGCTTCATGCACGAAGTTGTGGTGTACTCCCGCGCCGGATGCCATCTCTGCGACGTTCTGAAAGAGACGCTCAAGCAATCCCACGGCAAGGCCGACTTCGTCTGGCGTGAAGTCGACATCGATCGTGACCCTCAGTTGAGAGAGACATACAACGATCAGATTCCCGTGGTGTTCATCGATGGCCGAAAGGCATTCAAGTACCGCATGAGCGAAGAACACTTCCTGCGTGCATTGACGGGAAGATCGAACGGCCAGACACAGTGAGTCCTCAGCCCGGTGAGCGTGCGATCTGCCATCAGCACGTGTCATCAAGGCGTGACATTCGGAAAACATTTTCCTGACATCCCCTACCAGGCGAACTGCTATCCCTTGGAAATAGCGGGGTTCTACGTCATGGTTATGGGTGTCATGCCACAGACAGATTCTCACCAGGCCGAGGCCGCCTCAGCGCGCCGCCCGCAGGACGCGCTCCTCTGCGATATGGAGCTTCCGTACCGGGATATCTTCTACCCGCTTGGGTATCCGGTTGAAATCATCACCAACGACAAAGTCGTTTTACAGGCTGCAAACGAGAGCTTCGGGCACGGGGTTTCCTCTCGATCGAGCGAAACGCTCCAGATTCGGGTCGGAGTCAGCAATGAAGGTGGGTCCGCGTGTCCATCGGAGCCGACCCGGCGGGAATTTAACCATCTGTATTCTTTGGTTGCGGACGTGAACAACCAGGCCCTGCTCGACCTGAGATCGCGCATCAACTTCACCTGGGTGACAAGCGCGGCCGTGAACAACAGGCTCTACTTCCGCTATAACTTTCTCGAAAAGGCCGTTTACCTGCTCCTCGGCGCATCGGTGGTGACAGACATGCACGCCGCCTGCGTCAGCAAGAACGGGAAAGGCATTTTACTTATCGGCGACTCCGGCGCCGGCAAATCGACGCTCGCTTATGCATGTGCCCGTGCCGGATGGATCTACACGTCGGACGACACAAGCTATCTCATCAATGACTCCAAAGTTCCTCGCGTCATAGGGCACTCCCACCGCGCACGCTTTCGTCCCTCGGCGAAGGAACTCTTTCCGGAATTGGAGCGCTTTGGGCTGACGCCGCGTCTCGAAGGGAAGCCCTCGATTGAGGTTGCCATCTCCGACCTCCCGGTAGAGAAGACGGCAACTGAGGCGAACGTGGATTTCATTGTCTACTTGCACCGCAGTTCCTCCGCTGAGGGAAGACTCATGCGTCTTCCGAGTGGAACTGCTACCCGGCGCGCCTGCCGCGAACTCTACTCTGCTGGCGAGATTCGTGTGAAACACGAGAAGATCCTGGAGATCCTCTCCGAAATCCCAACCTACGAACTGCAGTACTGCAGTCTCGATTCCGGTATCGTTGCCCTTGACACCTTATCGCTGAATGCGTGAGTGAGTGGCAGCATGCCGATCGAGGGCCTCTTCGATCACATCGCCGGCTCGTTGCAACCCATGGAGCGACTGGAGCGTGGCTTGCATCTTCAGAGCTGTGCACCGATACCTTGGATCGCTCAGGACCGTTGTCACCGCCCGGCGAATCTTCCGGGCTGACAGTCGCATCACCGGGAGAACCTCGGCAATTCCAAGGCGAGCCAGCCGAGCCGCCACTGCCGGCTGATCATGAGCGAGCGGGATCGCAACCATCGGCTTTCCCTCCATCAGAGCTTCAAACACGGTGTTTGGCCCGCCATGTGTGATCACCATCGTCGCAATCCTCAGAAGTTCCAGTTGCGGGGCATACCTTACGACGAGTGGGCTTCCCGGCAAATCCGGGAACTTGTCCGCGTCGAACCGGCCTCCGAGAGAGGTCACTAACTGAAGGTCAAGATCCTTGCACGCCTCTGCGATGAGGCGAAACACGAAAGCCTGCACATTCCGCGTCGTGCCCAGAGATGCGTAGATAATGGGCCGGCCGTCAAGCCGGTCCCATGGAAAGTCGACATGCGGCCTTGCCTCCCGATTTGCAAAAGGACCGGTGTAATGAAAGTTGCCGGGGAGTCCTCGACCTTGGTAAATCAAGGCACTCAGGAAGCTGGGTAATATGCGCCAGTTCGGGGTACGATTTTCGAGCCTGCCGAACCGGCCCTAATCCGAAAAGTCGCCTTCGCGCATCGAGCGCCCGCCGTATCGGCCCGCGCATCCGCAGCGCGGTGTTCTCAAGAAATGCCGTCTCTACCAGTGAAAACCACGACTCTGCATACTTGTACCCTGAGAGCCATGGAAGATCATTCCATCCGAAGTTATGGGGAACCGATGTGGAGAGGATGAAGTAGGGCAAGCCGGCAATCTGGGCTACTGTCGGCCCGGTAAGCGCGATTTCGTTGACGAGGAGTGCATCCACGTTGGCTTGCGTTACCGCCCTGCTTGTCTCCTCGAGATACGTCTCCAGGTCCTGCGTAATCCGCCTCAGGTTAAACCGCAAAATGGAAAGCCGAGAGCGCAAACCCGGACGGCCTACAGGGGGATTGTCTTGTTGAAGAGGGAGCTTGTTCCTTCCGATCGGAATAGAAATTGAGCCCAGCATGGCGCACACGTTCTTCAATCTTGGGCTTCTCGAAGAAAGTGACCTCATGGCCTCGATCTTTCAGGTGTTGCGCCAGCAGGATAAGGGAATTCAGATGCCCCGTACCGGTGAAGGACATCACCCCGAAGTGCCGGACGACTCGATCAGTTGACATGTTCCGCCATCGCACCGGCAGGGGTGAGCAACTTTCTACCTCCAAGCCGCACTGAGCCACGACCCAGCACTTCTTCTGCTGCCTGCATCAGCGCGCGCACGGGGGCGCGGAGCCAGCGAACGGTTCCGTCCACCGACAAAGGCTCCAGTCCGTCCCTTACTGCGAAGGGCAACCGCTCCAGCATCGCTTCAGCGGCGAGATGTACACGGCCTCCGACGATCACCAACTCCACGTCCTTCGTCGACAGAGTGTCGAGCCGGTCTGCCGGGTCTCGCCCTGTGTCTCGAACCGCGATCAAATCTGCCACGCCGGATTCCTGAATCGATCCTTGCGTGTCTCCTAGCCGGAGAATCGCAGCGGAGGCTGTCGTCACCATGGAATAAGCGGCCGATGCTTGGATCCCCAAAATCCGAATCGCAAAACGGACCTCGTCCAGCAGGTCGCCTTCCGCGGTGAGGGGGGAGTCGCTCCCAAGGCCAAGCTTCTCGATTCTGCTGAGAAGGAACGGGTCTGGAACCTGGCGGTAAAGAAACCTATTTGAAGTCGGACAGAGGATCAACGAAGTGCCGCGCTCATGGATAAGGTCAAATCCTTCCCGATCCACAGCGAGCCCATGGACAAGCACCGTGCGGTCATCCAGGACTCCCAGCCGATCGAGACCGGCCAACTCCCCTCGAGCACGTTCGTCAACTCCTTCGCAGGCATGCACGATGAAAGGTCGACCTGCGGGCGTGGCGTCATACGCCTGGCGAAGGTCGCCTCCAAGAGCCAGCGAATGGCGCCAGCCATATTTCCTGACGACGCGTACAGGGAAATCTTCTCTTTCTAGTTCCGGCCAGAGAGAATCGTGGTGACAGACCGTTGTCACCCCGCAAAGAAGATTTCGTATACCGCCCCACCACAGGCGAACGGCTCTAGGAATGGCATGTTGCCGCGCAATTTCAGATGCAAATGTTCTGTGAATGTCGCCGCCCCATTCGATGTAATTGCGATAGGGCGGATTTCCCATTCTTGGATAAAGCGCAAACTGGAGATGATCGTGCGCATTCACGAACCCAGGCAGCACCAGGAACCCCTTCATATTCATGTCGGCGGCCTCAGTAGCCACGTCGGGAAAGGGATTGCGGTCGTTGAAGATACGGATGATTCGATCGCCTGCGATTTGTATCGACGCCTGTGCAGTCATCCTCGGGCCCAAACTGCAACGGGCATCGCGAAGGATGAGTCGAACTTCCTCGACCCGATGGCGACTCTCGATCACGGGACATCCCTCCGCATGAGAATCACACCTCTCGACCGAGCCTGCACACAGGCGGCTTAGGGCTTCTGTGTTGCATAGATTCTGAACCGCGAAGGCTCGCGCCGATGACGAAGCCGCGCGACCAGGGGGCGCATCGCCCACTGAAGACCATAGTGCGGACGATAGAGGGTCCATCGGATGCCGAGCTGCTGTTCGAGGCTCCCGAGTCGTTCGTCCGTCAGAAACTCCAGACTCTTGATGGAGTCCGAGGCTGTTCCATATCGTTCACGGAAGCCTGCTCTGCGCTCCGCCAGCATCTTCTGGCCGCTCTCCTCGCGGGAATACCACGGTGTGTCACAGATAAGGATCAAACCGCCGCTTTTTACGCAGCGCAGCGCCTCGCGCAGCGCGGCCGCAGAATCCTCGGCGTAATGGAAAGAGGCATTGAAGACTACCGCGTCGAATTGCTCGGCCTGAAACGGCAGGCGCGCGAGTTCGGCCTGAAACCGCGGAAACAACGAGGGTAGGTGCTTGCGAAAGTGTTCGGCCGCTCCCATACCATCGCGATCATTGGTAAGCAGGTCCACAGCGACGGGGCGGTAGTTGGCGAGCGCAAGTCGGTAACTCATCCAGCAGTTTCCTGCTCCCAGATCCAGGATCCGTCCGCCGTGCTCAAGATTGCGGCGCACCACATGCATCATCAAATAGTCGAAGCTGCGCGCCCTGATCTTCCATTGCTTGCTGTTCTTGCCGGAAATGTCCTTATACGGAAGACTCAGATAGAAATCGTCCTCCTGGCTCCATCGGCCCTCCGCCGCTCGAATGCGCTCATAGTCAGCGATGAAGCATGCGAAGTGCGCAGCCTGATTCGGTGTGAGGGCAATAACGATTCCATTCTCCGCCGTCATTTGGAGCCCGCAGGTGTCGCAATTCAACTGCGCGATGCTGGCTCTGCACCGGGGGCATTGCAGGCGAACGTCCAGAGGCGCAGGCGCATCGGAAATGAGGGAGCGCGTGGTCCTGTCATCGAGAGACGCGGCCGCACTGGAATGCACGGACACGCGAACCCGTTGAGCAGGAGTGAGCTCTCGCATTTCAACCCTCCCTTATCGGGGCCAGCTGTGCAATGGGAACAAAGACAGACGATGTGACTGGCGCACTCCTTGCAGGAGCGGGAACTGCCATCGAGTTTCGTGCCACCGGCTCAAGGTCTTCGACCCTCTCCCACAAAGCGCTTATCCTCGCTTCTGTCTTTGGCAATACGTCAAGCGCCCGCCATGCATCGACTTCCGCGTGCAGTGCGTCGCGCACGGCTCGATAGAAGTCTGTTGTGTATGCCCCCGTGAACATGATGCAAAGGTCATCGCTATCCGTCCAGTTTCGCTTCTGGCCCAGCTGCATCCGAACCTTCTCGTAAAAGCCCGTCCCCGGAAGCGGATAGGAGAATGAGATTCCAACATCGTCTGGTCGCGTCTCCCGCACCAGGGCGATGGTTTCTTGCAACTCCGCCCATGTCTCCCCCGGATATCCGAATTGGAGAAAATAACAGGCGAGAATGCCGGCTTCATTCAGCAACCGGCGCGCCGAACGGACAGAGGAAAGAGTTAGACCCTTCTCCATTGCGTTGAGAACGGCTTGGGACCCCGATTCAACGCCCATCCACACTTCGGCGCAGCCGGCTGCCTTCAGGTTTTGAACGGTGGTCTCCGTCATCAAGTCGGCGCGAGACTGAATCTTGAAAGGAATGACTGCGTCTCGTCCTCGAACCTCTTCGGCGAATCGTTGTATCCAGTGCCGGTCCAGCGCGAACACATCGTCGCCAAACCAGACATGCTGTACCCCCGCAGACACCTTCAAGAATCTCATTTCCTCGGCAACGTCTGCCGGCGGGCGCAGATGGAATTTGTTGCCGGAGATCGGCTTCGCGCACCAATTGCAGTGGTACGGACATCCTCGGCTGGACACCATGTTTGCGGAGAAATAACCGTGGGCTTCGACCCATGCCTTGCGATACGGTTCAATTTCGATCAGGTCCCGTGCGGGTAAGGGAAGTTCTGACCAGGAAGGATTCTTGGCCAACCGCTGCGAACCGCGCACCAGGCGACCGTGCTCGTCGAGTCTTACCATCCCATCGATCTCTGGCAAGGCTTTCGACTGGAGGATCGATCGACAGAGCCGTACCAGTGTTGCCTCTGCCTCTCCGCACAGGACATAGTCGAAGCCGTTTTCGAGAAAGAGCAGAGGATTGTCTGTCGAGTCGGACCCGTGCACCACGGTGATCGCACCCATAGCCCGCGCCGCCTTCGCAATCGCCCAGGCCACCTCCCTCATGCGCGTGAGACACATTTTGGAAAGGAAGTTGAAGTCGTCCTCGTAGACTGCAACGATTTGTGGGTTACACGATGCCAGAAGAGCATCGAGCTTCGCTGATGGCTCTTCAAGCATCGGGTCCATGACCGCGACGGAGATGCCATTTTCCCTCAATGCCGTGGCCGCATACAGAGTGCCAATCGGCATATAGGGCTGCATCTTGCGCAGCTGTTTGGGATCGAAAGGAAGATGATAGGAATGCGTCAGCAAAACCTGCGCCACGATTCACCTCGGATATTTACTTGCCGGCAGATTCAATACAGGATCGGCGCAGCAGTGCATGCCAGCTTCACGGAGACCTGGCTCACTCGGCCCTGTGAGACGTAGCTTAGTTCTGCCGATACATGGAGTTGTCCCGAATTGTCACCTCAATGTCATCTCTTGCCGGGCGGTTTCTGAATCAGATACGGAGCGGGGGGAGGAGTCACGACGGCAGCATCGCATCGGCCTGTCAAGGATGGGCCGCGAGCGATGAGTAGATTGGCAGCCGAACTGGAGTGGTGACCGAGCTTCTCGCGTTTGGTGGTGAGATAACGAGCCGAATAAGGATTCGCCGGAATATCGGCGCTCACACGCCTCACGACTTCAATTCCTGCCGAACGGACGGCTCGTATCTTTTCTGGGTTGTTTGTCATCAGCTGCAGTGAGTGGATATTCAGAACGCGAAGAACCTCCACGGAAAGCTCATAGTCCCGCAGGTCCACTTCATGCCCAAGCATGAGATTGGCTTCGATCGTGTCGAGTCCCTGATCCTGAAGCTCATAGGCGCGCAGCTTCTCCATCAATCCGATGCCGCGGCCTTCCTCATGCTCGTAGACGAGCACTCCGGCGCCTTGCTCCGCGATCAAGCGCAACGCCAGATGAAGTTGTTCATAGCAGTCACATCGTAGTGAGTGGAACGCCTCTCCCGTTGTGCATTGAGAATGAATGCGAACAAGCGGAGGAGCGTTGTGGAGGTGCCCCAGTGTCAGGGCCAGAACCGTCTCCGCACTGCCCTCCGTCTGCCTTCTGGCGCCGATGGCCTCAAAGGCCAATAGGTTGAAATCCGCCCAGCGGGTTGGCAGACGGACTTCCGCAACCTTCTTCAACGTCAACAAGGTGAATGTGCTCCCTTCCTTCCATGCGCGTTGCTTATCGGTGAGTTATCCATCAATCGATATCGAAAGCCTATAGCTGCATAAGTGAAGGTTTGTCGCCAGAATGTCTCGATACGGTAATCGCATTGTCGAATCGAAAAGTTCATCCTTCGGCGCTTCGGCGGAATTGGTAAAGAACATGGTCGCCAAGGAGGGCCAGGGGACGGGAGAGCATGCGGTCGACGGACTCCATCGCTGCGAGAAGTCGGGGTTGACGGGAGATCCACGGCTCGGCCGCGCTAGGCGGCACTGTTACACCGATGCCGACACGCTTCTCAAGCACAAACCAGGGTTCAAAGGCGCGCATCAATGCCGCGCGGCGATGGTAAACGATAGGGAACTCCCGCTTGGCAAGACGCGCCGGTATCGGGCTGCGCTTCCAGCGGCGGATCGCCTGGCCCGGCCTCTGATGAAGAACTTCCGTCAGCATCTCCCCGGGGCAGCAGGTCCCGAAGAATACCAGCATGGCCGGGGCTCCGGGCTTGAGAAGCTGTGCAAGCCCGCGCGCGAGTGGCTTCAGATCGATGACACAATTGAGTGCAGCGAAGTTGGAGAACGCGCCGTCAAAGAGTCGTCCGCCTGCGGAAAGATGAGAGGCGGAAAACTGCTCCAACTCCTCCGCAGCTGCGATCGCGGCTCGGGCGCCGAATGGTGCCAATTTGGCCTTGGCCAGCGCAACCATCGCGGGCGAAGGATCTGTCAGAAATACTTCATAGCCTGCCTCTGCAAGAAACGTCGCGTCTTCACCTGTACCGCCGCCCACCTCGAGGATGCTGCCGCCCTTAGGGAATTCCCGTACGAGTGCCGCACGGACCGCGCGCCGTTGAGCGGCGACACTCCTCCAGGCGCCGAAACGTTGGTCGAAGACGGGTGCGATTGCGTCAAAGGCGGCTGCAGCTGGCCGCATCGGTAAGATCATTGCCAAAGCCCCTTGGCACGCAGGCGCAGGCTCCTCTGCAGTACGGAGGAAGCTGGTTTTGTACCGGAAGACCGCACGCGCAATTCCTTTTGCTACACGATAGAAATGACTCCGCTTGCAGCGTAAATGGAATCCGAAAGGGCTCATGTCATATCGGCGTCATGCGATTGTCACGATCTTGTTGCCTCGGTCTCTGGAGCAGGCTGTTGCGGTGGTGCGCATGGAAATCTGCGCTTGGTCGTTGAATCGGGCGCATACACGCCACATTTTCCGGCGACGCAAATGACAATCAATTGACAAAGAGGAGACCCTGCGGAGACATATCGCAGAGCAGGCGCGAATATCGTGATCCTGTGCCGCAACCCCACCGGTCTGAATCGGTGTGCCACGTTGACGGCCCGATCCAGGTGAATCAATGAAGCCGTTTCATGAAATGCAGAGTAGTGATCTCGCCCGGCATTCCCTCCAGGAGCAACTAGGCTCAAGAGGCTATGCTCTGATCCGCGGATTGATTCCTCGTTCTGATGTTGAGAACGTTCTCGACGGGGTTACTAGAATACTTTTCGATGCCGGCTGGCTGCTCTCCGGCGCTGACCCAATCGAGCACATCGCTAATAACGCCGCCGCGTGTGGCGATCCCGATCCGTCATTCAAGCGGACCTACCAGGAAGTGTTCAAATTGGAATCGTTTCATGCCCTGCCGCATCATCCGGCGCTGAAGCGAGTCATGAATCTGCTGGTGGGCGAGCAGGTCTTGGTTCATCCCAAGCCGATCGGACGGCTGATCTTCCCAAATTGCGACCGTCTCACCGTTCACCCGCATCAGGACTACCGCTTCATGAACGGAGATCCCGAATGTTTTACAGTTTGGATTCCTCTTCATGACTGCCCGGCCGAGTTGGGTCCCCTGCAAATACTGGAGGGCTCTCACCGCTACGGTGTGATCAACCACGAGGAAGAGAATCTGCATGTCCCCGAAATCTCGCCCGAGGCATTGACAGCAGGCGATTGGGTAGGCGGCCCGATCAATGCTGGGGATCTGCTCATATTTCATAGCCTCACCGTGCATGCTGCTTCTCCCAACCGCTCGAACCGGCTCCGCATTTCAATGGACTGCAGATTTCAAGATTGCGCGCGAGCCATTCATCCGGGCAACCTTGCGTTCGCGGGCGAATCCGGAAAGTCCTGGGAAGCGATCTATGCCCATTGGCGCTCCAATAAGCTGAAGTATTACTGGAAAGCAATGCCACTGAACCTCCAGCCTTCCAGATCTGAGATTGAGCGGCTATCGAAGACGGCGGAGCCTGCATCTGCGCGGGCAAGATATTCCAGGATCCTGAGCCAGCTCAATTCCTATGCCGAGTCCACGGATGCCGGTCAGCCGAGCTTGATCTCAGACTCGCCCCGCAGCGGCCAGATGGAATCTGTTGTGTGATGGGAACGACGGAAGTCACCGATAGCGTAAGTGTCCTCGAAACACTTCTCGTGCGCAAGAGCATCGGGAAGGTCCTGCCCAGTCGGTCTCGTACGAGCAAATCTCTTCCGCCGTCCAGAAATAGCCGGTCATGATCTGGCTCCACGCGATGCTTACAATCAATTGACAAAGTGCAGAAAATTGAGAGACACATCTCCTCGCGCAAACTTCTAATCTTCATGTTATGAGGTATATGAGGTTGCGATTTCTTTATAAAGCGACGCGGTTAATGAAGATAGTAGTGGTTGCGATAGCCGGATTCTGCGCCGCAACGCATGGCGTTGCACAAAACGTACCATTGATCTCAGGCGGTATAGGATTCTTCACCAGCACAAACGGTGGAAACACCACATACTTCCCATATATCAAGCCACTGATTGCAGCTCCTCTTGGAAGCCACGTCCTCATCGAAAGCCGGGCGAGTGTCCTTGATACATTTACACCTAACCCTGCTGGTGGCTACAAGAGGAACCCACTATTCAAGACGGTGGACTATCTGCAGGCAGATGTTATCGCAGGGCCCCATCTGACGTTTGTCGCAGGCGAGTTTTTAACACCATTCGGAACGTATAACGAGCGCCTGACGCCGATCTGGATTCAAACGCTGCAGGATGTTCCGCTGATTTACGGCGTTGGCACCATGAATACAGGCTCCAGTGTTGGCGGCATGTTGCGCGGGTCGGCAATCTCCACACAAGACTATTCGATCAGCTACGCAGCTTATTATTCCGGCAATGTGAACAGCGGGTATTTCGGTGCAGAACGCGCCAGCGGCGGGCAGGCCCAGGTCTATATTCCGAAGAGGGGGCTGGAGGTCGGCGCATCCTACGGACGCTCTCTCGCCGGCGTTCACGAGAACAATGTCGGTGTCCATCTGTGGTGGGAGCCAATCAACAGCCCATTCCGATTTCGCTCTGAATACGCGCGCGCACCGCATGCTTACGGTTATTGGTTTGAGACGGATTACCGTCTCTCCCATTTTGGCGGTGCCGACAGCGCGTTGGGCCGCCTGGAACCAGTCTTTCGCATGCAGCAAACGTTTCGCAGCGCGCCCGACTCCAATGACGGCTTACCATCTGTGAACACGCAGCGCGCCGACTTCGGCCTCGACTATCATCTGCCCCATGAAGTGCGCATCAATACAAGTTACTCCCGCCAATTCTCGCCGGGCCGCGATGTCAATATTTGGGAGACGGGCATCATCTACCGGTTCATTTTCCCAACCTGGAAGAGTAAGGGAACCTAAGAAGGGTGTCTGGGCTCAGACATCTTCACCTTGGGTGGTGCACGATGTTACCCGACTTCCGCACGCGCAGCGAATTAAAGGAGGAACGATGAAGTGCTGGAAAGAGAGAACGCTGGGGCTCGAACTGCTTGCGGTGACGCTGGCTCTTGGGGCATCTGTAGCCATCGCCCAGGCCCCGGACGCGCCGCAGCAGTCTCGCCAGAAGGTGTCTTCGAAGACCGTTTCCGCGACAAACAAGGACCGCGGACAACAAGTCTTCGAGCAGAACTGCGCCCGGTGCCACAACGCCCCGGAAGGTTTTTCGCCCAGCATCTCGGGCACCGTTGCCATGCACATGCGGGTACGTGCGAAGCTTAGCGATGCAGATTACAAGGCGCTGCGCCGGTTCCTGAATCCGTAGTGAGAATCATCGCCATTTTCAAAGGAGAGTCTATGCAAAGGAAGTACATGCGAGCGGCATTGTTGGCCGCGGCCTTGGCGCCCGCCGGGTTGTCGACTCCAGCTGCCAGGGCAGAGGTTGTCCCGCAGAAGATCGAGATCACAGCGAAGCGTTTTGAGTTTCAGCCTGGGGAGATCACGTTGAAGAAGGGGCAGCCGGCTGTGCTTGTGCTCAAGAGCGCTGACGTTGCACATGGAATTCGCATCAGCGAACTCAACGTTACGGTCAAAGTGGGCAAAGGCGGCACCGCCGAAGTGCATTTCACGCCGGATAAGACGGGAGATTTTGTCGGTCACTGCGCGGTGTTTTGCGGCAGCGGCCACGGTTCCATGACCTTCAAAGTGCACGTTGTGGACTAGCCAGACCAAGCTCTTGGTTGAATGGTCTTCAGGGGATCACTTGACGCCTGGCAATGGCCGTAAACCAGAGGCTGCGGCCACAGTCGTCTGCGTAGACCAACGTTTTCGAGTCAGCTTCCCATGACGACTCGATCTGGTTACACGGAACATCCGCCACGCGTCGAGTGGCGCCGGTCTGCTCATCGCGAATCCAGAGATTCCAGACTCCATGCTCCAGGTGACTGTACGCCATCCAATGCCCATCCGGTGACAACGCAGGATAGCGCGACTCTCCGAGCGAGAGCGGCGCGTTCTGGTGGCTTTGGTCGGTCAGGTATATCTGCGGCGGACGGTTACCCTCTACACCGGATATTGCGAAGTCGCGAGGCGAGAGGAAGCTTCCCTCGTACACATTGATCGAAGGCGGCGTCAGTGCCGTTTCTGTTGTATATGGAGACTGGAACGACTGCAGCACCATCAGGCGGCCTCGCCCGTGATCGGAGCGTACAAACGCAACGTTCTCTCCATCGCTCGACAGGATTGGATTCCGTCCATCCTCCACAATCGTCTTCGCTGGCCCTTGCAGACCTTCAATCGTGGAGACGCCACTGTGCGCCTTCTCAACGAACGTCAATCCTCGCCCGGTGCTGAATGAGAGATCGTCATCGGCTGAAGGATCGATCCATGTGGAACTTCCCGCGGTCACCAGCCGATACCCACCTGCAGAACCGGCGACAAATTTCGCTTCGGATCCTGCTGCGGCCGGGCTCCCATTCAGCAGAAAGGGAGTTTCGACCGGTATCCGGTAGGCGAATTCTTCTCGTACTGCCTGTTCACGCTGCAAGGTTGAATGTACGGAGACGACAATTGCCGCGACCATGAAGCCGGCCCACGCATAGCTGCTCCAATCCGCGCGGGCGCTTGGAGCGCGAGAGCTCTGCCAGAGCAAAACGTAGATGCCGATGAGAACAGCAGTCATCAGAAACAATCGTGGCGTGAACAGCAGGATTGCGGGTCCCATGAGATGCCCTGAAGCAGGAATGGGCAACCCAATTCCCAGGTAAGCGACAAGGAGTGCCATGAGCCACGTATGCATTCGGCGCTCGAGCAAGAGGGCAGCAAGCGCGCAAACCGGAAAGACCATGAGCACGAAGTTGTAAGAGGCGGGAATGGTGGAGATGGCGAGCGACGAGGTCAGCAGACCAATCCACTCAAGAATCACTCGCTGTGGCGTGCGGTCTTCTCTCCGAATCAGCAGGATTGCGGGGGCAAGCAGCAGCATCTGCAGCGTCGGTTCCAACAGAGCATACAAGAGTATCGAGGCATGCCACGGATGCGGGTTCCACTGTGGCTCGGCCAGAAACAAGTAGTGCAGGAGCGCCGATATCGATGCCGCGGATGGTATGTAAGGGGGCATCGCTTCGCCATGCAACGCCCAGGGAAGAACTTGGTACAGATAGGTGCGATGCAGGTTCCAGCCGAAGACCGCGATCGACAGCCCGGCGGCCGCGATCCACGTCACCGCAAAAGACCCGAGCGCGCGCCAGTTTCTACGCCGCAGGTACAGGACAACCAGCAGTACAGGAAAAATCTTGCACGCAGCCGCAACCGCCACAAGTGCGCCTGAGAGAACGTAGCGTTCCTTCACGTAACACCAGCAGGCCGCCACAATCAATACGAGAAGCAATATGTAAAATTGCCCGAAAAGCAGATTGCGCTGGAGCGGATAACTGAGAACCAGCAGCAGTGCGATGCGCCGGTAAAATAACCCCGTCAGTGAATGGATAAACCAGCAGAGTGGAATCAGAAGGACCAGATTTGCAATGATCCACGCGTGTTTGGCAGCGAGCGCGGGAAGAGCCGTGAGTGGCCAATATGCCAGGGTTGAAAACGGGGTGATCGGAATCATCCCGACCGCGGGAATATCGAGTGCGCGATGATCCTTTTCCCTCTGCACCCAGATCCACTCGTAAACGCGGCTGGTGTCGAAGCCTTCGCGAGCCAATCGCGCCGTCAGATAATAGTTGGGAAAATCAGTGTTCAGTTTCACCCATGCGCGTGGCACGGCGTGCAGCCCTAGATAGGCAATCCCTACCGACAGAACGACCCATTCAATCCACGATAAAGTGCGCTCACCCGGCAGAATGCTCACATCCTATGGTGGTCTAATCCATGAAGGTAACTTGTCAGTGGATTGTCACGGAATCATCTCCATATTGCTTGCTGAGCAGCGGAAGGTGACGCATCCGCGACGCCAACTCAAGGCGTAAGAAGGTGTCCCGAGAAGCGCCAGCACAGCCCTCGCCAGAGAGTGATACTGTTGGCGCGCATATACCCAGCTCCACGGGAAACCAGAAAAGCGACATATTGTTGCCAGCGAGGTCTGCCGGATGGTGCAAGAAGTCGCTTGTTGCGCAACTGAACGCTGATCGAGTCGATCGGTGCAATACGCGCTGGAAGCAAATGCCGCCGGATTACCCTCCACCTGCTGCCTGGCGACGACAGATACGTGAGTTGTAACCACATGGCGTCCTGGTTCCTCTCGAACATGATCCGCAAAACGGATCCGGAGAAGCACTCGAGCCAACTCTTGCGTGCAGCAGGAAGCCGCTCAATCTCGAGTGCCACCAGAGGATGGAGGCGGCAACCGAACCATGCGCGCGCAAGGGAGAAGGCGACCGCAGCAAAGGGCCCCATCGATGCAGAGTTGGTCTGGTGCCAGAGGTTCCAAAAGTTGTCATCGTCTGCATGCGCGTGAAGGAAGAGGGACAACTCGCGCACATGATGGACGATCCAATCCCCAAGGAAAAGATTACGTAAAATGTGCAGTGTCAAGTAAGCCAGATGGTCGACGGGATCCATGCACCAGAACGAGAAACCATCAAGATCTCGCATCCTGCGCCGCTCCCAAAAGTCTTCGACTGCGGGGATTGCGACCTGCGAGACACGCTCGTTCCAGAGACAGAAGTGCAATTCGATCTGAAGCGGCATCTCCGGATCGAACGCATTGCCTCTCCACTGCCAGCTGCCGTTTCGGACGAGAGTTGTCTTGTGGTCGGCCAGGGCATAGGTGACCTTCTCCGGGGATGGCTCGTAACCGATAGCGATCAGAGCATCGTACGCCCTCTCGATGCTGTCAGCCGGGCAGAAGATGTCGATATCAGACTGCGCCCTGAGCCGCGGGTCTACGACGTAGTCCGGACACTGCGTAAACCCCTTGAGGACGATATGTTCGACGCCCGCTCGTTCAAGTGCTTCGGCAAGCTCCCGGTAAGTGGCCTTGACGCGATCAAAGCGCAGAGCATTGTCCGCCAGATTGGTCGTGAGCCGCTCTATAACCCACTCCGGAAATCCGTCCATGGGAACGAGCGCCAGCGGCAAAGTCAGATTCGCAGTCTTGCAGAAGGCGAGAAGACCCGCCCACTCCTGATCGGAAAGCCTCTTGAGCGGCGTCGTATCCGGCTCGGTCACCTGAAGCGCAGAGAACAACGCTTTGACCTCGGATGGTATGCGGGGTGCCTTTCCTTGAGTCGCAAAAATGGATTCATTCATATCGCGCTAGTGGGTGTACATCTCCGGCTCACCCAGTGTTCCTGCCGGCGGAAGGTGGCGCAAATAGAGCACAATCGACCAGATCTCCTCGTCGCTGAGAGTGCCTTTCGAACCAGGCATGCCCGAAGGCCAGATGCCGAAGTCGATGATCCACTTGAGTTGGCCGTCCGTGTAAGACTGTACTCCCTCTCCGGCCAGGGACGGGACAGGCGGGGACATGCGCTCAGCAAAGGGGACGCCGGTGTTTTGGCCATCTAACCCATGGCATGCAATACAGTAATGCGAGAACGCTTCCTTGCCGTCGCCGACTGCCGTTACCTCGTCTTTCAGTGGGTTCTTTTGGGTTTTGTTATGGACCAGAAGTCTGTGCTTGGTCCAGTTCATGACCGCCGTCTCGACTTTTCCTGGCGGCTTCGCTTTGCAACCGACGAAAACCAGGACGGCGAGCATCACCAGTAGGGATGCTGCCAACGTCGCTGCGACAACAGGAAGGATGGTCCGTGCCATGGGTATCGGGCTGTTCTGAATATGATCGACATCGTGCCATGCATTGTCACTTCGCTGTAAGTTGATTGTCACAGGATTGTTCTGGATTGCCGGCGGCGACGGCAGCGCAGACTCAAGGTGCCATTGGACGCCGGCATCAGAGGCCTCGTCCGGAATCGCTGGTGTAATCGGGAACGCTCCCCGGAGGGAGTGCAAATCGTGGTTCAACCTCAAAACAATGTGATGGTAAGTACATCCCCGGATCAGCTTTTACTGTTCTCCTAGGGATTAAATTAGGAGCCGTCCATCCATGTTTCCAGGTAATTCGGTTGCCCTCCGCGGATTTGTCTCTCTCTTTTCGAATCCCTCCCAACTCAGTTCTTCAAGCCGAATGACCACGGCTGTTCTGCTCCTGGCTCTGTCTGCAGGCTTGTCGTCCGCCCGGTCGCAATCTGCTGATCGAACCTTGCCCGGCGGTGTGCCGCAGAGCCTGCCTCTGAGCTTCGAAGAAAACCGCGGGCAGGCCGATCCAAACTTTCGCTACCTGCTTCGATACAACGGATCGCAAGCGGCCTTCTCGCGTGGCAGCGTGGATTTCCGGATCGCCGGTGTGAAACAACAGGACGGCACGGTCCGCATGCGTCTCCTGGACTCTGACGTATCGCCTGAGGGCAGGGAATTGTTGGAAGGCCGAAGCAACTATCTCATTGGCGCCGATGCTTCCAAGTGGATTCGCAGCGTTCCGCACGTGCGCAGGGTTGAGTACAACGAGATATACCCTGGTGTCTCTCTGGCGTTTTACGGAAATGGCAATGCGCTGGAGCACGATTTCACCCTGGACCCAGGAGCGGACCCCGCGAGGATCAGATTCCGTTTCGAGGGGGCTGAAGGGGCAACCCTGTCAGAGGACGGAGATCTCGTAGTTCATGCCGCCGGCCAAATCCTGAAGTTGCGCAAGCCAACCGCCTATCAAACGGTTGCAACCGTCCACAAACAAGTCGACGCGCAATTTGTCTTCGAGCAGGACGGCGCCATCGGCTTCCGCGTTGGAAATTACAACCGTTCGTTGCCGCTCGTCATCGATCCAGTCTTTGTCTTCTCCTCTTATTTGAGCGGCACAGCCGCGGACACATCCGCGGCTGTAACTACCGACGCGGCAGGAAACATCTATCTCACAGGGAAACCACCTCTGCTGACTTCCCGACAAACAAACCTGTGCAGCCACATTTGGGCGGCTGCTCCTCCTCGGGTTGCACGAACGCCTTCATCACCAAGTTGAACCCATCCGGCACTTCGCTTATCTACTCAACGTACCTGGGTGGTTCGGCGCAGGACAGCGGCAGTTCGATTGTTGCGGACGGAAACGGCAATGCAATCGTCGCGGGATTCGCCACCTCTTCGAATTTCCCAAAGGCAGGAGCGATTCAATCGCCCAACTGCCAAATCAACGTTGCGTGTTTTTTCCTCGCCTCGCTATCCGCCGACGGGTCCGCTCTGAACTATTCGGGAATGATTGGCGGAGGTGGCGTGAATGTAAATGGGTGGGTCGGCCATGTTGCCGTCGACAAGGCTGGAAACGCATACCTGACCGGATACACCGATGACTCGAACTTCCAAATCACCCCGGGCACGCTTGCGTCGAGTGTCACCGGCTATCCGTATGATGAGTTGTTCGTTCTCAAGGTCGATCCCACCGGAAAACTCCTCTATTCCACTGTGGTCCCCGGAAACGCGCCCCAGGCCCCTGCAACCAACAACAACGAATTCATTCCCATGGGCATCGCCGTGGATGGAACCGGACAGGTGACCGTTGCAGGAATCGCGGCACTCGGCATTCCCACCACCAGCGGCGTTGTCCAGCCCACCTTCCCCTACGACACAACCAACATGGAGAATCCGACTGCCGGCTTCGTCCTGCAAGTCAACGCCACCGCTTCGGCGATCAACTTCGCCAGCTACCTGCCGGGGACAAACTACGCCAACGCGATGACAGTCGATTCGAAGGGCAATATGTACTTCGCCGGCTCGACCAGCCAGACCGACCTCCCGGTAGGCACCAATGCGTTTCAGCGAGTTCCTGTCGCGTCAGGGCTGGGAAGCATATCGTCTGGCTACATCCTGGAACTCAGCCCAAAAGCCGCGAGCGTGGTTGCCGCAACCTACCTCGATGGCACCCAACCCAATGACAATGAGAGCAGCTCGTTTCGGGGCATCGCGCTCGATAGCAAAGGCAATATCTTTGTGGGCGGCGTTACTGCCTCTCCGGATTTTCCGCTTCAGGATCCTTTCACGACGGTTCAGAACTCACGACCAACATCGACGATATGATCCTCGCGGCCGTGAACCCCACGATGAGCACGCTGATCTTCGGAAGCTTTCTCGATGCGGCCGATGCACCTCTCGGGATCTCGCCGGGATCCACCTTTTCGGCAATGGCAATCGACGGTAGCGACAACCTCATCGTCACAGGAACTACCGTCTCCCGTGACTTCCCGACCACAACCGGCAGCTTCGAACCGGAGTTGCCACCCGCGAACGGCTCGACGTTCGCGCCACACCTTTATCGCCAAGATCAGCATGAGCACGCCGGCTCCGTCGGCCTGCCTCGCATCTTTGAGCGTGAACCTGGGCAGCGTTGCTGTGGGTAAGTCGGGCACACAGACGCTCAATGTAAAGAACTGCGGCAACGCGCCGCTGAACCTGACCTCGGTCGTGTCATCCGATCCCACAGTCGTGCCCACGCAAAGCTGTACAGCTGTCGCCGCCGGCTCCGTTTGTCCCATTACGCTGACATTTACGCCGGTGGCCAACAGCACCGTCGACGGCACTCTCACAATCGTGGACAACGCCGTCCTGCCCCCGCCGGTCGTCAGTCTCTCCGGAACTGGACAGGCTCCTCAGATTACGACCATACCCACTGCGGTCGTGTTCCCAGCACAGGTGCTGGGGGCAAATGCCAGCGGCGCCCCTGTGAGTGTCCTGGTCAAGAACACGGGCACGTCTCCGCTCAATATCCAACCTTCAAGCACAACAACCACAGGCGACTTCAGCATCGCCAGCGATGGCTGCACATTTGCGATCAACCCGAACGCCTTCTG
The DNA here is from genome assembly GCA_963846095.1 of uncultured Acidobacteriaceae bacterium. GTDB lineage: Bacteria > Acidobacteriota > Terriglobia > Terriglobales > Acidobacteriaceae > Telmatobacter. The sequence goes on from CAWJUW010000016.1 coordinate 192,726, forward strand.
CCTGATCAACGTAAGCTTCACACCAACGCAAAGCGGAACGAGGACCGGCACTCTCAGCATTGCCAGCAACGATCCAGCGAATCCTACGCTCGCGGTGCCTCTCTCCGGCACGGCCCTCACTGCCTATCCCGTCGCAACCATCTCGGAGTTGATCAACCCTTCCTACGCAGTCACCAGTGGCTCAAGCGCGGTCTCCGTGATGGTCGAGGGTTCCAATTTCTTCCCGTCTTCCGTCGTCTACGCCAACGGTGCTGCGCAAACCACGGCCTACCAGAGCAGCACCACTCTGAGCTTCAACCTGAATCCAACGTTGCTCCATACGATGAGTGAGATTTCCATCACTGTTGTGAATCCCACACCCGGCGGAGGCGCCAGCGCATCCTATCCACTCCTCGCCTATCTCTCGCTTCCGATGGTGGCAAGCTCCCTGGTGGTCGACCCCGTGGGTGGACTGCTCTACGCCGCAAGCCCCGCGAACGCGACGAACAATGCAAACACCGTCATTCCCATCAATCCAGCTACCGGCGTCACGAAAACGCCCATTGCCGTTTCGCGCGACCCGCAGGTTCTTGCTGTCTCCGACGACGGCAGCGAGTTGTACGTCGCCACATCGGCGGGCGTGCTGCAGCGCATCAATCTGTCCACGCTGGCCATTGAAAAGACCTTCAACCTCCCGGTCGATACCGAGTGGGGCCAGACCTACGCGCATGAGATGCACGTGGTTCCCGGATCGCCGAAATCAATCGTGGTCGCGTTGTTCGCGAATGTCGACCCGCAAGAGGATGGCGCTGCACTCTACAACGACTCAGGCCTGGTGAATTGGATCCCCGGCGAAGCGCCCAACAAGAATCCACTAATCCTCGATTCGTTCACCTTTACCTCACCCACCACTTTCTACGGCCTGCCGCAAGGCAACACGTTCTTTTCCGAAGTGCAGTTAACTTCCAACGGCCTCAGGCTGATATCCCCGGGTGGGTCCGGCTGCTGCAATCAGACAACGGGCTCTTTGCTCGCCTCCGACGGCACGTCGATCTATACGAATTCCGGCGAGGTATGGAATCCCACGACCCAGGCACTGCTGGGCACCTATCTCGAACAGGGCGGCAGCCAGCCCTTCTATGCCGGCAGGCCCGTCCCCGACAACGCGAATGGGCACACGTACATCCTGGACGATGCTCAGTACCAGGACATGACATCGCTCAACATCGATGTCTACGATCAGTCCAGCTTTGCACTCGTCTCCTCCATTCCGTTTGTCGGTACCAACTTCACCTCCACGACCAGCGACCTGGCCCGCTGGGGCACGAATGGTCTGGCGTTTCGCAGCTACGACCTTACCGGCACATCGCCCAACGCCGACCAGATCATCCTTCTGACTTCCAGCAAAGTAACTGCCACGGGGGCGCCCCCGTTCCCATCGTGTCCACGATCTCCCCCTCATCCGTGTATGTGGGTGGGCCCGCATACACAATCCAGGTGAGCGGCAGCGGCTTCACCAACGCATCCAAGGTGCTCATCAACGGCAACGTTCGCAGCACAACCTATGTCAGTTCTTCCTCGCTCACGGCCCAGGTGCTTGCCTCCGACATTGCCGACTCCGGCCAGGCCAACGTGCAGGTCACAACACCCGCTCCCGGCGGCGGTACGTCAGACACCTTTATCATCCTGATCAACACCCAGATTCCGACCGTGACCGTGACGCCTGCCTCCTTGGATGTCACCACGACGCAGTCTCTCAAGGTGACAGTGTCTGTGAGCGGTGTGAGCGGATATCCCGCACCCACCGGCAGCGTCGCCCTCTCTACCGGCATCTACTCCACCGCCGCGACTCTCAGCGCCGGCAGCGCGACCCTCACTCTTCCCGCCGGATCGCTCCCCAGCGGCACAGTCACACTGAACGCCAACTACGCTGCCGACACCCCGGGCTCTACCCTTTATCGGAATGCGAACGGGCAGGCCACCGTCTCCGTAGGCGTAGCCAACAAGGTCACGCCAACCGTTTCCGTAACACCATCTGCGTCCAGCATCACCACGGCGCAGGGGCTCACACTCAACATCAGCGTGAGCGGGGGAAGCGGAAACCCAACCCCGACCGGCTATCTGTCCATCACGGTCGGAAGCTCCGCCCTCGGCAGCCCCAGTCTCAACGCCGGCAGCGCAACATTCAGCATCGCAGCCAGTCAATTGCCCGTCGGCAAAGATACCGTCAGCGTGAGCTTCTCGCCCGACTCAGTGAGTTCGCCGACGTATAACAGCTCCACTGGGGCCGCATCGGTTACGGTGACCGCCGCAGCCAAAGTTACGCCCACCGTATCCGTCACGCCGTCAGCATCGAGCATTACCACCGCGCAGGCGCTCACCGTAGCGGTGGCGGTCAGCGGCAGCAACGGCATTCCAACGGGCACTGTCTCCATCTCCGGGGGCGGCTTCACGTCGTCTGCCACAACGCTCAGCGCTGGCAGCGCAAGCATCAATATCCCCGCGGGTTCGCTGGCCACGGGCACCATAACACTCACCAGCACCTACACGCCCGACACCGCCAGCTCCGCCAACTACACCACAGCCTCTGGTTCGGCCACGGTGACAGTAACCGCTTCGACCGGCCCGGCACATCCCACCGTTACGGTCACGCCCTCCGTTTCGACCATCACCGACAACCAGCCGTTTACAGTTGCGGTCACAGTCGTTGGCATCGCCGGGCAAGCCACGCCCACCGGGAGCGTGACGCTCGCCAGCGGATCCTACACCGCGTTAACAAGCTCTTGCCGGAGGCGGCAGTACCAGCATCTTCATCGCGCCTGGATCGCTGGCTCCCGGAACAGATACGTTGACGGTGACCTATTCCGGGGACGCGAACTACACCTCTGCGACTGGAACAGCCACCGTCTCCGTCAACTCGGTCACCGTTGCCGTGCCCGCGCCGCCCTCCGTGTCTCCTGGCGCCAGCACCACCGCGACCGCTACATTTACGGCCGGTACCAACTACACGGGAACCATCAATCTTGCTTGCTCCCTGTCGGCTTCACCCACCGGTGCGCAGAGTGTGCCCACCTGCAGCCTGAAGCCGACGACCATCACTCTCAGCGCCGGCGGCAACGCCACTTCCACGTTGACTGTCAATACAACGGCAGCTTCCTCATCGGCGCGCGCTCTCCCCAACATGTGGGGACTCGGCGGTGGCGCGGTTTTGGCAGTGCTGCTTGCTCTGTGGGTGCCGTCAGGCCGCCGCCGCGCGCTGCTCACGCTGCTGCTCTTGGCGGTTGCCATCGGCGGGTGCGTCCTCGGCTGCGGAGGCGGAGGAGGTGGGGGAAATACCACGACCCCTCCCGTCACGCCGGCAACAACCGCCGGCACGTACACCTTCCTTGTCACCGGGACTGACTCTGCCAACCCGAATACAACGGTTTCAACCAAGGTCTCCGTTGTGGTGGAGTAGGTCACGACCCTAGTGAACAGGCCGAACGCCGCACGGATGGATCGGCGCGCCGCTCAGGGAATTTCTCGGTCCGACGCTCGCGAAGACTTATCGCCCATCGAAGCCGCGGGCCGCTGGAGCTCCTGCGTTCACCGCACGAAAGGAATGTACGCTTTCGTCCGCTCTCGGTATCCGGCGTACACGGCCCCGAAGTGGGATCCCAGCAAGGCTTCCTCAGCATGGATGCGAATCTCGGTGCCTGCCAGAAAAGCAAGCAGGGCGCCGATCGCAAGAGGCCACCACGTCCATGCCATCAGGGTTGCAAGCAGCATGCCCAGCATCGACAAATAGATCGGGTGTCGCACCAGCGCGTAAGGCCCTGATTGAATCAGCTCGTGATCCTCGCGAAGAGCAGCCTTGTACCGCCATTGCTTGCCCAGATGCCGTGTAGCGCTCCACGCAAGCACCACTGAAGGCGGTGCGAAAACCATGGAAAGGATCAGCGCCCACGCCGGCTTGTGAAATCCCGGAGGCCGCACATACGCCCAGGTCATCGCGAACCCGACCATCACAAGAAAAATGCCCCAGCGCGAAGCCGGGGCACTTGCTATTTCTTTTCGATCTGTCGCCTGCTTCCGGGGCTTCACGAACGCCATCGCCCAGGTCAGCCAGCAAAGAAACAAGAAGACATAACTGGAAATTTCAAGGTTGGACATTCCGTTCATCGCGAATGGGAACTGGGACGTCACACGCGCCAGTCATCCGGCCGCCACTCCTTGATTCGTTCCTTGATCTGCTTGCGATTCAGATTCTGTTCCAGCGCTTGTTTCGCTAACTCTACAACTTCTTCATCCGACGCAAAGCGCAGCCCGATCAACTGGTCTTCGCTCAAACGGTAGATTTGCGTGTGCCACTCTTCAGGCGCCAGTGCCTGCAACCGAATCCGCTCTTCGAGCCGGATGATGCGGTCCTGCACCTTGAGTGGATACGTGCGCAGTTTGCCGACGGGAATGAAGATGGCGATCGACAGAATCACCATCCACTCCGAAAGGTAGCTGAGGTGGTTCACCGCGTAAGAGAGCGCGATAATCAGGTTGGCGACAAGAACGGCGAACAGAACGAAATGGTAGGGCGGATCGAATCGTGCGTGCTTCTTGAAGCTCTGCGGCGCGGATGCACTCATACTTTCGCTTTCACTCTTTCTGGCTCCCGTACGCAACGTCTTGAAACCGGATCTCTCGCATGGGAACCGAGGCGGCGTTCGAGGCCTGGCTGCTGGGATTGAATGCATTCTGCGCGGTTGCCGAAGGCGCTGTCAACGAAAACAGGCTTGCAGGTTCCAACGTCGCTACTCCCTTTGGAATGATCCGATAGCGTCCGCGCACCAGGTAATCGACAAACAGACCGCCGGCCAGGTATGGATTCACCACCATAATCGGCACCGCATACAACGTCGTCGTCAGCGATTCGGCGATGCTTTTGTTCGAGTGGCTCCGCCGTCTGTATCCGGCAATCTGGTCAATATCGAATACCGTTAATTGCAACTCCGGATGCTTCTTGGCGTACCGCGTCAGCTTGTAGGCAATCTGCTTCGGCGTTGTCACTCCCGCGTCGGGAAAGAAACTCCGCCTGAAGGTATGCGGAAAATAAGTGTTCAGCACTCCGCGTGCAAAGTCCGCGCAGTTGTTGAAAAGCAAATCGAAATGCGATCGGTTTTCACCGTCATTGAGTTTTGCGATCAAAGCATCATCCTGCGCTTCTGTCGTCGCAAACCGAAACGCATAAATGCGGCGTTCATAGGCCACACCCAGCAACTGGCTCCAGCCGCCGTGCCAAAAGTCGCCCGTCCTTCAGGTCTTCGCCCAGCGTGAGCAAATGCGCTTCATGATACCGGTCGCGCATTTGCATCACTTTCTCACGGTCCACGCGTGTCGGCACGTCGGCGATATCTTCGACCGAGTAAAGGTAGGGGACTAGCGGAATCGCCACCCAGTCGTAGCCATCGATGCCTTGATAGCGCGCGATCACGACTCCCGATTCACCCGCCGCGCAGCGCCGCAGCTTCACGGGCGTCTCCGCGCAGATGTTCTCGAAGTAAATCGCGTTGTGTCCCGTCGGATTCAGCGTCCCGAAAAAACCATACGGCTCTTCCATCAGCAGAGCCGCCTGCGCGTGCACGCGGCCGCACAGCAGGCCGAGAAACATCAGGCTAACGGCAGAGACACTCACTCGCACGGCTCGCATACCTGCGCCCGCTCCTTCACTCAAATTCTTTTCTTGATCGCGCACCAACGCGCAGACTTGAAGAACTGCGGTATCGAAAGAAAAGATGCGTACGCCCCGGAACTGGTTTGCCCCGGAACATCGCGGACTGCACACCATCCATCTGTTAAAACTGACCCTGGATTTGCCTAAAGGTTGCGGGTTCGCACGTTTGAAAAAACCATGCGGTCTCACGTTCCGATACTCATGGCGGCCCTCGCCCGAGTCTGCTAACGTTTTCCTTTCAGGAACTTGTGTTGCCATACTTCGCGCAAATTCCTGGCCATCCCACGGGTTCGAGGACTTCCGTGAAACTTCGCTCCGCACCAATTCTGCTCTCCCTCGTCTTCGCCGCTTCTTCGGCCTTTGCGCAAGTCACGCTGCCCAGGATTCTCTCCAGCCACATGGTCGTACAGCGCGACCTGCCCGTTCACATTTGGGGACTGGCTGCGCCGGGCGAAAGCCTGGAAGTGAGCTTTCGCGGAAACGCTCGCACCACCACCGCCGGTCCCCTTGGCCGCTGGAGCGTATACCTCCCGCCAGGCGCGTCCGGCGGCCCGTTCTCACTCACCATCAAGGGCACGCCCTCCTCCGGCCCGCCCGACTCCATCACTCTCGACGACGTGCTCGTCGGCGACGTCTGGATCGCCTCCGGCCAATCGAACATGGAATTCGAGATGCGCAAAGCGGCCACCGCCGCGCAGGATCTGCCCCACGCCGACAATCCGCACATCCGGCTGTTAGTCGTAAAAAAAGCTGCGGCTGAGTACCCCAAAGACGACATCGAGACCGATGGCTGGGCCGCCTCCACTCCCGAGTCTGCGCGCGATTTTTCCGCCGTAGCCTGGTACTTCGCGCGCAACATCGAGCAGAAGGAGCACGTACCCGTAGGCGTCATCGACTCCACCTGGGGCGGCACTGTCGCCGAAGCATGGACCCGCCTCGCCGCGCTTGGCCAGGACGCTGCCCTCGCGCCGCTCTTCGTCTCCTGGGGAAAGATGACCGAGCACGAAGAAGACGCGCTCATTGCCGACAAGGCCGAGCAGCGCCAGCGCGAAGAGGCCAGGGCCGCCGGCAAACCGGAGCCGCAGTTCCCTTGGCATCCCACATTGCTCAGCTGGGGGCCCGGCATGCTCTGGAACGGCATGATTGCGCCCCTCACGCCTTTCCCCATCCGCGGAGCCATCTGGTATCAGGGCGAAAGCAACAGCGCACTGGTGCGCGCCCCGCTCTACCAGCGCGTCTTCTCCACGCTCATCTCCGATTGGCGTCAACAGTGGGCCATCGGCGACTTCCCATTTCTCTTCGTGCAAATCTCCAACTTCAAATCCTCTCCCGCTGAAGACTGGGCCGAACTGCGCAATCAGCAGTTGAAGACGCTCGCGCTCCGCAATACCGCCATGGCCGTCACCATCGACATCGGCAACCCCGACGACGTACACCCTACCGACAAAGTCGACGTCGGCGATCGGCTCGCGCTCGCCGCCCGCGCCCTTGCGTATGGCGAGGATGTTTCCTACTCAGGCCCGACCTTCCGCCAGGCCACACCCGAAGGGCCTGCTCTGCGTGTCTGGTTCGAACATCACGCCGGAGGCCTCGTCGCCAAAGGCGGCGCGCTTACCGGCTTTGAAGTCGCCGGCGCCGACGGCAAATTCGTTTCCGCTACGGCGAAGATCGACGGCAACACCGTCCTTGTCTCCAGCGAGTCGGTTCCCGAGCCGAAGTTCGTTCGCTATGGATGGGCCAACAGCCCGCAATGCAATCTGTTCAATGGCAACAGCCTGCCCGCATCGCCGTTTACCTCGGCGGAGTAGCCCACCGGTCACGGGGTGCCCCAGGTCCCTAGCAATTGGGGACCTGGAAAGCAGCTGACAGCTGAGAGCTGAAAGCTAAAAGCTAAAAGCTGCGAGCGAAGCGAGCCAAGTGTCACCGCTTCGCCGGAATCACCACGCTCGTCTCCTGGACCTCGATGATCCCGCACCCCATGCGCAACTCCAGTTCAGGAAGAAGCGCGTCGACCTTCTCCCGCGTCTCCAGGAACTCGATCTTCACGGGAAGCCGATCCGAGACCTCGAGAATATGCGCCGTGTGGATCCGATGCGTCGAGCCGAATCCCGCAACTCCCTTGAAAACCGATGCGCCGTACACATCACTCCGAAATAGAAAATCCAGAACAGCGGAATACACCGGAACGCCGTGGTGCTTGGCGCCATCACTCAAATAAAGCGAAACCTTCACTGCCTTGCCGCTGACAAGCTTGCTCATCTCCAGCCCCCTCGCAGAGGGCAACGAAGGATTGAACCACCATCTGGGCAGACATGGCAAGACTTCACGCTTTGTGAATCAGGGCACGAGTTTACTCGTGCCGATAAAATCACCAAAACGAAAGGGCTTTAGCCTGCTCTCAGCGATTGCTCACAGCGCCTCACCCATCCGCGAGCCGCCCCAAACCGCAATCAGTCCGAGAAAGATACTGCCCCCTGCATACAGCGCCGCCTGAGCAAGCGCAGCCGCATGCATCATGCTGAACGTCTCCCACTCGAAAGTCGAAAACGTGCTGAACGCCCCGATGAATCCAACGCCCACCAAGAATCGCCAGGCCGTCTCCAGCCCTGCGCGCCGGCCCATGTAGGTGATCGAGAGCCCAATGACAAAACAGGCCGTCAGATTCACAAGGAATGTGCCCCAGGGAAATCCAACCCCGATATGCGCAGCGGCCTCTGAGCTCACCCATGCGCGTGCGACTGAACCCAGCGCTCCGCCAATGGCAATGAGCAGATACTTCATCTCGCTCTCCCAAAAAGAGACCAGCCGATTTCGCAAACACGGCGCAGCAGGCCTCAGCAGCAGCATAGCAGCCGCCGAAGAGCCACGCCCTTGATCAAAAAGAAGAAGGCCCGCCTGTGCCTTTCATGTCGTAAAGACAAAAAAGCAGTGTGCCCGCCTCCAAATCGGAGCAGCAAAGATGCCAACTTGTTACGGGCAACCGGAGCCAGTGCTCAAAATGAGCGTTCACGGATCTTAAATATTGAGCAGATTAAGACTAAGAATTCCTAAGTCCGCATCCATCGAAACAACGGGCAAAGCTTGTTTTTACTTTTTTTTTACAAGCAGAACGAACCGAACCAGGGATGACTAAACGCGCCCGCGCAGATCATGCTCGGCGCGAAGCCAATCCTGTTCGGCATGTCCATCTTTGTATCCGTTTTGTGCCCAATAGTACCGTGCAAGATTCTGAATCTCTTCGTGCGAGGGAAGCACGTCAGAGGGCGCCGCAGCAACTACTGCTTGCTTCTTGGTGGCCGTTTTGCGAGGTTTGGCGGGTGCTTTCGCTTTCTTCACAACTTCTGCCATGTAACTCTCCTATGTTGGAATTCGCCACCAACCGTGGGTGGCATCCTCTTCAGGATACAAAGAATCGATTTTTGAAGAAAGTCGGATTTCCCCGCGCCGAACCTCTTTGCATAATATGCACAGCCATTCCCACATCCGCTTGAATCAGGCCTCACCTATAACCCCAATGAGATAAGACGTTTTAAGCCACAACCTGTTCCATATCCTTAATTAGTTCCCGTAAGTGACGAAGTCTGATTCGTCGCATATCATGAGACATCCGGAGCTTGCATTGACCCTGCAAACTTTGGCCCCGGATCCCAGGTCGCAAGAACAGCGAAACTGTTTTTGAACCGGTCGAAGTGCCGTGCATCCAACCGGCTGAGGAACTTTCATGAGTTCAACAAACGATTTGGAATCCAGGCTTCACGCAGTGAGCGCGCCTGACCGCGATTCAACCTCCGCATACGACATCCTCATCCTCGGCTCCGGGCAATGCGGCAATCCGCTCGCCTCGGCCTTTCACGCTGCGGGCAGACGCGTTGCCGTGGTCGAGCGCGGCGTTGTCGGGGGCACCTGTGTGAACTTTGGGTGCACACCCACCAAAGCGCTCGTTGCATCCGCTGAAGTTGCCCATCTCGCCCGGCGTGCTTCCGAATTCGGCGTGCACGTCGACGAAGTGCGCGTCGACTTATTCGCCGTCACGCAGCGCAAGCGCTCTATCGTTGCCGCCGCGCAGAGGAGCAGCGAAAAGCGCTACCACAACGGCATCGAACTCGTGCGCGGCACCGCCTCCTTCACCGCGCCTCATCAGGTTCGGGTTCATCTCAACGAAGGCGGCACGCGCGACCTCACCGCAGAGCTTATCGTCATCGATACAGGCCTTTCTCCCGCGCTTCCGCAACTGCCCGGCCTTGAGAATGTCCAATACCTCGACAACGTGTCCATCATGGAACTGGAAAAACTTCCCGAACATCTGCTCGTTCTTGGCGGAGGCTACGTCGGCCTGGAGTTCGCGCAGATGTTTCGCCGCTTCGGATCCAGGGTCACGCTGATTCACAACGGCCCGCAACTTCTGGGCCAGGAAGATGCAGACGTCGCCGGCGAGATCGCCCGTCTACTCAGCGAAGACGGCATCGAGATTCTTCTGAATGCAAATGCCACGGCGGTTTCGTCCGTCGACGCAGGCATTCGCATAACAGTCTCTTCGCAGGGCGCCGAGCGTACGCTCGAAGGCACGCACCTTCTCGTAGCCACCGGCCGCAAGCCCAACACCGATGCGCTCAATCTCTCCGCTGCCGGCATCACCGTTGACGACCGCGGCTTTATCAAGGTCGATGAGAAACTCGAGACCACTGTTCCCGGTGTCTACGCAGCCGGCGACGTCAATGGCGGCCCAGCCTTCACGCACATCTCCTACGACGACTTCCGCATCCTCAAGGCCAATCTTCTCGATGGCGGCTACCGCGTCACCACTGGCCGCCCCGTGCCTTATTGCGTCTTCATCGATCCGCAACTGGGCCGCATCGGTCTCAGCGAAAAGGCCGCACAGAAAGCGGGCCGCAAGTACAAGGTCGCGCGCGTCCGCATGAGCTCCATCGCCCGCGCCTTTGAAACCGGACAGACACGCGGCTTCATGAAAGCCCTCGTCGATCCCGCCAGCGAAGAAATCCTCGGCGCAGCAATTCTCGGCGCCGACGGCGGCGAGATCATGGCCCTCATTCAGGTCGCCATGATGGCTAAGCAGCCTTACCGACGTCCTGCGCGATGCCATCTGGGCGCATCCCACCTTCGCCGAGTCGCTCAACGTTCTCTTCTCCAGTTTCGAGTCCTAAAAAAAGAACCCTGAGCCGGGTGCCCCCGGTCCCTCGCTGCCGAGGACCGGGGCGGCTCGATCTGTTCTCACTACCCCGAATTGAGCCGCTATACTCGTCTCCATCCCCAACGCTCTGGAGGCCGCAGACATGCCAACCCATCCGTCCACCTCTTCCGCGCAGTTCCTCTCGCTCACCCTCACCGCGCTTCTCTGCGCATCCACCGCGGCCCTGGCGCAAGACAAGCCCGAAGAAAAGCCGGATCGCGCTGCCGCATCCGCGAGAGAATCGCAACCCGCGGCCGAGCCCGACTCCATCACCGAAGGCACTGTCACCATCGGCGGACAGGCCGTCAACTACAAGGCCGTCGCCGGCACAATTACCGTGGGCGCCACCGATGCCGAGGACGCCACAATTGGCCTCGACGGCAAGATCCTTGCCGACTCCGGTATCAAGCCTCCCGCCAGCCCCGCCGACGCGCCACCAACAGCGCGCATCTTCTATGCCGCCTACTTCAAGAAGGAAACTACGGCCGAAACGCGCCCTGTCACCTTCATCTACAACGGCGGCCCCGGCTCCGCCACCATGTGGCTGCACCTCGGCACTTTCGCGCCAAAGCGCATCGTCGTGCCCGACACTGAACATCAGGAAGGCGCGCCCTACTCGCTCGTCAACAACCAGTACTCGCTTCTCGATGTCAGCGACCTCGTCTTCATCGATGCGCCCGGAACCGGCTTCAGCCGCACCTTCGGCAAAGACAAGGCCAAGGCCTTCTACGGTGTCGACCCCGACGGACACGCCTTCGAACGCTTCATTCGCCGCTTCCTCACCAAGTACGGCCGCTGGAACTCACCCAAGTATCTCTTCGGCGAAAGCTACGGCACGCCGCGCTCCGCTGTGCTCGCTGCCGACCTGCGCGGCATCGACCTCAACGGCATCATCCTGCTTTCGCAGATCCTCAGCTTCGATAACTCTGTCGACGGACCCAGGCTGAACCCCGGCGTCGATCAGGCCTACGCACTCGCACTGCCCACCTATGCCGCAACCGCGTTCTACTTCCACAAGCTCCCCACGCAGCCCCCCGCGCTCAAACCGTTTCTTGCGGAGGTCGAAAAGTTCGCACTCGGCGAATACATGACCGCATTGCTGCAGGGAAGTGAACTGTCCGACGCAGACCGCAAAGCCGTCGCCGAAAAACTCCATAGCTACACCGGCCTTCCCGTCGACTACATTCTGCGCGCCGATCTGCGCGTGGAAGGCGGCAACTTCTCCAAAACACTCAAGCTCGACGAAGGAACCACCGTCGGCCGGCTCGACACGCGCTACCAGGGCCCCGACGTTGACCCGCTCAGCGAAAGCGCCCAGTACGATCCGCAAAGCGACGCCATTACCGCGGCGTGGACCGCAGCCATCAACGATTACCTGCGCAAAGATTTGAAGTACGGCATGCAGGCGAGCTATTTGCCCTCGGGCCGCAGCGGCGGCGACTTCACCTGGGACATGCGCCATCGCGCTGCCGGCGGCGGTCCTGGCGGAGGCGGTGGGGAGGGCCCGGAGACTGGCGCCAACGTGATGCCCGATCTCGCCTATCGCATGAAGATGAATCCAAAGATGAAGATCCTGCTCGCGGGCGGCTACTTCGATCTCGCCACGCCCTACTTCGAAGGCGAGTACGAGATGCACCACCTGCAAATCCCCGCCGCGCTCCAATCCAACATCAGCTACCACTACTACGAAGCCGGCCACATGATCTATGTCCGCGAAGACATACTCAAGCAATTTCGCGACGACGTAGCCAAGTTCATCAAATCCACCGAAAGCGGCAAGTAGCTTCTTCGATCAGGCAACAATCCTGGGTGCCCCATCCTGAACGACGTTTGATGTCGTTTAGGCTGGGAAAGCCCAAATCCCGCGTAAGCGATCACAACTGGGTGCCCCAGGTCTCGACTTTGAGACCTGGGAAAGCACGAACCTCAATCAGCCCTTCTGATCATCCTGACCGCCCTCCTCAAACAGCTTCACGATCTCTGCATTCCCTGAGTGCTCCGCGAGCGATCGGAATGAATCCCCATTCCGGTCTTTCGCATGGCGAAAGTTCGGGAACCGCTTCAGAAACCTGCGGACCCAATGCACGTCGTTGCGTTCCAGCGCGAAGCCGAAATCTTCCAGCTCGATCCCAAGAAACCCACCCATCTCGCGCAGATACTCGATCGCCCAGCCTGCCGGAGTCGCCCAGAACTTCGTGTCGCGCGCGTTGATGTCGGCCCCGTGTTCAATCAGGAAGCGGGCAACATCCCTCTGGCCGTGAAACGTCGCATGATGAAGGGCTGTCCCTCCCAGCTCGTCCCGCTCATGGACGAGCCCGGGATGCTGGTCGACGATCATCCGGACTTTGTCGAGGGAACCACGTTTCACTGCGTCCAGGAGCGCTGTCATCTGGCTCATGCGGCACCTCCATGACGAAAGTTATCAGCTTGTGCGGTGTCCAGCACACCGCCTACCTCAGTTAACCGCTAAGGAAACGAGAGCACAGGCGCCCATGCGAGCGAACAGCGAGCGTCTGCCGCACCGCAGGAGCCGGCTGCCCTAGCGCAGGTGGTGACTAAAGGTGTAGTTGTGACCTGAACTGTGTATTGATTCGGACCACCCCCGCCGATAGCCTCAACGGAAATAACCCCTCGTCCAAATCCAAAAGTTGTAGTGCCTTTGCTTCACTGTTTTCTTGCCCTGGAAATCCAATGAAGACCCTTGGAGACTCCGTGCATACGATCTTCGTACGCTTTTCTCGATTGAATCTCGTTGTTCTTGGTTTATCTCTTGTCGTAGCGCTCTCGCTTCTTGCTGGATGCGGCAGTGTGACCATTACCAATCCCGATTTCTACGCCGCGATTACGGCGCCGGGCAGCTCTGTACGCGTGAATCAGACCATGCAGATGACGCGCACCTCTGAGGCTGCCGGCCCGCTTACGTATTCCGTGAATGGCATCGCGGGCGGTAATGCGCAGGTCGGCACCATCGACAGTAACGGCCTCTACACCGCGCCGGCGATCTTGCCCTCGCCAAACACCGTCACCATCACCACCGTCGCCACGAATTACCCGAATTATCCGCCCGGCAAAGCCAGCATTGCCATCTGGAATCCGATTCCGCAAATCAACACTGTCACGCCCTCTGGATTTTCCGAGGGAACCACGACCGTCATTGTCGACGGCGCGCAGTTTGTCTACGGCGCACAGATCATCTGGAATGGCGCGCCTGTTGCCACTACGCTCAACTCCGACAGCGAACTGGTCGCATCGGTTGCTGCACCGCAGCCGGGAACCTTTCCGTTGATGGTGACGAACCCGAATCCAGGCTCCGCAAACTCGTCGGCGGTCAACGTCAAGGTGGGCCCCGGCAAGGTTGTCTTGCTCATGCAGCCCAGCAACGGCACCGATGTACGCGTGAGCCAGACGTTGAATCTCGGCCTCAACATTACAGGCACCAACAATACCGCCGTCACGCTCGCGGTCAATGGCGTCCCCGGCGGCAATGCGCAGGTAGGCACCGCGGTTTCGCAGAAAGATGGCTCCATCAACTACACCGCGCCTGCCGTGGTGCCCACGCCAAGCAACATCGTTCAACTCACCATCACCAGCGTCGACAACCCCGCAGTTTCCATCGGTCAAAACATCTCCGTCGAGAATCCGATTCCCATTCTCAACGCAGCCACGCCGAACACGATGAACGTCGGTCCGCCTTCGACTACCGTGGTTCTCACCGGGCAAAGCTTCATCAATGGCGCGCAGGTACTCGTCAATGGCTCCGCGGTTTCCACCACCTTCAACAGCGGTACGCAACTGACCGCAAGCGTCTCGCCCACCGAAGCCGGGAATCTCGATCTCCAGGTGCTCAACCCGGCCCCAGGTCCAGCCACCTCTGCCGATGTCATCGTTACGGCCAACGGCACGCCGCCCACACCCGTTGTGAGCGAGACAGACGCGTCGCGCTTTCTCCAGCAGGCCACCTTCGGAGCCACAGACGCGAGCATTCATCACCTATCGCTCATCGGCTATCAGGCATGGCTCAACGAGCAGTTCGCGCTGCAGCCCACCTTGCACGAACCCGCCGTCGAGCAGGCCGTCACCATCAACAATCCGCCTTGCGCCGCGACCGACGTGAAGTGCAACGCTGCTCTCTTCACGCAGAACCCCAGTAACGAAAGCTTTGTCCAGGACACGTTCTGGCAGCAGGCCCTCGCTTCCAACGACCAGTTGCGTCAGCGCGTTGTCTATGCGCTTTCTGAATTGTTCGTCGTCTCTACCGAGCCCAACTTCGCCATCCAGAGCATGCCGCGCGGCGAAGCCAACTACTACGACGTGCTCGGCGCCGACGCCTTCGGCAACTTCCGCACCCTGCTGCAGGATGTGACCCTCAACCCGATGATGGGTCAGTTCCTCAACATGCTCGGCAACGACAAGGGCAACGCCAACACCGACCCCGACGAAAACTACGCGCGCGAAGTCATGCAGCTCTTCACCATCGGCCTCAATCAGCTCAACGACGATGGCTCCGTGCAGATCGGGACCAACGGCCAGCCCATCCCCACGTACTCAAACAACGACGTGATGGGCCTCGCCGCCGTGTTCACCGGATTCAGTTGGAACATCCCCGGCAACAGCACCGACGCGGCGTGGTCCAACTGCTGCACCTACGAAGGCCCCGGCTACGGCGAAGAGCTTCTGCCCATGCAGAGCTTCCCCAGCCATCACTCCACGGTGCAAAAGACTTTTCTTGGCGTCACCATTCCAGCGGGCAGCAGCGACCCCGACGGCGATCTCAAGACTGCGCTCGACACGCTGTTCAATCACCCCAATCTGCCGCCGTTCTTCTGCAAGCAGATGATTCAGCACTTGATCACCAGCAATCCGAGCCCGGCCTACATCTCGAATTGCGCTGCTGTCTTTCAAAATGATGGCACCGGAACACGCGGCAATCTGCAAGCCGTGATCTCCGAGATTCTTCTCGACTCTGAAGCGCGCAACTCCTCCACCGACTTTTCCAATCCGCAATATGGCAAGGTCCGCGAAGCACTCCTTCGCTACACCGAGTGGGCACGCGCATTCACTGCGCAGTCGCGTACCGGCTCCTACGACATCGGCAGCACCGAAGACCCCATCTGGGGGCTCGGCCAAATGTCTCTTCGTTCGCCCACCGTCTTCAACTGGTTCGCTCCCGGCTTCGTTCCGCCCGGCACAAGCATCGCGCAGGCCAACCTCGTCGCGCCTGAGATGCAGATGACCAACGTAACCACCGTGGTCGGCTATCTCAACTACATGCAAACTGCCATCGGCAGCAACGCCATTGGCGGCCCTGATATGTTCGCGAACTACGAAACCGAAATGGGCCTGGCGTCAACGCCGACCGCTCTGCTCGATCGCATCAACCTGCTGCTAATGGCCGGAGAAATGGACTCCACAACCTACGGCGAAATCCTCTCCGCCATCAACTCGATCCCCATTCCGTCGGGCGATCAGAACGCCATCAACGCCGCGCTCGCCAGCCGCGTTGAGGTTGCCATCTATCTGACCATGGCCTCGCCCGCTTTCAATGCACAATTTTAAGGAGCCCTTCGATGAACAAATTTGAACGATCGCGACGCCAGTTCCTTCGAACGGCTTCCATGGCCTCCATGGCCGGCATCTCCGCAAGCCCCTTCATTCTCGGACTCAACTCCATGGCCGGCATGGCGCAGTCCAGCGGCTCCGGCGGCTACAAGGCACTCGTGTGCGTCTTCCTTCAGGGCGGCAACGACGGCCACGGCACCGTGATCGCCACCGACCAAAGCTCCTTCAGCGCTTTCACGCAGGCTCGCTCCGGCGCGCCGGGGCTCGCGTATCCGCTGAGTTCGCTGCTGCCCGTCACACTCAAGACGCCGCAAACCGGCCGCACTTTCGCGTTGAATCCCGCGCTCACCGGAGTGCAGAATCTCTTTAATGCGGGTCGCGCCGCCATCGTCGCCAACACCGGTACGCTCATCGCACCCGCAACCAAGACGCAGGTCAACAACAACTCCGTGCCCCTGCCTGATTCTCTCTTCTCGCACTTCGATCAGACCGCCGCATGGCAGGCCATCGCCTCCAACGGCGGCAGCGCCGAGCACGTAGGCTGGGGCGGCTCCGTCGCCGACGTCATTGAAAGCATGAACATGAATTCGAACTCCATGTTCACTTGCA
The DNA here is from genome assembly GCA_963846095.1 of uncultured Acidobacteriaceae bacterium. Classification (GTDB taxonomy): domain Bacteria; phylum Acidobacteriota; class Terriglobia; order Terriglobales; family Acidobacteriaceae; genus Telmatobacter. Next base: position 209,765 of record CAWJUW010000016.1, read on the forward strand.
TCTCCACTGCAGGGATTGCATTGTTTCTCTCCGGGCAGAGTTCCTTCCAACTCAACGTAACCTCCGCCGGTCCCATTCCTATCTTTGGCCTCGCGCAGCCGCCCTTCGGCCTGCCTGAATCCGCGAACCCTCTCTCGTCCATTCTGTCGGCCGACGAATCGAATCTCTTCGCGAAGGAGTACGGAGTCGTCGTCAATCGCTCCATTCAGGCGCAGGCCACGCTCTCCAGCGCCATGCTGCCCGCAGGGCCTGGCGGCGTGCCCAATCCGCCGCAGTATCTCGATCCCATGACCAACAAGCTCACCGACAATCCGCTGGCTACTTCGCTGCAAACTGTGGCGCGCATCATCAGCGGGAGTGGCAGCCTGGGCGTCTCGCGACAGATCTTCTATGTGCAACTAGGCAGCTTCGATACGCATAACAACCAGGCCATTCAACACGCGCAGTTGCTCACGCAGTTGGGCGCCGCGCTCGAGTATTTCGACGGCCTCATGGTCGCCAACGGCATGGGCAACAACGTCACCACCTTTACCGCTTCCGACTTCGGCCGCACCCTCACCTCCAACAGCAATGGCACCGATCACGGCTGGGGCAGCCACCACTTCGTCGTCGGCGGCGCGGTGCAGGGAGGCGACATGTACGGCCAGTATCCCGTCATCGGCGTCAACCAGGCCAACGATCTCGGCGCAGGTCGCCTCATCCCCACCACGTCCGTCGACCAGTACGCCGGCACCCTCGCGCGCTGGTTCGGCCTCTCGGACGGCCAGGTGCGCCAGGTCTTCCCCAACTTCGGCAACTTCGGCTCCAGCCCCTACCTCAATTTCATGGGTTAGAAGGCACGGATTCATGTCTTAGGCCGGATGGGCCTTGCCACGTCACTCTGATGAGCGCTGTCATCTTGAGGAGCGCAGCGACGAAAGATCCGCAGTTGCTTTTGGGGCCCTGGTATTTCCCAAAATCCAGATTGAAGGGCACGAGCTTCAGCTCGCAGATCTCTCCGCCCCAAGAAAAATGCTGTCATCCCGAGCGAACGGGACCCCGACGTTCTTCAGTCTGGCGGGGCCCCACAAACAGGTCCTCACTTGCGGGGTTGGAGTCTGGGGGTGTTGAGCCAAGGGACCTGCTTTTCACGGCAATGAGTAGAGCTGCTCTCAATAGGCGCCTCACCGCGCGAGCCCATCGCACCACCCATTTTGCCCGCCCCCACCCCCCGTGAAACAATCGCCTGTTCGGGTCGCATCCAACCCGCAGGGAGTCGTTCATGGAGCAGAATCCACCCATCGGTCGCAGGCAGTTTCTTCGCAACGCAAGCCTCGCCGTCGGCGCCGCCACCCTCGCTCCGCATCTTGTCCGAGCAGCAGCCGGGGCCGCGCCGCAATCCAAAGCCGATTACACCTTGAAAATCCAGCCCGCGTCCATCGACATCGGCCCCGGCGTCACCATCAAGACCACTGCCTACAACGGCCAGGTTCCCGGCCCTATCCTGCGCGTCAAAGAGGGCGTCCCCGTCACCATCGACGTCACCAACGTGAGCGCCAACCCGGACATCGTGCACTGGCACGGCCTCGCCATCGACTCGCTCAACGACGGCGCCATGGAAGAAGGCTCGCCCATGATCGCGCCCGGAGCCCAACTGCGCTACACCTACACGCCCAAGCCCTCCGGGACGCGCTGGTACCACACCCACGCCGGCGCGGGCAGCGATCTCACCCTCGGCACCTACAGCGGCCAGTTCGGCTTTCTGATGGTGGAAGGGAAGTCTGACCCCGGCCACTACGATCAGGAGCTCTTTCTCGCCATCCACCACTGGGAGCCATCCTTCGTCCCCATGGTCATGGACATGCGCGCCGCCTCCGCCAATCAGCCGCTCACCACGGGCTCCGACGTCGGCTACAAGTACGCCACCATCAACAGCCACATGCTCGGCGCGGGCGATCCCATCAAGGTCAAGCAGGGCCAGCGCGTGCTGCTGCATCTGCTCAACGCCAGCGCCACGGAGAACGTTGTCCTCGCGCTGCCTGGCCACACCTTCAAAGTCCTCGCCATGGACGGGAACCCCGTCCCCAACCCGACCGCAGTCGAAGTGCTCAGCCTCGCCGTCGCCGAGCGCGTCGATGCCGTCGTCGAGATGAACAACCCCGGCGTCTGGATCCTCGGCTCAACCCTCGCCGACGCGCGCAAAATGGGCCTCGGCATCGTTGTCGAGTACGCCGGCAAATCCGGCGCCCCCGCATGGAACGATCCCGCCGCCCCGGCCAAGTGGGACTATGCGCAGTTCGCGGCTTCCACACCTGCCGCCGCGCCCGACGAAACCGTCACCCTCACCTTCCACGACATCGGCCCGCAGAAAGGCTCCAAGTTCGACACGTGGACCATCAACAACAAGGCCTGGCCCGACGTCGATCCCATCCGCATCACCGCCGGCAAGCGCTATCGCTTCCTGCTGCGCAACGGCAGCGGCGATCAGCACCCCATCCACCTGCACCGGCACACATTTGAAGTCGCGCAGATCGCGCAAAAGACGCTAAGCGGCCTGCGCAAAGACACCATCAACGTCATGCCGCTGCAAACCGTCGCCATTGACTTCGTGGCAGATAACCCCGGCGACACGCTGCTCCATTGCCACCAGCAGCTGCACATGGATTACGGCTTCATGACGATCCTGAAATACACGAGCTAGCCTCGCGCTCAAGACGTGTTGGCGGTGGGTCCGAGCAACACTGTCATCGTGAGGGGCGCCGTAATACCCTCGTCATCACGGTCTGGCTTCAAAGACGAGGTTGAAAGGCGTTTGCGCAGCGCGACGGAAGTGTGTGAAGCCCGCATCCATCACGGCGCTTCGAATCCGTTGTTCACCGGCCTGGGCTCCCAGTGCAGCTCCCACTTCCTGCGCCAGCGACGCTGGGGTGCAGATCATGGTTGAGGCGGAATAGTAGACCCGGCCCACCGGGTTGTGGTTCTGCTCCGGAGCGTCGTTTGCAAACGGCTCCACGATCATCCATGTACCGTTCGGCTTAAGCGATGAAAGTACGTGCTTGGCAGCACCCGTAGGATCGCCCATATCGTGCAAACAATCGAAGAACGTCACCAGGTCGTAGCCGCCGTTCCTGGGATAGCTCATCGCGCTTGCCACTTCAAAGGTGATCTGGTCGAGCAATCCGTCGCGGCCGGCTACATGGCGTGCGTATTCTATCGAACCGCTGTGATAGTCAAAGCCGCAGAGCTTTGCCTTGGGAAATGCCTTAGCCATCAGCATGGTTGAGGCGCCGTGTCCGCAGCCCACATCGGCAACGGCCCCGCCGCTCTTCAGCTTCTCTACCACGCCTTCAAGCGCGGGCAGCCAGCTCGACAAGAGGTTGTTCTCGTAGTTTGGACGAAAGAACCGTTCCGTGCCGAAGAAGAGGTTCGCGTCGTGTTCGTGCCATCCGACACCCTCACCGGTGCGGAAGGCCTGCGTGATCTTCGGCTCGTCTTTGAAGCACGCGGAGATGATGTGGAACGCGCCTGCCAGATCCAGGGTCGTCAGAGCGAACGCTTGCTCCGGCGGTAAAACTGTTTCGTCGCGGGGTGGTAGACGACGAATCCACTCGCAGCGTTCGCATTGAGCCACTCGCGGATGTAGCGCTCTGAAGTTTTGGTTCTGTCGGCAATTTCCGCCGAACTCATCGGGCCGGCGCCTGCCATCGCTTTGTAGAGCCCGAGTTTGTCGCCGATCACCACCAGACAAGCATGGATGGCGGCACCCATGTCTATGACAGCCTTTCCCATGAAGGCGTCGAGTTTGGTCGGATCCATTGGAAGGGGACTTGCAGACGTAGCAGTGGCTGCCATAGCGACCTCCAAACGTGCTGGGGCCCGGGGAGGATCAAAGGCTAGCGCGAAGAAGTGCCTCCGTCAACGAATTTCTTGGGAATATTCCTTTGCATTTTTTTGCCGGTTTTCCATGCCAACAGGTGTGGGTGCGGCCGGTGCAAAGACAGGATCAACCTGACCAACTTTCAATGCACAGAGTGGCCTACTTCGCTTCGGATCGGACGCGCTACTTCGTATGTCCTATGTCCTGCGCGACCTGGTAGTGGCCCGGGCCGCCAACCACGGCGATGGGAACCACCGCGCCCGCACTCTTCTTCTTGAAGAAGGGCGCCAGCGGCTTCAGCAGGAAAGATTTGAAACCCGTCGCAGTATGCGAGATGTCGGTATCCATGCGCAGCATTCCGGTCAGATGCACAACCTTGTCATGAAAGTTGAACGTACCGCCAAGGTGCGCCTCGGCCCCGGGAATATGGAAGATGATCTGCGTGCTGTGCGCCACGCCGTCCTGGATCTGCGCCGGGCCTTTCACTGAAGAGAGAACATCGCGACTGCCGTTCGCAGACTGGTCTGCGGGGGCGCTTTTGTTTTGCGCACGCAGGCTGAAATCGGTGAGGCTCTTCTCCGTTTGTTTCGCAGTTACCCGTTCTGCCGGCACATCGAATGCACCCGAGACGTGCAGCCGATGCAGAAACCCGCCGCCCGTGGCTGTGGATTCGAGATACGCGTGCCCGTGTACCCATACAGAGCCGGCGATCGGAACCTCATCGCTCATGAAAGGCCGCATCACATCCTCGGCGCGCCCCTGTTTCATATCGAAGTCGACATTGGTGGCTTTGGGCGAACCCTCGACCTTGCCCGAGGCGTGCACAGCCGTATTGCCGATGCGGACTTCAATGTCGTTCATCGCCACGTCGCCATTCACTCCATTGATCGTGCAATGAACGGTTCCGGCAACCTGAGTGCTGCGCCCGCCGTCGACCGAAAAATTCGGGGTGAGGGAATCGGCTTGTGCTTCCAGCGCGCCGAGCGGCCCGTGAAATTGTCCGTGCGCTGAAAGCGTGCCGCCGATCTCGCCCACGTCGTGCAGCCGAACTTCAGTGAAATCAAAGCTCCCTGAAACAGGCGTGCTAGCCATCTGTTTGGCATTCAGCGGCCCAAACGTCCCGCGCGATTCAATGCGACCCGACGGAATCGGATTCTGCATGTCGACCGTGTAACGGATAGCCTTGTTTTTCTCGAAGTGCTCCAGGTCAAGTTCGCGAATCGGGATGACCAGGCTCTTTCCATCGTTCTTCTTGAATTCCAGAATCGAGTTGTGAATCTTGAACATCTCGATGGCCGTGTCGGGGCCGGCAAAATCGGACTGGCTGCCCGGTTGAAAATTGGCGTGATTGGCGTCGCTCCCAAGCGGTGGAACTACGATGTGCAGTCCGGTGACTTCGACCACCCGTACCCGCTGACGCAGCAGAAGGAGGTCGCTCCAACTGCCCTGAACGGTCATGCTCTCCGCGTGGCCCAGAGGCGGGAGGTTGAGTGCCGACTTGCGGCGCAGGGTTAAACCTGTCGCAACAAAGCCAGGATTGGGGAAGTAGGTTCGGTGGTAGGACTTGACTTCCACCTGGCCTGCGAGGTCCTCCTCGAGCAGCGGCCTGATCTTGCGATAGCGGTAAGGCCAGTTGGCACTGATGTAGTAGAAACCAACGCAGGCAACGGTGAGGAACAGTACAGCGCCGATGAGAAGCCACCGGCGCGCCTTGCTCTGCCGTTCCGCCCTGGGCTGTGCGGCCGGGGACAAAGTTGCCATACGCTTCGTTCCTCCGACCGTCACGAACCTGGCGCGTACGGTTCCTGATCGGCTCGTCTCTATGAAGCGCGGGCCATTGTGCATGTTGCCTGCAAAATTAGTTTTCTCAGCCGGCCTCGGCGCGATTCAGGAACTGAGGATACCGCGTTCGCGAAGGATTTGCATGTGGTCCTGATGGCTCAGGTACAGGAGGATCTTGAAGTCTGCCGGGTCGGTCCCGGGCAGGCCTGTGTCGATCAGAAGAGTCGAATCGGCATCGATTTGCACCACTGGGCACCCCTTGCGCACAAAGGACATGCGCCAGGTCGTGCGCGCGAGCACGTATCGAGCATCCAGTGCGGTCTCCTGCGAACCGACGAACTCTGTGCTTTGGCACCCAAGCCCAGAAAAGAGAGCCTTCCTCTTTGGGATGGCCGCAGCGAAATCCGCGACCCGAACAGACTGCGTTCCGCTGGGGTTGGCGGAGAGAAAAGGGTCGGCAAAATGGGCTGCAATTGCGTGAATGTCATAATCGCGTGTGTGGCGGGCGTAGAGCGAGAGAAAGCGTGCGACGGGAGTCTCCGTCTCAGTCATGTTGATCTCCTATAGTGACGTTCCGTGCTCGGGGGCACTTTAGTATTATAACAGATCTTCACTCATAAGTCAATTAAATACAGCGGCTTGTCGAGGAGTCTTCGATTCCTGAACGAGTATTTTCGACGCCTTATGGTCACTACCATAAAATGCGTGATGAGCAGCCGGACGTCGCATCCTCAAATGTCTGAGCGGTCCTGAGGAGTTGATCCATGTCAGAATCAATCAACCCATCCGAGCGGCAAGCTGAGGCGTTTCCGGTTCTCACACCGGCCCAGATTGCCCGCCTCCAGCCGTACGGCAAGATTCGCTCTGTCCACGCTGGAGAAGTGCTTTTCGAGCCGGGCGCGCTGGGCATGTCTTGTTTTGTCGTGCTCTCAGGAAAGCTTGACATCGTCGTGCCGGAGCTTTCCGGTGAGCATGTGTTCGTCAGTTATGGTCCGGGACAATTTTCCGGCGAGGTTGTCCTGATCTCGGGGGCACGGGCTATGTCGCGAGGCCAGGTCGCCGAGCCAGGAGAATTCCTCGAGTTAGCCACAGATGCATTGCGCGCACTCATCGCGAAAGACGCCGAACTGAGTGACATTTTCATGCGGGCCTTCATTCTGCGCCGTATCGCTCTGATATCGGAAGGACTGGGCAATGTCACGGTTCTCGGATCACAGCATTCTGCGGACACATTGCGCTTGCGCGAATTCCTGACGCGGAACGCCCATCCCTACGCCTACGTCGATCTTGATCGCGACACGGAATCGCAGACGCTCCTGGATCGATTCGGTATCAAGCTGGAGGAGATCCCGGTTGTGATTTGCAGCTCAGCGAAAGTGGTGCTGCGTAATCCAACAAATCAAAAACTGGCCGAGTGCCTGGGGTTCGCGAGCCGCGTCGATGATTCTCGTGTTTACGATGTCGCGATTGTGGGCGCGGGTCCCGCCGGATTGGCAGCCGCCGTATACGCAGCTTCGGAAGGTCTTGATGCGGTCATGATTGAAGCAGCGTTTCCCGGCGGCCAGGCAGGCTCGAGCTCCAAGATTGAGAACTACGTCGGCTTCCCGATGGGGATTTCGGGGCAGGAGCTTTCAAGCCGCGCAGTTGTGCAGGCAGAAAAATTCGGCGCGCAGATGATGGTCGGCGAAAAAGTGGTCAAGATAGGCTGTGACCAGCGCCCCTACCAGCTCGCTCTCGAAAACGGCAAGGTCATCGACACGCGCAGCATCGTCATCGCGGCCGGCATTCAATATAACAAGCCCAACATCGAGGACCTCGGGCGATTCGAGGGCCAGGGTATCTACCACGCAGCCACATTCATGGAAGCGCAGCTCTGTGCCGGCGAAGAGGTGATTGTTGTTGGCGGCGCGAACTCCGCCGGCCAGGCAGCGGTCTTTTTGGCGGAGACGGCGCACAAAGTCTATATGCTCATCCGCGGCAAGCAACTGTCCGACACCATGTCGCGCTATCTCATTCAACGCATTGTTGAGAATCCAGCCATCGAGATCCACTTTCAAACGGAATTAGTGGGGTTGCAGGGCGAAACGCACCTGGAACGGCTGACCTGGGTTAACCGGGCAACAGGCGAGCAATCGATCCACGACATCCGCCACGTGTTCGTAATGGCGGGTGCCTCTCCTCACACAGAGTGGCTGCGGGAATGTCTGGCTCTGGATGAGAAAGGATTCATCCTGACCGGAAGGGATCTGGATCCCTTTCTTGAAAGTGCTCCGGTGAAATGGCCGCTCAAACGGCCTCCGCAAATGCTGGAAACCAGCCTGCCCGCGGTTTTTGCCGTCGGAGACATCCGTTCCGGCAACGTGAAGCGCGTCGCATCCGCGGTGGGCGAAGGATCAATCTCGATCCACCTCGTGCATCGCGCCTTAGCGGAGGTTTGATCAGCTCTGACCCAGCCCGCGCGCCGTCAACTGCGCGATATCGAGGAGTTGCGGCTGTACCGATCCGCCTGCGGCCAGCGCATCGCGGAACATGGTATTGCAGAACGGGCACGCCGTGCCTATCGTCGTTGCGCCCGTGGCCACAAGCTCCGCGGCGCGGTTATGACTGACGCGCTCACCGGTTTCTTCTCCGAGAAAGGCAAGACCTCCGCCGGCTCCGCAGCAGAAGCTTCGCTCTCGATTGCGTGGGGGTTCGATGACGTTTCCCGCCAGGGCTGCGACGGCCCGGGGTTCCTCGTAGACGTTTCGGTATCGTCCCAGGTAACAAGGATCGTGATAGACGATGGTTTCATTCCCGCTTGGATGCGGAAGTTTGTCCGCGTGCCGTGCGAGAAATTCGCTGTGATGTTCAATTTCTGGTGAAACGCCAAACTCCTTCCAATCCTCCGCGATCGTCCGCACGCAATGAGGGCAAATCGACACGATCTTCTTCACCTTGTTCTGCTTCAGTGTCTCCAGGTTCGATTCGGCTAACTGCTGAAATACCAGATCGTTACCCAGCCGCCGCACCGGGTCGCCCGTGCATTTTTCCTTGCGCAGCACCCCGAAACTCGTGCCCAGGTGCCTCATAATTCGTGCAAAATCGGCCACGATCTCGCGACCCTTGGGATCGTAGCCGCCCATGCAGCCCAGCCACAGGCAGTACTCCTGCGATCCGTCGAAGATCGGCAACTCCTGCTTCTGAATGAACTTGTCCCGTTCCATGGGGTTGATGCCCAACGCGTTGCTGCCCCGCTCCAATGTCAGGAAAAGCTTGGCGCCGTAGTCGTTGTCCCAGGTTCCGGTATTCACCGCACCCCGCCGCAGCCCCACCAGGATCGGGACGTGCTCGATACCCACCGGGCACTGGAACTCGCATGCACCGCAGGTGGTGCACTGGAAGACCGCCTCCTGGGAGTTGTACTTGCCCAGCAGCGGCTCAGCGGACGCAGGTCCCAGGTCGTTCAGGTACGCCCGAACGCCCAGCACGATTTCTTTGGGGTTGAGCAGCTTGCCGGTGTTGGCGGCCGGACAGTGCTCGGTGCAGCGCCCACACTCCACGCACGAGTACGCCTGCAGACTGACGAGCTGCGTCAGGTCCTTGCCCTCGACCAGCCCGAAGTCCTCATCGCCCGCGAGCGGCGGAATGTCCGCAAATGTGCCGCGCGATAGAAACACCGTCGCCGGGCTCAGCACCAGGTGCAAATGCTTCGTATGCGGGATGAGGGGAAGAAACGTCAGCAGCGCCAGCGTGTGCAGCCACCACAGCACCCGCGCCGCGACAGAGGTGTCGCTCACCGCGAACGACGCCAGGTACGTCGACCATCAGCGCAAAGATGAGAAACGCGATGAACCCCGACTCCCACGAAACCTTCGCACCCAGCCACCGCGGCCGCACCAGGAATCGCCGCACAAACAGTCCCGCGATCCCCACCGCGCAGGCCAGGGCAAACAGCGCGGCAAAGTAGAAGTAGAATCGCCCGAGCACCCCATCCGGCGACAGGAACCCGATACCCAGCCCCACCGCGCAATGATTCAGCGTGACCAGCGCAAATGCGAGAAACGCCCAGAACACCAGCGCGTGGGCAAACCCCGGCAGAGGCCGTTCGCGGATCACCTTCGCCTGGCAGAGGACTTCCCAGAAGAAATCCCACACGCGTTTGCTGATAGGGAAGAGATGGAAATTCGGATCCTTTTTCGACGCAAGTATCTTGCGGACAACCACCCCGAACCGCCGCCAGAAGAGATACCCAGAAGTGAGCGCCAGCGCGATGAAGACGATCTTCTCGGCCAGCGAGAAGTGCACAGGTTCAGCCAATGTCGGAAGAGTAAGAAGCATAAAGAAACTTGCCGTCAGATTTGCCATGATGCGCGCAGACCAGCGTTCTCGAAGGGACTTCTCGCTTGAAAGGGCACGGCTTCAGCCGTGCCGCCAGTCGAGGTCTTTGGAAATCCGGCCTTAGCCGCTGAAGAGTGTTCTCTCAACTTGAGCGCTTGCATTCTCATCGGCTTCGTACCGAAATCCCAACGCCAGCCCCACAATACAGCAGCAGGCTCTGTCCTGTCCCTCTCCCGAAACTCCGCTTTATGATCAGGAAGGCACCGCATTCCTAAGGAGACATTTCTTGCCGCGTTATCTCGTTACCGGCGCCGCCGGCTTCATCGGTCGATCCATCGCCGCCGCACTCCTCGCCCATGGCGAATCCGTCCGCGGCATCGACAACTTTCTTACCGGCCGCCGCTCCAATCTCGACGGCCTCGAAGCCATGGAGTTCCTGGAAGGCGATCTGACCCAGGCCGCCGACTGCGAAAAAGCCTGCCACGGCGTCGAGATCATCTTCCACGAAGCCGCGCTTGCCTCCGTCCCGCGTTCCGTGGCCAACCCCGTCGCCACCAATGCCCACTGCGTCGATGCAACGCTGAACCTGCTGGTCGCCGCTCAGGCTGCCGGCGTCCGTCGCGTCGTCTATGCCGGCTCGTCCTCGGCCTACGGCGACACCCCCACCCTCCCCAAGCACGAGGAGATGCTGCCCAACCCGATCTCCCCCTACGCCGTTGCCAAGCTGGCCGGCGAACAGTACATGCGCGTCTTTACCCGCGTCTACGGCCTCGAGACCGTGACCCTTCGCTACTTCAACGTCTTCGGCCCCTACCAGGATCCCAGCTCGCACTACTCCGGCGTCCTCGCCATCTTCTGCCGCAGGATGCTGTCCTGCGAGCAGCCCACCATCTACGGCGACGGCGAACAGAGCCGCGACTTCACCTACATCGACAACGTGGTCCAGGCCAACCTGCTTGCGCCGCTGCCGCCTCCGCCGACAAAGCTTCTGGCCGGGTAATCAACATTGCAACGGGAAGCTCGATTAGCCTCAATCAAATCTTCAAAATATTGCAGCAATTAACAGAATTTAAAGGGGAACCAATCTACAGCGAGCCCCGCTCGGGCGACATCCGCGACTCCCTCGCCGACATCCATTTGGCCGAGGGAATTGCTAGGCTACGAGCCGCAAATCGACTTCACAGAAGGCCTCCGCCGCACCGTCGACTGGTATCGTACCGGAGCCTAGTTGTTAGTTGTGAAGGGTACGCGGGTGCTTGGCGGATCCTGAAGAGCCCGACTTCACGTTTTGGTATCAGGGCCCAAGTTCAGTCGTGCCGATAAAGCCGCCGAGACGCTCGGCTTCGCGCTTTGTAATCAGAGCACGACTTCACAGCTTGCTGAAAAATCGCGGGTGAAAAGGTTTTGAAAGGGCCCGGATTTATCCGGGCCGGTAAAGTTATTTGGACGGCAGCGGTTTTAACCGCTGAGGGATGATCTTTCATCCCTTCCGCGCCGACATCGACTCTTTGAGCAGGCTGTTTAGTCGTGCCAATAAAGCCATCAACTTCGCGCTTTGTAATAAGGGCACGACTTTAGTCGGGCCAATAAAGCCACCAAAATGAAGGGGCTTTAGCCCCTGCAAATGCCGTCGTGCCAATAAAGCCATCGACTTCGCGCTTTGTAATAAGGGCACGACTTTAGTCGGGCCAATAAAGCCACCCAAAATGAAGGGGCTTTAGCCGCTGCAAATGCCGGGCGAGACGAACACTCACGAGGAGAGCCTTTTTCAGCATCCTCTTTCAAGCTTTGTAATTGGGGCACGGCTCTACAGCTTGCAAAAAAATCGCGGATGAAAAGTTTTGAAAGGGCCCGGATTTATCCGGGCCGCTAAGTCATTTGTGGAACGGCAGCGGTTTTAGCCGCTGAGGGATGATCTTTCTTCCCTTCCGTACCGACATCGACCTTTCAGTCGTGCCAATAAGCCATCGACTTCGCGCTTTGTAATAAGGGCACGACTTTAGTCGGGCCAATAAGGCCACCAAAGTGAAGGGGCTTTAGCCCCTGCAAATGCCGGGCGCGACGAACACTCGCGAGGAGAGCTTTTTCAGCATCCTCTTTCACGCTTTGAAACGAGAGCACGACTTCACAGTTTGCTGAAAAACCGCCGATGAAAAGGTTTTGATAGGGCCCGGATTTATCCGGGCCGGTAAGTCATTTGGAACGGCAGCGGTTTTAACCGCCGAGGGATGATCCTTCTTCCCTTCCGCGCCGACATAGACTTTTACAGCAGGCTGTTGAGTCGTGCCAATAAAGCCATCGACTTCGCGCTTTGTAATAAGGGCACGACTTCAGTCGTGCCGCAAAAGCCCTCAAAATAAGCGGGGCTTTAGCCCCTGAGCGACTCTACACCACAATCCGCAGCCGATTACTGACCTTGTTCTTGTCCGGCCTGAACGGGCGGCGCCTGCAGCGTATGCGCGCCCGATTCCGCCGCGCGCAAAACGCCGTTGGGCAGAATCCCCAGAATCAGCGTCGCCGCCGCCGAGAAAAATAATGCAGCAATCACGGCCACGCCCACCGGTGCATGCGGACGCGCCACATCGCGGCTATCCTCGCTGGGTTTCTGCGCAGTCGCAAAGGCGAGCCGCAGGTAGTACGCCGCAGCCAGGCCCGAATTCAGCAAGCCGATGATCGCCAGCCACACCGCGCCGCCGCCTACCGCCGACGTGAACGAATAGAACTTGCCAAAGAATCCGCCGGTGAAGGGAATCCCTACCAGCGAAATGAGGAAGAAGATCAGCAGCCCACCCAGCAGCGGTGAGCGGTAAATCAGCCCGCGAAAATCCTCCACCAGCGGCATCGCTTCGTCGTAGCCGCTCACCACCGTAACCACCGCGAAGATGCCTACGTTCATGGCCGAATACGCTGCGATGTAGAAACTCGCCGCGGCGATCCCGCTTGTGCCCGCACCCGCAAACGCCGCCAGCAGATAGCCCGCATGCGCAATCGAAGAGTAAGCCAGCATGCGCTTCACATTCTGCTGCCGCAGTGCCGCCAGATTGCCCACCGTCATCGACAGCACCGCAACGGCCCACAGCAGCGGCGCCCACAGCGAATGCAATCCTGGGAACATCTCGTACACAATGCGCAGCAGCACGGCAAACGCCGCGGCCTTCGGCGCCGTCGACATCAGCGCCACCACCGGCGAAGGTGCGCCCTCATACACATCGGGTGTCCACACCTGGAACGGCGCCGCCGAAACCTTGAACAACACGCCAATCAGCATCAGCCCCATGCCGGCAATGATCAGCGACTGGTTCATCGCTCCCGGCGACAACCGCGCAATCTCGTAGATCTGCGTCGTGCCCGTCGCGCCGAAAATCAACGCAATTCCGTACAGCAGAAACGCCGTCGCAAACGATCCCAGCAAAAAGTACTTGATCGCCGCCTCCGGGCCGCGCTCGGTGCGCTTGCGATAGCCCGCCAGCACATACGTGGCAATCGACGAAATCTCCAGCGCGATAAACACGACAAGCAACTCCACCGCGCTCGTCATCAGGCACATGCCCACCGCACCAAACACCATCAGCGCGTAGAACTCGCCCTGGTGATGGCTGTCTTCCGGCAAAGTATCGACCGAGAGCAGCAGCGCCACCAGCACAATGCCGCAAATCAACACATGGAAAAAGACCGTGAAGACGCTGGTTTCAACGGTGCCATAGAATCCGGTGCCCTGCGCAAATGCAAGCTGCCCAAGGCTCGCCCATAGCGCCAGCGTCGTTCCAATGGCGCCGAACATACCCAGGTAGCGGCGCGGAAAATGCGCTGCCAGCGACGCGTCCATCAGCATTAACATCACGCCGGTCAACGTCAATATCACTTCAGGAAGAATGCGGAAGATGTCCGGCACAGGCGTCATTGCTGGCCTCCGTGTGCCACAAGGTTCACATGCATCTGCACTATCGGGTGCGGTTTCGGTGGCGCGCCAAGCTCAATAGCCTTCAGGAAAATCGTCGGCGCCACACCCATCACTACGGTGATCACCGCAATCGGCCACACCGCCGTCAGTTCGTTCATGCCAAGGTCCGGCGCTGCCCGCCTTGTCACTACATCACTCGGCGTTCCATAGAAGATGCGCTGCACCAGCCACAACATGTATGTCGCGCCCAGGATCACGCCCAGAGCCGCCGCAACAGCCCAGCCGCGGCTTACGCCCGCAAACGTGCTGGAGAGAATCAGAAACTCGCCCACAAAACCGCTCAGGATCGGTAACCCGACCATCGCCAGCGTGGTGACCACAAACAGCGTTGCCAGGTGCGGCGCCTTCGCGGCCAGCCCGCCATATTGATTGATCTGGCTCGTCGCATAGCGATCGTAGAGCGCGCCCAGCAACACAAAGAGAGCTGCATCCACAACCTCGTGGCTCAGGATCTGGAAGACCGCACCGCTCGACCCTGCAAACGTAAATCCGTAGATCCCCACCACGATCAGCCCCAGATGGCTCACCGCCGCAAACGCAATAAGCTTCCAGAAATCGCGCTGCACCAGCGCCAGGCACGCACCATAGAGGATGCCGATTACGCCGAGCGCAATCAAATATGGAGCCGCCGCGCGCGCCTGCGCAGGGAAGAGCCCGATGTGGAAGCGCAGCATCGAGTAGAGTCCGAGCTTACCCGCCACTACCATCGCCATCGCCACCGGAGCTTCGCTGAACGTGTCGGAAAGCCATCCGTGCAGCGGAAAGACCGGCACCTTGACCGCAAACGCAAACAGAAATGCCAGCGCAATCCAGAACAGCGCCGAGGCAGGGAAGGCACCGTGCGCGATCAGCGTCTGCAGGACCACGAAGTCGAAACTTCCCGTCTTCGCATACAGCCACAAAATCGCCACCAGCAACGGTGCCGAAGGAATGAACGTGAACAGGAAAAACTTCTGCGCCGCCTTCGGTCCTTCTTTGCGCCCATACATGGCAATCAAAATCGCCATCGGCACCAGCGAAACTCCCAGAAGCCGTAGTAGAGCATCAGGTCGAGCGAAACAAACACGCCAAACATCGCCGTCTGCTGAATCAGGAACAGCGCAAAGAAAACCTTGCGCCGCGTCTGGATCGCATTCCAACTCGCCAGCACACCAACCGGCGCCAGCAGCCCGGCAAGCACCACCAGCCACAGGCTCAGTCCATCCACAGCTACGTGGTACGCAATGGCCGGGCTCTCAATCGCCGCTCGGTTCTCCGCAAATTGAAATCCGCCGCGTGCCAGGTCGTAGTGAAAGGGCAGATGCAGCGTCAGCCCGAACGTCACCAGGCTCGTGAGCAGCGCAATCCAGTTCGGCAGCTTGGCGCGGTCGGGAGCCAGCGCAACCAGCACAGCGCCGCCCAGTGGAACCAGCAGGATCAGCGTGAGAATCGAATTGTTGATCGCGTCCATTCTCAGTGCCCCGCCATGTTGAGATGAATTCCGAAGTTCGCCAGGACCGTGGTCCACGGCACAATCACGAACAGCAACAGCGCCGCCGCGCCCGCCGTGAGCCACGCCGCATAGGAGCGAATATTGCCCGACTGCACCCGCTGCAGCAGCGCTCCGGCAAACGTCGCGATGCCGCCCAGCAACCACACCGCGCCGCCGAGGATCGCCTTGTCCACCACCCAGCCCAGCACATAGGTTGAAGTGGCCATCAGCGGCTTCACGAGCACGGCTCCGTAAAACTCGTCAACCCAGTACTTGTTGACAAGCAGCTTGTACGGTCCGGACATCGAAGCCGCAAGCCGCTCTGCAGACTCGGGCTTCGTGCGATACATCCGGTCTGCAATGAACCACCCCAGCACCGCCACCAGTACCGCAAGGCCGGTCAATGTCCACTCGAGAGAACTGCTCGCTGCCTCTGCGGTCCTCGTGCCCACTGCCGGCGCGAGATAGGCGCCGAATCGCTCTGCGCCGATCCAGCCGCCGATGACGGAGAGAATGGCAAGCAGAACCAGCGGGCCAAGCATCGACCACGGGCTCTCATGCGGCTCGTGTGCGTGCTCTGCCTCGAGAGTGAGCTTTGTATCGTGCCGTGCGTGCACCGCTGCGCCGTGCTCCTCAAGCGCGTGTTCGCGGCGCTCGCCCAGGAATGTGAGATACCAGAGGCGGAACATGTAGAACGACGTGAGCAGCGCCGTGACGAGCCCGACGAACCAGAGAATCTTGCCCAGCTCGCCTTGCATGGAACGCCGCGCTCAGGATCGCGTCTTTGGAGAAAAACGCAGCGAGAGGAGGGAAGCCCGCAATGGCGAGCACAGCAATCGTCATGGTCCAGAAAGTGACCGGCATGAACTTCTTCAGCCCGCCCATCTTGCGCATGTCCTGCTCGCCGCCCATGCCGTGAATCACCGAGCCCGCCCCGAGGAAGAGCAGCGCCTTGAAGAATGCGTGCGTCATGAGATGGAAGATGCCCGCCGAATACGCCGCCACTCCGCAGGCCATAAACATGTACCCAAGCTGCGAGATCGTCGAATAGGCCAGCACCCGCTTGATGTCGGTCTGCACGAGCGCGATGGTGGCTGCAAACAGAGCGGTCGCTCCACCCACAATCGCCACCACCGTCAACGCAAACGGCGAGTGATCGAACAGCACATGGTTGCGCGCGATCATGTACACGCCCGCCGTCACCATGGTCGCGGCGTGAATCAATGCGGAGACCGGAGTCGGGCCTTCCATTGCATCCGGCAGCCAGACATAGAGCGGCAATTGCGCCGACTTGCCCGTCGCGCCCAGCAGCAGGCACAGCGCAGTCGCGGTCACCACGCCGCCGGTCCAGCCGGTCTGCGTCAGCTTCGTCGCGATCTCGCTGAAGGTCAGCGTGCCAAAGTTCGCCAGCAGCAGGAACATGCCGATCAGAAATCCGAAGTCGCCAATGCGGTTGACGATGAAAGCCTTCTTGCCCGCGTCGGCCGCGACCTTCTTTTCAAACCAGAACCCGATCAGCAGGTACGACGCCAGGCCCACGCCCTCCCATCCCACAAACATCACCAGCGCATTGCCGGCGAGCACCAGCGTCGTCATGAAGAAGAGAAAGAGATTCAGGTAGGCTGAAGTAGCGCGCGTAGCCCGGATCGTCCTGCATGTAGCCGACGGAATAGACGGTGGATCACCAGGCCAACGCCCGTCACCACCAGCAACATCACCAGCGAGAGCTGATCGAGCACAAAGCTGAAATCCACATGCAATGTGCCGATGTTGAGCCACTGCCCAAATGTTTCGACCACCGGAACGGCCGGATGCGCAGCTCCAAACATCTCGAACGCATTCGCAGCGACCACAGCGAACGCGCCAAGCGGCGCCAGCAGCGCCACGGTCGTGACCAGCGCCTTCGGCAGCCGCCGACCCAGGAGGCCGTTGATCAAGAATCCCGCCAACGGCAGGGCCGGGATCAGCCAGAGATGAAGAAGTCCGTTCATAGTTTCATCAGGTCGATGCGGTCGACGGCCAGCGTCGCGCGCACGCGGAAGACAGCAATAATGATGGCCAGTCCCACCGCCGCTTCTGCCGCGGCCACCATCATCACAAAGAAGACAAAGATCTGCCCCTTCACCGCGTGCCACTGGTGCGCGAAGGTCACAAACGAAAGATTCACGGCGTTGAGCATCAGCTCAATCGACATGAACACGGTGATCAGGTTGCGCTTGATCAGAAAGCCGACGATCCCGAGCGCAAACAGCGCCGCGCTCAGCAGCAGATACCACGACAACGGCACTTCCTGCGACAAAAGTGGTTCACTTGGCCGCCGTCCTTTCTGCGCGCGTGTCGTCGCCGTGCCCGTGCCGCGCCAGGGCCACAGCTCCAAGAATCGCGATCAACACCAGGATCGAAGTGACTTCAAAGGGAAGGAGCAATTCGTGGAAGAGCACGCGGCTCAGATCTTCGGTCGTGGTGACTCCATCGCTCAGCCCCGCGGTTCCCATGCCGCGCAGGTGCAAAAGCACCGTCGCAATCACAGCAAGAACCGCCACGGCGGCGGGGAATCCGAGAATGCTGTACACGCGGCTGCCCATCGTGCGCTCTTCGCGTCCTGCGTTGAGCAGCATCACCACAAATGTGAACAGCACCATGATCGCGCCCGCATACACAATCACCTGCGCCGCAGCCAGAAACTCTGCGCCTAAAAGCAGGTAAAGCACCGCAAGCGAGGTCATCACCACAATCAGCGACAGCGCGCTGTTGATCGGGTGGCTCTGCCGCAGGAGATTGATGGCTCCCGCCAGGCAGAATGCGGCAAACACGATAAACAGAATCAGTTGCATCGTACCCTGAGTTGCTGAGAAGGCCCGCCACGAAAAGCCGGACAGTTAAGGGAAGGACGTTGGTGCGGTGAATGCAGATGCCGGGCCGTATGCTCCGGGAAATCCCTCCCGATTGTAAATCAGCGATAGGCAAGCCACAGGCTCGTCGCCACAATGTTCAACATGGCCAGCGGCATCAAATACCGCCAGCCAAAATTCATCAGCTGGTCATAGCGGAAGCGTGGCAGCGTGCCGCGCACCCACACGTAAAGGAACAGGAAACAAAACACCTTGAGCACAAACCAGAAGATGGGGAACAGCGCGTGCACCAGGATGTTGTTCGGCGGCGGAATCAGGTTCCCGAACGGGCTCGTCCAACCGCCCAGGAAGAGCAGCGTCGCCACGCAGCCCACCATGATCATGTTGGCGTACTCGGCCATGAAGAACATCGCGAACTTCATCGAGCTGTATTCGGTGTGATAGCCGCCGGTCAGTTCGCTCTCCGCCTCAGGCAAATCGAAGGGCGAGCGATTCGTCTCGGCATACGCCGACATCAGGTAGATGAAAAAAGCCACGAACTGGAACCCGCCAAAGATGTTCCACGTCGCAATGCCCTTGGTCGCCTGCTGCTCCACAATCACGCGCAGATTGAGCGAGCCCGCGCGCAGCACTACGCCGACCAGCGAAAGCCCCAGCGCCAGTTCGTAGCTGATCAGCTGCGCGGAAGACCGCAACGACCCAAGCAGGGAATACTTGTTATTCGAGGACCACCCGGCAAGGGCAATCCCATATACGCCAATCGACGTCACACCCAGAATGATGAGCAGGCCGATATTGAGATTCGAAATCTCGAACAGGTCCATCCCATGCGGCCCGATATGCGGCTCGCCAAAGGGAACCACCGCAATCGAAAGCAGCGCGCATCCCAGCGAAATCATCGGCGCCAGCATGTAGAGAGGCTTGTACACGCCGGTCGGAATAATGTCTTCCTTCAAAAACGACTTCGCGCCATCCACCAGCGGCTGCAGCAGTCCGAAAGGTCCCACGCGGTTCGGTCCGTACCGGTTCTGGATGCGCCCCACCAGTTTCCGCTCCAGCAGCACCGTGTAAGCGACGCCCATCAGCAGCACCACCGTCACCACGGCGACCTTCGCCACGCTCCACAAAAAGAATTCCAATAACGTCACTTGCCTCTAACCTCTCATCTGTCCCGCTGCCATCCAATTTCGATGGCGGTCATCCCATTTATGAGGGTTGTCATCCTGAGCGAAAGGGGCCCCAAGCGTATTTCAGCTTGGGGGTGGTGAGTCGAAGGACCTGCATTTGTCTTTCTCACCTCAGCCCCACTCAATCCGCCGCCGCTCCCGCCATTTCCGCAGCCTGATGCTCTTCCAACTCCCGCAATCCCTTGCTGTACCGCCCCAAACTTCCTGAAGTAAACAACGAGTCATGCGACGGCGTGATCGTTCCGCTCAGCCGGCGCAACTGCCGACACCGGCACAAACCCCAACTCTGTCTTCACATCATTTCCGCCAAACAAATTCATCCGGTCCAGCGCATACTGAAGGCACCAGCCGTTCAATCTCATCCAGCACCGCCAGCGGATCGAACGGGCTCATCTTCGCCTCCAGGCCATTCGACGCGAGCCATACCGCGTGCCGATCCGCCTCGCCCGACTGTGCCCCGCGCGACTGCCCAAGATCCGCCGTCACGCCGCCCTTGCCGAAAGGCACCAGCGTCTTCACATCCACGCCCATGCTTCCCGCTAGCCGCACCAGAATTTCGAAGTCCGGCTTCACGCCCGCATGATCCGCGGCTTTCCGCACCAGTTGCACATCCCCGTACGTGTTCGTGACCGTGCCGGCCTTCTCGTACAAACTCGTTGCCGGCAACACAACATCCGCCTGCGCCGCCGTCTCCGTCAGGAAAATATCCAGCGCAATCACAAACGAATTCTTCAAAGCGCCGCGCATCAACATGTCCCGCGCCCACCGGATTCGCGCCGACAACCAGAAGTGCAACCCAGTTCCGGCGCCGCAGCCAGCATCTCCGCGTAACTCTTGCCCGCGGCCTGCGGCAAGCCCGCATACTCAGCTGAATGCTCCGGGCTCGCTCACCGGCACATATCCGGGAAGCAGGTCAGGGAAGAGCCCCATATCCGCCGCGCCGCGCGAATTCGCATGATCACCGAGATAAGCGAACCGAACATTGCCGCGCGCCAGTCCCCAGGCCACCAAGCGCTTCCAGAGCCGCGCCGCGGAACTCCTGCCCAAAGAGGATCACCAGCGATTCTTCCGCCATCACAGCCTTGGCGAAGTCCGTATCGTTGTGATCGAGAATCGTCGTCAGGTCCTTGTAGCCATTCGGCGGCAGTCCCTGCACCGCGCGCGCCTGCCGCTCCAGCTTGATGGTTTTCGAATTGGCGATGTAAAGGCGAGCCTTGTTCAGCCGCACATTGGTGCGCAGTTGCCACGCCAGCAGCGGATGCTCTTCCGTCGGATCGCCGCCAATCAGCAGAATCGCCGGAGCGTTGCCAATCTCGCGCAGCGTGACCGTCTTGTCCTTGTGCCCCGCCATCGCCCGCGCAAACGCCGCGTAATCCGTCGTCCGCTCGTGATCGATGTTGTTGGTATTGAGAACCGTCCGCGCAAACTTCTGCAGCAGATAATTCTCTTCGTTGGTCGTGCGGTTCGACCCGATCACGCCAATGGCCGCGCCGCCGCGCGCGTCGCGCATTTCCTTGAGCTTCGCACCCGCCACGCGCAGCGCATGCTCCCACGTTGCCGGTTCAAGTTTGCCCGCGGCATTGCGCACCAGCGGCTTGGTCAGCCGCTCAGCGCTCTCCACAAAGTCGAAACCAAACCGGCCCTTGGCGCACAGAAAATCGTTATTGATGCCGCTCTTGTCGCGGTTATCCGCGCGCACAATCTCCGAACCGTCATCCACCTGGCGCACACCCAGCGTTACCTTGCAGCCATCGCCGCAATGCGTGCAGACGGTCGAAACGTGCTTCATCTCCCACGGCCGCGTCTTGTAGCGATAGCTGCCGCTGGTCAACGCGCCCACCGGGCACACATCGATGCACATGCCGCACTGCTCGCAATCGAGGCGCCCGACTTTCCATCCAGCGCCAGTCGTTGGGCGCGATCACTGAGCTAACGCCGCGATTCTGCACGCCCAGCGCCCACACATCCATGCCTTCGCCGCACATGCGGACGCAGCGATAGCACAAGATGCAGCGCGGCCGGTCGTAGTACACCGCAGGCGACCACTGCTGTTCATCGCGATGCGCCTTAGCCTCCGCGTAGAGGCTCTCGCCCGCGCCGTACTTGAAGGTCATGTCCTGCAGTTCGCACTCGCCGCCCGCATCGCACACCGGGCAGTCGAGTGGATGATTTCCAAGCAACAACTCGATCGTCGCTTTGCGCGCCTGCGTAATCTCCGCCGACTCGGTGATGAAGACCTGGCCCTCGGCCACTGTCGTCGTGCAGGCCGTCTGCAGCTTCGGCACTTTCTCCTGGCGCACCACGCACATGCGGCACGCGGCCTGCAGGCTCAACCCGGGGTAATAACAAAACGCCGGAATCTCGATGCCCGCCTTGCGGCAAGCCTCAATCAGCAGCGTCCCCGCAGGAGCCGTCAGCTTCTTCCCATCGACTGTGAATGTTACGTCTGGCATTAATTTCCTTAGGCGGCCCGAGTGGTTCTATCGAATGAATGTGAGTGTGGAAGAGTCACGGAAAGCCACTCGACAAAGTACTGCTTGGTTTCATGGCCCGGATCGAATTCGTTGAAGTCGACTTTGGTCGCCGTCGCTTCCGGAATGGGCTCGCCCGCCTTGGCGCTTTCTGCCAGGTAGACCTCTATGGCCTCTCGCATGCTCGACCGCGTATCTTCCAGTTCATCTCCAAGGGAACCGCAACCGGGTACGTCCGGAGAAAACGCGCTCCAGTTACTTGCGCCGCGTTCGTAAACCACCAGATATTCCCGTGTCATTTGAGCCCTGCCTTCTTCAGAATACTGTGAAGCAATCCCTTCCCGATTTCCTTTCCAGCATGCATCGGAACAATCAGCAGTCCGGGCTTCGTTGGATGCCGGAAATGTCGATGGCTTCCAGTCTGACCTGTGCTGAACCACCCATCCGCCTCCAATACGCGGACCAATTCTTGCGGTTTCAAGTCCCACCCCACTGCAACGTCGATCGGGAGAGAAGCCTTACATCAAAACAGACAAATGAAACAAACAAGGAAGCTTCGCGGGATCTACACCACCGCCAACTCCACATGCTTCGCATAGGGGCACGGCTTCCCATGCAAATGGTCTTCAAACTCCTTGCGAAACTTCTTCACAAATCCCAGCGTCGGCATCGCCGCTGCATCGCCGAGCGGGCAGAACGTGCGCCCCATCATGTTCTCGGCCAGATACTGAATGTTGTCGATGTCTTTCGCTTCGCCGAACCCCGCATGAAACCGCGTCAGCGACTTCTTCAGCCAGTCCGTTCCTTCACGGCAGGGGATGCACCACCCGCAGCTCTCGTGCTGATAAAAACTGATCGTGCGCAGCGCAAACTCCACAATGCACGTCTGGTCGTCGATCACCACCACGCCGCCCGAGCCCAGCATCGACCCAGCCTTGCCCACCTGGTCGAAGTCCATGCCAAGGTTCTCGATCTCTTCCGGCAGCAGCACCGGCGTCGAACTCCCGCCCGGCACCACGGCCTTCAGCGACCGCCCTCCGCGAATGCCGCCGCCCACCTCGTAGATCATCTTCTTCAGGTTGTAGCCCATCGGCAGCTCATACACGCCCGGCTTGTTCACGTGCCCGCTGATGCCGAACAGCCGCGTCCCGCCATTGCGCGGCGACCCAATCGCCGCAAACGCCGCTCCGCCCATCGTGATCACATGCGGCACCGTCGCAATCGTCTCCGCGTTGTTGATCACCGTCGGTCCGCCGTATAAGCCCACCACAGCAGGGAAGGGAGGCTTGATGCGCGGAACGCCGCGCTTGCCTTCGAGCGACTCCATCAGCGCCGACTCTTCGCCTACTTCGTACGCGCCCGCGCCGCTCTGCGTGATGACCTGAAACTCCGTCTCCGATCCAAAGATGTTCTTGCCCAGAAAGCCCTTCGCATACGCATCCGCAACGGCCTTCTCCATGATCTCGAGCAGGTACCGATACTCGCCGCGCAGATAGATGAACCCAACCTTCGCGCCAATCGCCAGTCCCGCGATGATCGTGCCTTCAATCACCGCATGCGGATCGTGCAGAAAGATCAGGTGGTCTTTGCAGGTTCCCGGCTCGCTCTCGTCGCCATTCACCAGCACATACTTCGGCTTCGCCGACTGCTTCGGCACAAACGAC
This sequence comes from uncultured Acidobacteriaceae bacterium, assembly GCA_963846095.1. Taxonomy (GTDB): domain Bacteria; phylum Acidobacteriota; class Terriglobia; order Terriglobales; family Acidobacteriaceae; genus Telmatobacter. Next base: position 233,326 of record CAWJUW010000016.1, read on the forward strand.
CACTTCATGCCTGTCGGAAATCCCGCGCCGCCGCGACCGCGCAGGCTCGAAGCCTTCATCTCTTCGATGATCCACTCCGGCCCCTGCGCCAGGCATTTCTTCGCCGCCTCGTAGCCGCCGAGCTCAATGTACCGATCGATCTGCGCCGCGCCCATGCCGAAGCGCTTGCTCACTACCTTCACTTCATCGGGATGCGAAACCAGCCTAGGCATGCTTGCCGTTCCCCTCTGCCGCGCGATGCGCCGCGATAGCGTCTGCAGAATTCCCGGCACTTGCTCCGGCGTCAGATCGTCGTGAAAGTCGTAGTTCACCTGAATGGCCGGCGCCCAGCAACAGGCCCCAATGCACTCGACTTCTTCGAGCGAGAACATCCCGTCCGCCGTCACGCCCTTGTGCCCAATGCCCAGTTCGTCCTGAAACTTCTCGTAAAGCTCATACGCCCCGCGCAGCATGCAGCTGATATTCGTGCACACCTGCACGTTGTACTTGCCCGCCGGCTTGAAGCGCAGCATCGAGTAATACGTCGCCACGTTGCGCACATCGAGCTCGGTGATGCCGATCCGCTCCGCCACTTCCGCAATCACGGCATCCGACAGATAACCAATCTCGTCCTGCGCGTAGAGCAGCATCGGCACCAGCGCCGAGCGCCGCACCGGATACTTCTCCACCAGCGCATCGAAGCGCGCAGCCAGTTTCGGCGAGAAAATGCGACATGGTCTCCGAGTTCATCGCATCAGCTCCCGCGCCCATCGTTCCGCTGCCATATCCATCTCTTCCTCATCCGCTCCTGCCACAATCCCTGGGTGCCCCAGGTCCCTCGCATCTGGCGACTTGGGATCCACCAATCTCAACCGTCCGTGCTCCGTCAACTCCAGCGCTCCACTGCGCCCATCTTCACGTTGCCACCGGACCTCTGCGCCGTTCCGTTGCAAATCCAGCCAGTCCTCGCCGTGCCGAACCAGTAATCCGTTCCTCGCCCAACTCCACCGTAGCCTGCCGGTTCCCATTCAACCCATGCGCCGCGGTGTAACTGCGCAACAGAGAAGCCAGCGAAACCCAAAACTCCACATACACCTGATCAGGATTTCCGATCGAGTCTTTAGCCGTTGCTTCCCCCATCGTCCTCGATCTCTGTTCTCTGATCTCTATTCTCTGACCACTAACCACTAATCACTAACCACTAGTTACTACCGGTCGATCTCTCCCAGCACAATATCAATCGACCCGATAATCGCCACCAGATCCGCCAGCATGCGCCCCTTCGCCATCACTTCCAGCGACTGCAGCATCGGGAACGACGGATACCGCATGTGTACGCGATACGGCTTCGCCGTCCCATCGGAAACGATGTAGTAGCCCATCTGACCGTGCCCGCATTCAATGCCCTGGTACACCTCGCCCGCCGGCACTGCGAACCCTTCCGTAACAATCTTGAAGTGATGAATCAACGCTTCCATCTGCGTCTTCATCTTCTCCCGATCCGGCAGCACAATCTTCGGCGCATCCGCCTTCACCGCGCCCTCGGGCATGCCATCCAGCGCCTGCTGAATAATCTTCACGCTCTCGCGCATCTCGATCAGCCGCACTTCATACCGCGCCCAGCAATCGCAATCGTTGCGAGACCGGCACCTTGAACTGAAACTTCTCGTAGCTCGAATACGGCATGTCGCGCCGCAGATCGATGTCCACGCCCGAAGCGCGCAGCGGCGGCCCGGTCACGCCCAGCGCAATCGCATCCTCTGCCGAGAGGATGCCCACACCCTTAAGCCGGTTGCGGAAGATCGGATTTCCCGTCAGCAGATTCGAATACTCGTCGATCTTCTCCGGCATCGTCTTGATGAAACGCCTGCACGCGATCCAGAAAATCGAGCGGCGGCTCCATCGCCAATCCGCCAATGCGGATATAGCTGGTCATCATCCGCTGCCCGGCCACTGCTTCAAACAGCCGCAAAATCTCTTCGCGCTCGCGGAAGCAGTACAGAAACACCGTCAGCGCGCCAATGTCCATGGCGTGCGTGCCCAGCCAGATCAGGTGCGAGTTCAACCGGCTCAACTCCGCCAGCAGCACCCGCATCCACTGCGCCTTCGGCGGAATCTCCAGCGACAGCAGCTTCTCCACGGTCAGCGCGTAACAAAGATTGTTCGCCAGCGGGTCGAGATAGTTGATGCGATCGGTCAGCGGCACAACCTGGTGATAAAACTTCGCCTCGCAGGTCTTCTCAATGCCCGTGTGCAGGTATCCGATCTCCGGATACACCCGCACAATGATCTCGCCATCGATCTCCACCACCAGCCGCAGCACGCCATGGGTCGCCGGATGCTGCGGGCCCATGTTGATGATCATGTGCTGGTCTTTTGCGCCCTGCGCTACCTCGAGGACGGGAACGGTCGACATGCCTGCCATCAGCGGTAGCCCTCCACCGGGTAGTCCTTGCGCAGCGGATAGCCTTTCCAGTCGTCAGGCATCATGATGCGCCGCAGGTTCGGATGCTCCTCGAACCGAATCCCAAACAGGTCGAAGACCTCGCGTTCGTAGTAGTCCGCACCCGCCCAAACCGGCGTAATCGACTCCACCGCCGGATTCTCTTCATCCAGCAGCACCCGCACACGAATCCGCTCTTTCAGCCCGTGCGACAGCAGGTGATAGCTCAATTGAAACCGCGGCGAGGCAGGGAACCAGTCCACCGCCGTCAGGTCATCGAATGCGTTGTATCCAACGGCCTTCAGTGTCGCGACCGCTTCGCGAATCGTCTCCGGTGCAACCGTCAGCGTCAGCTCTCCAAAGGCAAACTTGGCGTCAGTGAGCGCCTGCTCATTCCAACCAACAATGGCTTTTACCGCAGGGTGATCTCCGAGCGCTGCGAGCACAGCCGCCTTGTCTGCCAGTGTCGCCGTTGCGTCCATAGTCAGAGGTCCGCCTTATCCTGGCTCCAGTTCAGGACGCCCTTGCGCACAATGTAGTAGAGCCCAACCGCCACAAATCCCAGGTAAACCAACATCTCCCAGAATCCGAACAGCCTGCTCCCCGTGATCCCGTAAAGCTTGCGATAGATCACCGCCCACGGCATCATGAACACCGCTTCCACGTCGAACAGGATGAACAGCACCGCCACCAGGTAAAACCGCACGCTGAACCGCCCGCGCGCGTCGCCCGTAGCCACAATCCCGCACTCATAGGCCGCCAGCTTCGTGGTCGTGTTGCGGTGCCGTCCCACAAAATACGAAGCCATCACCATGCCCGCGCCGAGCGCAATCACGGCCAGAATCTGTAGCAAAAGCGGCAGATATTGCCAGAAATAAGGCGTCATCTTGGGTTCACTCTTGACTCATCTCAAGTATCGCATCCGGACTGCCTTATTCGAACCGGACGCTGGTTTGAGCTTAGGTTTTCAGCCTCATCCCGTCAAGGCGAAGGGCCATGATTCGTCTAGACGTTCAACCGCTGAAAAACCACAAAAAAATCAACGTTTCACTGCATTCCGCGGCATTTTCCGTCGTATGCGATTCGCTCCTCTCAGGAAACGTTGCCGCCTGCCTCCGCATCCCACAACTTTGTGACTGTTGCAACTCCGGATGAGGCCGACGAAAAATTTTAAAGATCCGTGTGACCTGGCAAATCGGATGCGTCAAATCCCTAATGGGTGAGTTAAATCGCGAGGCAGTGGGAACTCGGCCCGCAGCGCTCGAAGAATTGGACTACGCTGGCATTCTTATATCAACTGCGATTTCCAACAAGGTGTGAGCTTTATCACCTTCGCAGGTGCAAGGAGCGCGAGCATACTAGCCGGGAGTCACTCGGCGGCCCAGTACCCGGGGTCATCTCGATCGGCACCCGGAACAAGGCCGAAGAAAAGCGCGAGAGGGACACGAGCGATGGCTTCTTCCTGGACTGCAAGTTTCCACGATTCGCTTCCCGAGTCGGCCACTGCGGCAACATCACACGCCGCCGCCGCATCACTCCCGAAGCCGGGCATGCCCTCGAGAAACTCGGCCACGCCATCGAATATCTGGCCGACGAATTCGTTTCAGCAGCATCAGGACTTCATGCCCCGCAACGCCCAGCTCGAAGCGATCCAACTCCTGATGCGCGCAAACCGCCAGATCTACCAATCCTGCCCCGAAGATCCCCACATTGAGCGAGCGTCTGCGCTCTCTGCTCCACCTGCACACCACCCACTAACCCCGCCCCGACTCTGCGACGAAGCGCGCCAACTCGCGCGTCTCTCTTTAAATTTGCGTTTGAACGCGATCACAACGCGCTGACTGGCCGGCCTGCACCCACCGCTCACTGCCCCAGCGCCAGCACCGTCAGCAGCACCAGCCACGCTCCGCCCATGGTGTGCCAGAACCACGCGGTCGAGTCCACGGCAATCTGCCGGTACTCCACCTTACGAAACCACCCCAGCCCGACAAGCACAGGACCAGCGCCGCCACACCCAGAATCAGGTGCGCCGCATGCAGCCCCGTCATCACGTAGAAGAAGTAGCTCGCCGGTGTCGACCAGCGGTCAAAGGCAAATCCCTGCGCCGTCAATTGCCGCCATGCGATCGCCTGTCCGCCCAGAAACAGCAGTCCCAACACCAGCGTCGCGCCGACCCAGGGCAGCGTCCTGCGCAGCGCGGGGCGTCCCAGTCCCAGCCACTCCTCCAGACACGTCGATCTCGCGGAAGATATTCCGCCGTGCCCGCTCCATCGTCAGGCTGCTCAGAATCAGGAAAGCGGTATTCAGGAAGAGAATCGGCGGCATCAGCACCGGACGCCAGTCGCCGATCAGTTCGTGGGTACGGGGATCCATCCGCATCCCCGTTTGCCGTGCAAAAAAGAACAGCACCAGCACGGCAAAGAACAGCATGTCTGCCGCAAGGGCCGAAAGCACAAAGAAGCGGACCTTGTTCAGCAGTTCCCGTGGGCCACGGCGTTCATTTTTCCACTCGTCATCCCCGCCTCCGCCACCGCCTGTCGGGCGTCGGTCGAGCGGCGGTTTCCCGCCGATTCCTGGTTCTCTTCGTTCTGTTTCTGGGGGAGCAGGGGTGAAAATGGAGGGCATGCAGGCCTCGTGAGCATGAGATTACACTCACTCCAGCTTGGACGCATGCACATTCGAACAGGTTGATCATTTTTCGACGGCGCCGCCAAACTAGTTGTTCACCCGCAGGATTTCATCCCAATATGCGGTAGCTCCGTACCACCGAATCCGTCATCCCCACCGCCGGGTCCCCCCGGTCCCAAGCATTTGAGGACCGGGGAAAGCAGGGAATCGCTTCGTTTCTCCTGACTGATCGACCCCAGCAGGGTGCCCCATCCATTTCGCAGTTCCATCGCGGAATGGGTGGGAAAGCACAGACCCTGGTATCCGGTCGTTCCTACTCCTGAACCGGATGTCGGGTGCCCCATCCTAACGACGCGCTTTGTCGTTAGGGTGGGAAAGCACGAACCCTTAGTAGGTCTTTGCCTCGTTCATCAGCGTCACAAAAAGCCGGGTGCGCCAGGTCTCGCTTCTGAGACCTGGGAAAGCACGAACCCTCATCCCAGCCTTCGCCTCTTTCACCAGCTTCACAAACAGCGCATGCACCCGCCGGTCCTCCGAAAGCTCCGGATGAAACGTAGCCGCCAGGATCTTCCCCTGCCGCACCAGCACCGGAAACTCGTCCCGCCGCGCCAGCACCTCAACCTCCGGCCCAACCTCGCTCAGCCGCGGCGCCCGAATGAAGACCATCTCCAGCGGCCCGCCCGGCAGGGAAGTCTCCGCTGTCAGAATGCTCGAGTCGATCTGCCGCCCATACGCATTCCGTTCCACCGTTGCATCCAGAAGCCCCAGAGAGGACTGCGCCGGGTGCAAGACCTCGCGCGCCAGCAAAATCGCCCCGGCGCACGTTCCGAACACCGGCTTCCGGCCGCCAAAGTCCTTGAGAGCATCAAAGAACCCCCGCTTCTCCAGAAACCGCAAGACCGTCGTCGATTCGCCCCCGGGCAGAATCAGCCCATCCAGCCCCTCCAGCTCTTCCGGATTGCGCACCTCCACCGGCTCCGCGCCGGCATCCTTCAACGCCTCCGCATGCGCCGCATAGTCTCCTTGAATCGCCAGGACCCCAATCCTGGGCTTCGTTTCTTCCGTCAATCCCGTTCCTTTCTCCCCGTTAGTCGCCGGGTGCCCCATCCATTTCGCAGTTCCATCGCGAAATGGGTGGGAAAGCACAGACCCTTACATCCTGCCCGTCCCACCCCTCAGCCGGGTGCCCCGTCCTAGCTCCGCTAGGGCGGGAAAGCACGGACCCCAACCCGCCTTCCATCCACCTACCCTGTGGTGCCCCATCCATTTCGCAGTTTCATCGCGGAATGGGTGGGAAAGCACGGACCCTTACATCCTGTCCGTCGAGGGCCAGCCAAAAGTCTCGATTTCTGCGCGCCGCCCCGCGTAAATCTCTCCAATCGATCATAGAAGCAAGCAGCTCCTGCCGCCAGAATTCAGGTAGGATGGGTCCACGCTACAGGCTTACGGCAATAGCCCTCATCTCCAGCCGCATCGGGAGTTCCATCATGGCGCGTCCACTCCGCAGCAAAACGTTTACTTTCTTTGCCGTACTTCTGCTTCCTCTTGCCACTGTTTTCGCCGGCGCACAGAATCCAGGCCTCGCCCCCGACTACACCTCCATCGTCGTCTTCGGCGACTCGCTCTCCGACACCGGCAACTTCGCCGACCTCACCCAGGCCAAGTACGGTGTCCGCATCCCCGGCCCGATCGCCAACTACACCAATGGCCGCTTCACCGACGGCGCCGACACCACGCCCGCCGCAGAGAAATACCACGGCGTGTGGATCGAGCAACTCGCCGCCACCTTTCCCTCCAGACCCAGAATCAAAGACTCTCTCGACGGTGGAACCAACTACGCCTACGGCTTCGCTTTCACGGGAAACGGCACAACCGTAGCCAACTTTGGCCCCTCCAACGAGTTCTCCGTCAGGATCAAGAACATCGGCGCCCAGATCGCCGCGTATCTCGCCACCCACCCCAGGATCACCGGCAAAACTCTCTTCGTCCTCTGGGGCGGCGCCAACGACCTGCTCACCTCCACCGCAAAAGGCGACGTCATCGACGCCGGCCTCAATCAGGGACTGAACATCCAGCATCTCGTCGATGCCGGGGCGACCCAGTTCCTCATCCTCAACCTTCCGCCACTCGGCCTGACGCCGCGCCTCAATCAATCCCCATCCGCGTCCGCCGCCGCCACCAAGGCCGCCGAACTCTTCAACCAGACTCTCGCCGGGACCATCTCCGTCATCCGCGACCAGAACGCAAAGAAGCATCTGAACCTCGTCGAAATCGATGTCTTCACGCTCTTCAAGCAGGTAGTCGCCGCTCCCTCCAGGTACGCGCTCAAGAACGTGAAAGCAAGCGCCCAGGACGCGCGCGTCGATCCCGACACCTGGCTCTTCTGGGACAACCTGCACCCCACCACCCGCGGCCACAACCTCCTGGCTACCACCGCCGCTAGGCTCCTGACCCAGAGCCAACTCGCTTCCGGCCCAGCACCCGAGGAAGCAAGCACGCCCGATCTCACTCCTTCTGATTTCATTCCTATGGATTGACCCTGTCCTCCTCGGCGAACGGCGCCCCGGACGTTCTTCCGTCTGAAAGATGGCGAGTCGAAGGAGCTGCGGTTGCTCTCAACGCCCGCGGAATCCACCGCATCCAATTCAAATCCAGAAAGGATCCTCCTATGCCTGATCCGCAATACTCCCCACTTCCTCCCGATAATCCCAACCGCACCCTCACGCACACCAATGTCGAAGCGCCCGATCTGCATCACCTCGGCATCGCCGGCGACACCTACACGATCACTGTGCGCGGAGAAGACACCAACGGCCGCTTCTGCGTCATCGACATGCATGTTCCGCCCGGCGGGGGCCCCGCTCCGCATCGCCACGACTTTGAAGAGACCTTCATCGTTCTCGATGGCGAACTTGAAGCAAACTTCCGCGGTGAGAAATCGACTGTCCGCGCAGGCGAGACCATCAACATCCCAGCGAACGCGCCACACCAATTCCGCAACGCTTCGTCGAAACCCGCCCGCATGCTCTGCATCTGCGCGCCCTCTGGCCAGGAGAAGTTCTTTGAAGAAGTAGCTGTCCGCGTTTCTTCGCGGACTGAGCCTCCCCCGAAGCTCGACGAGAAGCAACAGAAAGAACTCATCAAGAAGGCGATGTCGCTGGCCCCCAAGTACCGCACCGAATTCCTCCGCGAGCTTTAAAGCAGAGAACATGCGTTGCTTCAGAACCACCCGGATTGAAGGAACAGATTGCTGTGCCCCATTCATCGCGGCCCCATCGCGATGAGTGGGCGGCGCATTGCACAGTCGGATGCGACGAACTCATACCCGCGCGAGGAAGCCGGCGGAGCCCGACCACTTCCACTTGACATCCAAGTGCAAAATCTGTTCACTTGAATCCCAAGTGAAGAAGACACCCATTCCGATCCTGCAAGGCACCCTCGACCTCATGATCCTGCGCACCCTCGCCACCATGGGCCCGCAGCACGCCTATGGCATTGCCACTCGACTTCAGCAGGTCTCCGACGAAACCCTCAATCTCAACCAGGGCACCATCTATCCCGCCCTCGTCCGCATCGAGCAGCATGGCTGGACACGCGGCTCCTGGGGCACGACCGAAAACAACCGCGAAGCCAAGTTCTACACCATCACCAGGGCCGGCCTGAAGGCGCTCAACCAGGAAACCGACCGCTGGCGTCAAATGTCCAACGTCGTCGAGAAGCTGCTCGCCGAGGAACCGTAACCATGGCCGGGTTGAAACGAAGCCTGAGCAAACTCCGCAGCCTCTTCGCGAACCAGCGCGCCGAACAGGATCTCGCGCGCGAAGTCGCAGCGCATCTCACTTTGCTCGCCGACGACTTCGAGCGCCGCGGCCTGTCTCCGGAAGAAGCACGCCTCGCCGCCCGGCGTTCCATGGCCGGAGTGGAACAGGCCAAGCAGGCCCATCGCGATGAGCGCTCCCTCCTGTGGATCGAACAAGCCCTCCAGGACCTCCGCTACGGCTTGCGCACCTTGAGCAAAAGCCCCGCCTTCACCCTCACCGCCGTACTCACACTGGCCCTCGGCATCGGCGCCTGCACAGCCATCTTCAGCCTCGTGAACGCCGTGCTCATCCGATCCTTGCCGTACGGCGATCCCCGGCAACTGGTCTATCTCTTCTCGCCCAATCCCAGCCTCAAGATTCCTGCCGAAGTCATCTGTCCCAGCTATGGCGACTTCTACGACCTCAAGCGTCAGTCCAATTCCTACGCAAACATGAGCAACTTCGAACAGGCGCAGTTCAGCGTTGCCGAGCAGGGAACCACGCACCGCATCGGCGGCGCGCGTATCGACGAGGATTTCTTCTCCACCCTGCAGTCGAGTCCGGAATTGGGACGCACGTTTTCCGCGGAAGAACAGCAACCGACCCACGCGAAGGCCGTCCTCATCAGCCACGCCCTCTGGCTCTCCATGTTCGGTGCAAGCCGCGACGTTCTCAATCACACCCTGGAACTCGATGGGGCAAACTATCAGATCATCGGCGTCATGCCGCCACACTTCGAGTACCCCTTCAAGTCCGACCTACCTTACGGCGACAACCACATTCCGTCCACCCAGCTCTGGGTTCCTCTTGCGCTCGATGCAAAGGCCGAAAGCCTCCCGCGCGCTTGGAAACAATGTGTCCATCGCGCGCCTTCGCCCCGGCGTCACAACTTCTCAGGCCCAGGCAGAGATGGCCGGCATCATGGCCCGGCTCGACAAGCAATATCCGCCCGATCCGCAGGATGCCGGCCTGCCCCGCGCATGGGGCGCACTCGTCGAGAGCTTCACCGCCATCTCCATCGGCCCCGTGCGACCGCTCATGCGCCTCTTACTCGCTGCGGTCGGCTTGGTCTTGCTCATCGCGTGCGGCAACGTCGCCAATCTCTTGCTCGCGCGTGCGTCCGAACGTGGGCGCGAACTCGGCGTGCGCGCTGCGCTCGGAGCCGGCCGTGGCCGCATGGTCCGGCAACTCCTGACCGAATCCATGCTCGTAGGCCTCGGCGGATGTGCGGTCGGCATCGCGCTTGCCGCTCTCTTCCTTCGCCTTCTCCCCAAACTCGACCCCGGCAATATCCCGCGCCTCAGCGAAGCATCTCTCGATCTGCGCGTCCTGCTCGTCGCCATCGCAGCATCGCTCCTGACCAGCCTTCTTGCGGGCCTCATGCCGGCGATCGGCGCTTCTCGCCTCGAGCTCACCGAGTTCCTTAAATCCAGTTCCTCGCGTGGCAGCGTAGCCGGTCATAGCCGCTTACAGAGCGCGTTGATCGTCGCCCAAACAGCGATGGTCGTTGTTCTCCTCGCAGGCGCAGGCCTGTTGGTCCGCAGTTACATCAACGTCGAATCCGTCGACACCGGCTTCACCCGCTCCGCCGTGACGTTCCACATCAGCGTTGACCAGCACTACAGCAAGCCCGAGCAGCGCACCGCGTTTTACAAACAACTCATGACCAGGCTCGAGGCCCTGCCCGGCGTCCAGGCCGCCGGCGGAGTCTCGAACTTGCCTCTGTCCAACTCGGAAAGTCTCGGCTTCCTGTGGGTCGAAGGATTTCCCAACCAGGACTTTCAGCAGACCGAAGGCCGCGGCGTCACGCCCCACTACTTCGAAGCCATGCAGATCCCCTTGATCGCCGGCCGCTACTTCACCGATGCGGACACCACCGGGAATCGCCCCGTCATCATCAATCAAACTTTCGCCTCCACCTATTTCTCCAATCGAAATCCCCTCGGAGGCCGCATCAGCACCGATGACAAACACGTCCAGTGGTCGAATGTTATCGGCGTCGTCGCAGACGTGCGCCACGTGAGCCTCGAGGAGAATCCCCAGCCGCAGATCTACAGCACAAGTTACGATTTCGGCGATGAGTCCGTCGCGGTCCGTTCCACGCTCCCGCCCGCAACCGTCGTCAATGAAATCAAGGCCACACTCAAAGCGCTCGATCCCAATCTTGCAGCGACGGACCTCTTCACCATGGGCGACCTCATGTCCATCGCCACAGCCCGCCGTCGTTTTCAAACGTCTCTGCTTACCGCATTCGCGTCCATCGCGTTGATCATGGCGCTGGTTGGCCTGTCGGGGCTCATGCGCTTCTCCGTCAATCGTCGCACCCGCGAAGTTGGCATCCGCATGGCGCTGGGCGCAAAGCGCCGCGATGTCCTGCTGCTCGTCCTAAAAAATGCTTCGCTGCTCGTGGTCCTCGGCCTGGCACTCGGCCTCGCCGGTGCCTGGATCGCCACCCGCCTGCTCCAGTCCTTCCTCTTCGGCGTAAGCCGGCACGACCCCGTGACTGTAGCAACGGTATCGGCTCTGCTTCTTGTCTGCGGTCTCATCGCCGCATTCCTCCCCGCGCGCCGCGCCGCGTCCATCGACCCCATGCAGGCACTCCGCACCGAATGATCTGAAAAACTCGTTGCGCCCCGCCTGACGCATGCTTCATGATGGGGAACATCCATCTCACGCATCGCCGACCATCGCGCAGTCGTCGGTCAAAACTCTTTCAACCTGGGAGGGTCTTGTGGCCACCTCCGTCGTTCTCGATCCCGCACCTGCCGGCGAAGCCTCCGCTGCCTGGAGTCTGGCTTCGCGAATCGCCTTCCGCTTCGTCGCCATCTACTTCACGCTCTACTGTCTGCTCGCGCAGCCCGGCGTCACCCTGGTCCTGGCCGATTACACCGACGATATCGGTGATCTCTCCACATGCTTCCCGTTTCGTCCCATCATCTCCTTGCTTGCAACGCGCCTTTTTCATACGCCATCGCCCGTGCTCCCGAACGACACCGGCAGCGGCGACCGCATGTGGGACTGGGCCTTCGTCGTCCTTCTTCTCATCGTCTCCACGCTGGCGACGATGGTCTGGTCGGTCCTCGATCGGCGCCGCCCCAGCTACACCAACCTGCAGAAGTGGCTATGGCTGTTCTTCGCCATCTGTCTCGCCGGGCAAATGCTCTCCTATGGTTTCGCGAAGATGCTCCCCATGCAGATGCCGCGCCCCAGACTGCTCACGCTGCTCGAACCCTTCGGCAACATGTCCCCCATGGGTGTGCTCTGGTCGTCTGTGGGCAGTTCGCCCGCATATGAGATTGTTTGCGGTTCTGCTGAAGCGCTCGGGGGCCTTCTGTTGCTCATTCCGCGCACACGAATGCTCGGCGCGCTCGTGGCTCTCATCGACATGATGTTCGTTTTTACGCTGAACATGACCTTCGACGTGCCCGTCAAGCTGCTTTCCTTGCACCTTGTCGTTCTCTCACTGCTGATTCTCGCTCCCGAATTTGAACGGATCATTCGCTTCTTCTCCGGCCAATCCGTCGCACCCTCCATGCGGCCGCGCCTTTTTCAAGGTCGACGCGCTCAACGCATCGCCGCATTCGCTCAAGTGCTGATCGCGCTTTGGTTGGTAGGCATCACCGCAGACTCCGCGCGCAAGATCTGGAAACTGATCCACGCAACCGGAGACTCGCCGCTTTACGGCATCTGGGATGCCGAGCAATACACCGTTGATGGCGTAGCTGTTCCTGCGCTCGTTTCCGATACGAACCGGCCGCGCCGCCTTCTATTTCAGGAAGCCGATCAAGCGCTATTTCTCCGCATGAACGACAAGAGGGAGTGGTTTCATGCCCAGATCGACTCGACGAAGAGCACGATTGTTCTCAATGGACAGACCGATCCCAAGGCAAACGCGACCTTCAGCTTCGTGCGCCCCGCACCAGATCGCCTCGATCTCGACGGCACGCTCAACGGACACAAGGTCCAGATGCAACTGCACGCTGTGGACCTGAACAGTTTCGTTCTGCTAAGCCGCGGCTTCCACTGGGTTCAGGAAGCACCCTTTAACCATTGAGTGGTTTCCGCCGGGCTCGCCGGCAGGAGTTATTTGCTACTTTCCGGCCGCCGCAGGCTCCACCTTCACCGTCGACACATCCTGCCGCAGCAGCTTTAGCTGCGCCGCAATATCCTCCGGAACATCCTGCTCCACGCGCCCGCCCAGATACTTCCCAAAGAACTCCTCCATCGCCGTCACCTGCGCCAGCGTGTTGATCGGTCGGCGGAATCCATGTCCTTCATCCGGAGCCAGCAGATACTCCACAGGCTTGCCGCTGTCGCGCACCGCGATCACAATCTGCTGCGCCTCCGCCGGCTTCACGCGCGGGTCGTTCTGCCCCTGCACCACCATCAGCGGTGTCTTGATCTTGTTCGCTGCATTCACCGGGCTTTCCGACGCCAGCAGCGCCTTGCCGTCCGCCGTTCCCGGGTCCGCCATGCGCGCGTAGAGCTGCCTGCGCCCCGCCTCCCAATACGGTGGAATCGTCCCCAGCAGCGTCACCAGGTTTGCCGGCGCCGAATACGCCACCGCCGCCGCATACAGGTCCGGAGTAAACGTCACGCCTGCCAGCGTCGCATAGCCTCCATACGAAATGCCGAAGATCCCCACCCGTTTCGCATCCACCGTGCCCTGCGCGATCAGCGACTTCACCCCCCAGGTCAGGTCGTCCTGCATCAGCCGTCCCCATTGGCCGTTGCCCGCGTTCAAAAACTTTTTCCCGTACCCGGTGGACGCGCGGAAATTCGGCTGCAGCACCACATAGCCACGGTTCGCCAGAAACTGCGCGAACCCGTCATAGCCAAAAACATCGCGACCCCACGGTCCGCCATGCGGCAACATCACCATCGGCAGGCCCTTCGCTTCCAGCCCCTTCGGAATCGTCAGATACGCCGGAATCTCCAACCCATCCGACGACTTGAAGTGATACGGCTGCCGCGGCGACAACGCCTCGCGCGGCAAATCCTCACGCACCTTGTACTGCAGGTCCAGCGTCTTCGCTTTGCGGTTCCACAGGGATGTCTGGCCCGGCTCCACGTCGCTGCATCGCATTCACAATCCACACATTCTCATCCGCTGAAGAAGATCCCAGCGACACCTCCATCCCCGGCAGCTTCGACTCCAGAAACTTGAAGTCGTTTTCGAATTCCTTATCGCGGAAGTACCGCCGTTCTCGATCGTCGTTATACGAGGTGTACAGGATGCGATGATCTACGTCCGACTGCACCAGCCCGCCAAAGTCGACCTTCTTCTCCGGATCGCTTTCCACCTTCGTCGTCGCACCGGACTGCACATCGATCGTCTCCAGTTCCGCGAGGTCCAGGTCGCCCTTGTTGGTCTCGAGATAGACATGCTTGTTCTCGGCATCGAAGCCAGTCGGCCCGCAAGACTCCAGAACCGAGCAGCTGTAGATCGGCGTGAACCCATTCGCATCCACGCGCAGAATCTGCGTGTCTCCGTTTGCCAGTGTCTTCGTGGCCAGACGCAGTTCGCCCGCGTTGTCAAAGATCCAGCCGGAGATCTCTTCGGTGTTCTTCTTTACCAGACGTCTTCTGGCCCGTCGAGATGTGCAACTCGTACAGGTCATGGTACCGCGGGTCGCGATCATTCAGGCCAATGTAGAGAATGTCCGGCTTCGACCGCGGCACCGCGTACAGCATCACCCGCACGCCCTTCAGATCCGTGAGTGCACGCGTAGGCGGGACGCCGGTCGCCGGATCGGCCGGTGCCGTCGGGTCGATGCCGTAGATATTGAAGTTCTCATCGCCGCCGTTGTCCTGCACATACATCACATACTTGGAGTCGCGCGACCAGAAGTAGCCGGCTGATGGGCCGCTTGCTGTCTGCGCTGATGGGCCGCGCCGCGCTGAACGGCTCATTCGGCCTTCTTCACCCAGATGTTTCGCACGCCCTTGTACGGCTTCAGAAAGGTGAGCTGCTTACCGTCAGGGGAAATCTGCGCGCCCGCAATCTGTACTTCGCCGAAGAACGCTCGGCGGTCCACAAGGGGTGGCTGTTGAGCTTTCAGAATCGGGGCAGGCAAGGGAAGCATCGTGAGCAGGCAGAGTGGGAACAAACGCAAACGCGCAACGTTCATAGTAGACCTTTCAGCGTCGTATCGAGACACGTCCACCCTACGCCCGCCCCCGAGCCGTTGAAAAGGTTTTTCTATGCCGGCAACCCTCCGCCGTCCTCCTCAGGAGCACAGCGACGGAAGCCCTGCGGTCGTGCCTTCTGGCAGCGAGATGAGGGTGCCCCATTCAAAACGACACCTTCTGTCGTTTTGGGTGGGGAAAGCACTAACCCTCCATTGCGGTTCGGGGCTGCCGGGTGTCGAGCGAACCGATCGTTTGAAGGTCCAGCTGTGCCCCATCCATCCCGCAGCCTCACCGCGGGATGGGTGGGAATCCACAACGCTCCATTCGGAAGCAGGGCCTACTGCCGGATCGGCGTCGGCTCCCGCATCTCCTCACGCTCCTTCGGATTTCTCTCAGAAGACGAGCTCTCCATCTCCCGGTCGCTGTCGTCGGGGCGCTCCTGGGCAGTCTTCACCACCACATGGTGGGTATGGGTTGGATGTTTCGCGGAAAGGTGATTCTTGATGGGGGATTTATGTCCAAAAAGCATGGGATTGTCTCCAATCGTTTGCTTTGGTCGCGCGTGAATGGTTCCGCCCGCCGCCGATCGCCCTCGACGGCGAACGAGGGGACACCAACTTGTTCGCGAGTATACGCGCATTGCATGGAAAGTTCGCCTCCCAGCCACCCATTCCTGCGCACCTCCTTTTCAGAAGTCAAACGGTTTTGGCTTGGTATTCGGCAACCATCTATACCACCGCCCAACAAGACCTGGAATAGTTTGTCGAAAACTCTGGCCAAAACGCGCAACGCATGGGACCATGTTGGGCAATGCCTAAGCAAATCACCCTGTTCGCCTGTATTCTCGGTATCTCCTGCGCCGGCCCGTTGGCCCTTCCTCAGTCAGCCACCCAGACACTCCGTTACGTTTTCGTCAAAAACGGTGAGAGCAGCGGAACTGAAATCGACACGTACGTTGGCGCGACGAGGTTGGACAGCACCTATGAGTTCAATGATCGCGGGCGCGGACCGAAGATCGAGGCACATTATCAGATCGCGGCCGACGGTCGACCGGCGCGCACCGATATCACGGGTGTCGATTACCTCAAGTCCCCTGTCGACGAACACTTTGCATCCGAAGGCGGCGGCGCGCACTGGAAGAGCACTTCGGAAGAGGGCTCCTCCACTTCGGGCGGCTTCTTCCTCAGCAACAACGGGCCGGCTGCGGAAACCAGCCTGCTGATTCGGGCACTGCAAGCCGCGGGTTCGACCGGTCTTCCCCTCCTGCCTTCCGGGGACCGCGCACCTTGAGCGCTTGGCCGAGGCCATAGTCGGCAAGCCCGGCCATACCCTTCACGTTACCGAGTACGGCATTATCGGCATTGGCTTCACACCTTCAACTGCCTGGGTCGATGATCAGTCGCGCTTCTTTGCCTCGCCGAGTACCTGGATGGGTTTGATCCGCGAGGGCTACGAAGACGCAAATCAGCAACTCAGCGATATCCAGGACAACGCCGAGCGGGAACGCTATGCACGCCTGGCTCGTGAACTCAGCCAACACCCATCGCAAGCCGTAGCCTTCACGCATGTCCGGTTGTTCGACTCGGTCCATGCCGCAGCCGTGACCGACCAAACCGTGCTTGTCTCCGGCGAACGCATTTTGTCCGTTGGGCCATCGGCCACTGCAGAAATTCCAGCCAACGCCCTGCGCATCGACGGCTCAGGCAAGACGCTCCTTCCGGGACTCTTTGACATGCACGTGCATCTTGGTCTGCTCGACGGCGTCTTCAATATCGCCAGCGGCGTCACCACTGTGCGTGACATGGGCAATAGCATTACTGACTTAAGTAAGCTCCAGAAGGACTGGGATTCCGGAGCAGGCATAGGCCCACGCGTCTGGAAGGCCGGCCTCATCGACGGTCGCGATCCGATGCAGGCGCCGACCGGTATTTATGTGAGCACTCAGGAAGAAGCAAACGCCGCAGTCAATAAGTATGCGGACCTCGGTTACATCCAGACAAAGATGTACAGCTCTCTCAACCCGGCATTCGTGCCTGGCATGATCAAGGTCTCCCACGACCGCGGCATGCGCGTGAGCGGACATATCCCCAATGGCATGACCGCAGCCGAATTTGTACGCGAAGGTGCGGACGAGATCCAGCATATAAATTTCATCTTTTTGAATTTCCTCAGCGACAAGGTCAAAGACACCCGCACCCCGGAACGCTTCACCGCCGTAGGACAGTACGCTGCCGGGCTGGATCTGCAGTCGAAGCCAGTGAACGACTTTATCGCTCTGCTGCTTGAGCGACACACCACCGTCGACGTCACGCTGGCAACCTTCGAGGGAATGTTTACCGGTCGTCCCAGGCAAGTTTCACCCGACTACGCTGCCGTATTGGATCGGCTTCCCCCTCAGGTCCAGCGGGGCGCCTATAGCGGCGGCCTTCCCGTCACCGCCGAAAATGATCAGCTGTACAAAGATTCCTACGCAGCCATGCTGAAGATGACCAAGCGCCTCTACGACGCCGGCGTTCCCATTCTTGCCGGAACCGACGCGCTGGCCGGGCTCATGCTGCACCGTGAGCTCGAACTTGAGGTGAAGGCAGGCATCCCGCCCGCCAAGGCGCTGCAGAATGCCACCTTCCTGGCAGCGTCTGTGCTGAAACAAACCCCAAACCTCGGTTCGATTGAGCCCGGCAAGCTCGCGGATCTTGTCCTTGTCGATGGCGATCCTACCGTGAACATCAGCGACATCCGGCGGTGTCGCACAACCATGAAGAACGGCGTGCTCTTCGATGACGGCAAGCTCTACCAGGCCATTGGCATCCTCCCCGCGCCGTAATTCCACCACAGACGAATCCGCAGCCCTGCCCAATTTGGCACTCAGAAAAGGCTCGTTACCCTGACGACTGCAAGATATCCACAACGACCGCCAACCCCCATTCCCGCGCACCTTCTTTTCAGAAGGTCAAACGTACTTTTTGTCGCTGTCGGTTGCCCTTCCCATCGCGTTCCCTGCGACGAGCGAAAGCGCAACCCACATTCCGTGATCTGCGTGCATGGGACGGAGGAGGGACCTCCAAGCCCTGAAAGAGCCAAAATTCGAGTCAGATTCCAGAAATCGGAAGCCCCAAAGGCGGAGCAACGGAGGGAACAGGGGCCAGGCCCCTTAAAGAGGCTCCACTCAAGACGAGCGGCTTCAGCCGCGGGCCTCGCCCCACAGAAGATTTCAAGAGATTGAATTTAGAAACAGCCGATTTTCAGTAGCTTGGCGCAAACCGGAATTGCAGGGAATTACCCGCGATCGAGGCACAATAGGTATATGCGAATCCAGGGGCAGTTCAGAGGACGAAGCCGGAGGGTACCCCCTCCCCCCTCCCCCCCGCAGAAAGGAAGAAGTCAGAGCTTTGAGGCCTGAAACGCACTGTTTTTGAGAGACAAAACGATCGAGCTTCCGGAAAACTCGATTTCCCGACTCACCAGCCGCGCGTCTGCAGCAACTGCGATTCCTCGATTGCCGCGGCTGCGAGGCCTTTCATTGTGCCCGTAACTTGCTCTGACACTTCGGCCAGAATCTTGGCATCGTTGTAGTGGGTGGTCGCCGTGACGATCGCCTTCGCACGCGAAACCGCTTCTTCGCGCTCTTTGGGGTCGTTCTCCACATCGAGCGGCGTGGCGCGCTCTTTCATGAAAATGCCCGAGCCCACGAAGATCGCCTCGGCGCCAAGCTGCATCATCAGCGCCGCATCCGCCGGCGTGGCAATGCCGCCCGCCGAGAAGTTGGGAACCGGTAGTTTGCCCGCCTGCGCCACCATGCGGATCAGCTCATACGGCGCCTGGTGCTCCTTCGCCGCGGCATAAAGTTCTTGTTCACTGAGCACCGTCAAAGCCTTCATCTCCTTGACGATTTGCCGCATGTGCTGCACCGCGTGCACCACGTCGCCCGTGCCCGCTTCGCCCTTGGTGCGAATCATCGCCGCACCTTCAGCAATCCGACGCAAGGCTTCGCCCAGATTGCGCGCGCCGCAGACAAATGGAGTCGTGAAGGCGTGCTTATCAATATGATGGGTCTCGTCCGCCGGTGTCAGGACTTCGCTCTCGTCGATAAAGTCCACGCCCAGCTCCTGCAGGATCTGCGCCTCGGCAAAGTGCCCGATACGCGCCTTGGCCATCACCGGAATCGACACCGCCGCGATGATCTGGCGGATGAGCGCCGGCCTCGCCATGCGCGCCACGCCCCCTTCGGCGCGAATCATGGCCGGCACCCGCTCCAGCGCCATGACGGAGGTCGCCCCGGCCTCTTCAGCGATGCGCGCCTGCTCCACGTTCATCACGTCCATGATGACGCCGCCCTTGAGCATCTCGGCAAGGCCGACTTTCAAGCGCAGACTCGTTCCTGTAAAGCTTTTGTTTTCCTTCGATTCCGGCATTAGATATGGACCTCGTTCTGAAACGCTCCGCAGTGGGTTGCCGTAGGAGCGGTTGTTCGATCTTCTCTCTAAGTGTAGCAGCGAACGAACTCTCAGAAACCCGCTCAGAGCCGAAGGCCGTTCCCGCATTAGATTCCTCCAATCGCACGAACCCATCTCTGGACAAGCGCCTGCTGAGCTTCTGAGCATGGCAGCACCTCCGGCACAACTTCCAGCGAATCCGGATTTGGGCAAACGCACTGCGCCGGAACAGTTGACAGGGCCGCGGACCGAGCAGGCCCTGGTTCCCTTAACCGACGCGATGCCGACGATCGAACCGCTGGTTTTAACCCGCGCGCAGGCCAGTCTGCCGGTTCAGGTCGATGTATCGATCCCGGTCCGGGAGTTTCGTGTGTGCAATCTGTTGGCTCTCGAATGCGCGCATCTGGTCGAGTCCTCGTGGGATCACGAAGCCGACGTTCCGCTTGCCGCGGGCGAAGTTCAATTGGCCTGGAGCGAGTTCGAGGTTGTCGATACGCAGCTTGCCGTTCGCGTGACGCGACTGGTCTGAAGGCTCTGGGCTCCGAGACAGATGAGCTGCTGCAGAACAAGGGGTTTGTGAGGGCTGAGATGAGCGAGGAATATTGTCGCAGTGGATGGCGCGGAAATTCGCAGGGAACAGGTCTGGTTCCTTGGCTGCTCGCAAAGATGCAGCGAAAGAGCGCGAAGCCGTCCCGGATTGAAGTCCTCGAACGCCTTGCTCTCACACCGCGCAATTCGCTGATGCTGGTAAGAGTTGAAACTCAAAGATTCCTGATTGCCACATCCGGCGAAGGAAATCTATGCATCGAGCCGCTTTCAACCGGCCAGGCTGAGCCAGAACCGTGGATTTCGGGGCTTTCCGATCCGATCCGATCCGGTTTACGACCGGAGGCGGACCCATGCTGAACCTCTGGGCTGCCGGCCGGCTTGCGGCTCAGTCGCAGGCGCCGCTTCTGCCCGATCTGAATGCGCGTCTTCACGCCTCGGATTCAACCCCGTGGACAATCCTCTTCGTCCTCACCCTGATCACGGTTCTGCCGGCGATCGTCATGTCCATGACACCGCTGGTGCGGCTTTTGGTGGTCTTTCATTTCCTCAGGCAGGCCCTGGGTACACAGACAGCGCCGTCGAACCCGACGCTCATGGGCCTGGCACTCATGATGACCTGGTTCCTCATGACCCCTGTGCTTACGGAAGTCGACCAGCAAGCCGTTGAGCCGTATCGCAGCGGTCAGCTGTCCGGGTGGGAGGCCATCGATCGCGGCTCTATGCCCGTCAAGCACTTTCTTCTGCACTACGCCCGCGAAAAGGATCTTGCTCTGTTCGTTGCCGCCGGCCAGGTCCCGCGCCCCAACGTCGCGGAAGACCTTCCCATGCGTGTCGTAATCCCGGCCTACATCCTTTCGGAACTGAAGGCGGGCTTTGCCATCGGGGCGGTTCTGTTTCTGCCCTTCCTGCTGATCGATATGGTGACAGCAGCCATTACGACCTCCATCGGCATGTTCCAGCTTCCTCCCGTGGTGGTGTCCACTCCACTCAAGATTCTTCTCTTCGTGATGGTGGATGGGTGGAATCTGCTGGCGGCCTCGCTGATGAAAAGTTTTTGAAAGGAGCACACGGTGACCCCCGATCAAGTGGCAGACCTCCTGCGCCAACTTATGCGGGAAGGGATCATCCTGGCCGCGCCGCTTCTGATTGCCTCGCTGCTCTTGAGTTTTCTTCTCAGCCTGGTTCAGACGTTGACGAGTCTCCAGGAGCAGTCTCTTACCTCTGTACCTCGTCTGCTTGCGGTGGGAGCGATCCTGCTGGTTGGCATGCCCTGGTTTCTTGGCAGGCTGGTCACGTACACCGAGTTGCTCCTGGGCGACTTTCATCGCTTTCTAGGCTGATCCCTGGCTGTTGTTGCGCACTTGACTGACCGATTCAGAACGCCGAATGGAAAACTCTCTTGCATCCGATTGGGCGCTGTTCTTTCCGGCGATGGTGCTGACCTTTGTGCGTCTGAGCGGGATGATGGTGTTTGTGCCGTTTTTTTCTTCGACGGCGTTGCCGCTGCGGACAAAGGCGGTCTTCGCTGCGGTGTTGAGTTACCTGGTTGCGCCGGTTGTTGCTTCACTTCCCAGCGCGCGGCCCGTGATCGCCTTCAGGGCCATTCTTGGCGAACTTGCGGTCGGGCTCGTTTATGGGCTGGCTCTCGCTTTTCTCAAAGAGATCATGCTGTTTACCGGGCAAATCCTCGGAATGCAACTCGGCTTTTCGATGGTGAATCTGCTCGATCCGACGTCCTCCGTGCAGACAACACTGCTGGGAGATCTCTTTGAGTTCGCGAGCACGCTGGTGATTCTTGCCGCGGGTCTTGACCGAATTCTTCTTGCTTCGGTTGTCCGCAGCTTCCGCGCAGCGCCTCTCGGGGGATTCACGCTTACCCAGACCAGCGCCCTCGAGATCGTGCACATGGCTGCAGGCGTTTTCCTTGCGGCCGTGGAACTGGCTGCGCCGATTCTGGCAACAACCATTCTGGTGGAAGTGTCGATTGCACTGATGAGCAAGTTGAGCCCGCAACTGCCGGTCATGTCGTTCACTGTCCCGATCAAAATTCTGGTGGGGTTGGCGCTGCTTGACCGGTGCGCTCGCCCTCTGGCCGCGATTCATTGAGGCGCGGTTTAGTGGGTTTCTCGATCGTGCCCAGAAGCTTGTTGGTTAGTCGAACCGCAACTCATGCCGGTACCCAGTCTGGCGATTAAGCAATGGCGGGAGAACGAACGGAAAGCGCGACACAGCATCGGCGTGAAGAGGCTCGCAAACAAGGCGACATTCTGCACAGCCGCGAATTGTCCGCTGCCGCTGGGACGCTGGCTGGCGTCGTGCTCCTCGGTCTTTGGGCAATCGTTTTTTTCTGGTCTGGCGGGAAACATTCGCAGATTCCTTGAACTCGGTTCGGCAAGGTCGATTGGGACCAGCGATCGATCGCAGAATGCGCTTGAATATCATGCGGAAGCATGGCCGTCACAATCCTGTCCCCGGTCGCAATCGTCATGGTCGCGGTAGCCGCAAGCGCCCTCGGTGTCGGCGTCCTCCAGACCGGTGGAGTTAGTTTTTACTCTCGGCGCCTAGGGTTCAAGCCGGACCGAATCAACCCCATCTCGAATGCCAAGAATCTCTTCAGCCTTCGCTCGGCGGGCGCCTGGCTGAAGTCTCTGCTGCCTGCTGAGCACACTCGCCGTGATTACCACGCAGCGCCTGATGGCAAGCGATCAAGATTCCACCATTCTCTCTGATCTCGCCTTCTCGTTCTAGGCACGGACATCTATTTCCTGGCTTGATTGCGGCGTGGCTCCTCGTCGGGTGGTCGATCGTCGATTACATCTTCGAGTGGCAGAGTCGCGAGTCACGGCTCAAGATGAGCCGCGAAGATCTTCGGGAAGAGATGAAGCAGACCGAAGGCAATCCTCAAATCCGCGGCCGGATTCGCGGTCTGCAACGGCAGATGCGCCGGCGACGTGTCCAGGCGGATGTTTCGAAGGCTGCAGTCGTCCTTACCAACCCGACCCATTATGCCGTCGCACTGGGATTCGACTTCACCACGATGGAGGCGCCCACGGTGCTGGCCAAAGGACGCAATTTGCTTGCGGAGGAGATCAAGAACCGAGGCGCGCTGCGGCAGGCGTCCCGATCGTGGAAGACCCTCCGCTGGCCCGCTCGCTTTATCGTTCCGTCGAGGTCGGCCAACCGATTCCTGTCGACCTGTATGCCGCGGTGGCAGCCATTCTCGCCTACCTCTATCGCCAGCGGGTCGAATCCGAACTGCGCGAGCGCCGGGCGCGCGAAGCCACAATCGGCGCCCCGGCCCATGCGTCCGCAAAGCGATCGGCAGCCAGACGCTGCCATCCGGAAGTCAGTTCCGATCAAGCGGAGGCCTCCAATGAGCGCAGCACAACCAATGCCCGCACCCTCCGCGTTGCCGGCAATCGGATGTTGCGAACGGCTACGGGAGTATGTTTTGCCCCTGGCCGCAATCAGCGTGATTTTCGTCATGCTGGTTCCGCTTCCGGCCGCGACGCTTGACCTTCTGCTGGCCGTTTCGATGGCCGCCTCGATTCTCGTTTTTCTGTCCGCGGTGCAGATTCGCCGCGCGGTCGAGCTGAGCGTCTTTCCGACCCTCCTGCTGCTGCTGACGCTGTTTCGTCTGGCGCTCAACATCGCTTCGAGCCGCCGCATTCTCCTGCATGGATCGGAAGGAACAGCGGCCGCAGGAAGAGTGATTGAGGCCTTCGGACAGTTCGTGGTGGGCGGGAATTATGTGGTGGGTTTCGTGCTCTTTCTGGCGCTGATCGCCATCCAGTTTCTGGTGGTCTCGCACGGCGCCGTGCGCACCGCCGAGGTGACGGCGCGCTTCACTCTCGACGCGTTGCCCGGGCAAGCAGATGGCCATCGACGCCGACATGAATGCCGGGCTGATCGACGAGGCCGAGGCCCGGCGGCGGCGGCAGGCGATTGCCAAGGAAGCCGAATTCTACGGAGCCATGGACGGCGCGGCGCGCTTCAGCCAGCGCGACTCGCTGGCAACGATTCTGATCACCGCAATCAACATTGTGGCCGGACTGCTGATCGGCACTTTGCAGCAGGGCGTCGAACTGGCGGAAGCGGCGCGAACCTACACCGTGCTCACCGTTGGCGATGGACTGGTCACGCTGATTCCGTCGCTGCTTGATCTCGATTGCCGGGGGCATTACCCTGACCCGCGCCAATTCGGCAGGACAGCTGGGCATCGAAATTCGCCAGCAACTGCTGGCAAAGCGTGGCAACCCTCTATCTGGCCGAGCCTCGTCTCGGCGTCGATGTGCCTGATTCCGGGATTGCCGAAGTTGGCATTTCTGGCGGTCGCCGCGGATGCTCTATCTGGCGCGGACGAAGCGGTAGATGTCGGCGAAACCGCTCCGCGCCGCGGAGGTGCCTCGCGCCAAAAAGCAGGGCGCCGAATCGCAGAACGCGGATCTGGCGCGACTTCTGAGGCTTGAAGAGCTCACGCTCGAGATCGGATTTCAGCTGATTCCGCTGGTCGATGAAAACAGGGAGGACAGTTGCTGAGCCGGGTGCGCTCTCTGCGTCGTCACCTCTCTTCCGAGCTGGGATTCCTGATTCCTCCCGTGCATATCTCGGACAACCTGCGTTTGAAACCCCGCGAGTATCTGTTCTCTCTGCGCGGCGTGGAGATCGGCGGATGGCAGATCGAAGGCGCGCAGCTGCTGGCCGTATCCGGCGAGCCGCGCCGGCGTCCCTTGCCCGGCAAGGAGACCCGCGAGCCGGCATTCGGCGTGCCGGCACTCTGGATCGCGCCGGCACTGGAGGATCAGGCCATCGCCGCCGGTTATTCGGTGGTAGATGGCGGTCACGGTCATCACCACGCATCTTGGAGAACTGATCCGCCGTCACGCCTTCGAACTGCTGGGCCGTGGCGGAAACCAAGCGACTGCTCGACTCTCTCAACGAAAGCCATCCCAAGCTGATCGAAGAGCTGGTGCCGAAGCTGCTGAGCCTGGGAGAGGTGGGGCGGGTGCTGGAACAACTGCTGCGCGAACGGGTTTCGATTCGCGATCTGGGATCGATTCTCGAAGCGCTGCTCGAAACGGCGCCGTGAACAAGAACCTGATCGCCCTGGTCGAGGCTGCGCGCCAGGCACTGGGCCGACGGCTGATTCAGCCGCTGCTGGATGCCGATGGCCAGCTGCCGGTCCTGCTGCTGGATCCGGCCTCGAAGAAGAGATCCTGAGCACGCTTGTCTCCGGAGACCGCAGCACGCGCCTCCTGGCGTCCGCCCGACCTGTCCGGGGTGCCGCTTGTTCGGCGCCTCACCGATTCTGTGAAACATCTCATCGGAGGGCCCGCTGCGGCCCTTCCCGTGCTCCTTTGTCCGAGTCCTGCCCGTTATCACGTCAAGCGCTGGCTTGAGCCGGATCTGCCGCGCCTGGCGGTCGTGGCCGCTGGCAGAAATTCCGGCCGAGATTCGGTTGCGGCCGGTGGGAACGGTTCGTTAATGCTGACGGATCTGTTGAACGAACCCGGGCATGGACAGAGGCGGGCAATCAATGCCAGTGGACGCGGAAACTCCTCGCTCTTAGCATGTCACGGACGCACGCGGAGGCGCGATGGCGGATATCCGCCGGCGATGCTCTGCCGGCGATCGGCTCACCAGCGAACAGGAGAAGGTGCTGCTCGAGCATCTGCCCATGGTTCGCTTTCTGGCCCGCCGCATTCACGAGCGGCTGCCTCAGCATGTGGATATTGAAGACCTGGTCTCGGCCGGGGTGGTTGGGCTGATGGACGCCTTCGCGAAGTTCGATCCGGCGAAGAAAGGTGCAGTTCCGCTAGCTATGCGCAGTTTCGCATCCGCGGCGCGATTCTGGACAGCCTGCGCACCCTGGACTGGAGTCCGCGGGAACTGCGCCGCAAGGGCCGCGCGGTCGAAGAAGCGATTCGCGCGGTGACGGCGCGCTTGGGCCGCGCGCCGGCGGAGACCGAGGTTGCGGAGGAGATGGGCGTTGGGCCTCGAAGAATATCAGCAGCTGCTGGGCGATCTGAAAGGTCTTGAGATTGGCACGCTGCACATCGAGCGCAACGAGGATTCGGGCGAAGAGGAGCTGGCCTACGTGCCCGGCCGTCCCGAGGAGGATCCTCTCTTTCGCTGTCTGCGCGAGGAGATGGAAGGGCGGCTCGCCGAAGCCATCGCGAATCTGCCGGACCGCGAGCGGCTGGTGATGACGCTCTACTACTACGAAGAGATGACGATGCGGGAGATCGGCCTGGCTCTGGGCGTGGTCGAGTCGCGCGTCTCGCAGATGCACGCTCGGCTGTGGTCCATCTGCGGGCGGCTCTGAAAGATCCGGCGGTGCGCCAGGACAGGCAGCAAACCGATCCTCAAGTCGAGGGCGCCCGGCGTTCCGATCGGACACGAGCGCAGAGCGCTCGATTCGTTTAACTCGAGCTGTTCGGTTGAGGAAGAGCGGAAGCAGATGGAAAAGACGCTCAAGCAGGATGAGATCGACGCGCTCTTCGAGGCGGCGCGCAGGGCGGCTCCGGAGACGCGCGTGACCGAGGCCCGAGCCAGGGTTGTTGCCCTACAACTTTTCCTCTGCCGGGCAGATCTCCACCGAGCAACTGCGCGCCATCAGCATGCTCAACGACCTGTTCGCCCGCAACCTGACGCATAACCTGGCGGCGTGGCTTCGCACCCGATTTCAGGTCAATCTGGTTTCGGCGGAACAGATTCAGTTCAATGAGTTTCTCCTGCGCATTCCCGAGATCAGCTATGTTGCCTCGGTGCGGCTTGAGCCCCTGGGAGCGCTTTCGGTCCTGCAACTGGATCTGGCCCTGGCGCCGCCCGTCATCGATCTGCTGCTGGGCGGAGACGGCAAAGAAGGACCGCTGCGCGAGCTCACCGACATCGAGGAGTCCATTCTTGGCCAGCGTGGTGGAGATTATCTGTCGGGAACTCACTGCCGCATGGCAGCCGGTTGGACTCAGTTTCAACTTTGAGCGACGCCAGATGCAGACGCAGGTGGCGCGCATCATGTCGGTCACGGAGAAGACACTTTGTCTCAGTTCGAAATTCGCATGCCGCACAGTTCGGGTCTGCTGAACCTGGCGTTTCCGGCCGTGGTCTCGAACACCATCCTGCGCCGGTTGACCACGGACTGGGGCCGCCGCCGCCGCCACGCGGAGGAGATTCGGTTGCAGATGGAAACCCTGGCACGCAGGATCCGCTTTGGCGGGAGCCTGCAGTTACCCACGATTCATATGGCCGGGCGGAGCATCGCAGATCTCGAAGTTGGCTCGATTCTGCGATTCAACCTTCCCGCCAACGCAACCCCCATCTGGAACATCGGCGGACAAACCCTTGCCCACGCGCAGGCGGTGCGTCAAGGAGTTCATCGCGGGGCCCGTGTGGAACGGATGATCGCGGAGGATGCCGAATGAAGACGTTTCTGGAGAGCTGGCTTGAGGTTGCCAAGGTTTTGTTCGCGCAGGCGCTGGCCGGCCAACCGCAGCTGACGGACGCGCCGCAGACGCCGGCGCCGAAGGACACGTTTGGCTTTGCGGCCACTCTGACGGGTGATCCTGCGGGCCGTTTCTCGGTCTTTTTCGACGCGGCGATTCTCGCGTCTCCTCTGTTGGGGGAAGGGACGGACCAGAAAGGGGCCTGGGCGGAACTCCTCCGCGAGGTAGCGGAGTCGGCATGCGGCGACCTCCTGGTTCGCACGGGACAGCAATGCCGCGTCGCTCATTTTGAGCCCGTCGCGAGAGAAGACAGAGCCGCTCGCGCCTTTCAGTTAAGCGCCCTCGATCATGTTTGGAGGGTTGAGATTCACGACCAGGTCGCTGCTCCCCACGACGAATCGATCCTCCGGCCGCATCCGGGAACATCCGGGCCTGCGCATCCTCCTCCGGCCTCATCGAGTCTTCCCGCAGGCGTCGAGTTGCTGCTCGACGTGGAGCTTGCGGCATCCCTTCGTTTCGGGTCGCGCGAAATGCCGCTTGCCGAAGTTCTCGATCTCGGGCCGGGCGATGTCGTCCAGTTGGATCGCCATGTTGCCGATCCTGTCGACCTGATCGTCGGAGACAAGATTGTCGCCCGCGGCGAAGTGGTTCTCGTAAACGGAAACTTTGGTCTTCGTGTGACAGAAGTCGCGGAGCCGCGCAGTCGGCTTGAGAGTATTCGATGTCTCTTTTGAGAACATCTCCAGTTCAATTGCTGCCATCGAGCGCATTCGCGGACTGGCCGCTTCAGGACTCTGCCGTCAACGATCCCGGCGGAGAGGTCCTTCCGCGCAGTTTTTCTTCCATGGCACAGATGGATTCCGGTTTCGTGCAGACCTGCGCCAATCCTGAGTGTCACACCGGATGGCTGCATTTGTTGCGGAATCGCGCCGTACCCCGGTTTGAAGGCGGCTGGACCTGTTCGGCCTCTTGTATGCGAATCCAGATTGCGGCTGCCGTCCGTCGCGAGATGGAAGGTTGGTCCGCGCCGCAGCTGCCTCATCGCCACCGTCTTCCGCTGGGCCTGACGATGCTTGAGCAGGGATGGATCACCGCTGTCCAGCTGCGTGAGGCGCTGCGCGCGCAAAGACAAGCTGGCAGCGGGCGTTTAGGTTACTGGCTTGTCCAGCAAGAGGGGATTCGCGAGGAACTGATTACACGGGCGCTGGGGTTGCAGTGGAGTTGCCCCGTGCTGCCTCTCAAGTTTCATGACCCGGAGCTTCTCACGCCGTTGCTGCCGCGGCTGTTTGTCGACGCGTACGGGGCTTTGCCGTTGCGGGTAAGCGCGGGAAAATTGCTCTATCTCGGTTTCGAAGACAGAATCGACTCTGCTCTCGCGTTGTCCCTGGCGCGCATGACGGGATTGCGGGTTGAAAGCGGGCTTGTCCTCGGATCCCTTTTTGCCCAGGCGCACACACGCACGTTGAACGCGCGATTCCCTCCAGCGACCTTGATTGACGGTTATTCCGAGAATGCGATCGTCCGTGCCCTGGCGCATGCCGTTGAAAAAGCCCGGCCCATCGCCGCTCGACTCGTTCGCGTCCACGATTTTCTGTGGCTTCGCATGACGTTGCGCGGTCGGCGAGTCGGAAAAACCGCACCGGACTCGGTGCAAGACGTGATTTGTTCGCGGGAAGCGTTCCAATAACGCGCGACTCCGCCCCGACCCGGCCGGGACAATGAAGTGCGTTGCACCTCGAAGCACACCGCTTCAAGTGAAATGGTCGATCGAAACAGGCTTCCCGATCCTGTTTCAAGGTTCCTCCCGGTCCGCCGATGATGTCTCAAGAGGATCATGGCATGATGCAGACGCGAACCTTGATTGTTGACGACTCCTCAGTGATGCGAAAGATCGTGGAGCGGGCTTTACGCCAGGCGGGGATCGACAGCCTCGTGGTCCATGAAGCCGGAAACGGGACAGAGGCCTTGGACCTGCTCCGTGCCAAGGCCTTTGACCTGATCCTGTCCGATATCAACATGCCCTCCATGGATGGCCTTGAATTCCTGCGCCAACTGCGATCGCAGAATCTCGCGCCCCATGTGCCCGTGGTGATGATCACGACGGAATCGAGTGAGGAGCATGTCCGCCAGGCGATTCAAGCCGGCGCGCAGGGTTACATCCGCAAACCCTTCACCGCCGAACAGGTGAAGGAGCGAGTGCTCCCGTTGCTGAACGTCGTTTAGCCGCGCAGTGGAATCCTGTCCCGGTGCACTCTGCGGATTCTTCACAAACGCACAAGGGTTCAATCGATGCCACGACCGTTGATCGTGGATGTAGATGAGCCCCTGCAGAACCCGCCGTGACGGGGAGATTTCGGTGAAGGGGAAGGGCTCGGAGTCCCTGTCGAAAAGGAGAGAAACAAATGACGGTTTCGTTGAGAGAATCCCTGCAAGTGGTTTCTGATCCCGCCAACCTGGATGGAAGCGTCGAAGAAGTCTTTCGGATGATGCTGGGAGTGGAATGCCAGCGCGATGCGCGACCCGTGCATCATGAGACCGAGTCTGTGACCGCGGTCGTTGGCCTCGCCGGCGTGTTGAGCGGTGCGTGCCTGATTCGGTGCGGCCGATCCACGGCAATCAAAATCGCAAGCCTGATGACCGGTATGGAGCTTTTCGACGTGGATGAAACGGTCAAGGATGCAATCGGCGAGATCGGCAATATGCTGGCGGGGTTGTGGAAGGGGAAGGTTCCCGACCTCGCCGCGAATTGCGGCCTGTCCGTGCCCGCAATCATCACCGGCCGGGACTATAACCTCCACGTCCAGGCGCCCGAGTTTCAGCTGCATCACGCCTTCCGCTTCGGGGAGTGCCGATTTGATGTGACCATCATTTGCGATGGATTGCAGTAGCTTCGTGAACCAATCGGTCTGAGCAGACACGCCCTCGTGTTGAGTGTGTTTCTGCGTTCCCTCGCCGATCATCCACCCTTCGTTAATCTTTGCTGAGCGTCGGCTCAGGTCCTTGGCCCATGACCTGCATTGTTCCAGAGCGGAACAGACAGGTCACCGATGGATAGCGGATATTTCGCAGCGACGGCCGGACTGGTCGCTCGCACGCAGGCCCTGGACACGGCGGCGGCCAACCTGGCCAACGCGCAAACTCCGGGATTCCGGGCGGAACGGTCTTACTTTCGATCGATTGTGCTCGGCTCCGACCCGCTCGACTCACAACTCGGAGAAACCGTGAATGATTTTGGCGTTCTCGGTGGAGATCGACTTGATATGAGTCAGGGTGCACTCAACATCACCGGAAATCCCTTGGATCTGGCGATTGAAGGGGAAGGTTTCTTCGAAGTTCAGACGCCGAACGGCAATCGCTTCACGCGTGACGGCGGTTTTCGGCGCTCCTCGTCGGGATTTCTTGTCACCCGGAACAATGACAAGGTTCTTTCCCGCGAGGGAAGAGCTCTCCGCTTGCCGCAGGGGGAGATTCGCATCGGGAGAGATGGTGGGATCTCCGTGGATGGCGCATTGGTTGGGGTTGTCGGCGTCTTCAACTTTCCGCCCGGAACGGAGTTGTCGGCCGAGGGGGCGAATCGATTTCTGCCGCCCGATTCCAACGTTGCAATATCCACAACGGAGTCAGCGATTCAACAGGGCGCTCTTGAATCGTCGAATCAAGACGTAATCCAGAGTTCCCTTGATCTCCTTCTCATGCAACGCCAAGCCGAGATGATGCAGAAGGCCCTGACGACCTTTCACACCGAGTTCAACAAGATCGCAAGCGAAGACCTGCCCAGGGTGTAATTCGCAGTACGGGATCGATCCAGTGGAGAAGAGGAACCATGATTCGAGCTCTTTACACGGCGGCGAGCGGAATGAGTGCCCAGCAGATGAATTTGGATACGATTGCCAATAACCTGGCCAACTCTTCAACGACCGGATTTCGACAATTGCGTCCGGAGTTTCAGGACTTGATCTACCAGAACCTCGTCACTCCGGGAGCGGCAGAGAGCCAGGGCGTGGTATCGGCGGGACTGCAGATTGGGCTAGGCACAAAGGCGGCCGCAACGGAAGTCATCACGACGCAGGGCTCGCTCAATCAGACGTCCAATCCTCTGGACGTCGCCATTGAGGGCGGTGGCTTCTTTCAGGTGCAGCGAACAGACGGAACGATCGCCTACACGCGCGCCGGGCAATTCCATCTGAATAACCAGGGAACCATTGTGACCGCCGAAGGGGATCCGATCGTTCCCACCATCACGATTCCCCCGAACGCCACCGCTGTGACGATCACGCAGTATGGCGTCGTCAACGCCACGTTGCCCGGTCAACAAAACCCGTCGCAGCTTGGGCAGATTCAACTGGCAACATTTCCGAATCCTGGCGGTTTGGAGAGCGTAGGATCGAACCTTCTCCAGGCCACCTTGAGCTCCGGAAATCCCATTACCGGCAACCCTGGCGGAACAGAAGGTCTCGGTGCGCTCCAGCAGGGTTACCTGGAGAACTCCAATGTGGATGTGGTGACCATGTTTGTCCAGATGGTGCTGGCGCAGCGGGCCTATGAATCCAACTCAAAGGTGATCAAGGCGGCCGACGACATGTATTCGCAGGTCAATAACATGACTCGATAAAGCGGGTCGAATCGGAAGACGGGAAAATCTGGTGAAGTTTTCACTCGATGGCCATACGACGATGTCTCATTTGTATTTGCATTTTCTGTGTATCTGCCTGACGTCCCTCTGGATGTTGGCGCCTCCCACCGCGTTTGCGAAGGCCAAGAAGGGTCTATTGCCTCAAAGCAAGCCGACTCCGCCGGAGCAGTCTCTTCTTGACTATGTGCAGCGCGTGCGTGCTCGTCAGAAGGAAGATGTCAAGACATGGGGATCGATCTGGGTTTCGGATGGCCGGCTCGTCCGCTTTGGCACCGATGCCAAGGGTGTACGTGTCAACGATGTTGTCTCCATCGTTGTTACCGAGAGCCTCGCGGCCTCGACGGATGGTCAGGTGAAAAATACTCGCAGTTCAGCGGCAAGCTCGAGTGTGACCTCGCTCTTCGGTGCGCTCAAGCCTTCCAATGCGCTTCAGAACCTTGTGGGCATGAACGCAGGTTCCGGCTTGGCGGCTCAAGGGCAGAGCACCACGAATTCCAGCCTGCTGACCACTTTTGGGGGAGTGGTCGAGGATGTATTGCCCAACGGCGTGCTCGTCGTTCAGGCAACTCGTCAGCTCACGTTCTCTCAACAAACGCAGGTGATCAAACTCCGCGGCCTGGTTCGCCCGGAAGACGTCAGTTCCCAGAACCAGATTCTGTCGACCGACATGACAGACCTCGAACTCGAAGTATCCGGGAAGGGAATCGTGAACGATTCGACCTACCGCCAGAATCCGCTTGTGCGGTTCTTAGAGAAGGTGCTCATTTTTTAGGAGTCTGCCCTTGAATGGATCTGCCGAAAAATGCCGGCCCTCCACCTCCGGTTCGCTTTTACCCGGTGAAGCAGAAAGCAGTGTGATGAAGGACAACTATTCTTCGAATCGGCCGACCCGACGTTGCTTTGAGCTACCGATGCCGGTGCCCGTGCTGCTTTTGATCCTGCTGGCCGGCGCATGGGGATCGGCTGCGGAAACTGCGAAGACAGAGCGCGTGAAAGATATCGCCACAATTGAAGGCATTCGCGACAATCAGTTGGTTGGGTACGGCCTGGTTGTTGGCTTACGCGGGACCGGCGACAGTTCGCAGACAGTCTTTCCTGCACAGACATTGCTTTCGGCTCTTCAGCGATTGGGCGTGACGATCCCGCAGACAGGATCGAATTCTGCAAACAATATGCAGATCAAGAACACCGCCGGGGTCTTTGTCGTGGCGACTCTTCCCCCCTTCAGCCAGCCGGGCTTTGCCATCGATGTGACGGTTTCTTCCGCGGGAGATGCGCGGTCTCTGGAGGGAGGCATTCTCCTGATGACCCCTCTCTACGGGCCGGACGGGCAGATCTATGCACAAGGCCAGGGGGCTCTTGTTGTGGGCGGCTATACGGCTGCCGGCGCCGGTAGTGCGAAGCAGGTAAATCATCCGACTACGGCTCGCATTCCCGGGGGCGCATTGGTGGAACGTTCCGTTTCCGTTGATCTCAGGCAGATGCACAAAGTGAGAGTCCTGCTCAATGACGCCGATTTTCACACGGCCGAGCACATGGCTGCCGCAATGGATGCCGCTCTAGGCCCTGCGCGTGCTCATGCCATCGACAGCCGGCTGGTGGAGGTGAACGTCGGTCCAGGGGAAGATGTGGCAGAACTGCTGGATCGGGTCGAGACCGTGGAAGTCGAGATCTTTCCCCGTGCCAAACTGGTGGTCAATGAACGGACGGGGACGGTTGTCATTGGCGGAACCGTACGCCTACGACCTGTCTCCATCCTCCATGGTGAAATATCGGTGAATGTGAAATCGAATCTGTCCGGCGCGCAGGGAAGCACCTCATTGCCGCCACAAACCACCCAACAGGGCAAAGCCCAGGCGCAAGACAGTTCCACTGCCCGCATCGATCTACACGAAGGCGCGACCATCGAAGACCTGATTCAGGAGCTGCAACGATCCGGAGCGAACGCCAGAGATGTGATCTCCATTTTGCAGGCGTTGAAGGCGGCGGGAGCGATCGAAGCGGACCTGGAAGTTCTCTAGAGCCACCGGAAAGTGGGAGGCGAAATGAAGGGCTTGTCCCCGATCACCACGCAAACGTCGACGCAACATTCTGCAACATCGACGTCGAAGCTGATGCAGTCGGCGCATGAATTTGAGGCGCAGATGATGAAGGAATTGCTGCGGCCCCTTCGGGAAGCGGACGCATCGGACGGGTCGGATTCAGGCGAGGACGGCATTGGAACCGCAGGGGCGATCGGGGATTTTGCTTCCGAAACACTCGCTCGGGCAATCAGTGAAAATGGGGGATTTGGGATTGCTTCCATGATTGCCAAACAACTCACGCCCGTTTGTAACCAAAACGAGACAGTTCCGGTAACCGGAATGTTGCTCGGTAATACCGCCATGAAGCTGGCTGAATGATTGAAGTAATTGGACGGAATGGCGATAGATCTCTTGAGGGCTAAGTCCGTATGGATATTCGCAGTAGTCTCGATGGATTGAGAAGTCTCTTTGGAGTGGATGCTTCAACCTCCGCTGCACCGCAAACGAAAAGCAGAGAAGCAGACAGCTCAAGTGCATTGCGGCAGGATTCAGCGACCGTGAGCAGTGCCGCGAACGAAGTAGCGATCACTGCGGGTGAATCCAGCGTTCGTCTGGATAAAGTGGCCAGTATCCGGGAGGCACTTGCATCCGGAAGCTACAGTGTACCGGCCTCCGCAGTCGCTTCGAAGATGGTGGACGCGATGCTCGCCGAACCACAGTAGAGGCGGTGCTTTTAGACGGGATCGATTCGCAGCTTCCATGGCGGCAAGCCGTGCCATGGCTTTGCGTGAGCTGTCAAACAATTCCATAAAAAACACGCGCAAAGGTGCTTACGCGCGACGGAGAGATATGGACGAGTCGGGATTTTGCGGTCCTCCTGTCGGGCTGAATGAGCTTGTCCTTGCGGGGTTGGTTTCGCTGGCCCAATTGGATGTCTCCAAGCTGGAAGAATTGACCTTCTCCTGCAGGGATCTCCGGCGCGAGATCACCCCTCCGAGCCATGACTGCCCCGCGCTGAAAGCCGATGCGTGCAATGCGTCGAAGACCCTCCAGGTGTTTGCAAGCGTCCTCGAAGCGACCAGGGAGAATTTACGGGTGCTCTCCCAAGTGCGGGATGGGAACGCTGCAAGAACCGGATATCTCGCCGGATACCGAGGCATTAGCTCTCAGGAAACTGACTATGGGAACGATTAGTTCGGCCCTTTCCCTGACGACAGGAGCACTGGACGCGGATCAGGCTGCATTGAACATCGTCGCCAACAATGTGGCGAATGCAAATACTCCCGGCTATACGGAAGAAACTGCCACATGGCGGGAGAACGATCCCGTCGTCCTGAACGGCGTGGTTTCCGGTACGGGCGCCACCGAGACGGGTGCTTGCTCGCAGCGGGACCGGGTCTTGTCCGCGCGCCTCGATCAGCAACAGCAACTTGCTGCCTCTTCTGGTACACGCCTGACCGCGCTCGATTCGGTTCAGACGTTGTTCCCCGTTGACTCCGGCTCTACTTCGTCAACGAGCGGCGATATCGGAAATGACCTGACTTCGTTCTTCAACACGTTTTCCACGCTCGAGTCCGATCCATCCAGCAACTCCTTGCGCGAGGCCGTGCTTTCGGCAGCGACGATCTTGGCGAGCGATGTGTCGGGAGCCGCCGGCAGTCTGGCTTCTCAGAGGGCATCGCTGGACCAGGAGGCTCTAGGCGTAGCCGGGCAGGTGAATGCCTTGACGGCCAGCATCGCCCAGCTGAATGCGCGGATCGAAACCACGTCGCCGAATGGCGACGCAGGCACCCTCGAAGACCAGCGCGAAGAAGATGTGAGCCAGTTGTCGAAACTTGTGGGCATCAATCAAATTACGACGGAGAACAACGGTCTCTCGATCACAACCACCGGAGGGACAACGCTGGTTTCAGAGGGCTCAAGCTTTCAACTCGACACCGGTCTGCAGGATGGAGTTACACATTTCTTCATGGGAACCCAGGATGTCACGCAGCAACTTACGGTTGGTGGCGGTCAGCTGGGCGGCTATCTGACGGCAAGGGACGTCGACATCCCGGGTGTGAGTAGATCGCTCGATCAGCTGGCGTACAGCGTTTCCACCCATGTGAACGCGCTGAACAACTCTGGAACCGATTTGGATGGAGACATCGGTAACGCCGGAAACCTCTTTGCGCAACCCGCTCAGGTAGTGGGCAGCGCGCTTTCGATGTCTGTCGTGATGACCGATCCGAACCATATCGCGGCAGCCGCAACCAGCGAAGGAACTGGGGACAGTTCGAATGCCTCTGCGATGGCGGCGCTCGCAAACGGCTCGATCGTGAACGGGCAGACGCCGAGCAACTACTATTCGAGTTTTGTGGCATCCCTGGGTTCGACCGTCACTGAGGTGTCAACGGAGAACACGGCGCAGACCGCATCGGTGACGCAACTCCAGACACTGAACGATTCGGTATCTTCGGTGAATCTCAACGATGAAGCCTCTGCAATGACGACTTTGGAACGCAGTTATCAGGCGGCTTCGCAAGTGTTTTCGATGCTGGACAATTTGATTTCATCGGTGCTGAATCTGGGCGAACAGGCAACGGTTTCGTAGTGAAGATCTACCTGGCCAGGTTTTTCGGGAAGCAACACGGCATTGGAAAGGCAAATCCATGCGAGTCGATCCTAATTTCTCTGCAAATCTCGTGAGGTCGCTTGACCAGGTGCAAGCAACTTCGCAGCAATTGGCTGCCCAGCTTTCGAGCGGCGTGCGGGTGACATCACTGAGCGACGATCCGGTGGCGGCCGGTGAGAACGTGGTTCTTCTGAATCAAATCCAGGAGGACGATTCCTTCTCGACGAGTTCGTCGTTGGTGACGGGCCAGCTTCAGGTGGCTGACTCGGCGCTGGGCAGTGTGGTTTCGCAACTCACGCAGGCAATATCTCTTGCTACGAGCGCGAACAACGGCACCATGAACAGCGCCGATGTGCAATCGGTCTCACGCCAGATTTCCGGAATTCTCAACGAGGTTGAATCCCTCGCGAATACGAGCTATCAGGGACAGTTCATCTTCTCCGGAAGCCAGACTTCCACAAAGCCCTTCACCACTTCAGATGCTGGGTCGCCGGCAGTAACCGTCTACAGCGGTGATCAGGATGTCAACTACCTGACTTCGCCAAACGGGCAGAAGATTCAGTTGAATGTGCCGGGGAGCCAGATCTTCCTCGGCAGCGGCTCGAACAGTGTTTTCGGCGCGCTCAACAACCTGGTGGCCGACTATGCGAGCGGCACGGTGAACACCACGCAGGCTGTGGCGGATACGGAGGCTCTGGGTACTGCATTGCATTTTGTCTCGCAGCAGCGAGTCACCATCGATAATTCCTTGAATCAGACGACTGCGGCTGCCGACGCGGCGACGAATGAGAAAACGCAGTTGACCGCCGCGCAGACTGATTTGCTCCAGGCTGATGTTGCGCATGTCTCGACGCAACTGTCACTATCCGAGACGCAGCAAACCGCGCTGGAAGACGTGATCGCACAGCTGAACTCCGCTTCGAACAGTCTCTTCGCGAAATTGAACTGACCCCGGACAGGCCTCAGCTCTGGCTGCATCGCGTCGCTGCACAGATGCCCTCTATACTGGCGGAGGGGGCCTATCTTGCTCGCAGCGCTTCGATTTGTTTGGAATGCAACGCGCGGTCATCGTCTGATGCCCTGGCGGAGCGAGTATCTTCGCTGGCGGGTGGAGACCTATTCCGGGCAAAAGGCTGACTCACTCACGAGGAAGAAGATCTTCAGTTTCCTGTGGACGTCGCGCTGGGAGCTTCTGCACTTTCTGGCATGGACCGGACGCGTCGAAAAAGAGGCGCGCAAGCGAGCTTGAGCGCGTGCATCGCTCCTTCATTGCAAGTCACAATCGTTGTTCTGGAGTTCTGTCTGCATGAAGTGTGCACTTCCTTTTCTGGCTGGGTTGCTGGCTCTTGAACTCGTCCCCGTTGTGGTTGGGCAGCAGATCCCGCCGGCCGAGCCGCCGCAGGCGCTGCCGGGCAGCCAGGCGAGCGAGCCGACCCTGCGTGTGACCACGAATGAAGTGCTGGTGCCGACGCTGGTAGAGAAGCGCGACGGCGATGTGGTCTATGGATTGAAGCCGGATGACTTTGTTCTCGAGGACAATGGCGTGCGGCAAAAGATCCGGGTGCAGGAGGAGATGGACTCGGCGCCGGTGGCGCTGGTGGTTGCGGTGGAGGAAGGCGGCGCGAGCGCTCTCGAGTTCGACAAGTTCGCGCGGCTTGGCCCACTGCTGGACTTGTTCCTGGCTGACCACCGCAGTGAAGCGGCACTGGTTGGGTTCGATTCGCATCCGCATCTGATTCATGACTACACGCACACGAGTGAAGATCTGGGCGAATCACTGAAGCATCTGGAGCCAGGCAATGGCGGCGACGCGATTCTCGATACGGTGAGCTATGGTGTGCAGCTGCTGGAAGATCAGCCTAAGGAGTTTCGGCGGGTTCTGTTGCTGGTGAGCGAGGAGCGCGACCACGGAAGCAAGCACACCAAGCCGGATCAGTTGGTGAAGGAGATCGGGCGGTCGGATGTTCTGGTGCTGAGCATTTCGTTCTCGCCGGCGAAGGCCGAGTTTCTGCATGACGTGAAGGACTCAGGCGATGACCGGACGATGAACCTGTTTTCGACGGTGGCGATGATCGTGCAGGCGTTCAAGAAAAACGTCGCCAAAGAAGTCGCGCACATGAGCGGCGGCGAGTATACGCGGTTCACCTTCGACAAGGGCTTTGAGCAGCGGGTTGTGGATGCGGCGAAACATGTGCGCAACCGTTACCTCATTACATTCAGTCCTTCCGATCCGACGCCGGGTTTGCACACGATTCGCGTGCAGACCGCGCAGGATTATGGTGCCCGCATCGTGGCGCGGGCGAATTACTGGTTGGAAAAGCAGTAACCCCACCCGAGAAGATTGGCGCGAACAGCTCAATTTGCGCTTTTTTTAATTTCCGCTCACTCCTGATGCCTTTGTTCTGCCTGGTACGCAACAACACAGGGGGGGGAGGGGGAGGGGGTACCCCCTCCTTTGGCATGCCTGATGACCGGATATGCCGGGAATACCCGTGGGTTTCTCATACCCTGATTGTGCGCCGGCCAGGGGTAATTCCCTGCAGCGTGGGCTTGTTCCAAGTGATTGAAATTTAAGCTGCCTCCCCATTCGGCTTGTTGACATCGAGTCGAATCCCTCGGTTGGCGTCCGCCTGCGAGATTCTGCAGCTCCTCTCCACTTCGGATCGACCGTAGTGGGATGAAGTTGCGCTCTTGGGCTTGGCGCTCATACCCAAAATTGCCGACCAATGGCATCCAACTTAGAGATTGACACCTACGTTGATTTCAACGTACAGTCCTCTTCAATCTCCCCCCACCAGACATCCCTTGCGTCGAAAATCTTCTGGAGGAACGAATGTACGTTGAACGATCCAGCAGAATTCCGGGACAATGCCGGCTTTCGGTATTCGCTACGCTTGCGAAAAAACCTATGCCTTCACCGGTTTCTTCAGCGTCAAGAGGACTGCGCCCGCACACCCACACTCCCGGACCCCGGAAACCTCGTTGTTGAGCCGCTGACGCAGCCAAAGTTACTCTCCTCTAATTCCATTCCGCTGACCGCGCCAAATTTGCGCGCTCTATCTTGCAAACCGGATCAGAGTGCATGCGAGTTGTTCTCTCACTCGATCTCGAGCCTTTAGGCCTTCAGGGAGGGCATCGTGAATGCAATTGCTCCAAAGCGATTTCTGAATATCTCTCGTATCTGTTCTGCGGCCTGCTTCTCGGCCCTATCGCTGGCAACGCTCGCTTTTGCACAGCAGGCGACAGAGGTTGACGAGATGTCGTCCTTCAACGTCGCACCCCCTGTTGCCTATATCTATGTCTCGTACACTCGCGGAACAGGTGTGCCGGCCATGGTTGCCGGCTACCGCTGCCGCCAATGGAAGTCTTCGCACAATTTCAGGATCGCCATTCGGCGCACATGTCGGAGCCCTCGCGTAATAACGGCTACTAATTCGGGGTCTCGACGCCTGGCACTTCGATCATGGCTTTTGCACTCCAGTCCAACGGAGCGATTCGATATTCAACAACCACCCCAATTGATCCAGGTGACCCATGTCTGCCGGGGGGACGGCTCTTTCTTGACCGCAGTGGTTCTTCCCTTTATCAAAATGTAGATGCGGACGTCTGCGAGTCGCGGGAGTTCGAATCGTATCATGTGACTTCGTCAACGGGTGCTTTGCATTCGCTAGGCACTAGCGGCGGTGCAGAGATGTTGATTGCTACACAACCGACATTCCTCCCGAATAATCAATATGCATTTATGTGGGATTGTCCGATAGTCGAAAGCGCATTCACCGATACATTTGTGGCGCTCAAGCGACATAGTTCAGGACTTCTGATGGCTACAGGTGCAACTGCGCCGCTGCCACCGGATCCACAGAATGCGAATCCGCGGGATTACTATTGTCGATCACATACTGCCGCTGACCCATTCAACCATATTGCTGTATCTATGCAACTGGTGAATCCCGATGCAGGTCTCCCCGACGACGTGCCGCAACTTGCGTCCTCTCTGTCGACTCGACCGGAAGGCTAACTACGACGAGCACTCGCACGAATATGCCACGGACCGATACAGGGGATATATTGGAGCTTGCCATGTCTCCTTCGGGCCGCCTGCTGGCAGTCGCGGGGCACGACGGGATTCAAATCTTCCATTTCAATGGCGGCAGCCCGCTTACGCACTTCACAGGTCTACTCAGCTCCGACTCATTTTTTCGTGTCTCCTGGGACAATAGCAACCACCTCTATGCATTGAGTGGGGGGAAACTTCGCGTCTACACAGTGACTCCAACAAGTGTGGTCGAAGCTCCGGGATCCCCTCACACTCTGAGTGCAGTTCGAGAACCCCTGGATATGGCTGTGAAGGCAGTGAGGTAGTACGTTCATCACAAGAATCACGCAAACAGGACATCGATCGCGAAAGGACCGCCTGCACCAGCCCAGGGCACCGCGAAATCAGCAGTCGTAGGTAAGCCAAGCCCTCCTCACGGGGACGCGCTGCGCCATGGCGCCGCACGTCGAGCCATTCGCGCCCTGACGCGGCTCGGCGTTTGCTTCAAGGCCCGTTCCCTTCAGGGATTGCCTCGCTCGGGGGCATCGGCGGCCCGCTCATCGCGAAAGACTGCGATGAACGGGGCACAGTTACGGGCTCTGTGGGGGTACAGCCGAGGCCGCTATGGGATGGGTCCGCGGCGTGGCCATGGGCGGGGCATTCATGGTAATCTCACAAAAGACACTTAAGAGTGGACCTGAGACAGAGATAAGAGGAGTAACACACGCCGTGCTGGCGACCGCAAAGAAAACATCCCTGATTGAACGTTTCCGGACTCATGAATCGGACACCGGCTCGCCGGAAGTCCAGATTGCGATTCTGAGTGAGCGGATTGGCGAATTGACCGAGCATTTCAAGACTCATAAGAAGGATCACGCTTCGCGGCGTGGGCTTTTGCAGCTGGTCAGTAAGCGTCGCCGTTTGTTGGATTACCTGAAGACGCACGATTCGGATCGCTATCGCGACGTAATCGGCAAACTCGGTATCCGCAAGTAGCCCCGACATTGAACCGGAAGCGCCCAGACCGAGTATGGGTCATGGCCTCTGTTTTCCCCAGGATTTGGGGCCATGTTGTACCTGGCGACGTGCAGACGTTGGCGGGGCAGGCGCAGAGTTGTCGGCGGAGCCTGGCTGAGGTTGTTCCTCGGAGGCTAAAGCCCGGTGCTTTTTCTGAGGGACTAGATGTGAGGGCAGAAGCCCGTACCCTTCAAGCTGAGGCCGGGACTGCTGGGCCACAGAACTGCGCATTCCCTCAGGGGCTAAAGCCCCGGGACATTGCTGCCGTTGATGTACGGGCTGAAGCCCGTACCCTTCAAGCCGAAGCCCGTACCCTTCAAGCAGAAGCCGGTACCCTTCAAGCCAGGCCGGCGCCTTCACGCATTCCACAAGTTTCCCAAGCGAAAAAACTGAAACGAGGACTCTATGTCTAAACATGATGTAACGGTTGAGCTTGCCGGCGGCAAGCGGTTGGTTTTTGAGACTGGCCGCATGGCCAAGCAGGCTTCCGGCGCGGCGCTGGTATCGACGGGCGAAACCGTTGTGCTGGCTACGGCCGTCGCCTCACCCGATCCTAGGGAAGGCATCGATTTTTTCCCACTTACGGTGGACTACCGCGAGTACACCTACGCGGGCGGGCGCATCCCGGGTGGATTCATCAAGCGCGAGGGCCGGCCCAGTGAGAAGGAAATTCTGACGGCGCGGCAGATCGATCGGCCGATCCGGCCACTCTTTCCCGATGGATTCCGCAACGAGACGCAGGTGATTGCGCTGGTTTTCTCCGCGGACAAAGAGAACGATCCCGATGTGGTCGCCATCAATGCGGCCGCGGCGGCGCTGGCGTTGTCGGATATTCCGTTCAGCGAGACGGTGGGCGCA
This sequence comes from uncultured Acidobacteriaceae bacterium, assembly GCA_963846095.1. Lineage (GTDB taxonomy): Bacteria > Acidobacteriota > Terriglobia > Terriglobales > Acidobacteriaceae > Telmatobacter. The sequence continues at coordinate 275,917 of CAWJUW010000016.1, forward strand.
GTGCGCGTGGGCCGGGTGAACGGGGAGTTTGTGATCAACCCGACCTATGCCGAGCGCGCCGAGACCACGCTGAACATCATGGTCGTCGGGCACAAGGACGGAATCGTGATGATCGAGTCGGGCGCCAAGGAAGAGACCGAAGAGGTCATCCTGGCGGCGATCGAGTTTGCCCACGAAGAGATCAAGAAGATTGTGGCTGCGATTGAAGAGCTGGCCAAGGTTGCCGGGAAGCCGAAGCGCTCGTTCAAGGCTCCGGAGATCGACGAGGCCTACTACGGCGAGCTTAAGGCAAAGATCGGCGACAAGCTGAAGGACGCCCTGGACACCAAGAAGTACGGCAAGACCGAGAGCTACGGACTGATCAAGCAGATCAAGGACGAGGCGGCCGCCGAGCTGCCCGCCGATCAGCCGGATGCGAAGAAGAAGCTCTCGACCTATTACGAGCTGATGCGGGAGCGGCTGTTCCGCGAGCAGGTGACCAAGGAACGGATTCGTCCGGATCGGCGCGCCTTCGACGAGATCCGCGCGATCTCGATCGAGACCAGCGTTCTGCCGCGCACCCACGGGTCGGCACTGTTTACCCGCGGTGAGACGCAGGCCCTGGTGACCGCAACGCTGGGCACGCAGGATGACAGCCAGCGGCTGGAGAGCTATGAAGGCGAGAAGAAGAAGAACTTCATGCTCCATTACAACTTTCCGCCCTTCAGCGTTGGTGAGACAGGACGTATGACGGGCACGGGCCGTCGTGAGATTGGCCACGGAGCGCTGGCGGAGCGGGCCATTTCGGCGGTGCTGCCGAGTGCGGACGAGTCACCCTACAGCATCCGTATTGTGTCGGACATTCTGGAGTCGAACGGGTCTTCGTCGATGGCTTCGGTGTGCGGCGCGAGCCTGGCGCTCTATGACGCCGGCATCAAGCTGAAGGGCGCGGTGGCGGGCGTGGCGATGGGCTTGGTGAAGGAGGGCGACGATTACGCCATCCTGACCGACATTGCGGGCGCTGAAGACCACTACGGCGATATGGACTTCAAGGTGGCCGGCACACGGAACGGCATTACCGCACTGCAGATGGACATCAAGATCGGCGGGCTGACGCGCGAGATCCTGCAGCAGGCCATGGAGCAGGCGAAGCGCGGACGCCTATTCCTGTTGGACAAAATGGACGCGGAGATCAATGGACCGCGCACGGAGCGTTCGGCCTACGCGCCGCGGATTGAGACGGTCATGATTCCGACCGACAAGATTCGCGACCTGATCGGCAAGGGCGGCGCGACGATTCGCGGCATCGTGGAGCAGACGGGCGCGAAGATCGACGTGGACGACACGGGCAAGGTGAGCGTGGCCTCGTCGGACGCCGAGGGCCTGAAGAAGGCGCTGGAGATCATCGGCAACCTGACGGCTGTTCCCGAGATTGGCAAGGTCTATCTCGGCAAGGTGGTCAGGCTGGCGGAGTTCGGCGCGTTTGTGGAGCTGTTCCCGGGAACGGACGGACTGCTGCACATCTCCGAGATCGCCGAGCATCGCGTGAAGGAAGTGAAGGACGAACTGCGCGAAGGCGATCAGGTGATGGTGAAGGTGCTGGCAATCGAAGGCAACCGCATCAAGCTTAGCCGCAAGGCGCTGATCAAGGAGCAGAAGGCGAAGCTGGCGCAGTCGGCTCCGGCGGCGGAAGGCGGCGGCGAAGAGACGCCTGCCGCGGAAGCTCCGGCACGGCCGCAGCGGCCTCGGCATGAGTTTGACGACAAGCAGCCCAAGTCGAACCAGAGCACAATTCTCATTGAAGGCGGAGACGACTTTGATGAGGAGGGCGGCGAAGAGTTCGATGAAGAGAACGAGCCGAACTTCAATCGCGTGGATGGCGCGCCCGTGGCTGTGGGCCAGCCCGCAGGCGCAGGTGGTGGCGGACGGCCCGGCGGTGGTGGTGGTGCCGGGAACAATCGCCGGCGTCGTCGGCGTCGGCCAGGTGGACCGCGGCCGGGTGGCGGACAGGGATGATTGTTGCGGTGAAATGAAAAGGCCCGGGCTTATGCTCGGGCCTTTTTTTGCCGGTCGCGCGGCCAAGGACGACGAGAAGCAGGTCCTTCAACGCACCACCTCACGCTGAAGAGGGAACGGACACCATTCGCTCAGTAGGAAGGGCTGATGAGAGGGGGCTCGGGTCGCGGCATGCTCCCGAAGAGGCTATGAATTCTTGTCAGGAGATGGGTCGGGTGAATTGGTTTGGGAAGAACTTCAAACGTGTACCCGGTAGCGCGGGATGCCTCGAGCAGAGTGGAAATATCAGGTTGTCCGGAAAGGAGCAGGACTTTGCAATCCGGACACTGCTTTCGCACCTGGATGGCCAACTCAATCCCGGATAAGAGAGACATCGATACTTCGGAAATGATGAGGTCAGGAGGATCGCACCGCGCTGCCTGTAACGCCTTGAGTGGCTCAGTGAAGGAGGTGGCGTGGAAGCCTTGCGAACGCAGGACCGATGCGAGGGTCGTCGCGATCAGATACTCATCGTCTACGACCGAGATGCGGATTGGCTTGCGCGAAAGGGTCATCTTCCTGCTCGGTCCCGTGGGTGGGCGGCGGCGTAGCGGATGCCCCCAGCTGCGGGTCTGCCTCTTCAGACCACGAGCCTAGTCCCGGCTAACTGCTTGATTCTGGTCAATAGTGCTCAGGAAGCGTGAGGGCTGTTGCTGACGAGCCGCACACCGACCCGCTCGACTGTGCCATTGCGCTCGTCGGTTGCGAAAGCAGCACTCAAGGGAACAGTGGGGCAGAACGGCGGCGTGTAAGTTCGCCGCGGAGCGAGAAAGAGACAACAGCGGATCCCTTGTGTTGAGTGACAAGGTCTGGGTTCGAAGGAAAATCGCTACTCGATGAGCTGGAGGCCGCCAGCGGAGCGCTTGGTGAGGATGGCGCGAGCGACGGGCTTGGGTCCGGGGGTGCGTTCGAGGCTTTCATGCGCATCGTGCTTGGCTTCGTACATGCGCAGGTCGGCGGCAATGCACAGGTCTTCCATTTCGAGAGCGTCGTCGGGGAAGACGGCGATGCCGACACTGGCGCCAATGAGCACGGAGTGATCGCCGAGTTCCAGCGGCTCGTTCAACAACTCAAGAAGAGAACGGCCGACGTGAAGAGCTTCGGCGCGGCTGGTCGGCTCTTCGAGCACGATCGAGAACTCGTCGCCGCCGGTGCGCGCGACTGTGTCGGAGCGGCGAACACGCGAAGAGAAGAGAGCGGCAACGCGCTGCAGCACCTTGTCGCCTACGTGGTGGCCGAGCGTGTCGTTGACATGCTTGAAGCTGTCGAGATCGATGACGAGCACTGCCAGGTTTGAGCGGAAGCGGCGTGCGCGTTCGAGTGCGCCGTTGAGGCGGTCTTGATAGAGGCGGCGGTTGGGCAGGCCGGTGAGATAGTCGTGCAGCGCGAGGTACTCGTTGTGCTCGATCTGATCTTCGAGAAGCAGGAGGATCATACCGATCGCGACGAGATACTTGGGCAGGTTCCACACTTCGCCTTCGACCAGGACCTTGGGAAAGTAGGAGAGCAACACCGGTGCGACGACGAACACGGAGGCCCATGCAAAGAAGCCGGCGATGGTGATGAAGGCGCCGGCGGTGGCGCGCCGGAAAGCGAATGAGAAGTGGATGCAGCATCCGAAGTAGACGGTGAAGAGAACTGCGCTTTGCGCGAGCTCGTCGCCGTTGCCGGGACGGTGCTGGAAGACGAGGATGAACACCGACAACGCGCAGTACAGGGCAACGACCGTCCAGCGCATAGGGCTGGCGAAGTACTTCACATTGAGAAAGGCAATGGCCAGCGGCAGGATGCCGAAGAGGGTTGCACTGGCATCGAGAGCCCACGTAGATTGTGGATTGGCGATGGAGATGGAGAGATAGAGGGTGTTGGCAAAAACCAGCGCCAACAGCATCCAGATGCTGGAAGGCTCTTTGCGGTGCGGGACCGAAGCCCACATGAAGAGGAGGCCGGCCCAGGTGAGTGCGGCATAGCCGACGATGATGGCGAAGATTCCCCAACCGCCGGGCGCATTCTGAAAGAGCAGGAAGCCGAAGTGTACGGCGATCATCACCCAGCCGATGAGCCAGGTCCTTGAGACGTTTGTCTGGTTGCGCCTGGCAACGGATGCGAAAGCGGCGGCTAAAAGACCGACGGCTCCCAGATCCGGAAGCTCACTCCAAGTAACCACGAAGACCTCGGCAATTAAAAGGGACAGTGGATCAAGTTATAGAATCGGCCCTTTTCGTCAGAATGCCATCACCCGTTTGTAGCAGGAAACGAACGTCGGAGTACACTTGGGTAACCTGGCGCAACCGGTGAACGGTTATTGATTGGATAACCGGAACGTGAGATTCCGCGAGTTGCGAGCGCAACCTCAACTAAACTCAGAGCGATGGCAGCCAGTTTGTACATTGTAGTGGAAGGGGAAGATCCCGGATACGACATCTTCGTCAACGGACAGGCACTCGCACGGAACGAAGATGCACTGGAACGATTGGCCGAGCGGCTGCGCGTCCCACCGCTGCTGGAGTTCTTTTCTGCGGACGAAAATTCGATGGCCTTGCTGCTGGAGCAGGGCGTGGCCAGCCCCGAGTGGGCGCGCCATTTGCCGCAGCCGCAGTGGTACGACGCTCCCGATGGGCTGGTTACGGTGAGCGCGCTGTTGGATTTCTTGACCACAAATCCGGTCGCGCTGGGCTCGGAGACGGAGCCTGTGCTTTCCGAATTGCGCGAGTATGAGCGCGTGCTGCGCAATACGGCACGCCATGGACATCGCTGGCACATTGCGGTTAGCTGGCGGTAGAGACTCCGAACACATCCGATAAGGGTTCGTGCTTTCCCACCCATCGCAAAGAACGCGATGGATGGGGCACCCGGCATCCTGCTTCATCCAGACTGAAAGGTTCGTGCTTTCCCGCCCAAGCGAAGCTTGGACGGGGCACCCTCATTGTGCGGATTACTGACTCTCTTTAGCTGGAGCGGAGGGCGGTTTCTTCTTCTCTGGGGGCGAAGATGTTGCCGAGGCGGCGGATCTGCGCGCCTACTCCGCGAAGCTTTTCTTCGATGCGCTCATAGCCGCGGTCCATGTGGTAGACGCGGTCGAGAATGGACTCGCCATCGGCGACCAGGGCGGCGAGGACGAGCGATGCCGATGCGCGCAGGTCAGAGCACATGACTGCAGCGGAAGAGAGGCGCGTTGCGCCGCGGACAGTCGCCGTTTTTCCATCGACCTTGATATTCGCGCCCATGCGGACCAGCTCCTGCACATGCATGAAGCGATTCTCGAAGATGTTTTCCTTGATCTGGCTGACGCCTTCGGCCTGCGTGGCGAGCGCCATGTACTGCGCCTGCATGTCGGTAGGGAAGCCGGGGTACTCTTCGGTGGAGATGTCGGCGGCGCGGAGGTGGCCTTCGGAGCGGACGCGCACGGAATCGGAGCCGAGGGGATCGACGCGGACGCCGAGCTCTTCGAGCTTGGCGATCAATGCGCCGAGGTGATCGGGATCGCAATTCGCAACGATCAGGTCGCCGCCGGTGATGGCTCCCGCGATGAGGAAAGTTCCCGCTTCGATGCGGTCGGGATTAATGCGATAGCGCGCGCCGTGCAGGCTGGTGACGCCCTGGACGCGGATGGTGGAGGTGCCGGCGCCTTCAATGCGGGCACCCATCGCGGTGAGCAGCGCGGCAAGGTCGGTGACTTCGGGCTCGCGCGCGCAGTTCTCCATGAGGGTTTCGCCGTCGGCGAGGACGGCGGCCATGAGCAGGTCTTCGGTGCCAGTAACGGTGATCTTGTCGAAGACGAGATGCGCGCCGCGAAGGCGATCGGCACGGGCTTCGAGATAGCCGTGCTCCTGGGTGATGACGGCGCCCATTTTCTCGAGGCCCTTGATGTGAAGATCGATGGGACGGCCGCCGATGGCGCAGCCGCCGGGCATGGCGACGCGGGCGAGGCCGCAGCGCGCAATGAGCGGGCCCAGTACCAGGGAACTGGCGCGCATGGTCTTGACGATTTCGTACTTGGCTTCGGGGTCGGAGAGGGTGCGGCAGCAGATCTTGGTGCGGTGCTGGGCGCGGCCATAGCCGAGCTCGACTTCGGCGCCCATGGAGACGAGCAAGCGGCGCTCGGTTTCGATGTCGCGCACCTGCGGGATGTTTTCGAGGGTGACTTCGTCTTCGGTGAGGATGGCCGCGGCCATGCAGGGGAGGGCGGAGTTCTTGGCGCCGGAGATGCGCACGGTGCCGAGAAGGGGATTGCCGCCGCGAATGACGAATTTATCCATGGATGGGAAGAGTCTCCAATGGATAGTTTAAGGCCGAATGTGCGCGGGAAGGCGGAGGCCGGGGACGATGGGACCAAGGGAGGAACGTCGCGATGACAGGTGGCCCATCCTTCTTGGGGAATAAAGAGTGGGCACCCGCCGTTTCGCTCGATTGATCGGCTGCTGAGCCTTAGCGGGAGCTCAACACGAACTTATTGCCCTCCGGATCTTCGAAGATCGCCGACGTTCCCCAGGTCTCTTTCTTCGGATCTTGAAAGAACCGGACGCCCTTCTGCTTCATCACTTCGGAAGTCTGAAAGACATCGTCGCACCAGAATGAGATCGATTGAAATGTACCGATGCGGTCTTCGTGCCCTTCCGGCGTGAACAGAGACAAGCCGGTATCGGCTCCGGGGATCGAGAGCTCGATCCATCGCTGGCCGCCAGGAATAAACTCCTGGTCGGTAGCGACCTTGAACCCGAGAGCGCCGGTATAGAACTTCAGCGCCTCGTCCTGGTTTTTAACTGGAATGCTGATGAACTTAATGCCTCGAATCATTTTCATCTACCCCTTTCAAGAAAGAGCGTAAGAGTTGAGGCGCAGAGACACAATGTTCCATTCATTGCTATACCATTGAGCGGTATAGCATGCGCGACGAAATCGTTCTTGATCGTTACATCCACTCCACGCTGTTGCGGGACCTGGTCGGCCATGACCACAGGCCCACGGCCTTTCTCGTTTACCTTTGGCTCTATGCGGAACAACAGGAACTGGGCAAGCCAATCGAGATCAGTTACGCCACGCTCTCCGAAAACATAGGTCTTTCGCGTTCTGCCTCACAGGCCGCTATCGCGTGGCTGGTGCGGCGCAAGTTGCTTTCGGTCGTCAAGCAAACAGCTACCGCGACACCGATCTACTCGATAAAGCGGCCATGGCACAGAGAAGCGCAAGGGAGTACGGGGAAACACTAGAGAGCCGGCTCTCGCTGGTCGTATCGCGCTCAGAAGAAAGGTTTTGCGTCTCGGCACCTGCAGGGCGGGCGGGGGCTGTGCTAGGCTCAGACCTCTGTGGCTAACTTCGAAAGAGCACCGGCAGAAGTCCAGGAGATTCTGTCCAAGCCGATCCGGCAACTCGGCCTGCGGCTGGAGGGGTCTCCGCTCGAACGGTTTGTGCAGCAACTCTACAAAGAGCTGGAGGCCAAGAGGCTGCGCCGGTTCCGGCCCGAGTGCTACCTCACGGATGAGTGGGGCTGCCCCAATGGCGAGCCGGTCATCGGAATCCCGTTCTATCTCGCCGATCCAAAGCTGCAGCGGCTGGAATCGGAGATGAACGACATCGAAGACGCGCGGCAGATCATGATCTACATGCGCCACGAGGCCGGCCACGCATTCAATTACGCCTACGCGCTCTACAAGACGAAGGAATGGCACAGCCTCTTCGGACCGTTCCGGCGGCCGTACCGCGACAGCTACAAGCCGGTGCCGTTCTCGCGCCAGTTTGTGCGGCACATGGAGGGCTGGTACGCGCAGAAGCATCCAGATGAAGACTTCGCGGAAACATTCGCCGTGTGGCTGACCCCTCGCTCCAACTGGCGGAAGCGGTACCAGGGCTGGGGTGCGATGAAGAAGCTGCTCTACATGGATCGGATCGGGCACCAGCTCGGCGATGCCGAACCCGTGGTGGCACGCGGCGCAACCGATATTACCGTCGACGAGATGGACGTGACGGTGCGCGAGTTCTATCAGCAGGCACTCGATCAGCAAGTGGCACCGGGCGAACTGCCTCTCGATACCGACCTGCGCGACATCTTCAATGTATCCAGACGCCGCAGCATCGACGTTCGTCCCGCGGTTGAGCTTTTGCGCGAGAACCGCAAGGTTTTAATCGACAAGATTAATTACTGGACAGGCGTGCAGCGGCCGCTGGTGAAGAAGCTTGTGGAAACCATCGAAGCAAAAGCAGGCGACATGGGGTTGCGCGCAGACATAAAATGTGAACGGCAATACCTTACGGAAGTGAGTGTGTACGCGACCGCATTGGCGATGAACTACATCACCAGGGGCAAATTCATTCTGCCCTGAAGGTTCTTCGCATCCGGCATTTGAGGTAGTGCGGATATCTCTGAAAGGATGCAGAGGAGTCATGGCAAGCCTGAAAGTAACGATCCTGCACGACGTCTGGGAAGAGGGTCCGCCGGAGCCCGAGCCGGAGCCGGTGAGGGCGCGGCGCGGCAAGAAAGGTGCGGTCAGACGGAAGAAGCCGGTTCCGCTGCACGACCGCGAAGAAATCTTCGAGGCGCTCACCAAGCTCGGGCACCAGCCTTCGTATCACGTTCTGGATGGCAAGAACCAGTCGCTGCTGGCGCTGGCGCGGTGCGGTGCGGACCTGGTGTTCAACCTGACCGAGTCGTACGCCGGCGATGACACGATGGACCGCAACATCGCCGCGTACATGGACCTGCTGCACCTGCCGTATACCGGCGGTGGCCCGCAGGCGCTCTACCTGGCGCAGGACAAGTCGATCGCGAAAAAGATCTTCGACTTCCACAAGATCAAGACGCCTGACTTTGCCATTTCTTACAAAGGGCGCACCGAGCATGCACACGACATCGAGTTTCCACTGATCGTAAAGCCGGTTTCGGAAGACGGCTCCATCGGCATCGATGCCGGGTCTTTTGTCGAGAGCGTGAAGGAGCTGATGGAACGGATTCACTACATCCATGAGGAGTTCGACAGCCCGGCGCTTGTTGAGGAATACATTGACGGCCGCGAGATTTACGCTGCCATTCTGGGCAATGAGAACGCGGAGGTGTTGCCGCTGATCGAACTTGATCTGTCGAAGCTTCCCAAGGGGACGCCGCGGATCGCGGGGCAGGATGTGAAGTTCGATCAAGAGGCAGAGGCTTTCAAGGTGACGAAATCCGCGCCCGCCGAAGATCTGGATGAGGAGACCACAAAAGAGCTTCAGGACACGGCGCTGGCCGCGTACCGCGCATTGAAGCTGCGCGATTACGGACGCATTGACATGCGGCTGAACAAGAAGGGGCAGGTGTACGTGATCGAAGCGAACCCAAACCCCTGGCTGGCCAGTGCTGCCGAGTTTACGATGGCGGCGAAGAAGGGCGGTTACTCGTACACCAGTTTGATCGAGAGGATTGTGGAGTTGGTGCAGGCGCGGTCGGGGTAGTTGCTCAGGTGCAACATGCGAATGCGGATCTTTCGTCGCTGCGCTCTCAAAGATTCGAGGCGGCAGGATCCTCGCAAGACAACTGCGGGTCCTTCGCGCACCACCCCCAAGCTGAAAAACGCTTGGGGCCCCTTTTGCTCAGGATGACAGCGAGTTTTTTTGATAACTCGCGAGAGTGGGTCGAAGCTAGAGTTCGAGAACGTTGTCTTCGATCGCGAGGCGAACGTTGCCGTCGGACTTCGCTAAGCGGCGCACGGCTTCCGGCTTGTCAACTTTGGCCTTGAGCATCACCAATGCAACAGGCACGCTGCGCCCGGCGCTCTTGATGGTCTGCACGGCGGTCTCGCGATTGATATTGCAAGCCGACATCAGAATGCGAATGCCGCGTTCGACAAGCTTGGAGTTCTGCATATGCACGTTGACCATCAGGTTCTCGTACACGTAGCCGAGCCGCGTCATGGCGCCGGTGGTGATCATGTTGAGGATCATCTTCTGCGCGGTGGAGGCTTTCATGCGCGTGGATCCGGAGATCACTTCAGGGCCTACATCGGCAACGATGCAGATATCGGCTGCGCCGGCGATGGGCGTCTCGTGATTACAGGTGACGGCGGCGGTGTGGGCTCCGCGCGCGCGGGCATACGCAACGGCGGCGACGACATAGGGTGTGCGGCCCGACGCGGAAACGCCGACGACAATGTCTTTGCGTGTGGGGCGGCGGCGGGCGATATCGCGCTGACCAAGCTCTTCAGAGTCTTCATTCACTTCGACGGCGGAAGCCAGAGCCTTGGGACCGCCGGCCATGATGTATTGCACTTGTCCGGGGGCAGTGGAATAAGAGGGGGGGCACTCGGAGGCATCGAGGGCGGCAATACGGCCACTGGATCCGGCGCCGACATAGATGAGCCGGCCACCATCGCGGAGACATCGCGCCACCTGGTCGATAACTTCGGCGATCTCGTTGATGGCTTTTCGAACTGCGGCGGCAACCTTAGCATCTTCGTGGTTGATGATGCGGGCAATTTCGAGCGCGGATTTTGTATCGAAGCCCTGAGACGCTTCGTTCTGGCTTTCAGTAATGAGTTGATCGAGCTGGGCAGCCTGGCTTTTCTTTTCCTCGTTCACGTGGGCGCCGGCCGTCTCCTGACTCGTAGAAGTGGTTAGCATGCGTATGTCCCCAATCCTTGATTGTATCTTTCAACTCGCACAACTCCTAGCAGAATTCTCCAGTTCGAGCTTCGAGCAAATCCCACGGACGGGGCAGGGGTCTACATCGCTGCGCGCACTGCATCGTGGAAGGCGGGACGGACAACGCGGATGGCCTGGCTGGATGCTGCGGAGCGGTCGGGCCATGTGCGATTGGTGAGCAGCGCAATCGCAATGCCTGCGTAGAGATCGATCCACAGCGAACAACCGCTGTAGCCAAGGTGGCCGATCGAGTGGGGAGAAAATTGAACGCCGGAGGAAGAAGGCTGCGAGGGAGTATCCCAACCAAGGGCATGCGAACTGGAGGCAGGTTCCTGTTTGCGGGAGAAGAGGCCAATTGTGGCGGGATCAAAAAGAGAGGGTGCGCCGGCTGCTCGCTGCGAAGATGAAGGCGTTGTCATGATCGCTGACGAAAGGCGGAGAAGGTCGGGAACATTGCTGAAAAGGCCGGCGTGTCCGGCTGCGCCGTGGAGAATGTAAGCGTTTTCGTCCTGGACTTCCCCTTGAATGCGGCGGTGGCGGAGGACGGTGTCTTCTTCGGTGGGCGGGATGGAGGATCGCTCACTTTCAGCAGGACAGAAAGCGGTGGCGGTCATTTGCAGTGGCGTGAGAATTTCGCGGCGCACCCAGGGTGCCAGGTATTCGCCGGTGAGGACTTCGAGCGCTTTGCCGAGCAGGATGAAGCCGGGATCGGAGTACTCGGCGCGCGTGCCTGGTTCCGCTTCGATGGGCAGGGTGAGACAAGCGCGATAGAGCGCGGCTGGCGTTGCTGTGTCGCGGAAGAATTCGACGTAACCGGGAAGGCCGGAGTTATGCGCGAGCAGATGGCGCAGGGTGATTGCGCGCGCATGTTCCTGTGCAGCGCGGCCAATGATGAAGCCGGGGAGCAATTCGCCGAGCGGCGTTTCGAGATCGAGTTGGCCGCGCTGGTGAAGGAGCATCGCCACCGATGTGGTAGCAACGACCTTGGTGAGACTGGCGATGTCGAAGACGGTGTGCGGCTGAACCAGAGGCGCGTCGGGCTCGTAGGTGAATTTGCCGAGAGCGCCTTGCAAGACGATTTCGTTTTTTGCGAGCACGCCGAAAGCACAGCCAGGAAAGGTGCGTGCCTCGATGGCGTCGCTGAGAATGCGAAGTGCGGGCTCGAAGCGCGCGTTGGTCGAGGCTGGAGTTGAAGGGATCGCGGGCTCCATGGCTTTTCTGCATCGTATCGCGAATTGCGCGGGAGGTTGAATCAGAGGCGGGTGCCTGGGAGCCGGAAGGGTCGACATCCCGTGCCGATTTCATCGGAACCGGAGCGTGGTTGCGGTGGCATGCGGCGGCTGGCGGAGCTATCCTTGAACGCAATCGGCGAGTCTATGCAATAAAGACTGCTGGGGAGGCTGGGATGGAATTGCTGCGCAGGGTTTCGGCGGCTGTTGTTGTGGTGTTGCTGGCGGGTGGCGATGCGGGCTGGGCGCAGAATGCGGCGCAACAGAGTCCGGCCGCGGCTGCGGCCCAGGCGCCGGCACCAGCGCAACCGCAGGAGAATGCCTCGGCGCCTTCTTCAACGCCGGCCGATGCTCCGCAGGGAACAGCAGCGAAGCAGCAATATGTCGTTCCTGAGGGGACCAAGGTGCTGCTGCAGTTACGCAGTGCAATCAATACCAGGAGCGCAAAGCAGGGCGACGGGGTTTATCTCGCTTCGACCTTCCCGGTTGTGGTGGGGACGCGGGTGCTGATTCCTGCGGGAGTGTATGTGCAGGGCAACATCGATCGCGTGGTGCGCGCGGGGCATGTGAAGGGCAAGTCGGAACTCGACATGCATTTCACCTCGATCATCTTTCCCAATGGCACGGTGGTGGAGATACCGGGAATCGTGAACAGCCTGCCGGGCGCGCGCAAGCAGACGGTGAAGGACGGCGAAGGAACGATTGAGCAAAGTCCGGACAAGGGAAGGAATGCGGGGGAAGTGGCAAAGATTGCGATTCCGACCGGGGGCACCGTCGGCTCAATCGGCGGGCTTGCCGGTGGGCATCCGCTGGCGGGCGGCCTTGCGGGCATTGGGGCCGGGCTGGCGGCAGCGGGGCTGGTTTCGCTGTTCACGCGCGGGGCCGATGTGAACATTGACAGTGGAACCCAGGTGGAGATGGTGCTGCAGCGACCGCTGATTCTGGAGGAAGCAAACCTGACGGGAGCCGCGCCCAACCTGGTGCCTGCGAGCGAACAGCCGAAGCCGCTGGGCAAACCAAGCAGTGCGCAACTGCTATGCCCGCCGGGAAGCCTGGGCTGCCAATAACAAGCGGTTGAATAAGTCAGGGATAAATCAAAGAAGGTAGTTTAGTTACCGGGGATAACTTCAGTACTTTCGCGTTGGATTCCCTCCGCGTGGATCCTGGACCTTTCTCGGATTATTCCCTTTATTTTTTGCAACGGTCTGGCTAGAGTGGGTTCATTCGTTCCGCCGGATCTGGTTGTCGAGACCCCCTCAGTTTGCACGTAACCGCGTCTCGACTCGAAAAAACGCTAAGAACGATCCCCCCAATATCGATTTCGACCGCCCCCTTCGTGTGTCCATGGGCCGAGACGTAGCGTCCCACCGCGTGTCGAGCTCAAACCTTTACTGCCTTCACTGAATTGGAGATCTGATGCAAAAGAAGCCTTTCTTCACGCTGGCGCTCCTGGGCGCCTTGGTTGCCGGCGGTATGACCGCCGCAAACGCTCAGAGCTATGACAACGCAGTCAAACTGGCGGGGATTTCCGGACTGGTCAGCCATGACGGCGTGCCGACCGCGTTTGACGCAGTGAATGCCTCGGACGAGCAGCTTGAGGCTTACGGCTTCCCGCCGAGGCCCGATCAGAACGATACCAAGGCGTACGAGCGCTGGGTGTTGGCGGTCTCGATGACGCGCGTCCCGGGAAAGTACGTCAATACCGGCCGCTACCACCTGCCGAATCACCTGAAGGGGAAGGTTGAAACCAACAGCACTGAGAATATTTCCAACTACAGCTCCGGCAACTGGAACGGCTTTGCCATTTATGGCGGCAGCCCGGCTCTGACCAAGGTTGAAGGCGAGTGGATCGTCCCCAGCGTGAACAACCAGTACAGCATTCCGGGAGATGGCTACATGTCGGAATGGGTGGGCCTCGACGGGGATGGCACGAATGACCTCATTCAGGACGGCACCGAACAGCAGTATGCCGGCGGCGCCAGCTACTATGCGTGGATCGAGTTCTATCCCCAGCCGGAGCTTGAGGTTTCGAGCTTCCCGGTTGCGCCGGGAGACGTGATCATTGCGTATTCGTGGGTGACGGGAAGCGGCAGTTCGGTCAAAGGCAACTACTATCTCGCGAATTTGAATACGAAGAAGTCGGGCTCGACTTCGCTCAAAATCCCCAGCGGGACAAAGTTTGTGGGCAAGAGCGCCGAGTGGATCGTGGAGCGCACCGAAGTGAACGGATCGTTCCAGAACCCGCTCCCGTTCTATGCAGATTCGTGGATGGGCTATTCGTACGCTTTCCGGAATTCGAGTACAGCGATTCCTTTCAAGAACCAGGCCAATCAGAACATCACCATGGAGAACTCGAGCAGCGCGGCCCTGTCGACAGTGACAGCATTGGACAGCGATTCGATGTGGTTTAGCTGGAAGAAGTACGAATAGAGGGTGGTGACTTCGTAGATGGGAATGCCCGGGGAGGGGAACCTCTCCGGGCATTTTGTTCGTCTTATGTACAGCCTAAACGCCAACCCTTTTCAACCGGCAGGGACGCCTCTTCAACCTAAGGCGGCGGATTTATACTGGGATCTAGACCAGCGATGGTCGATCGTCACTGTTCCCGAGATACTTCTATGGCTCCTGGGGATCTGCTTTTGGGGTCCGCGGTTTGGTTGGGGCCTCCCTCGCCTTTGGGATCTGTGCGTTCCTGATAGAAGGGCAGCCATGGAGACGGATCCGAACGCGGGCATTGAAGTTCACGAGGCCGAGACAAACACGCTGCAACCCGCAGCGGTCTCGGAAACGAGTGCGGCCGAGCCGGTGCGGCGCAAGTCGAGCGGGATCGGGCTCTGGCTGCGCGACCTGGTGATCTCGGCGATCGCGTCGGTGCTGATTATTACCTTCCTTTATCAACCGGTGCGCGTGGAAGGCACGAGCATGCTGCCGCGGCTCGAAGATCGGGACCGGCTGTTCATCAACAAGTTTGTCTATCATCTTTCGGCGATCGAGCGCGGCGACGTGGTGGTGTTCCATTATCCGCGCGACCCGGAAAAGAGCTACATCAAGCGCGTGATTGCGCTGCCCGGCGATCGGTTGCGCATCGACCGCGGCGTGGTGTATCTGAACGGCGTACCGCAGACCGAGGCTTACGTGCCTGAGGAGTATCGCGACACGCGCTCGATGGCGGAGATGGTGGTTCCGCCTGAGGCGTATTTCATGATGGGCGATCACCGCTCGATCTCGTCGGATAGCCGGGAGTTTGGGCCGGTGGAGCGCGGACTGATTTATGGCAAGGCAGTGTTTGTGTACTGGCCGACGCGGGATGCAGGCGTGGTGCGGTAAGGCAGCTGTCAGCTGTCAGCTTTGAGCGCGCCGCATTCAAATGCATTTCTTATAGGTAAAGGCGTAACCCCTCCTTTTCGCTCTGAAGCCGGGTAGATCGGGTCTGGCTCCGATCCTTTCTCTCCAATTGCTCGTTAAAGTGCTCAACATCGGCGGAGGCGCGCTCAACCTGCTTCTGTCCGTTTTTCCAAACGACAGTCCCTTTGCGAGTCCCTGTGCCAGGCAGCATATACTTGGTGTCAGATTCCAGCGGCTTCCTCGACTGCACAACTGGCGCGCTACCCCAGACGATGCATATTTGTGCCGCGCGGACGACTCTGCACGGGCGAAAGAATGCGCCATCAGTATGCAGTGCTTTTCAAGACGCACTTCTGGGATGAGTTCGCCGCTCGGCGGCTCAAGGCGCTACGGGCACGCTGCGCGAAGGCCGACCTTTGGGTTTGCGTGGACGATACGCATGGCCGCGTCCGGGGAATTCGGCACCGGAAGGTCTTCCGGAGTTGCGACGCCGATATGTACAAGCTCGGCATGCCGAAACATCCGTGCGCAGGCCTGAACTGGTACAACGTCGACTACCCATTGCTTGCGTTTTATCACGCGCACCCGGATTACAAGTTCTACGTGATGCTGGAGTATGACGCGGTCGTGAACCGCGACCTCGACTCGATGGTGTTTGAGGCTTTGCAGCGTTCCATTGACCTGATTGCTTTTCCGTCGCGCGAGCCGGTGGAGAAGTGGTTTTGGAGTCACACCCTGGAGGCGTTGTGGCAGCGCGATGAGATTCGGCACAATCTGCTTTCCATCTGCGGCGTTTCGCGCCGGGCGGCGCGGCACCTTTTGCAGGCGAGACGCAAACTCGCGATCCGCTACAAAAAGGGCGAGTTGGCGCACTGGCCATTTTGCGAGGGCTATGTTCCGACTACGTTGGAGCAAGCTGGATTCCAACTGGAGAGCCTGGCAAGCTTTGGCTCGACCGCCTGCTATGAATGGTGGCCGCCCTATCACGAGAGCGAGCTGCCGGCGCTCGCGGAGGAGGACTTTGTGCACCCGGTTCTTGCGGGACAGCGCTATGTGTCGTCGATTCTGCGGCACGCTCCGCTCGAAACCTGTCTGGAGCCAAATTCCAAGCTGTTTCACCGGTTGAGTTTGGAGCCTCTCAGCGTTGTGGTTCCGTCGCTGCTCGAGGTCTTCAAGAACGATCAGTTTGGAACGGCGCTGCAGGCATTGCGCCTGGCTTTGAGCCGCTGCAGCGATCGGGATCTTCAACGCGCGCTGGCTCTGCTACTGGCTTCGTATGAAGAGACGGGGTGAGGGCAGCATCCGCCTCAGCATTGACCGGTGGGCCGGGAATGTTTGCATCCAATTGGGCCGCCTGCGAGCATGCGATCCCCTTTGTTTCAACGCGATGAATCGAGCACGTCGGGAGTTTCCTGCATCAATTCCACAGGCAGGGGCGGCGTTCACAGAAACAGGCGGACAAACCTGATAGAATCTATTGAATCCACTCCTCGGAGCGGCAATGCAGGCACTTCTCGCGCTCGAAGACGGGCGCATCTTCCGCGGCGAAGGCTACGGGCACCTGGGCGAATGCCAGGGTGAGGTTGTTTTCAATACTTCCCTTACCGGTTATCAGGAAATCGCCACCGATCCTTCCTATGCCGGACAGATGGTCGTTCTCACCAATCCGCAAATCGGGAACTACGGCACCAACCAGGCAGATAACGAGTCGGCGAAGCCCTACATCGAGGGGCTGATCGTGCGCGAGTTCTCGGCCATCAGCTCGAACTGGCGCTCCGAGCAGGTCACCGACGAGTACATGGAGCGGTATGCGGTCCCGGTGCTGGCGGAGATCGATACGCGCGCGCTGGTGCGGCATCTGCGCACCCATGGCGTAATGCGCGGGGTGATGTCGACCACGGAGACCAATCCCGACGTGCTGGTGGCGCGGGCGCGGGCGATCCGCAAGATGGATGGGACAGACCTGGCGAAGGTGGTCTCGACAAAATCTCTGTACACGTTCGATGAATTTGACGGCCGCAACCAGACCGATGATCCTTACTTGGCTCATGGGCGCGCGGAAGATGCGGACCTGCGGAAGCGCCATCATGTGGTGGCGTACGACTTCGGCATCAAGCACAACATTCTGCGCATGCTCACGCGCGAGGGCTGCCGGGTCACCGTGGTTCCTGCGGAGACGCCGGCGCAAACGGTGCTGGAGCTGAAGCCGGATGGTGTGTTTCTGTCGAACGGACCCGGAGACCCGGAGCCCGTGGATTACGCGGTGCAGGCCATCCGCGACATGATGGGGCGTGTGCCGGTGTTCGGGATTTGCCTGGGGCACCAGCTGTGCGGGCTGGCGCTGGGCGGCAAGACCTACAAGCTGAAGTTTGGGCACCACGGCGGCAATCATCCCGTGCGCAACAACGTGACGGGCAAGGTGGAGATCACGGCGCACAACCACAACTTTGCGGTCGATCCGGAGTCGATCAACGCGAACGAGGTGGAGCTGACGCACGTGGATCTGAACGACAACACGCTGGAGGGATTGCGTCACAAGACGCTGCCGCTGTTCAGCGTGCAGTATCACCCCGAGGCCGCGCCGGGCCCGCACGACTCGCATTATCTGTTCCGCGACTTCAAGAAAATGATGGAGGAGTGGAAGGGATGATGCGCTTGTTGCAGGAAGGATTGTGTTGAGGCGGCGGGGCTATTGGCTCCGCTGTTTTTTGGGATGCACCTGGCTGTTGCTTTGAAAGGGCACGACTTTAGTCGTGCCGATAGGGTGAAGACAAAGATCGCGGCTTTAGCCGCTGAGGGATGAATTGAAACCGCCGCGAGAACACGCAACGAACAACGCTCAAACGTACTTCGTGACATCGAAGACGTGGGAAGGCCGTTCGTTGTTTCGCGCGGAACCGTGGGCCCGATTGTTCTTCCAAAACCTCATTGCGCATCGAGGGGAATATTCTCTGCACGAGTTTGTGCTGATGCCGGACCATTTTCATCTGCTTATCACGCCCCACGTCACGCTGGAGCGTGCGATGCAATTGATCAAAGGTGGATTTTCCTTTCGAGCCAAGAAGGATATTGGATCGAACGCGGAGATATGGCAGCGGGGGTTTTCCGATCATCGCATTCGGGACTGGGAGGATTATGAACGGCACTCCCAGTACATCCATCTGAATCCGGTGAAGAAGCATCTGTGTGAGGCTCCTTCGGAGTACAAGTATTCGTCTGCGTTTCCGGGGTGGAAGTTGGACCCCATCCCTCAGGGGCTAAAGCCCATCGGCTTGGGGATCGGTCGAGTTGGCACGGCTAAAGCCGTGCCCTTTCAAAACACAGAAGCATATTCGAGCACGGATGAGGTCATGCCCCTGCCAAACAATGTAGGAATGAGATAGAGATATGCCACGCAGAAATGACATACAGAAGATTCTGGTGATCGGCTCGGGGCCGATTGTGATTGGGCAGTCGGCGGAGTTTGACTACTCGGGCACGCAGGCGTGCAAGGCCCTGAAGCAGGAAGGCTATGAGGTGGTGCTGGTGAATTCAAACCCGGCCACCATCATGACCGATCCGGAGTTGGCGGATCGCACCTACATTGAGCCACTGACGCGCGAGTATGTGGAAGAAATCATCCGCATCGAGTCGGAGATGCTTACGAGCTCTGCAAACGGAGTTCCTCAGGGGCTAAAGCCCCAGGCTTTTCACAGCGCAGAGGATGTACGGGCTGAAGCCCGCACCCTTCAACCGGGCAAATTTGCGGTGTTGCCGACAGTCGGCGGCCAGACAGCGCTGAACCTCGCCGTGGACCTTGCCGATGCGGGGATTCTCGATCGCTACAACGTAGAGCTCATTGGCGCAAAGCTGGAAGCCATCAAGAAGGCCGAGGACCGGCTGTTGTTCAAGGATGCGATGATCCGCATCGGGCTCGAGGTTTCCAAGTCGGCGCTGGTGAATAACCTTCGCGATGGGCTGGACTTTGCGGGGAAGCTTGGATTTCCGGTGCTGATCCGGCCTTCGTTCACGCTGGGCGGATCGGGTGGCGGCATTGCGTACAACCGCGAAGAGCTGATGGAGATTCTGGCGCGCGGATTGGACCTTTCGCCGGTGCATGAGTGCCTGATTGAAGAGAGCGTGCTGGGGTGGAAAGAGTACGAGCTTGAGGTGATGCGCGATCTCGCGGACAACGTGATCATCATTTGCTCCATTGAGAATTTCGATCCGATGGGCGTGCACACGGGCGACTCGATCACGGTGGCGCCGGCGCAGACGCTGAGCGATCGCGAGTACCAGAAGATGCGCGATGCGGCGATTGCGGTGATGCGCGAGATCGGCGTGGAGACGGGCGGATCGAACGTGCAGTTCGCGGTGAATCCTGTGGACGGGCGGATGACGGTGATCGAGATGAATCCGCGCGTGTCGCGGTCGTCGGCGCTTGCCTCCAAGGCAACAGGATTTCCGATCGCGAAAATCGCCGCCAAGCTCGCGGTGGGTTATACGCTCGACGAAATCCCCAACGACATCACGCGCAAGACGCCGGCTTGTTTTGAGCCAACGATCGATTATGTCGTGGTGAAGATTCCGAAGTGGCAGTTTGAGAAGTTTCCTGGATCGGATGAAACACTGGGGCCGCAGATGAAGTCGGTGGGCGAGGTGATGGCGATGGGCCGCACCTTCAAAGAAGCGCTGATGAAGGCGTGGCGCGCGCTCGAGACCGGCAAGAAGACCGGCGCGGAAGTGCTGGAGCCGCGGCGGCTGACGCAGAAGCTGGTGACGCCGCAGCCGGACCGGCTCGGTTATATTCGCTTCGCATTCGAGCGCGGGCTGGGCGTGCGCGAAGTTGCGCGGCTCACGGGCATGGACCCGTGGTTCCTGCACCAGATTCGCGAGATCACGGTGCAGCAGATGGCGATTGCCAAGACGTCCCCTGAGCAGATTTCGGCCGAGCAGATGCGGAGCTTGAAGCGGCTGGGTTTGAGCGACGAGCGCATTGCGACCGAATGGAAGCTCGACGGACATGCGGGCATTCAGCGCGTGCGGGAACTGCGCGAGGGGCAAGGCGTCAAGCCGGTGTTCAAGCTGGTGGATACGTGCGCGGCGGAATTTGAATCGATGACGCCGTATCTCTACTCGACGTACGACGAAGAGGATGAAGCTCCGCCGACCGACACGAAGAAGATCATCATTCTGGGCTCGGGGCCGAATCGCATCGGGCAGGGAATCGAGTTCGATTACTGCTGCTGTCACGCGGCGTTTGCGCTGAAGGACGATGGCTACGAGACCATCATGGTGAATTGCAATCCGGAGACGGTGTCGACGGATTACGACACTAGCGACCGGCTCTACTTTGAGCCGCTGACGCTGGAAGATGTGCTCGCGGTCTACAACCACGAGGCGCAATCGGGCGCGGAGATCGGCATGATTGTGCAGTTCGGCGGGCAGACTCCGCTGAACCTTGCGCAGAGATTGCGTGCGGCGGGTGTGCCGATCATCGGCACGTCGCCGGAGTCGATCGATCTGGCCGAAGATCGAAAGCGCTTTGGCAAGCTGCTCGAAGATTTGCAGATTCCGCAGCCACCGGGTGGCACGGCGACAAGCATCCAGGAAGCGCTCGAAGTCGGCGAGCGTATCGGCTATCCCGTGCTGGTGCGGCCGAGCTACGTGCTGGGCGGGCGGGCGATGGTGATCGCGTACGACGCTGAGGCGGTTGCGCAGTACATGGCGCAGGCGGTTGAGTACTCGCAGGAGCGGCCGGTGCTTGTGGATCACTTCCTGATGAACGCGACGGAAGTGGATGTGGATGCGTTGTGCGATTCGGAAGACGTGCTCATCGCGGGCATCATGCAGCACATCGAAGAGGCGGGCATTCACTCCGGCGATTCCTCGTGCGTGCTGCCGGCAGTGAATATTCGACCGGAGACGCTGGATGTGTTGCGGACATACACGCGCAAGCTGGCCCTGGCGTTGAAGGTGGTGGGCCTGGTGAATCTGCAGTTCGCGATTCAGCGCGATGCGGAAGACAAGGATCATGTCTATGTGATCGAGGTGAACCCTCGCGCGTCGAGAACGGTTCCGTATGTTTCGAAGGCGACGGGGATTCCGTTGGCGAAGGTTGCGGCGCGCCTGATGACGGGACGCAAGCTGCGCGAACTGCTGCCGGAGCAACTGAAGGCCGCGAAGGACCTGGGGACGGGCAGCCACTACTACGTGAAGTCGCCGGTGTTTCCCTGGAACAAATTTGCCGGGGTCGATACGGTGCTGGGTCCGGAGATGCGGTCGACGGGCGAGGTGATGGGCGTTGCGGAGACGTTTGGCGAGGCCTTTGCGAAGGCGCAACTCTCCGCGGGGCTGCGGCTGCCGACGGGCGGCACGGTCTTCTTCAGCGTGAACGATCACGATAAGGAAGCGGCTGTGGCGTTGGCGCGGCGCTACGTGAATCTTGGCTTCAAGATTGTCGCTACCGAAGGCACGGCGAATGCGCTCGAAGCGGTAGGGATGCGGGTGGAGCACGTCTTCAAGGTGAAAGAGGGACGGCCCAATGTGGTCGATCTGATCAAGGGGGACCGGATTCAGCTGATCATCAACACACCGCGCGGACAGGACACGTTCTTCGACGAGAAGGCGATTCGCCGGGCGGCCGTGACGGCGCGGGTTCCGACGATTACGACGATCGCCGCGGCGCAGGCTGCCGCGGAGGGGATCGCGTCTCTGCAACAGCACCAGGTTACGGTGTATGCGCTGCAACAACTGCATGCTGAGGCGGGCGTCGAAGCGCGGGCTTAGCCACCTGCGGTGGGGCAGCCTCGGCACTTGCAGTGCGGCAGACGCTCGCTTCGCTCGCACCGACGTTCGTGCTTTCCCATCCTAAACAACAGAAGACGTTGTTTAGGATGGGGCACCCCAGCGTGGCGCTAGACTCTCGTCCTGGTTAGCAAGTATCCGTGCCAACGGTTTTGGGTGCCCCATCCATCGCGTAGTTTGCGATGGGTGGGAAAGCACGAAGCGGAGTTCGGGCCAGCTAACCGAAGATCGCTAGTGCTACGTGGTTGACTACGAAGGCTGCGGTCCAGGCCAGGACCAGCATGTAGAGGAATTGCACGGCGGGCCACTTCCAGCTGTTGGTTTCGCGGCGGACTACGGCCATGGTGGACGTGCACTGCATGGCGAAAGCGAAAAAGATCATCAGCGCCAACGCGCCGCCGAGAGTCATGTCGTGGTGGAGCGCGGTCTGCAGGCTCAGCGATTGCGTGGCCGGGTCCGCGCCGTAAAGCGTTCCCATGGTGGAGACCATAACCTCGCGGGCGAGCACGCTGGAGAGCAGCCCAATACCGATCTTCCAGTTGAAGCCAAGCGGCGCGATAGCCGGCTCGATGAGATGGCCCATGCGTCCAATGATGCTGTTGGCCAGTTCCGGAGCGGACCAGGTGCCGAGTGCCGTGTGGACGATAGGCAGGTGTGCGAGCACCCAGAGAGCCAGAGTGACGCAGAGAATCACGGTGCCCGCCTGGCGCAGGAAGACCTTCGCGCGATCGTACAGGCGCATGCCCAGCGAGCGCAAGGTGGGCATGCGGTACTGCGGCAACTCAAGGATGAACGGCGTATCGCTCGACTTGAGGATGGAGCTCTTGAGCAGCCACGCCGTAGTCATGGCGCCGACGAAGCCCGCGACGTAGAGGCTGAGCATGACGATGGTGCGCAGCCCCAGAAATCCGTGCAGATACGCAACGTTGGGAATGAAGGCCGCGATCAGCAGCATGTAGACGGGCAGGCGCGCCGAGCAGGTCATGAAGGGCGTGACCAGGATGGTGGCCATGCGGTCGCGCTTGTTCTCAATGGTGCGCGTGGCCATGATGGCGGGCACGGCGCAGGCGTAGGCGGAGAGCAGAGGGATGAAGGCTTTGCCGTTCAGCCCGGTGGTGCGCATCACGCGATCGGCGATGAGCGCGGCGCGCGCGAGATAGCCCGAGTCTTCGAGGATCCCAATGAAGAGAAAGAGCAGCAGGATCTGGGGGAGGAAGACGAGGACGGAGGAGATGCCTTTCCAGGCGCCGTCG
This sequence comes from uncultured Acidobacteriaceae bacterium, assembly GCA_963846095.1. Taxonomy (GTDB): domain Bacteria; phylum Acidobacteriota; class Terriglobia; order Terriglobales; family Acidobacteriaceae; genus Telmatobacter. Next base: position 299,174 of record CAWJUW010000016.1, read on the forward strand.
AGGACGAGGGACTGCAGCCATCCGGAGGGAATGAGCGGGCGGACAAAGTTGCCCATGTGCGCGAGCAGATCGCCGAAACCGTCGGAAAGCGGCTGGCCGATGGAGAAAACGACTTCGAAGACGCCGATGACCACGAGAAGAAAGAGCAGCGGGCCCCAGATGCGATGGAGCAGGATGCTGTCGATCTTGCGGGTGCCCTCGACCGAGAGCGGAGCTTGATAGCCGGTGCGGCGGCTGACCTGCGCCGCCCAACTGTGGGCGCTGGCGGCGTTGCCGAGGACAGGGAGGGCGAGCGGTTGAGGGGCGGTGTGATCGGTCTGATGATGGGTGCGCTCGGTCTGCTGATGGAGGAAGAGCGGAACGGCGTCGATGCCCGTGCCCTGCACGGCGCTGATCTGCGCGACAGGCGCGCCGATTTCGCGGGCCAGCTTGAGCGGATCGACCTGGCCGCCGCGGGTTTCCATCAGGTCGGTCATGTTGAGGAGAACGAGCGTGGGAAGGCCGACGGAAAGAACCGGGCCGGCCAGCATCAGCTGGCGGGTCAGGTGCAGCGAATCGAGAACGAGCAGGACCGCATCGGGCTTGGGGGTTCCGGGCATCTTGCCGCGGAGGACGTCGACGGCGACGCGCGCGTCTTCGGAGTAGGGCGTAAGCGAATAAATGCCGGGCAGGTCGATGAGGGTAAGGTCGTCGCGGCCGACTCCGGCCATGACGCCCATGCGCTGCTCGACGGTGACACCGGGATAGTTTGCGACTTTCTGACGGAGCCCGGTAAGGCGGTTGAAAAGAGTGGACTTACCCGAGTTGGGCGGCCCGATGAGGGCAACCGTCTTCAGCGCTCCTGCAGGATGCGTTCCCTGGGGCAGCTCAAACGCAGGCGTATCACAGCAGGGGTTCACCGCCCAACCTCGAGGAGTTCGTGCGCGGGCGCATGTGCGGCGAGGTGGAGGCCGCCGTGCCGTGCCGACTCCGACTCGGGCGTCCGAACGCGGATCGAATCAGCGGTTTCGTGGCGGAGAGCAATCTCCATGCCGTCAATGGAATAGACCGTCGGATCGCCTGCCGGTGCGCGGCGGAGAACGGTGACCTCCGCATCGGGGACGAAGCCCATGTGCATGAGATGGTTCTGCACGGATTCGGGCAGGTCGAGTGCAACCAGGATGCCTGTCTCGCCGACCTTCAAATCGCTGAGCACGCTCACCCGACGAACTCCCTGGACGCGGCGGAATGGGAGGAGGTTCCGGTGCTCCGCGTCGAAACTACGACCGTATTGGTCGCAGTTCAGTATACGACCATTACGGTCCGGGTTGCAAATATTGGATTGAGGACTGAAAGCAAACAACTTCATGGCCCGACCTCCGGGTTGTGAATGGTCGCGGGGATTCCGAAGCTGCTCCCGGAACCTTCGCTGGACCCCACAACGTGATTCATCGGAATGATGATTCAGTTGTAGCAGTGGTTTTGTCGGGCCGATGTGACCTGAATCACCCGCGTGTCCAGGTTTGGGAATCGGGCTTTTGCAATGGGTTCAGCCGCAGGCAGAACAACTGGCGTGCAGGGCGAGCGGGGTCATTCGTTCAGTATCCCTGCAGACCTTCTTCTCACAGGCCGCAAGTTGGCGTCGCGGGGCGGACATTGCAAGTTGGCAGGTTGGCGCGCGCATGAGCGGGTTCTGGGACGGGATTCGCAGACCCTGCTTAATGGGCGGATCGGCCAAGTCCTTCGACCAGGGCGGACCACTCTTCCTCGAGAGAGGCGCGATGGAATTGTTTTCCGGCGCGGCGATACCAGTAGTCGGCATTCCAGGCTTCGCCTTCCTTGCGGTGCAGGTAGGCGTGGACGGCCATGCCGTCCGGGGTTTCGAGTTCGTCGACAAGGCCGTGGGCGCGGGCCCAGTCGCCGCGTGCGTCCCACCAGAGCGCAGCCAGTGGAACCGAGAGCGAGCGCGGTGGTTCAGGATCACTCAACGTGGCGCGTAATTCTTCGACTGTCATGGACCTCTTCTAACACTGCATCTGCACCGGTGCAACGCAGATTTTCGAAAGAAACAGTGCCGCAGTATGGGATTTCGCTACCCGCCGTGTGCTTCGCATCACAGCGACTCGGCACCCTTAAGCCGAGACTCGTGCTAGCGGCTGCATTCTGCGCGCCGCCGTGTGAGGCAAAGCGAATGAGTGAACAGAAAACAGTGATTGTGGATGGGAACGAGGCAGCTGCTTCGGTTGCATACCGTCTCGCGGAAGTTGTTGCAATTTACCCGATTACCCCCTCTTCTCCGATGGCCGAGTGGGCCGACCAGTGGCGCTCGGAAGGGAAGAAGAATATCTGGGGCGCGGTGCCCATTGTGGAAGAGTTGCAGAGCGAAGGCGGCGCGGCGGGAGCGCTGCATGGCGCATTGCAGGCGGGCGCGTTTGCGACCACGTTCACGGCGTCGCAGGGCCTGCTGCTGATGATCCCCAACATGTTCAAGATTGCCGGCGAACTGACCCCCGCCACGATGCATGTCACGGCGCGCACGCTGGCGACGCATGCTCTTTCGATTTTTGGCGATCACTCCGACGTGATGGCATGCCGGTCGACGGGCTGGGCGATGCTGGCGTCGAACTCGGTGCAGGAGGTGGCGGACCTGGCGCTGGTCGCGCAGATTGCCACGCTCGAATCGCGGATTCCGTTCATTCATTTCTTTGACGGCTTCCGGACATCGCACGAAGTGGGCAAGGTTCTGCCCATCAGCGACGAGACGATTCGCGCACTGCTCGACGACAAGAAGATCATTGAGTTCCGGCAGCGGGCGTTGAGCCCGGATCGGCCGGTGATTCGCGGCACGGCGCAGAATCCCGATGTGTTCTTCCAGGCGCGCGAGGCGTGCAACAAGTTCCACGCGGCGGTTCCGGGAGTTGTGCAGTCGGTGATGGATCAGTTTGCGGCGCAGACCGGCCGGGCGTATCACCTCTTTGATTACTACGGCGCACCGGATGCGGAGCGCGTGATTGTGATCATGGGTTCGGGCGCGGAGGCGGCGGAAGAGGCAGTCGATTTGCTGAACAAGCAGGGCGAGAAGCTGGGGCTGCTGAAGGTGCGGCTGTATCGGCCGTTCGATGCGAGCGCGTTTTTGAAGGCGCTGCCGGCGACGGTGAAGGCGATTGCCGCGCTTGACCGCACCAAGGAGCCGGGCGCGACTGGGCGAGCCACTCTATCAGGACATCGTAACGGCCCTGGCTGAGAGCGCGGACTTGCCCTTTGCTGCGAAGCCGAAGGTGGTGGGCGGCCGCTACGGGCTGTCGTCGAAGGAGTTTACGCCGGCGATGGTGAAGGGCATCTTTGACGAACTGGCGAAGCCCGCGCCGAAGAATCACTTCACGATCGGCATTGAAGACGATGTGACGTTTACGAGCCTTACCTACGATCCGACGTTTTCAACCGAAGATCCGCAGACGGTGCGTGCTCTGTTCTATGGGCTGGGCTCCGACGGCACGGTGGGCGCGAACAAAAACTCGATCAAGATTATCGGCAGCGAGACGCCGAATTACGCGCAGGGCTACTTTGTGTACGACTCGAAGAAGTCGGGGTCGATGACGACATCGCACCTGCGCTTCGGGCCCAAACCGATTCGCTCGACGTATCTGATTTCGCGGGCGAGCTTTGTGGCCTGCCACAACTTCAGCTTCCTGGAGAAGATGAACGTGGTGGAGGCAGCGATGCCGGGGGCGGTCTTCCTGCTGAACTCGCCGTTTCCTGCGGCGGAGGTTTGGGAGCATCTGCCCAAGACCACGCAGGAAGAGATTCTGCGCAAGAAGATTGAGTTCTACGTGATCGATGGCTATGCCGTGGCGCGCAAGGCGGGCATGGGCACGCGCATCAACACGATCATGCAGACATGCTTCTTCGCGATCAGCGGCGTGTTGCCGCGCGACGAGGCGATCGCGCAGATCAAGAAGGCCATCTACAAGACGTACGGCAAGCGCGGCGACGCGGTCGTCCAGAAGAACTACGCGGCGGTGGATGCGGCGCTGGCACATCTTGAAAAGGTCGAGCTTCCGACAGCAGCCGACTCGAACTTCGATCTGATCCCGTCGATTTCGACCGAGGCGCCGGAGTTTGTGGGCAACGTGCTGGGGCAGATTGCCGCAGGGCATGGCGACTCGCTTCCAGTAAGCGCGATTCCGGCCGGCGGTGCGTTTCCGACGGGCACGTCGCAGTGGGAGAAGCGCAACATTGCGCAGTTCATTCCTGCGTGGGACAAGGAGCTGTGTATCCAGTGCGGCAAGTGCGTGATGGTGTGCCCGCATGCGGTGATTCGCGCCAAGGTGTATGACGCAGAGCTTGCCGACAAGGCGCCGGCGACGTTCCAGTGGGCGAAGCCGAAGTGGAAGGGCATGGAGCAGGACCACTACACGCTGCAGGTCGCGCCGGAAGACTGCACCGGCTGCGGCGTGTGCGTGGAAGTGTGCCCGGTAAAGAGCAAGAGCGACGCGAGCAAGAAGGCAATCAACATGGTTCCGCAGGCGCCGCTGCGCGAGGCCGAGAGGGAGAACTGGGATTATTTCCTGAGTTTGCCTGAAGTCGACCGCGCCAAGCTTTCGCACGGACAGGTCAAGGACCTGCAACTGCTGCAACCGCTGTTTGAGTTTAGCGGCGCATGCGCGGGATGCGGAGAGACGGCGTACATCAAACTGCTTACGCAGTTGTTCGGTGACCGGCTCTACATTGCCAACGCGACGGGCTGCTCCTCGATCTACGGCGGCAACCTGCCTACGACTCCGTACACGAGCAATGCCGCAGGGACGTGGACCAACGTGGGCCAACTCGCTGTTTGAAGACAACGCCGAGTTTGGTTTCGGCATGCGGACGGCACTTGACCAGCAGAAGATCTATGCGGAGACGCTGGTGACGCGGCTTGCCGGCGAGATCGGCGTGGAACTGGTGGCCGAGGTTCTGCATGCTTCGCAGAAGACGGAGCCGGAGATCAACGCAACAGCGTGCGCGCGTGGTGACACTGCGTGCGCGGCTGGCCGGCAACGAATCTTCTGACGCGAAGAACCTGCTGGCGATTGCCGATGCGCTGGTACGCAAGAGCGTGTGGATCCTGGGCGGCGACGGATGGGCGTTCGACATCGGGTTCGGCGGGCTGGACCATGTGCTGGGCTCGGGGAAGAACGTGAACATCCTCGTGCTCGATACCGAGGTGTATTCGAATACGGGCGGTCAGGCATCGAAGGCTACCCCGCGCGGCGCGGTCGCGAAGTTTGCGGCCAGCGGCAAGGGCAGCAGCCGCAAAGACCTGGCGATGGAGGCGGTGAGCTACGGCTCGGTCTACGTCGCGCAGGTGGCACTGGGCGGCAACGACACGCACGTGGTGAAGGCCTTCCAGGAAGCCGAAGCGCACGAGGGGCCGTCGATCATCATCGCCTACGCAAGCTGCATCGCGCATGGATACGACCTGGTGCACGGGCTGGAGCAACAGAAGCTGGCAGTGCAGTCAGGCTACTGGCCGCTGATGCGATACAACCCGGCGCTGCGCGAGACGGGCAAGAATCCGTTCCAGCTGGATTCGAAGGCGCCCTCGATCCGGCTGAAGGAGTACAGCTATCGCGAAGCACGCTACACGATGCTGGCGCGCAGCAATCCGGAACTGGCGGCGGAGTTGTTGAAGGAAGCGCAGGACGATGTGGAGCGCCAGTGGCGTGTGTACTCGGCGCGGGCGGCGATGCCGGGCCGCGGCGAGACGCCGCATATCGCCCCGGAAGAGAAGCCGGCCGAGAGGGAAGAGCAGCTCGTGAAGACGGCTGCGGGAGATGAGCAATGATCGACTTTTCAACGCAATATCTTGGGCTGAAGCTGAAAGGACCGATCCTGGTGTCGTCGACGCCGCTGTCGGAGTCGCTCGACAACGTGCGGCGGATGGAAGATGCGGGCGCGGCGGCGATTGTGCTGACCTCGCTGTTCGAGGAGCAGCTGGCACTGGAGTCGAGGGCGCTGGATGAGGATCTTTCGCGCGGGACCGATTCGTATGCGGAGTCACTGGGATATCTGCCCGATCTCGATGACTATCGGATGACGCAGGAGGTGTATCTCGAGCACCTGCGCCGTGTGAAAGCCGCGGTCGACATCCCGATTCTGGCGAGCCTGAACGGCGCAACCAAAGGCGGATGGATCAAGTTTGCGCAGGAGATGGAGCAGGCGGGCGCCGATGCGCTGGAGTTGAACACCTATGCGCTGGCGACGAGCCCGAGCCAGACCTCGGCGGATCTGGAATCGCAGCTTCTGGAACTCGTAAAAGAAGTCACTGGTGCGGTGAAGATTCCGGTGTCGGTGAAGCTCTCGCCGTCGTTTACCAGCGTGCCCAACCTGGCGCAGCAGTTGGAAGAGTCGGGGGCGCGCGGGCTGGTGCTGTTCAACCGCTTCTATCAGCCGGACTTCGATATTCAGGCATTGGAGGTGCGGCCCACGCTGCACTTCTCAACGCCCTCGGAGCTGCTGCCCCGGCTGCATTGGGCGGCGATTCTCTTTGGGCAGGTCAAGATCGATCTGGCCATCACGGGCGGCGTGCATTCGGCAGAGGACGTGCTGAAGAGCATCATGGCCGGGGCCGGAGTGACGATGATGTGCTCGGCGCTGCATATTCACGGCATCGAGCATATTGAGCGGGTGCTGGCGGACATGCATTACTGGCTGGAAAAGCACGAGTACGAGACGCTGTGGGGAACGCGCGGATGCCTGAGCCGGAAATCGGTTCCGGATGTGTCGCCGTTCGATCGCGGCAACTACATCAAGACGCTCAGCTCGTATAGCCTGCGGCAGACGGTGGCGGCTTTCTAAGAGTTGTTGAACACGGCACAGAAGTGTGTTGCGAAGGAACGCGGGGCTTCGGTCTCTGAGATATGCTTCAAAAGAGCTTTTCTCAGTGGCTGAAGCCCCGCTTTGTTTGTATCGAGAATGACGGGCTTACGATTCAATTCCATTTTTCATTGCAGAGGAGTCAGGATGAGCGGCATTCGGATGACATGCGCAGTTACGTGTGTAGCGGCGGCGTTGATGGGCGGGCTGGGCGCACAGGCGCCGACGAAATACGAAGCGACGATCGAGTCTCTTGATAAGCATCCGCTGCCGGATTGGTATGCGGGCGCGAAGCTGGGCATCTTCATCCACTGGGGACTGTATTCGGTGCCGGGATGGGCGCCGCTGAATCATCCCGATCACGACTTCAGCTCGAATGACTACATCAAGTACGACCCGTATGCGGAGTGGTACCTGAATACGGTGCGCGTCCCGGGGTCGCCGACCGAGAAGTATGACCGCGAGCACTTTGGGCCGCATCACGACTACTACCAGTTTGCCGAGAGTTCAACCAGGAGAGCAAGAAGTGGAGTCCGGAGGAGTGGGCGAAGGTGTTTCATGAGGCGGGCGCGAAGTATGTGGTGCTGACGACCAAGCACCATGAGGGGTTCACGCTATGGCCGAGCACGACGCCGAATCCGAACCCGACGTTGCCGCAGAACGCGCGGCACGCGGAGCGCGATATTGTGGGCGACCTGACGAAGGCCGTGACGGCAGACGGCATGAAGATGGGGCTCTACTACTCGGGCGGGTATGACTGGACGTTCAATCGGGGCCGATCATCGTAAATGGCGGACTACGAAACGGTGAAGCCGGAGAGCAGGCGTATGGCGAGTATGCCTATGCGCAGATTCACGAACTGATTGAGAAGTATCATCCGGCGGTGCTGTGGAACGACATCGACTGGCCGAAGACGGGGCGGCCGATGGAGGTGGAGGCGGATTACTACAACGCGATGCCCGATGGCGTGATCGACGACCGGTTCGGCATCAAGCATGCGGACTTTACGTCGCCGGAGTACGAGAAGCTGGACAAGATCAGCGCGAAGAAGTGGGAGGAGTGCCGCGGGCTGGGGCGGTCGTTTGGCTACAACCGGGCCGAGGGCGAGGCGGAGACGATTGCGCCGGCGCGAGCTGATTGCGCTGCTGGTGGACATCGTGAGCAAGAACGGCAACCTGCTGCTGGATGTGGGGCCGGAGGCGGACGGGACGATTCCGCCGGTGCAGATGGAGCGGCTGAAGGCGCTGGGCGCGTGGCTGAAGCAGAATGGCGAGGCGATCTACGACACGACGCCGTGGACGCAGGCGGTAGGCGAAGAGCGCCGAGGGCGACGATCTGCGCTTCACGCGCAAGGGCGAACGATCTGTATGTGACGGTGCTGGGGAAGCCGAAGGCGCAGACGCTGACGATCGCGGAGGTTCCGGCGAAGCAGGGAACTGCCGTCACGGAGCTTGGCGGTCGGTGACGCTTTGACGGCGAAGGCGCAGGGCGGGGGCACGCAGATTGTGCTGCCGGAGAAGCTGATGGGTGATTATGCCTACTCGTTCAAGCTGGCTGGATATTTGCGCTAGCAGCTAGTCGGCGCTCAGTCGTTGAGCCAGGCGTGCACGGTGGATTCGAGGAGTGCGCAGGCCTGCGGGAGGCGTCGAGGACGGCTGCGCTGAAGGTCTCACCGAGTTCCGTGGAGCCGGCGCCGATGGTGAGGAGCATGGCCTGCTTCGGGCGGGTCTGGAAAGCTCCTGCGCCAGGGCGAGCAGCTCCGGCTGCGCCCTGATGATGCGTGGCGAGCCTGGCTTCGGCTCGGCGGCTCAATGCGGAGCGATCTTCATCGAGCCCGGCAGCGGATTCGATCGAGCAATCGATGAAGAGGACGCGCATCTGCCTGGGCGATGTCCTCGGCCAGCTCCGGGGTCCACTGCTGACACGCAGATCACGCGGATCGAGTCGTTGCCGGCGAAAGCGCTCTTCGGCCCACTCGGCGAGCCACGGCCCGACGCCATCGTCGCTGCGCAGCGTATTGCCGCAGGCAAGGATCAGGCAGCATGGTCATGGATGCACTTCTAGGTGTGGCAGTAATTCTAAGGTTTTGGTGGGAAGCCTGGGGTGGGAATAAAGCACGCTGTCATCCGAGCATCGGGGCACGCGTCCTAGCGTGGGGCGGTGAGCCAAGGATTGGAGTCGGAACTGCATAGAACGAAATGACTGGGGCACGCAGGACGTGCCCGTACTGTGCATCGAAGTTAGCGGACGAGCGGTCGACTTGCTCGCCGTCGGCGTTGAGAAGGTGAGCGCCAACGGCATCTGGCCGAAGGCGTGGGTGGAGCAGCTCAGGCACGGGTCGAAGGTGCGGACCACGGCTTCGACGCGGTTGAGCATGCCCTCGGTGAACTTGCCGTCCTTGACGTACTGCTTCGCGGCCTGCAGGACGCCCTGGTTCATGGCGTTGTTGTTCTGGCCGGTGGCGATGACGAGGTTGGCCCAGGTGATGAGGCCGTTCTCGTCGACCTTGTAGTGATGGTGCAGCGTGCCGCGCGGGGCTTCGGCCTGGCCTGCGCCTTCGAGGCGATTGACGCCGGCGATGGCGCGCACATGCTTGTCGAGGATGAGCGGGTCGGTGAGGATCTGCTCGATCTTCTCGATGCCATAGAGGATGTCGATGAGGCGCGCGTGGTGGTAGTAGAAGGAGCTCTGCACGGGGCCGAGGGCGAGCTGCTTGAACTCGGCAAGCTCGACGTCGGCAAGCGGCGTGCCCATGGTGGTGGCGATATTCAGGCGGGCCAGCGGGCCGACGCGATAGCTGCCGTCGGGATAGCCGAGCGGCTTGTAGTAGGCGAACTTGGTGTAGCTGTAAGGCTCGACGGCTTCGCCGATGACTTCAGTGAAGCGCTGGGCGGTGATGCCGTCTTCAATCGACGTGGCCGCCGGGACCGATCAGGCGCAGTGCGCCGTCGGTGAATTCGATCGACTCGTCTTCGTTGATCAGGCCGAGATAGTTGGTAGGGAAGTTGGCGAAGACTTCGATCTCCGCTTTGAACGTGTCGGCGATTTGTTTGTAGGTGGCGAGAGCCAGGCGGATGTCGGCGTAGGCCTGCGGGAATCATTGCGCAGGATTTCATCGCGCTTGGCGGGCTCGAGCGGCTCGGTGACGCCGCCGGGAACGACCCAGCCGGGATGAATGCGCTTTTTGCCGAGCAGTTCGATGATGTGCTGGCCGAAGCGGCGCAGACGCAATGCCGGCGCGGCCGATCTCGGGCTTGGCGGCGACAACGCCGAAGAGGTTGCGCGCTTGCGGGTCGGACTCCATGCCGAGCAGCAGGTCGGCGGAGGAGAGATAGAAGAAGCTGAGCGCATGCGACTGGACCATCTGCGCGAGGTTGAGCATGCGGCGCAGCTGCGCGGCGGTATGCGGAATGCGCACCGACATGATGGCTTCGCAGGCCTTGGCCGAGGCGATGAGATGCGAGACCGGGCAGATGCCGCAGATGCGCGCCATCAGGCTGGGCATCTCGTAAAACGGGCGGCCTTCAGAGAATTTCTCGAAGCCGCGCACCTGGGTTACGTGAAAATGTGCGTCTTCGACGTCGCCCTGCTCGTTGAGCTGGATCGTGATCTTGCCGTGACCTTCGAGGCGAGTGACGGGATCGATGGTGATGGTCTGTGTCATGGGTCAGGCTCCGAATCGGGTGAGGGCCGGGATGTCGAGCGGCGCGCCGTGAATCAGTGCGGTCAGCGCGGTGTGGAAAGTGTCGGCCGAAGGCGGACAGCCGGGAAGGAAGACGTCGACCTTGACGAACTCGTGGATGGGCTTGACCACGCGCAACAATGTGGGCACGACGACGCAGGGAATCTGCGGCTGCAAGGTCACGTTCTCCTTGTAGGCGCGGTCGAGAATCGGCTCCGGGCCGAAGGGATTGCGCATGGAGGGGACATTGCCGGCCACGGCACAATCGCCCATGGCGACCAGCAGTTTGGAATGCGCGCGAATCTTGCGGATTTTCTTTTCATCGTCGACCGAAGCAACAGCGCCTTCAACCAGAGCGATGTCGACCTCGTCAGGAAATTCTTTGGTATCGACGATGGGGCTGTAGACGATGTCGACGTGTTCGGCGATGGTAAGGAGGCGTTCATCCATGTCGAGAAACGACATGTGACAGCCGGAGCATCCATCGAGCCAGACCGTTGCCAGTTTCAGTTTGCTCATTGCGCTTCCCTCATCATGTTCAGGTAAGGCAGAAAATCGGGGTACTTGGGGTGGTCGGAGCCGACCTTGCCTTTGTCGAAGAGCGCCCCGGTCGGACAGACCTGCACGCACTTGCCGCAGCGGGTGCAGCCCGATTCGCCCCAGGGCTGATTGAGATCGGTGATGACGAGCGAGTCGATGCCGCGGCCCATCACGTCCCAGATATGCGCGCCTTCAATCTCAGCGCAGACGCGCACGCAGCGCGTGCACAGGATGCAGCGATTGTGGTCGAGCGTGAAGCGCTCGTGCGAAGCGTCGACATGCAGTTCAGGATTGCGGTATTCGAGGCGGACGTGGGTAAGGCCCTGCTTCTGGCCGAGGGCCTGCAGTTCGCAGTTGCCGTTGGCGACGCAGACCGAGCAGATGTGGTTGCGTTCGGCGAAGAGCAACTCGAGAATGGTCTGGCGGTGCTTCTTCAGCCGATCGGTTGCGGTGGAAACCACCATTCCTTCTTCCACCGTGGCGACGCAGGCGGGAAGCAGCTTGTTGCTGCCCTTGATCTCGACCAGGCAGAGACGGCAGGCGCCCACATCGCTGAGGCCATCGAGATGGCAGAGGGTGGGAATGTCGATGTTGTGCTCGCGCGCTACTTCGAGAATGGTCTGGCCGGCGCGGGCGCTGACTTCCTGTTCATCGATGGTGAGGGTTTTGACGTCAACAGTAGGGCTCATGCCAGCACCTCAAACGGGGAAGCGGGGGAGGGCGATTCGCTGGATTCCGGCGCCGGGGCTTGAATGTTGCAGACGCCGGCGGTACAGCGCTTGTGGACGATGTGGTCGATGTATTCGTTCTTGAAGTACTTCAGCGTGCTGAGCACAGGGTTGGGTGCGGTCATGCCGAGGCCGCAAAGGCTGGTTTCCTTGACTGTCGTGCAAAGATCGACGAGCAGGTCGAGGTCGGCCATGGTGCCTCTGCCCGCGCAGATGCGGGAGAGGATGTTAAACATCTGCGCAGTGCCGGCGCGGCAGGGGATGCACTTGCCGCACGACTCAGTCATGCAGAACTCGATGAAGAAGCGCGCGACGTTGACCATGCAGGAGGTGTCGTCCATGACGATCATGCCGCCGGAGCCCATCATGGCGCCGACCTTGACGAGAGCGTCGTAGCTGACGCCGATGTCGAGCAGTTCCGCGGGGAGACAACCACCGGAGGGTCCGCCGGTCTGCACCGCTTTGAAGGTGTGGCCGTCGGGTACGCCGCCGCCAATGCCCTCGATAATGTCGCGCAGCTTGATGCCCATGGGCACTTCGACAAGGCCGGTGTTGCGGATTTTGCCGGTGAGCGCGAAGACCTTGGTGCCCTTGCTGCGTTCCGAACCCATGCTCGCAAACCACGCGCCGCCCTTGCGGATGATGGGCGCGATATTCGCGAAGGTTTCAACGTTGTTGATGAGCGTGGGCTGACCCCAGAGGCCGGCGACCGCGGGATACGGAGGCCGCGGTTTGGGCTGGCCGCGGCGGCCTTCAATGGAGGCGATGAGCGCGGTTTCTTCGCCGCAGACAAAAGCGCCGGCGCCAAGGCGAATCTCCACGTCGAAGTTGAAGGGCGTATTGCAGATGTTGTTGCCGAGCAGGCCGCGGCGGCGCGCATCGCGCAGGCATGCCCCCAGGCGAGAGACAGCCAGCGGATACTCGGCGCGGACATAGATATAACCCTTGCTTGCGCCCACGGCGTACGCCGCAATCGCCATGCCTTCGACGACGCGTTGCGGGTCACTCTCGAGCACGCTGCGATCCATGAAAGCGCCGGGGTCGCCCTCGTCGCCATTGCAGATGACGTACTTGATGTCGCCGCCGGCCTTGGCCACCGTGCCCCATTTGAGGCCGGTGGGATAGCCACCGCCGCCACGACCGCGCAGGCCGCTTGCAGTGATCTGCTGGATGACTTCGTTGGGCGTCATCTCGGTGAGCGCATTGACCAACGCCTGATAACCGTCGCGGGCAATGTAGTCGTCGATCTTCTCCGGGTCGATGTGGCCGGAGTTTTCGAGCACGACGTGCACCTGCTGATCGAAATGCTCGCGCAGATTGCACTGCAGCTCGGCAACCGGCTCGGCTCCAAGGCTGGAAGCAAGCTTTTCGGCGTGGCCGGCATTGCAATGCTGGTAGAGAACTTCTTCGGGGTCGACGAGGACGAGCGGACCGGCGGCGCACAGGCCCATGCAGCCGGTGCGGCGGACGAAGGCGTTCTTGCCCTGCTTCTTCACTTCCGCGGTCAGCGCATCGCGCAGCTTGTCCGAGTGCTGGCTCAGGCAGCCGGTGCCCATGCAGACGTTGATCTGATGGTCGTACTTCGCATACTCGGCGCGCGTGGATTCGGCAATCTGTTCAAGTTCTTCGATGGTCATTCCACTGCCCACCTTTCCAGTTGTTCGAGCATCTGTTGTTCGGTCATCTGGCCGCAGAGTTCGCCATCAGTAAGCACCACGGGCGCGCGCCCGCAGGCGCCCACGCAGCGGGCGGTCATGAGGCTGATGTTGCCGTCCTTGGTGGTCTGCCCCTGGGGAATGCCGAGCCGCTTTTCAGCCGACGCCACGAGCTTGTCGGTGCCCTTGATGTAGCAGGCCGTACCCGTGCAGACGGTCATAGTGTGCTTGCCTGGGGGCTTGAGGCTGAAGTGGTGGTAAAACGTGACCACGCCGTAGGCCTGGCTGAGCGGGACACGCAGAGAAAGAGCGACAAAGCGGATGGAGTCGTCGTCGAGGTATCCGAATGCGGACTGGACAGTGTGAAGGGTTTCGATCAGCGCGTGGCGGGCAAATCCATTCTTCCGCATGGTGCCGTTCACGATCTTCCAACGTTTGTCGTCGCTGGGCAGCGGCGGAGGTGCGAATGCGGGCACAGTTCCCCTCCTGGATGCTGACATGTCGGCAGATTGCGATTGTGCTTCTCGAGCCTGCTGCATGTCTACTCTCAGTTCTACTGGGAGCCAACGAAAACAACGGTGACCCGGGTCACGGCGCGAGCATTGCTGTCTCGCACTGCGGCACGTAAGTCCCGAAAAGAAACGGGTTATCTGCGCGAACGCTGGATGGGGAAGGGCTGATATTTGTTCGAAAATTGATGCGTTTCGGAGGCCTGGAATGGCCGCGCAATCATGGCGCGGAGCGAAGTTGCATAGCGTAATCGCGATAGTCGATGGTGACGACCGTTTCGCCGAAGAGAAAACTGCCGGACGAGGCACGCGCATGGGTGGCCATGGCAAAGCCGTCGACGTTGGCATATTGGCGCATCATTTCCGTGGTGCCGGTAAAGTGCGAGACGTTTTCCGAGGCTTTACCCTGAATCTGCACGATGGATCCGTCTTTGGAGTCGACCCACAATGTCCCGTCCAGCAGGCTCGGGCCGGCTGTCTTGGGATGGATGGCGAGAACGTAGCAGTCGCGGCCATCGAGACGCTGCGTTTCGCCTGAGCTCAGCTTCATGTCGTAGTTCGTGGTGGTGATCCACGATTTTTCGCGATTGCCGGGCAGGTTGATGCGCTTCTCGTTGTCGAGGATGGTGTCGAAAACAAATTTCTGAAGGAGACTGGAGCCGGTTCGCGAAAGCACAGTATAGGTTTTTCCCGTCTCCTGCTTGTATTCGGTGCGCACGGTCATTTCCGCGGCAGGCTGGGCTTCGTCTTTGTTGCGGAAGACGGCATAGTGTTCGGTCACGGTGTAGGAGGAGACGGCATTCGCACGCGCCAGGACGGCCGCGTCGACCGCGCGCAGGACAGCCACTTCGTCGGGTGCTTGCGCGGAAGATACGCCGCAGAGCAGGCCGATCGACAGGAGGATAGTGCATCTAGATATGGATCCAGCGATCGTTGTGCCCATGCAGAAAGTTTAGATGCAGACTCAGCGCGCGACCGAGCGAGACGAGATGACGATTCGTTCACGGATCGATGGAAGGAGCGCGCCTGGTTACTTACGCTATGCTTGTTTGCGGTGTAAGGCAGTGTTGAGCGAACCGACCGGTCCAAATCGAGAACAGAATGGGGAAGGGGCAACACAGCGTCTCGCTGTGGTAGTGCGCGGCGTGGTGCAGGGGGTGGGATTTCGTCCGTTTGTTTATCGACTGGCACTGGAAGAAGGGCTGGCGGGATTTATTGGCAACGATACCGATGGTGTGACCATTGAAATTGAGGGCGAGCCGGCGCGGACGCAGGCGTTTTTAGAGCGGTTGCACAACGAGACGCCGCCGCTGGCGCGGATCGATTCGGTTGCGGTGCGGGAATTGCCCGCGCGGCTCGAAGAGGGTTTCAGGATTGTTGCGAGTGAAGTGCTGGGGCGCGTGAGTACGGGGATTCCCGCGGACGCTGCGACATGTGCCGACTGTTTGCGCGAGCTATTGGATCCGGCGGATCGGCGCTATCGTTACCCGTTCCTGAACTGCACCAATTGCGGACCGCGGTACACGATCACGCAGCGCATTCCGTATGACCGGCCGCAGACTTCGATGGCGCGCTTCACCATGTGTCCGGCGTGCCAGGCGGAGTATGACGATCCCGGGAATCGGCGATTTCACGCGCAGCCCAATGCATGCTGGGATTGCGGGCCGCAGGTGGTCTTGCAAACGCCAGAGGCGGATGAAGGGCGCGGAAGGGAAGCCCTGGAGCAAACGAATCAACTGCTGCTCGCTGGCCAGATCGTCGCCATCAAAGGCATCGGCGGATTCCACTTGAGCGTGGATGCAACGAACGAAGATGCCGTAACGCGACTGCGGGCACGCAAGCACCGCTATGGGAAGCCGCTGGCCGTAATGGTGCGCGATGTTGAGGCGGCGCGGGCGCTGTGTCTGCTGACCAGCGAGGAGGAAGCGCTGCTGCTGACTGCGGCGCGGCCGATTGTGCTGGCGCGAAAGAAAGACGGCAACGGCATTGCTGCGTCGGTGGCCCCGGGCATTCCATGGCTGGGTGTGTTTCTGCCCTATGCGCCGTTGCAGCTTCTGTTGTTTGCCGATGAACGCCTGCACGCTTTGGTAATGACGAGCGCGAACCTGAGCGAAGAGCCGATTGCCATTGACAATGACGAAGCCCGGGCGCGGCTCGGCGAGATTGCGGATGCCTTTCTGCTGCATGATCGCGAGATCCTGCAGCGGTGCGACGACTCGGTTGCTGCGATTGTGGATGGGGCTCCGCAATTGATTCGGCGGGCGCGTGGGTTTGTGCCGCTTGCCATTCCGCTTCCCATGGAGGCGCCGCCGTTGCTGGCGGTTGGCGGTCATTTGAAGAGCGTGCTGGCGCTGGCTCGCGGAAAGTTTGCCTATCAGAGCCAGCATCTCGGCGATCTTGAGAATCTGACGGGGCTCCAGTTTTTTAAGGAGTCGCTCGATCATCTGATGCGGACGTTCGAGATTGAGCCGCAGGCGGTGGTGCACGATCTGCATCCGGGATACCTGTCGACGCAGTGGGCCAACGACTGGGCGAAGGAACGAGACCTGCCGCTCATCGGCGTTCAACATCATCACGCCCATGCTGCAGGCTGCATGGCCGAGCACGGGTTGACGGAGGAAGCAATTGGACTCGCGTTGGACGGGACCGGATACGGCACGGACGGAAAAATCTGGGGCGGAGAAGTGTTGATTTGCCGACTGGATGGTTTCGAGCGATTCGCGCACCTGGAGTACGTGCCCATGCCCGGCGGCGACGCGGCGGTACGCGAGCCGTGGCGCATGGCGTTTGCGGCGTTGCGGAGTGCTGGATTCGCCGTGGAGACAGCGGCTGGGCTGGTGCAAGCAAGCCGCACCGAAGCGCGTGTTGTGGCGCAGATGATCGAACGCGGCGTGAACGCGCCGTTGACGTCGAGCCTGGGCAGGGTCTTCGATGCAGTGGCCGCTCTTGTGTTCGAACGGCGGAGCGTCGACTACGAAGCGCAGGCAGCGATTGAACTGGAAGGAATCGCTGTGGATGAGGCGGACGCCTTGGACTGCGCTGGTTATGTTCCGGAGCTGATCGAGAGCGCCGACCGAGGAAACCCTACACCGCTCGTGCTGAAGACAGCGGGGATCTGGCGTGCGGTGGTCGAGGATCTGAAGACTGGTGTGAGCAAATCGCAGATTGGCGCGCGATTTCATGCGGGCATTGCTGAGGGGTTTATTGCTGCTGCGAAGAAGGCAAGCGAGAAGTCGGGGATTACGCAGGTTGTGCTGAGTGGTGGCTGCCTGCACAATCGCCGGCTCGCGCGGTTGCTGCGCGCGGGGCTTGAAGCGAAAGGCCTGCGTGTGTACGTGCACCGGCGGGTCAGTCCCGGGGACGGCGGGCTGAGTTATGGGCAGGCCGCCGTGGGCGCGGCTTTACTGAGCAAGCCAAACGCTAGCCCGAAAACTTGACGAGCATCTGCGCTTCTTCGCGCGGGCCGAGGATGGACATGCGCGGGATGCGGCCGCGCACCATGGCCACTTCGTCGCAGCGATGCAGGCGCGGACAGTTCTGGCAGTCTTTGAAGATTTTGTCGGGAAGCTCAGACTTGTCCTCGACGGTGCGGAATCCATATTTGAAGAAGAAGTCGGGAATGCGCGTGAACAGGCAAACCGACTGAATTCCGTGCAACTCGGCCTCTTCAATCAGGCTGCCAAGGATGCGGCCGCCGGCGCCCTGGCCTTTGGCTTCAGGCTTGACGACGATGGAGCGAACCTCGCAGAGATGCGGTCCGTAGAAGTGCAGTGCGCCGCAGCCGAGGAAGACCCCGCCATCGGATTCGGCTACGGTAAAGTCGCGAATGTTTTCGCAGATTTCGGCGAACGCGCGCCGCAGCAACGTTCCGTCGCTGGAGAGCGAGTTGACGAGGTCGTAGACGTTGGAGGCGTCCTGGAGGAGCGCTTTACGCACCAGCATGGGCAACCTCCCCGGTAAGTGCGGCCACGCGCTGCTCCGCATCGGCAAGGGCCTGGCGGACACGGTCCGTCGCAGTTCCGCCAAGGACGTCGTGGCAGTCGAGCGTGGCGCGAAGCGTGATGGACGTGAAGAAGTCTTCCTCGAACTCGGTGCCGAAGACGCGCAACTCATTGATGGTCAGATCGCGCAGCTCAACACCCTCCTGCAAGGCGAAGCGCACGGCATTGCCGATTTTTTCATGCGCAGTGCGGAAGGGAACTCCCTTGTGCACGAGGTAGGTTGCCGCGGCCATGGCATTCAGATACCCGGACTGCGCCGCCTCCGTCATGCGTGCACGATTGAACTGAAGAGCGGCGGTAAAGCGTGCCACCAGGTGGAGCATGGGCGCCACGAAATCGACGGCGAACACGGGCTCCTGCGTCTCCTGCATGTCTTTGTTGTAGGCGAGCGGCAGACCTTTGAGCTGCAACGTGACCGCCTGGGCGGCGCCGTGTATGCGGCCGACCTTGGCTCGGATCAGTTCAGTGAAGTCGGGATTCTTCTTTTGCGGCATGGCGCTGGAGCCTGTCGAAAAAGCTTCAGGCAGAGAGACGAAACCATACTCCGCGGTGGCGAAGAGCGTGATCTCTTCGGCGAAGCGGCTGAGATGCAGGCCAACCATCGTGAGTGTCTGCAGGTAGTCCAGGATGAAGTCGCGATCGCTGGTGGCGTCGATGGAGTTGGATGTGGGAGCACGGAAGCCGAGTTCGCGCGCAGCGATGGTGCGATCGAGCGCGAGAGTTGCGCCGGCGACAGCGCCGGAGCCCAACGGGCACTCATTGAGGCGATCGGAGCAATCGCGAAGACGGTCGGCATCGCGCAAAATCATTTCGACATAGGCCAGCAGCCAGTGGGCAACAAGCACTGGTTCCGCACGCTGCAGATGGGTATAGCTGGGCATGACGGAATCGCCGGCTGCATGAGCTTGCTCAAGCAAATCCGTGGCCCATGCGGCCTGCGCGGCAATGACTTCTTCAATGCGGGCCCGCACGTAGAGACGAAGGTCGGTGGCGATTTGCTCATTGCGGCTGCGGCCGGTATGCAGCTTCAGCCCGAGCGAGCCTGCGAGTTCGACGAGCTTGATCTCCACGAAGTGATGGATGTCTTCGGCCTGCGGATGCTCGCGGACCTGCGCCTGGCCGGCTTCCGACGCGTAGTCGGCAGCGATGGTATCGAGAGCGCCGCGGAGCTTTGCTCCCTCTTCTTCAGTAAGGATGCCGGCGGCGATAAGCGCCGACGCGTGGGCCTTGCTTGCCGCGACTTCCTGCGGAAGCAGCCGCCAGTCAAACACAATGGAGCGCTGCCACTGCTCGAATTCCTTATCCAACGGCTCGCGAAAGCGGCCCGACCACATTTTTACGGGTTGTTGCGTGTTCGACATGGTTCAGGCGATTCCTTGTTCGTGATGCTTTTCGGCGGCGCTGCTCAGCTTCGGCATCTCATTGCCCTGGCTCAGCGTGAGCAAGCCAGTCGCCGCGTAGGTGAGGAGTTTGTCGCGGGTGTCGGTGATGTCGAGATTGCGCATGGTCAGCTGCCCGATGCGGTCGCGCGGCGAGAAGGTCGATTCCGTCTTCTCCATGCTGAGGCGCTCGGGGTGAAAGGTCAGGTTGGGCGACTCGGTATTGAGAATGGAGTAGTCGTTGCCACGGCGCAACTCAACGGTGACTTCGCCAGTAATGGGCTTGGCGACCCAGCGCTGCGCCGACTCACGAAGCATAAGCGTCTGCGAGTCGAACCACCGGCCTTGGTAGAGAAGACGGCCGAGCTTGCGGCCATTTTCGCGGTACTGCTCGATGGTGTCTTCGTTGTGGATGCCGGTGATGAGGCGTTCGTAGGCGATGAAGAGCAGCGCGAGGCCGGGGGCCTCGTAGATGCCGCGGCTCTTGGCTTCAATGATGCGGTTCTCAATCTGGTCAGACATGCCGAGGCCGTGACGCCCGCCGATCGTGTTGGCTTCAAGCAGCAGCGCAACCGGGTCGTCGAAGTTGCGGCCGTTGAGCGCAACAGGGAAGCCCTCTTCAAAGCGAATTGTGACCTGCTCGGGCTTGATTTCGACTTCGTCGCGCCAGAAGGCCTTGCCCATGATGGGCGCAACGATCTTGATGGACGTGGAGAGATGCTCGAGGTCTTTCGCCTCGTGGGTTGCTCCCAGCATGTTGGAGTCGGTGGAGTAGGCCTTCTCGGCGGACATCTTGTACGCGAAGCCGGAACGCTCCATAAAGGCGGACATCTCGGCACGTCCGCCCAACTCGTCGATAAATGCGGAATCGAGCCACGGCTTGTAGATCTTCAGGTTGGGATTGACCAGCAGACCGTAGCGATAAAAGCGCTCGATGTCGTTGCCCTTGAAGGTTGATCCATCGCCCCAGATGTGGACGTCGTCTTCCTGCATGGCAGCGACGAGCATGGTTCCAGTAACTGCGCGGCCGATGGGCGTGGTGTTGAAGTAGGGAACGCCGGCGGTGCTGATGTGAAAGGCTCCGGCCTGCAGCGCGGCAATGCCTTCGCGCACGAGCGGGCCGCGGCAATCGATCAGGCGCGCCTTCTCGGCTCCGTATTCAAGCGCCTTGCGTGGAATTTCGTCGTAGTCGGTTTCGTCGGGCTGGCCGAGATTCGCCGTATAGGCGTAGGGTGTTGCGCCCTTCTGCTTCATCCAGTGCAGGGCGGCAGACGTGTCGAGCCCGCCAGAGAAAGCGATGCCGACCTTCTGGCCGACGGGCAACGATTCGAGAATTACAGACATGCGGAAAACCTCTTTGAGCTCTCAGCCTTCAGCTCTCAGTAACTAACAGTTGAACGATGCGACATTGGAAAGGCCGCCGAGCAGAAGCAGGAGCAAGGCTTTCTGTGCGTGCATGCGGTTCTCGGCCTGGTCGAAAACAATGGATTGTGCGCCGTCAAGAACCGCGTCGGTAACTTCGGCGTTACGGCGCGCGGGCAGGCAATGCATGAAGACCGCATTTGGCGCGGCCTTGGCCATAAGCGCTTCATTCACCTGGAAGGGGCGGAAGATGGGCGCGCGCTTGCTTGACTCGTGCTCCATGCCCATGCTGACGCAAACGTCGGTGTAAATGGCGTCGGCGCCTTCTGCGGCGAGTTGCGGGTCCTGCAGCAGGCGCACTTCACAGTTGTTGGCCTGGGCGATGTCGCGGGCGAGCGTGACGATCTCGATGTCGGGCGAGTAACCGCGCGGCGTGGCCACGGTAACGTTGGCGCCAAGTTGCGCACCGGTAAGCATCAGCGAGTGACAAACATTGTTGCCGTCACCGACGTAGGTGAAGTTGAGGCCGGCGGCGGTGCCGAAGTGTTCTTCGAGCGTCATGAAGTCGGCCAGCGCCTGGCAGGGATGCTCGAAGTCGGAGAGCGCGTTGATGACAGGGACGCGCGAGTTGGCGGCCATTTCCACTATGGTGTCATGCGCGTAGGTACGCAGCACAATGACGTCGACCCAGCGCTCCACGTTGCGCGCCACGTCGGCGATGGACTCGCGCTCGCCGAGTGGTGAGTTGGTTTGATCGACAAAGATGGCATTGCCGCCCATAGTATTGATGCCCGTTTCAAAGGCGAGTCGCGTGCGCAGGCTGGCCTTCTCAAACATCAGCACCATCTGCTTGGCGTCGAGGGCATGGCGGTACTCGCGCGGATTGCGCTTCACGTCGTGGCCGAGCTTGAGGATGGCGCGGACCTCGGCGCTGGAGAGATCGGCGATGGAACAGAGGTCTTCGCCGGCAAGGCGTGCAGCCGCGGCAAGAATGTCGGGGTCTTTCTGTACGGGCACTGCGGTTTCTTCGATGGTGGCTTTGCTAGCCATTCTTGGTTCCTCCTGCGGCATGGGATGCAGAGTGTGCGGCGCCAACAGTGCCGCCAGATTCGGTGAGAATTTCGTCGAGCGCGGCGATCGCGGTGTCAACGTGACTGTGCTCCAGAATGTACGGGGGCAGGAAGCGCAGCACCGTGTCGCTGGTGCAGTTGATGACGATGTGGCGCTTCAGCATTTCGGCCACGATGAGCTTGGCGAGATCGGCAGACTCAACTTCAGCAGCGAGCATGAGGCCCTTGCCGCGCACATCGGTGATGACGGCGTGGCGCGCCGCCAAAGCCCGTAGCTGCTGTTGGAAATAATCGCCGACTTCGGTGGCATGACCGAGAAGATTGTCTTTCTCGATTTGATCGATGACGGCAATAGCCACGGCGCAGGCGAGTGGACCGCCGCCAAAGGTGGTGCCGTGCATGCCGGCGTGAATGGCGCGCGCCGCTTCTTCCGTGCAGACGATGGCGCCCAGCGGAATTCCGCCGGCAAGCGGCTTGGCAATTGTGGTTACGTCGGGCTGAATGCCGTAGTGCTGATAGGCAAACCACTTGCCCGTGCGGCCCATACCGGACTGAATCTCGTCCACAATCAAGAGAGCGCCGGTAGAGCTGGCGAGTGCGCGGGCTTCGGCGAAAAACTCCTGCGTGAGCGGGCGAATGCCGCCTTCGCCCTGGATGGCTTCGACCAGGATGGCGCAAACTTCGCTGGAAAACTTGGCGCGCAAATCGGCAACGTCGTTAAAGCGCACGAATTCAACGCCGGGAACAACGGGACCGAAGGGCTCGCGATATTTGGCCTTGTAGGTTGTCGATACCGACCCAAAGGTGCGGCCATGGAAGCTTTGTTCGAGTGCAATAAATTTGGTGCCAAGCTGCTTGCCTTCGCTGCGCAGCAAGCCGGCGTGAGCACGTGCTAACTTCAGCGCGCCCTCCCAGGCCTCGGTGCCGGTATTCGCAAAAAACACGCGATCCAGACCGGTCCGCTCGGTGAGGCGCAGCGCCAGTTCGGCCTGGCCTTCGTGATAGAAGAGGTTCGAGGTGTGGATAAGCGCACGGCTCTGCTTCGCGATGGCGTTTTCAATGGCAGGATGGCCATAGCCCAGCGCGTTGACGCCGATGCCGCTGAGCAGATCGAGATATTTCGTACCGTTCTCGTCGACGATGTGCACGCCCTCGCCGCCAACAAAGAGGATCGGGTTGCGCTCGTAGGTAGACAGCAAGAGCTTGGATTCAGCAGCGCGAATTTGATCGAGTTTCGTCAACTTCGTTTCTCCTGGGGTTGGACTTCTAAGCCACCATCACTTCGGTACCGAAAGCAACGCGCGAACTGCAAAGGTCGGGAAGGGAATCGGCGGCCTCCGCGGGCAAGATGCGGACGCGCTTCACTCCGTTGAGCAGCGCCTCGCGGCATGCGCTGAGCTTGGGCAACATGCCCCCGGAGATCACCGCGCTCTTGGCCATCTCGGCGATCTGATCGATGGAAAGCCAGCGCATCACCTGGCCGTTCGAGCCTTTCACGCCGGGCACATCGGTGAGGAAGACGAGAGCATCGGCATGGCATGCCGTCGCGCAGGCAGCGGCCATCTCGTCGGCATTGATGTTGTAATACTCGCCGTCGAAGCCGAGGGCCATCGAAGAGAGAACAGGGACGCCGTTCATCTGCCATATGGTTTCGATCCAGCGGGGATCGCTCGAGGCAATCTCGCCAACGTAGCCAAGATCGGCGCCGCCGGTTTCCGCCGTGTTGCGCTTTTTGCGCGCGCGAAAGAGCAGGCCATCGCCTCCGGAAAGCCCCATGGCGGGCTGATTGAGCGCACCGAGTGCGGCGACGATTCCCTTGTTCACTTTGCCGGCGAGCACCATGATGGCGGCGTCGCGCGTTTCCGCGTCGGTGACGCGCAGGCCGTTCACAAAGCGGCTCTCCTTGCCGAGCGCCTTCAAGGTCTGCGTCAGCTGGGTTCCACCACCGTGCACAATCGCCACCTGATTACCCGCGCGCACGAGGTCAACGATGGCGCGCATGGAGCTATCGAAGAGGGCAGGAACGGCGAGGCCCGCGCCGCCGAGTTTAACAACGTACTTCACTCCAGGCCCTCCGCTTCGTTCCATCCATGCATGACATTGAGGTTTTGCACGGCCTGCGAGGACGCGCCCTTCAGCAAATTGTCGAGACAGCTCACGATGACGGCGCGGCGGCCATCCTGGGCAAGGTGAAATCCGATGTCGGCGTAGTTGGTGTTCACGGAATATTGAATCTGCGGCAGCGTGGTCGCGTGAAAGCGCACCATGGGACTGCTCGCGAAGAACTCGCGGTAAACAGATGAGATGCTCTCAGCTGTCTGCGCGCTGCTGAAACGAACATAAATTGTCGACAAAATGCCGCGCGGAATCGGCAACAGGTGCGGCGTGAACACGATCTGGCTGTTTTCGATGCCAATCTGCTCGAGCAACTCTCCGGTGTGGCGATGCGAGAAGACGCCATAGGCGGAGAGATTGTCGGCGGCATACATGAAATGCGTCTTTGCGGTCGGGTTCTTGCCCGCGCCGCTGACCCCGCTCTTCGCGTCGGCAATGATTCCGTGGTTCAAGTCGAGCATGCCCGCGGCCATGAGTGGACGAGCCGCGAGGATGACCGAGGTTGCATAGCAACCGGGATTCGCCACGAGCTGTGCGGTTGCAATCTGCGCGCGATGCAGCTCGGGGAGGCCGTAGATGGCTTTGGCCTGCGTTGCGGCAGCAATCCCGGAGCCTTCATCCTCGAATTTGTAGACGGCGCGATTGGTCGCATCGCTCAGACGCCAGGCGCCGCTCAAGTCGATCACGCGCATGCCCCGGCTGAGCGCTTCGGGGACCCATTCGCGCGACTGCTCGTGCGGAGTGGCAAGAAACAAAACCTCAACGCCGCGCCGCTGGAGCAGCTCCCATGTGAAGGGCTCGAGCTTGAGGTTGGCAGACAGGCTTCCGGAGAGCTGCGGATGAATTTCGGCAAGAGGAACACCGCCGCGCGCTTCGTCTTTGGCGTCGACGCGGCCGACGAAGACGGGAGGGGTGTCGCGCAAGCGCGGATGATGGAGCAGGAGCCGCGCAAGCTCTGCGCCGGCGTATCCCGTCACACCCAGCACAGCGGTTTGTACCGTTTCCTTCATGCCTCGAGAATCGTCCTCAGCCGGGATTCGACTTCGCCCGCGCGGCGCACATCGGCGCAGATCACCAGAACTGTATCGTCGCCTGCGATGGTGCCGAGCACTTCGGGCCAGCGTTCGCGGTCAATTGCCGCCGCCACGGGTTGCGCACCGCCCATTACGGTGCCGACCACGATCTGGTTCATCGCCTGGCGAATCCGCAGGCCAAAGCTTTCGATCATTTCGGTTACGGTGGGCGGAGCGTCATCCTGCGCGCTGCCATTCGCACCGTTTGCCGGTGAAGAGGGAAGCGCGTAGCCGCCCGGTCCTTTGGAAAGGCGCAATTCATGAATGTCGCGCGAAAGAGTCGCCTGCGTCACTTCGAATCCACGGCGGCGGAGTTTGCGCCGCAACTCGTCCTGATTCGACACCAGGGAGTGCGCTATGAGCTCGCGAATCGCGTTGTGCCGCTGGAATTTCATGTTTGGTTCACACTTCTTTCATTCGCCGACAAAGCGAAAGCGCGGCTCGCATACGGCGGCCGCGCTTGTATAAATATACAGCTAAAGTGAATAACTATGCAACAGGAGAACCAAGAAGATTATCTGCCAGCTTCGAGACATTTATCAGGGTCCAGCAAAAGGCTTATTGTCATCTTTTATGCTAGAATAATGCCATATATTTCGCGGAGGCAACGTGGCTGGCAAGAAGGGGTTTCACCCGGTCTATTCGATCACCTCCGGCATCGTGCAGCACCTGCTCCACATCGAGCGATTAAAGACCGAACTCCGCAATTTGGAGATTACACCCCTCTTGCTGGAGCGTTTGCGCCGATCAGCGCGGCTGGTTTCTACTCACTATTCCACCGCGATTGAAGGGAATCTTCTGACTCAGGCGCAAGTTGAACTGGTCGTGGAACAAAACCAGCGCTTTCGCGGGCACGAACGCGATGTGCGCGAGGTGAAAGCCTACTATTCGGCGCTGGAAGAGGTTCAAAGGCTGGCGCAGTCCCGGGTCCCGGTCACGGAGAGAATCGTTCAGACAGTGCATGCCCTCGTGATGGGTAGCGGAAGAAAGCGGAAGCCGACGCCGTACCGCGATGGGCAGAACGTGATCCGCGACAGCAGAACCAACGAGATCGTGTATCTCCCACCGGAGGCGAGCTCCGTTCCAAGACTGATGGCCGAACTCACTTCATGGCTCAATGCTAAGGACGACCTTCCGGTTCCACTGCGCGCCGCCATTGCCCACTACCAGTTTGCAACCATCCATCCGTACTACGACGGGAATGGCCGTACGGCCCGGTTGCTGACTACCCTCATTCTTCACCGAGGCGGCTATGGCATGAACGGCATTTATTCGCTCGAGGAGTACTATGCCAACGATCTCGGCGCGTATTACGGCGCTATCTCTGTCGGGCCGTCGCACAACTACCACCTTGGCCGTGCTGAGGCAGACATTACTGGATGGATTGCGTATTTCATCGCCGGAATGGCAGAAGCCTTTGAGAAGGTGCATGCCCAAGCGAAAAAGAGTGCAGGGCACGCCAAGGCGCAAGGCGGCGCCACCAGCCGATTGGATGTAAAAAAACGCTCGGTGCTGGCTCGGTTCATGGATGCGGATTTTACGTCGAGAGAGGTGGCAGAGCTGCTGCAGCTGAACCGTCGCTACGCCTCCGTTCTTTGCGAGAAATGGGTCGACGAAGGCTTTCTGGCGATCGAGAATCCATCGAAGAAGGCGAGAAGTTATCGCGTAGCGGAAGCTTACGTTGCGCAGTAATGCGGTGCGGCCGAAGTCGTCGAGGAACTACCGCCCGGCAATGATCTTCTCGTAGTAAGCGATGTACTGGGGCAAAACAAGCGTGGAGCAGAAGCGGGTCTGCGCGGTCTTGCGCGCTGCGGTCCGCATCTCCTCAAGGCGTGGAGCGTCCGTCAACAACGACAGCGCGCCCTTGGCCATCGCGTCGACATCGCCCACGTTGTAAAGCAGCCCGGTGATGCCGTCATCAATGAGTTCGGGCACGCCGCCGACGCGGGTGGCGATGCAGGGAACCTTGCAGGCCATAGCTTCGAGCGCGGCCAGGCCGAACGATTCCAATTCACTGGGCATTAACAGCAGGTCGGCCAGCGGCAGCAGCTCGTTCACGCGGTCCTGCTTGCCCAGAAAATGCACGTTCTGGTGGATCTCGAGATCGCGCGCCAGCCATTCGGCAGCCGAGCGCTCAGGCCCGTCGCCCACCAGCACCAATTGCGCGGGAACTTCGCGCACCACGCGCGCAAAGACCTTGATCACATCGGTGACGCGCTTGACGGGGCGGAAGTTGGAAAGGTGAAGCAGGATGGCGTGGCCGGGCGGCGCCAGACGGTGGCGCGCCTCATCGCGAGCGGACTCGTCGCGGAACGGCATATAGACATCGCAGTTCACAAAGTTGGGAACCACCTCGATGTCGCGGGTCACGCCGAAATCCTGCAGCGTTTTGTCTTTCAGGTACTGCGAGATGCTGGTGACGCCGTCGCTCTCCTGGATGGCGTAGCGCGTGATAGGGAGATAGCTGCGGTCGAGACCCACGAGCGTGATGTCGGTTCCATGCAAAGTCGTCACGAAGGGCAGCCGGCGGCCGCGCGCGGCAAGCATCTGGCGGGCAAGCAACGCGCTCACAGAGTGCGGAATGGCGTAGTGAACGTGGAGCAGATCGAGGTCGTTAAACTCGGCCACCTCCGCCATGCGCGAAGCAAGCGCAAGATCGTAAGGCGGGAACTCGAAGAGCGGATAACTGGAGACCGGGACTTCGTGATAGAAGATGCCCTCATCGCGGCCGGTCAGGCGGAAGGGCTGTGAGTAGGAGATGAAATGGACCTCATGCCCCTGCGCGGCGAGCTCGATGCCCAGCTCGGTGGCGACGACTCCTGAGCCGCCGTAGGTTGGATAGCACGTAATGCCGATGCGCATAGAGTCCTGGATCTTCCCGTCCTTTTCGAGATGGCCACAAAGTGGCCGACCAGCCATTTATAGGTGAATACCGAAAGTTGTAGATTCAACCTGATACAAAAAGATGCGAAAAGAAAGCGAAGTTGACTCTGATCCGGACTCGTCAGAGCAATCAGAGAAAATCCGATCAACACGAGTCTAATTTGCCGGGCTCCGGCTAAGTCACTTATGTCCACCCCAGCTGCAAAACTCCGTCCTACACCTCACCCGTTCTCAGCCACGTTGCTGATTTCACGGCAAGTGTGCACATGTGACCATCTTTCCGAACGTTTCAGTTGGAATATGGATGTCGGCCCTTTCTGCGGCCGACTTTGATCGCTCCTTGCCCGCCAGGCCAAGCGACCGATTGGGAATGCTTTCATCCACGGGGGTGGGGAACGTATGCATGTGATTACTGAGTTGTTCTCTATCCAAAATGAGCACCTCGTTCTATGCCGTTCGCAAAACGGCAAGTCAAACGATTCGACGGCTCCCGCTTTCAGAGACCAGATCCGAGCCTACCGAGAGTCGTTGGGCATGCATCAGGGAAGTGTCGAGGTTGGACTGCGGACACCAGTCTCCGATCCCAGGCCCATGCGCAAGAGCCCAGAGTTGCAACTCCTGTTTTGCATCGTTCAGATCCATAAGCCGGCGACAGGGATCTGAGTCTTGGATCCAAAAGCCCGTTTCCCTCTGATTGATGTACGATGGGTGACCGACGCAAGGGCAAGCTGTTCCTGAGCACGCACAGCGGGGCATACTTGTCGGAAGCGATCGAAGCCAACTCAGAGGAATCAAGACGATGGAAAGAACCGCTCGCCGATTGATGTTTCATGGAATGTGTCTCTTCGTTCTTGGGCTTTTCACTGGATTCGCCGAGCAGCATTTCACCAATGTGCGCATGGGGCTTGCCGCCCATTTGGAAGGATTGATGAACGGCACCTTTCTGATCGCGCTGGGCGCCATCTGGCCGCAGGTGCGGCTCGCGCCGACAACGGCCACTGTTGCCTATTGGACCGTGCTCTATGGCACCTATGTGAACTGGTTGATGACGGTGCTTGCCGCAGTCTTCGGAACTGCGGCGCTTTCTCCAATCACGGGGGTTGGTCATAGCGGACTGCCCTGGCAGGAGAGCGTGGTCACTGCGGGTTTCATGTCGGTTGGTATCGCCATCGTCATCGCCTCGCTACTTGTCCTTTGGGGCCTTCGCAAGGACGCTGCGAGATGATTTGGAGTCGAAACCACTGAGAATTCCAATCACTGCAATCGTCGTCCCGGTTCTTTGTGTCCTGCTCTATCTTGTCGCCCATCCAAAGAAACACCTTGCGCTTCTGCATATGACGGGTGTATAGAGGATGTGTAGAAGGAATAGGCATGAAGAACACACCCAAGTCCGAACTTCCGCAGGGCACCCTCGACCTTCTGATTTTGAGGGTTGTATCGCATGGGCCGATTCACGGATACGCCATCGCACAGCGGATCCAGCAGATCTCCCGTGAGGCGCTGCAGGTGCAGCAAGGCTCGCTGTACCCCGCACTGCACCGGCTGGAGTACAAGAAGCTGCTGGCCGCCGACTGGGCAGAATCGGAGTCGGGAAGGCAGGCAAAGTTCTATCGGCTCACATCTGCCGGGCGAGCCCATCTGAAAGACGAAACAGAAGGCTGGGCCCGTTTGACCGAAGCGGTTGCACTCATTCTGGAAAGCGCTTAGGAGGCTTGCCATGGGCTGGCTACGCCGTCTTTTCCACGTAGAGAAGATGGATCGGGAACTCGATGCCGAACTGCGGCTTCATCTCGATCTGCTGGTGCGCGACAAGGTGCGCGCGGGTTTGACGGAAACCGAAGCACTGCGCGAAGCGCGCCTCGAGTTTGGCGGCCTGCAGCAGGTGAAAGAAGATTGTCGCGAAAGCCGCGGCACCATGCTAGTGGCCACCGTTCTGCAGGATGTTCGCTTCGCAGCGCGCCAGATACGCAGAAACCCCGGATTCGCTGCGGCAACGATTCTGACGCTTGGCCTGGGCATCGGCGCGGCTACGGCAATCTTTTCGGTGTTCTACGCGACCCTTCTGCGCTCGCTGCCCTATGCGGACCCGGGAAAGCTCGTGATCCTGTGGTCGACGATGCCGGAGTTCGGGTTCAGCGGGCCAGGCGCGCTGACCGATCCGGATTACGTGCAGTGGACACAACAGAACCAGGTCTTCGACGGCATCGCCGCGGTTCGGCAGCAAACCTCGAATCTTACCGGCAGCGGTGTTCCCGAGCGCCTGATGGGCGCAACCACGACAGCCAGCTTCTTCCCGCTTCTCGGCGTCGCACCTCAGCTTGGGAGGGTATTCGCGCCGGAAGAACAACTTGCCGGGCGGGATGATGTCGTGGTGATCAGCGCGCAGCTTTGGGCGCGGAGGTTTTCTTCCGATCCGCAGATCGTCGGCAAGACCATCAAGCTCGATGGCAGAAACCTGACTGTGCTGGGCGTAATGCCTGCGGCGTTTCAGTTTCCCAATCAGCCGGACTTCTGGGCGCCGATGGTGCTGACGAACCAGACGTCGAATGCCTCCAACCAGGTGATCGCGCGACTCAAGGCCGGCGTCTCTCTGGAACGTGCGATCCAGGATATGGTTCAGCTGGAGCGCCGCATTCATCCACATACCGCCCATGAGGAAATTCATTACAGTTTTGCGTTCCTGCAGCAAAAGCTGACGGCAAACTTCCGTCCGGCCCTCCTGGTTTTGTTCGCGGCGGTCATGCTGGTGCTGCTCATCGCCTGCGCCAACGTTGCCAACCTCTTCCTGACGCGCGCTACAAGCCGCGGGCAGGAGATCCTGATGCGGCGAGCGCTCGGCGCCAGCCGCCTGCGCATTGTGCGGCAACTCCTCACCGAGAGCACGCTCATCGCTCTCATGGGCGGCGTCCTCGGATTGGTTCTGGCCACGGCAACGCGGCGGCTTCTCGTCCTGATCCTGCCGGCGAACGCCGCGGGCCCCGGCCTTCTGCACGGGACGATCACATCCGATATGGATGCATGGGTGCTCGGCTTTTCCGCGCTCATCTCGATTGGGACCGGTGTCCTCTTCGGTCTGGCGCCGGCGATCAGCGTCTCCCGCGGCGATGGGCGCGGGGCGCTGCAGGGAGCAAACAGGACGCAATCGGGCGACACCGGGACGCGGCGCATCCGGAGCGGCCTGGTGATCGTCGAGTTTGCGCTGACCATCGTCCTGCTGGTCGGGGCATCGCTTTTGTTGAAGAGTTTTGTTCGCCTCATGCAGGTCAATCCCGGCATCGAGTCGCGCAACGTGGCGATCGTGAATGTCGAACTGCCGCAGCCGCGGTATTCCACCATTCCACAGATGGCGGCATTTCATGATGCGGTTCTCGATCGCGTGACGGCGCTCCCCGGCGTGCGCGCAGTTGGAACCGTGGGCGAAGGCATGCCCTTCAGCAATTCCGGCGTGGAGGGCGACTTCACCATCGAAGGCCAGGCTCAGCCGCCTGCTGATATGGCCAGCAAGGTGGTTGTCAGTCCGGGCTATTTCCAGGCCATTGGTATTCCGCTGCTCAATGGGCGCTTCTTCGACCGCGGCGATAGCGCGCAATCACCGCGCGTCGTCGTTGTCAGCCAGAGTTTCGCGCGTCACTTCTGGCCGGGACAGCAGGCTGTAGGCAAGCGGATCGGCCATCTCTTTGGGGAAAAAGACTTGTCGCTGGTGGTCGGTGTTGTGGGCGACGTGAAGCAGGGCGGGCTTTCGGCAGATGTGCCACTCACCATTTACATGCCCTATGCGCAGGGGCCCATCTTCTTCGCAAACCAGATGGCCTTTGTGGTGCGGACGGCGTCGAGCGCGCTCCCGATCGTTGCAGATGTTCGCGCTGCGGTACAGGCGGTGGATGCGGAAATTCCCATCTACGACACCGCATCGATGGATGACCTGATCGCGAAATCGGTTGCGGAGCCACGGTTTGACTCGATCCTGCTTGCAGCGTTTTCGTCGCTCGCATTGTTGCTGGCCCTGGTGGGCATTTATGGAGTGATGTCCTACTCGGTGGCGCAGCGCCAGAAGGAGATTGGGATTCGCATGGCGCTGGGCGCGGGACGCAACAGCTTGACGCGGATGGTGGTTCAGAAGGGAGCGGTGCTGGCGCTAATCGGCATTGCGATCGGAATTGGCGCAGCCCTGGCTCTTGCGCGTTTGATTACGGCGTTCCTGTTTGGCGTGGCGCCCAGCGATCCTGCTACGTTCTGTGGTGTCGCAGCGCTTCTGCTGGTTCTTGCGTTAGCCGCATGCTATCTTCCCGCACGGCGCGCAGCACGCGTGAACCCGATGATTGCTCTGCGCCATGAGTAAGCCGCCAGTGCGATTTCTTCGAGAAGGGAAGCGATGACTAGCTGAGGTTTCTTTTATAGAGAGACGCTCGCTCCGCCCAGGCGCGCTCGGCGCCGGCTTCGTTGTAGACCTGGCTTCCGCGCACGGTCCAGCCGTGACTGCAGCCGGTGAAGACCTCAACCGTTGCCTTCAGGTGCGCGGCCGCGAAGGCCTCTTTGAGCTTGTCTTTCGCGGTTGGCTCGCGCTGGTCGTCGTTGTCGGCAACGCAGCACAGCACCTCGGCCTTCATCTGCGGAATCATGAGGTGCGGGCTGTCGGGCTTGTCGGTCACTAATCCGCCGCCGTGAAACGTGGCCGCGGCGCCGATGCGGTTGGCGATCGTGGCTGCGGTGCGGAAAGTGAGCGGGCCTCCCATGCAGTAGCCCTGCACACCCATCTTCTTGCTCTTGTCGGTCTGGGCCTGCTGATCGAGGAAGGTGGTGTAGGCCTTGGCATCGCTGATGTTCGCATCGGCGGTAAGGGCCGCCGCGAGGGGCATGACCTTGGCACGGTCTTCCGGCTTGGAGAAGTCGAAGCTTCCGTCCACCACCGGCGCCTTGGCATTGCGGTAAAAGGGATTCGGCACCAGGACCACGTATCCCTCGGCGGCCAGCCTGCGCCCCATCTCGCGGAACACGGGCCGAAGACCCAGGATGTCCGTCCACACCAGCACCGCAGGCCACTTGCCCTTGCCTTCGGGATAGAAGAGCGCCGAATCGGACACGCCCGAAGCCATGGGGACGTTGACGTCTTTCTCCACAACGTTGGAGGGCTCGGCCAGCGCCGCCGAGTGGAGCGCCACCGCTGCTGTGGTTCCGACGACGAAAGATCGCCGCGAAACGGTGGGGTCGTGGGTCAGTCCCTGGTGAATAAAGTCATCGCACATGCGCTGTTTTCTCCTCGATTTGTCTATCGGATTCGAAGTATGACTTGAGAAGCATCCGGCTGTCGATATCTTTTGATGCAGTGTTGGACTTCACGGGTGGGTCTTTACCTCGATGCGCAGCTCTGGTGGGTCGGCGGCGTGCTGAGCCGCATCTTTGGGCCAGGCCATGACTTCGATGGAGTGCAGCGGTTCCGGCTCCATCCAGTGAATGTCCCAGACGCCACTGTGTGAGGGAGCCTCGACGGCAGCCATGTCTCGAACCGGCTGGCCTGGTCTCAAGTAGTGAATATGCGCAGTGCCGCCGCCGGTATCCCAGTTGATTGCCAACGACGGCCAGCGATGATGATGCATGGGCACTTTCTCTCCGGGCTTGGGCAGGTCGACCTCGAGGACTCGAACAAGGGCATTCTCGAACAGGAGCTTGTGCGATTGAGGAGCGGCCTGAAGGGCGTCAAACCCCGGCGGGAAGTCACTGGGATTTTGCGGGTGCAGGTAGAAAGCAGTCCCGCCCGCAAACCCGACGATGGAGAGCGCGAGCACAACGCGAACGAGAAAACGCCGAGGGGGAAGTTTCATATCGCACAAAGTATAGCGGCTTCTGGAACTCGATAAGCCAGAGGTCGACGAGAATTGGGCGCTCCGGAGGGCATTGGACCGCGGCCGTGACGGCCAGGATTCGGCTGAAAACCGGACAACATTCCCGATCAAACCTATGATAGGATTTTCCTTCCCCACAACCGCTGTATTCGCCTTGGCTCGAAAGGAGAAGCCATGTCGAAGCCCGCCTGCGATCTCACCGAAAAGTCAGTGTTGCACTGCTCCTTCCGCAGAGCCCGACGGGTGACGCTATTGCTCACCTCCTCCAACACGCCGCGCCGAGGTGTTGGGAGTAACAACCATGATGTACAAGAAGCTGGTTTCCCTTTGCGTCCTTGCGGCGTTCGCCGCGTGGATAGCGCCGCAGATGGCTCGCGCGCAAAACTCCTCCCAGCGCAGGCCTCGAATTGCAGTACTCGACTTCGACTATGCGACCGTGCAAAGCACCTCGGCCGCAATCTTTGGAACCGATATCGACATTGGACGAGGGATCACCGACCTATTGGTGAATGACCTCGTAAAGAACGGCAGTTATTCGGTGATCGAACGGGCGGCCCTCGACAGGGTTCTTGCCGAGCAGAACTTTTCCAACTCCAACCGGGCCGATTCGGGGACGGCTGCGCAGATCGGCAAAGTGCTGGGCGTTGATTACGTGATTCTTGGCTCGATCACCGAGTTCGGTAACGAAAAGAAGAGCCAGAATGTGGGCGGAGGAGGAGGGAACTGGCACGGCATTGGCATCGGCGGCGTCGGCCACTCCAACTCGCAGGCAAACGTAGGCATCACGGCCCGCGTGATCAATATCGATACCGCCGAGATTCTGGCGACAGCGGAAGGCAAGGGCACCTCGAGCCGATCGGGGCTCTCGTTCCTGGGGGGCGGCGGCAACTGGCATGGGTTCGGCGGAGGTCATGCCGACTTTGGTTCTTCCGGATTCCAAAGCACGATCATCGGCGAGGCCACAAAGAAGGCCGTGGATCAGCTGACGGCCGACCTCGTCTCCAGCGCTCCGCGACTGCCTACGCGCACCTTCAAGGCCGAGGGTTTGATCGCAGCAGTAGACGGCGGCCAGATTGTTCTGAATGTCGGCGCGCGCGCCGGCGTGCACAGCGGCGACCGGCTCGACGTCACCCGGACAGGGAAAGAGATCAAGGATCCCTCGACGGGGCAGGTGCTGCGACGTCTCACTTCCACAGTCGGTTCGATTCAGTGCAGTGACGTCGACGATGCGTCGGCGATCTGCACGCCGGTCGCCGGCTCGGGCTTTGCGGTTGGCGATCGCGTCACCTTTGTGACCGGCAACTCGCCGACCGCCGCGGCGCCGGCAGCAAGGATGGCTGCGGTTCCGCCTCCAACTCAATCGACCCGGGCGGCCGCTTCCGTTGAGCCTGCGTCAGACGCGTCTGCCCTCGGAAAGCGAAGCTGCTGACACGGGCTCGACCGCGCAGCCGAACTTCACTGCGATCAAAGCCGACTTTGTTCCCGGTGAGCGGACCATCTTTGCCGATGATTTCAGTGACATGACCGGCGACGAACCGCCGCCGCACTGGAAGATTCGCGGAGCCACACCGGAGCTGCGCGTGGCAGGGAACATACGCGAGTTGGCGTTCATTGGCGACAGCTACGACATCTATCCAAACCTCAACGGCCTGCCGCGGAATTTCACGATGGAGATGGATTTGCATATCGAGAAGTTTTCCGGCCAGACGGAGCAAAACTTCCTCTTCCTCGGAAAGGACGGAAGAACAGAAGTTCTGAAACTCGCAATTCTCGTCGATAATCCGGCGGACCCTGGCAGCAAGGATCGCGGCAAGTATTCATGGCGCATCGGCGTCGGCACCGAGAAAGAGCACCTGGGCGATAAGAGCCTCCTCACCAATTGGGACCAATTGGTGAAGTTAGCCCTCTGGGTGCAGAATGGCCGCATCCGCGTGTACGTGAATGGCGAAAGAATCTTCGACTTCAACCAGGTCGAAATCGGCGATATCGCCAGCCTGCACCTGAATTATTGGGTTCGCAATACGACCTTGCTGTTCCAGCGCGTGCGCTTTGCGGAATGTGCGCCGGACTTTGGGCAGACCATCGCTTCGTCCGGCAAATTCGTCACCCACGGGATTCTGTTCGACAGCGACAGCGACCGCATCAAGCCGGAGTCGGCAGCGATAATCCAATCCATCGCGCGCGGGTTGACAGCCCATCCCGATCTCAAAGTCGAGATAGACGGCCATACCGACGCCACGGGAACGCCCACGCATAACA
This sequence comes from uncultured Acidobacteriaceae bacterium, assembly GCA_963846095.1. Taxonomy (GTDB): domain Bacteria; phylum Acidobacteriota; class Terriglobia; order Terriglobales; family Acidobacteriaceae; genus Telmatobacter. Next base: position 335,107 of record CAWJUW010000016.1, read on the forward strand.
TGGACCTGTCGAAGCGTCGTGCCGAGGCCGTCAAGAACGTTCTGGTGGCTCAGTTTTCGGTGGAAGCAGGGCGCCTGACGACCATCGGCTACGGTTCATCAAAACCTCTCGACTCGAGCAACACACCCCAAGGGAAGGCACAGAACCGGCGCGTCGAGTTTGTGCGCCAGTAACCGGGTTCGAATTGGGTAAGAAGCGCTCTAGTAGACGCCTGGGATGAGGCGCCTGGTCGTCTCGCGGTAACGCTGGTACTGCGCGCCGAAAGCGCCGAGCAGCGCCGCTTCTTCGACGTGGATGCGATACAGGAGCGCGGCCGTCGGGAGCACGACAACGATGGCCGCCGAGTACCAGTTGCGTTCAGCAAGGGCGATGGCCACGAAACAGATCACCATGCCCGTATAGGAGGGGTGACGCACGAAGCGGTAGAGGCCTGACTGGTACAGCTGCTGCTCGTCGCGAATGGCGACGTTCACGCTGAAGGCCTTGCCGAGCGAGAGAATGGCCACCCAGCGCAGGACCAGCCCGAAAATCATGATGCCGACAGCGGCATAGGGCACCCAGTGGGCTCCCGGAAACATGCTTGCCGGAACCACGGCGCGGATCCACTCCGCCGCTGTGATCGCACCAACGATGGTGATCCAGAGCAGGTAGAGCGAGCCGCGGTCCTGCAACTTTCCGTGGGCGCGTCGCGTGCGCGTGGCCAGGACGAGAAGGATCTCGGAGGCTGTCCAGCCGTAGAACAGAATCTTCCAGAGAAGCGAGAGTGACATTCGATTCCTTCAGGGAAGTTTCGCGGCGAGAGCAGCCGCTGCCTGCTCTCTTTTACGTTCGTTGCCTGCTTCTGGTTCCGCGTGCGTGAGCGAGGCAAAGCTGATCAAGTCGATTCCGCGGTCGCCGCGAACGGCCGCGAGCGCCGCGCGCTCGACATCGCGCGAGGCGCGCAGGCGCGTGCGCACATGGGTGAGATCGTCGTCGTTGTAGCCAGGGTGGGTCACAAGTTCCCAGGTTCCTGGGGGCAGGCCGCGCAGCAGGGAAGTCACGCCGGCGGCGTCGAGTGTTCCTGTGGAAAGGACGCCGAGTGCGCCATCGGTCGTGGTGAATCCTTCTTCGGCGACGATGCGTTGGAAGACTGGCTCGAGGCGCGCGAGCAGGCTGACCTCCGCGCGGCGCACGAGTGGAGCATGCGAAACTGCGCGGCTCCATGCCGGCTCGAACGGGTTGCGGACGACGCGGATTCCCGCGGCATGCGCGGCGCGCAGTACAGGACGCAGCACGGCGGGAAACATGTGTGTGTGCTTGTGGGTGTCGACGTGCGTGAGCCTGAGTCCGGCACGCTGCAGGCGGGCAATCTGCGCGGCCGCCTCGCGCTCGATTTCCGCGAACAAAAGGGCCCGGCGCCCGGGAGTCCAGAACCGGTAGGCCGCAGCAAGAAAGCCGGAGAGGGAAGGAAGGAAGTTGCCGGTCCGCCAATCGGTGAGATGCGGGATCGCATGCGGGGATAAGACCGGTGCGCCATCGACGAGCACAACATGGCACCCGACGCCGAGAGAAGGCGTCCGTTGCGCGAGGCCGATTGCATCGTCGGTCGCCGGCGCGTTGGCCATCAGCGTCGCGCTGGTCAGAGCGCCTTGCCGGTGCAATTCAAGGATGGCGCGGTTGACGCCGCGGGTCAGGCCGAAGTCATCCGCATTCACAATCAAGCGCCGCACGGGTCGAGTGTATCAATGCGGGTGCGCCGCGCGGTCGGAGGGCGGAAAGCGTGCTGCCGCGAGGAGCCAGCGCCGCTGTTATCATTTTGAGAAGGCCATTGGTCTTTCCCGCCGCATGTGGGCGGTTAGCTCAGCTGGTTAGAGCGCCTGCCTTACAAGCAGGAAGTCGGGGGTTCGAGTCCCTCACTGCCCACCACTCAAATTCAGTTTATGCCTTGTTCGCTGCCACTGCCTCGACCCGCGCGATTTGGTGGGGACTATTTTCTCTGACGCGATTTGATTCGACTTGCGCCGCACGCAGATGGCCCCGGGCGGGACAGGCTGTTCCCAAGATTGAGCCCATTCAATTTAAGTTCACAGGGCGAAGGAGATTGCATGTTAACTCTGCTGAGAGGCCTCAGGTTTAGTTAGCAACCGCGCCATCTCGAGGATTGATTCGGCCTCACCGTCAAGGCGCCCTTGCGTTCCGTATGTGTGCAACGTTGCAGAGACTTTCTTTATCACCTCCTCCGCTTGAAGTTTTCCGGCTCCGCCAGACATCAGAATTGAACGTATAGCGTCCCGCCAGAAATCGAGTTCCTTCGTGTACTCCGAGAGACGAGATAGTAAGTACATACGGTATCGGAGCCACTCTCCCCTATTTTTCTGACCTGAAACTCTCAGTTCCTCTCTCAACTCGTCTCTCGATTTTACGAGTGCTTCGTATTTCGCATCGATTTCTTCAGCCCTCTTATTCTGCTTTTCAAATCGCGAAGTGAACCACCCCTGCATGAAATAGGCGAAGATTCCAAATAGGACAGCGTAGGAAATCGTCGAACTCATCGTCTCAGCCCAAAACGCGGAGTTCGGGTCTCGCTCGTATTCACCCCATTGCGATTGAAGACGAAGATCCACGATGTTTGGTAACTGAAAGTCGTCGGTGCTCTTCCTCGACGGCACTGGTATTTCTATTCTGACTACTCTGTTTGGCGGAATTCCGCTGAACTTAAGCCTCTTGAGGTCCGCCGTTCCCGAATAACCGGAAACTTCTTCGATGCTGATTGGAGCAGACGCGAGCACTGACGGAAGCGTGACCGAAGCGGGAACCACCAAAATCAGGCCATCGAGGGATTTCGCGCTCCAGTTCTCTATCCTCACTTCTGAGACCAAGTTGCCGGAATTGGCGATTGGGCTTTCGACGGTCACCTTTCCCTTGTCTTCAAGCAACCGTGTCGCGAGAACATTGAAGCCGAGAGTGATGAGAAGGGTGACAATGCATGTAGAAGCTGCGGTTAGCAACTGTTGCCTCATGATTCCTCCAAAAGCCCGGCCTGCGATTTGCAACTATCGTATCTCGTTCCCTTAGAAAGGAAATTCTCCCAGATCGGATGGAGCCCACGGGCTGCGTCGCATAATAAAGCGTGCTCATTTTCATTAGTCACGCAGCGATTGATCAGGAAATTGCGCTTGCCCTGAAGGTCTGGTTGGAACGCGCGTTCCCCAATTTGCCGATTTTCGTGTCCAGTGACCCCGAAGATCTCCCGCTTGGCGATGAGTGGGTCGAGAAAATACTGTCGGCGCTCAAGAGCGCGACGCTTGTTTTAGCATTGACGACTGTGCGCGGACTTTCGCGAAAGTGGGTTTGGTTTGAAACAGGGAGGACGTGGTTCACGGGGATACCGTGTATTCCCTGTTGTCTCGGGAAAACTAGAAAATCGGAATTGCCGGCCCCGTTTCAATCAAGAATGGGAATGAACGCGGATGAGGAAGATGACGTCCGGCTGCTTTTATCGGAGTGCGGGAGGAGGCTTGGCTTATCTGCCGCCGCCGTGGATGTTGCTGCAATGGTCCGAGAACTAATCCGACTTGACGTGAGGGCTGAAGAGAGGCAGCGCGCGATAGAGGATCCTTTCAGCTCAGAGTTGACCCGAGAGATAGATCAAAAAATGAAAGGCTTCGACGGTGGGACTAGAGAAGCCCTCCGACTCCTCCTCAAGTATGGCGAGCTTTCCGATCAAACTGTGCGCGGGATGGTCTTACAAGCGGGTAAGCAGACCAACCAGACAACGTACCTCTATGGCCTGGAGAATAAGACGGGATGGCTTATCAGAACGCAGCTGAGTCCATATCCGAATGTTTCACGAGATGAGGATTGCTATAAGATTTCTGACCGCGTGAGGCCATACTTGAGCGCATGGTTTGAGCGGAATCATTAGCCCGGTGCGGGAAGGGAAATTTCTGCGTCCGTTCGCCTTGATTGTTGCCTATCAGTGATTCATGCGTTACTGCCGAACAGCCCGTAATCGACCCGGAACGGATCGTTGCCACACCGGAATTTGCTCGAAAAACACCTGCATCCAGCCCAGGACACCGCGAATAGACAGCCATGGATAAACCCAACCCCAAAAGGGTCGCACGTGCAGCACGGCCCAAAAGAAAAAGCCGCAGCCACGCATCACGCTCAAAAATGTCAACAGGCTGAATCTTTCAACGCCCGGAAATCAGCGACTTGGGGTCCATTCCTTTTGCAGAGAATTTCGACAGAAGGGCGCATCATCGAGACAAGGAAGCAAAGAGGAAGACCCGCAACCGCCCCGCAAACGTTCTGTGCGCCGCCCAACCGGCAACAGCATGCGCAACTTCGCCCTCGCTGCTCCACCTTGCGGTACAGCGGACCGGTTTTCACCCCGCTACATAGCCCCCCACCCCCCTCCCCCCTATTTTTGCAATCCACCTGGAATGTGCAGCTTAGATCCTAAAGTCATACAATCCGATCGATCCGCACAGATCGCAATTAGCGTGCCAAACTCATTGCCGACCGATGGCAGCCGGATCGACGCTGATCACTCCGGAGTCAACTCCGCAGAAGCACAATCCCAATTTGCCTCGTTTGGTCGGCTCTTCCCATGCACCATGTTCGCTGCGCATCTGGGATGCAACGCAGGCAATCTACAACCTAGGTAACCTCCGAACCGCCTCAATTTAGGCAAGTTACCAGAAAGTGCACACGGGAGCGCCATGCGATGTACCACGGAATGGCAATTTTCAACTTTTGGCGCTCGGGCTAGATTGAACCATGAAGGCGAAACCAATCGCCATTCTTGGAGGGAAATGCCAATGAACACTTTGCTTCTGAAGCTTTATATCAAGATCCAGGATCTGGCGAATCGCGAAGAAGGTCAGGATCTGGTTGAGTATGCCCTGGTTGTCGCGTTGATCGCATTTGGCGCAACGGCCGGCATGAAGGCACTGGCCGGCGGCCTCAACACCGCTTTCGGTCAGATCAGCACCACGCTGGGCAGCTACGTGACATAGTCTCAACGCCCCACAAGTTTCAACCGAGCGGGAAACGGCAACGCCGTTTCCCGCTCTTCTTTTGCCTCAAAACCTGCATGGCAGGCTCTTCCCGGCAACCTTGCGGAGGTTGGCTCGTCCCGGCGACGCATGCGGCCCGCTGATTTCGATCTTTGCCTTATCGATACTTGCGCAGTACGCCCAAGACCCGTCCCTGGATCGCGACTTCGGAAGCGCGCACGTAGATCGGCTCCATTTCGATATTGGAGGGCTGCAGGCGGATCTGGCTGCCTTCCATGTAGTAGCGCTTGAGCGTGGTCTCGGAGCCATGCACAAGGGCGACAATGATCTCCCCTTGGCGCGCCGTGCGGGTTCGCTCTACGAGCACGTAATCGCCATTGATAATGTGTTCGTCGCGCATCGAGTCGCCGCGCACTTCGAGGGCAAACACATCGCGATTGCCAACCACGTCGTGCAGGGAGATGCTCTCCTGCGCCTCCGAAGCGTCGACGGGCTGCCCCGCGGCGATCCGGCCGGCGAGGGGCAGCCGGTCGCTGGTGCGTGTCCGTGTGCCCGGCGGCAGCACATCGATCGACCGGCTGCGATTGTGGACGCGGTCGAGATGGCCCTTCTTTTCGAGGTTGGTGATGTGCTTGTGCACGGTGGCCAGGCTCTTCAGGCCCATTCCGCGCGCAATCTCCTCAAAGGACGGGGAGTAGCCGTTACGGGTCACGAAGGACTCAAGGAAGTCCAGGATCTCTTTTTGCCGACGGGTGACAGCCATGGGCAGCATTATAGCGAATAAAAAGCGAACCGCAACAGGATTATTTCGCTTTCTGTTCGCGAAACGTAAAGGGCCTGGGTTCGGCGCGCTTGCGCTGCTCAACTTCCTCCGTGATGCAGCTTTGCTGTGTCTCTGGTCACAGCTCGCACTGCTCGATCCCCAAACGAGAACCGTCCCAACCTTCCTCCCAAACCCGGTTTTGGGAATCCCCATCAGCAACCTTTTATCTTGTCTTCGCAGCGCGGGCGGAGGAAAGTGGATGCAGTTCAGCGAGCGAACCCGAAGCCGGATGGAGCGTTCGCAGGCATGGCAGAGTTGATCTCGCCGCAGCGGAGGCGGCCGCCATGAGGGTACTGATCGCCGAAGATGACCAGGCACTGGGACGTTTTCTGAGCCGGGGCCTGGAGACAGACGGGCATCGCACGCGCCTGGTGTACGACGGCGGAGCCGCCGTGGCGGCGTTTTACGAAGACCGGCCGGACCTTACCATTCTCGACTTGAACATGCCAGTGAAGGACGGCGAGCAGGTATTGGACGAGATTCGCCGGCTGGAGCCGGACCTGCCTCTGCTGATCCTGACGGCTCGCCAAGAAGTCGACACGCGGGTGCGCTGTCTGGATCATGGCGCCGACGATCTGATGCTGAAGCCGTTCAGCCTCCACGAGCTGCGTGCGCGCTGCCGGGCGTTGCTGCGCCGCAAGCGGGAAACCCGCCTTCAGGTGCGGGTGGGCGATCTCGAACTGGACCGGCTGGACCACGTGGCGCGGCGCGGTGGAGAAAAGATTGTCCTGACCAATAAGGAATTCGCCCTGCTGGAACACCTGATGCTCCACCGCGGCCAGTGCGTCTCGCGCTCGGAACTGCTGGAAGCGGTCTGGGGCATGGAACAGGCGCAGACCACCAACATCGTGGATGTGTACGTGAACTACCTGCGCCGCAAGCTCAAGGATCCTCCGCCGGGCAACCTCATCCGGACCGCGCGCGGCCACGGGTATCTCGTGCCCTCCGATCCGCCGACGGACACGGGCCACGCGGTCGAAGCGCTGTCCGCGCCGGTAGCGCCTTTCAGCGGACCGCTGCCGGTAGAAACGGCCTGACGAAAACAATCCCTATCGATCAGCAGAACCAACTCGGGAGAACCGCATGCAAGCTGCGTCTTACTTCGCCCCTCCTCTCAGTTCGCGCATCCGCCCGCGATCGGCACTCGTTGTCAGCGCCGATCGCAGCTTCGGGCAACGCCTTTCCGATGTACTGACCGGCCTGCGCTGGCAGGTGCGCACGGCCGATAGCGGCTCGCAGGCGTGGGGAGAAGCGGAGATGGCCACGCCGGAGGCCGTCATCACGGACAGCTGGCTGCCGGATCTCGAAGTCGCCGAGTTTCTGGCGGATTTTCGGGAGCGATTTCCGCACTCGGAGCTGATCAGCGCGAGCGGCGCGCCGGCGGGAGACACGACCCGCGGCCCGCATCACCAGGAGCTGTTGTACGCGCTGCGCCGCTCGCAGGATTCCGAGACGGCATCCTGGAATGCGGCTGCTGGAAAGAACCTCACAGTGGTCCCAGATCCAGACGAAGGGGAAGCCGAAAGCTACGTTGCGCCACCCGCGCCCGGTTCGCTGCCGGCGAAGGTTCTACCCATCACAGGCTGTCTGGCTGCAGGCCTGCCCGCGGGCGGCGCTGCGGAACCGGCCCAGGGCGTTCAAGCTCAGATCGAGCCCCTGCCGGAGCTTGTCGGAAACGCCGCCTTGATGCTCGAGGTGAGCCGCCGCATCCGGCTGGTCGCGCCGCGGCTGACGCCGGTCCTGGTGGAAGGACCGACCGGGTCGGGCAAGGAACTGGTAGCCGAAGCCCTGCACCGCCTTTCGCAGCGCAGCCGCAAACCCTTTGTCGCCATCAACTGCGCAGCCATTCCTGAGGCTTTGCTCGAAGCGGAACTCTTCGGCCATACGCGCGGAGCCTTCACCGGCGCTGTGCAGGGCCGGGTTGGACGGATCGAGTCGGCAGATGGCGGAACGCTCTTCCTCGACGAGATCGGCGAGATGCCGCTGGCGTTGCAGTCGAAGTTGCTGCGCTTTGTGGAGAGCGGCGAGCTGCAACGAGTCGGCACCAATGAAACGGTCAAGGTGGACGTACGCATTGTGGCGGCCACGCACCGGCCGCTGGCGGCACGATCCTTGCAGCGATGGATGCGCCGCTGGAGAGTTCCGGAGCACAGTGGACCCATGTGGGTATGCGCGAGGCGGAGGCGGGGTTCAACGATCCTTCGCTGGGCTGGATCGGCGTGCGCGCGGAGAGAAAGGGATCGACGGTGGTGGCAACGCTGGTCCCCGATTCGGCTCGCGCCTCGCAGGAGCTCGAAGGCCACATGGCGGGACTGAGCACCTATCTCAGCGCCCAACACAGCAACGTCGGCCAGCTCGGCGTGGCTGTTCCGGAGTCGACCGGCAGTCACGGATTCAGTTTTGGTGGACACGACGGCGGGCATGCGCAGCAACAACCGGGGCGGGATCCGGAGCGCGAAGCGCATCCTGCGTCGCGACCCGACCTCGATCCAACAGGCGAGCGCACTGTCGAGCCTGCCTCGGGATCGATCCTCGAACCCGAGCCGGGGAGCGCACGCGCCGCCCCGGTGGGACGATCGGACGCGCAGGATGCGGCGCTGGATGGCATGCGTTTGGAACGAGGCGCATTCGAACATATCTCCGTTGTGGCCTAGGCCTCGGGTCTCGAAAACGGTTCGCAGTACGCAAGGAGGGAAGATGGCGGCAATGGCTGGGTTCTTGAATCCCGCGCTGACAGCGGCGCACGCGGCAACATCGGGCACGCCGACGGACACATCGAATCCGTCGGACTCCGCGACGATTTCGGCAAACGATTTTCTTACCCTCCTCGTCACCGAGATGCAAAACCAGGATCCGACGGCCACCACCGATCCGAATGAGTACATCAACCAGCTGGTGCAGGTGAACAGCCTGGAGCAGCTGATCGTCGATCAACCAGACCCTGACGACGGATAAGGGATCAACCGAATACCAGGCGACGACGGCCTCAGGCGATGCAGCGATCGGCGTGGCGGGAAGCGGCGGGCGCGGAACGATCGAGGGGAGCTCGCTGGAAGCTTCGAATGTGAATATTTCCGCCGAGTTCTCTGACCTGATCGTGGCGCAGCGCGCGTTTGAGGCGAACTCCAAAGCCGTGACCACATTCGATACGGTCACGCAGGAAACGATCAACATGATTCATTAGTTGCCTCGGGCCGCATGGAAGCCGGCCTCTGAAAATCGTGTGCGGACTCTTCGGCTGTTACGATGGCGGAGTTGCATTCCCCGCACATTCCCAGGAGGCAAACCTTCATGCGGCTCTTTTTTCTTGCCGGTTTTGCGGTTCTCTCGTTCAGCGCAATTGCACAGAGCCCTGCGACGACCGCAGTTGCGGCCGATCCGCCTGCGGACAAGGCGCATCCGGCTTCGATGACGGTGCTGCATATTCCTACCCACGGCGTGCTGATCAATGGATTGGTCTACGCGCCCTCGGGCGCCGGGCCACATCCGACGCTGGTGATTTGTCATGGGCTGCCGGGCAATGAGAAAAACCTCGACCTGGCGCAGGCGGTACGGCGTGCCGGCTGGAATGCGGTGACGTTCAACTACCGCGGCTCGTGGGGCAGCCCGGGCAAATTTCGGTTTGCGCAAAATCCTGAAGATGCCGATGCGGTGCTGGCTTATCTGCGCGAGCCGGCCAACGCGGCGAAGCTGGGCATCGACACCAAACGGATTGTGTTGGCGGGGCACAGCATGGGCGGGTGGGTTACGGTGCACACGGCGGCGCACGATCATGCGCTCCTGGGCGCCATTCTCATCAGCGCGGCAGATATGGGTGCGATGAGCGGCCTGCCGCGCGAGCGGCGGGTTGCAATGATGGCCGATGACATGGAGTCGCTGGCGGGGGTGACGGCCGAGAGCATGGCCGACGAAGTAAGCGCGAACGCAAAGGCCTTCAGCTTCGATACGGCGGTTGCGGGACTGACGCAGACGCCGCTGCTGGTGCTCTCCGCGGACGATGGGCTCGCGCCGAGCACGGACAAGCTTGTGAAGGAGATTGAAGCGGCGGGCGGGACGAAGGTCACGACCCTTCACGCGGCGACCGACCACTCATGGTCGGATCACCGCATCTATCTCGAGACCACGATCATCAACTGGCTGGCAACTCTGCAGTAAGCTCAGTCGGCGCGGCGGACGATGCCGCTTGCGCCCCGCGTGACCTCGACGAACAGACCTTTTCCCTGTGCCAGCAGGTTTCCGCCGGCATCGTGAATCCTGGCTTCGGTCCAGTGTTTGCGGCCTTCGTTGTGGGTGACCCGGCCTTCGATGCGGAGCGGCTTTTGCGTCGGCACAGGGCGCAGAAAATCGACCTCCATGTGGCGGGTCATGGCGGTGAAGCCGCGTGCGCGCACGGCCTTGCTCATGGCTTCATCGAGCAGCGTGGAGATGATGCCGCCGTGCAACAGGCCAGGATGACCGGCAAACGTTTCCGCGATGATCGCCGTGCTGTTGACCGACTTATCGGCGGTAATCGCGAATTCCAGCAGCAAGCCGCCGGGATTGGCGGGACCGCAGCCGAAGCAGCGGTTGGAGCCGTGGACCTTGGTGTCCTTTTGCGAATCCAGTTCCTGTTCCATAAGCCTCAATCCCCATTCGCTGCGAGAACGCGGGCGAAGACCTGCCGGTCGACGTTGCCGCCGGTGAGTACGATGCCGATGCGCTTCTCCTGGATCGCGTCGCGTTCGTGGAGCGCGCCGGCGAGCGCTGCGGCGGCCGCACCTTCGGCCAGGTTGTGCGTGTCTTCATAGAAAGCGCGCATGGCGGCTTCAATCTCTGCGTCGGAGACCTCGACGAAGCGACTGACGTGGTCCCAGATCACTTCCATCGCGCCTGCGTTCGGCTTGCGGCAGGCGAGCCCGTCGGCGATGCGCGTGCGCGACGGCGCTTCCACGACGTGGTGCGCGGCGAAGCTCAACGCATAGGAAGGCGATTCGGCGGAGACCGCTGCGATGATTTCAGTGGTGCGGCCGAGCGCGTCGCGCGCAGCGGCCACTCCGCAGATCGAGGACCCGAGTCCGACGGGAACATAAACCGCATCGAGCGGAGGCGCGGCCTCGAAGAATTCCAGTGCGTAGGTTGCGGTGCCCATCACCAGCCGTTCGTGGAAGGAGTCGACCATGAGATATCCGCGCTCGGCAGCAAGTTCAGCTGCGTACTCCAGCGACTCCTGAAAATCGTGGCCGTGCTCGATGAGTTCCACCCCCTGCGCGCGCATGGCGCGGTTCTTTTCAACGGAGTTGCCGTGTGGAACCACGATGATGGCCTGCAGACCGGAGAGCCGCGCGGCCATGCCTACGCCCTGGCCGTGATTGCCGCGCGTCGCGGCGACAACTCCAGTGAGCCCAGGGTGCTCGCGCTTCAGCCAGTCCATGTAGACGAGGGCGCCGCGCAGTTTGAAAGCGCCCACGGGGCCGTGGTTCTCGTGCTTGATCCACACCTCGGCGCCCACGCGCTGGTTGAGCAGCGGCCACGTGTACTGCGGGGTCGGCGGCATATGGCGATACACCACGCTCTGCGCTTCATGAATCTGGGTGAGGGAAGGGAGAACCATAGAAACAGGATACTGTGCGCTCTCGGCCAGCGAGCCGGGGAGGGTCTGCGATCGCGATGCAGGAAGATTCACTTGACCCATGCGGCCCCGCGCGCCCAGACTGAGGATGCTGAAACCCCATCACCCACTTTCCTGCGAGGAACTCACAAAACTATCAACCGTTGGAGGACGTTTTCCATGAGATCGGTCGATCGTCGCACTGCCATTCTGCAAATGAGCGCCGTTGCCGGCGCAGCCTTGCTTGCCGAAAACCTGCGCGCTGCAAACGCGGCTCAAGCACAAGCCGCTCCGGCACCGGCAGCCGCGCCCACGGGCCCGTTTACGCTGCCGAAGTTGCCCTACGGATACGAGGCGCTGGAACCCAGCTTCGATACGGAGACGATGCACCTGCATCACGACAAACATCACCAGGCATACGTGAACAACCTGAATGTGGCCGCGGCCGCACACCCCGAGATCGCGTCGAAGACGGTGTGGGAGCTGGTGGCCGACCTGAATTCGGTTCCAGAAGCGGTGCGGACGGCCGTTCGCAACAATGGCGGCGGACACGCCAACCACTCTTTCTGGTGGATGACTCTTGGCAAAGGCAGCACCTCTCCGGTTGGGGAACTCGGGAAGGCGATCGACGCGAAGTTCGGTTCGTTCTCCGGGTTTCAAGACAAGCTCACGGACGCCGCGATGCATGTGTTCGGCAGCGGGTGGGCGTGGCTGGTGAAGATGCCGGATGGCTCGCTGGCGATTGAATCGACGCCCAACCAGGATTCGCCGCTTTCGTCGGGCCACAAGCCGATTCTCGGCATCGACGTGTGGGAACACGCGTACTACCTGAAGTATCAAAACAAGCGCGCGGATTACGTGAAGGCGTTCTTCAACGTGGTGAACTGGGACTACGTCAGCAGCCAGTATGCGCAGAAGGCCTGATGGCGCCTGCGAAACATCGATGGGCGGCGTTCGGCGGCATGGCTGGATGGCTGTCTGCCGCCGCGTTGTTGGCATTCAGCGGTTGCCACTCGGCGCAGCGGCTCACTCCGGAGCAGGCGGAAGGGAAGCATCTCTACCAGGTGCGCTGCGCGCATTGCCACGAGGAAAATGACCTGGCGTTGAAGAAAGTTCCGCCCGACCTGCATGGGCTGTTCGATCGCAAGACGCTGCCCAGCGGCATTCCCGCAACCGATGCCGCTGTGGCCGCGAATGTGTTGAACGGCCGCGGACTGATGCCCGGCTTCGCCGGGCGTTTTACCAACGAGCAGATGGCGGCGCTGCTCGCGTATCTGCACACCGGGTTGCGCTGATGTACCGTCTGCCGGGTCGCCGGAACGGCCCACCCTTCATAGCGGCAGACCGACGGTCCCAATTTTCACATCAGTTATCATGAAGGTTGGTTTCAAACGCACTGTGACAAAAAGCCCCGACCCACCTTTCATTGCGATTCGCCACTCTTCAGCACTTGGCTCAGTTCTTCGAAATTCTGCCGCAAACTTTGTCAGAATCGGGGCATCCTGGGGTGTTGCGCTCATTCTGCCGCCTCTGCTTGTGCGGGTGCTTGTCAAACCCGCTTATGCCTCCTGGATCCTGATTCTGCAGGTTTCGGCGTATGTCGGGTTCTTCGATGCGGGCATTCAAAACGCGGTCGGCCGTTTCACAGCTCGCGCGGTGGGCATGCAGGACCGGGAGTACATGGGCAGGATGCTGGGTGCGGCCAGTGTCGTGAACTGGGTCCTGGCCGGACTCACCGCCATTTCGACCCTGCTTGGATTTTGGCTTTTGCCTCGCGTCTTCGTTCAGATACCCCCTTCGATTGTCTCGCAATCCCAATACGCACTATTGATTGTCGGTCTCTCTCTCGCTGCCGGCTTGCCGTTTTCGACTCGTGCCGGTGCTTTCTTTGGCCTGCAGATGAATCATGTAAATGCACTCGCAGGAGGAGCGGGCAAGATAGCGGGAGCAATGGGTGCGGCGTGGGCGGCTTACCACCACCAGGGACTGATCGTGATGGCCCTGTGGATTGGATTCGGATATGCCGTGCAATCGGCGATCTACGCGGTCGCGTTCAGAAGGCTTTCGGAAACAGGGCCGATTCGCTTTGCGAATGTTGATTCCAGCGCCATGCGGGAATTCATGCATTTTTGTTATGCCCTGATCGTCACGCAGTTCGGGGCGCTTCTGATCACTGGACTGGATATGCCGATCGTGGCAAAGTTCGATTTTCACAACGCGGCGTATTACGCAATCGCAGCAAGCGCGGCTAACCTGCTTGTGGTGCCTCATGGAGCGATCCTGTCCACGTTCATCCCGATCGCATCCGGGATTCATGCAACGTCTTCTCCAGATCGGCTCGGACAGATCGTTATCAAGATCACACGCCTTTCGAATTGCGTGCTGGGCGCGATGGTTCTGTTTCTCATTTTCGTCATGCCTATGTTGCTGCGTTTGTGGGTTGGGAAGGACTACGGCTCCAACGCGCTGAATTTCGCGCTGATCTTGACGGTCGCGCAGTTTGTCCGGCTCTCGTTGGCCTCGTATGCCAACGTCGGATTTGCGGCGGGTCAGCAGGATCGAATGCTGATTTCCCCCCTGGCGGAGGGGCTCGTAAATCTGGCGTGCAGTCTCTGCGGAATTTTGCTCTGGGGTGCGATCGGCGTCGCATACGGAACCCTGATCGGGGCCTTCGCAGGCATTCTGCTGCATTTCGTGAACAGCATGAAGCGTACGGATGCGATGAAGTTCGATCGCAGGGAACTCCTCGTCAGAGGCATTCTTCAGCCAGTACTGTGCTTTGCGCCTTCGGCTCTGTTGTTGACCTTTGTCATGAAACGCCTGGCCTCTCCCGTCGCGCAGGTCGCGCTAGTATGCGCGGGCGAGGTTCTGGCGCTTGCGATCGTCTGGTCGGTCGTATTGACGCGGGCAGAACGCCGAGCGGTGGCGGTCCGGATCGTGCCATTTCTCTCCAAGAACCGTAACGCCACCTTTCCTGAAACGACCTGACCGCGATGAGCCAGCCTTTTCGCATTTCCATTGCGATGTGCACGTACAACGGCGGGCGCTATCTGCCGGAGCAACTTGAGAGTCTCGCCGCGCAATCAACCCCACCGGACGAACTGGTCATCTGCGACGACGGATCGACCGACGAAACTCCCGCTTTGATTTCAGCTTTTTCCAGGGACGTTCCCTTCGATGTCCGGATGGTCAGAAATGAGACTCGGCTGGGAAGCACAAGAAACTTCGAAAAGGCGATTGGACTCTGCACCGGTGATTTGATTGCGCTCTGCGATCAGGACGACGTGTGGCTTCCTGGGAAACTCGAGAAGATGACCGACCGCTTTGCGGCTGCTTCAACAATTGGAGGTATATTCTCCGACGCGATCCTGATTGATGAATCGTCGACGCCGACGGGAGGATTGCTGTGGCAGAGATTCGGATTTGGGCAAAAGGAGCAGGCTCAGGTGCGCCGCGAAGGGCCCATTGGTTTGCTTTGCAAGCGCGAGTTCGTGACGGGCGCCACCTTGATGTTTCGGGCTGAATTGAGAGATCAGTTCCAGCCGATACCGCGATCGTGGATTCATGATGGCTGGATCGCCTGGGTCATTGCTCTCGAATCCCGGTTGGATTTCATTACGGAGCCTCTGATCCGATATCGAGTTCATACAAATCAACAGGCGGGGGTTCCCAAAAATCGTTCGCTGATGGACAGGATTCGCAATTTCCGCGTCTCCGAATCGGAATTGTGCGCGCGAAAAGCAGATCGCTTTGCGGATCTTCTCGGGTACTGCCACGCGAAGTCTCGCGGATGCAGCCCGTTGACACAACGACGGCTTGAGGAGATTGTGCACCTTTGCCGTTCGCGGGCGACGCTGGGAAGCAGCCTTTACCAGCGCGCCCGGTTTGTGTCGGCCAACGTCCCCGCGTATCTCAGATATACGGATGGTGGCGCCAAAACTGCGATCCGGGATATCGTGCAACACGAGGTAAAAGACGACACCCGATAGAGCCTCGCGTTCCCTCTCCTCATTTTGCAGTCACTCGTAGCGGATAGCGGTCATGGGGTTGGTCTGGGCGGCGCGGGTGGCCGGAACCAGGCACGCGAGCGCGGCCACAGCGAGCAGGAGCAGGGAAGAGGCGGCCAGCAAGAGCGGGTCGTGCGAGCTGGCCTGGCTCTCCTGTGCCCAATGCGCCATGACGCGGCTCAATGCCAGGCTCAGCACGAGGCCGGCGATTACGCCCGATCCGACGCTCACAACGGTTGACCGGAAGACCATGCGCAACACGTGACCGCGCCGCGCTCCCAGCGCCATGCGGATGCCGAACTCGTTGGTCCGCTGCACCACGGTGTAGGAGACCACGCTGTAAAGTCCGACAGCGGCGAGCGCCAGGGCCAGCACTGCAAATCCACCGAACAGCCAGGCAACGAGTCGTCCTCGCGCCCAATCGGGCTCGTTGCTGATCCAGTGCTCCAAATCTTTGGGGTCGCCGTTGGTCTGCTGATCGTGATCGACGTCGTTCACCTTCTGGCGAATGGAGTGAAGCAGCGTCAGCGGAGGAACCTGCGTACGCACGAGGAGCTGCGTGTACATACCCATCGCGGCAGTGAAGGGAACAAAGCACTCCGGCTTGATGGGACTCGAGAGGCCGTCATCGAGTTTGTCCCCGACCACGCCGACAATGAGATACGGCCCAATGTCCGCGCCCTGCGCAGTCAACAGATAGGGAGGCCGCTGCGTGACTTCAGGCATGCGCAGCGAGTGTCCGACGGCATCGCCATTCGGAAAGTATTTGCGAGCCATGGTCTGGTTGATCACCATCAAGGGGGCGCCGCGGTGATTCTCGTCGAGGTTCCAGATGCGTCCCTGCTTTACAGGAATGCGCAGCACAGGGAAGTACTCGGGGCTCACCATATTGAAGTTGAGAGACTGATCGTCCGTGGCCGCCTGGCCGACGATTTCGAACTTCGTCCGGAAGCCATTGGAAGGCGGCGTTGCGTTGCTCGAGATCGCGACGGTCACTACGCCCGGAACTTCTGCCGCTTTGGCTCGCAGAAGTTCAAAGTAGGGCGCGCGTTCGGCCCAGGTCTTGTAGGTGCCGTCGTGCACGGGGATGCCGACCGACATGACGTAGTGCGGATCGTAGCCGAGGGGCGTGTGCACCAGGCGCATGAAGCCTTCAATGGCCGCGCCTGCGCCGGCGAGCAGCAGGAGCGTGAGTGCGATCTGGCCCACGATCAGTGAATTGTGCACGCGGCGCCCGGCAACGCCCTCGGTGGTTTTTCTCGTGGTCGAACGCATCACCTGGCTGACCGCCGGGCGAGACAGCTGCATGGCCGGCCACAGGCCAAACAGGATTCCGGTCCCCACGGCGACCACCATGCAAAAGATGAGCACAGGCACATTGATGTGAATGGCGGCTTCGTGCGGGAAGGAGAACTGCGGCAGATTCTGCTTGATGACGTCGACGAGTTTGTAAGCCAGTCCGAGTCCGAACGCGGCGCCGGTGAGAGAGAGCAACAGCGATTCCGTAAGAAGCTGGCGAATGATGCGCCGGCGGCTGGCGCCGATGGCCGCGCGCACGGCGAACTCATGCGTACGCGCCGTGGCGCGGGCCAGTTGCAGAATCGAGACGTTGCCGCAGCCGATGGCCAGCAGCAGAGCGACGGCGCCGAAGAGCAGGTAGAGCGTGCCGCCCAGCTGCCGGACAAAGTCTTCGTTCAAGCCAACCACGTGGAGGCGCAGGTCGCCGGTCGGGAAGGACCGCGGCGTTTCTTTGCGGAACTGCACGAGGAGTGGCTGCAGCGCAGCATTCGCCTGCTCGTGAGTGACGCCTGGCTTGAGGCGAATGCCGACGTAATAGCCGAGGGTCTGATCGCCGGTAATCTTCTTGGGCAGATAGACATCGCCGTCGCCCCACGCGAAGCGCGGCGAAGCCACCCCGACGATGGTGTAGTTTTTGCGAACCAGCTGAATGGTTTTGCCGAGAACCGACGGATCGGCGTGGAAGTGACGCTGCCAGAACTTGTAGCCAAGCACGGCCACCGGTTGCGGATCCTGGCCGTCGATGGCATCGGAGGGCTGCAAGCCGCGGCCGAGATACACCGGAACGCCGAAAAAGTTGAAGGCGTTCGAGGTCATGTAGTCGCCGTTCACATCTTCGGGCAGATCGCTGCCGGTGACGGTCAGGTTCCACTGGTCTTCAAGAAAGCTGTCCTCGACGACAGGGGACTTGCGAATGATCTGCCACTGCGGCATCGTTAGCCCGAAGCCCTGAAGATCGCCCTTGGGCGTGGTGAGTCGCATGTGGATCATGCGGTCGGGGGCGGCGTAGGGATAGGGATCCATCAGGATGGAGTACACCACCGAGAAGACAGCCGTGGTGGCCCCGATGCCGAGCGCGAGCGACAGGATGGCGGTCAGCGTGAAGCCCGGCATCTTGACGAGTTGCCGGAAGCCATAGCGTATGTCGTGCAGGATTGTCTTCATCGCATCTCCCTTGAACCCCTTGTGGTACGCAATTGGGAATGGACAGGTTCGATCGGCGACTTCCGATCTGCACCAGAATGTGCATCCCGAACGCCACAAATTGGCACATGTAAATCTATGGAACGAAAGGGCAAATTAAAATGTTACAGATTGTAACTGTTCGTTTGTGAGTTTTGCTGTCCAGTTCCGAACGGTCCTTGCTTCGCTGGTTAGCGCCCGCGGCGCGGACATCGCAACCTGGCAAGTCGGCGGAGCGGATGGCGGAAGCGCAGGCAGGCTATACTCAGACTTGTTATGGCAGCCGAAAAAACCTTCTACCTCGAGACCTTCGGATGCCAGATGAATGCCCATGACTCCGAGAAGGTTATCGGCACATTGCGGCAGCAGGGTTACCGGCAGGTGGAAGCGGAAGAAGATGCGGGCCTGATCCTGTACAACACCTGCTCCATCCGCGACAAGGCGGAGCAAAAGGTCTTCAACCGCCTCAACGACTACAAAAAGTTGCATAAGGCCGGCAAACGCTTCGGTGTGCTCGGCTGCGTGGCCCAGCAGGAGGGCGAGAAGATCTTCGAGCGGGCGCCCTATGTGTCGCTGGTGTCTGGCTCGGCCTCGTACCGCAAGCTGCCTGAGATGCTGGCGCGCCTGGAGGCCGGCGAGAACCGGATCACCGGGCTCGACGATCGCCAGACCGAAGAGACCTTCGAGACCGAGTTCACCGCCCGGCAGAATCCGTACCGCGGGTACATCACCATCATTGAGGGCTGCGACAAGTTCTGCGCGTATTGCGTGGTTCCGTACACGCGCGGCAAAGAGCGCAGCCGGACGTCGGCGTCTGTCTTGGAAGAAGCGCGGCGCATTGCCGACCTGGGCTACACAGAAATTCAGCTGCTTGGGCAGAATGTGAACAGCTACAAGGATCCGGAAGGGAAGTTGACTTTCGCGGAATTGCTGGCCGCGGTTGGTCAGGTTCCGGGGATCCGGCGGGTCCGGTTCACCACTAGCCACCCTCGCGACTTTACGCGGGATATCGTCGAGGCCATCGACGCCTACCCGACCCTGTGCGACCACGTGCATCTGCCAGTGCAATCCGGCTCGACGCGCGTCTTAAGAATGATGGCCCGCGAGTACACGCCGGAGTGGTACCTGGAGCGGATCTCCTGGATCAAGGCGGCGCGGCGAAAGATCTCGCTTTCGACGGACATCATTGTTGGTTTTCCCGGAGAGACTCCGGACGATTTTATTCAGACCATGGACTTGCTGGCCGAGGTCGAATACGATTGCGTGTTCGGATTCAAGTACTCGGGGCGGCCGAACACGCCGGCGTTGACCATGATTGACTCGGTTCCCGATGCGGAAAAGGCGCAGCGACTTCAAGTCTTGCTTGACAGGCAGCGGGAGATTCAACGGATCAATTATGGCAAGCACTTAGGGGAAGTGATGGAAGTGATGGTCGAAGGAGCAAATCCGGCACGCGGGCAGATTTCGGGACGCAGTTCGCAGAATAAGCCGGTCAACTTTACGTGCGCGCAGCCAATAGCTCCGGCGCCGGGAAGCTACCAGCGGGTCAAAATTACGGCCACACATCCGAACAGCCTGGTCGGCGAAGCCATCTAAGGAACGTAGGGGGAGCAAGCAGGGGGCGATCATGGAAATTGAGGTGAGGATTCGGGGACTCATGATGGATCCGGCGACGAATATGCCGATCATTGTGCTCAAGGACGTAGCCTCCGAGACGGTAATGCCGATCTGGGTCGGGATTCTTTGAGGTGAAGGCCATTTCCGACGAGATTGAGAAGATTGCCTCGCCGCGCCCGATGACGCACGACCTGGCCAGAAACCTCATTCATCACTTGAATGCAGAGCTGGAGCGGGTTGTTATTAATGATCTTAAAGACGATACATTCCACGCAATTTTGCGCCTGCGCCAGAATGGCGAAGCCATCTCGGTAGATGCCCGGCCGTCGGACGCGATCGCGCTGGCGCTGCGTGCCGACTGTCCGATCTATGTCTCTGAGCACGTGCTGCAGAGCGCCAAGCTCAACACGTCGGGCGCACCAGAAGGGCCGACTGCGGAGCAGCTGCGGGGCTGGCTCGAAGGGCTGAACGACGAGGACTTGGGCCGCTACAAGATGTAGGGCAGTGTTCGTTGGGTGGCGGTGGTCAACTGCTTACGCGCGGTCAGGGTCCCGGCGAGTGATGTGGACGGGATGGCTTCACGAAAAATCGTTCATAAATAAAAAAAGGCGGTTTCTGTAAGCAAATTCCTTGTTTTCATCGGGATAGGGCATGCTTGCCGCCGCAAAATATTGATTTGGCTGGGGTTGTCTGCAGATTATAGGCAGCAAAGGACTTAGCTTTCCTGGCGCTGGCTGTCGGATCCCACGTGGGAATGCTAGCTGGCCGGAGCCGGACGCGGCCGAGTCGATGGCAGGCGAGAAGTTGATCCATGGAGTCTATTCTGCGCCTTGCCTGGATAATTGCATGCAATTCAAGGGAACGCTAAGTCATTGAATCAAAAGCAGATGAAAAAGGCCGCCTCTTGACACGCGGTGAATCGCGGGGTTTGGGTTCGCGGAAGGGCAGTGGCTGGATGCGTGATTCTTGGCAGAGCTTTGGGTTGGTTGGGATTCAGTATACAGAATATCTGTTATCAGACATTGCATCTATCCGATTCGACTGGCGATGCCTATACCGATCCTGCTGGTTCGCGCATTCTGCGCACGCCGAAAGCGTCCAGACGGGCGTCGACACTGAGGAGCGGCAGGTTGTTCTGAATGGCTTGCGCGGCGATCATGCGATCGAATGGGTCGGCGTGAGTCCCCTCAAACCTAGCGGCTCGGTACATGCTCTGTGGATCGAGCGGCAGGATTGTGAATCCCAGCTTCTCTTCGATGTTGGCGAGCAGATCCGCTTCGAACTCAGCCGCATCTGGAATCTTGCCCAGGCGGACCTTCAGGCTGATCTCATAAACAGAGGCCGAGGAGACCAGAATCTCGTTTTTCAGATCCGCGAGAAGGCGGCGTACCCAGGGCTTGATCTCCGAGGGGTTGAGGGCCGCCCAGAGGATGTAGTGGGTATCAATGAGGATTCTCATTGCCCTTACCCAGCCACCCGGCCATTTCCGATTCAGGGAGTTCGTCGAAATCGGCCGGAATGCTAAACCCCGGCTTCAGGAACTGGCCAAAGACGCGTTCGGAGGGCGCCTGGATGGCGACAATCTCGGCTACCGGCACTTTATCGCGCCCCGAGGTGAGAATGACTTTTTCGCCGCGCTGTGCCCGGCGAACCAGGTCGGACAACTGGGTTTTTGCTTCAAACATGGTTGCCTGGGCCACAATCGCCTCCAAATCCTGCTAAGCATATATTAGCTAACCACGATCAAGGCGGCAAGTAGGGCATTTGCTTCCCTGCTTAGCAATCGGAGCGGCGCAGCAGGTAGTCGAGGCCACCCACGCGGTACCAGCGGTATCCATAGGGCTCGAGAACCACGCAATGCTTTCCACCCTTGTCCGCCGTGCTGTCCTCTCCGGATAGCAGGTTGATCAGCTGGTCTCGGTCGCCGGCGGCCTTCGCGGTCAGGCGGAAGCGTACTTCGCTGGGTTCAGGTGTCAGGTTGTGGAGGCAAAGCACCGAGTTGTTGCGCCAGGTGTATTGCATGGCCAGCACGCCGGGGGTCCGCAGCGGCAGGAAGGAGAAATCGCCCCAGCCAATCTCCGGAACCTCTTTGCGCATGCGGACGATGCGCTCCATCCAATTGAGGAACGAGTCCGGCTGGGTGCGCTGCGCGGCGACGTTCACCTGCCGAAAGCCGTAGGCGCCCTCGGCAATCACGGGAAGAATTGGCTTGTCGTGGGTGGTGAAACCGGCGTTTGGTTCCGTCGACCACTGCATGGGAGTGCGCGCGCAATTGCGCTCCGGCAGGTCGCAGATCGTCGCCCATGCCAATCTCATCGCCGTAGCGAAGCACGGGGGTTCCCGGCAGCGTCATCATCAGGCTGTAGGCGAGTTCGAGCCGCCGCCGATCGCCATGCAGCATGGGTGCGAGGCGGCGGCGAATTCCCCGCTTGTACAGCTGCATCGACTTGTCGGGACCGAACTCCGCAAAGACTTTTTCTCGCTGCCCGGTGGTCAGACGCCCGAGATCGAGCTCGTCGTGATTACGCAGAAACTGGCCCCACTGCGCCGTGGCCGGGCGAGGCTTGGTGTTCTCCAGCGCTTGGATCAACGGCTGCGGATCGCCGCTAGCCATGGCGTAAAACAGATGCTGGTTCACGTTGAAGTTGAACATCATCTGCAAGCGCTCGCCGTATTCGCCGAAGTACTCGAGGTCGTTCTTGGGCATGACATTCGCTTCGCCAAGAATGATCGCTCCGCTTTTTCTCCAGGTCAGGAATTCGGAGAACGAGCGCAGCATGTCGTATTGTTCGAAGGGCCGCCGCTGCTCTGCGCCTTTCCTGGCGATCACGAACGGCACGGCATCCATGCGGAAGCCATCGACTCCCAGCTGGAGCCAGAAGCCCATGATCTTGAGGATCTCTGCCTGCACCTCAGGGTGCGCGGTGTTGAGGTCGGGCTGAAAATCGTAGAAGCGATGGAAATAATAGGCCCGCGCATTCTTGTCCCACGTCCAAGTCGATTTCTGCACGCCCGGAAAGACCACACCGGAGTCGGCATCGGCCGGTTTCTTTTGCGACCACACATACCAGTCGCGGTACTTTGACTTGGGATCTGCCGAGGCTTCGCGAAACCACGGATGCTCGTTGGAGGTGTGGTTGACTACAAGATCGATGAGCACGCGGATGCCGCGCTGCGCGCATCCATGCGTGAACTCGACGAAGTCGCCCAGGGTGCCATAGCGCGGATCGACGTTGTAATAATCGGCAACGTCGTAGCCATCGTCGCGGCATGGCGAGGTTTGAAATGGCATGAGCCAAACCGCGGTGATGCCCATGCCCTGCAGATAATCCAGCCGGCGTACCAAACCTTTGAAGTCGCCAACCCCATCGCCGTTTGCATCCATATAGGTTGCAACGGACAGGCAATACACAACCGCGTTTTTGTACCAGAGATCGTTAATCATTCGCGTGAACTGTTCGTGGCGCACCTTGACTGCAGGAGCCTATCGTTCTGATGCCTGATTTGGAGTGGTGGAAGCACGCTGTGATTTATGAGGTGTATCCGCGGTCGTTTCAAGACAGCAATGGAGACGGCGTCGGCGACCTGCGCGGCATTCTTGAACGCCTGGATTACCTGGTGGGACTGGGAGTGGACGCGATCTGGATTTCGCCGATCAATCCCTCACCGATGGCCGATTTTGGATATGACGTGGCGGATTACTGCGGGGTCGATCCTCTGTTTGGCACCATGGACGACTTCGACCGCCTGCTCGACGAAGTTCATCGCAAGGGGCTGCGCATGATTCTCGACTTCGTCCCCAACCACACATCGGATCAGCACCCATGGTTTCTTGAGAGCCGATCCTCCCGCGACAATCCCAGGCGCGACTGGTATCTCTGGCGCGATGAGCCCAACAACTGGACCAGCAACTTTGGCGGCTCGGGGTGGGAGTTCGACGAGAAGACAGCGCAGTACTACTACCACTCGTTTCTGAAAGAGCAGCCCGATCTGAATTGGAGAAATCCCGCGGTCAAGGCGGCGATGTTCGACGCATTGCGCTTCTGGCTGCAGCAAGGGCGTGGATGGGTTTCGCGTCGACGTGATGTGGCTCATCATCAAGGACGATCAGTTCCGCGACAATCCGCCCAACCCCGGCTTTCGCCCCGGCATGCCGTCGAACCAACGCTACCTGCCCGTCTACAACGCGGACCGGCCCGAGGTGCATGCGATCGTCGCTGAAATGCGTTCGGTGGTGGACGAATTCTCCGGTCGCGTCCTGATTGGCGAGATCTATCTTCCCGTTGCGCAATTGATGACGCTACTACGGGCAGAATCTGAATGGGGCGCAATCTGCCCTTCAACTTCCATCTGACTGCAATGCGCCGTGGACCGCCGAGGCGGTGGCTCAAGTGATCGGCGACTACGACCGGTGCGCTGCCCGAGGGCGCGTGGCCGAACTGGGTTCTGGGCAACCACGATCAGCCGCGCATCGCTTCGCGGATCGGCCGAAGCCAGGCGCGTGTTGGCGGCCATGCTGCTGCTTCACGCTTGCCCGGGACGCTCACGCTGTACTACGGCGAAGAGATCGGCATGACGAATGTGCCCATCGCTCCGGAGCAGGTGCAGGATCCGGCGGAGAAGAACGAGCCGGGCATCGGCCAGGGCCGCGATCCGGAGCGGACGCCGATGTGCTGGGATCGCAGTCCGCATGCGCGGATTCACTACGGGAACTCCATGGTTGCCGTTGGGGGACAATGCCGCCGCGAACATCGAGGTGCAGCAGCCGGATGATGGATCGTTTCTTAAGCTCTATCGGAGGCTGATTGCTTTGCGCAAAAAACATCCCACGCTGGTGGGTGGAGCGCTGCGCGACCTGCATGCCGAGGGAAAAGTGCTGCGCTTTCGCAGGAGCGGCGAGCAGGAGATGGAGGTGGTGCTCAACATGACTCACGAAGCCACGGCGATTCAGCTTCCGGCGTCTGCAGTGTTGGCCGGAACACATCCGGAGCCGGGAGGGCAAGCGACTGAGCGGGGATACGACGCTTCAGTCCGACGAAGGTTTGGTGCTCTTGCTGTCTTGAGCGACCCTCTTTTGAGAGGTTCGACGGTGGCTCAGCGCTCCCCGGCGGACGTCAATTTCGGATTTCGGCGAGAAGGGTTTCGATTTCCCGCTTCTCGTCGGCGGTGACGGGGAGCAGGGGCGACCGGGCGCGGCCACCGTAGTAGCCGTTGAAGTCGCAGGCGTACTTGACACCGCTGATGCCGAGATCTGCGACGATCCGCTTCCCTGGCCCGACGATGCGCTGCTGTTTTTCGTTGGCAAGGGACTGGTCGTGGTCCTTCCAGGCCTGGTAGATCTCCTGGCAGGCTTGCGGTGCGCAGGCGGCGAAGCCGAGGATGCCACCGGAGGCTCCGGCTTCGAGGGCCGCGTGAAGTTGGCCGGCGGCGCCGGTCAGCACCTGGAAGCCGACTTCCTTGGTGCGGGTCTTGATGGCGAGAGCGGGCGGCGCGGTAGCGACGGCAATTCCCTCCCCGAGACTCCCGGCGGCGATGAAGGTGCCTGCCGACTCGGGTTGAGCGGCCAGCATCCGGCCGGTGACGGCTTCAAAGATAGGGGTCACGGTCACGGTGCGGCGGGCGCTCGATTGGGTTGCGGCGATGGTGGCAACGAGCTTGGGGAAGTCGCCGCTCGAGTCCTTGATGCCGAAGATGTTGGGGTGCTGGGCGAGCTCGGCGATGACCTCGACCGGTATGTCGTAGGGCGCGCAGCGCGGAATGTTGTAGAGGAGCACGGGCAGCGGCGAGCGATCCGCCACGCTGCGGAAGTAGTGCAGCACGGCGGCCGCGGACATCTGCGGCGCGTAGTAGGTGGGTGTCCGCACCAGCACGGCATCGTAGTGGTTGAGGGCAGCGGCTTCGGCCAGTTCGACTGTCCCTCTGACGCTCTCGCGGCCAACGCCGGCGATGAGCACTTTTTCGGGGGCGGCGGCCTCGGCGGCAACGCGAAGGACGTCGCGGGTTTCGGTGTCGTCGAGAGCTACGGCTTCGCCGGTTGAACCCAGCAGCAACATGCCGGAGAGCAGGCTGCGCGAGTAGCGGGCTATGTTGGCCTCGAGCTTGCGGAAATAAACCCGCTCGTCGAGGTAAAACGGCGTGGGAACGGCCGCGAAGATTCCTTCCAGGAGCATGGTTTCATTCTAGAACCGGACCCTGGGCCTGCCCCTCTGAAACCCATTTGCGAACGAAAGTGGCATGGCCCGGCGATTGGCCAGCGCCTTAAATTGAGATACTGGAAAGGTATGGACCGACCCATGGGAGCTGCAGGAATGCAGGAGATGCTCAGCGGCGATATCGAGGAGAAAAACCCCTCGCGGGTATCTCATCAGGCGGTGTGGTTTGTCAGCCACGTTGCGCTTGCGCTCGGATCGTGGCTGGCGTTGATGCTGCTGGGCTACGTGTTCAACTTTCCACCCATCTCGCAGACCATCATCACAATTTGCTCCGCGGGAATTCCGCTGCTGGTTGGCTATGGCGTAACCCGCGTCCGGCAGGATGCAACCGCGCCCCTGGTGTGGCTGGTGGGGTTGATCTGGCTGCTCATCGTGAGCCTATGGATTCTGGACATGCCGACAGGTCCGAATCAGTGCCTGCAATGCGACGCGACCGACAAGCTTTCGCGGACACTGCTCAGCCTGCCGAGCCCCAGCGGCTTGATCGATGATGACGGGCCGTTTCTGGGCACCTGGCCGGCAGCCGCGTTAATCGGTTACTCGATTGGTGCGCGTTTAGCATTGCGCAAAAAGGCATAGAGAATTCCAAGGCCGCGCCGTTCCCCGGCAAGTTATAGTGGCCTTATTCTGCTTTGTTACTTTTGCGCGAAGCGCGACTTCTGATCGGAACATCACACTCTTAGCAATGATGCGGGCCCTCTTCTCTTCCAATTTCGGTTGCGCGCTACGGATCGCGGCATGCGTTGCCGGGATCACGATGGTTTGGCCTCTCTCTGCGCAGGTCGCAGCGGAGGCGCCCATCACGATGCAGGAGGCAGACCAGATCGGTCAGCAGATCTTCCAGCAGACAGGCGTTACGGGCATGGTGCTTGCGGTGGTTCGCGGGCACGAGTCGGTGATCAAGACTTACGGCGAGACCGCTCCCGGCAGCGGGACAGCGCCGGCTCCGAATTCCCTTCTGCGCATCTGTTCCCTTTCCAAGGTGTTTACCGCCGACCTGCTGCTGCAGCTTGCCGCGGAAGGCAAGATCTCGCTGACCGACCCCTTGCAGAAATACGCGCCGCACAATGAGACGGTGCCGAATGGGCCGGAGGGTGCGCCGATCACGCTCCTCGACCTAGCGACGCACACGGCG
The DNA here is from genome assembly GCA_963846095.1 of uncultured Acidobacteriaceae bacterium. Lineage (GTDB taxonomy): Bacteria > Acidobacteriota > Terriglobia > Terriglobales > Acidobacteriaceae > Telmatobacter. The sequence continues at coordinate 361,972 of CAWJUW010000016.1, forward strand.
GGGCTGACGCGCGAGGTAAGCTCGTATCCGCGCAAGACGCCGCACTTCACGTTTCCCGACAAGGCCTTTCGCTGGAATTGGCTGCCGGAGCAACACCTGCAAACCGAGCCGGGAACGGTTGCAGTCTATTCCAATGTGGGGTTCGACCTGCTCGGCGATGCGCTCGCCACCGCTACCCACGAAAGCTATGCGCAGCTTGTGCACGACCGACTGCTGCAGCCGCTGGGCATGTGGGATACGACGCTCTCACCATCGCCCGAGCAGTGCTCGCGGCTGCTGCGCGATGCCTTTGATGAAGGGCCGTGCACGGATACGCAGGCATCGGGGCCGAGCGGCGGCCTGTATTCAACGCCGCTGGACATGGTGAAGTTTTTGCGCTACCTGCTGCATATTCAAGGCGCTCCCGATGCGCCCGCTTCGCTGCTCTCCATTTACAAAAAGCCGCAACAACTGAAGTGGATGCAAGGGCTGGATCATGCGGGCAGGCCGACGGGCATTGGCCTGGCGTGGATTCAACTGGGCAACCCGGACGGTGATTCGATGGTGATGCAGAAGACGGGCGGGGGCGCCGGATTCTCGACGTACATTGCGTTGAATCCGCAAAAGCAGACAGGGGTTTTTGCAGCGATTACCTACGGCAGGGGCCCGGAGAATGTGAACTTCTTCGAAGAGTCGAACAGGCTGCTGGCTGCTTTGGCGGGGGTTGCACCGGTGCCGGCGAAAGTGCACCTGAGGCGAGCTGCGGTGCATCGGCGTGCAAAGCGGCGCAGACCGGCGGCGTCGAAGAATTAGCAGTTGCCTTTCCCTGGCCTTGTCATCCTGAGGCGCAGCCGAAGGATCTGTGGTTGCTTCTTATGCGTTCATGCGGTCAATTGCTCGCCGGAAATCGGCCGGCTCGCAATCGTACCAGCCGCGACTCAAATCGACCCATGCAGGGTTCATAGTCTCAATTAGAATGATCTTTCGCGAGCGCCTCCAGCCCTTAAGCTCTTTCTCGCGTGCGATTGCTTTGTTTACATCCTCATATCGTTCGAACCAGACGAGCCGATCGCAGTTATAGCGTGCCGTGAATCCCTCATGTTCCTTCCATTTGTGCTGGAACACGCGTTTACGCAAATCACTGCTTATACCGATGTATAGCGTATGGCTCCGGCTAGCCATAATGTATGCGAAGTAAGACCGCTCTCCCATAGCGCGATCATAGATCGAGATTGCGCTATGGAAATGTGATGCAAGCAACCACAGATCTTTCGTCGCTTTTGCTCCTCAAGATGACAGTGCCTGGGGTATGGCAGTGCTCAGGGGTAGCTTTGCGAGACCAGCTAGCGCTGGTCTTTGCCGAGGCGGAATGCGAGTACTGCTGCCACGCCGAACGGTTGCGCGTCGTAGTACGGTATGAGCGCTGATGGGGCGCTGTAGCCGGTGTACTGGGCGCCGAGCTCTGCTGATCCGCTCTGCCAATGCCAGATTTGGTGCGCGTATCCGCCGGTCCAGGCTTGCACGCGGCCTACGATGCTCTCAAGCGGCGGCGCTGATGCGCCCAGCAAGTCGGTTGTGCGGTCGGCATTTTCGAGGCGCGTCCAAAGGGTCTGGTCTCCGTGCGGACGCAGTGCGGCTTCGAGGAGATAGCCATTGGCGTTGATCGGCGAGCCGGTTGTATGATTGCGGCCCCACACTGCGATGGCATGCAGGTCGCCTGCGGGCGTTGCGTGGTGATACGCGACAGAGGCCGTCTGCCGCAGCACATCTTCTTCGGGATGCACCTGCTCCGGCGAATGCAAATGGCCGAGCGAGTACTGCGCGCTCCAATCCTTGCCCGGTGCAACGGTGAGACGCGCCGACCAGGTGTCGAGGGCCCCCACTTCAATGTGCCAGCGATTCTCATCGGGCTCGCGGCCATGGAATCCACCAGCTTCAACGCGAACGCCGCGCTGGCCGTCGCTCCAGGCAAGGCCGCCGGTGAGCACGTCCCACGCGATGTGGGTCGAGTCTTCGAGATGGTGTCCGAGTGGCGCGAGCGGATCGTCGCCGACCGAAGCGCGGTGCGGAAAAGCCTCGGGGCCAAGAGCCGGATCGCCGACAGGCGCGGCGTAGATACTTGCGATCCAGTGCGGGCCCAGTTTGGTGTCGGCAAGGGCTGCAATCTCCATGAAGAGATTGTGCGGGTGCTGGCCGTCGACGATGGGTTTGCCGTAGGCCGTTTCGCCTTCCTGAAAGAGCTCGGGATAATAGCGGCCGGTGATGGTGGCCGGCTCGAGGCTGAACATGGTGCGCGCGGTCAGGGTCGTGGGACCCCAGGACTTTTGCGCCATGGGCATGACCCAGTTCACGGAGAAGAATTTGTCGTGGCCGCGCGGGCCGGTCTGCTGCTGTTCGACGGCGCTTCCCTCTCCGTGCAGCATCAGCATCCAGCCACTTGGGCGCATGGTCATGAGCATCGGTGGCGCGCTCGAGGCAGGTTCGAGGTCGGTTCCCGAACTCATGTGGCGCGTCAGATTTTCATCGAACGAGGCAGCGGGTCCACCCATATTCATTTGTGCCGAGGCGAGCGGCACTGCGAGGCTGATACAGACAGCAGACATCCATCGAAACACATCGCCCTCCCAGGGAGATTGCGCGCACAAAATCATTGCCGCTGATGTTCAACGGCAGGTTTTCGTCTGGGAAAGCGGGAATCAGATGCGCAGGATCAGAGGGGGCGCGTGCAAAAGCCGCGGTCGCGGCGTGAGGAACGCTGCGGGCGTTGGACGGGACGAAGCCAGAGGAGAGTCGTGCGCGACCAGGCGAAATGCGGCGCCCGTTGGCGCGGTCTGGACGCGGGTCGGGAGCACCGCCACTGCTGCATGCGCGCGATCGCAGCAGACGGCTTGCGCGATCAGTGCGGGTGCGCAGCAACTGTGTTCACGCGTCGCCTGGCAGCAAGCCGATCTTTGCACCCACGGCGCAAGGCTGCCCGCCAAGGACGCCAGAATCAGGATGAGTGGCCACACGCGACGCATACCGGGATTATAGGCCGAGGTTCGCCGACACGCACGGGGCCGGAAGGCATGGTTTGACGGCCCAGTGTCCGGCCGCTATCATGCCATGCGACTCAACAATCACTCAGACTGCCCAGGAGCACGTACGATGCGGCTTTCTTGTCTTCTGCCCTCTCTGGCGATGGTCGCGATCGCCCAGGCTCTCTCCGCCCAAAATGCGCCCACTGCGTACACCATCGCGCAAACTACGCCGATTTCCGGCGCTGGGACCGTTACGACGATCTATCGCAACGGCTCGAAGGCCGCGATCGAGATCAGTTTCCCCGCGCAAAGCGGCGCGCCGGCCCATAGCTCGCGCACAGTCTATGACCTGGCGGGTGGCAAGTCCTGGTCGTGGAACCTGGGCGAGAGCCCCATCAACTGCAGCGTGGGAAGATTTTCCGGGGACTGGGGCGATCCATTTCAAAGCGCGTCCGAGATTTCAGACGGAATCGCCAAAGGCGAACTGAAGCCGGCGGGCAGTGAGACCCTGCACGGGATTGCGACGAATGTCTACACGGGCGGAACGCAGGGCATGAGCATCAAGGCCTGGTACGACCCGAGGAACAAACTCGCGATCAAGGAAATGATGGGGCAATCTGCGGACCAGATGAGCACCCTGCTTGAAACGACCAAGGTTTCGCTTGCCGCGCCCGAGGCGGCGATCTTTGAGCTGCCCCCTGCGTGCGCCTCTTTGAAGCCCATGCCGACTGAGACCGAGAAGTTCGCCGAAGTGACAGGCGACGACGGCGGGAACTACGCGAACCCCTTCGTGGGGCCGGGTACGGCCAACTCATGCACCATCGTTTTGCGGGTCGTGAATCCCAAAACGATGGCGCCCTCGGCGCGACGCTGGCAGGCGGCAATCGACACCACCTACGACCAGAACAATCCGAATCCGCCGCACTACGAATTCGGGGTTGGAACGGATGGGACGTCGACCTTTGCAGGCGGCGGGCTGCACGAGATTACCAGCCAGATCCACAACGACATGCTGCGCATTGAGAATCCGCCGGCGTACTTCAACCTGGCCATCAACGTGGTCACGCCGGGGCATGGCGCGGGGACGGGGCTTGTGTACCGCAAGTGCTTTGCGCCGGTGACGATGCTCTATTGGGTGCTGCAAGACCCCAATGGGGCAGACGGGGACATGGTCTACGCCAAGGCGGGCAAGTACGCTACGGCGCCGGAAAGGTAAAAGGGGCCTAAATCCTTCGACTCAACACTTCCAGGCTGAGATACGTCTGGAGGCCCTTTCGCTCAGGATGACAGAGGTAATTCCTTTCCTGTTTGCGTGGGGTAAACACCCCGGACGCCGGAAACGCTCGATATGAGAAACTAGAAGAGAACCGGTCCTTCGGCGCTGCCTGCTTGCGCGCCACCAACAGGAACCAATTTGAATTCTCATTGGCCCGCATGGGGCGATGCTCCGACTGCGGCCAACACCTAGGAATCTGAATCAAATGCTGAGTGTTTCGAACGTTTCCATGCGCTACGGCGCGAAGATCCTCTTTGAAGATGTGAGTGTCAACTTTGTGGACGGACGCCGCTACGGTCTGACCGGCCCCAACGGCTCGGGCAAGTCTACGTTTATGAAGGTGCTCACCGGCGAGCTGGACGCGCAGAAGGGCACCGTGGTGCGCCCGCGCAAATTCGGCGTTCTGCGCCAGGACCAGTTCGCGTTTGACGCCTATCGCGTGATCGACACCGTCATCATGGGCAACAAGCCGTTGTGGGCGGCACTTGAAGAGCGGGACCGCATCTACGAGAAGCCCGAAATGTCGGACGAAGATGGCATGCGGCTGGGCGAGCTCGAAGGCGTGATCGGCGACGAAGACGGATACACGGCCGAGGCCGACGCGGCGGTTCTACTTGACGGGCTCGATATCCGCGAAGAGATTCACGATCGCAAGATGTCAGAGTTGCAGGGCGGACAGAAGGTGCGCGTGCTGCTGGCACAGGCCTTGTTCGGCAAGCCCGAAGCACTTCTGTTGGACGAACCGACGAACTATCTCGATCTCGAGTCGATTCACTGGCTGCAGGATTTTCTGCTCAACTACGACGGCACGCTGATCTGCATCTCGCACGACCGGCACTTTCTCAACTCCGTCACCACGCATACGGCCGATATCGATTACGAAACCATCATCGTCTACACCGGCGGCTACGATGACATGGTGATGGCGAAGACGCAGATTCGCTCTACCCTCGAATCGCAGAACGCGCAGCGCGAAAAGAAGATTGCGCAGCTCAACGACTTTATCGCGCGCTTTGCCGCGGGCACGCGGTCGTCGCAGGTGACCAGCCGCCGCAAAGAAGTGGAGCGCCTGCAAACCAACGAGCTGGCGCGGTCAAACATTCAACGCCCGTACATCAAGTTCGACCAGGTTCGCCCCAGCGGCAAGCACATTCTCGAGTTCAAGCACCTGACCAAGCTTTACGACGACCACAAGGTCATCGACGGCTTCACCGGAAACGTGCTGCGCGGCGAGAAGATCTGCCTGATGGGCCGTAACGGCGCGGGCAAGACCACGCTGCTCAAGAGCCTGCTCAATAACTACGGCGGCCTCGCTGACCCCGAGTTCACACTCGATTCAGGATCGGTGTTCTGGGGGCACGAAGCGCAGATCGGCTACTTCCCTCAGGATGTTGGCGCGACCGTCGAGCACGGGTTGAGCGTGGCCGAGTGGCTGCATCGCTGGAAACCCGATGCGCACGTCGAAGAGATTCGCGGCATTCTCGGGCAGATGCTCTTCAGCGGCGAAGAAGGCGAGAAGCAGACGAAGGCGCTGAGCGGCGGCGAACAGGCGCGGCTGGTGTTCTGCAAGCTGATCCTCACCAAGCCGAACTTCCTCATCTTCGACGAGCCCACGAACCACCTCGACCTCGAAGCCATCAACGCGCTCAATATCGCGCTGCAGCGCTACGAGGGCACGGTGCTGCTGGTCACGCACGACCACGATTTGATCGATGAAGTCGGCACGCGGCTATGGAACTTTACGGCTGAGGGGATTGAAGACTTCCACGGTCCGTACGCTGAGTGGAAGGGCAAGCACAACTAGCGAGCCACCATTCTAATCATCAGAATACTTTGTCGTCCTGAGGCGAAGGCGAAGGATCCGCGATTGCTTTCAGCTGTTCATTCGATCCATTGCGCGTCGGAAGTCGGCTGGCTCCAGGTCATACCAGTCGCGGCTAAGATCGATCCACGCGTCATTGGATGCCTCGATGAGTGCGACCTTTCTTCGACGCAACCAGCCCTTGAGTTGCTTTTCGCGGCCAATCGCCAGATTCACGTCTTGATACCGTTCGAACCAGACAAGACGATCGCAGTTATACCGCGCCGTGAATCCCGCGTGCTCTCTCCACTTATGCTGAAAGACGCGTTTGCGAAGGTCGCTGGTAATACCTATGTAGAGGGTGTGGCTGCGGCTCGCCATGATGTAGACGAAGTATGTCTTCTCGTCCATCGCTAGATTCTATGTTCAACGGTCAAACTCGAATGTGATGAGAGCAACCACAGATCCTTCGGCTTCGCCTCAGGATGACAGTGCGCGAGAGATTCATTTGGTCAACGAGAACAGCCAGCCCAGTGTCGTAAAGAAAAGGCGTTGTACCACGCAGGCCGCAAGCTGATTTTTCAGGCGGCATCAGCTTTCGTGGTCAGTTGGATTCTCAGTGCCTTCATTACGGCCAATGTCGTTTTCAGAGTTGGGTTCCCTCGCGCGCTGAACGAACGATAGAGTTGCTCGCGCGAGAGGCCGGTCTGACTGGCAATCTGTGCCATCCCTTTGGCTCGCGCAACCACGCCCAGGGCATGGGAGATGTAGGCCACGTCATTCGTCTTTAGCGCTTCTGCCGCGATCGCTTCATCGGATCCGAGATCGTAGTTCGTCACTTTGCTCTGAAGTGCTTTCTTAGCCCTCCCCCCTCCCTCCCGGGGGAGGGGGAGCGGATGTCGAAGGTTGCGCTAACATGACCATGAGAATGGAAAGCGATTCGCTCACTCTCCGTTTGTCACTTCATTGAAGGAAACCGATGAAAAAGCCCTTGAAGCCCATTCCGATTTTTGCGAACGAATCCGAGGAGCGCGCCTTCTGGGAGTCGGCGGGGAATGACAGTACGGAGTACATCGACTGGAGCAAGGCCAAGCTGACGACCTTCCCAAGCTTGCGACCTTCGACTCCGAATCAATGAATTTTCAGATAGCTTTCCACCGGATTGGCCTCTTGTTGGGCATCGCCGCAGTTGCGGAAACCTATCCCAGCGATTCTAGGTAGGCGGCGAAGCAATCATTGTAGAGAGCACCGGGTCGGCGCTCTCGTATCCTGCGCACCACCTCCGGTCCGGGCATGCCGAGTTTGTGCAGGATGACTCCCGCCACCAGTGCGGAACGGTTGAAACCCATCCCACAATGAGACAAGACACAATGCCGCGAAGCCACCAGACTCGCTCCCAGGGCGCCGAGCGCTTCTAACTTCGCCAGGTTCGGCAGGTCATCGTCAAAGATCGGGAAATAGATATAGAGGCATTGGTTGGGGCATGTGGGCACGCCGGAATCGATGTCGCCGTCGAGATCGATGACGGTATCGATCGCGTGGCAACTGATCGGACCCCAGTCGGTGATCGCCGGTGAGATAAAGAGCAGAGATTCGTCGTCAATCTGAAACAAATCCATGAGGCCACACTATCAAAAACGCCGCGAGCGATGCGGGCCAATCTCTGCCGGTTTGACGAAGGCCGCGCTGCTCTTGCCGCAAACAGCGAGCGGGCCGCACAAGGCGGCCCACTCTAGCCCTATTCAGACCCAGGCTGGGGTCCTGTCAGATGTCCTCTGCCAGTCAATGCACAACAGTCTGCGCTTCTTCTACGCGGAATGCAAGAGCGATATTTCGGCCCACAAACCGAGGGGAACGTCTGCCTCACGCCCCGAATTGCCTGAGGTGATGGTCAAGGTGGAGGTAGCCCCAGCGCATCCATTCCTTCTCGGTCATCGGCCCGAACATGGGATGGGCCTGGAGCGGGTATTCGAGCGGCCTGCGGGTAAAGCGGTCGATGAGCTCGTGCAGTTCGCGAAGGTGAACGGCCAGCTCGGTTGGCTGCGTCCCCTTCCGTCTTGGATCGCACTCCGGCACGGTGGGGACGCCGGGCGGCCACGGGCGCGGAAACCACAGCGCGGCCGGCTTCATCACCACCCGCCACATCCAGTTGCCGATCGGCTGCGTTTGCCGGTCGCCCATGCTGACGCGCAGAGCATCACCGCAATGACAGACCATTTCCAGAACCGTCATTGTGCCCCACCGCCGCGTGCTCCCGGGGTGGATTGAGTCGAGCCGGCGAAGCACCTCGGCTTTGTCGCTGGGGTTGGCAAGGGTTTTCATCGCCTCAGTCAGGGTAATACATGGGTGCTTTCCGGGCTCCCCGGACGGCGCGCCACGATCGCTATAATTGGGGCTCAATTCCCATCGCGGAGGTACGGAGTTGATGCGCGTAGTCCTTGCATGCATTCTGCCGCTTCTGACGCTCTCGTCTGCGCATTCCGTTGCTGCTCTTCAGCACGATCATGGGACCATCGCGCCGGATCGACTGGGCAAACTCCACTTTGCCACCTCCTGCACTCCCGAGGCGCAAGGCGCTTTTGATTTGGCGGTAGCCACCCTCCACTCCTTCGGTTACCGGGACGCCGAACAGCGATTTATCGATGTTCTGAAAATTGACCCGACATGCAGCCTCGCCGAATGGGGCATCGCGATGAGTCACTACCATCAGCTCTGGGATCCGCCTGCGGGCGAAGATCTCAAGGCCGGTCTCGATGCTGCGCAAAAAGGACTTGCGCTGGGACCAAAGACACAAAGAGAGCGCGATTATCTGAATGCGGTCGAAACCTTCTATCAGAACGCGGATGCCGACGACCATCGCGTTCGCGCAAAGCGCTACGAACAGGCGATGGAAGCGCTGCACGAACACTATCCGCAAGACAGCGAAGCGGCCATCTTCTATGCGCTGGCGCTGATTGCCAATGCTCCTTACGGAGACAAGAGCTATGCGAATCAAAGGAAGGCCACGGGGATTCTCGAGCCGCTTTTTGCGCAGCAGCCAGACCACCCCGGCCTCGCGCACTACATCATTCACGCGGACGACCACCTGGTGCTTGCGCCGCATGCGCTGAATGCAGCACGGCGGTATGCGCAGATCGCGCCGGACGCGCCACATGCCCTTCATATGCCCTCGCACATCTTCACCCGGCTCGGCTTGTGGGATGAGTCGATCTCCGCGAACCTGGCTTCGGCGGCGAGCGCGCGCCAGCATGGATTGCCGAGCGATGAACTGCATGCTTTGGACTACCTGGTTTATGCATACCTGCAGACAGGGCGCATCGAGGAGGCAGGCAAGCTGGTTCAGCAGTTGCCGCAGCCGCGAGCGGGCGAGGCTGCGCGCTACGCGGGACTTTACGCTACCGCGACGATCCCCGTTCGCTATGCGATTGAGCGACAGCAATGGCAGGCCGCGGCGGCGCTCCCGCTCGCTTCGCAAGAACCAATCCATGCGTGCGTTTCGGTGCAAGCCAACCTACTCTTTGGCCGTGCGCTCGGGTCGGCACGGCTGGAAGACACTAAGGGAGCCCGGGCGGGGATGGAACGTATGCAGTCGCTTCGTGAAGCGTGTGCGCAGGCCCACGAACAAGACGAGGTTGCGACGATCGATATTCAGCAGAAGATCGTGTCTGCCTGGGTTACCTGGGCCGGCGGCGACCATGATGCGGCCCTGCGCGAGATGAAAGAAGCAGCGCTCCTCGACGACGCTACCGACTCAAGCCCGGTGAGCCCTGGGCCGGTGGCTCCAGCAGAGGAGATGCTGGGCGACATGCTGTTGAAGGCGCAGCAACCCGTTCTCGCGTTGGCAGCCTACGAGTCCTCTCTCAAGGCCGCTCCGGAGCGTCTGCGCTCGGAGTATGGGGCCGCTTTCTCGGCGCAGCAAGCCGGAGATCGAGCCACTGCGGAACGCCACTATCGGACGGTTCTACGGAACTGCAGCTACGCCGACCCAGGTCTTCCAGAGGTCGCGCAGGCGAAACAATTTCTGGCGAGTCGCTAAGCTGAGTTATCGCTGGAGTTAGTGAAGACCTAAAAGTGTTACTCCGGGAGCAATCTTTCTTCTGCTATACTCGGGCCGACTTCCATGAAATACTTTGCAGCGTTTTTGACGCTTTTTCTTGCCGTGGTTGCAAAACCAGTCTTTGCAGGGCCGCCTCAGTGGGTCGAGGTGCACAGCCCTCATTTCACCATCGTCTCGGATGCGAGTGAGAAACAGGCGCGGCACGTTCTGGACCAGCTGGAGCGCATGCGGTGGGTTTTCCAAAAGCTCTATCCCAACACCAATGTTGCGGGCGACGAGCCGATCCTGGTATTCGCCGCCAAGAACAGCAAGACCTTCCAGACCGTGGAACCGGCCGCGTATCTCGGCAAAGGCCAGTTGAATCTTGCCGGTTACTTTCTCCGCACCCAGGATCGCAATTACATCTTGCTGCGGCTGGATGCTGAAGAAGAGCAGCATCCTTTCGCCACGATCTACCACGAGTACACCCATCTGCAGTTCAGCAGCATCGCCGAGTGGCTGCCGCTCTGGCTGAACGAGGGTACCGCCGAGTTCTTTCAGAACACGCAGGTCCGCGATAAAGAGATTCTGATCGGGCAGCCTGACCCAAACAACATTCTCTATCTCCGCCAGGAGCGCCTGATCCCCCTGCCGGTTCTCTTCAAAGTGGACGCGAGCTCTCCTTACTACCACGAGGAACAGAAAGGCTCCGTGTTCTACGCGGAATCGTGGGCGCTGACTCACTATCTGAACATCACCGATCATGAAAAGGGTACGCATCGGCTTTCCGACTACCAGCAATATGTCCGAAATCATGAAGACTCGGCGGTCGCGGCCGAGAAGGCATTTGGCGATCTGAAGCAGCTTCAGTCGGCGCTCGAGGGCTATATCGCGCACGCACAGTACAAAGAGTTCGTCATGAACAGCGCGGCTGCGCCGATTGACGAGTCGTCGTACAAGACCGAGCCTCTGACGCCGGTGCAGGCAGACACATTCCGCGCAGAGATTCTGGCCAATGTGCAGCGCGAGAACGAAGCGCGCGATCTGGCGGCCTCCGTGCTCAAGGCCGACCCCAACAACGTGCCGGCCCGCGAGACCATGGGCGCGCTGGAGATGCGCAGCGGCAAGATGGATGCGGCGCGCGACTGGTATGCGCAGGCGGTGAAGCTAGATCCGACGGACGCGGTAGCTAACTTCTACTTCGCTTCCCTCTCGGTACAACAGGGACATCTGGAGGACGAAGCGATCGAGCCGAGTTTGCGCAAGGCGATCGAAGCGCACCCAACCTACGCGGGCGACTACGAGGCGCTGGCATCCTTCCTCGCGATGCGTCACAGGAACGACGCAGAAGCTCTTTCGCTTATCCGAAAAGCGATAACGCTGGATCCGGGCAACTTCACATTTCGCATCAATGCCGCGAACATTCTGGCGCAGATGGGCAATATGGACGACGCGATCACGGTATCGGAAGCCGCTCTTCGGCTGGCGAAGGATCCGATGCAGGTAACCGCCGCGCAGAGTCAGGCGGACGAGTTCAGGAAGTTCAAAGAGAGAAAAGCCGAGGCGGAGAAGGAAGCCGAAGCGTTTGCTGCGCAGCAAAGGTCGGCAAACACTACTACCGTCGTGTACAGCACGAGCAAGACGCCTTCTGTTCTTCCGGTGGGCCCTGTGTCTCCGCCGCGACCCGACAAGGTGACTGGGCCGAAACATTCGGTCACGGGGGTGATTCACAACGTGAAGTGCAGCTACCCTCAGGTGCTCGAATTCCAACTGCAGTCGGCAAGCAAGACGTATACCGTCTACAACAACGAGTTCACGAAAATCGATCTCAGCGTGTTTGGTTTTACACCCAAAGGCTCAATCAACCCCTGCTCTGATTTCGATGGACTGAAGGCGCGCGTGCAATACGCGGAGACCGGGGATAAGACAGCCGATGGCAAGGTGGTTGCCATGGAGCTGCGAAAGTAGGTCCAGGCCAGCGTCGTTGCGCAAATTCATGTTCGGAAGACCGCTGATTTAGATATGCCTGAGCGCGTTTTTTTGCATCCAAGCTTGAGGTGGGCTCTGTCGGGGTTCGAACCGAACAGAGCATAGAATGCAAGTGAGGGCTTTGGTGAATCGTTTCATTGCGGGCCGACTGCAACTCGAGGACTTGGCATGGGTGGTGCGAGGCCCTGTGGCCATCGGCCGCCTTTTGCTGATCCTGGCTGCAGTCTCCTCGTTGACGACGCCCGTGACGCAGAAGATTTGGACCTGGGATCACTTTCTGCATGGCGGGCAGGATTTTGAAACCGTAACCCTGGCAATTCTGGTCATCCTCTGCTTGACTATCCTGCTTTCGTACATCTGCAAGAGGCAGATCGAGTCGTTATTTGCCGCATGTCGACTGATGGGCTTCACCTTAAGTTCACGAGAATTGGCTGGAATCCCTCTATCGTGGGCTTTTCGCGAGTTTCGTTTGGATTGTGAAACTGGCACCGGCATAAGTAGCTTTCCGCTCAAGATCTGATCTTCAAATTCTCTCCAACACTGGTTGCCGACGGCCTGCGTGAAGGGCCGTCCGCGCCCTTGCACGCGAATCAGCACGATTACGCCCTACGTGGAGAGGAAATGAAAAAATCAGAGGTTCTGCAGGCCTGGGCCAGGATACTGGCGGGCCGCGCGCCATCGCTTTCGATCGAAATTACGAAGGAGTGCCCCCTCCGTTGTCCCGGATGCTATGCATTCGACGCTGCGCATCTCGGAGGATCCATCCAGCTCCGTCAACTCTCGGACTTCAAGGGCGACGAGTTGGTTGCCAGAGTGCTCGCACTCCTCGACGAGCACAAGCCTCTCCACGTCTCTCTTGTGGGCGGCGATCCGATGGTCCGATACCGCGAAGTCGAGATGCTGCTGCCTCAGATTGAGAGCCGCGGAATCCATACGCAAATCGTGACGAGCGCGTTTCGAACGATCCCGGCGGAGTGGAAGCGCTTCAAGAAACTCAATGTCGTGGTCTCGATCGACGGGCTGCAGCCGGAGCATGATGCACGACGCAAGCCGGCCACGTACGAACGCATCCTCAAGAATATTGAAGGAGCGGCGGTGACCGTTCACTGCACGATCACCTCGCAGATCGCAGAACGCCCCGGCTATCTTGATGACTTCCTCAGCTTCTGGACCGGTCAAGCTGCAGTCAACAAGGTCTGGTTCAGCATTTTCACGCCTCAGCGCGGAGCTACAGACCCGGAGATTCTTTCGCCCTCACAACGGGCCTCGACCATTGCAGAGCTGCGACGTTTGCGGGTGAAGTATGCCACTCTTGAAATGCCCGAGGCTCTCATTCGCGAACTGGAATCCCCGCCGGCTCGCCCGGAAGATTGCATCTTTGCAAGGACCACGGAGACCATCTCCGCCGATCTCAAGACGCGCATCACGCCCTGCCAGTTTGGAGGAGATCCAGATTGCGCACAGTGCGGCTGCATCGCTTCGATGGCACTTGCTGCTGTGGGCCATCATCGGGTGGTAGGGCCGCTGACTGCGGGACATCTATTCATGGCGTCGAGCCGCATCGGCGGCGCCTGGAGGAGTCTCACCAAAAAGCGGTCTCGGGAAGAGAGCATGCCGGCAGGGAGCTCGGCGTTTAACATTCTCAGGCCGTAGGTCGCCGTGAAGGGGTTCGTGCTTTCCCAGGTCTCAGAATCGAGACCTGGGGCACCCAGCCAGTTAAGACGATCGCGGCTGCTGACAGGACATAGAAAAGCAGGTCCTTCGACTCACCACCCCCAACTTCCACCCCACGGACGAAGACCCGTCCGCGGGGACCCCGGCCACGCTGAACTGCGCGTGGGGGCCCCGTTCACTCAGGATGACAACTCCACTTTGTGGTGGGTGAGGGGCATGCTTTGTGGTCGGGTGAGGACGCGAAGCGGACGTGTGCGCTAGCTTTCGCGCTTGGCGAGGAAGCGCTCCATGAACTTGGTGTCGAATTCGCCGGCGCGGAAGTCGGGGTCGGCGAAGATCTCCTGATGCAACGAAACCGACGTCTCAATTCCCTGCACCACGAACTGGCTGAGCGCGCGTTCCATCTTGGCGATGGCTTCGGCGCGATCCACTCCGTGCACGATGAGCTTGGCGATGAGCGAGTCGTAGTAGGGCGGCACCACGCCTTCAGAGTACTGCGCCGTATCGACGCGGACGCCGTTGCCGCCGGGCACATTGAAGGCCGTGATCTTGCCGGCCGACGGGGTGAACTTGCGCGGATGCTCGGCGTTGATGCGGCACTCGATGGAGTGGCCGCGCATCTCGACTCGTTCGGGAAGAATGTCGGAGAGCCGCTCGCCGGAGGCGATGCGCAGCTGTGCTTTCACCAGGTCGATGCCGGTGATGAATTCGGTGACCGGGTGTTCGACCTGGATGCGCGTGTTCATCTCGATGAAGTAGAGCTGGCGGTCCTCATCCATGAGGAACTCGATGGTGCCTGCGTTCTGATAGCCGATGTCGGAGAGGCAGCGGCGCAGGGTCTTATCGATCTCCTCGCGCATCTTCGGCGTGACCTGCAGGCTCGGCGCTTCTTCAATGAGCTTCTGGTGACGGCGCTGAATGGAGCATTCGCGCTCGAAGAGGGTTGCCACGTTGCCGTGCTCGTCGGCAAGGATTTGAAACTCGATGTGGCGCGGCTGCTCGATGAACTTTTCCATGTAGAGGTCGCCATTGCCGAAGGCGTTCGCAGCTTCGGTGTTGGCGGCATGAAAGAGGTTCGGCAGTTCTTCCGCGGTGCGCACGATGCGCATGCCGCGCCCGCCGCCGCCGGCCTTGGCTTTGAGGATGACCGGATAGCCCACTTTCAGCGCCCACTCCTGGGCTTCTTCGGCGGTCGCGATGACCCCGTCGGAGCCAGGAAGGATGGGAACCTTGGCCTTCTTCATGGCCTGGCGCGCCTTCTCTTTTTCACCCATCAGGCGGGTGACTTCGGGGGGCGGGCCGATGAACTTGATATTCGAAGCGCGGCAGACTTCAGCGAAGTTCGCGTTCTCGCTCAGCAGGCCATAGCCGGGATGGATGGCATCGACGTTGGCAATTTCAGCGGCGGAGATGACAGCGGGAACATTGAGATAGCTTTCGGCCAGGCGCGGCGGGCCGATGCAGATAGCCTCGTCGGCAAAACGGACGTGCAGAGAGTTGCGATCGGCTTCACTATAGATGGCGACGGTGCGGACACCGAGTTCGCGGCAGGCGTTCAGGACGCGCAGCGCAATCTCTCCGCGATTTGCAACCAATACTTTACGAAACATTCCTATCCTTTATAGCGGGGCTGGCGGTGTTAGCGGAGTTAGCGGAGTTAGTTGGGCCGCTGCGGTTTGTAAAAGTCATTGATATTTTGGGGCAATAACTCCGCTCACGCCGCTAGCAACGCTCACTCCGCTTTATGTCCTGATCGAAAACAACGGCTGCCCGAATTCGATGGGCTGGCCATTGGTGACGAGGCACTTGACGATCTCCCCAGATGCGTCCGACTCGATCTCGTTCATCAGCTTCATGGCTTCGACGATGCAGATGATGTCTCCCTTCTCCACGCGATCGCCAGGGGCAACGAATGCGGAAGCGCCGGGCGACGGCGAACTGTAGAAGGTGCCAACGATCGGCGACTTCACAATGTGCAAGTGGGCGTCGGGATCCTCGACAGCGGGAGCAGCGGCCGGCGGCGGAGCCGCGTGGGCCGAAGCTGCGGGTGCGCTGGGGGCGGCGGCAGCCAGACGGGCCAGATCGGCGAGATTTCCCTGCCCTTCCGCCTGGTTGAACTTGAGGCGGATTTTCAAGTCGCCTCGGTCAACCTCAAACTCCGCGACCTTATGTTCCTTGAGGAATTCGATCAGCTGCTTTAAATCTGCGATATCTTGTGGTTTCATTCGTTCCTTACGACCCCACGCTCAGGTGGGACGGTTTCTCAGAGTTCGACAAGCGCCTTGGGCGAGGGCGTCAGAATCTGCCCTCCGGATTGTGTCACGGCCACCATATCTTCGATGCGAATCCCAAACTCACCTTCGAAATAAACTCCAGGCTCAATCGTCACAACCATTCCGGGCGCCAGCCGGGTCTTCTGACCGGCTCCGACCCGGGGATTCTCATGGATCTCGAGTCCCACCCCATGGCCGGTGGAGTGAGAAAAGGCATCGGCCATGCCCGCCTTGCGCAAAACTCCGCGGGCAGCTGCGTCGACGTCGCCACACGGAACGCCGGGTTGCACTGCCTGCACAGCCGCCTCCTGGGCTTCGAGCACTGCCTGATAGGTATCGCGCTCACGCGCGCGGGCTTTGCCAAGATAAACCGTACGGGTCATATCCGAGCAGTAGCCTCCGAGGATTATACCGAAGTCCAAGGTCAGGAAACCCCGCCGGGGCAGTGGCGTGGTGGTGGCGCGGCCGTGGGGGAGCGCCGAGCGCAGCCCCGAGGCAACGATGGTCTCAAACGACATTCCTTCGGCGCCCAGCAAACGCGCTTCGTGCTCGAGTTCCGCGGCAACTTCGATCTCGGGGATGCCCGGGTGGATCACGGTAAGGACGTGGTCGAAGAGCTTGCAGCCGAGGCTGGCGGCCCGGCCCATGAGCGCAAGCTCGTCGGCATCTTTGATCTGGCGCATGGGCTCGACAAGAGGAGCGGGCAGCGCGGACAGAAAACTCCGGCGCAGGTGGACCGGCAGGGCGGCTTTCCAGCGGGAAAGATCGGCGATCGTGGTGCAGGCCGCGTCAAATCCAGCGCTTTGCGCGTTCGGCTGCGCGGCCAGCCACTCAACCGCCGCAACCGCGGGATTGCTGCCGACAATCTGAACCTGGGCGCCCTCGACTTCCGCGGCGGCTTGCGTCCGGTAGCGGCCGTCCGTGAAGAGGCGCGCAGTCCGGCGGGTGACGGCGAGCGCAGCGCTGGAGCCGGTGAATCCGCAGAGGTAGCGAAGGTCGGGCAGGTGGGTAACGAGAAGGCCGGAAAGACCGGCCTTGGTGATGCGGCGACGAAGGAGTGTTAAACGGCTTGCGTGATCCACCGGGAAAGCATAGCAGGGGAAAGGGACAGGGGTCAGGGATCAGGGGTCAGGGGTCAGGTTTCAGGGATTCAGGTTTCAGGGGTCAGGGATCAGAATTGGTCGCGCTCGATTGAGAGCGAGTCATGCAGAGACAGGCTTCGTGGTTCAGACGGCTAGCGTTCCGGTTTGGGACGAGGAGATTCCCTCTCGTGAGTTACGGGACCTGCGGACCTGACCCCTGATCCCTGACACCTGATCCCTGACACCGTTCGCTGGTGGCCGCCCCGCTAAACGGCGGGACGGACGGGCTTCTTCTGATGCGGATCCACTTCTGCTTCCGCGGTGTGGACATCGGACTGGCGGTCCATCCACTCGTCGAGACGGGAGCGTTTGAAACGCCAGCGGTTGCCCAGCTTGAAAGCGGGAACAAAGCCTTCGGAGGCGTATTTATAGAGAGTATCCGGGGAGATGCCCAGGTAGTCGGAGGCCTGGCGGATGTCCATGACTTCGCGGACTTCCGGAACAAGAAGGTTGGAGCGAACTGCGGCGTTGCGCATAGGGCCTCCAGGGGGTGGTGCGGAACTCGGACAGGTGAGCCGGTAAGGAAGTATTTAACTCGGTTTTACCCGGACAATCAAGGGTTTTTCGGGAGTTAGGGGAAATTCACCTGTTTTTCGCCGTGGTTTCGTGCCAGAGCCGGAATGGGAGCTTAGACGCAACCCCGAGGGCTTGGGTAGCAAGCGTCCTGGCGGCCCAAGGGATGGGGTTGTTGCGGCAAATGGTGCGATGGGACAGGTGGCGCCGGAGGGTGGAATGGCCGAATTACCACCCACGCGGATGGTGGCCCCACTGGCTACAGGGCCTTGCGCCACCACGCCGTTGACTCGTCGCTCAGGAAGTGGGTGCGTTCGCCGCGCGAGAGATAGAAGTCGAAGATCGCATCTGCCTGCATGTCGGCGCAGGCGGGCCAGCTTTCATCTTTGTCGAGATGGGTGAGCACGTGGTGATTGTCCACGAGGGTGATCTCGCTGGTTGAACATTGAACAACCTTCTGCGCTTTCAAGGAAAACGCAGTGCCTGCGGGTGGATCGACGGGCATCTGGTTGGCGATCTTGGTCAGGAGCAGGATGGACAGGAAGACAGCAGCATAAACGGCAATCTTTTTCACGTGGACACGTCCCGGGCATGAGGTTCATGCAGACCGGGAGGCCACGATGGTGGCGGAAAAGGGAGCGGCTCGCTCGGGTAACTTTTCGGGGGCTCAAGCCCCTCTTCCGAGGAGAAGCAACTTTGGCACGACTGCAGAAGATGCTGAAAAAGGGGCTCTCCTCGTGAGTGTTCGTCGCGCCCTGCATTTGCAGGGGCTAAAGCCCCTTCAGTTTGGTGGCTTTATTGGCCCGACTAAAGTCGTGCCCTTATTACAGAGCGCGAGGTCGAGTTTTTCACCAACCCTCTAAACTCGTGCCCTGATTACAGAGCGTGAACTCGAGTTTTTCAGCAGCCCTCTGAAGTCGTGCTCTGATTACAGAGCGCGAATTGGTGGCTTTATTGGCACGACTAGACAGCTTGCTGGAAGAGTCGATGTCGGCACGGAAGGAAGAAAGATCATCCCTCAGCGGTTAAAACCGCTGCCGTTCCAAATGACTTACCGGCCCGGATAAATCCGGGCCCTTTCAAAACCTTCCCATCCGTGATTTTTCAGCAGGCTGTTTAGTCGTGCCCTGACTACAAAGCGTGAAGTCGAGTTTTTCTGCAGCCTCTGAAGCCGTGCCCTGATTACAAAGCCAGGATGCGGCGGCAGTTCGAGTGCGGCAGCGCTTTACTGAGTGTCTCTATGGGAAATGTAGGGCGCTGTGACTCGGGGCACAAGGGAGAAACGGGGGAGTACTGCGCGATTTTCCGCCGATGGGAAGTTGATTCGAATGGGGACGGGTGGGGGTGCGGTTTCCCACTCATCCGCGATGAAACTGCGGATGAATGGGGCACAGGGATTTGTGGAAGGGAGGGGGTTGTGGCTACGCGTCGAGATCTGGTGCGTTGGACGGATCAGTTCTGTTGGTTCTGCTGGTTTTGCTGGTCTTCGCGCCGATGGAGCGTCGGCGGACCATCTTCGGAGTTGTTCGTAGTCGTTCGGATCGCTGGTGCTGGCGCGACGCAGGGACGGCTTCTTGTTGTCCTTGGTGTCGGTCAGGCGGCGCTTGTTCTCGATGCGGGCCAGACGGGCCTTGATGTCATCGAACTCCGAAGTTGTGACCGTGTACTCGTCCTTGGCCGGAAGAATCTTGGCGATCTCTTCCTGCGTGTGCACGATGCGATCGGGTGTCTGCGGATGATCGCTGAACGCCTTGGCGACGAGGCCCGGCTTGCGCTTCTCGAGAGCCTGCACCTTTTCAAAGAAGGTGACGAGCGCACCGCGGATCGTATCCCGCACGGTACATATATTGAATGCCGAGGTAGTCGGCCTGGGCTTCGAAGTCGCGCGAGAACTTGAGGAAGGTCATCGGTACAGCGAGCCCGGCGGCCTCGTAGATGCCGTAGCCCGTCCATCCACCGATAAAGATCAAGGGGATGGTGCTCAACTGCGCGTAGTTCATGCGTGTCTGCTCGCGGACAGCATGGTGCGCGCAGACGTGTGCGGTTTCGTGCGCCATCACGCCGGCCATCTCGGCTTCTTCATCGGCGTTGAGGATGAGGCCGGAATTCACATAGAAGAACCCGCCCGGGAGAGCCATGGCGTTGATCTCGTCGGAGTCGATGATCTTGATGGTGAAGGGCACCTTGCAGTCGGAGTTCTTGACGATGTTCTGGCCGATGCGATTGACGTACTCCTCAATGGTGGGATCGGTGATGAACTTCGTGCTCTTCTCGATCTCCTGGGCATACATCTTGCCCATCTTGATCTCGGTGTCGACCGAGTACCAGTTCCCCATGCCGCGAGCGCCAATGTCGCGATTGCCCACGGCGCCCACGTCGTCGATGGAGCCGGGCTTCACTTTGACGGGGTGGCTGCCGGGCTCAACGTCCTTGTCGGGCTTGATGTCGGAGGCGGAGGCGGAAGGAGGCGTGTCGCCGCCAACCGGCGTTGTTCCGGGCTTGGTGCCTGGCGCGGTATCGCCACCCACAGGAGTGGTTCCCGGTGCAGGCTGGGTGCTCTGAGGGTTGTTTCCCTGTTGCGGCTGGCTGGACGGCTGCTGACTGGATGGCTGCGCCTGGCCTGAGGTGGAGGACTTGTCGGACGTGGTTGCCGGCGTATCGGCTCCCACAGGAGTTGTGCCGGGCGCCGGCTGCTGCGCCTGCGGATCGGGAGTCGACGGGGTGGTGCTGTTCCCTGTGTTCTGCGCCGCGACGAAAGTCGCCGCCAGGCCGAGCGTGGCGAACATTGCGAGATGCAATCCGTACGATGGGAATTTCATGAAGAACCTCCGCCACGGCGCACGCACCTGCCGCTCCGCTCCGTATCGTTAGACGCTAGTATCCTCCTCTTTGTAAACAACGGGGAAGGAATAATTCGAGACACGCCACCCACCGGTTTCTCCGCCGTGGGTACTCTGACTTCACAGAGCACTGTGTCGAAATCCCGCAATCCTCTTGGAGCATGCTTCCGTCTGAATTAGAGTGGACACTAGCGGATCCAGGAGGGACCTTGCGCCGGAGCACTCTAAGCTTAGCTCTTTGGGCTGTTTGCTTTGCGCCGCTGACCCTGGGGCAGACGAGCACCGAGCATCGTGGCGGACCGCCCCTGGCAGGACTGCTGGGTGGGCACAAGCATGCGCCCCCGGTTGTCGCCCATCCGGTAACGACGCCAGAAGTGATTCTCGACGCCGGGAATGTTGGCTCGCCGATCCTTTTGACCCAAGGCTGGCGGGTGGGCATCACCGCCAACCCCGCAGCCGCAAATCCCGACTTCGACGATACCAAGTGGGCTGTGCGAAATGCGCAGGAAGCAATTGCGGACGTGCCGGATGAAGATCACCCGGGGCCGCCGCAAGACGCAGAGAAGCCGCCTTCGCCGGAGGATTTCAAGCCGCCGAAAGGCCACCAGCGGCCGTTCGCGTGGTTTCGCATTCATTTGAAGCTGGCTCCGAACCATGGCCCGCTGGCGCTTCTGGTGGAGCTGCCCGTGGCGCAGAATGCGTCGATGTTCAGTGCATCGAACGGGCTCAATCTCGACGTATTTGCCAATGGCCATGAGATCAAAGCTGAGGGCCCGCACGGGGACGATCCCGAGCATTACCAGCAGATTTCGCGCGTCTACAATCTGAACGTCGATCCATCGGATACGAACCTGGTGCTGGTGGTGCGCACCATCTATATCCCCTTCGGATACTCGGCCTACACGTCGTTTTTCGAGGGCCGAACCTTCGCGGTTGGACATCGCGAGGACCTGGATCGGCGGCTGGAGATATGGAACACGCGCGCCCTCTTCGAACGCATTCCGCGGGTGGTGGTTTCGATCCTCCTGGTGATTCTGGCGCTCTTT
This sequence comes from uncultured Acidobacteriaceae bacterium, assembly GCA_963846095.1. Lineage (GTDB taxonomy): Bacteria > Acidobacteriota > Terriglobia > Terriglobales > Acidobacteriaceae > Telmatobacter. Next base: position 383,561 of record CAWJUW010000016.1, read on the forward strand.
CTGCTGGTGCTCTACTTTACGCAAAAGGGCCACATTGAATATCTGTGGCTGGCGCTGCATGAGCTGATCCTGGCGCCCGTGGGTTTTGTGGAGCTTGCGGGCGGTACGGCGCGCATGGACACGCTGTGGTACGCGGCCACGATGTTCCAGCTGGTGCTGATCTCGGCCTACTTCTACTTTGAGTTCCTGGTGGCGTTTCTGGCTCTGAGGAAGCGCTGGTACATCAAGCTGCTGCGTTACTCCTCGCCGGTGTTGCTGACCTTCGGCCCGCTCTTGCTCACAGTCGGCCACAGCACCTCGTTGGGAGTTGCGTTGTTCTTTTCGCTGGTGCTCTGCTTACTCTGGTTCCTCGGTTGGCTGCTGTTTATCTTCCTCACGCTGATTGTCGCGACCGTGAAGCGCAACTTCGAGGCAGGGCTGCTGTTGATTCCGCTGGTGCTGGACCTGGTGGGCATCGCGGAGCCGATTTTAACGGGCGGCATGAACCAATGGACCGGCCACCAGTATCATTCGCCGCTGACGGTGCCCGCAGGCCCCATTCCGATTCACTTTGCTTCGATTGCCGACCTCACCGGGATTCTGGCTATTGTGGCGATCATCTTTATTCGCTTCCTGCGTGTGCAGCGCGACCAGGAGAGAAGCGCGAGCGAACTTGCCGCGGCGCGCAGCGTGCAGGAACTGATGATTCCGCAGGAGCGGCTGCAGACGCCTGGCTTTGAAGTGGAATCGATTTACAACCCCGCCAATGAAGTGGGCGGCGACTTCTTTCATGTGCAGTCGACGGAAGAGGGCGGGCTGCTCGTGATTCTCGGCGATGTTGCCGGCAAGGGCCTGAAAGCGGCGATGAATGTGTCGATGCTGATGGGCGCGCTGCGGCGGACAACGGATCGCAGTCCGGGAAGAATTCTGGAATCGCTGAACCGCGTGCTGGTGGGAAGCGACAGCTTTACGACATGCCAGGCTGTGATGTTTGCCCCGAACGGAGAGGTGGTGCTGGCAAACGCAGGTCACCTGCCGCCGTACCTGAACAGCCAGGAAGTCGCAATCAATGGCGGACTGCCGCTTGGAGTTCTCAAGGAAATTTCGTACGAAGAGACGCGGATCTACCTGCATCCGGGCGATCGCATTCTGCTGATGTCGGATGGAGTTGTGGAGGCGCGGCAGCCCTCAGGTGAGTTGTTCGGATTCGATCGCGTACACAACCTGAGCGGGCAATCCGCGTTCTACATTGCCGATGCCGCAAAGGCGTTCGGCCAGGAAGACGACATTACCGTGCTGACGGTGAGACGACTCGAGCGCGCCATGGCGGCGTGAAGCCGCGCCGCCTACATTCCAACAACTCAAGAGTTTTATTTCTATACGAACCGCTCGCTCGCGGGCACAGTTAGATGCGTCCTCCCCGAACGGAGAAGATGAATTTTCGTTCAGATAAATTTGATCAAATTGTGATGATGCCCCCGGGGTGTGGCTAAGAAGATTCAGCCGGAGGCAAGAATGAAACGAACTGCACTTCTCCTATCTGTTGCGGTAGCCATGACGAGCACTTCCGCATTCCCCCAGTCCAGTGAACATTTCAAGCGCGTGCTTCTGATCAGCATTGATGGAATGCACGCGGTCGACTTTCAGAACTGCGCCAACGGCATCAGCACCGTGGATGGCGGCACGCCCTACTGCCCTGCTCTCTCGGCTCTGGCGAAGACCGGCGTGAACTACGTGGCGGCAAGCACCTCGAAGCCTTCCGACTCCTTTCCCGGGCTGACGGCAATTGTCACGGGTGGAAGCCCTGCGCTGACCGGTGTTTATTACGACGTAGCTTACTCGCGAGCCTACGATGCCCCAGCCCAGACCACCGGCAACGGCGTGGCCGCGGGTCCGTGCACACCTTTCGGCAAGCCGACCGGCACAACGACCGAGTATGAAGAAGGCATCGACATCGACAAGACGAAGTTGAACGGCGGCGCGCCTGGCGCTGCGTTGACAGATGGAGGCTTCAACTCCATCGACTTCAAGCGACTGCCGCGCGATCCGAACAACGGCTGCAACCCAGTTATGCCGTGGGACTTTGTGCGCGCCAACAGCATCTTCAGCGTGATTCACCAGAATGGCGGCTACACCGCATGGTCGGATAAGCATCCCGCGTATTCGTCAGTGGCCAGCGGACTCGGTCCGATTGCGCTGGACGACTTTTACGCACCGGAGATCAACTCCACGGTCATCGGCCTTCCCGCAGTGCAAACACCGACGGGCATGTCGTGCGTCAGCATTCCCGATGCAAGCGCCGACCTGACGGCCTGGACCAACAGCTTCAAGAATATTCAGTGCTACGACACGCTGAAGGTCAATGCGATCGTGAACGAGATTGAAGGAAAAAATCACCTTGGCACGAAGAGCACCAAGGTTCCGACGATCTTCGGAATGAACTTTCAGGCAGTCAGCGTGGGACAAAAACTGGTCGAAGCGAGCATCAGCACCAACGGCGGTTATCTGGATGCTGCCGGAACTCCGACAGAATCGTTGCTCGGCGAAATCAAGTTCGTCGATGCTTCGATCGCGGAATTTGTGAAGACGTTGAAGGCGCACGGACTCTACGACAGCACGCTGATCGTGATTACGGCGAAACACGGGCAATCGCCGATCGACTCCAGCCGCTATGTGTCGCAGTTGATCAACGGTTCGTCGCCCGTAACGTTGTTGTCGGCGGCGGGCTACATCCCCTACTCCGAGTCCACGTTGAACCCAACCGGGATTGGCCCGACCGAAGACGACGTCTCGCTGATCTGGCTGAAGAGCCCATCGGATACCGAAGCGAGCGTGAAGATTCTGGAAGAGAACGCGGCGCTTATCGGCCTGGGTCAGATCAACTATGGCCCGTCCGTTTCGCTCAATTACAACGATCCCACGGTCGACCCGCGCACGCCGGATATCATCGTGAATCCAAACATCGGGGTGACGTACTCGGGAAGCACAGCCAAGCTGGCCGAGCATGGCGGCTTTGCGCACGACGACACCAACGTGATGCTGCTGGTTTCGAACCCGTCTTTCGCGCCGGCAACGATTCGTGCGTCGGTCGGAACCGCACAGGTTGCGCCGACGATCCTGAAGGCGCTCGGCATTAACCCGTGGGCGCTCAAGGCTGTTCGCGTGGAAGGCACGCCGGAACTTCCCGCACTCAGTTTCTAGAGCAATCGAAGTCCAATGAAAAGCCCCACCGTTTTGGTGGGGCTTTTCTGTCGATGCGTGCAGATGATGTGCCAGGATTTCAGTCGTAGTAGTCGAGGCCGAGATGGGTGATGAGATCCTTGCCCATGATGTGGCGCAGCGTGTTTTTCAACTTCATGGACTGAATGAAGAGATCGTGCTCCGGGTAGAGCCCGGGTCCGGTCTGCGGAGATTTGAGGTAGAAGCTCAACCACTCCTGAATCCCCCTGGAGCGCAATTCCGGCGTGCGTTTGGCGAGATCGAGGAACAGCACGAGGTCGAGCGCGATCGGCGCCGCAAGGATTGAATCACGACACAGGAAATTCACTTTGAGCTGCATGGGATAACCGAGCCACCCAAAAATATCGATGTTGTCCCATGCTTCTTTTTCGTCGCCGCGCGGCGGGTAATAGTTAATGCGAATCTTGTGGTAGATGTCTTTGTAGAGATCGGGGTACAGCTCAGGCTGGAAGATATATTCGAGCGAGCCGAGCTTCGATTCTTCCTTCGTCTTGAAGGACATTGGCTCGTCGAGCACTTCGCCATCGCGATTGCCAAGGATGTTGGTGGAGAACCAGCCGGAAACTCCGAGCATGCGCGCCTTGAAAGCGGGCGCAAGTACGGTCTTCATGAAGGTCTGGCCGGTCTTGAAGTCTTTGCCACAGATGGGTGCGCTGTTGCGCCTGGAGAGTTCGATCATCGCCGGCAGATCGACTGTGAGGTTGGGTGCGCCATTGGCGAAGGGCACGCCTTCGCTTAGGGCGGCATAGGCGTAAATCTGCGAAGGGGCGATGCCGGGATCGTCGTTATCGAGACCCTTCTCAAAAGCTTTGACGGATTGGTGCACCGCGGTCGGTTCCAGAAAGATCTCCGTCGAGCCGCACCAGATCATGACTACGCGATCGACCTTCTTTTTGAACGCCTGAATGTCGGCGATGAGCTGATTGGCGAGGTCCCGCTTGTTCTTGCCTTTCTTCACGTGCGTGCCGTTGAGCCGCTTGACATAGTACTGGTCGAAGACGGCAGGCATGGGCTTGATCGATTCGAGATACGGCTTGAGCTTTGCCAACGTCTCTTTCTCGAGTACGCCGGCGTGCGCTGCTGATTCATACACGTTGTCTTTGAAGATGTCCCAGCCGGTGAAAACGATATCGTCCAGGCTGGCGAGAGGAACGAAATCCTTAATCAGCGGCGAGGTCTTGTCGGTCCGCTTGCCGAGACGGATGGTGCCCATCTGGGTAAGCGACCCGATGGGCTTGGCGAGCCCGCGCCGCACCGCTTCAACACCAGCGATCATCGTTGTGGCAACGGCGCCAAGGCCAACGACCATCACTCCTAACTTTCCTTTTGCCGGCGCGACTTTGCCGGATGTCTTGCGTTTGCTGCTGCTTTTCTTTGTTGCCATGACGTGTTTGTCCTTCTTTGTTCTCGGTGAAAAATGCCGCCTATGCGGGGATGTGCGGATCGTTCTCAGGCTGGATCTTGCGTGCGCGCCCGCTTGACGTGGCTCCAGACGAAATAGATCACGGCGGCGAGCAAAGCCACTTCGACGACGAGATGGAAGCGATGAAACCACTCCTGCACGCGTGGATCGGTATCCCAGGCTTCGCCGAGTTTTCTGCCGATCCAGGCGAGGCAGGCGTACCAAACCAGAGAGCCGACGGTTGTGTAGATGTGAAATCGAAGGCGCGCCATCTTTGCGATTCCGGCCGGGAATGCGACGAAGGTTTGCACGATGGGTAACATGCGGCCAACCAGGATGGCGATTGAACCGTAGCGCTCAAAGAAGCCACTCATGCGGTCGAGGTCGTGGGTACTCATGAGCACCCATTTGCCGTAACGCTCTACAAGGGGACGGCCGCCTTTTGCGCCGATCCAATAGGCAATGGCGGAGCCGATGTTGCAGCCAATTACCCCCGCCAGGACCACAAGGAAAAAGTCGAACCGGCCTTTGTAGACCAAGTACCCGGAGAACGGCATGATCAGTTCGGAGGGGATCGGGATGCCGGAGGAGTTGAGCGTGACGAGGCCAGCTATTCCGGCATAGCCACCGGTGGAGATAACCTGGGTGACAAATTGAAAGATAAACGCGAGGATTTTTTCGCTCATGCTTTAGCGAGTATATCGGGAGAAATGTCGCGTTCTTATTGAGAGGTCGCCCGGATACTAACCACGCCCGCGATAATCAGGCTGTTTACGCGGACGCTGGAGTGCTAAGAATTTCCTTGTGACTTTGTTTATAATAGTCACTACTATTATGATTCATATATATCGCACTTCGAGCTGAAGTACGCTCGGGCACCTTTCGCTCAGGATGACCACTTTTTTAGAAGGATGGGGCGATGGCCAGGAAATATTCGATGCGCTGTTCGATCGCGCGCACGCTCGACATCATTGGGGACCGCTGGACCATCCTGATCCTGCGGGAACTGTTCCTTTATCCCACCCGACGGTTTCAGGACTTTGAGGCCAGCCTTCCTGGATTGACGCCGAGCGTTCTCTCCGCGCGCATCAAGGAACTCACGATTCACGGCATCCTTACCAGCCGGCTGTATGCTGACCACCCGCCGCGGCCCGAATACCTGCTGACGAAAAAGGGCCGTGCATTGAACCCGATTCTCATCGCGCTGAAGGCCTGGGGCGAACAATACGCCGCCTCCGCGCTGGGGGCGGCAAGCCTGGAGAGCGACCTGCGCGTCGATTGAGCCCGGCTTTGCTAGGATGAAGAGGACTGCAAGGGGTATGTGCTTTGCCTGATTTTTCACCTGTTCCGCTGACTCTTGAGGGCTCTGCCCTGCTGCATCAATTCTTTCGCTTCGACTGGAAGGCCTGGCGGGCGAGCACGGACGGCGATCGTCATCGCATGCTCACCGATGCGCGGGAAGTTTTATTGTCTCTGGAACGGTCTTCGCCCAGCGCGCCTGCGCAAACGGCGTTGTTCTCGCAGCTTGGCCATAAGGGCGACCTGATCCTTATTCACTTTCGCGAATCGTTCGAAGCGCTGAACAAGATCGAACTGGCTTTGGCGCAGACGGAGTTTTACGATTTTCTCGAGTTGAAGCACTCGTATGTTTCCGTGGTCGAACTCGGCCTCTATGAATCGAGCCGCAAGACGTGGGAGGCAGCGAGCGCAAAGGGCCTGGAGCCGCATACGCCGGAGTTTCAGGCAGAAGTCAATGCGAGCCTGGAGCGCGCGTCGACGGCGATGGCGCCACGACTTTTTCCGGCGATTCCCGATGCGAAGTATCTGTGCTTCTACCCCATGGATCGACTGCGAGCCGAGGACAAGAACTGGTATACGGTACCCTTTGCCGAGCGCCAGCGCATGATGCATGAACACGGGATGATCGGGCGCCGCTACGCCGACGTGGTGAAGCAGATCATCTCCGGGTCGATCGGCATGGATGACTGGGAGTGGGGCGTCGATCTGTTCGCCGAGGACCCGGTGGTCTTCAAGAAACTGATCTATGAAATGCGCTTCGACGAAGTGAGCGCCGTGTATGCGTTGTTCGGGCAGTTTTTCCTGGGCATCCGGCTGCCGATTGAGAAACTCGGCGCGTGGACGCAAGGAAAACTTTAGCGCAGCCGCAGAGACTTCGAAGTTTTTCGACACCATGCCGAAGAGTCCAGCCAAATCGACTGCCGTGAAGGCCGTAGCGAAGAAAATCAGTGGCGACCTTGCGCCGGCGCGTGTTGAGGCGATCCTGAAGGGACTTGCCGAGGCCTATCCGGATGCAGAGTGCGCTCTGAACCACAAGTCCCCGTGGGAACTGCTGGTGGCGACGATCCTTTCCGCGCAGTGCACCGATGTCCGTGTGAATATGGTGACGCCTGAACTCTTCCGCCGCTTCCCTACGCCGGCCGCGATGGCCAAGGCCGAATTATCCGAACTCGAAGAGCTTATTCGCACCACAGGCTTCTTTCGCAACAAAGCCAAGTCGATCAAGGGCGCGGCGAACGCGATTGTGAATGACTTTGGCGGCAAGGTACCGCAGACGCTGGCGGAGTTGATCACGGTTCCGGGAGCGGCGCGAAAAACGGCAAACGTGGTGCTCGGCGTGAGCTACGGCAAAGCGGAAGGCGTCGTCGTCGATACCCATGTTTTTCGCATCGCAAGAAGGCTTTGTCTGGCAAAGGGCGACACCGCGCAGGCCGTGGAGCAGGAATTGATGAAGGTCATTCCGCAAGACCGGTGGATTGCCTTCTCACATGAATTGATCCATCACGGCCGCAAGATCTGCGTTGCGCGCAATCCCAAGTGTGATCAGTGCAATTTGGAGCAGCTGTGTCACTCAAAGGACAAGACCTGGCACTCGTAATGATTTTTGTCGTGAACGGCTGGCGAGACCAGTCAAGATTCTTCGCACACGATGCAAAGTGCAACCGCAGATCCCCTTCGGCTGCGCTCAGGGCAGGCTTTCGACTCACCACCCCCACGTTGAAAGACACGTGGGGCCCCTTTCGCTCAGGATGACAGCTCCGTTGGGAGAATGAGGAGCAGCCGAGCATAAAGCCCACTTCGGGTTCTGGACATTAGTTTCTGGTTCCCCAGCCGCCCCCGCCGGGGGTTTCAATGCGAATCGTGTCGCCTGCCTTCAGATGAATGCTGCATTTCCCGGGCAGGCGCCTTTCTTCTCCGCTTGCACCGTCGCGCACCAATGCCTGGCCTGCGGCGCCGTCCTGTCCACTTTCTAGTCCGTAGGGCTGAAACTTTCTGCGATCGGCGAGCAGCGTGAGCTGAACCGGGGCGAGCATTTCGATTTCGCGAATCAGCCCGTCTCCGCCGCGATAGTTCCCTTCTCCGCCGGAACCGTTGCGATAGGCGTACCGCCGCATGCGCAGCGGGTAGGCATATTCAAGAGCTTCGATGGGCGTGTTCAGCGAATTAGTCATGTGGGTTTGCACGCCCGGAATTCCGTTAAGGCCGAAGCGCGCGCCCATGCCTCCAGCCGCGGTTTCGTAGTAGGTAAACGGTGCGCCGGTGCGTGGATCGATGCCGCCGATGGTCAGGTTGCTCATGGTTCCCGCGCTTGCGGCGGGTATGCGGTTCGGTGCAGCCTTGGCGAGGGCGCGAAGGAGCACGTCGACGATGCGCTGCGAGGTCTCGACATTGCCGCCGGCGACGGGCGAAGGAGGCAAGGCGTTGACCAGAGTCCCTTGCGGTGCGTTCAGGTTCAGCACGCGGAGAATGCCTTGCGTGGCGGGCGCATCTTCAGGAACCAGGCAGCGCAAAACGTAGTAACAGGCGGAGAGCGTGATGGCATGAACGGCGTTGACGCTGCCGGCGGTCTGCGGCGATGTGCCGGCAAAATCGACGGCGATCGAGCCCTCACTTGGGTTGAGCTTGATACGCACAGCGATCTTCAGAGGGTTGTCGGCGACGCCGTCGTCATCGAGCCAGTCTTCAGCGGTAAACTCTCCCGCGGGCATCGTACGCAGTTCGGCGCGGACAAGGCGCTCGGAATAGTCGATCAGATCTTCAATCAGCGCCCGCACGCGATTGTGTCCGTAGACCTGGACGATCTCACGAATTCTTCGTTCGCCCACGCGGCAAGAGCCGATCTGCGAGACCAGATCGCCTTCGCGCTCGCGCGGCGTGCGCACGTTGAGAAGGATCAGGTCGAGCATCTCGCGATCGATCTCGCCCTTGCGCACGATGCGGATGGGCGGAATGCGAATGCCTTCCTGGAAGATCTCTTCGGCGGGACCCATGGATCCGGCGAAGCGGCCGCCTACATCGGCGTGATGAGCGCGATTGGCGACGAAGAAGTCCGGCTTCGCTGAGTCTTCAAGGAAGACAGGAAGAACCATGGTGATGTCGGGCAGATGGGTCCCGCCCGCGTAGGGGTCATTGAGGATGGCAATGTCGCCCGGAGCAAAGGCAATGGCCGCGACGGCCGCCTGCACCGACATAGGCATCGACCCGAGGTGAACGGGCATGTGATCGCCCATTGCAATGACGCGTGCTTCGCTGTCGAAGACTGCGCAGGAGTAGTCGCGGCGCTCCTTGATGTTGGGCGAAACTGCTGTGCGACGCAGAGCGGCGCCCATCTCCTCGGCGATGGAGTGAACGGCGTTCTGAAAGACCGCGAGTTCGATCGGATCAGTTGGCTGGGTCTTCATGCCGCGTCTCCCTGGGCAATGGAGATGATGAGATTGCCGAAGCCATCGACTTCGGCTCGGTCGCCGGGCGGAAGGAGCGTCGCCGATGTGTATTCGGTGATCATCGCCGGACCTTCGACGACATCGCCGGGCGCGAGCTGCGTGCGGTGATAAAAGCGCGTGGCAAGGGGCTGGCCGTCAAAGACCACTGCGCGCTCGGTGTACACGGCTGCACGGCCATCGCCGGGGATGCACTCTTTTTGTTCAGGACGGAACGAATCGGATGCGGCCGTCAAGCGCAGCCGGACATTCACAATCTCAATCGGGCGCGAAGGGTTCGAGAATCCGTAGCGCTTTTCGTGCAGATGATGGAAAGCTTCCAGCGCGGCCTGCGGAGATTGCTCATCCCAGGGAACATTCAACTCGTAGCCCTGGCTTTGATAGCGAAGGTCGACGGTGCGCGTGGCGACCCCCATAAGACCATCCGCTTGAAAGTGCCTTTGTGAGGGGGTCTCGAGGTCCGCGAAGATGCTGCCAAGCCTGCCGATTGCATCCCCGGGAAGCATGATGGTCTGCGAATCATCGCGCACCGTGTCCGCCAGCAAAATGCCTACAGCGGACAGCGCGCCGGGGGCGAAAGGGATGAGCACACGTTGCATGCGCAGTTTGCGCGCCAGAGAACATGCGTGCAAAGGACCACCGCCACCGTACGCAACCAATGTATAGTCGCGCGGGTCGCGGCCGCGATCGATGGAGATGACGCGAATGGCCCTCTCCATGGCTGACTCAACGATGCGCAGAATCCCCGATGCGAACTCCTGAATGGTGCCGAGGGAGCCTTTCTGCTCGTGCATCACGCGTTCGGTTCTTTCGCGATCGAATTTGCTTGCTCCATCGAGAAAGGTGTCTGGATCGAGACGGCCGAGGATGAAGTTTGCGTCGGTAACAGTTGCGTTTGGGCCGCGGCCGAAGCAGATGGGGCCGGGATCTGCTCCTGCAGATTCGGGTCCGACGCGCAAAAGTCCGCCGGCGTCGAAGCGTGCGATCGATCCTCCACCCGCACCGGCGGTATGGATGTCGAGCATCGGAACGGCAATGGGGATTCCGGCGATCTGCGATTCGCGGGTGAGAGGGGCGCCGGCAGAATCCGCCAGAAACACGTCGGTCGAAGTTCCACCCATGTCGAAGCCGATGATCCGGTCGATGCCTGCCCAGCGCGCAACGCTGCATGCACCGACGACTCCGCCGGCCGGCCCGGAGAGCACGGTGCGCACAGGCTCGCGCGCGGCCGCATCCGCGGAGAGCATGCCTCCTGAAGATTGCATGACGTTGACGCGTCCGCCGGGATAGCGTGCGCCTACCTGCTGAGCGAGGTCCTGCAGATAGGGCGTCATGCGCGGTGCGAGATAGGCATTCACGACGGTCGTGGACGCACGCTCGTATTCGCGAAACTCCGGCAGGATGCGATGGGCCGCCGAGATAGGAATGCCGAGAGATGAGAGTGCGCTCTCGACACGCTTCTCGGTTTCAGGATTGGCGAAGGCGAAGAGAAGCGAGAGTGCGACGGATTGAGCCTCGCTGGCGCGCACCTGTTCGCGGAGGCGGGCAAGGTCGTCTTCCGAAGGACTGAGGAGAATCTCCGCCTCGGCGGTGACTCGCTCGGGCACGCCAAAACGCAGCGATGCCGGGACGAGGCAGACGGGCACGGGGGCAAACCAGTCGTAAAGGCGGCTGCGCGTCTGCCGGCCGATGGCGATGGTGTCTTCGAATCCCGCCGTTGTCACAAAGGCCACGCGGGCGCCCGTTCGCTCCAGCATCGTATTGGTGCCGACGGTCGTGCCATGGCGTAGTTCGACAGTGCTGGTCGAATCCGGGCCCGGCGGACAGAGATGCTCCAGGCACGCAAGAACAGCGTCTGCAGGATTGCGCGGCGTGGACGGCAATTTGAATACGTGCAGTTTGCCGTCTCGCAATGCGACGCCGTCGGTGAACGTGCCGCCGGTGTCGACGGCAACGCGCAAAAGGGCCTGCTCGGGCATGGATAGAACTCTAAAGCACCGACCGCAGGCAGGCTCCGATGCGTTATCCTCGAATGAACTTCCGCAGGAAATTCGATTTTTCGATATAGTAGAAGGTTGAGCCGGGTTTCACTCGAGCGCAGGCTGCCTGCCAGACTTTCAAACGAAAAACAGAAAGCGATTTCCAGTGATGGAAATCCACAAGTGTCGTTGTATCCAGGCTTTCTCATTCATCTTCAACGGGAAACTTCAACCCGAAGGGTGCCATGCATACATCGGATTTACAGCGCGGAATCCCTCAGCCTCAAGGGCTCTATCATCCCAGCAATGAACACGATGCCTGCGGCATGGGCCTTGTGGCCAGCATCCGCGGCGAGAAGAGCCACGAGATTATTCGCAAGGGCCTCGAGGTCCTGATCAACCTGACGCACCGCGGCGCAGCGGGTTGCGACCCGGAGACGGGCGATGGCGCGGGCATCCTGATTCAGATTCCGCACACCTTTTTCGCCCGCGAGTGCGGCGACCTCGGCATTCAGCTTCCGGAGCCGGGAGTCTACGGGGTAGCGATGGTCTTTCTGCCTGTGGACCGGCACAGCCGCCTGCAGTGCGAGGGTGTGTTCGAACGGATCGCCCAGGAAGAAGGGCTGACGGTTCTGGGCTGGCGCGACACGCCGGTCAACGGCGACGCCATCGGCCGCGAAGCGCGCGCCTCGCAGCCTTACATTGAGCAGTTCTTTGTGGGGCGTCCGAAAAACATGGAGGAGGACGCGTTCGAGCGCCTGCTCTATCTGGTTCGGCGCCGTACAGAAAATGAGATCGCCGATTCGGATATCGAGGACAAGGAAGGCTTCTACGTTCCGTCGTTCTCGTGCCGCACCATTATCTACAAGGGCCTGATGCTGGCTCCGCAGATCGAGAAGTTCTACTTCGAACTGGCCAACCCGCTCGTCTCGAGCGCGCTCTGCCTGGTACATCAGCGCTTTTCGACGAATACTTTTCCCAGCTGGAAGCTGGCCCATCCCTATCGTTATGTCGCGCACAACGGCGAAATCAATACCATTCGCGGCAATGTGAGCTGGATGAATGCGCGGCAGTCGGTGCTGCAGAGCCCACTGCACGGTGAGCAGATTGACAAGCTTTACCCGGTGATCATGCCCGAGGGTAGCGATTCTGCTTCGCTCGATAATGCGGTCGAATTTCTCTACCAGGCGGGCCGATCCCTGCCGCACGTCATGGCCATGCTGATTCCCGAGGCGTGGTCGGGCAATCCCGACATGGATGAGGAGAAGCGCGCGTTCTACGAGTACCACGCTTCGCTCATGGAGCCGTGGGACGGGCCGGCCGCGATCGCCTTCACGGACGGCAAGGTGATCGGCGCAACCCTCGACCGCAACGGACTGCGCCCGGGCCGCTATATCGTCACCAAGGACGACCTGGTTGTGCTGGCGTCCGAGGCCGGCGTGCTCGATGTGCCCGCGGAAGACATCCGCAAGAAGGGCAGGCTGCAGCCGGGGCGCATGTTCCTTGTGGACACGGTGCAGAAGCGCATCATCTCGGATGCCGAGATCAAGAAGGAACTGTCAAGCCGGCAGCCGTATGGCGCATGGCTCAAAGAGCAGCAGGTAAGCCTCGACAACCTGCCGGAGCCCTCGCGCTTGATCGCGGCGAACCACGAGACCCTTCTGCGCAGGCAGAGGGCGTTTGGCTACAGCGAAGAAGATTTGAAGATTCTGCTGGCGCCGATGGGCGCGAAGGGCGAGGAGCCGATTGGTTCGATGGGTACGGACGTGCCCCTGGCTTGTCTTTCCGATCGTCCGCAACCGCTGTTCAATTACTTCAAGCAGCTTTTTGCGCAAGTCACGAATCCGCCCATCGATCCGATCCGCGAAGAGCTGGTGATGTCGCTGATCAGCTATATCGGCACGGAGCGCAACATTCTCGACGAAACGCCCGAGAACTGCCACACGCTGCGGTTGCCGCACCCGATCCTGACCAACCGGGACCTGGAGAAGCTACGGCGTATTTCGTCGGGCGATCTGCTGGCGACAACACTGCCCGCGCTCTTCCGCGCTGAGGACGGCGAAGCGGGGCTGAAGCGCTCGCTCGATGAACTGAGCACACGCGCTTCGCATGCCGTGCACTCCGGGTACACGCTGCTGATTCTCTCTGATCGCGGTGTCGATTCGACCTACGCGCCGATCCCAAGCTTGCTGGCGCTGGCCGCGGTGCACAACCGGCTGGTGCGCGAGAGAACGCGCACGCAGGTGGCCTTGATCCTGGAAAGCGGAGAACCGCGTGAGGTGATGCATTTCGCGCTGCTCATTGGGTATGGCGCCAGCGCGATTCATCCCTATCTCGCCATGGAAACGCTGCACGACTTAAAGCGGCGCGGCCTTTTGACGGAAAAGATCAGCGGCGACTATGCCGAGAAAAACTTTGTGAAGGCAATCAACAAGGGATTGCTGAAAACCTTCTCGAAGATGGGCATCAGCACACTGCAGAGCTATCGCGGCGCGCAGGTGTTTGAGGCGGTCGGCCTCAACAAGGAACTCGTCGACGCCTACTTCTCGGGCACCGCGTCGCGTATTGAGGGCGTCGGGCTCGATGTGCTGGCGCGCGAGGCGCAGCTCAAGCATGCGTATGCGTTCCAGCCGCTGACAGATTCAGAGACGGACCTCGTGGTGGGTGGGCACTATCAGTACCGCGAAGGCGGCGAGTATCACTTGCTGAATCCGCAGACCATAAGCAAGCTGCAGCACTCGGTGCGGCAGAACAATCCAACCACGTTTCAGGAGTACACCGACCTGCTCGACGAGCAGAACCGGAATATGTCCACGTTGCGCGGACTGTTCAAGCTGAAATATGCCGACACGCCGATTCCCCTGGACGAAGTGGAGCCGGCGAAGGAAATTGTGAAGCGCTTCACCACCGGCGCCATGAGCTTCGGTTCCATCAGCAAGGAAGCGCACGAGACGCTGGCGATTGCCATGAACCGGATCGGCGGCATGTCGAATACCGGCGAAGGCGGCGAAGACGAAGAGCGGTTTGCACGCGATGCGAACGGGGATCTGCGACGCAGCGCCGTAAAGCAGATTGCCAGCGGGCGCTTTGGCGTGACCACGAACTACCTGGTCAACGCCGACGAATTGCAGATCAAGATGGCGCAGGGCGCAAAGCCGGGTGAAGGCGGGCAGCTGCCGGGACACAAAGTCGACGAGGTGATCGCGAAGACGCGGCATTCCATTCCCGGCGTGGGCCTCATCTCGCCGCCGCCACATCACGATATCTATTCGATCGAGGATCTGGCGCAGCTTATCTACGACCTGAAGAACGTGAACCCCAAGGCACGCATCGCGGTGAAGCTGGTATCCGAGGTTGGGGTGGGCACGGTGGCTGCCGGCGTCTCGAAGGCGCATGCCGATGTGGTGCTGATATCGGGCGACACCGGCGGGACGGGCGCTTCGCCACTCAGCTCGATCAAGCATGCCGGGCTGCCGTGGGAACTTGGGCTTGCGGAAACGCAACAGGTGCTCCTGCTCAACGACTTGCGCTCGCGCATCCGCGTGCAGACCGACGGAAAGCTGCAAACGGGGCGCGACGTTGTGATTGCCGCATTGCTGGGAGCGGAGGAGTTTGGATTTGCTACGACACCGCTGATCGCCATGGGCTGCATCATGATGCGCAAGTGCCACCTGAATACGTGTTCGGTGGGCATTGCGACACAGGATCCGGTGCTGCGCGCGCGCTTTACCGGGCAACCAGAGCACGTGATCAACTTCTTCTTCTTCCTCGCCGAGCAGGTGCGCGAGCACATGGCCAAGCTTGGCTTCCGCACGGTCGACGAGATGGTGGGCCGGGTGGACAAGATCGATGCCGCAGTCGCGGAAACCCATTGGAAAGCAAAGGGCATCGATCTCTCGAGCATTCTCTATGCGCCGACGCTTCCCTCTCGCGTGGCACGTCGTCGTGTGCAGGCGCAGGATCATGGCCTCGACCACGCGCTCGATCATGCCCTGATCTCCAAGGCTGCTCCGGCGCTCGAATCGAAGACCCACGTGACGGGCAGCTTCGCGATCCGCAACGTGCATCGCACGGTGGGCGCGATGCTGGGCGGCGAGATCGCGCGGCGTTACGGTTCAGCGGGATTGCCGGACGAAACGATTCACTTCAAGTTCCGCGGCTCGGCGGGGCAGAGCTTCGGCGCATTCGTTCCATCGGGTGTGACACTGGAGCTCGAGGGCGATGCCAATGACTACGTGGGCAAGGGGCTCTCGGGTGCCCGGGTCATTGCGTATCCGCCGAAGACTTCAAGCTTCCTCCCCGAAGAGAGCATCCTCGTCGGCAACGTGGTGCTCTACGGCGCCACCTCGGGTGAGGCATTCCTGAACGGCATTGCGGGCGAGCGCTTCGCGGTGCGCAACTCAGGTGCGATTGCTGTGGTTGAAGGCGTAGGCGACCACGGTTGCGAGTACATGACCAACGGCACCGTCGTCGTGCTCGGCTCGACCGGCCGTAACTTCGCAGCAGGCATGAGCGGCGGCCTCGCTTATGTTTACGATGACCAGGGCGACTTCTCGACGCGGCGCTGCAACAAGGCAAGCGTGGATCTGGAACCGCTGGTGCTGGCGGAAGATGTAGAGCGCGTGAAGACGCTGCTTGAGCGGCATCGCGATTACACAGGCAGCCCGCGCGCGGCGTGGATTCTTGAGCATTGGGCCGACGCGCAGCC
This sequence comes from uncultured Acidobacteriaceae bacterium, assembly GCA_963846095.1. Classification (GTDB taxonomy): domain Bacteria; phylum Acidobacteriota; class Terriglobia; order Terriglobales; family Acidobacteriaceae; genus Telmatobacter. The sequence continues at coordinate 399,608 of CAWJUW010000016.1, forward strand.
GCGATTCATCAAGATTTTCCCGCATGAATACAAGCGCGTTCTCGGCTTCCCTCGGACGGAGTCGGTCTACAACGCAACACAAACGAATTCCGCAACGACGCAGGTCGCGGCCGCCGAGGTGCAGCATGGGTAAAGACACCGGCTTTCTCGAGATTCCGCGCGAGCAGCCTTCGCGCCGCAAGGCAGACGAACGCATCCACGACTGGTTCGAGATTTACGAACCGTTTCCCGAAGCGAAGCAGCGTGAACAGGGCGCGCGCTGCATGGATTGCGGAGTTCCCTTTTGCCACACCGCCTGCCCGGTCAACAACCTGATCCCCGACTGGAACGACCTGGTCTACAACAACCGCTGGGAAGCAGCCATTCGACGCCTGCACGCGACGAATAATTTTCCCGAGTTCACGGGACGCATCTGCCCTGCGCCGTGCGAGGCCGCATGCGTGCTCGGCATCGATCAGCCGCCGGTTTCGATCAAGCTGATTGAGCGCTCGATTGTGGAGCGGGCGTGGGAAGAGGGTTGGATTCGCCCGGAACTGCCCGACTCGAACACCGGCAAGCGGGTTGCGGTTGTTGGCAGCGGCCCAGCGGGTCTGGCCGCGGCGCAGCAACTACGGCGTGCCGGTCACTCGGTCACAGTGTATGAGAAGAACGACCGCATCGGGGGCCTGCTGCGCTACGGAATCCCGAATTTCAAGCTGGAAAAGCACGTGCTCGATCGGCGCATCCAACAGATGCGCGCCGAGGGAGTCACCTTCATCACCAACGCGCACGTGGGTGAAAATGTTCCGGTCGACACGCTGACCGAGCACTATGACGCGATTCTGCTTGCCGGCGGTGCGGAACAGCCACGCAACCTGAATATTCCCGGACGCGAACTCAAAGGCATTCACTTTGCCATGGAGTTTTTGCCGCAACAGAATCGGCGCTGCGAAGGCGATGCGGAGGAGCTGTTCCTCGCCAATGCTGCGCAGGCGATTCATGCCAAGGGCAAGCGCGTGGTGATCATCGGCGGCGGCGATACGGGCGCGGATTGCCTCGGCACCACGCACCGGCAGGGCGCGCTCAGCGTGCACCAGTTCGAAATTATGCCCAAGCCACCGGAGACGCGCGCCGCATCGACTCCCTGGCCGTTATGGCCGCTGCAACTGCGGACGGAAGGCGCCCATGAAGAGGGCGGCATTCGCGACTGGAGCATCAACAGCATCAAGTTCACCGGCGATGAGCATGGCAACGTGAAGCAACTACACCTGCTGCGCGTGGGGCCGCCACCGAAGTTCGAAGCGATTGAGGGCTCGGAATACGTGATGGACGTGGATCTTGTTCTGCTCGCAATGGGATTCCTCGGCCCGGTGCGCAACGGCATGATTGAGCAGCTAGGCCTGGCGCTCGACAGCCGCGGCAACGTTGCGGCGAATGCGGACTATATGACTTCGGTCGATGGCATCTTTGCGGCCGGCGACATGCGACGCGGGCAATCCCTTGTGGTATGGGCCATTGCGGAAGGCCGCAAGGCCGCGGCGGCGATCGACAAGTACCTGAAGACCATGGATGAAGATGCACCGCACGGTTTGCAATCGGCGGCCACTTCCCTGCGCTAGTTTCCGCGGCTGCAAGGACCCGGTGGCGACGTCTTAGAATTGAAACAACGAGAGGGCGGCAAATTCCAGCCGCCCTTTCCTCTGCGCGCAAGGGGTATAGGACATGAGTCTCACAGTGGCAACACCAACAATGCGAACCCACGAACAGAATCTTGATCTTCTCGCCGAGGTTGCGGTGCGGGTGGGGCTGGGCCTGCGCGCCGGTCAGGAGCTGGTGATGACCGCATCGCTCGATGCGCTGCCGTTGGCGCGCAGAATCACCGAGCAGGCCTACCGCGCTGGAGCTTCGCTGGTGACGACGCTTTACACAGACGACGAGGCCACGCTGATGCGGTACCGCGTTGCGCAGGATGCGAGCTTTGACAAGGCGGCGGGATGGCTCTACGACGGCATGGGCGCAGCCTTCAAGAGCGGAGCCGCGCGGCTGGCGATTGCCGGGGGCAATCCTGCATTGCTCTCGAATGAAGATCCGGAAAAAGTGAGCCGCGCCAACCGCGCAGTGTCGACAGCGTACCGGCCGGCGCTGGAATTGATTACCCGCCACTCGATTAACTGGACGATCGTGGCGAGCGCGACGCCGGCGTGGGCCGCCTCGATGTTTCCTGACGATCCGGCCGATGTTGCCCTTGCCAAGCTGTGGGAGGCGATCTTCCAGACGACGCGCGTAGACCGCGAAGACCCGGTGGCAGCCTGGAAGGAACACGACGCCGGCTTGCAGAAGCGCGCGGCGATTCTGAACGAGAAGCGTTATGCAGCGCTGCACTATCGCGGTCCCGGCACGGACTTCCGCCTCGGGCTTGCCGACGACCATCTCTGGCTCGGCGGCGGCACGACGGCGGAGAACGGCGTGTATTGCATTCCCAACATGCCGACGGAAGAGGTCTTCACCACGCCGCACAAGGATCGCGCGGACGGCACCGTGACGGCCACCAAGCCCTTGTCGCACCAGGGCACCATGATCGAAGGCATTCAAGTTCGGTTTGAAGGCGGGCGCATTGTGGAAGCCCACGCCAGCCGCGGAGAAGAAGTGTTGCAGAAGCTGATCAGCACCGACGACGGAGCACGGCGGCTGGGCGAAGTTGCGCTGGTTCCACACTCGTCACCCATTGCGGCGAGCGGCATGCTCTTCCTGAACACGCTCTTCGACGAAAACGCTGCGTCGCACATCGCGCTGGGACAGGCATACACATCTTGCCTGCGCGATGGAGACAAGCTGTCGCCGGAAGAACTCGCGGCCAAGGGCGCGAACAACAGCCTCATTCACGTGGACTGGATGATCGGCTCGGCGGATCTCGACATCGACGGCGTGAGCGCATCCGGCAGCAGCGAGCCTTTGATGCGCCGTGGCGAGTGGGTCTAACACTTCGCAAGCTCATTTCGGGGCTGCACGCGGTGCCCTTCAGAATCGGAGGTCGTACCGTTGGCCAGTCGAGCCGAAGCGCGCGATCGCGACGAACGCGTGACCACTCCATCCGAGGGCGAGCCGAGCTGGACATTTCGCGACCCCGCAGGTCGTCTCCGGTTGACGAAGACGGACGCGATTCGCAGAGTGTTGCCATCGGCGGTTGACGAGACCGCAGCATTTCTCGATTCGCCGCTTCGCACGAGCCTCGAGCAATCCGGAGATCTGGTTCGCACCGAGATGCTCGATGCGGAGATCCGCGAAAATCCGGGAGAGCTCTGGCTGCGGCACCCGCGGATCGATCCAATTTCGTATCCATGGGAGTGGACAACCGGACAATGGCTGGCGGCGGCTGAACTCACGCTGCGGATTGCGCAGAAGGCGGTCGACGCGGGCTGGCAACTGAAGGACGCTACCCCGCTGAACATCGTGTTCGCCGGGCCGCAGCCCGTTCTGGTCGATGTGCTGTCGTTTGAGCGGCGCGATCCGCACTCGAGCATGTGGCTGGCGTATGGGCAGTTTGTGCGGACGTTTCTATTGCCGCTTCTTGCGCAAAAGCTGCTGCAGTGGCCGTTGCAGGCTTCGATTTTTTCGCGCGATGGGTACGAGCCGCGCACCCTTTACGATGCGCTGGGCTTCTGGCAGCGGCTCAGGCCGGGCATCTTCGATGTCGTGACGCTCGCGACGCTTCTGGAGAACTCAAAAGCTGGGTCACAAACCAAGAGTGCACCGCAACGAAAGACGGACCCGGAACTGGCTGCGCACATCCTGCGAAAACGTCTCAACCGCCTCGGAAAGCAGATTCGCAGGGCGGCCACTGTATCAACCGAGACTCGGTGGCGTGAATACGAGAAGAATGCCGCCCACTATCAGACTGCGGACAGTGAACAGAAAAAGCGATTCGTGAACGCGGCCCTGGAGCGCTGCAGGCCTGCGCGCGTGCTCGACATCGGGGCGAACACCGGGACGTTTGCTCAACTCGCGGCGGAGGCGGGTGCGGATGTGGTTGCACTCGACAGCGATTCCGGGGCTGTTGAGGCGCTGTGGCAGCGGGCTGCGCGTTTGAGGCAGCCGATCACGGCGATGGTGGCAAATATTGCCCGCCCTACGCCCGCCGCGGGCTGGCAGAATGGCGAGCAGTTCTCGCTGTTGAACCGGCTCGAAGGCGCGTCGGACATGGTTTTCCTGCTGGCGGTGATCCACCACTTGCTTCTTCGGGAGCAGGCAACGCTGGAACTGATCGCGGAGCTTATGGCGCGGCTAACCCGCCGCTGGCTGGTGCTGGAATGGGTTCCCCCGTCGGATCCGATGTTCCAGGAGTGGCTGCGCGGAAGAGAAGACTTGTATGGCAATCTGAACGAAAGTGATTTAAACAAAGCATTCGGTTTCTGGTTCCATCCCATTGACCGTACTGAGCTTGAGAATGGGCGCGTACTCCTGCTGATGGAACGAAATCGGCCATAGCGCTGACGGATTTGACCCTCCGGATTTCGCCACCCAATGCGAGCCAGGTGTGACACAGGTCGCTGACGGTCAAATTGGATCGGGTTGATCCTGATTAGTCAGGACAACCTATGACCGCATTGCTTCCCCGCCCCGCTGAAGAAGGCCCGCATAAGAAGCTGGTTCGGCGCAGCTCGCCAGACCGCTCGCAGATCATCCGGCACACGGTCCAATGGACGTTCGTGGCGCTCAATCTCTGGCTTGGCGCGCAATTCTACCTTTGGGTGCGCTTCTTTGAGCGCGGCGGTCAGGGATTCCATGCGTCCCGACCGGCCGGGATCGAGGGGTGGCTGCCCATCGCCGGTTTGATGAACACCCGGTATCTACTTACGACCGGACGCGTGCCCGCCATTCATCCCGCCGCCATGTATCTGTTTCTCGGGTTCGCGCTCATGAGCGTTCTGCTCAAGAAGGCGTTTTGTTCGTGGCTGTGCCCGGTTGGCACGCTATCTGAGAATCTCTGGAAGTTCGGCCGGCGCGTATTGCGCACAAATGTGCGCGTGCCCAGGTCGGTCGACGGGCCACTGCGCAGCCTGAAATACGTCCTGCTTGCATTTTTCGTGGTACTCGTCGGCTCCATGTCGGCGGAGACACTCGAAGGATTCATGCAGACACCGTACGGGCTGGTCGTCGACGTGCGGATGATGAACTTCTTCCGGGACATCGGTGGAACGGGTGCTGCAATCGTTGTGGCACTGGCCGGCCTGTCGATCCTGATTGAAAACTTCTGGTGCCGCTATCTGTGCCCCTACGGTGCATTCCTCGGGCTTGCGTCGATCCTCAGCCCGACCAAGATACGCCGCGATCCGGAAGCCTGCATCGATTGCGCCAAGTGCGCGCGGGTCTGCCCCGCACACCTGCCAGTGGATCGCCTGGTGCAGATTCGCTCGGCGGAGTGCACTGCCTGCATGGTGTGTGTGGCCGCATGTCCGGCACAGGATGCGTTACAGCTTGCCCTGCCGCCAAGAAAAGAAACCAAGTTGAGCTCCCGCTGGGCCGGGCGGCGTCTCTCGCCGCTTGCCGTCGCCGCGGTGATCGCGTACCTCTTCTTCGGAGCGGTGCTTTGGGCGAGAGTGACTAACCACTGGCAGACCAACCTGCCGCAGTCGATTTATCAGGACCTGGTGCCGCGCGCCAATCAGTTGAGTCATCCGGGAAGTTAGCCGGCACAGGTCCCCGTGGATGAGATCCAGGTCAATCCACGGTCAGAAGTTCCTCATAAAAGCCGCCGATCTCGCGCGCGCGGTCGACAAAATGGATCTCCAGGATCCAATGGCGCTTCTGGCCTTTCTCATCGAGTGATCGCATCAAGAGATGGCTGTTCGGATGCACATAGAGGGTCACCTTGTCGTCCGCAATCCGTTCGTGCGGAAAGTGGCCGATCAGGTGGCCGGCGATCGGGCCGCCGTATTCCCAGCCGTACTTTCTCGCGAGCGCCACGACATATTGAAAGTACTGGCTCGCGGTAAGGTCCGGAGTCGAGTGGAAGTAGCGCTTCCCTTCTGCGAATGCCGCGGCAATGTCGTCGCGTAGCTTGAGCTTGAGCGGATCCGAGCCGAGGACGAAGGTGCGCCCGAAGTCAGCCTCCCACTCCTCAAAGACCGGGCCCAGGTCGAGGAACAGAATGTCGTCATTGCCAAGGGTCAGATTGGGCGGATTCTCGTTATAGGGCTCAAGGGTGTTCTTTCCGGCGCGGACGATCCGCTTATGCCAGTACGTGGTTATCCCATACATTTCCTTTGCTAGATCGTAGATTTCCTGGTTCAGCAGGCTCTCGCTGATGCCGACACGAATCAGGCCACGTGCCTCGATCTCGTGGAAAAGCCGCTCGGCTTTTTGTTGCGCGGTGCGCAGTTCTGTAACTCGTTGCTCCTCGAGCGCGTCTATTGGGAGGGTAGTTTCTGACAAGGACACACCTCGTTTTATTTATAGTTCTCCGAGGGGGTTACGGGCGAATGGTTGCAGGAGTGAAGCAGGCGCTGTGGCGGACGATGGTTGGAGCGGCGGCCTGCTTGTCTGGACTGGCCGCGGTCCCGAGCGCGCAGGCGCAACAGCCTGCCAGCCACGTCGGCACGTCGCCGTTGTATGGACTCGGAGGCGCCACCGGGTGGATCAACTCCAAGGGTGTTTCCGGCAAGGACCTGAAAGGCAAGGTTGTCGTCGTCGACTTCTGGACCTACTCGTGCATCAATTGCCTGCGTTCCCTTCCCTACATTGAAGCCTGGGCGCAGAAGTATAAAGACGATGGCCTGGTCGTGATCGGCGTGCACACACCGGAGTTCGATTTCGAAAAGGAAAAGCCGAACGTAGAAAAGGCGGTGAAGAAGTTCGGCATTACCTACCCGGTCGCGCTCGACAGCGATCACAAAGTGTGGGATGCGTTTCACAACGAGTATTGGCCGGCGCACTACTTCATCGACGACAAGGGCAAGGTGCGTTTCGAGCACTTCGGCGAGGGGAATTACGAGCAGTCGGAGCGCTGGATTCAACAGCTGTTGCAGGAGCGCAATGCGAAGTCCATGCCGACCGAAGCCGTGAATGTCCAGGGGCAAGGTGTGGAAGCAGCACCGAACATGAGAGAGGTGAAGTCGCCGGAGACTTACGTCGGATTCAGCCGCGCACAAAACTTTGCTTCGCCCGGCGGATTCCGGATGGGCAGCGAGAAAGACTACGCCGCGCCCGAACATCCTGCGCTGAACCAGTGGGGATTTGAAGGCAAGTGGGTCGACAACATGCAGCGCGCGGTGCTGAGTGCGGCCGGCGGCAAGATTCTCTTTCATTTCCACGCGCGCGATCTGCACCTGGTGCTCGGGCCGACAGCCGACGGAAAGCCGGTTCGTTTCCGCGTGACCATCGACGGGCAGGCGCCCGGCGACAATCATGGCGTAGACACCGATGCGCAAGGCAACGGCGTGGTGACTGACCATCGCTTGTATCAACTGGTGCGGCAGAGTGGCGCCGTCACCGATCACATTTTTGCTATTGAGTTCGAGGATCCGGGAGTGCAGGCGTTTTCGTTCACATTCGGATAAAGAGGTCCCTCGGAGGAATCATGAGCCAATCGTCGCAGAAAAACACTTTTCCATCTCGCCGGGCCTTCCTGTTCGCAGGCGGAGCATCCGCTGTTGCCTTGATGTTCGAGCGTTGGCACGGTGCCTTGACGGCGCTGGCTGCAGGAGACCTTCCCAAAGAAGTGAAGATCGTGGAATTCACAGACGCCGGGCAGCGGAAGGATCTGGTCACATTGCCTACGGTCGCAAAGACTGACGCGGAGTGGAAGCAGCAACTGACTCCCGACGCATTCCAGGTGACGCGCCATGCGGCAACGGAGCGTGCGTTCTCAGGCCAGTACTGGAACAACCATGAAAAGGGCCTCTATCGCTGCATCTGTTGCGGAACGGCGCTCTTCAGCTCCGAGACAAAATTCGAATCAGGCACCGGATGGCCCAGCTTCTGGCAGCCGATCGCCAAAGAGAACGTACGCGAGAACTCGGACTACTCGCTTGGCATGAGCCGGACGGCGGTTTCGTGCCGCCTGTGCGATGCGCATCTGGGGCACGTCTTCGACGATGGCCCCCGGCCGACTGGCCTTCGCTACTGCATGAACTCGCTCTCGCTGCACTTCGTCAAATCGGCCTGAGTTGGTAAGCGAGAATAGAAGAATGGCTGATTTGGTTTTCGATTCGCTCCTGGCGGAGATTCGCGATTTCTCGCAATCTGCAGCGGATTTCGCATCGCTGCAGCAGTTCTCTGTCGATCGAATCGCCGCACGCTTGCCCACCTACAACTGGGTCGGTTTCTATATGCTCGACCCCGACGATGAGAACACGCTGGTTCTGGGGCCGTTTCACGGCGCGCCTACTGAGCATGTGCGCATCCCGGTATCGGAGGGAATCTGCGGCGCGGCGGTTGCGCAGGCAGAGACCGTGGTCATCGACGATGTCTCCGCGGACCCGCGCTATCTCGCCTGTTCGCTAGAAACCAGATCGGAGATCGTGGTGCCCATCTATGCGCACGGAAAGATTGTGGGCGAGATCGACATCGACAGCCACGAACTCAAGGCTTTTGGCGGGGACGATCGGCGCTTCCTTGAAGAATGCGCGGCGCTCTTCGGCAGCTTTATCGAAAAAAGCGCAGGAGCCTGAGAAGGGGCGGTTCAGGGGTTCGGTGCGGCAAAGTAGTAGTGGTAATGCTTGCGGCAGCCGGGATTGAACGGAGCGGCGCACTGAGGGCAACGCGCATTGCACGCCATGTACTGCTCGATGCTCATTTCGCAACCACAGACACCGCACAGCACTGCGGTTTCGTTCCACTGATCTGGCGGCCAGACCGCAATGGCGTGATCGGCTAATGCGTTGTGGCAATCCTTGCAGGCGTAGTAGACGCCGCAGCACTTCATTTTGATTGCAAGGACGTCGAGGGGGCTTCGGTAGTGAATACAGCGCGTTTGCGCGTCGAGTTCCTGCCCGCGAACTGCCGGCCGTGAGAGCATTCAAGTCAAGTCTACTGGATCGGCGGAAAGCGCGACTTGCGCAAATCCACCTGCGGAACACCCGCGCTGAGGATCGTCGTCGCGTCAACCTCGGGCAATCTCTGCGCGTAGCTCATGACAGCGCGAAGATCCTGTGCGAGACCCGCCGACCGGGAAAGATGGCTCCCTCCCATTCTCAGGATATCGCGGACCGGCACCCTTGCGGCAAGGCCCAAGTCGTGGCACACAATCGTCGACAGTGCCGGAACTCCGGCCTATGAGGTGGAGATGCCTATGTCTACAAACGGATCCCATGCAGTGGTGATTGCCGGAGGAGGTCCAACCGGTCTGATGCTGGCGGGTGAACTGGCTTTGGCGGGCGTTGACGTTGCCATTGTCGAGCGGCGGCTCAATCAGGAACTGAAAGGCTCGCGCGCGGGTGGGCTGCACGCACGGACGATGGAGGTTTTGGATCAGCGTGGGATCGCAGATCGATTCATTGCGAAGGGGCAAAAGCATCCTGCCGTGAGTTTCCACCAGGTCCGTTTGGACATTGGAGACTTTCCCACGCGCCACAATTATCTGCTCGCGCTGTGGCAGAACCACATCGAGCGCATCCTCGCCGGGTGGGTCGAAGAGTTGGCGGTACCCATCTATCGCGGGCATGAAGTGACCGGCTTCGTGCAGGACGAATCGGGTGTCGATGTCGAGCTTTCCGACCGAGACGCGCTCCGGGCAGAGTACCTTGTCGGTTGCGATGGAGGACGCAGCCTCATTCGCAAGGCAGCCGGGATTGAATTCCCTGGCTGGGATGCGACGACCAGCTGGCTGATTGCTGAAGCCCAGACATCGCAAGAGCCGGAATGGGGCTTTCGCCAGGACGCCCGCGGAATCCACGCCATTGGCAAGCGCGAAGACCGCGGACCTTCGTGCGCCGGCATCGTGCTCACGGAACCGCACGTGGGCTCAAGCACCGAGCCAAGCCTGGACGACGTGCGCTCAGCTCTGATCGCCGTCTACGGCACCGATTTCGGCATTCACAGCCCCACATGGATCTCGCGTTTCACCGACATGGCGCGCCAGGCCGCGGCTTACCGTGACCGGCGCATCCTGCTGGCCGGCGATGCCGCGCATGTCCATGCCCCGGTGGGCGGGCAGGGCCTCAACATCGGAGTCCAGGATGCAGTGAACCTGGGATGGAAGCTGGCCCAGGTGGTGCATCGCACTTCGCCGGAAAGCCTGCTGGACACGTATCACGCGGAACGTCACCCGGTGGGCGCGCGCGTGCTGCGCAGCACGATGGCTCAAAGCGCGCTTCGCAAACCCGATGAACAGACAAGGGCGCTGGGCGACTACGTTGCGCAGTTTCTCAAGGCCGATGAGGTACGCAAGAGTATGGCCGCAGAGATGTCCGGGCTGGATGTGCATTACAACCTGGGCGAAGGCCACCCTCTACTGGGCCGGCGCATGCCCGATCTCGATCTGATCACTGCAGAAGGCACGGTGCGTATGTTCACGCTGTTGCACAGGGCGCGGGCGGTATTGCTCAACTTCGGAGAGCCTCGCGGAGTCGATATTGCCCCGTGGTCGAACCGGGTTCAGCTTGTCGAGGCTCGCTATGACGGTGCGTGGGAGCTTCCCGTGATCGGGGTGGTCACTGCTCCCAATGCCCTATTGATTCGTCCCGACGGTTACGTGGCCTGGGTTGGCGACGAGAGCCGGCATGGACTCTCCGACGCGCTCACGACCTGGCTCGGACCGCCCACTGGATCTTCTAAGCCGCCCGTGGGTCTCGAATGAATCGCGTCAGCGCGGGATCAGTCCCCTGCTCCTTTCGCTGAGGCTTCATCGGATCCGGGCTGTTTGAGGGATTCGAGGTCGAGCGGGTGTTCGTGGCGATAGTGCTCGACGGGCATCTTGCCGTCCCACCACGCCCAGTTCATGGGGTAGACATCGGGATCAACGAAGACCTGGTAGAAGTGCCAGACGACGATGGCCAGGGTGGCGAGGATGGCCTCGTAGTAGTGGATGGCGGTGGCCACGTCGACCCACCAGCGTGCGAGCAGATTGCCGACGCTGACCTTGGCCCACATCATGATGCCGGTAACGCCCATCAGGCCGGTGCCCCAGACGAGCGCCCAGTATTCGGCCTTCTCTGCGTAGTTGAAGCGCGCAAACTGCGGCTTCTCTTTGCGCAGACCAAGGTAGTAGAGCATGGTTCCGATGGCATCGAAGGCGTCCTTGGGCCGCGGAGCAAAGTCCCAGAGGAGGCGGCGGCCGTCGCGCGTCGCGGCCAGATAGAAGACGTGGTAGATACCGGCGGCAATGAGCGCGACACCGGCGACGCGATGCATGATGCTGCGCAGGTGTTCGCTCATGGCGAGCATTTCAGCGAACCATGAATCGGGGAACTTGAGTGCGAACCCGGTCATGACCAGAATGATGAAGCTGGCGAAGAGGATCAGATGCTGCCAGCGCTGATTGGTGGTCATGCGCACCATGTACGGGTTGCGCATGTGGCGATCGCGCGATGGCCTTGCTGCGCCAGATGATGGCGTTGTGCAGGAACATGGCGCCGATGACGACGAGGATGAGCGGGATATAGATCCAGCGGACCCAGCGCACGAATCTTGTGCCGGTGTCGCTGGCGCCATCGTGGTCGAGATGCACTTTGGTGAGGGTGAACTTGCGCGTCACCCCTTGATGGCATTTGCCGCAGGTGGCATCGAGGTGGGCGGGATTGATGGTGGAGCGCGGGTCGGAGGAGGGCAGAATGTCGTGCACGCCATGGCAGCTGGAGCAGTTGGCCGCGACGACGGAACCGCCTTCGGAGGCGAGGCCGTGGTAGCTGTCGAAGTAGGTGCTGACGCGGTTGCCGGGCACGCCGAACTCCTGCGAGAGGCGCACGCCCTGATGACAACGGGCGCAGGTATCGCGGGAGAGGTTTTGCTCGGATGCGGGCGAAGTCGGATCGGAGTGCGACTTGATGGAGTGGATCCCGTGGCAGTCGGTGCAGACAGGAGCGAGCTGATTGCCGCGCGCGATGGCCTGGCCGTGGATGCTCTGATTGAACGTGGTCTCGATTTCGGTATGGCACTTGCCGCAGGTGGCGGGCACGCTGCTCTTGGAGATGGGCGATTTGGGATCGTTGGCGGGCAGAATTCCATGGGCGCCGTGGCAGTCGGTGCAGACCGCGGCTTTCTTTGAGCCATTCTCGATGGCGCGGCCGTGCACGCTCTCCTGATATGAAATAAAGGCCTGGGCGCTCTCGCCGTTGGACTCCATGAGAAACTTCTGGCCGTGACACCGCCCGCAGGTTGCCGGAATGTTGGCATGATTCACGGGGGACCTGGCGTCGTCGGAGCCGAGAATCTCGTGCGCGTTGCCGTGGCAATCCTGACAGTTGGCCGCGGAAGCATTCGGGATTTGAGCCGGCTTGGCGTGAAGGCTGTGCTCGTATGCTTGCTGCGCGTCCGAGTGGCACTGCGCGCAGGAGACCTTCTTCGGAGGCGTGTCATGGATGAGGCTCTTGACGTCGCTGTGGCAGTCGACGCACGCGAACATGGAGCCGTGGACCGAGTGCTTGAGCTTGGCCCCGTCGACGAAAAGGCTGATCTTTCTGCCGTTCTCGTCGGAGGTCAGCGTGTTATCGGAGTGGCACTGAAGGCAATCCTGGTCCTTCAGCTTCTTTTGCGCCCACGATGGAGAACCGCATGCAATGACGAACGAAACGACCAATGCGAGACACCACTGGCTGCGACTACCCAGCCACAGCCTGCTCTGCCACGACATTTTCTTCCCTCGTTGCTCTCTCGACCTCTTACTCTCGGAAATATGCGCTTAGGGTCAGGACAAGGAGAATGAGTCCAACGGATATTGCGGTAAATCCAACCACTCTCGAGAAGTTCAACTGCCAGATCCCGGCTTTTCGCCAAGCTTCTGTTCGAGCTTGCCTTCTTCGACGAGGCGGGCGTATTCGAGCGGACGCTTGTGACGGAACTCTTCTTCGCTCTCGACGCCGGTGAAGATCACCATGTCCATGGGGAAGCTTCCCGGACGCAGGTGGGTGTTGACGAAGTGAATCGAGAAGATGAACAGGATGGCGAGAAGGCCTTCTTCACTGTGGATCACGAGCACGGCATTCAAGGCCCAGCCCGGCAGGAAGTGCGCGAAGAAGGGCGCGAACCACATGGCGTAGCCCGAGAAGCCGATGACGATCATTCCCCAGAACACCGCCCAGTAGTCGAACTTCTCCCAGTAGGCGTAGCGATCGAACTGCGGCCTGGGGCCGAGGCCGACAAACCAGCGCATGTGCCCGAGGAGATCTTTCGCATCCTTGAAGTTGGCGACCATGGAGTCGGTCCCCAGAAGATTCCATGCTCGCGACGCCAGATGCCGCGCTGGAAGATGTCCTTCACGATGAATCAGGAAAGCCAGCGTCAGCACAACGGCGCAGAGTTTGTGGAAGAACAGGATGGCGCCGAATCCGCCGACGCCGCTGGCGAACTTGCGCGCCCAGTAGCTCTGGCTGAAGCGCAGCGGCAGTCCCGTGCCGGCGAGCCCGAGAAACGTGGAGAACAGCACAGCGTGCATGTAGCGCTGCGCCGGCGTGAAGCGCCTGAAGTATTTCTCCTGGTTTTGGACTGGGTGTGTTGCTGCTTCCTAGGTCAGGCATTCTTTCCTCCTTCGGCAGCCTTGCGCTTGATCTGGTCATATCGCGAGCGGATCAACCAAAGGGCGGTGTGAATCACAAAGAACGTCAGCACACTGGCAAGCAGCAGGTTCATGAACAGGCGGATGTAATAGAGCGCGGGATTCAGCTTGCGATTGCGCGCGTTGGCGTGCGGCTGATACTTGACGAAGCTGGCGTTGGCGCCGGCGTGGCACCTGCCGCAGGTCACGACGAGATTCGCTTCATTCACGGGACTGCTTCGGATCGGACGCGGGCAGAACATCGTGCGCGCCATGGCAATCCCAGCAGCGCGCGGTTTCCACGTAGCCGCCAAGCGCCCCAAGCTGCGAGTGGAACGTGTCGCGATACGTAGAGAACTTGTCGATGTGGCAGCTGCCGCAGATGGGCGTAGAGCGCATGCGGAAGGCGTCGGCCGTAGGCTGCTCGATGGCGTGTGCGGTGTGGCAGTCGGAGCAGACCGGAGCGTTCATCTTGCCGGCAGCAACGGCTTTGCCGTGCACACCGCCGATGTAATTGTCGGTGATGCCGGCATGGCATTTGCCGCAGGTGGCGGGAACGTTGGCCTTGTTGGTGGCGCTCTGCGGATTGTTGTGGCTGAGAATGTTGTGCGAACCGTGGCAGCTGGGGCAGTTGGCCGCGACCAGCAGGCCTTCCTTGCTGAGCGCGAAGCCGTGAATGGAGTCGATGTAGGAGGGATAGACGCTGGCAAGGCCATGCTTCTTGGCCATGCCGTCGTTGCCGTGGCACTGGCTGCACGTCTTGGGAATATTCAGCGGATAGACTGCCGAGCGTGGATCGGTCTTGGGATAAATCGAGTGCGCATCGCCGTGGCAGCTTGTGCAAGGATGATCCGCTCCATCCGAGTGAACACTGCCGGCAAGGCCCTGCGCCTCATCCGCGTGGCAAGTGGCGCACTTGACCGGCGCGATCTTGTCGGGATGCGGATAGCCCTTGATGTCGGCGTGGCAATTGTTGCACTGCAGGGTGCCGTGCATGCTGGGATTGAACTTATGTTCGTCGACGCTGATGCTGTGACCAGCAGAATCCTGCATGCCGGCGTCAGCGTGGCAGGCCAGGCATTCACTCTTGGACTGGGCCAAACCGGCAGATGCGCCGATGAAGAAAGCGCAGGCTACGAGAGCCAACCGGATGGAGACAACGATTCTCATGTTCACTCCCGTGAAGCTTGCCGGGCACGGCGCACCGGGGGCCAGGCATAGAGCGGTTTCACCAACTTGTGCTCATAGCCATGCCGATGCAGCATTGCGATGCGAGGAAGGAAGCACGAAGAGTTCGAGAAGTACAACTGACTTATGAAACCGCCGGCGGACTGACCCCAGGTGCCGAGCGTCCGGCGCAAACTGCGCGTCCGGTTTACTTCTGCAAGGTGCGGATAAAGGCAATGACGTCGGTGATCTGGGCGTCGGTGAGTTTGCCGGTGTAGCCGGGCATCTTGCCCTTTCCATTTTTGGTGGAGGCAATGAACTGCGCATCGGAGGCCTTGACCATGCTGGGATCTTTGAAAGACAGCACGTTCATGCTCTTGGCCATGGGTGTTGCGGCCAGGCCGTCGGCTCCGTGACACATCGCACATTTTGCCTTGTAAGTATCCGCTCCCGGGGCCTGCGCAAACGCAGGGGCCACGAGCAGAATTGCGAGCAGCATCACAGCCGCCGTTCTGATCTTCTGACTCATCGTGTCGCTCCTTCGCCGGGCGATGGCATTGCCCGGTCACCTACGAGAGATAGAACGATCGTTCAACGACCGTATGTGATGAGGGCCACAGATGGGGTGCGTTCTGATCACATGGTGCGCGATCTTAAACACTTGCAGCGCGGTACACATGGGGCTTGCGCGGCGATGTGGGGGTGATAGGTGTCACAAGCCATGCGGGACTGTGTGAAGCACAATATGGGCGCAAGAAGCACGGTGTTCTTGCAGGAGGGCCGTTCAATGAACACGGCGACAATGGCGAGGACCAAGCCAATGCAGGCGCTGCCCGGAGATGCGATACGGCAGATTCAATGGCGGTTTGCGGATCGATTCGATCTGCAGATGCTGGTGCAGTCGGCGCGCGGCGTGGCACGCGGCACCGTGGCGCGCCTGGTGGCAAGCGGCGAACGCAATACGCACGAGTGGACCCGGGGCAAGGGCACAATGCTGGAAGCCCTCGATGCGGCGGGGGTCACCGCGGCCTTCATGGAGCCTGAAGAAGGCGGGTTCATTATCGGGCCGAAGAATCTTGCCCTGGCGCTGTCGGCATTTGAATTGGCCTGGGTTGACGGCGGCGCCGCAACGGCGAGCCTGGCAAGTTTTCTGGCACTCTCGCCAATTCATGAACGCGGCACGCCGGAGCAGGTGAAGCGTTACAAGATGCTTGCGGCGCCGCAGCCGATGGACGAGTTCGGTGAGACGCCCAAACCCTGGCGCGGCGCCTTCGCGTTGACGGAGCCGATTCCCTACGTGGGCGTCGACACCGGGATGCTGAGCGGCAAGGTAGAGGTCGCCGAGTGGAAAGAAGGCGAAGAGCCCTGGCTGAAGGTGGAAAAGCGCGGGCGGTTCATCACCAACATCGCGTTCGCCGACTTTGTGACGGCGGCAGTCAGCTCGGCCGATGCGCGCATCAAGGGCAGTTGCGTGGTGATCCTGGAGAAGGGCGACGAAGGCACCTTCGATCGCGGCGCGGCGACGAAGAAACTGGTGCATCAGCTCTCGTCGACAGGCGATCCGATCTTCAGTCTGAAAGTTCCGGCGAGCCGCATCGTGGGCGGATACACGGTGAAGGATGGCGTGATCGTCCCGAACTTCAATCATGGCGAGGTGATCGAGGCCGTCTTCCGGCGGACGCGCGTGCCGGTGGGGCTGATGACGGCGGCAAAGCTGCTGTCGGCGGTGGAGCCGGTGATCCGCTATCAGCGTGAGAGATTCCGCGGCGCGGAAGGCTCAAAGCCGGGGTCGATTCGTTACGAGCAAGGCATTCAGCAACGGGAAGACGCGCTGCACCGGCTGGTGGATGTGTGGGCTACGGGCGAGGCCGCGGCGTCGCTGGGCTTTGCGGCGGCAAGGCTGTTTGACGCGCTCGATCCGGTTGAAAAGCAGAAAAACGCGGTGCTGCAGGAGCGCGGCGTACAGGGCGGGCGCGCGGAAATGAAGGCTCTGCGCGAGAGCCGGCAGCGCGCGATTGAATTGCTTTCATCTGCGCGAAGCCGATCCGCGGCGCGGTGAATTGAGGCCGATCCACTGGTGCAGTTTGTGCTGATGGATGCGGAGGCAAATGTTCTTTGCCCCGCGACCAAGCTGTGGAACACGGGACACGGCGCGAACGTGATGCGCGAGGCCGTGAGCCTGATGGGCGGCTACGGGATCACGGAAGATTGCCCCGGCTTTCTGGGAGCAAGTGGATGGATGCGCAGCTCGAGGCAACATATGAAGGGCCCGAGGCGGTGCAACGGCGTCAGCTCACCGTGACGATGACCGATGAAGTTTTTCTGGCGCAGTTCCGCAAATGGATTCGTGCGATGCGCGCGATCGCGTGCACGCATCCGGGCACGGGCGCGTGCACGCTGGCTTCGGCGATGGAGATGTGGCTGTGGACGCTGAAGACGTTGCAGCGGGCGACAGATCCCGAGGGCAACAAGCTATATCACGGACAACGGCAAGGGGTGACTTTCGCGCTTGGCCGATGCACTGTGCTGGATGGTCGCATCGCGTGCGCAGATTCTGGACGTGCTGGAGCTTGAGATCGGCATGCGAAGACGCTGAGCGATGGAGTCGGCGGCACAGTGCAGTTCTTCACCGATCTCTGCCACGTGCAGGCGGCGCGGGCTGCGGGGGAGACGGCGCGCATCTGCGCGGAACTCGTGTTCGGGTATAACGAACATCCGGCGTGGACAGAACCGACTCACAATGACTGCTTTCCTGGCAAGCGAACTGGGAGCTTACGAAGAGACGATGCCGGGGATCAGCGCGATGGCTGTGGATGTCGTAGGGGAAGATGGCCGTCATCCACAGAAGGCCGGCCCGTGCGCGGGTTGCGGCGGGCAAGGCGAGTTTCTGCGCCTGCAGAACAAGCTCACCAGCTGCCTGAGCGGGTCGCGGCTGGCCAAGGATCGCGCTGCCGAGACGGTGAGCAAGGTGATGATTCCCGAGGCGCTGGATTATCCCGCATGAGCGAAGACGGGCAGAGGGGCCACGCATGAGTACAGAACCGGAACGCCATGCGGTCGAGCCGACGCGTGTCGATGGAGGTCGACATCGTTTGCGTCGGATTCGGTCCGGCAACGGGCGGATTTCTGACCACGTTGACGCGCGCCTGGAATGAAAATCCTGCCGATCCCGCATTTGAAAGCCGGGTCGCGCCGGGGATGCCGCTGCAGGTGATTTGCTACGAGCGCGCCGACGATCTTGCCGCAGGCGTGAGCGGGCTGGTAACACGCGGCCAGGGCATTCGCGCAAGCTTTCCCGGATCTCGATCTGGCCGAGATTCCCATGGCGACGGAGGTAAGCACGAAGAGAGAGTTCTTCTATCTGCTCGATCCAGTCGGCGCGAGCCGCCGCAGCATGGCTCTTACGCTTGTGCGATGCCGGCTTACGTGCAGCGGCCGGAGCGTGTTTGGGCTGCGCGATCACGCACTTGCGTCTGCCATGGACACCGGCCTTCCTGCACAAGCGCGGCGGCATGGTTCTCTCCATCGGCCAGTTCAACCAGTGGGTCGCAAACCAGCTGATGGGTGCAGGGACTGGCGCAGATCTGGCCGGGGATGCCGGTCGTGGCCCGCTGTTCGTTGAGGAGGAGAGCGGGCGCAAACTCGCCGGGGTGCGCCTTGCGGACCAGGGTGTACAGGCGACGGCGGCTAGCCGGCTGAGGGATTCCAGCCGGGAATGGATGTGCGTGCGCTGTTGACTGTCGTCGGCGACGGGCCGGTGGGCGCAGTTTCGCAGGCGATTGACGAAAAGTTTGGCATGCCTGCCGGACACAACCATCGCGATTGGGCGCTTGGCATGAAGTTCGTGATCGAGCTGCCGGAAGATTCGACGCTGAAGGCGGGTACGGTGTGGCACACATTTGGCTATCCGGAGCCGGAGATTTTTGGCTTTCTCTACGTGCATCCGGATCGATCTGGTCTCGGTGGGCATCTTTGTTCCTTCGTGGCTCAGTGACCCGGCTCGCACGGCTTATCGCTATCTGCAGCACTACATTCAACACCCGGCGCTGTGGGGGCACCTGAAGGACGGAACGCTGCGTTCGTGGGGGGCGAAGTCGCTGGAGGAGTCGGGCAGGCATGGAGAGCCATGGCTTATGCGGCGATGGCTATGCGCGGATCGGCGAGAGCTCTGGATCTACGAACATGCTGACGGGTTCGGGCGTGGACGAGGCCTGGACCACGGGCACGCAGCTGGGCGAGGCGGTGCTGGAATTGCTTCGGAGCCGGCTGGCCTTTACGCAAGAGAATCTGGAGAGGACGTATCAGGCACGACGCCGCGCGAGTTGGGTTGACGCAGGTGCGCATGCGGCGGCGCGGGCGCGCAACGGATTTCATGAAGGAATCGTGAGCGGGCTGATGGGGATGATGCTTGCCGGGTTGACCAGGGGACGGCTTTCCCTCGGAGACGATATTCCGCCGACGCACAGACAGATTCTTCCTTCTGTCACACGGCATTCGTTCGGCGGCGCACAATTGGCGATGGAAAATGGCAGACCTTTCCATGATGCGTTGCTGTCGGCGCGCGGATGGCCTGAGATTCCTTTGGACGGACGCCTGCTGGTGACGCATCAGGACGCGTTGCTGATGGGAGGCAAAGTGCAGGCGATGCCGGGGTACGCGGACCATGTGGTCTTTCGCAACACCGGAGCTGTGCATTCAGTGCCACGACAAGACCTGCATCGCGATGTGCTCGGGAGAAGCGCTGACGTATGGGCCGCACGGGCATCCCGCACTTCGAGCGGGAGAAGTGCGTGCACTGCGGAGCGTGCCACTGGAACTGCGGCTCCTCGCCGGATGAAGTCCACGGCAATATTCGATTCGGAGCGGGAGCGGGCGGGCTGCATTCGGCGGAAAACTGAGAAGCAGCTGTCAGCTTTCAGCTATCAGCTCTCAGCTGCTCGCTCATGCCGACCAGCCTTTTATGGATTGCACAGATTCCTTAGACGACCGAAGAAGGGGATCGAAACGCGATGGCCCAGGATGCTTATGACTTGATTGTGTGGCAGAGAGCAATTGAGCTGACCGTCAGCATTTACAAGTTGACCCGGTCCTTTCCCAAAGAGGAAATATATGGACTGACCGCGCAAATGCGCAGGGCAAGCATATCGATCGCGAGCAATATTGCTGAGGGTCGTGGCAGGCTAAATACCGCCGAATTTCGGCAGTTTTTAGGGATTGCGCAGGGATCCATCTTCGAACTCAAGACCCAACTCCTCGTCGCAAGACAGCTCGGAATCGGAGACGAACAGGAAATGTCCAAATCGCAATCGCTGGGTGAAGAAGTCTCAAAGATGCTCACAACGTTCATTGCGAAGCTTCGTCCAGCAACAGGAAAACTGATAGCTGAAAGCTGAGAGCTGACAGCTTGCCTATAGGAGGCTCACGTGCCAACAACCTTCCACATCGTTGTCTGCGCCGGGATCGTGCCTGATCCTTTGCAGACGCTCGAGCCGTTGCTACAGCCGACGGGGCCGGGACTCAAGAATGAGATGATCTTGCCGGCGGTGCTCGATCCGTGGGCGGCGAGCGCGCTTGTATGAGGCGGCGCATCTTGCCGGGAAATGTCCCGGGAGCAAAGTCTGGCTGGTGAGCATGGGGCCGAAGGCGAAGCTGCAGCAGGTGATGATGACGATCGCGCAGAAGGCTGCGTTCGAGCTGGTTGCGATCGATGGGCCGATGGGCGGATTCGCCGATGCCGCGGCAACCGCGGAGATTCTTGCGGATGCGATTGCTGCATTGCCGGACTGGACCGCGAGCGGCTGCTGCTCTTCGGCGGATGGGAATCGGCATCGCGTGGTGCGGGCGTGACGCTGCAGCTTGTGGGCGAGCGCCTCGGAATCGCAGATCAGTTTCAGGGTGTGGATGCAGATCGATCTGCAGCACGATGGTTCGTTCGAAGTGACCGGAGCGCATTGAAGGTGGCAGGCAGCAGATGTCAGTGGTGCGCCGGGGCGCCCGCGGTGTTGGGATGGGCGACGGGGAATCTTGCGGAACCGCGCAACAATCCGCAACTGGGCATGGCGAATATGCGCACGGTGATGCCGGCGCTGCAGCGCGCCAGGGCGGTCAGCGTCAGCGGCGAACGGGCTGCGTTATGTAGAAGTGAATTTGCCGAAGCAGCAGCGGAGCACGCGCGTGGTGAAGGATGCGCCGCCCGAAGCCATCGCAGCTGAGCTGGCTGAGTGGATCGGAGAGAGCTAGTGGAGAGCGTTCTTGTTCTGACGCATGTGGACGAAAGCGGTTCGGCATTGACGAAAGCTTCGCTGGAAGCGGTGACGGCCGGGCAGGCGTTGGCGCAGCGGCTTGCGGCGACGCTTGCGATCGGCATCGTTGCTGCGGATGCGCACCACGCGGCCGAGAGCGTGGGCGGGACCGGTGCGCGCTATTGGCCGTATCGGTGGAGCGGAATTTGCGGCTGCGCGCTTTGCGAGCGATGCGGCGGCGTGCGAAGCGCTGTGCCGCGCTGCTCAGCCCACTTTGGTGCTGGCTCCGCATAGCTCGCGGTTTGCGCGCGTGGCTGCGAGTGTTGCCCATCGGCTGGGCGGCGTCATCGATACGCATGTCACCGCGATTCAAGTGGAGAACGGCGTGGGCGTGCAGGCTATCGCGATGGCTTTACCGTCAACGCATCGAGGCGGTTCTGACGCGCGGCATGCGGCCCTGGTTTTTTATGCTCGATGCGGGAACGCATGCGGCCTTTACTGGCGAAGCTGCCGATGCAAACTTTGCAGAAGTGCCCGTGCAAGTTCCCTGCCCTGCGCACACGGGTTGTTGGCATTCGCTCCGCGCAGCAGGAGATGCAGACGATTCGGCCCGAGGCCAAGCTGCTCTTCGTCGCCGGGGCGGGATGGACAAAGAAGCAGCCGGATGGGCAGACGCATGTGGAAGATGCGAGCCGGTTGATTCTCGATTTTGTGCAGACGACCCAAGCATCGCTGGGCAGCAGCAAGTCGCTCGTCGACCAAGGCAGCGACGGGAACTCCGTTCTTCCCTTTCTTACCCATCTGAATCAGGTCGGGCAGACGGGCTCGACGCCGCGGCATGCCAAGGGGCTTGCGACGTGCTGCCATGGCGAGGAGCCGCACGTGGTGGGCTGGCGCTTCATCAGTGAACGGCGCGCTATCTCGCTCGACGCCAACTGCGGCTGGGCGCGCGGCAAGGCGGACGTGGTCTATGTTGCCGATGCGTTTCAGGTGATCGAGAAGCTGAACGGGATACTGCGAAAGGTGTCTGGTCAGTAAGATTCGTGCTATCCCACCCATCGCAGAAAGCGCGATGGATGGGGCACCCGGCACAGCAGCCGTAAGGGTTCGTGCTTTCCCACCCATCGCAGAGAGCGCGATGGATGGGGCACCCGGCCGCAGTGATTTCTCGGCACTACTCAAAGTTTGAGGAATTCCGGAAGCGAGAGCGTCGCCATCATCTGCTCCATCGCGTGCGCATCGCCAGCGATGGCGTCGAGCAGGCTCTTCTTCAGCTCATCGCGTTTCCCGTAGAGGCGCAGCGGCTCGGGTGGGTTGTGCAGCAGCTCCTTACCCACAAGCGCGCGCACCAGGAACGGCATGTACGAGGAGTAGTCGCCCTGCATGCTCACGGTCTGTGTGGTGTAAGTTTCAGGATTCACCTTGCCCCACGATACGGCCTCGGCCGGGGCACACGACGATAAGCTTCCATCGGTGACAGGCGAAGAGACGATCTGAGCGTCGTAGTCGTAGCCGCGAATGTTTTCGAGGAAGAAAATCTGCGAGAGCATGGGCTCCGGCTGCAACGAGTAGTTCTTGGGTACACCGCCGCCGAGGATGAGAACCGCGATCGACTTGGCCTCCGAGCCGAATAATCCCCAGTGGTGATAGGCGCACGATTCGAAGACGTCTTCGTGGAGATCGTAGTCGAATCCGTACTTGACCTTGCCGAGCTTGGCGAGTGTCCACAGCTTCACGGAGTTCAGGAAGAGGCTGCCGTCGGCAGGCGCGCCGATGAAGACGGGCAATTCAAGTTCGGTGCAGGTGCTGAGCAGGCCGGGCGCGACGCCCAACGCTTTTTCGCGCTCGGCGTAGCGTTTGCCGAGCAGGTAGTTGCGCTCGGTGGTGGTCATGCGCTTTTGGAATTCGGGGGCTTGCAGGATTTCCGTTGCGATGGAGTCCTGATCGAAAAGCACCTGTTCTTCAAAGCCGGTATCGGCCACGCGGATCACGCCGCACTCGCGTAGTTTGCCATCGTCGCCGAACAGTTCCACCGCGCGAATGGGCCGCTCCACGGTCTTGCGCAGCGAATCGTGGCCGTCGTGGTAGCAGATGGCATCGGTGACCGTGATGTAGGCCGTGTTGGCAGCGCGGATCAGAGGAATGAGCCACGCGCGATGCTGATCGGAAACCGTGATCGGGCCCTGCGCAGGTGATCACCAGCGGAATGCGCTTCTCAATCACCGCGTGCAATGCGTCGTAGACGCGGCGCAAATAGGCGCCCCCGAAGGCCGGCAGCGCCGCCGTGAACACTTCACTCAAATCCTGGCATTCGGTGACCGGCTTTCCGGTCACGGCGCTGCCCATCAGCCCACTTGCATTCGAACAATCTGTCATTTCATTTGCCTCATCTCAAGTTAACGTTCGGGTCCGGCGTAGGGCAATGGCACGGGCCGCGAAGATCGCGCTCACGAGGCATAGGTCATCGAAAATTCACATTAGCAAGGCTTTGAGGGCCAGTGTGCCGGGATCCTTCCAGGGACTTTGCTCAGTTCTTCGGCAAGACCAGGAACGGACCCCTTTCAGCGACCTCTGGGCCCTCGAACGTGGGCCTGGCCAATGGAATTCGCAAATCCCATTGCGGACCGGCAAGCTCGGGCATCGGACGCGCCTGGAACAGCTTCTTGCACTGCCGCGCCGTCCACTTGGCCCACGCCTTCGCCTTCTTGCGCCGCGCGCTGTCGGTGGAGATGCCGGTGCCCGCATACATCTGCCGGTAGAGCTTCGACAGGAACATGAAGGCGATTCGTGCCCTCAGGGTCGGCGTGCAGGCGGAGCGCTTCCAGATGGCGGTCCATGTGTAGAACGTGTCCCAGACCTTCTGCGTGCGCTCGCTGATTTCATCGGAGCCCATGGTCGGGTGGGGCGTAAACATCTTGGGCCGCACTTCGGTGGGAATCATCCAGTAACGCGTGATCGGCACATCGCCCACCATGGTCGGATGTTGCGACTGTTCCTTCTCCCACTTGCCAAAATCCACGGTGCCGGGAAACGGCGTCATCATCACGAACTGGGCGAAGGTCACGCCTGCCTTCATCGCCATGGCAACCGTCGCGTCAAACGTCGCGGGCCGGTCGGTGGGCAGGCCGAAGATGAAGGAGCCGAGAACGTGCACGCCATGCTGCTTGAACGTCTGTAACTGTTTGCGCGAGGGCGTCGCCGGAGTAGTTCCAATCCTTGTAGACCGCCTTCAGCCCTTCTGGGGTCACGGCTTCAACGCCCACGAGCGCGCCCTTGATATTCGCCCGCCGCATGGCATCGAGATAGCTGCCGTCTTCGCCGGCTTCCATGGTCATCTGGGTAAAGAACACCATGTCTTTGGGAAGCTTGGCGAGTTCATCCATCAGTTGCAGGCGCTCATTGCGGATGGTGGTCAGTTCTTCGACACGGGCGGCGTTGTTCTGCTCGCGCGCCAGGCGCAGATCGGTGAAGGTCACGGGATAGAAGTTGTCGTCGGCAAGCGCGATAAAGCGGAATCCGAGGCGGCGCAGCGTCACGATTTCATCAATCACGCTCTGGAACTTGCGCTGGCGCGGCTTCTGCCCGTCGGTGCGCCAAACGCTGCAGAACGAGCAGTGCTTGGGGCATCCGCGAATGGTCTGGACCGAGGCCCACATATACTTGTCCGGGTCCATCAGGTCCCAGCGGGCGGCGAGGAACTGGTCGCCTTCAATGCGGCCGCCTTCGTAAATGCGCTTGGGGTTGCCGGCGAGGCAATCGCGAACAGCCGCTTGCCCAGACCACATCTCCGTCGCCCTTGACCACGGCGTGTGCTTCGCCGCGCTCCAGGGCTTCCTCGGGAAAGAGGGTGGCGTGGATGCCGCCATACACAACCCAGGCGCCGCGAGCGCGCGCCATGCGTCCCACCTGGTAGCCGCGCAAGGCATTCCCGGTGTGCACGCTGATGCCGACAATGTCGCCCGCCTGAATGGTGTCGGGCACAATCTGTTCAAGGGACTCATCCACAAGGATCGGATCGCCGACCTCGGACGGTGTTGCCGCGGCAAGAACAAACAGCCAGCGGGGAGTAATGACAGCGGTGCCAAAGGAGTTATCGCTGGGATTGACCAGATGAACGCTCATCGAGAGTCTAACCTTTCCTCGTGCCAGTCAAGCGAGCCGCAGGAGCGTGCCGAGATCGGCTCAATTGAGTTGCGGGGAAGGTCTGGTCGCGTTCAGCGAGGGCGAGTTTCCCGTTAGGGTGGTGAAGTCGATACTACAGGACCACCCAGTCTTTTACAGGATTAACCCCATCAGAATATGTGCAGTTTTGCTCACATCTTTCGTGGACGGCGATGCGGTCGATGATTTCGACAGACCGAATGCATCGTGGGTTCGATGCAGGCAAGCCGCAGGCGTTGTTCAATTCCGGACGAAGGCGGGCAAGACCGGACAGTGCGCGCCTCTCGGGGCGAATGAGCCGACGCCGCAGCTAACTCGTTTCCGCAGTAGTGGATTACGGTGAACGAACTTTGGCCCGACGGTTGCACTTACCCCACACGGACGGTCGAAGGCAGAGGATCATTTCATGGGAAATTGAGGCAGGATATTCGCTACGCGTTGCGGCAGCTGAACCGGAGTCGCGGATTTGCCGCCGTGGCCATACTCACGCTGGCGCTTGGAATCGGTGCGAACACAGCAATTTTCAGCGTGATCGACTCGATCCTTGCTGGAGCCGCTTCCCTTCCCGCATCAGGATCGCCTGGTTCAAGTGCTCGCAGACCCCGATGCGTCCAATGCGCCCAAGGGGTGGATTCGCGAATACCAGAACCGCTCGCACGCCCTGGCGACGGTGTCCGGGTACTCCGCGAACACGGAATACAACCTGACCGGGATTGGCAATGCTGCGCGCGCCTTTGGCAGCACGGTCAGCGTGAACCTCTTCGATACGCTCGGTGTGCATCCAGCGCTGGGCCGGTTCTTTTCGCAGGCCAACGCGGTTGACGGACAGGATCGCGTGATTGTGCTGAGCTACGGCTTCTGGCATCAACAGTTCGGCGCCGACCCCAACGTGATTGGAAAGAATGTCCTTCTGGATGGCGTGAACCGCGAGATCATCGGCGTGGCTCCGCCGGAGACGCACTTCCCGGATTCGGATACGCAGTTCTGGTTTCCGATCGCGTTCAAAGCAGGCGACACCTACGACCCATGGACGCAATTCGATTACCAGGCAATCGCCCGGCTGCGCGACGGATACACCCCCAGGCAGGCGCAGGCCGAACTGCAGACCGTACACCGGCAGATGCTGGCGATGTTTCCGTGGATCATGCCCGATGACTGGGCGCAGGGAGATCCACGTACCGTCGCTGCTCGACTGCCGTTGTTGGCGATATCCGTCCGCGGCTCTTGCTGCTTTCGGGCGCGGTGGGACTGGTGCTGCTGATTGCGTGCGCGAATGTGGCGAACCTGATGCTCGCACGCGCGGCGGCGCGGCAACGCGAGATCGCCATGCGTACGGCCCTGGGCGCCAACACGGTCCGACTTGTGCGCCAGATGCTCACGGAAAGTGCGGTGCTGGCTACGCTTGCGGGATCGTTGGGTGTGCTGTTCGCAGCGCTGAGCCTGGGTGCGCTCAAACTGGTTCTGCCGCCGGACACGCCGAGGCTGGCGAATCTGGCGCTGCACGGCGACGTGTTTCTGTTTGCCGCGGCGGTTTCGTTGCTCACCGGCATCCTCTCGGGGCTGGTTCCCGCACTGCAGGCGGGTAACCGCGATCTGCAGGGGAGCTTGCGTGTGAACGCCGGGAACGTCTTTGGAACTGCGAAGAGATTCCGCATCTCGCGGCTTCTGGTGGTGGGTCAGATTGCGCTGGCGGTGGTCGTCATCACGGCGGCAGGCGTGATGCTGCGCAGCCTGGCAAAGCTGGCGAGCACGAATCCCGGATTCCGCGCGGAACAAACGATGACTGCGCAGGTATCGCTGAATCGTGGGCCGGTGCGGGATGAATGCGCGCAAAAGGGCTCATGTCTTTCGTTCTACGAGCAACTGCTCGACCGCGCGCAGAGTCTGCCTGGCGTCAGTGCCGCAGCTCTCGTCGATCGGCTGCCGATGTCGGGCAAAGACGATTGGTTCAACTTCGATGCGGAAGGTCATCCGCGCACGGCGAGAGAGCGCGGGTTCAAGTCCTCCGGGCGCATCGTTTCCGCGTCGTACTTCGGGCTGATGGGCATCCACCTGGTGCGGGGCCGACTGTTCAACGCATCCGACTATGCAGGAACGACGCGCGCCGCGTTGATTAACGCTGCTGAGGCGAATCAGCTTTGGCCGCATCAGGATCCCATCGGCAAACACATCGAATACGTCGTCGACGAGCCATCGCCGGCACTGCTGAACCCGGATATCGCATACATCATCGTGGGCGTTGTGAGCGACACCCGCCACGAGGGTCTGGATAAGGAGTCAGGATTGGAGACGTACCTGCCCATGTCTCCGCGAAACGAGAAGGCCGAGATGCAGGTGCTGCTCCGTTCGAATCTGACGTCGACCGAACTGGCCGGCAGCCTGCGCGACCTGGTCGCACAGATGAATTCGGCTGTGCCTGTGACGAAGGTCCGCACCATGCAGAGCGTAATCACTTCGTCGACGGCAGCGCCACGTTCGCTCACCCTGCTGCTCACGGCCTTTGGCGGGCTGGCGATCCTGGTGGGAGCCATTGGCGTATACAGTTTGATCTCGTACACCGTGAGCTGGCGCACACGCGAGATCGGACTCAGGCTCGCATTGGGAGCAAACCGCATCCAGATTGCCCGCCTCGTTCTCGGGCAGAGCCTGCTTCTGGCGGTTGCCGGATCAGCGCTTGGCATTGCGGGGGCGATCGGTGCGACTCGATTGATGCGCGGCTTTCTGTTTGAAACCAGTCCACTTGACCCGCTCACCTATACTCTGGTTCCCACTCTCTTCTGCATCCTGGCGCTTGCTGCGGCGTTCGCTCCGGCGCGGCGCGCGGCAAGCGTCGATCCGATGATTGCGCTGCGCAACGAGTAAGTGAGCTTATTCACATTGTCGAAACACCGCGTTACCAGATGGATTCTTTTCCTGTGAATTTTGGGGACTGGGACACAACCGTTATCTTGACAGCGCACCGGGATGAGCGCATGATCATTGCAGAAATCATGACCGAAGGCCTCAAGAAAACAAGGCCGCGTCGATGATTCTGCTCTGCCGGAATCCTCAGAAGAGCAAAGTTAACCTGCAGTTTCATCCTCTGAAAAAGAGCTTTGAACAGAGGAATTTCCCCGCGATTTTTTCCACGCCCATAAGCAACCTTGGTTCCTGACTTGAGCATCTCACGGCAACGGAGAGGGACTTGCTGACAGGCTCCCACGGAAAACTCCACGCAAGGCTCCTCACCGGGCCATCGGACAACTACACAATCAGAAGCTGGAGGTAGTACGATGAGCATCCTCAAGAAAGAAAAAGAGCACTTTTCGGGACGCGCAGAACATAAGCAGAAAGCTGTTCGCAGCCAGATCAAAGCCGAATTGAACAAGGCGAATGGACGGACCTTCGGCGAAGATTTTGCCCTCGAGCATTCATTTACGATCGTGGCAAGCACCGTGATGTTTGCCAGCACCGATCAACCAATCGCAAGAAATTCGTTCACGCAGGATTTTAGATCGCCTAGCTGCGTTTATCTGGGCTGACCCCGCCTCGAGCGGCGGAGTGCCGCTGCCCTGCGCCTGCAGTGGAATCAGCGGCACTCACTGGCAGCCTGAATTTGTAAATGCTTTCTCGCGCGTTTTCCGCGCAAATCTCACAACGAAATCCAAGCGAACCAACTCGTTGCTGCGGCGGCGAGTGTGTCTGATCGTGCGGATTCGCGGTCGCACGAAAAAGCGCATCCAAGTGTGCGGCGCTTCCGCGTACGATTTCCAAGTGAGGATCTCCCCACAATGTGGACAGTTTTTCTGTTGATTGGCTCCAACATCTTCATGACCTTTGCCTGGTACGGCCACCTGAAATACAAGAACGTTCCCTTGTGGAAGGTGATCCTGGTCAGCTGGTCAATCGCACTCTTTGAGTATTGCCTGCAG
Organism: uncultured Acidobacteriaceae bacterium; assembly: GCA_963846095.1. GTDB lineage: Bacteria > Acidobacteriota > Terriglobia > Terriglobales > Acidobacteriaceae > Telmatobacter. The sequence continues at coordinate 428,755 of CAWJUW010000016.1, forward strand.
GTTCCAGCCAATCGCATTGGGTCGAAGACGTTTTCACCGGACCAACTCAAAGTGATTCAGGAGATCATCACGCTGAGCGTATTCGGCGTGTTCAGCGTTTTTTATTTTGGCGACAAGCTGCACTGGAACCACTTCGCCGCATTCGGCTGCCTGGTCTGCGCGGCCTTTTTCATGTTCCACAAATTCTGACAAGTCGATTCATTTGAGGCATTCGTCCCCGTCACGGGCGAATTCCCGATCCGCAGCGTCGCCGGATGCTTCGCACTCTCCGCGATTGGCCCTCGTGCGCGTGCCCGCGATCACATACAGATTTGAGTGACGGTTCTAGTCTGCGCCCGACCATGACGGATGCTGCGTCCTGATCTCAAATAGACTCCTTCCTCAGTCCGCTGAGCCGGACGAATATCCGCTGGTCTGACCTCCCGCTTGCCTTCAAGGCTCGGCAGAACACCGCCTGAAGCGGCAAGCACGAAAGGATCGGCACATCGTGAAACATGCAATCATGCCCCTAACGCTTGCAACATGCGCTGTCTTGATTTCGGCAGGATCCGCCCTCTCCCAGTATCCCGGCAATCCGTCGGGTTCGGAAGTGTCTGCAACATCTCCCGTGGCTTACGTCTACGTTCAGACCAGCAAGGGAGTAAACCTCTACGACGCAGCGGCGAATGGACGGCTCACCCTGATCAAGGGCTCACCCTTCAAGACCGTGGGCGAGATGATCGGAAGCAACAAGACGTTCTTCGTTACCCTGGGAACGAATCTGATCCACATCTATGCGATCGAGGCCAACGGCGCAATCGGAAAGCAGGTGTCTACCATCAACACGCAGGACTACTCCGGCGCGTCATGTGGCACGAACAGTGGCGGCACTCTCGATTCCACGGGACACGTCCTCTATGTCCGGCGATACAACGACGATCAAACTGGGGATGAGGCATGCGCCGCGCTGCAGAGCTACAGTCTCTCCAGCGCAGGGACGCTCTCGTTCCTGGGCACCGTTGAGTACGCGACCGTGACCGATACTGGCTTGTATGCCGCTCGGGTCACTCGGATCAAACTAAGCGGAGATGGCCGCTTTGCCTATAGTGCGGCTCTCGATCACGAATGCCTGACACGCATGTTTGAATTTCAGCGCCAGAGCAGTGGCGAGATGCTGTTGAACAATTACGAGCATCTGGGGATTCCTTCGACTCCCCCGGATTGGGAGTGGTATCCGTGGGTGTTGACCCCCGATCCCTCGATTCACATGGCGGTCGCCCTGACCGGGCAGAGTGGCGATTTCGACCCCTGCGGCGACACGGACCACGTTACGCAGCTGGCAAGCTTCACTGAGGCTTCAGACGGATCTCTCACCACCACGAATACGCCGTCGAATATGCCGGCCCCCAAAGTCAATCCCACGCTTATGAAGATGTCGCCTTCGGGAAAGCTGCTGGCGGTCGGCGGCGACGGGGCCTATGCAGCCGTCGAGGGAACGCAACGTGCCGGTCTGCAAGTCTTCCACTTCAACGGCGCCAACCCGATCACCGCGTACAGCAAAGTCCTGACAACTGCCGCATTCGGTGAGGGCAGTGTCCACTGGGATAAGAGCGACCACCTGTATGCCCTTGGCTCCCCCAAGGCAAATGTGTTCCAGCTCTTTGTGTATACAGTCACTCCCACGAGCATCACCGAGGCGCCCGGCTCGCCCTACACAGTTACGCCGAGCGCATCCGAGGCGACTCGTAACAGCCTCGTCGTTGTGTCGCGATGATCGTATTGCCGCCTTAAGAAGGCGTGGTGGGGGACCAGCGGGTTCAAATCGAACCGCTGGTCACCTTGCTGCACTCTTCGATGGGGATCGGAACCTGCTCGACGATCTCGAGGCCGAAGCCCTCGAGCGCAGGCACGTGCAGCGGCGTGTTCGAAAGCAGCCGAATGCGCTGGATGCCCAGGTCGGAGAGGATCTGACCGCCGAGGCCGATGGCGCGAAGAATGCGGCCGGTGCGCGCCTGCGAGCCTTCGCGGGTGCGGAGTTCCTGATGCAGGATGAGGCGTCCCTCCGCCGCGTCTGCCCTCAGCGCTGAGCCACCAGCCTCAAATGCGCTTTTTGTTTGCGATGGCCGCTCAATCTCGAATCCGCGCGAGGTGTTGTGCAGATAGAGAATGGCGCCACAACCGGCCTCGGCGATCATGCGCATGGAGTGATCGAGAATCTCGCGGCATCTGCAGTCGGCGTCGAAGACATCCCCCGCTGTGCAGCGCGTATGCACGCGGACGAGCACGGCATGCGGACAAGGTGGGCGAACCGGCGACGACAGACCGCCGTTGACAGCCCCCTCGAGGGCTGACCCGTCGTGGAAGGCGGGGCAGTCGGGGCATAGTTCGCCGCGCACGAGCGCGATGTGGCTCTCACCGCCGTTGACTTCGCTCTCGTAGGCGATCATGCGGAACTCGCCGTAGCGCGTCTGGATGCGGCTCTCACCCACGCGGACGATGTAGCGCTCATGGCGCAGGCGATACCGGATCAGCTCGGCGACGGTAAGAATGCGGAGGCCGTGCTCCGCGCAGAATGGGATCAGGTCGGGGATGCGCGCCATCTCGCCGTCGTCGCGCATGATCTCGCAGATCACGCCGGAAGGGTTGAGGCCGGCCATGCGGGCCAGGTCGACGGAAGCCTCGGTCTGCCCGGCACGCACCAGGACGCCACCGTTGCGGGCGCGAAGCGGGAAGACGTGGCCAGGCCGCGCGAGATCGGTATACGTGGCGCCGGGGTTGATGGCGGTGCGGATGGTGTGGGCGCGGTCGGCGGCGGAGATGCCGGTGGTGACGCCTTCGCGGGCTTCGATGGTTTCGGTGAACGCCGTGCCGAAGCGGGAGGAGTTCTGCTGCGTCATGGGAAAGAGGCGCAGATGGTCGGCGCGCTCTTCGGTCAGAGTCAGGCAGATCAGTCCGCGGCCGTAGCGTGCCATGAAATTAATGGCCTCGGGCGTGACGAACTCGGCGGCAAGGGTCAGGTCCCCTTCGTTTTCACGATCCTCGTCGTCCACCACAACGACCATGCGTCCAGCGCGAATCTCGGCGAGTGCACCGGGAACGTCGGTGAAGGGTGGCTGCGATGGGCGGGAACCTTGCGGCGGCATACCCACATTGTGCCGTATTTCGCTCAAAGACAGCAAAAGCGCCGCCCGAAGGCGGCGCTTTTTGACTGGACCCAGTAGGTGACTACAACGTCGACTCGATTTCGAAGCCCCAAGCTTCAAGCAACGCTTCAGGAATGTACTTGGAGTTTTTGTTTCTGCGAGCCCATTCTCTCAGCCGGGTGGACCGGATGTACTGGTCCGGGCTGAGCTTGAACTCCTTCACAATCTGTTCGAAGGAGGTCACAGTGGGCACAACGGGCCCGATGGGCTCCGGTTTGCCCCAGTTTGGATTTCCACGACGTTTTGCCATCGATTTGTTTTCCTTATAAAGATTTTGCTTCTAATCCCGGGGGACGAGCCATGGTGGCTCCAGAACGGCCCCAGGAAAACTTAACACTCTGATTTTACGTATTTTTTCTTCAAAAATCAATACCAAAATGGAACCGATACCGGTGCAAAACGGAATGTTCTCACCTGTGAAATCCGGCCCAAAACTGTATCCATAGGAGAAACAGCGAGTTGGCTGGGCGCCCCGAGGCCGGGCGGTTCGCCAAACCGGTTGGTAAACCTGGTTCCTTCAGGTTGACAGGCCGGGTGGCAGGGAAAGTGCGTCGGGCCTACGATACTAGTATGACAATTTCCAGTCGGGTTTCTGCCACTCTGCTGGTGCTCTCTTTTGCCTTGGGCCAGGCCGGAGCGGTGGAACTGAAAGTAAGCCGCGAAGCCTTGGATCGAACGCTGAAGGCACAGCTCTTCGGCGCACCGGACGGCCGTTACTACCTCAAGGGAAATCAAAAATCGGCCTGCTTCGTGTATGCCGAAGATCCAAAGCTCCGCTTTGACGGCGAGCGCATCGTGGTGGAACTGAAAACCCACGCGCGGCTGGGGCAAAAGGTAGGCGGAGCCTGCGTTGGGATCGCCCTTTCCCTTCCCGCCGAAGTCTCGCTGGCACCGGACGGCGAGGGAGAGACAGTCGGCTTTCGCGATGCGCGGCTGGACAGGATCAGCAGCCACGAGGAGCTGAATTTTGTGTTGTCCCCGTTTTTGCGGAACGAGGTACCGTCGGGCATGAAGGTGAACGCAGCGGACTTGCTCCGCAAGGCGCTGGAGGGCTCGACCGTGACTTCAGGATTCAAGGTGACGCTGGACCGGCTGAAGATTCATTCGGTCCAGGTCCAGGGGGACAACCTGATTGTGGATGCGGACGGAGACCTTGCCGTGCGATAAACCCCTAACGCGCGCGAAAGATCGGGTGTCTAATGTCTGCAGCGAGACAAGGGGTCATTTATGCGCACCTGGGCAATGTGTCTGGTTCTCACCGGGCTGGGAGTTCCCGCCGTCGCCGTGGACAACGTCCTTCCAGCTGGGAAAATTACAGTCAGCCAGCTGGAGCGCAAAGTCGGAGCCGACAAGTTTCGAACAGACAGCGAAGCGACACGGGAACTGGCGGGCGTGGAGTTATCTGAGCGGCTGAGCTCAGCCCGGCTTGAGCAGCTCGAGGCGGCGCTGCCCGGGGAAAGATCGCGGGACGCTTTGATCGCCGTGGCCGACTCGTCGGCGTTCCTGGACTTGCCGTCGGATGAGATTCCCGCCACTGCAGTGCCCGACATGGCTGCGCAGAAGCACATGATGGCCATGACGGTGGCCTACCTGGGCAAGACATTGCCGCTATTGCCCAACCTGTTTGCGGCGCGCGACACCATGCGCTTCGAGAATCGGCCGGATGCCCTTGCCGAAGAGAGCGGCAATCCACTGCGCGAGGCGGGCAAATCGCGGGTGACGGTGCTCTATCGAAACGGCCGCGAGTTTGTGGACGCCGGAGCGGACAAAGACAAGAAGGCGCGCACGCCGGATAAAGGGTTGACGACGTGGGGCGAGTTCGGGCCGATTCTGGGGACAGTGGTGGTTGACGCGGCGCGCAGTCACCTGACGTGGAGCCACTGGGAGTTGGGTGCGAACGGGCCCGAGGGCGTATTCAATTACATAGTGCCCAAGGACAAGTCGCACTACGATGTTCGTTTCTGCTGCGTGGCCGAGAACTCTGGATTCGACATCAGCGTGGTGACGGAGCGGGTTGGGTATCACGGCCAGATCACGGTCGATCCGGAGAGCGGAACCATCCTTCGGCTGACGGCGCTGGCCGATATCGGCAGCGAGAACCCGATTGGGCGGGCGGACATTGCGGTCGAGTATGGTCCGGTGGAGATCGCCGGCAAGACCTACTTCTGCCCTTCGCGCGGGATCGCAATCGCACAGACACCCGATCTGAAGGCTCTGCATCACGCGCTTACGCCGCCAGCCGAGCACGGGATCGGTGGGCAATTTGCCGACCCTGCAGCGGGCGAGCCTGAGCTCCGTGGTCCGGAGTCCGCGGCAAACACTGTTGAACGATGTGGCGTTCCGCGAGTACCACCTGTTTCACGGCGAAGCGCGCGTGATTACCGGGAATGCAGGCGAGGCAGAAGCGCACCCTGCAAGTTCAACCGTGGCCGAAGCGCCCAAGGCCAATCGGAACCGCCAGTTCCCTCTTCGAACGCGGCTCAGCCGATCAGCGAACCGGGCGACAATGCGGTCGACGCCAGCACACTGGCAGCTCAACCCCGTGCCGGGAGCGCCGTGGCCCTGAATGCATCCGGCGGCGCGGCGGCGGCTCCCGAAGCTGCGGAGGCAGATCTGCCCGAGATCGCCGTTGCCGACGCAAAGGGTCTGCCGAGTGCTCCTCTGTTGGCGCAGGGTGGGGCCGACTCAGCGGCGACCATTCGGCTGAATGCGCGATTGGTCGACGTTCCGCTGGTTGCCCTCGACAAGAAAGGGCGCCCGATCACGAATCTGAAGCCGGAGGATCTGGAGATCTACGACGAGGGGCACAAGGTGAGCCTGAGCTCATTTGTGCAGGCCGCCGGCAACAGCGCCACGCAGACTGCCTCATCTGCCGCAGACACGTCCGCAAACAAAGGTGTAGGCGAGACGCACGCCTATTCCAACCGCAATGCGAATCCGACGAAGACCACGTCTCGCGATGCGCAAGGCAACACCCTCATCCTGCTGGTTGACAGCAATCTTTCCTGGGATGATCTGGCGAACGTGCGCGACCAGATGAAGACCTTCCTGAACAAGCTGCAAGGCGAGGAGCGCGTGGCGCTCTATGTCATGCGTCGCGGCGGGTTCCAGATTCTGCAGGACGGCACAACCGATCATGCCCTGCTGGTAACGACGCTTGCGAAATGGACGCCGAGTGCGGAAAACATCTCGCTGGGCCAGGAGCAGGAAGTGCGCAACCGGCAAAGTATGGAATATGTTCACGATGAAGAGGATTTGCTCAGCGTGAATGGGCACGCGCAGACCGATACGACAGGAAACGCCGATGCAACCGACCCCAAGTTGCGCACGCTGGGCGACAACCCCGGCCGCGACTCGTTCGGGGTCATGGTCAATCTGGCACGGCATCTGGGTACAGTTCCGGGGCACAAGAGCCTGGTGTGGATCGCCAGCGACAACGTACTGGCGGACTGGACGAATGGCTCGCTCAACATCGACAAAGGGGACCGCATCATTCAGTCCTCGATCCTTCGTGCGCAGGAAGCCATGAACGACGCGCATGTGAGCGTGTACCCGATGGATGTTTCGCGGCTCGAAGGCGGAATGATCGACGCCAGCATCGCGGATCGGAATGTGCAATTGAACCCGACAGCGACGGCATATGCCAGAGGAAGCTGCGGTGTCGTCAGCCAGCCTGCGCCGGGACAGTTGACTCCACCGGAGCTGACCAATGGCGGCGACATTACCACCTGCGGAAACGACCTTCGCAATGGGCGTATGACGGCGCAGATGCAGCAAGACATGCACTCCATTCAAGGCGCATACCGTGAACTCGCGGATGCAACCGGCGGCCGCACCTTCCGTCGCGCGAGCGACATTGTGTCTGAGTTCAACAGCGTTGCCGCCGATGGACGAGCGACTTACCTGCTTAGTTTTATTCCTCCCGAGGCGGCCGACGGCAAGTACCACCTGATCACGATGAAGCTCGCTGGTCGCAAGGACGTGACGCTGCGCTACCGAACCGGCTACTTCTATCGTGCCGAACCGGCAACCATCAAAGACCGCTTCCAGGAAGCGGTTCTGGAGCCGGAAGATGCGACGCAGATCGCGGTTGCCGCAGATCCGGCGCCAGGTTCGAGCGGGCGCACGATCAAGCTGCAGATTGCCGCGGCCGATTTGGCCATCGCGCAAACAGATTCGTTCTGGACCGACAAATTGGACGTTTACTTCGTGCAGCGCGAGGTTTCCGGGATGAAGGCCCAGATTACCGGGCAAACGCTCGGCTTGCGTCTGAAACCGGGAACGTATCAGCAATACTTGCGCGACGGAATTCCATTCACCCAGGCAATCGAAACGGGGCCGGGTATCGGCTCGGTGCGCATCGTTGTGCTGGATGAGAATTCAGGACGAATGGGTTCGGTGACGATTCCAGCGTCGGCGATCGGCAAGTGAACTGACGATCGATGCCGCTCTTGAATCCGGCCTAACTGAGCACCCTGTCCGACGTCGAATGTGCGGGTCTTCCCCGTCAGACCGGCAGGCACATTGCGCCGCGCTTTGCCGTTGCGAGGCCGCAGTCGCGCTGCGAGAGGGTCGTCATGCGTAGGTTCGCATTGTTCCTGGTTTTTGGCTCGTTCTTGTTTCCGGCGTTCGCGGCCAAACGAGTCACCGTCGACCAACTGGAGCAGACTCTGACGGTGGTTTCTTCGCGGACGGATGCTGAGGCTGCGCGGCAACTTGCCGATGTGGAGCTCACGGAGCGCTTCGGCACAGCCAGGCTGGCACTGTGGGCGCCCAGGCTGCCGGGAGCGGCGGCTCGCGATGCATTGATCGCCCTGGCTGACGCTTCGGCATTCCTTGATCCTCCGCAGACGGAGCTTCCCGCGAAGCCCGCGCCCGATGTGGCAGCGCAAAAGCAAATGCTCGCGCTCACGGTGACGTACGTCAGCAAGACGATCCCGAAACTGCCGAACTTCTTTGCAACCCGGGAGACAGATCGGTTTGAAGATACGCCGCAGTTGCAGAGAGAACATTTTCTGGTCCCTTACCAGTCGATCCATCGCGTCGGCGCCTCGAGCGTGACCGTGATGTATCGCGATGGGCAGGAGGCGATTGATACCGGGCCGAGCAAGAAGGCTCCGCCAATGACCGAAGGATTGAACGCCCACGGGGTATTTGGGCCGATCCTCGCCAGCGTGCTGCTCGATGCGGCGCAAAGCAAGCTTGGCTGGAGCCATTGGGAGCAAGGGCCTGCGGGCCTGGAAGCGGTTTTTGCCTTCGAGGTTCCCAGGGAAAAGTCGCACTACGAAGTGAATTACTGCTGTGTTGCAACGGAATCGGCCACGATGGTTGCGGATCTGCATCCCTATCACCGCATCGTTGGCTATCGCGGAAGGATGACGATCGACCCGAACACCGGGGAGGTTTTGCGCCTGCTTGTGGAGGCAGACCTGAAGCCAACCGACCCGGTAACGAAGGCCGCGATTCTGGTCGACTACGACTGGGTTGAGATTGGGGGCCGGCGCTATCTTTGCCCGGTGAAAAGCATCTCGACCGCCCTGGCGGAATCGGTGCAATTGGATCCGGTTTATAAATATCCGTTGGCGCGCGAGATGCAGCCCTTGAAGCATTCGCTGAGCGATGTGGGGTTCGACCAATATCACGTGTTTCGCGCGGAAGACACGGGTAGTGACGGCTGAGTCCGAAGCGCCGTCGGCAGCGGGCAGTTCGGCTGCATCCGTTGCAACGACAGAGCCGCGGCCTGGCGCAGAGACACAGGCAACGACCACGGCTGTGAGCGCCGAAACTCCTGCGATGCCGCCTGCCAGTGCTGCCCGCGGCGGTGGCTTCGGTGAGCGAACCTCCCGCTGCTGCAACGCCGGCGCCTCCGCCTGAGCCCGTGGTTCCCGAGATCACGGTGAGCGAAGTGAATGGGGTGCCGGAGGTTTCAAGCAACAATCGCGCGCCTGTTCCAGACACCGGCTTTACCGTGCATACAACAGCGCGGCTGGTGGATGTGGGGGTTGTGGCGCTCGACAAGAAAGGACATCCGGTCACCGATCTGAAGCCGGAGGATTTTGAGCTCTACGACAACGGTAAGAGACAGACGGTTCGCTATTACTCGCAGGCCGGCACGGAAGCGGCGGAATCTCCGGCGCCTCAGCCGGAGGCTGCGGCCGGATCAAGCACATTGTCCGCCGCACCGGGGGAGTTTTCAAATCGGCGGGCACCCGAGCATCAAGGCGCCAGAACAGCGACCGAGAGCAACATCACGGTTCTCATGATTGATGCGGGCAACATCGCGTGGGACGACCTGGCCTATGCGCGGACGGAGATGCTGCGCTTCCTGAAGGGGCTTCCCGCAAACGAGCGCGTCGGGATCTACATCCTGCGGTCGTATGGCTTCCAGGTTCTCCAGGAGCCGACTCCTGACCACGCGCAGCTAGTGGCGACCCTGAGTCACTGGATGCCGACGGCCCAGGATCTGGCCCGCGCGCAGGACGAAGAGCAGCGAAACCGGCAGCACATCGACTGGGTTCACAATGCAAGCGATCTGGCTTATGTAAACGGGAATGCGGAGACGGATCCGAGCACGTTCTCATCCGGCCCCAAAGGCGACGCTGCCGCCGCGACACACCCACCCGATGCGCAGCTGCGCACCATGGGTAGCAACCCAACCCGCGATGCGATGTTCATTCTGGAGACCATCGCTCGACACCTCGCAGCGGTTGCGGGACACAAGTCGCTTGATCTGGGTTTCGAGTGACAATGCGCTGGCGAACTGGACCAGCGTCGCCATTCGCGAAGAGAAGGGCCCCACGTTCCTCGATCAGGTTGCGTTGCGCGCTCGCGAAGCGCTCAACAATGCGAATGTGAGCATCTATCCGCTGGACGTTTCGCAACTCGAGGCCAATGTAGTCACCGCCGACCTGGAGAACGCGAATGTGAAGGCCATCAATCCGCCATTGCCCGGCGAGACGGCGCCACCGTCGTTGCCCGGCGGACGGCTCAAAGCACAGATGCAGCAGGACACCCGGCCCATCCAGCCGGCGTTTCGTGAGCTTGCCGATGCGACGGGCGGACGCGTATTCCGGCGTTCAGGAGAGATTGCGCATGAGTTAGACAGCGTAGTTGCGGACGGCCGCGCAGCCTGGCTGTTGAGCTTTACTCCAGACCAGGTTGCGGACAACAAATATCACCTGATCACCGTGAAGCTGGCGACGCGGCGCGACCTGACTCTGCACTACCGCACCGGCTACCAATACGATCAAGAGCCGGCAACCATGAAGGAGCGCATCCGCGATGCGATCTGGAGGCCTGCCGACGTGAGCGAGATCGCGATGGTAGCGCACCCGGTAGCGAGCGGAAAGGACAACACGATTCAATTGAGAATCGCGGCGACCGACGTTGATCTCGCCCAACAATCGGAAGCCTGGTCTGGAAAACTGGATGTGTTCCTCGTGCAGCGAGACGATGCCGGCCTGCATGCGCACTTGACCGGACAGCAACTTGGCCTGCGACTGAAACCCGCGACGTACCAACGCATGCTGAGCGAAGGCATTCCCTTTGAAGTGAAGTCAGTGCTGCGGCCGGAGACGACGACGGTGCGCGTGGTTGCCGTGGACGAAAACTCAGGACGCATTGGCACGGTCAGCATTCCCGCGGCAGCCTTTACGGGAAAACCTTGAAGATGCTGTGGGAGAATCACAATGATGAGAGCTTGTGTTCTGGTTCTTTCCATGTTGGCCGCGCCGGCAATCCTGCTTGGCCAGTCGGCCGCGCCGATTGGCAACGGGCCGGCTTCGTCAGCGGATGTTTCTTCCTACCAGGATCTGAGCACATTCACGCTGAAGCAGGAGGTGCGCAATGTCGTGATCGACGTGACGGTCACCGACAAGCACGGCCAGTTTGTGCAAGGGCTCAACAAGGCGCAGTTCCAGGTATTTGAAAACGGTGTGGCGCAGGACGTCGCTTTCTTTGAAGAGCACAAGCCCGGACAGGCGCAGGCCACGGCAGTTCCCACGCTGCCGCCGGGCGTACACAGCAATAGGATTGCGGCGCCGCCTGGGCCCCTCGTAGTCCTGCTGCTCGACGCACTCAACACGCGCGCTCAGCAGCAGTCCTTTGTGCGCGCGCAAGCGCTCGACTATTTGAAGTCCATGCCCACCGGCACACAGATGGCGATTTTTACGTTGAGCAACAAGCTGCAGATGATCCAGGGATTCAGCAGCGATCCCAACATTCTGAAGGCAGCGCTCGATAACCGATCCTATCCGCAGTTTGTTTCGCTGGTTGCCGGCAGTTCTACAACGTCAACATCGGTGCGCTCAAGCCTGGAACGCTGGGCAAATGGTTCCACCGATTTGGATCAGGAGCTCGACACAAACTACACGCTCGACGCATTGAACGCGTTGGCGATTTATCTGTCTGCGATTCCGGGGCGCAAAAGCCTGATCTGGTTTGCGGGATCGATTCCGTGGACGATCAACCCGGATTTCTCGCTGGCGACAAGCGTGACAGGCCGAGTGGATTACAGCGACGCGCTCAAACAACTGGCGAACACCATGACCGTGGCCCGCGTTGCTATCTATCCTGTCGACGCACACGCACTGGACGCGGAATCTGGCTTCAGCGCAGACAGCGCGGCAATGGCCGGCACCGGTCAGCGCAATTCCAACCCTCTGGCCTCAACGGATAACTCTGGATCGCGTTACGGCGCCAGAGGTGCGGGAGCGACCTTCGGATCCAATGAACTCCATAGACAATTGAACGCCGGAAGCAGCCACATGTCGATGACAAACCTGGCCGTCGCGACCGGCGGCAGGGCCTTCTACAACACCAATGGGCTCTCGGAAGCTGTGGCCAAGGTGCACGACCTGGCGGAGAGCTATTACACCGTCGTCTATTCGCCCAGAAACAAGACCTACGATGGAAACGCGCGTGAGATCGACGTAAAGGTGAGCGAGCCGGGCGTGAAGCTTGACTATCGGCGCGCCTACTTCGCCGAAGACCCGGCGAAGACCGCGAAACGCGCGGGCATCGTCTACTCAAGCGCCTTGCGCGGAGTGATGCAGCGCGGCGCGCCCGATGCTACGCAGGTGCCGTTCACGATTGAGGCGGTGGTGGCAGCCAATCAACCCAGCGCTGCGCGGACCTCCGATCGTGTCGGCGAGCAAGCAGCGACATTGAAGGGCCCGGTCGTGCGCTATGACTTCCACTGGAAGGTCGACCCAAAGACCCTGAGCTTTACCACGACGCCCAACGGCATGCATCACGTGGAAGTGGATGCAACGGTCGCGGCCTATGACGTAGACGGCAAGGTCATCAACAATCTCTATTCGTCGCTCCCGCTGAACCTGAACGATGCGCAGTACAGGCAATTGATGAAAAGCGCTTTGCCGATGAAGCAGACCCTCGACATTCCCGCCGGCATTGTGTATCTGCGCGCCGGCCTGGTCGACAATGCGAGCGGGCGCACAGGCGCCACCGAGTTTCCGCTTCAAGTATCGGCTTCTGCTCCGACCGTAGCGCAAACCCCGCGCGGAGTCGCGCACTGATTCCAACTCAGACGCACCAGTGGTTGAATGCGCCGCTCTGTACGGCCGCCGCAAGTGCGTTGATGTCGGACGCAAGAACGCGGTCCTGTTCGAGACGGGGCACCACTGCGCGCACGGACCGATAAACGCCTTCGACTTCCCTACCCGACTTGAGCGGCCTGCGATGCTCCAGGCCTTGCGCACCACACATCAGTTCGATGGCGACGATGCGCTCGGCGTGTTCGACAATCTGGCGCAGCTTGAGCGCGCCGGTCATCCCCATGGAGACGTGATCTTCTTTTCCGCCGCTGGTGGGAATGCTTCCCGTGGAAGAAGGATGCGAAAGTACCTGGCACTCGTTGATGAGCGCGGCCGCAGCGATCTGCGCGATCATGAAGCCCGAAGAGAGACCGGGGTCCGGAGAAAGAAATGCGGGCAGACCTTCGTTGATGTCGGGATTGAGGAGGCGATCGATGCGGCGTTCGGTGATGCCGGCCAGATCTGTAAGCGCGATGGCGGCATAGTCGAAGGCATACGAAAGAGGCGCGCCATGAAAATTGCCGCCGGAAAGTACGCTGCCCTCTTCAGATGAGTCGGACGCGGGAAACACCAGCGGATTGTCGGTGGCAGACCCAGACTCCACTTCAAGGATGGACCGCACATGCTCGAGAGCACCGCGCACGGCGCCGTGCACTTGCGGCATGCAGCGAAGACAATACGCATCCTGCACGCGGGAGTCGTGTTCGCGATGCGCCTCGCGAATCTCAGACCCTTCGAGAAGTTCAAGCAGGTGCTGAGCCGACGCTTTCTGTCCGGAATGCGGCCGAGCTTCATGGATGCGGGCATCGAAGGCCGCGGGCGTTCCCATGAGTGCTTCGAGCGACATCGCGCCAGAGGCATCGGCAAGATGCGCAACGCGCAGGCCGCGCGCAATGGCAAGGGCTCCAACTGCGGTCATGGCCTGGGTTCCATTCAGGAGCGCCAGACCTTCTTTAGCGGCGAGAGGCAGAGGCTGCAAGCCCGCACGGCTGAGCGCTTCGCCCCCGGGGATGCGCTCCCCATGATAGAAGGCTTCGCCTTCGCCGATGACAACGAGGGCGAGATGCGCCAGCGGAGCAAGGTCGCCGCTGGCTCCAACTGAACCCTTTTCAGGAATGACCGGATGCACGCGGGCATTCAAGAGTGCGATGAGCAGTTCTACCAGTGCTACGCGGCAACCACTGAAACCTTTTGCCAGAACGTTGGCGCGCAGCAGGAGCATGGCGCGCGATTCGGCCTCGGAAAGAGCTTGACCGACACCACCGGCGTGGCTGCGGACGAGATTGGTTTGCAACTGAGCAAGACTGCCGTCAGGGATGCGGACATCGGACAGCTTGCCAAACCCCGTGTTCACGCCATAAACCGTCTGGCCGGCGCCGAGGATGTCTTCGATCAGCCTGCGGCTCTGCGCAATGCGCTGCCTGGCTTCCGGAGCAAGCGCAACCGGCTGCAGATGAAACGCAACCGATTCGATCTGTGGGAGAGAGAGTGACTGGCCGTCGAGGAACAGAGTCTCCATGAGAAGAATCGTAGGTGGAAGGATCGTACCCGTACAGCTGTATTCCCATTTGTCTGGTGCGATTTTTGGATGATTCCACTATGATGATGTCCTATGACGATGGATTCAACGGTACTCCTGGATATCTACGGCAAGGCGCTGCTCCACGAATTGCAGGCCAACGCGCGTTTGTCCCTGGCTGAACTGAGCCGGCGCATCGGTCTTTCAGCGACGGCTACCGCGGAACGCCTGAAGCAGATGGAGGAGACCGGGATTCTGCGCGGATTTACGGTGGAGATCGATCGCGAAGCTTTGGGGCTTGGCGTGATGGCGTTCATTCGCATGAGCTGCCACGGGCAGCACTATCACCGCTTTCTCGAGTACGTGCGGCGGCTCGAAGAGGTACGCGAATGCCATCACCTGACCGGAGGCGATGATTTCCTGCTGAAAGTTACGACGACCTCGATGAATGATCTGGAAGCGCTGATTGAGGCGCTCTTGCCGTATGGAAATCCCGTGACGAGTCTTGTGCTTTCGAGTCCGGTGGAACGGCGCAGTTATGCGGTAACCGGACGACTGACGACGATCTCTGCCAAGCCACGCAGTCGACGGAGCGGATCGAAATGAGAGATGCGTCGCTCAACCACAAGATGACAGAAAGTTCATCCGGAAACGCTTTGCGGCCACGGCTATAGTGGGATTGATCGAGAACGACGAAACTCCGTGCGGTGCGTCGAAACTGCAGGGAAATTGAGCAAGGGCGAAACGCCGGCGCCACGAGTCCGGGCAACTTCGGCGTTGAGAGGAATTGAGAGCATTGAGGCAGCCGAGGTTGCTGTACGCCTGCTTTTACCCGTGGATTCTCGTTGCCGGCGCGTCGATGGCTTCGTGTCCTTGTTCTGCACAATCGGAAAGCGCAATGCAGAGCGCTGCGATCGTTGAGGGTTCGCCTGCGGGCGACAACGCGGACCTTCCGGCATTGCCCTCCCCCCAGGCGCAATCTTCGAGTCAGAATCAGCAGACTCCGCAACAGCAAAACCCAGCCAACGGTCAGGCAAATCCAAGCAATGCGCCATCACTGGGCGATCTTGGGTTCAGCAACAAGCAGACGCAGAGCGATCCGCATTTGCAGGCACTGCTCGACAAGCGCACGCACATGCTGAAGGTCCATCAGAAACTCGGCGCATTCACGCTGATCCCGATGGCTGCAACGTTGATCACAGGTCCCATGGCCAAGGCAAAAGGCAGGAATGGCGAGGTGATTCGCGAGCCAAGCCAGGCGAACCTCGACTTTCATGCGGCTCTCGGCGGGGTCACGGCGGGCATGTATTTCACGACTGCTGCGTATGCCATCTTTGCGCCCAAGGTGCCCGGCACTCAGAAGCGCGGCGCTATCCGCTGGCATGAGGCGCTCGCCTTTATCCATGGCCCCGGCATGATCGCCACGCCGATTCTTGGCGCGATGGCTTACAAGCAAGAGAACGCGGGAGAAAAGGTGCACGGCATTGCATCCGCACATGGGCCCGTTGCTGTGGCAACCGTTTCGGCTTATGCGGTTGCAATTGTTGCGGTCTCGTGGCCGATACACTTGAAGTTCTGGGAGAAGCAATGAGCCGTTTGCTTTTGTTGTCTGCGACGGCAATGCTGCTCACCACGCCGGCCATGGCTCAAACAACGACCCAGTGGGTGCTCGCGAAATCGACGCTGACCTATCATATGTCGCACCCGATGCACCAGGTCGATGGGACTAGTCATGCGGCAAAAGGAAAAGGCAGCTGCCAGAGCGCGGGCTGCGATTTTCTGATTGCGGCGCCGGTCAACACATTCGATTCGGGCGACACCAATCGTGACCTGCATATGATCCAGGTGACGCGCGGCGCGCAGTTCCCGATGGTCGTCGTGCGCACGCATTTGCCCGAAGCGAATACTGCATCGGGAACCATTTATGCGGATCTCGACGTGCAGTTCGCGGGACAGAGCGCGCACTACAGCCATGTGCCCTTTCAGGAAACTGTGAACGGCAAAGAGGTTCAGATTTCAGGAACGGTTCCGGCGACGTGTTCGGACTTCAAAATCGATCCGCCGTCGTTTCTGACGATCCCCATCAAGAATGAGATACCTGTGCGCGTTGAAATGACCTGGCAACCCATGTAGGTTGCCAGGGGTTCCTATAACTCAGCTGCGCTCTAACTCAATCCCAGAATTCGCTTGTTCTTTTCAGTATCTGCGCCACCCCCGGCGAAGTCGTCGAAGGCACGATCGGTAACGCGAATGATTTTTTCTTTGATAAACTTCGCGCCTTCCGCGGCGCCGGCTTCGGGGTGTTTAAGGCAGCATTCCCATTCAAGCACGGCCCAACCGGGATAGTCATACTGCGCCATCTTCGAAAAGATCGCACTGAAATCGATTTGGCCATCGCCAAGCGAGCGGAAGCGGCCGGCGCGATCGATCCAATCCTGATAACCGCCGTAGACACCACTCCGCGCGCTGGGGCGATACTCGGCATCTTTCACGTGAAATGCCCGGATGCGGTCATGATAGGTGTCGATAAAGCCGAGATAATCCATCTGCTGCAAGATCATGTGGCTTGGGTCGTAGAGAATGTTGGCCCGCTTGTGATTGTTGACGGCAGCCAGAAAGCGCTCGAAAGTCACTCCGTCGTGCAGGTCCTCGCCGGGGTGCAGTTCAAAGCAGGCGTCGACGCCTGCCTCGTCAAACGCATTCAGAATGGGCAGCCAGCGCTTTCCCAGTTCTTCAAACGCCGCATCAATTAAGCCTGCCGGCCGCTGCGGCCAAGGATAAAAAAACGGCCACGCAAGCGCTCCGGAGAAAGTTGCATGCGCAGTCAGCCCCATGCGCTGGCTAGCTTTGGCCGCGAAGCGCAGTTGCTCAACAGCCCACGCCTGGCGGCCCTTGGCATCGTTCGCTAACTCCGCTGGAGCGAAGTCGGCAAACGCGGTGTCATAGGCTGGGTGCGTAGCGACTAGCTGGCCTTGTAAGTGGGTCGATAACTCGGTAACTTGCAGGCCCGCCTGTTTGACAACACCGAGGATCTCGTCGCAGTAAGCCTGGCTTTCGGCGGCGCGCTTGAGATCGAACAGCCTTCCATCCCAACTGGGAATCTGCACGCCGACGAATCCGAGCCCCGCGGCCCATTTGGCCATACCGGCGAGGGTATTAAATGGCGCGTCGTTCGATGCAAACTGGGCAAGAAAGATTCCGGGACCTTTAATGGTTTTCATATGTCTCCTCGATGATGGAATGCTTGCGTCAGAACTTGACCCAGCTTTCGGTTTTGTTGCTCTCAATAGCGCGTTCGATGAAGCGCATGCCGCGAACGCCGGCTCGGATGGCAGGCAGCGTCGAGGGCGGCGTATAAGTGCCTGTGGCCTTCCACGCGGTGACGGCATCAGCAAACTCGCGGTAGAGAACGGCAAACGCTTCGATGTATCCTTCAGGATGTCCGCCGGGTAAGCGAGTTACTCTGAGAGCATCTGCGCCGAGATAGCCGCCCGAAGCGTGATAAATCTCTTCCGGTCCGTCAAGCCATTTCACGCCGAGACGATTGGGATCCTCCTGATGCCATTCGAGCGAGCCCTTTTCGCCATAGACACGCAGGCGAAGACCGTTGCGTTCTCCGGCGGCCACTTGCGATGCCATCAGCGTTCCACTTGCACCATCCTGCATGCGAAGCAGGGCATTGCAGTCGTCGTCGACCTTGCGGCCGGGAACAACGGAGCGCAGCGCGGCGTTCAGTTCGACGACATCGAGGCCCGTGACGTATTCGAGAAGATGAAATGCGTGGGTCCCGATGTCTCCGATGGCGCCGCCCGGGCCGTTGAATGCAGGATCGGAGCGCCACGATGCCTGCTTTTGCCCAGATGTCTCGAGCGGTTTGCTTAACCAGCCTTGCAGATACTCAACGGCGACCTTGCGGATTTTGCCGAGTTTGCCTTCCGCACACATCGAGCGCGCTTCGCGAACGAGGCTATATCCCGCGTAGGTGTGCGTAAGAGCGTAAGGCAATGCGGCCTTCGCGACGATGTCTTCCAACTTGAGCACTTCGTCGTACGTTGCCGTGGCGGGCTTGTCGCTCATTACGGCGAAGCCCGCGGCCAGTGCGGCCTCCGCGACCGGAAGGTGAAGATGGTTCGGCGTCGCGATGACGACAAGGTCGATGGCATCGGCACGTTGACGTTCCTTGTCGAACATTTCGGAGTAACTCGCGTAGGCGCGCGTGGGGTCGATGCCGAAAGCCTCTCCTGCGGCGCGCGAACGCTCAGGCGATTGCGAAAACGCGCCCGCTACCATCTCAATTTTGCCGTCGAGTTCCGCGGCCATCTTGTGTACGGGGCCGATAAAAGCTCCCGGACCGCCGCCAACCATGCCCATGCGCAGTTTCCCGCTCACTTCGTTCCCTCCTTGAGAGTTCAGCGACCGTCGAACTACCAGTCCGTTAAAGTTCCGTCGAGCTTTCGGTTGATGGGGAGATAGGCCCGCTGATAGGGATATCTGCGCCGCCAACTTCTCATCCAGATCAACACCAAGACCGGGACCCTCCCCGGGAAACATCATGCCGTCTTTGAAAGAATACTGGTGCGGGAAGACCTCATCGGTTTGCTCGGTGTGCGGCATCAACTCCTGAATGCCGAAGTTGTGGATTGCCGTGTCAAAGTGCAGAGCTGCAGCCATTGTCACCGGCGAAAGATCGGTCGCACCGTGGAATCCAGTGCGCACATGATAAAGCGCCGCTAAATCCGCGGTCTTCTTTAACGGGGTGATACCGCCTCCATGCACGATGGTCATGCGCAAATAGTCGATCCATTGATTGCGGATCAGATCATGCGCGTCCCAGATGGAATTGAAGACTTCGCCGACAGCGATCGGCGTTGTTGTGTGTTCGCGAATGAGCTTAAAGCCTTCCTGCAATTCGGCTGGGGTGGGATCTTCCATCCAGAAGAGATGAAACGGTTCCAACTCTTTGCCGAGGCGGCCGGCTTCGATCGGCGTCAGACGATGGTGGCAGTCGTGAAGCAGATGAAGCTCCTCACCAAAAGCTTCGCGCGCCTTGGCGAACAGCGTGGGAACGTGACGCAAGTAGAGCTCGGAGGACCACGCGTGCTCGGATGGCAAGCCGCGCTCCGCAGGTTCGTAGCGGCCCAGCGCCCTTGGCGATGCCGTAGGTCGACGCGAGGCCGGGAATGCCGCTTTGCACGCGGATGGCCTTGAAGCCTTTCTCGACATGACGCGCGACGTCTTCGAGGGCTGCGTCGGTATCTTTGCCGTTGGCGTGCCCGTAGACGAGCACTCCGTCGCGGCTCTTACCGCCGAGAAGGTTGTAAAGCGGCGTGTTGAGCGCCTTGCCCTTGATGTCCCAGAGCGCGACATCGACTGCAGCGATTGCCGACATCGTGACGGGGCCGCGCCGCCAGTAAGCGCCGCGATATAAGTACTGCCAGATATCTTCGGTCTGGAACGGATCGCGTCCGATGATGCAAGGCAGGATGTGATCATGAAGATAACTTGCAACGGCTAACTCGCGGCCATTGAGCGTAGCATCCCCAAGGCCGTAGATTCCCTCGTCCGTTTCGACCTTCAAGCGTTACAAAGTTACGGCCGGGGCAAGTTATGTTGACAGTGGCTTTCGTAATCTTCATGGACTTCTCAAAACCTTGCACTGCACTACTGGTTGACGCCGCTGGCGAGAAAGCCGCCGTCGACGGTGATGATCTGGCCGGTGATGAACGATGCGGAGTCGGAGCCAAGGAAGACTGCGGCGCCGGCAACTTCGTCGGCGTTGCCGAACCGGCCCATCGGCGTTCTCACGAGCAATTCTTCTCCGCGTGCGGTTCCCTGCACCAGGGCTGCATTGAGCGGGGTTGGAAAGATGCCGGGGGCGATGGCGTTTACGTTGACGCCTTTGCGCGCGAGTTCGACGGCGAGGCTGCGGGTGAGCGACCCGACGGCAGCTTTGCTGGCTGAGTATGCGGCTACTTCGTGAAAGCTGACGAATGTTGAGAGCGAGGCAATGTTAATGATGCGGCCATAGCCGGCTGCAACCATGGTCGCTCCAAAGACCTGGCAGGCGCGGAGGGTTCCGGCGAGGTTGGTATCGAAGACGCGCTGGATATCGGAATCTTCAAGATCGATTGCCGGCCTCTTCAGCGTGATTCCCGCCGCGTTGACGAGGATGTCGACTTTGCCGAACCGGCTGATGACTGCGTCGTGAAGCGCCTGAATGGAGGCACGGTCCGCTACATCGCAGGTCGCCCGCAAGGTCTTCCTTCCGAGAAGTTCGATCTCCGCAGCGACACGGTCCACCTGATCAGCGCGGCGCGACGAGGCGATGACATCGGCTCCAGCCGCGGCGAGACCCAGAGCGATGGCATGGCCGAGGCCGGTTGTGCCGCCCAGGACGACCGCGACGCGTGTCGTTAGATCGAAGCTCACCGACGTTTGATCCCCTCGAAAGAAGGACGCAGCGGCTCCTGCGTGCGCGCACACCGCGTTCCCTTCTTCAATGCAAAACAGTATCATGTAGGGCGATTTACTTGCTCTTACGAGTCATCCCTGCACGGCCGGCTCGATGCGATAGAGTGTCTCTAAGAACGCAACCCGACCTTATGAAACCATTGACCGTTCCCGATCGTCCCCGCCGCTGGGATTGCCTTTCGCTGGGCGAGGTCATGCTCCGGCTCGATCCCGGCGAGAACCGCATCCACACAACGCGCAGTTTTCAGGTGTGGGAAGGCGGCGGCGAGTACAACGTGGCGCGCGGGCTGCGGCGGTGCTTTGGCATGCGCACGGCAATTGCGACTGCGCTCGCCGATAACGCCGTGGGCAGGCTGGTCGAAGACCTAATGCTGCAGGGCGGAGTCGACACTTCCCTTTTGAAATGGGTTGCGTTCGACGGCGTGGGGCGTACGGTGCGCAACGGGCTCAACTTCACCGAGCGCGGATTCGGCGTGCGCGCAGCGGCAGGTTGCTCCGATCGAGGCCTGACGGCGGTGAGCCAGCTCAACCCCGGCGATTTTGACTGGACACAGATCTTCGGGGACGCGAACGGGACGCGATGGTTTCATACAGGTGGGATTTTTGCGGCGCTCTCGGCCTCGACCGCGCAGGTGGCCGCGGAGGCAATGGATGCAGCGCGCTCGCACCAGACGCCGGTTTCGTACGATTTGAATTACCGCGAGAGCTTGTGGAAGAGCATCGGCGGAAAGACGAAGGCGCAGGAAGTCAATCGCGCGTTGGTCCACAAGATCGATGTGCTGCTGGGTAACGAAGAGGATTTCTCGGCCATGCTGGGCGTGAAGCTGAAGGGTGTTGCCGAAGATTTCGCGGAATTGCCCATTGCTGCCTATGAGGAGATGTTGCGGGAGGTCGCTGCGCTCTATCCGAATCTGAAGCTGATCGCCAGCACGCTGCGAACGGCCTCGAGCGCAAGCCGCAACGCGTGGGGTGCAATCGCGATCTACGAAGACAAGATCGTGCATGTTCCGCAGCACGAGATCGACATCCTCGATCGCGTTGGTGGCGGCGACAGCTTCGCTTCGGGATTGATTTATGGGCTGCTGGCAGGGTAAACCGATCGAATGGGCACTGCGGTGCGGAGTGGCGCACGGAGCGCTGGCGATGACCACGCCGGGCGACACCAGCATGGCGACGCTGGCCGAGGTGGAACGGTTAATGAAGGGCGATTCGGCGCGTATTGCGCGCTGAGGCATCGAGCAGGATCATAGGAAGACGGCGATGGAGACGACGGCTCAGATACTCGAACGCGCAGCGCTGATTCCCGTGCTGCGTGCGCGCAATGCCGGACAGGCGCATGCCGTGGTACAGGCGATGCTCGCCGGCGGCATCCGTGTGGTTGAAGTCACGATGACGGTTCCCGGTGCGGTGGATCTGCTCAAGGAGCTGAAGAGCGAGTACGGAGACGAGCTTCTGCTCGGATCGGGCACGGTGACGACGGCCCAGCAGGCAGAAGACACGATCGCGGCCGGCGCAGAGTTTGTGGTGAGCCCCAGTTTTCATGCAGAGGTTGTGGTTGCCACCAAGGCGCACGGCAAGCTGTCGATTCCGGGCGCGTTGACGCCGACCGAAGCGATCACCGCCTGGGATGCGGGTGCGGATTATGTGAAGATTTTTCCCTGTTCAGCTGTGGGTGGAGCTAGCTATCTCAAGGCGCTGCTGGCCCCATTTCCGCAACTCAAGCTGATCCCGACGGGCGGCGTCACGCATCATACCGCAGCGGGATTCCTCGAAGCGGGCGCACGCGCGCTGGGGGTTGGCAGCGATCTTGTGAACCTGGCTGCCATTGATGAGGGCCGGCCCGAGGTCATTACCAAAGCAGCGGAGATTTACCTTGAGATCATTGCCAGGTTCCGGAGCGGCAAGGAGACGGCGAAGTAAGACTTATCTTTCGCACTTGTCTTTGGACGGGCCTTCTCTATGCACGATCACGGATTCTGGCAGGGTTTCGTTCCTGGATTTGGAATGGCCGCGGTGATCTGGCTGCTGCCGATGCTCAGGGCGCGCGCGAACAAGCGCGATCGTTCCGATCAGCCATAGGTCCGCGACGGCAGGGACTCAGTCATAGGCCTGCCGGATCGCGGGTTATACTGCCTCTTCCGGTGGTAGAGGCGCGACCGTATATGAGCAACGAACCCCTTGGGCAAGATTCTTCATCGCAACCGTACTCTTTGATTGGAAGACGAGCACTCGTTACAGGCGGCGCCAGCGGAATTGGGGCGGCAACCGTGAGGGAGCTTTGCCGCGCGGGTGCGACGGTATGGATCGCCGACGTTCACGCAGATGCGGCAGAGAAGCTCGCAGCGTCACTTCCAACCGCGAAAGCTTTGCCATTGGACGTGACGAGCGTGGATTCGATCGCCGCGGCAGCAAAACACGTTGGAATCCTCGACACACTGATCAACAACGCGGGCATCGGGCATGTGGGATCCATCGATGTAACAGAGCCCGAGGATTTCGATCGAATCTTCAATGTCAATGTCCGCGGCGTGTACCTGGTGACACGCGCGTTTTTGCCGTTACTTCTGGCGAGTTCCGAAGAAAGTGGCCGTCTGGGAACGATCGTTAACCTGGCTTCGGTGGCGGGGATTGTCGGCGTGCGGCAGCGATTTGCGTATTGTGCAAGCAAGGGATCCGTTGTCGCCATGACGCGGCAACTGGCGGTGGACTATCCGAAAACACTGCGCGTGAATGCAATCTGCCCGGGCACGGTGGAGACGCCTTTCGTGGAAGGCTATCTCGACAAGTTTCATGCCCATAACAAGGAAGAGACCCGTTCGGAGCTGAAGGCGCGCCAGCCGATCGGAAGACTGGGACAACCGCAGGAGATTGCATCGCTCGTGCGCTACCTGGTTTCCGACGAAGCCGCATTCGTGTCGGGATCGATCGTCACGATCGACGGCGGATGGACCGCCGCGTGAGAAACGAGAGCATATGACTTCAATCGGAAAGTGGAGAAATTCATGAAGCTGGTTTCGTTTTCATTGGAGGACGGCAAGGTTCGGCCGGGCGCACTGCTGGAAGAAGACAATCTGGTCGCGGATTTGAGTGCAGCGGGCTATGGCGATACGCTGGCTGTGATTGCCGCCGGCATCACGGAACCCGATACGGGCGTTACTTTCCCGTCTTACCCGCGCGACAAGGTTCGTTTGCACGCGCCGCTCGCCAACCCGCCGCGCATCTTTGCGATCGGGCTCAACTATCGCGACCACGCGAAAGAGTCGGGGATGGAGCTTCCAAAAACACCCGTCGTGTTCTTCAAAGTACCGCAAGCGATTGTGGGCCCAGGAGACCCGATTGTGTTGCCAGTGAACTCGACCCAACCGGATTATGAAGCGGAGTTTGCTTTCGTCATCGGTCACGGCGGATACAGGATTGCCGCCGACGACTGGCGCAAGCATGTGTATGGCTACACGATTGTGAACGATGTGAGCGCACGCGATGTGCAGTTCTCATCAACGCAATGGTCGATGTCAAAATGTTTTCCGACGTTTTGTCCCCTTGGACCGGCAATTGTGACCGCGGATGAGATTGCGGATCCGCATCAGCTGAGGATTGGACTGAGCATCGACGGCGAGCAGTTGCAGGACTCGAACACGCGCGAGCTGGTGTTCAAGATTCCCGAGTTGATCGAATACCTATCTTCGATCACACCACTGCTGCCCGGGGATATTGTCTCCACCGGTACCCCGCCGGGAGTCGGCCTGGGGCGAACCCCGAAGCGCTGGCTGCGGCCGGGAGAAACGGTGACGGTGACGGTCGAAGGGTTGGGCAACCTCATCAATCCCGTCGTTGCCGAGTAATTCTGCACCTTGCGTGCGCGGCGGTGCGCGGGCACCAGCGAATCTAGTTGGTCATCCTGCGACCGCAAGATTATCGCCAATTTAACCGTGCATCATTTTTGCGTAAATGGGGCGTGGGTTTAATGCGGGCAGGCTCGCAATGAGCCGTACGCAAAATCCATCAAGGATGGTTCCCCCGCCATGCCGAAAATATTTGTGTGTCTTGCTGCACTACTTTCCATCACCCACATTTCCATAGCCCAGGACGTACCGCGATCCTCTCATGTCTGGATTCTCGCAGAGGAAAATCACAGTTATGAAGAAGTCGTGAACAATCCACGAATGCCTTACTACAACCAGTTGATAGATAAGTACGGGTTGGCCGAGCAGTTCTACTCCAACAGGCATGGCTCGCTTTCGACATTGATGTATTTCGTCGCGGGCGCAGAGATCACGTCGGACGAAAATACAACTTCATGCGATCACCCTGAAGACAACCTGGTGCGCGAACTCCTGAAGCGAGGGTACGGGTGGAGATCGTATCAGCAGAACCTGCCATACGCCGGCTTTCAGGGGCTCTACGGTGGCGACGGGAATAAATACTATCGCCGCCACAATCCACTCATCGATTTCAAGGACGCGTGCCCAAGCACAGGGCAGGCGATCAACAGCGTTCCCTTCCCCGATATGGAGTCGGATGTCAACAATGGACGCAAAGTGAATTTTGCGTACATCACGCCTGACGTCGACCACGATGGGCACAACGGCACGCTCCAGGAAGCGGACCAGTGGATGCAGGACAATGTTCCATCGATTCTGTCGCGGCCTGAGTTCAAATCTGGCGGCGACGGGCTCCTTTTCGTCATTTGGGATGAAGGCGCGCTCAACGACGATCGCTGCTCGTCCGGTAAGTCGACCGGATGCGGAGGGAGAACCGCAGTGATGTTGATCGGTCCGCAGGTAAAGGAGGGATATCGGTCGCACACCACCTATCACAACCAGAACGTGCTGAAGACGGTGTGCGCTGCGATGAACCTGTCGACTTGTCCGGGCGACGCCAGGGATGCGGCGCCGATGTCGGACTTTTTCAAGAACTAGCCCACAAAGCCACGGCGCTCCGCCTCAGACATCAAGGCGATCGAGCTATCCGCGGGCGGAGATTGTCTCTTCGGCCGCGGATTCGGGCGGCGTGTGCTCGCCGCCGAACCACGCGTAGAGGGCGACGGCGGCGAAGCAAACGACTGGAACCATGTAGGCTGCCTGGAGGCCGCTCGAATCGGCGAGCGCGCCCATGATCTTTGTCAGAGCTGCGCCACCGAGGATCGCCATGACCAGCAGCGAACCGGCGGTCTTGGTTTTATCGCCCATGCCTTTCAGACCGAGCGCGAAGATCGTCGGGAACATGATGGACATGAAGAGGCTGGTGGTGAGCAGGCACATGGCGCCGACCCATCCCGGATGGATAACAGCGATCAGACCGAGCACAACATTAACCACCGAGTAGACGCCAAGCAGGCTGCGTGCGTGAAAGTGTTTCATGAGCCACGCGGAGCTGAAGCGGCCTACCGCAAAGGCGGCGAGTGTTCCGGTAAGCATGTAACCGGCGGTCTTATCGCCCACGCCAGTGGCGGAGCGGACATACAGGATGAAGTAGCTCCAGGTTCCGACCTGCGCGCCCACGTACAGGAACTGCGCAACGATGGCGAGCAGGAAATGCCGCTGCATCAGGCTGACGTGCCTTGGCGGGCCTGCGTCCTCGCGCGAGACGTCCTCGCGGGCAGTATCGGGGAATTTGGTGACGAGCACCATCAGCGCCCACAGCAAAGCTACCGAGCCAAGGATGAGATAGGTGGGCACCACACGCATGGTTTCCGAATGCAGATAGGCCTGCATGGTCCCCGCGGCGCGGCGAGCCGCGGTTTCGGCGCCGTTCAGCTCGATTCCGGAAAAGATGAAGACGGTGCCAACCAGGCCGGCCGTGATGGATCCGAGCGGGTTGAAGGCCTGGGAAAGATTCAGGCGTCGCTCGCTGGAGGCGGTCGGGCCGAGCTGTGCGATGAACGAGTTGGCGCCCGTTTCGAGAAACGAGAGCCCGCAACCGATGACAAACTGAGCGGCGACAAAGAACAGGTAGAGGTCGGCGCGCGCCGCAGGCAGAAAGAGCCAGCATCCCGTGCCGAGAAGAACAAGCCCCGTCAGCAGGCCGGCCTTGTAGCCGAATACCCGCATGATCTGTCCGGCGGGAACGGCCATGAGGAAGTAGCCGATGAAGATACCGATTTGGAGTTCGGCAGCGCCGGACCGGTTGATCTCAAACGACTTCATGAACTGGCGTATCAGGAAGTCGGTAAGGTTGTTGGGGATGGCCCAAAGGAAAAAGAGCGGCGTGACGACCAGGAACGGGATGAGACGGCCGTGCGGAATGATAGGGGCTTCGAGCTCCTCATCGTGACCGCCTTTGCTGCCAGTGCCGATAGGACCTACCGAGATCGCCAATGAGTACCCGCTTCCGTTTGCGAATGGAGGGTTGAGAGCAGCCGATTCAGAGAACACCGAACCGAGGAAATGCCGGACAATGTCCCCTCCTTTCTAACCAATCGGCTTGGCGCATGGCAACTGCTGGTCCGATATCACAACCCAGGTGTCTGTTTGCCATTATGCTGGTTGCGCTTCCCTGCGCTGACTTGCATCGAAATTCAGGACAGACGGAATGCCA
The DNA here is from genome assembly GCA_963846095.1 of uncultured Acidobacteriaceae bacterium. Taxonomy (GTDB): domain Bacteria; phylum Acidobacteriota; class Terriglobia; order Terriglobales; family Acidobacteriaceae; genus Telmatobacter. The sequence continues at coordinate 456,018 of CAWJUW010000016.1, forward strand.
GATTTAGCCATGAGCGATTCGATCGAAGCGGCGCGACGACGCTACGCCGAGCAACTCCGCGAAATGGCGCACATGCGATCTGCCGCGGTTGTGGAGGCGTTCGCGACAGTACCACGCGAGAGGTTCGTCGGACCGGGGCCGTGGCTGGTGATGGCCGACAACAACAATCGGGTAGTCGACGACGGAGACCCGCGGCATCTCTATTTCAACGTGCTGATTGCGCTCGATGAGTCGAAGGGCATCAACAACGGACAGCCCAGCTTGTGGGCGGAGTTCATTGACTGGCTCGATCTGAAATCGGGGGACAGTGTTCTCCACCTCGGCTGCGGGACGGGCTACTACACGGCGATTCTGGCCGAGGTTGTGGGACCGGGCGGACGCGTGACGGCCGTCGAGATCGATCCAGGGATCGCGGAGCGGGCCCGTGCGGCGCTGGCTCCCTGGCCGCAGGTGACCGTCATCCAGGGGGACGGAGCACAAGAGGGTTGGGAGCCTGTCGATGCCGTCGTGGTGAGCGCGGGAGCGACCTACCCACTGCCGTCGTGGTTAGAGGCAGTGAGGGTGGAAGGCCGGCTAGTGTTTCCGCTGACGTCGGACACCGGGCCCGGGGCCATGGCGTGCCTGCGGCGGGCGAATGCGAACTGGTTTGCGGCCCGGCTCGAGTACGGCGCGCAGTTTATTCCCTTCGCAGGTGCACGCGATGAAGAGGTGAGCCGGCGCCTTGCAGAAGCACTGGAGCGAGACCGCGGCAGGCCGGTTCGCTCCATGCGCCGCGATGCGCACAGAGCAGAGGAAAGTTGCTGGCTGCACGGCGAAGGTTGGTGCTTCTCGCAACTCGACGTTACATAAAAGATCGCTAGAGCACCCTCTGCAGCCAGTGTCCAGTATGCGAGTGAAGATTCGCGGCCACATCTTCCGGCGTGCCCTCGACAACGATGTGACCGCCGCCTTCTCCGCCTTCGGGGCCGAGATCGATCACCCAGTCCGCCGATTTGATGACATCGAGATTGTGCTCGATGACGATGAGCGACCCGCCGCCGTCGATGAGTTTGCGAAAAGCAGTCAGGAGCTTCGAGACATCATCGAAGTGCAGGCCGGTTGTCGGCTCGTCGAGGATGTAGAGCACGCGACTGGCCTGTGAGGGCTTGGCCGTGGCGTTGGCGGCGCGTACCTGCGCCAGATGCGCTGCGAGCTTGATGCGCTGGGCCTCCCCACCGGAGAGAGTTGTGGCCGATTGGCCAAGCCGCAGATAGCCAAGTCCGATCTCCTCGAGCACTGCGAGCTTTTCGAGAAGTTTGGTCTGGCCCACGAAGAAGCGCAGCGCTTCTTTCACGGTGAGGCCGAGGACCTCGTGAATATTCTTTCCCTTGTACTGCACCTGAAGCACTTTGGCCTGGTAGCGTGTGCCGTTGCAGTCCTCGCAAGGGAGTTCGACGTCGGCAAGAAACTGCATTTCGACGGTGACGGTGCCGTCGCCCTCGCAGGTATTGCAGCGACCGCCGGGAACGTTGAAGGAAAAGTGGCCGGGCGTAAGCGAGAGACGCTTGGCTTCAGGCTGCGAAGCGAACAGCTCGCGGACGAGATCGAACGCCTTGATGTAGGTGATGGGATTCGAGCGCGGCGTGCGGCCGATGGGCGTCTGATCCACCAGAACGACATCGTTGAGGCGCTCGGCCCCCGCAAGCGATTTGAAGAGACCGGTCGGGTCGGAGCCGTCGCTCTGACCGAGCGCACGTGCCACGGCACGGTAAAGCACCTGGTGAATGAGCGTTGATTTTCCGGAACCGGAGACACCGGTAATGGCGACGAGAAGCCCTAACGGGATCTCGACATTCAGGCCGTGCAGGTTGTTGATCTCAGCGCCCTTCAGGACAAGCTTTTCGCGCCCCGGCGCACGGCGACGCGTGGGAACTGGAATCGCGATCTGTCCGGAGAGATAACGACCCGTCAGTGAGTTGGGATTGGCTTCGATCTCCGCGAGGATGCCTTCCGCAAGCAGCTTGCCGCCGAATTCACCCGCGCCGGGCCCGAGGTCGAGCAGATGGTCCGCGGCGCGCAAAACATCGGGATCGTGCTCAACGACGAGGATGGTGTTTCCGAGGTCGCGCAGCTCTTCGAGGATGTGGATGAGGCGCGCAGTATCACGCGTATGCAGGCCGATGGAGGGCTCGTCGAGAACATACAGGGCACCGACGAGACGGGAGCCAAGCGACGTAGCAAGCTGAATGCGCTGCGCCTCGCCGCCCGAGAGGGTTGAAGCGAGCCGATCGAGCGTGAGGTATTCGAGACCAACCGCGTCGAGGAAGGTGAGGCGGGCGCGGACCTCTTCGAGGATCGGCCCGGCGATCTCTTCCTGAATCGGCGATAGCTGCAGTGCGGAGAAGAACTCCTTGGCGTGCGCAATGGTGAGCGCCGTTGCCTGGCAGATGTTCCTGCCGTTGATGCGAACCGCGCGAGCCTCGGCGCGAAGGCGCTGCCCGCGACAGTCGGGGCACTCGGCATAGCCGCGGTATTTGCTCAGCATCACGCGCACATGCAGCTTGTACTTCTTGCGCTCCATCTGCGCAAAGAAGCCGAAGACGCCTTCGAAACTTCCCTTTCCGCGCAGAACGATCTCGCGAACGTTCTCGGGAAGCTCCCGCCAGGGAACGTCGAGTGGAACGCCGAGCGCAGACGACTGCTTTTTGAGATCGGTATACCAGGAACGGTATTTGGGCCGATTCCACGGATCGATGGCGCCGTCTGCCAGCGAAAGTGTCTTGTCGGGGATGACCAGGTTCAAGTCGAAGTCGACGGTGTTGCCAAAGCCCTGGCAACGCGGGCACGCACCGAAGGGATTGTTGAAGCTGAAGAGTCGCGGCTCGGGCTCCTTGCCGGGGCGATGGCAGGTTTTGCACTCGTAGGCTGCGGAGAAGCGAAGCCGGCGCGGCTGCGCAGATGCGGCGCCATCTTCCGAGGGTCGAAGAACCTCTTCGAACAGCACCTCACCGGCCTGGCGATAAGCCACTTCGGCCGCGTCGACGATGCGCGCGCGATTTTCATCGTTGACGACAATGCGATCGAGAAGAACGAAAACCGGCAGCGTGAAATCGAGATCGAGGAGGCTTTCGGGGTTGGAGAACTCGACGATCTTGCCCTGCTGGTAAAGACGATTGAATCCCGCGGCACGAAGCTCCGCGAGCCGGGCCTTCAGGGTCTCGGCGTGCAACGAGTCGGCTGTCAGGGTGGTGGTTTTGCTCTTACCGGTTCGGGCCTTGCGCGCGGGTTTGGTCTCCGTTGCGGCAGCAGGTTCGGCTGGTGTCGAGACGGCAACAGGAAAGAGCACCTGGAGCCGTGTGCCCTCACCGAGAGCCAGGACATCCGCGGCGAGTTCATCGATAGAGTCCCGCTTGACGAGCCCATCGCAGTAAATGCAATGGACTTCTCCACAGCGCGCGTAAAGAAGCCGCAGGTAATCGTAGATTTCGGTTGCCGTGGCTACTGTCGAGCGCGGATTGCGCGTGGTGTTCTTCTGCTTGATGGCAATCGCGGGCGCCAGACCATCGATCAGGTCGACATCGGGCTTCTCGATGCGCTCCAGAAACTGGCGGGCATAGGAAGAGAGCGATTCGACGTAGCGGCGCTGCCCCTCGGCGTAGATCGTGTCGAAAGCGAGCGAGGATTTGCCCGAGCCCGAAACACCACTGACGACGGTCAGCTTCCCGTGAGGAATGTCGCAGGAGATGTTCTTCAGATTATGAGTCCGCGCACCGCGGATGATGATGGCATCGTTCAACGAAAGAGCACCCGCAACCAGCGCGCGCCGCAGCCATTCCTCGAGGCGAGAGCGTCCCAGCCGGGCGTATTCGCGCGGTTGTCGCAGAGGTCTGAGGATGCTGTGGAGATGCGCTGGAGAAACTTGTCCGGGGTCGCTCTGTGCCCTCAGGAGGCATCAGAGCGCAACCGTCCATTCTTTATTATAGGTGTTTTCGCCGCAGGCCGTGAGCGCAGCGATTCAGTGACGACTCGTTGGCACGGATCAAGCGACCTTCGCCGTAAGCGCAATCGAAGGGATCGGAAATTCGTAGGTCAGCTCGAGCTTTTCGCTGCGTACGGGCTTGCGGTCGAGCACACATTCAAGGCTGAGCAGCGCGGTCGACGTGCAGGCCGGGCAGTGATGTACGTTATTCCCTACTGAGTTGCAGTCCTGGCAGAGGAATGCGGAACGAAGAGGAATATGTTGCATGGTGGCGTAAGGCATAAGCGCACCTCCGCGCTAAAGGAAGCAAACAAACAGCTTCTTATAAGATGCGAATTTGGGAAGTGGAGTTGTGTGAAAGTTGTGGATAGGCGATGTGGATATTCGACGGAAAATTCCATGTAAGAGTTGAGGCAAGGACCGCGATCCATTTGAAATCACGGCCCTTGCGCCTGTACGTAATTGCTTGCTCGACGTCCCGCTCTTTTGGAAACAAATACAGCGGAATTACTTCGAAAACGGCTTGTTGTTGTCGCGGTCGAAGTCCTGCTCGTCTTTAGCTCCCTTATGCGCAAGGCGATCGGCGGTGCGTTCAGCACGATTTTCGCTCTGCTCGTCGGTGTTCGCCGGCTTGGCTGGGTTTTCGGTGGCACGATCGGGGAACGTTGACGACCCAGTGGACGGATTCGAGGTGCGATCAGGCGTCATGATTTTTCTCCTGGGCCTTCGATGCCCTCGCATCAAAGCCGAGATGCCTGCGGCGAAAAGATGACCAGAACGCTGGGATGCTCGACGGCGAGGGCCACCATCGACATCCCAGGTCTTTACTGGATTACTGGATTCCCACTTCAACTAAGTGACGGTTAAGACAGGGCAATCTGCGGCGTCCTGCGGAAATCCGGGTTTGCTTTTCGGCTGAACCAGCAGTCCAACGCATAGACTTCGGCCGTCTTGGGCTAACTGCTTCCCCAATTACACTGATCCTGAGAGGTTCCGTGCATCTTCGCGTTGTTTTCTTCGTTTTTCTGGCGGCCCTTACGGTCGCGAACGCTCAAGAGCCGGCAGCGCAGGGGGTGCAGCCGGGCAAGGCGGCGGAAGCGGAGCAGCCGGCCCCGGAGGTTGTCGAAGCGGAGGCGGCACTCGCGAAGTCGGATTGGAAGACGGCCTCGGTCAAGCTGGACGCGTGGCTGAAAGACCATCCTGAAGACGGACGAGCGCTGTTTGACGCGGGCTATGCGGCGGATGCAGAAAACAGGACCGCCGACGCAGAAGGGCTCTACCGGCGGTCCATCAACACGGATCCGCAATCGTTCAAGGCCCATGTTTCGCTGGGACTGCTGCTGGCGCGCGTCGGCAAAGCGGAAGATGCGCGACCCGAGTTGGCGCAAGCTACGCAGCTCAATCCGGGGGATGCAGGCGGGGCGATGAAAGCCCGCGCGTGGCGGGCCCTGGCGCGTATCGACGCGAACGATCACAATTCGGCCGAGGCTTCAAACGATTTGCTCGAGGCCCTCAAGCTGTCGCCGGAAAGCACCGAGGACGGGTTGCTGGCTGCGCGCATCGCCGAGGATGCGGGCGAGAACCCGGCTGCGGAAGCTGCCTACCGGCGCGTGCTGAGCAAAGACCCGAACTCAGCACCGGCGTTGACCGGGATGGCCCACGTACTGATCGCGCAGAAGCGCTACGCAGAGGCGGAAGACGTGCTGCGCGGGGCGCTGAAGCAGTCGCCGGAGGACCCGGCGCTGAACGCGCAACTCGCGATGGTGCTGGCGGCACAGGACAAGGCAGAAGCGCTTCCTCTCTTGCAGAAGATGCACGCCGATCACGCCGACGATACCGCCATTGCACGCATGCTTGCCGCGGTCTTGGCGGACGCAGGCGATTATGCCGGATCGGACAAGCTTTATGTGGAATTGCTGACAAAAACGCCCAACGACGCGACGGTTCTGCTCGGCCACGGCCAGGACCTGATTCGCGAGCAGCTTTACCCCGAGGCATTCAAGGCGTTTTCCAGGCTGACGGAAGTCGACCCGGAGAGCGGGGATGGCTGGAGCGGGTTGGCCTTTGCGGCCTCGCGAACCGACCAACCGCAGGTTACTCTGCACGCGCTTACGATGCGATCAAAGTATTTGCCTGAAGTCGCATCTACTTATTTTCTTTGGGCAACCGCGTACGACAAGCTACATCAAAGGGGGCAAGCGACGACGTACTACCAACACTTCCTCGACGCCGCCGCCGGAAAGTTTCCAGACCAGGAATGGCAAGCACGGCAGCGCCTCAAGGTTCTGGGCGCGAAACCCTGAACCCCGAGACATAACCCCTCCCCCACGCAAACGTTCGGTTACCAGGTTATGGACCTAAGTAACCAGCTATATACACGGTTCGAAGCGAGGACGTGAAAGCGGACGCGATTCCGCTTGCACATTCCTTGTTTTGCTCCTATAGTTCCGGCTTAAGGTTAGCCAGCAGCTGCGGAGGTCTCTCCATGCAGTTCAAAGTTTTGTTGGCCGCATTCGCTCTCGTCCTGGTCGGCGCCGTACCCCTGCGCGCGTCCAATCCCGACGAGAAACCCTTCGATCAAGACAGTATTAATGCCTTGGAAGCCAAGATCCTCCAGGCCCAGCCCAGGGAACAGTGCTTTCTCTACGCCGAACTGCTGCACGAGATGACGGAAGTCAGCGTAAAGCAGTACGCAAGCGGTGAAGATGACAAGGCGCACACCCTTCTGAAGCAGGTTCAGGACCTGGCGCACAAGATCCATTTATCCATGTCGGACGATAACAAGCGTTTGAAGAACGCCCAGATTCTGCTGCGCCATACCGCATTTCGCCTGAATGAGATGCTGCACAACAGCAGTTTGGAAGACCGCCCGCTGGTTGCCGAAACGCTGGCACAGGTGAACAAGGCCCAGGATGAGGCGATGCTGCAGGTCTTCCGGAAATAAGCGGAAGCCGAATCGAAGACAGGTTGAAAAGAAGCGAGGCGCAATGCGGCCTCGCTTTTCGTTTGCGTTTCAGAGTGGGCCTCTGGTGTGGTTCAATGAAGAACGCTGGGGTGGTATCGACGATGCGTTCCGCTTTCCTGATTGCGCCGCTTCTGATTTGGCTGGGTTTGGGAGCGTGCGTTGCGCAGAAGGAAAAGCCCGAACCGCTGACCGAGGCACAGGTTGAGCAGATTCGCGAGGCCGGCATCGATCCGAATGGGCGTCTGGATCTCTACCGGAAGTTCGTCGGGGAGCACACGGAGACCATCAAGAGCCTCACCAACCGAAAGGTATCCATCGGCCGAACCAAGCGGCTGGATGAAGAACTGCAAGACCTGACGGCGCTGATGGACGAATTCGGCTCGAACCTTGATACGTTCTCCGATCGCCACGCGGATATCCGCAAATCGCTGAAGGCGCTGACGGAGGAGACCAGCCGGTGGCTGGGCATCCTGAAAGCGCTTCCGGGTGAGCCGGGATTCGATCTTGCCCGGAAGGAAGCCATCGAGAGCGAAGAGGATCTGGCCGACCAGGCCAAGCGTCTGTTGTCAGAACAAACGGAGTACTTCGACCTGCACAAAGACGAGCGCGGACAGGATCGTGCAGAGCCGAAGGAATGAAGGACAGTGATGAGTGAAGTCGTTAGTGAGTTGTGGCGAGTGAGTCGTGGTCAGATGCTGATGACAACGGACTTGCAATTCTCGCCATCTTAACGACTGATCCCTGCCCCTGCCCCCTGGTAAGCTGGAAATTGCCGTGCCCGCCGATTTTGTCCCCATGTTTCAGGAAGAATACCGTGCTCTGCGGCCGCGCGCTCCGATGCCTCCCATCTCTGTCCGCTTCCGGCGATTTACCTCGCTGAACACCACCATTCGTCTGCGCGACGGGCAGATCTTTGTGAGTCTCTCGGATCTTCTTGAAGGCGCGCCGGAGCCGGTGCTGCGCGCCATTGCGCACATTCTGCTGGCCAAGCTTTACAAGAAGCCAATCGACGCGACGCACAATATGCGGTACAAGAGGTTTGCTTCTTCCGCAGCAGTAACGCGGCAAACAGAGCTGATTCGCCACACCCGCGGCAGCAAGCGCTTCATCGGGCCGGAGGGTCGTTACTACAACCTGGAAGAGGTCTTCGAGACGCTCAATATGCGCTTCTTCGGCGGGCTTCTCGGCAGGCCGGAGCTGACCTGGAGCGAGCACATGGCGAAGCGGTCGCTGGGCCACTACGACGCGGCGCACAACACCATCGTGGTAAGCCGCGTGTTCGACCGGCCCTCGAGTCCGCGCTACGCGATCGAGTATCTGCTCTATCACGAGATGCTTCATTTGAAGCATCCAGTGCGCATGCGCGGGTTGCGGCGCTGCGTGCATTCGGCGGCATTCAAGGCAGACGAGGCGCTGTTTCCGCAGTTGAGTGAGGCGATGGCGTATATTAAGCGGCTGTAGTTCCCTTCTCCGGTGCGATGCAAGGAGGCTCGATGGCGAATACTTTTGGCACCGACATCTTGATTCAGGCGCCCGATCCAAAAAGCGCCGCAGCGTTCTACGTGGAGCAGCTTGGCTTCTCGATCACGGAAGAGAGCCCGCAGATGATCAGCCTGCACGGGAAGAACATCAATCTGTTCATCGAGCGCGGACCAGCTCTGGGTCCGGTATTTGAAGTCTCGGTGGGTGACGTCGAAGCGTCAAAGAAACGGCTGGTTGCCGCCGGCGCGGTCATCGTGAAGGATGAGCCGGACTTTCCGCGCACCTATGCACGAGATCCCTATGGCCTGATCTATAACCTCGCGAAGTAGCGCCCTGCCGGCTCTGCGCATTTCCGATAGAATGAAAACAGGCAGCAACCTGCCGGAGGTTTGAATGTATCCAGAATTGATGGTAATCCCGATGCGCGAGGAGCTGACCCGCGCTGGTATCCAGGAAACGCGCACCGCGGAGGACGTGGATGCGGCGCTTGCGCAGCCAGGGACAACGCTGCTGGTGGTGAACTCGATCTGCGGATGCGCGGCGGGCAAGATGCGCCCGGGCGTGCGCCTGGCGCTGGCCAATGCCGCCAGCCAGCCCGACCACAAGATCACCGTCTTCGCCGGCCAGGACCGCGAAGCCACGGAAAAGGCTCGCGGCTATTTCGAGGGCCACCCGCCCAGCTCGCCGGCAATCGCCATCCTGCGCGACGGCAAGCTGGTCTACCTGATGCAGCGCTATGTGATCGAGCAGGCCACAGCCCAGCAGATCGCCGGCGAACTCGTCCGCGCCTTCGACGAGTTCTGCGCAAAAACAACGGCGTAAAGCAGCTTTCAGCCGTCAGCTTTCAGCTCTCAGCCTGCTCATGCTGATGGATGCGTCTGCGGCATGAATTCAAGACAAGGAAACGGCCCTCCTTACGGAGGGCCGTTCTGTATGCATCCAGTCTCAAGTCGAAGCACCGACCCTAAGCCATTCCAAGCTGAAAGCTGACGGCTGAAAGCTGACATCTGCCCAATAGATTCAGATCTTTTTGATCGGCCCAGGGTACCGGGCAATCGTCGGATCGGCTGTCAATAAAGTGATCCCTTCAACCATGGCCTGCGCAATCAGCATGCGATCGAAGGGATCTTTGTGTAGCAGTGGAAGCGAGTCGACGACCACGACGTGGTGCCCAAGAATTGGGAGTTCCTCGTAGCCCTGCGCAATGAACTGTCTCCGAATCTCCCTTGGATCGAACAGAAAGTCCGGTCGTTTGAGAGCCCGCTTGATCGCAATTTCCCAGATGCTTGAGACGCTGAATTGAACTTCATGGGTCGGGTCGTTCAAAAGCGCGCGGGGAGCCGGCTTCAAGCGCGGATCTCCAATGGCAATCCAGATCAGGACCTGCGTATCGACAAGGAACCTCATCTGTCGCTGTCGCCCAGCATCAGCTTTTCGATCTCTTTATCAAGCCCTTTGTCGATTTGTTCGAAATCGTCAGGCAACGTAAACATGCCCTTCATGAAGCCGATCCTGCGCTTTTTCGGGGCTTCACTCTCGCCGATCGCAGTGACCTTTACTTTGGGCTTGCCGGCCTTGGCGATAATGAAGGACTCGCCCTTCTCCGCCTCATCGACCAGCCGAGAAAGGTGGGTCTTGGCCTCGTGAATGTTTATAGTGCGCACGCTGCCCTCCAAGTGGACTAAGTTCACTTAGTTTAGTCTACTCCGAAACCGAAATCAACTCCTAAGTGCAGCAAAACGGCCTTCCTTTCGGAAGGCCGCTTACATCCATCTCAACGTCAAAGCGCCAGCTTCAGCCACAATCAGGCTGAAAGCTGACAGCTGAGAGCTGACAGCTGCTTTTTCACTTCACCGTTGCCGGCAGCTTCTGCACCTTGCTGTGCTTCACCGAATAGGTGAAGTAGATGACAAGCCCGATGATGAGCCAGATGATCATCACTTCCCAGGTAAAGAGCATCAGGCGGGTCATCAGGTAAACCGCGGACAGAATGCCCAGAATCGGCACCAGCGGGACCAGGGGCGTCTTGAAGGGCCGCTCCAGATTTGGATTGCGCACCCGCAGGATCCAAACACCCGCCGAGACGATGGTGAACGCCAGCAGCGTGCCGATATTCACTAGTTCCGAGAGCACGTCAATGTTGAAGAAGGCAGGCATGATCGCCGCAAAGCAACCAAAGACGATCGTTGTGATCCACGGCGTGCGGAACTTCGGATGCACGGCCGAGGCCCACTTGGGCAGCAGCCCGTCCTTCGACATCGAATAGAACACGCGCGTCTGGCCGAGCAACATGACCAGCATGACCGTGGCCAGTCCGAATACCGCGCCGATCTTCACCAGCAGCGATCCCCAGCCCACGCCGGTTGCGTCAATGGCCAGTGCCACAGGTGCGGAAACGTTGAGCGTCTTGTAGCTCACCAGGCCCGTGAGTACCAGCGAGACCAGAATGTAGAGCACGGTGCAAACGACCAGCGAGCCCAGAATGCCGATGGGCATGTCGCGCTTGGGATTCTTTGCTTCCTGCGCGGCGGTGGAGACGGCGTCGAATCCGATATACGCAAAGAAGATCGACGCAGCGGCTTTGGGAATGCCGCCCCAGCCGAAGTTCCCGTGTCCATCCGGCGGCGGAACGAAGGGATGCCAGTTCAGCTTTGCCACTTCAGGATGCGTGAAGAGAAACCATCCACCGACAACGAGAAACACGCCGACGATCGTGACCTTGATAATGACGACGGCGGAGTTGAAGTTCGCCGACTCCTTGATGCCGATCACCAGGATGGTTGTAATCACCATGACGATGGCGACGGCGATCAGGTTGACCACGCCGGTGGCGTGCGGCAACCCCGCGTCGCTGATCCCCGGCGGCAGCGACATCAACTGCATCCACTGGTCGTGATAGAAGACGAGCGTTGTGCCCGTCGTAGCCGTGATCTGCGGCGGCAGATAGATGTGGAATTGCTGCAGCAGGCTGTTGAAGTAGCCCGCCCATCCAGAAGCGACGGTCGAAGCGCCGAACGCATATTCCAGGCAAAGGTCCCAGCCAATGATCCATGCGACCAACTCGCCCAGCGTGGCATAGCCGTAAGTGTAAGCAGAGCCGGCAATCGGAATGATCGATGCAAACTCGGCGTAGCACAAGCCGGCAAAGGCACACGTGAAGCCGGCAACCACAAAGCTGAGCGCCACCGCCGGGCCTGCGCGCAGTGCCGCGGCCTGGCCCGTGAGCGTAAAGATGCCCGCGCCAATGACGGCGCCAATGCCGAGCGTGACCAGATTGAGAGCACCGAGCGAGCGCTTCAGGGTGTGTTCGCCCTGCTCACCCGCTTCCATTGAGAGCATGGACAGCGGTTTAATGCGAAGAAGGTTGGGCATGGTCGCGGGAACGCCTCCTGGAGCGAATAAGACTTAATTTGACATCGAGCCCGTGGGGTTGGAATGCACTGTGTTTCGGGACCAAAACAGATAGACAGGAATGCCCAGCAAAACCAGAATCATACCGGGCCACGTGTACTGGGGCTTGTATCGCAATAATACGATACAGATCCAGCCGGCCATCACGATATAGAGCGCAGGCAGAACAGGATAGCCAAGGGCTTTGTAGGGCCGGACTGCATCGGGCTGGCGGAAACGAAGCACGAAGAGAGCAAGGATCGTAAGGATGTAGAAAAACAGCGCGGCGAAGATGATGTAGTCGAGCAGCTGCCCATAGGATCCCGAAACGCAGAGAAAGGTGGCCCAGACGGCTTGAATAATGAGCCCTGCGGCAGGCGTCTTGTAGCGCGGATGCAGCTTGCCCACCGACTTGAAGAAGAGGCCGTCGCGGCTCATCGCGTAGTAGACGCGTGCCCCAGCCAATGTGAGTCCGTTGACGCAGCCGAACGTCGAGATCAGGATGGCTCCGGCCATCAGCCACGCGCCGTAGGAGTGAAAGATCTGCTCCAGCGCGGCTGTCCCGACGCGATCTTCCGAAGCATATTGGATTCCCCGCGCAAGAACCGTAGCGCCGTGCGGATCGCCATGCAGCGGCAGTACCAGCAGGTACCCGAGCGACGCCAGAATATAGACGGTGGAAACGAATCCTGTCCCGAGGATCAGCGACAAGCGGGATATTACGTTTCGGATTCTTGACCTCACCGGCCGTGAAGGTGATGTTGTTCCACGCGTCGGAAGAAAACAGCGAGCCCACCTGAACCGCGGCGACAATCACGGCGAGGTTGACGAGAACCAGAGGGCCGCCGACGCCAACCTGGATCGGATGCAGCGAAGCCCAGTTTGCATTGCGCCAGAACTGCGAGAGTCCGTCGCCAAAGTTCGCCGCCCACGCGGTCGCGTTGCGGCCAACCGTGAACGCCAGAACGACCAGTCCGGCCAGCGAGAGCGCCTTGGCCGAGGTAAAGATGTTCTGAATCATTGCGCCAAGCTGCACGCCAAAGATATTGACGATGCCCAGAGAGAAAACAACGAATATGCCGGTGAGGTTGGCGGTGTTCAAGCCAATATCCATATTGCCCAGAACCATGGGCCCGACCGGAATGGGCGGAACGTGTCCGATATGCCAGAGCCAGTGCGTAGTCGAAATCGAAGGAAAGAAGACGCCGAGGAACTTGCCGAAGGCGACCGCGACAGCGGCGATGGTTCCCGTCTGGATGACCAGAAACAGCGTCCAGCCGTAGAGAAATCCCCAGAGCGGGCCGAGGGCTTCGCGCAGGTAGACGTACTGGCCGCCGGCCTTGGGCATCATGGCGGCAAGTTCGCCGTAGCTTAGCGCGCCAATGAGCGTGAGGATGGCAGTAACGACCCAGGCCGCAATCAGCAGCGCCGGCGAATCGGTGCCGCGCGCGATGTCGGCCTCGACAATGAAGATGCCCGAGCCGATCATCGAGCCGATGACGATCGCTGTGGAGGAGAAAAGGCCGAGACCCTGCACCATCCGTTCGGAGGTCGCAATGGGCTGCTGGTCGGCGGGTGGGGTGATCGCGGGACTGGTCACGTAATGAAAGTTTTAACGGATTTTGCCGTGGATGTCTTTAGTTTTCTTCCATCCACCAGAACCGATGCAGATTTGACGGTCTTTCGAAGCAATCGATAGTGGCTGCCGGAATGCCCTGTGCCCCATCCATCCGCGGTTTCATCGCGGATGGTGGAAAGCAGGGACCCGCGCTTCAGCCTGGGGTCGGGTTGGCGAAACTCACGCGCCCCGTCGCCGCACACCACAAAGCGCTCCCGCTCTTGGTATAAAGGATGCGCATTACGGAACTGAATTCGCTCGATGGGAAATGAGAATTCATGTACGCTCGATCGTTTCGGATTGCAATTGTCACAGGACTGACAGGCGCGGGACTTGCGCTCGGTACGGCTTCCCTTCCCGCACAGAAAAGCGCCACGCACTCGGTAGATCTGACGGTCACCAGCCCCGAGGCGGTCGGCTTTTCCGCAGAAGGCCTGGAACGGCTGCACAAATACATGCAGCAGAACGTCGACAGCAAGCAAATCGCCGGGGCGGTCACGATCCTCGCGCGTCATGGCAAAGTCGTTGACTACCGAACCTACGGCGACCGCGACATGGCCAACCACACGGCGATGACCAAGGACACGATCTTCCGCGATTACTCCATGACCAAGCCGGTAACCGGCGTGGCCATGATGATCCTCTATGAACAAGGCAAGTGGCTGCCGTCCGACCCGATCGCGAAGTATGTGTCCGAATTTGCCCACCTGAAGGTCTTCAACGGCATGGACGCGGATGGAAAGCCGATCCTTGTCGATCCCGATCATCCGCCGACGATGCATGAACTGATGAGCCATACCGCCGGGTTCACCTACGGACTTTTCGGGGACACACCCGTCGACAAAATGTACCGGGATGCCGATCTGTTCTCCTCAAAAGATTTGCATGATCTGATCGAGCGCCTGGCAAAGCTGCCCCTGCTCTATCCGCCGGGTAAAGGCTGGACGTACTCGATGTCGATGGATATCGAGGGCTACATCGTCGAGAAGCTCTCCGGCCAATCGCTGCCCGACTTCATCAAGGAGCACATCTATGCGCCGCTCGGCATGACGGACGCGGACTTCTACGTACCGAAGGACAAGCGCGACCGCTTTGCCGCCCTCTACACAACCGGAAAAAGCGGCGAGCTTGTTCTCGCAGCGGCAGACCCGGCGGGCAAGTCGGCGGATTATCTTGCCGAGCCCGGCATGCCTTCGGGTGGCGGCGGCATGGTTTCCACGGGGGCGGATTACTACCACTTCGCCGACATGCTGCGGAAGAAGGGCGAACTCGATGGAAAGCGGATCCTCTCGCCGGCGTCGGTAAAACTGATGACGTCGAACCACCTGGCAAAAGAGCTGCTCAACGGGCACTGGGCTATCGGCAACCTTGTGATGCGCGAGGGCATGGGCTACGGCTACAACGGCGGCGTCGAGTTCGATCCGCCCATCGCCGATCTTCCCACCGGCAAAGACACCTACTTCTGGAGCGGCGCTGCAGGAACCTGGTTCTGGGTTGATCCAACAAACGACGTTGTGTTCGTGGGCATGATCCAGCGCATGCTCGGTCCGCTCAGTCCACCCCTCGAACAGGAAAGCCGCGCGATCGTGTACGGCGCTTTGGTTGACCCAGGGAAATAAGCCTATTCTCCGACGGTAAGGTCTACGGCCGTTTTCACCGAGGCAAGCGGTGAAAACGGCCGTTCACTTTGCGACAGGGAGAAGGCAAGGGCAATTACATTTCGTCGGCCGAGGGCCCGTAGCTTCCAGGAATTTTGACATCAAGCAGGCGCAGATAAAGACCAAGCTGCGCGCGGTGATGCGCCTGGTGATTCATGACGGTGTCACGCCACACCTGGTAGCGCGGCTGATCGATGAAGGCATTCCCGCCCCAGATTAATTTCCAATTTTGATCCCACTTCTCCGCAGTCGTCGCCACCAGCACAGCGCGCGTCTTCCCCAGATTCTCATCGAATCTCTCCAGCAGTTCGGCGCGGCTCTTAGGAACCCATTGCTCCCACTTGTGATCCGCTCCAAATTCCAATTTGTCCAAGGTCAGGCAAGACTGTCCCCACTCCCCCGTCATATCGCTGACATGGCCGGCAAGTTTGCCGAGTGTCGTTGATTTGGCATGGGGTTTCCAGCCAAAATCCACCCCGTCGGGGATGGCTTCCAGCATCTTGCGCGTCCTTGCGGCCTCGCGATCAAATTCAGTTTCCAGCTCTTTTTGAATGTCCATGGCGCAACCTCCTTCGGTGCGAGAGCCAGCATAACGCAAGAGTCTGTGAAAAGGCGAATAAAAAACGAAACTCTTCTTGCTTGGCAAATGTGATGCTAGAATGTGATACATGAAAACCGTCTCTGTCCGCGATCTCCGCTACGACTTCCCCAAGGTCGAAGAGATGTTGCGCGCAGGCGAGGAGATCCGCATCACCAAGCGCCGCAAGGTCATCGCGCGCCTCACGCCCGAAGCACAGGCAGTAGGCGCGAGCAAGCCGCAGATGCCCGATTTCCTGGCTCGCATGCGCGCGAATTTTGGCGATCGCGTGTTGAGGGTCTCCGGAGCTGAGATCATCTCCGCTGACCGCGATGAGAGCTAGGGCAATGATCTATCTGGACGCAAGCTTTTTATTCTCGCTGCACTTTCGCGACTGTAACTCCGCTGCCTCGATTCGCTTGACCTCAGATTTTGCAGGCGCGCTTGTGGTCTCGGCACTCTGCGAGATGGAAACGATCAATGCATTCGCGCTGCGTGTCTTTCGCGGCGAGATGTCGCAACGAAACATGGACGTTGCGATCAAAGACCTCGAATCGGACTTTCACTCCGGATTGATGCAGTGGAAGCCGGTTCCCGATGCTGCATTTCAGCGAGCGAAGTCGCTTTCGAGAATGCATACACCCCGGATTGGAGTACGGGCCGTCGATCTGCTCCATGTGGCCACAGCGCTGGAGCTTGGCGCCAATTCCGTGTTTACGTTCGACGTGAAGCAAACGGCCGCAGCGAAAGCAGCAGGGCTTACCGTAAACGGATCACCGGAAGCGCCACGCTAGCGGCAATTCCCACCTACGGCAGCGCAAACGCCACATAAGCCCCGCCCTGCGGCGACTTCGGATCGCGGGCAGCGCTAGTCGCCGATCACCACATACTGCTTGCCGTCGATCATGTACGTCGACGGAGTCGCCACACCTGAATAAGGCAAATCGGCCTGCCAAAGCAGCTTTCCGTCACGCACGTCGAAGGCGCGGAATTTGCGGTCGTAGATGGTTGCCCCAATGAACAGCACGCCCCCGGCTGTCACAATGGGGCCGCCGTAGTTCTCCGTGCCTGTGTTCTTCATGCCCTGTGCGGCCAGCGCCGGATATTCGCCGAAGGGAATCTTCCAGACATACTTGCCGGTCTTCAAGTCGATAGCGTTCAGCGTTCCCCACGGCGGCGCGATGGCGGGATAGCCATCAGGATCGAGGAATTTGCGATAGCCGGTGATGGTGTAGTCCTGGCGACTGCCATCGCTGTTTTCTTCCGCATCCGCCGGCTTCGCGCCGACGCCCAGATAACGCAGCAGTGCTTCGAGATCCGGCCCCTGCACGTCGGGCATGGGAGGCATTGTTCCCTTCCCTTTTTGGATCATGTCAACGATCTGCGACTTGCTGAGCCGGCTGCCGACCGCGACGAGCATGGGAATGGAAGGCGCATTTCCCTCCATGTGTTCGCCGTGGCAGATGCCGCAATGCTCCTGGTAGATGCCGTCCGCATCTTTGTCGGCAGGCGCCTGCTGCGTCATCTGCTGAACCGGCACGGACGCAAGTTCCTTCGATTGCGATGCGCCTGGATCGGTTCGCAGGAAGTCGATGAGCGCCGCAAGATGCGTGTCATCGATGTTGGGGAACGACGGCATGCGGCCGTTTCCCTTTTTCACGTTGTCCTTGACCTTATCGACGGAGAGACGGTCCAGTATCCCGACCAGCGATGGGAATGCGGGCGGCGCGCCAGCGCGGTTGGGCGCATGGCACATAGAGCACTGGCTCTGATAGACCTGCTCGCCGGGGCTGACACCGGCTTTCAAGCGAACGAGCGCAGTAGCCCACGCCATCTCCGTCGAGTTCACATAGAGAATGTTGGTTGCCGGATCGATCGCCGGCCCGCCCCACTCCGCGCCGCCATCAAAGCCAGGAAAAACGATGGTCTGCTGATCGATCGCGAGTGGAAAGAACTGTCCATTGCTGCGAAGGGTATGAAATTCCTTCACCGCCCAGTCGTGCACTGCAGGCGTGCGGTTGGTGAGCATGTCTTCGGTGAGCCTTTGTCGCGCGAAGGGCTCGGGCACATCGGGCTTGGGCTGCGTAGGCGACAGCACCTCGCCGGGCACCTTGGTCTCCGTGGAGTACGGCAGTTCGTGAATGGGGAACAGCGGCTTGCCTGTCACGCGATCGAAGAGATAGAGGTAACCCTGCTTGGTGGTCTGCGCGAGCGCGGGAATGGTCTTGCCATCGCGCTTCAGCGTGAAAAGCGCGGGCTCCGAGGGAAAGTCGCGATCCCAGATATCGTGGTGCACGCCTTGAAAGTGCCACAGGCGCTTGCCGGTGTTGGCATCGAGTGCGAGCAGCGTGTTGGCATAGAGATCGTCGCCCACACGATCGCCGCCGAAGAAATCGAAGACCGCGGAGCCCGTAGGCGCGTAAACGATGCCGCGCTCCGCATCGAGCGCCATGCCTGCCCAGTTGTTCGCGGCGCCCGCGCTCTTCCACGCATCGGGTGGCCA
Organism: uncultured Acidobacteriaceae bacterium; assembly: GCA_963846095.1. Taxonomy (GTDB): domain Bacteria; phylum Acidobacteriota; class Terriglobia; order Terriglobales; family Acidobacteriaceae; genus Telmatobacter. Next base: position 474,169 of record CAWJUW010000016.1, read on the forward strand.
GGTCTCGTAGCCGGGCTCCCCAGGCCGCGGAATGGTGTGAAAGCTCCAGCGCAGCGTGCCCGTATGCACATCGTAGGCGCGGATATCGCCCGGCGGCGCGGGGTGCGTTTCCGGGTTGCGCCCGCCGACGATGATCATGTCTTTGTAGATCACGCCGGGCGTGGTCAGAACGATGGACTGCTCTTCATAACGCCCACCCACGAGGCCGCGGTCCAGCCCCTTGCGCAGGTCGACGCGGCCATCTTCGCCGAATGTCGGGACCGGCTTGCCGGTATCGGCATCGAGACAATAGAGAAAATTGAGCACCCCGGCGAAAACGCGGCCATGCCCCTCATCGGTCCACCAGGTCATGCCGCGATCGGGCTGGTTGCCAGCAATGCCGGAGTCGAACTTCCACTTCAACGCGCCCGTCGCAGCGTCGAGCGCGACAACTTTTTCCGTCGGCGTGTAGGCATAGAGCGTGCGGCCAACAACGAGCGGATTGTCCTGAATTCCGCCCACCTCGCCTGTATCGAACTTCCACGCTTGTTTGAGCAGATGCACGTTGCCGCGATTGATCTGCGCGAGGCGCGAGTAGTGGTCGCCATCGAGACCGCCGTTGTAAATCGGCCAGCCCGCCTGCGTTTGCGCAGCACAGGCCGCGGTGAGCGCCGAAGAGATCAGAAATACTGAGGTGTACGAGCGACCGATTGTCTTCATCTGATCCTTAGGCAAATTCCTGGGCATGCGAAAAGTTGCTTTGTGGCCTGAAACTCGCTGCTTGTCCGTGGGTGATTGGCAACATGGAGATTATAGGGCGTGTCCTCGCGACGGTGTTCAACGAATTCGTGTGGGGCGCATCTGATCCCTTGAGCGCAAACATCCCCTGCGTCTGGGGATTTAAGATGATCGAGGTCGAAAGCTTATGAAGATACTCGTAGCAATCAAACAGGTACCGGAGCGGGATGCACAGGTGCGGGTGAGCTCGTCGGGCAAATGGATCGACGAAGCCGACTTGCAGTTCGCATTGAACGAGCCGGATGCGTACGCGCTGGAAGAGGCGCTGCAGCTGAAAGAAAAACACGGCGGCGAAGTGGTCGTAGTCAGCGCGGGACCGGAGCGCGTGGGCCAGACGATCCGCGAGGCTCTGGCAAAAGGCGCGGACAGGGCCATTCATATTGCCTGCGACGACCTGGCCGACCGCGATGCCCTTGGCGTAGCGCGCCTGCTGGCGGCTGCCGTCAAGCCGGAGTCGCCGGACCTTGTGCTGACGGGCTTGCAATCGGAAGACCTGGGCCTCGGGCAGACAGGCGTGATCCTCGCCGAGTTGCTGGGCGTGCCGCACGCTACCTTGATCCTTACCGTCGAAGTCGAAGGAACGAAGTTGAAGGTAAAGCGCGAGCTCGAAGAGGGCTGGTTTCAGCAGATCGAGATGCCGACACCCGCCGCTCTGACCATCCAGTCCGGTGGAAACAAGCTGCGCTACGCCACGTTGATGGGAATCAAGAAGGCCAAGACAAAAGAAGTGAAGACGCTGAACGCAGCCGATCTCGGCGCAGACGCGAAGCCTGTGGTGACGCTGGAAGGCGTCACGCTGCCGCAAAAGCAGAAGTCGACGCAGATGTTGCAGGGATCGCCGAAAGAAGCGGCGGCAACGCTGGTAGAAAAACTGAAGTTCGAGGTGCGGGTGCTATGAGCGGCGTTCTGGTAGTGATGGAGCAAAAAGATGGCCGCATGGGCCGCATCAGCTGGGAAGCGATCGCGGCAGGACAAAAGCTCGCGACCTTGACTGGATCAACCGTGACCGCAGCCGTTGTGGGCGCCGAGACGAGCGCGCTTGCAGAGGAAGTTGCGACCCGCGGCGTTGCCAAGGTCGTGCGCGTAGAACATGCTCTGCTGGCGAACTACACATCGGACGGGTTCGCCGTGGCCCTGCAACAGTTGATCGAGCGCGAAAGCCCTGCGTACGTAGTGCTCCCCCATACCTACCAGGTGCGCGACTACGCGCCGGCTCTGGCGACGCGTCTTGGGCAGGTGCTCATCAGCGACGTGATCGACATCGCCGATGGGCCCGTTTTCACGCGTCAGTTGATGCAGGGGCGGCTGAATGGAACCTACAAGCCGGCCGGCAGTGGCACGTGCTTTGTATCGGTGCAGGCGGGCGCATTTCGGGCAGATGCCGCGACCTCGGCTGCGGCCCCGGTGGAGACATTTTCGCCAACGATCGATGCCGCGCAGATTCGCACCACGCCGGGAGAGCCCTTCCGCGGCAGCGCGCAGACGGTCGACCTCAGCTCCGCGCAGTTGATTGTGAGTGTCGGCCGCGGCATCAAGGAAGCGAAGAACGTTCCGCTCGTTGAGGCGCTCGCGACCGCGCTGGGAGCGGAGTTGGCGGCATCGCGACCTATCTGCGACAACGGATGGCTGCCCATGGAGCGGCAGGTCGGCTCGAGCGGCCAGACCGTTGCACCCAAGCTCTATCTCGCGGTGGGCATCTCCGGAGCGATCCAGCACCTGGTCGGCATGAAGGGATCGCAGTGCATTGTGGCGATCAACAAAGATCCCGAAGCGCCAATCTTCGAAGTGGCCGATTACGGTATCGTTGGCGACTTGTTCGAAGTCGTCCCGGAACTGACCGCGGCCATAAAGGCAGCGCGCGGACAATGAACGGCGCCTTCGAAACCGCGTAAGCGCAAGGGGTTTGCGCCAGGTGCTCAGCGCTTGCTGCCCGCGCGCAAACCTTATTGCGATTTCAAAACCTTTCCACACAGAAATAGAGTTAGTGAAGATGCACCGTTGATGATTAAGTTACAAATAACCCTCTGAAGTACAAAGTGGTAACTAGAAAAGATTACTTAAAAGCCTTTGCTTTTCTCTCCATTTGAGACTTACACTCGCGGGCATCCAGGGGGACATCTGAACAACTGAATTGGAGGAGAACGATGGAGGACAGATTCCTTTCTCGTCTGCCCATGAGAAAACTGTGGGCGATAGCGGCGCTGAGCGCCGTTGCAATTGCAACAACGCCAACATTCGGCGACAGCATCAAGAGCCATCCGGAACAACGCAAGGGTGAAATCGCTATTGGATCGATCGAGCCAAATGATGCCGCTGGCTTTCGTGGATTCTCACCCGACACGGTCTTTAAACTCACCGAAACCGCCAGCGTCAAATTCGGCGTCAAGACCTATCTATCGGCCTGGGTGCTTTACAACACCAAGACCTGTCAAGACCTTTCGACAGGGACTTGGGTAGGTGTGGCGGCGCCGAAGTACGGCGTGGCCAGCCAGGGAACCATTAAAGGTCACCTCGCCAATAACGTCTGCCCCGGTCACACCTTCACCTTCAGATCCCTTTACTACAAGTGGGATGTGAAGACGAAGTCGAAGACCGATCAATTCAAAGCCGATTGGGTTGGCAATAAGACCAACGGGGTCATCGGCACATTCAAGTTGAATCTGAAGTAGCCCACAAGCAGCATCGGATCAATCCCCGAGCCGGCGTCCCCAACAAGGACGCCGGCTTTGCTTTTTCTGTGCGGCCTTAACAGTCGATACCGTTCTAATCATCGTCCGGCGCGGCATTGGTCCCTTGGTAATTCAGGAAGTAGCTCGCATCCTTCTCGGCGGGAATCGTGGTGAAGGTCCGCGGCACAGTCAGCGTGAAAAAGTCCGAGAGATCCGTTGTCGACCGCGCATCGGCGAAGCCCAATTCCCCTTCCGGCAGGTAGTTGATGCCTTCGATCATGCGCAGAATGCTTCCAAAATCGTTCGGTGAATTATCGATAAAGCCGGCAGGAGTATAAGCCGACACCACCAGCAGCGGCACGCGAAAGCCGTATTGATAGGCAGCAGGGCATGCGGATCCGGTGCATGGCAGCACGCCGGCGGACAGCGGCTGTTCGTGATCGGACCACCCGCCCCAGTCATCCCACGTCACCACAATCGCGGTATTTTGCCAATAAGTCTGGCCGGCATCCGCGGTTCCACTCGGGCAAACCGGATTGTTCCCGATTGCATTCACAATGGCAGCAACCCACGAGGGCCCGTACGAACCGGCGTGGTCTGACCATTTGCCATCGGGCGTAACCCAACTTACGCCGGAGAGATTGCAGTTGGCGATATCGCGCAGGATATCTGTGCCGAGGTTATTCGTGTCGACGTTCGCATTCCATCCCGTGCCTGTGCATTCAAGCGCGGAATTGGAGTCGCCGTCGGGTTTGACGAACGCGGGCTGACAGATTGTCTGGATGGAGACCGGGGCTGTCCAGATGTAACCAGGCGTCGTGGCGTAGTACTTCCAGGTCACCGCCGGAACCGCGAGTACATCGGCCATGCTTTCATGCGATGCGCAGAAGGTGCCGACGGGATTCGACGGGTATTGAAGCGCCGTGTTTGTGATGGGGCATTCCTGGATAGATTTGTCCGCGTACAGCGAGCAGCCTTTGGTGGACTGGCCTAGCGCCGGTGCGACCAGGTCATTCAGCGCTCCTGCCGGAGCAAGACAACCTGACACTTTTTCGAGTCCGCTTTGCGGGTTCTCCGCCAGAAACGTGGAGTTCGCATCGTCGGCCGCCGATAAAGCCGAAGTGCCCGAAAAGAGAAACTGGTGGGCCGGATAACTGGGACCCTGATTCGTCTGGTACATGTAGTTTGCCCATCCGTACTGCTCGGCGAGGGTCAGATAGGGATCGAGGATGTGCCCCTTTGAACCATCGGAATTACGCACTGATGCGTTCGAAGCATAAGTGTAAGAGGCCTCGCTGCCGGAGAGCCGCCACGCGCCGTCCATCCGGCACTGCAGCGTGACTGGATCGCGATCGCACATCTCCTCGAAGGCTTTGTGGGAGTGGCTCGGGTTGGTGCTGCTGGAAAGTGACATGGACTTGAGCGTGTAACGCGAAGGCTTCCCCGACTTATTCGAAATGCCACAGGGCGAGACATCGTAACAGCTGCTATCCACCACGCTGGGCGTGCAGGCGGCAAGACCGGTTGAAGATTTGGGAATCGGACATGCCGGGGTCAGGTAGTGAAAAAGGTTGTCGGGCGTGCGGTTTTCCTGCACGATGACAACGACACGCGTGATCTGTGGAGGAAACTGCGCGAACACTGCCACAGATAGGAGCAGAAGGACGGCTCCGGCCGCATGCCGCAAAACGAGCGCAAACCATCCACGTGGTGATCCCTGGCCCACTGGATTAAAACCTCCGGGAAGTTAGTTTTGCGGGGAGTGCTTGAGTTACCGATAAAAAGTCAGGCCGAATGGACGGCCTTTGTTGCCTGAATGAGTTATGACAGAACGGCCCCAGTCGTTCAGATTCATCCGATGTTAACAGTTCTGAAGGTCAGTGAAAGAAAAGATCATGCCGGCTCATAGTTACGGACGCACACTCGCGATTACTTCGGATTGATCCGGTCATTGGCGCTGCAGTAACTGAATCCCGGATTCAGGCGACTTCGTTTTCGAGTGTGCCGATAGGGGGAATGGTGATGCGGATAAGGTCACCGGAAGCGAGCGTAAAGCTGCTGGGTGGCACAATGCCTGTGCCGGTCATAAGAAAGCAGCCCTGCGGGAAGGAATTGTCGCGGAAAAGATAGTCGACGAGTGTTTGCGGTTCCCGCTTGAGCTCAGCGAGGCTGGTTTTGCCGGTGAATTCAAGGTTTCCATCGCGCAGGATTTCAATGGAGATCTCGGTTGTTGGCGGAAGCGGGGATTCGGCAACAAGAATCCCAGGACCGAGCGCGCAACTGCCGTTGTAGACCTTGGCCTGTGGCAGATACAGCGGATTTTCGCCTTCAATGTCGCGCGAGCTCATGTCGTTTCCGATGGTGTAGCCCGTGATCTTGCCGGCAGGGCTGACCAGGAGCGTAAGTTCAGGCTCGGGCACGGACCACTTGGCGTCGGTGCGGATGCGGACTTTGCCTCCTGGCCCAACCGTGCGGCTGGCGGTGGACTTGAAAAAAAGTTCCGGACGTTCGGCGGCATACACGCGATCGTAGAAACTGCCGCCCCCGGCATCCTTAGACTCCTCCATGCGCGCCCCGCGGCTGCGGTAGTAGGTCACGCCGGCAGCCCAGACCTCCTGATTGCTGATCGGGGCGAGGAGTTCCGCTGAACTCGGCGCGTCGGCCGAGGGAGCCATACCCTCAATGACTGCAATCAAACCCGCGTGCAATTCCTCCAGCGCGAGCAAACCGTCCCAGTCGGTCCCGTCGGCGCTCTCGATGCGGTAGTGCTGATTCTTCTCTTCAACAATGCAGCCATTCTGGGTGCGATAGAGCTTCATCGGAGCCTCCTGGTTCCGTTCCATGGTAAATGCGACCGTTGAGGATTTATCGCCAAGTGCTTGAAATAGAAGCAAATGCGATCCTGTGGAAAACTCGTCTTTGACACAAGGGTCGGTTTGCGCGATTCTAGGCGAAGAAAAGGCGAACATTGCTCCATGTCCTCCGCTGCCGCAGTTCGTGTCCAAATCGAAAGCGCTCTGGAGAGGCGGTTCCCTTCCGCACTCACGCCGCAGACGCGCACGATACGCGAGACATCGCCGACTGGAATTGCCACAGTGGACACACTTCTGGAAGGCGGATTACCGGTGGGGGCAATCAGCGAGATTACCGGGCCCGCTTCGTCAGGGCGAACCAGCTTGGCCCTTAGCTTTCTTGCGCAGCAAACGCGCGACGACCGGGTGTGCGCCTGGGTGGATGCGCACGATGTGCTCGATGCGGAATCGGCGGCCGCATGCGGGGTACGTCTCCGCCAGTTGTTGTGGATTCGATGTCGCGCGGTGCCGGCGCTCAAGGCACGTTCCCATCCCGACTTTACGCGCATGGATCAGGCACTGCGTGCGACGGATTTGTTGCTGCAGACGGCCGGGTTTTCGGCATTGGTGCTCGATCTCGGATCGATAGATCCCGAACATGGCGCGCGGATTCCATTGGCGACCTGGTTCCGGTTTCGTCAGGCAGCGGACAGAACACGGTGTTCCCTGCTGGTGCTGGCTGCGGAACCGCTGGCGCAATCGAGTGCGGCCGTGGTGCTGGAATGCGAGATGAAAGAGCAAGCCAATGCAGGTGGGACGGTGCTGCGCGGATGCACTTATGAAGTGCGCACAGGACGACAGCGCTTTACCCCGTTTCTGGCCGGCAAGAAGAAACCGCCTACATCCACATGGCAGGCAAATTCGAAAAGCGATCGGGAGGTATGCGCATGATTCCTGTTTCAACCCAAGCGCTTAGAACTGCTGCGGGGCCTGGGGCCCGCGTTTATATAGGTGAATCTGTTTTGAACAAGTCTTTCAGGGCCGCGCTATTCAGCCAGCACGATTTCAACGTTTTTGTCAGGGAAGACGGCGCGAATCTCGATGTGTCCTCCCAAGGCGATTACGTAATTACGGAGTGTTCCGAGTTTGACCTCGGCTCGTTTTTCGAGGCGGGAAACTTCGCTTTGCTGCATCTTCATGGCAAGGGCGAGCTTTCCCTGAGTCATCTTTCGGTCTTTGCGCAGTTCGTCAAGCGTCATGCGTTTGAGAATAGCGTTGGCGCGCTTTTTAGCACGGGAGCGGCTGGCCTTGGTCATCAACTCGTCCGCAATGCTGTCGTAGGAGAGGGTTTGTTTGCCATGGTGCCCTTTCTTACCAGTCCGATGGGCATAACTATGCTGTGCAGCTCATATGTTGTCAAGCTCATATATTCGGTTGCATTCGTGAAGGAACAAGGGGTGATCCGATGAGCAACGAACTATACGCATGCATTTGTGCTGAGGAGTTCCCTGCCCAGGCTCTGCTGCGGCTGCGAACAGACCTTGCAATAGAAGCGGTCGCGGTTCTGGATGGAAAGCCGCCGTTGGAGACGGTCTGTTCGCTCAATCGCGCCGCGCGGATGAAAGGCGCAGAGTCAGGGATGACGCGGCTGGAGTGCGAGACGCTGGTTGGCCTGCATCGTCTTGCACGATCCATCGAGACGGAGGTAGCGGCACAGTCCGTTTTGCTTGAGTGTGCAGCGCAATTCTCGCCAAGGATTGAAGCAGTGCAAAACGGAACCGACTGTGGGTGTGTTCTGGACATCGCCGGTACGGAACGGCTGTTTGGATCTCCGGAGAAATTGGCAAACCGGATAAAGGACGCGCTCGCAACAGCAGGGTTTCGTGTGTCTGTTGCTGTGAGCGCGAACTTCCACACGGCGCGGCTGAAAGCATCTACGTCGCGTGGCATCACGATCATTCCCAAGGGTCATGAGCCGGTCGCATTAAGCAAACTCCCCGTAGAAGTGTTAGAGCTTCCCGAAGAGGCAACGGAAACACTGGCGACCTGGGGCATTCGCACACTGGGAGAACTGGCTGCATTGCCTGAGGCAGACACGGTAGCGCGATTGGGCCAGCAGGCGCGCGACTGGCGCCGGCTTGCCTGGGGCGAACTGGAGCATACCTTCCAGCCGATACAGGAAAAGTTTGCGCTGCAGGAACATTGTGCGTTTGAGACAGCTGTGGAGGAGATCGATTCGCTGTTGTTTGTTGGTGCACGGATGATCGATTGCCTGGCAACGCGCACTGCTGGACGTGCGCTTTCATTGGCGGAATTACGTGTGGCCATGCGATTGGACGGAGGGAGTGTGCACGAACGTACAGTAAGACCGGCTCTGCCGACTGTCGATCGCAAGTTTCTGTTGAAACTACTGCAACTGGAGATCGCCGCGCATCCACCGCATGCCGGAGTGTTGTCTCTCACTCTTAGCGCGCAACCGGGACAAAGCAGTAAAGTGCAACTCGGCCTGTTTGCTCCGCAGACACCGGAGCCTTCACGGCTGGACGTGACATTGGCACGGTTGAAGGCGATTGCCGGAGAAGACCGGGTGGGTACACCGGTGCTGGAAGACACGCATAAACCCGGAAGCTTTCGCATGCAGGAATTTCGTGTGGAGACGTTCAGCCCTTCGATCGGACGAGTCCACACCGGCGACAACAAGGATGGCGTTGCGGCGCATGCGTCCGCCCAGCCCCGTCCAGGTATGGCTCGATGCGCAAAAGCCGGTCACTTTCTTCGACCGGCAGCAACGCTTCCGCATCAAGGCAGCTTACGGTCCCTGGCGAACAAACGGATGCTGGTGGTCGACCGACGCATGGAACACCGAAGAGTGGGATGTGCTGGCGGAAGCGAATACCGGCGCTGCGATGGCTTGTTTGTTAGTGCACGACTGCACGCTGCGGCAATGGCAGCTGGAAGCTGTCTACGACTAGGCACCTGCGATGCGGCGGACGCTCGCTGTTCGCTCGTAATGACAACACTTGTCATCCTGAGGAGCGCGCGAGGAAGGATCTGCGGCTGCTTTTATTGGACTGCCTTCGTTCTTAAGCGTTAAGTCCGTACTCCCCACGACTCAATTCGTAACAAGAAGATCTATCAAGACCAATGCCCTTGCTTCCAATCACTACTCACTAACCACTAACCACTGATCACTATGTCTTCCAATCACGAATACATCGAACTCCATGCAGCCAGCGCATTCAGCTTTCTCTCCGGAGCATCGCAGCCCGAAACATTGATCGAACGCGCCGCTGCAATGGAAATTCCGTCGATCGCGCTGGCAGACCGCAATGGTGTATACGGCTCTGCGCGCTTTCATACCATGGCGAAGAAGACTGGCGTGCGCGCCATGGTTGGCGCGGAGATCGCCGTCAGCACCTGCGGACATCAGCTCACACCACCGGAATGGCTGCCTCACCAGTTCCCTCCTGAACCACCGCGCCTCACGCTTCTCTGCGCGTCGCAAACCGGTTATCAGAACCTGTGCCAGTTGATCACACGTTTCAAGATGCGCGAACCGTCGAAAGCAGAAGGTGCTGCCACACTGCAAGACCTCGAAGAGTTTGCGCAGGGGCTGATCTGTCTGACAGGAGGAGAGGAGGGTCCGCTAGCGGCATCACTGTCCGGAGAGAAACAGGAAGATACACGGAAGTTAGCCTCCCGGCTAAGCTCAATCTATGGCCACTCGCACGTCTTCATCGAGTTACAACGGCATGGCCTGCGCGAAGAAGAGCTGCGCAATCAGGCATTACTGAATCTTGCCTCGTCGCTGAATCTCCCTGTGATCGCGACAAACGGCGTGCGCTATGCCGTGGAGAAAGACCGCGAGATTCTGGATGTGCTGACAACCATCCGGCATCATACTTCGCTCGATAAAGCGGGACGGCTTCTGACTCAGAACCAGTCCCGCATACTGCGCTCGTCCAAAGAGATGTCCGCGCTGTTTGCCGACATTCCTGAAGCCATCGCCAACACCCGCATCGTGAGCGACCGCCTTGAGTTCACGCTCGACAATCTAGGTTACGAATTTCCGCACTACCCGATTCCCGACAGCGAAACAATGGATAGTTTTCTCGCCAGACGCGTCGCGGAGGGAGTGCAGAAGCGCTATGGATCACCGGCAAAGAAGCATTTGCTCGCGCGCGCGCAGGCACAGGTCGAGCGCGAACTGAAGCTTATCGCCAAGCTTGGGTTTGCGGGATACTTCCTCATCGTGTGGGAGCTGATCCGCTTTTGCCAGCAGCACGGAATTCTGGCGCAGGGACGCGGTTCCGCTGCAAATTCGGCAGTTTGTTACGCACTGGAGATCACGGCAGTCGATCCCGTGGGTATGGAATTGCTCTTCGAGCGATTTTTGAGCGAGAGCCGCGGTGAATGGCCGGATATCGACATCGATCTGCCTTCCGGCGACGAGCGCGAGAAGGTGATTCAGCATGTGTACGAGCGCTATGGACAACTCGGCGCGGCAATGACAGCGAACGTGATCAGTTATCGCGGGCGTTCCGCAGCGCGCGAGGTGGGCAAGTCGCTCGGCTTCACTGAGGATCAGTTGGCGCGGCTCTCCGGACTCGTGGGTCACTGGGAGTGGCGCGGGGAAAACGACACGCTGGCAAAGCACTTTGAGCAGGCTGGATTCGATGCGCGGCATCCGCGCATTGCGCACTACCTTGACCTGTGCATGCGCATGCAGAATCTTCCCCGTCATCTCGGGCAGCACTCCGGCGGCATGGTGATTTGCGCCGGCATGCTCAACCACGTGGTCCCCCTGGAGCGCGCATCGATGCCTGGCCGTTCCGTGATCCAGTGGGACAAGGAAGACTGCGCCGACATGGGGCTCATCAAGGTCGACCTGCTGGGCCTGGGCATGATGGCGGTGCTCAAGGATTGCCTCGAGCTCATTCCGCAGCATTACAAGAAAGAGGTTGACCTCGCCACACTGCCGGAAGATCAGGAAGTCTACGCAACACTGCGCAAGGCCGACACCGTGGGCATGTTTCAGGTGGAAAGCCGCGCGCAGATGGCATCGATCCCGCACAATGCGCCGAATCACTTCTACGATCTGGTCGTGCAGGTGGCTATCATTCGCCCCGGCCCGATCGTCGGCAAAATGATGCAGCCTTATATCCGGCGACGCCAGGGCAAAGAGGAAGTTACCTATCCGCATCCGTCGCTGGAACCGGTGCTTCGGCGCACCTTCGGCGTGCCGCTGTTTCAGGAGCAGTTATTGCGAATGGCGATGACGGTGGCAAGCTTCTCGGGCTCCGAAGCCGAGGAGCTGCGCCGCGCCGTGGGCATGCGTCGATCGATGCAGCGCATGAAAGATCTTGAGGGCCGCCTGCGTTCGGGAATGACGCAAAACGGAATCGACACGGACGCACAGGACAATATCGTGCAAGCGATCTCGTCGTTTGCCATGTACGGCTTTCCTGAGTCGCACGCAGCGAGCTTTGCGTTGATTGCCTATGCTTCGGCCTATCTGAAAGTGCATTATCTCGCAGCGTTCACTTGCGGACTGCTTAACAATCAGCCCATGGGGTTTTATGCGCCGGCGGTTCTGATTAAAGATGCGCAACGGCATGGCTTGCGCGTGCGTCCGATCTGCGTGCAGCGATCCGATTGGCTTTGCAGTCTCGAAGCCGAGAAAGGATGGGTCCATCTCCCTGCGTATTGGCTTGAACTATGTGAAAGGCCTGCGTCAGTCCTCCGGAGAACTGTTGGTTGCTGCTCGCGCGAGCGATGGATAGGTTCGCCACGACAGACGATCTGGTGCAGCGTGTCGCAGCGTTGAATCGCAAAGAACTGGTAGCGCTGGCGCACGTCGGAGCACTGAATGCTCTGGGATCCGTTGAGCATCGCCGCGATGCATTGTGGCAGGTCGAGCATGCAGGGCGTCCTGTTGGCCCGCTGTTGCAGAGAGCCGGCACTCTGGAACGAATGGCTGCAAATCCGCTCCTGAAGATGCGCGATGATGAGCGCGTGGCTGCGGATTACGCAGGGACTGGGCTGACCACGGGCCCTCACCCAATGGCGTGGGAACGCGAACGATTGCAGCGGCGAGGATTTGTGACCGCGATGGACCTGGAGAGGATCCACAGCGAGCGCGCGGTCCGCATCGCCGGGCGCGTCATCTGCCGTCAAAGGCCAGGGACAGCAAAAGGCTTCGTGTTCCTGTCCCTCGAAGATGAGTCAGGCATCGCCAACATCATCGTCACACCCGACATTTTCGAGAAGAATCGCGTCGTCGTGACGCGGAGCCGCTATCTGCAGATTGTACGGCTTAGTACAAAGTCAGGCAGGCGTGGTGCACGTGAAGGCAAGGACGCTGGAGCCCTATTCGATGGCCATGCAGGAGAACCACGGCGAGCTAGTCCGCAGTTGGCGCTAGCACTGCGGTGCAGCGAACGCTCGCAAGAACCTGGGGTGCCCCGTCCAAGCTTTGCTTGGGCGGGAAAGCACGAACTGCCTGCCGGTGCCCCTGGTCCCTCGCACTTGGGGACCAGGGAAGAATAGTTTCCTGCGAGCGAATAGCGGAGCGTCTGCCGCACCGGAGGTGACTACCACCACTCCATCAGGCGTCCGGAGGCAACCTTGGCGCTGCTGGCGGGTTTGGGCGTACGCAGAAGCAGAACCGGGCACGGCACAAGCTTCATGATTTTTTCCGCGATCGAGCCGAAAACCAGCGGATGCCAGCCAGTGAGCCCGTGCGTGGAAATCACCACCAGATCGGCCTTTTCGTGCTCAACGGCTTCCAAAATGCTAGTGGCCACATCTTCGCCCACTTCGACACTGGAGGTTACCTTGATTCCGCGGGAGGTGAGGTCCGCTATAGCTGCGGCAAACTGGCGTTCTGCGCCAGCCTTGGCATCTTCAGTGAACTTCGATTCGGAAAAGTAATCGGGAAGCGTGGTAGGAGGAAACATCGGAACCACATGCACCAGGTGAACAGCAGCTGCAAAATGATGAGCAAGATCGGCGGCAGACTCGACGGCAGCATGCGAGGAAGCGCTGAAATCGACAGGAACCAGAATCCTGGTGGGAATCGTACTGAAAACATCACCTTCGGACATTAAGCTCTCCTTGCCGTCACATGGGGACGGCACGTTATCGTCACCGCACAATCATAGCAATGCGGCAGCTGCGTCCATGCGTGACCGGTGGCACACATATTGGGAAGATGTTTCAGTATCTGGGAAACGAGCCTATTGACGCTCGGTCTTGAAGTAGACCACCACGGCGCCAATGAGGACGATCGTGGCAAATACAGGCAGAAGGATCAGCAGGCTCCAGCCGGCGGAGTCCAAAACCTCGGCGCTTGCCGGCATCTGCGGCAGAGTGATCCGATCGAACCAGCTGAAGCCGTGGCGCGCCTGCTCCACAAAGAAAACGACGGCCACCATCACCAGCGTGGCAAGCGCAAAGAGATAAGCACCAAGAATGGGACGGCTCACGCGCTCGACCGCGGCGTTGCGGCGGCGAAGCTGGGCGCGCCACCACAGAACACCGGGCGGCGGAAGCTGCGCTTGCGCTGAAGCAGCAGCGCGCGCCTGCCGCAACGTCTCCGTAACCGCAAGCACTTCGGAGCAGGAGCGGCAGCGATCGAGATGAGCGCGCAATTCGGGCGGGCAGGCCAGAGGCCAGTGGCCCCGTTCGACCATGGCAACGATCTCAGAGGTACGGGAGCAGCGCAGTGTCATAGCCTGCTCCCCTGTGTGGCGGATCCATCTTCATAACCCGCCGTCCTCGGATTGCGCGCGCTTCCGGAAGCTCCATTTTCTGCCAGCAACGACGCCATCTTGCGGCGAGCGCGGAAGAGCAGGATACGGATGCCTGCGGAGGCAAGGCCGGTGATTTGGGCGATCTCCCTGTGGGAGTAACCCTCGGCGTAAGCCAGCCACAGGATCTGCCGGTCGCGCGGGCGCATTTGCGCGAGAGCAGCGCCGAGAACCGCTTCCGTATCCGATTGTCCTTCAGCGCCGGAATGCGCAAAATGCTCGGCGGGCAAATCTTCAATCGAGGTTGCCACCGGACGGCGCCAGTGATCGCGCAAAAGATTGGTGGCGATGCGGAAGAGATAGCGCCGGGCAGCCACTTCGCCTTCGGCGAGTGGCAGTTCGCGGCCGGTGGAGCACAGGAAGCGGATGAAGCTTTCCTGCATGAGGTCATCGGCCAGCGACGGATCGGCGGAGACGCGCGCCAGATAGGCCCAGAGAGAGCGAGCCGAGCGCTGATAGAAGACGGCGAACGCGTCGCTATCCATCAACATCTCCGCTGGTGCTTCGGCGGGAAGATGGACGGTCTGCGGCGCGTTGCCGGCAATCAGATTCGGAAAGATGAACTCCCAGGACATTTTCAATGGCTCTCTTTGTGTGCGAACCAGTTTCGCAACTCACTGGGCATCCCGGTCATACGAATTCCTGGAACCGAGATGCGTGGGGTTGTACCGAGCGCCGTTCGGCGCGGGTTCGGGCATAAGCCCGAGGCGGCCTGCAAGCGCCCAGGTAAAGCCTGCAGAGATGATAAATCCAAGTCCGGGCATGAAGGTCATTACGCCGAGAATGAGCATCGCTTCGTGCATCTCCACGCGGACGTTCCGCAGCATAAAGAACCCGGCGCCAAGAAGGGTGAGCACAATACCGATCTGCAGCGGGGTCAGAATGCGCGCCACAGCGTTGGGTATGCGCTGGTCCGACTCAAATCCGACCGAGATCGGCGCGGCTTCGAGAAACCGCTTCCCTGCTTCGGTGCCCATATACCCGCTGAGTTCCTGGTTCGAGGCGAACTTTTCGATCAACCGGCCATGTACTTCGCTTTGCAGTTTGAAGACGCGGCTCCAGCGCCGGTTTTCGAGAAACTGCCGGGCAAGCCAGATGACCGCACCGAGAAACACGGAGAAGGCGAGCAGAATCGCGATGGGCTGAATCACGCTGTCGGCGGTCCACGATTCCTGCCGCGGCATCAGCGCCGGCCACACAGCGCGCTCGAGTGCTTCATCCGGGCTTCCGTCTTCGCGGTGGACGTGGGTAAACAGGTAGAACTCGGGATTGCGCGCGATTTCGGGGTGTGCAGTGAGAAACTGCGCAAGCTGAGGATTATTGCGAGCGACGTAGTCCTGATCGGCGAGCAGCGAAGGATCGCGTGCCACCACCGTGGTGAGTGTCGGGCTCAGCTTGAGCAAGTGAATCAGTTGCTCCTGCGTGGCGGCCAGGTCGTGATCGCTGATGGGCGCAGATTGAGGCGCCTGCTGCGCAGGGGTGGCAGCGCGCGCCGGCGCCGCCTGGCGAGGCGAGGGCGCCGCATTCTGCGCAATCGAAATGGGAGCGCTGAGCAGGGCACCAAGCAGGACGGCGCTTTGCATCCAGCGATGTGAAGGTTGGATCTCGAACATTGCGAATTCCCTTCTCTTGAACGGGCTGGTTGATGTGGTTCTGCCGGTACAACGGATGACGGCGGGAATTGGTTAACAAGGCTGATCGAAAAACGTAAACTCGATACAGGTGGCATTGCGGGCACCGTGTTCGGAGGTCGTATGAAGGCAGCATTCTCGTTCGGAAAGCGCACGATCGATGTATCGGTTCCGGACGATTTCCGGACCCAGGTGATTCACAGCCAGACCGCGCAAGGTCTGGCGAATGAACAGTCAGCGCTGGAAGCGGCTTTGGATGCGCCGATCGGCAGTGCGCCGCTGATCGAACTCGCGGCAGGCAAAAAGACGGCTGCGATCAGCGTTTGCGACATTACAAGGCCCGCGCCGAATCGGCGCACCTTGCCTCCGTTGCTCGAGCGGCTGCATGCGGCGGGGATTCCCGTGGACGGCGTGACCATTCTCATCGCAACCGGGCTGCACCGCGGGGCGACGCAGGACGAGATCGACACGATCGTCGGGCCAGAAATCGCAGCCAGATACCGGATCGTCAGTCATGATGCGAAGGCGCTGGGCGAGCACCGTTCTCTGGGCACAACGGGCCGCGGAACGCCGGTTTATATCGATGAGCGGTTCATGGCGGCGGATCTCCATATCACGCTGGGCTTCATTGAGCAGCATCTGATGCTCGGATTCAGCGGTGGCCGCAAACTCATAGCGCCCGGCCTGGCGGCTCAGGAGACGATCAAAGTTCTGCACTCGCCTCGATTCATGCGCGAACCGCGCGCAACGGAAGGATCGATCGCGGACAATCCTTTGCATGACGAGTTGCTCGAGATTGCGCGCATGGCGCGGCACGACTTCATTCTCGATGTGACGTTGACGCAGGAACGAAAGATCTCCGGCGTATTTGCAGGCGATCCCGTGAAGGCACACGCCGCAGGTGTCGCGTTTGTCGAGCAGACCTGCCTGGAGCGGCTCGATGAACCTGTCGATGCGGTGATCACGAGCTCTGCCGGCTATCCGCTCGACCTCACGTTCTATCAATGCGTGAAAGGAATCACGGCTGCGCAGCACATGGTGAAGCCGGGCGGACGCATTCTGATTGTGGCGCAATGCGCGGAAGGAGTCGGCTCGCCTGAATTCGCCCGCAAGCTGGCGGGGATGCGCGATTTCCGCAGCTTTCTCGACGAGATTCACGGCGCAGCCGTCGAGGTTGATCAGTGGCAGCTCGAGAAGCTGGCGCTGGTGGGCGAGAAGTTTGAGCTCTACTTCTACACGCCCGGCGTCACGCGCGGGCAGACGGGATTTCTAGCCGAACGCGTCTTCGGCAGTATCGACGAGGCGGTCTTCGCGACGCTTGACGGCTTGCCTGCGGGTGCGCGCGTTGCGCTGGTGCCCGAAGGGCCTTATACATTTGCGCGTGCGGAAGCCGCCTTAGTTGCCGGATAGCAACGCGTGCGTTCGCCAAACCACACCTCCTTTGCAAGTGAACCCGGTAACCAGCGTCGAGTTACCCAAAGTAGCTCCACGGTCATCATGATTCACTTTGCCGCAATCTGTCGCCATTGCTAATGAATGCGCGGCCGTTATAGGCTCGGCGCATTGATCCGTTTCTCAGGAGGACTTGTTCCCTATGCGGAGATTTCTGCCCGCTCTTGCCCTGGCCACTGTTTGCGCACTGATCACCTGCGCGGCTCCGTCGTTTGCTTCGCAGCGGCCGGCGTCGACAAAACTGAAACCGACGACGCTCAAACTGAAGGCGTCCCCGACCACGATCAAGCAACACTCAACGATCAAAATCACGGCAACCATCACTCCTGCCAAAGCTACCGGTTTGGTCATCGCCTACTATCGAGTGGGCACTTCCGGCACGTGGAGGGGTCTTGGTGTGAAACCCGTCCTCAAGAACGGAGTGGCAACCGCCACGATTCTGGTGAACAGGCCTCCTGGAACCTACCAGGGAGAGGTCGTCTATCAGGGATCCGGAACTTATGCGAAGAGCACTTCGAACCTTGTGACGATCACGGTCCAATAAGCATGCGCTTTGAGCGAGAGCAAGGCGGCGGTCACGATGCGCGCGCCGCCCGCTCTCGCTGTACTCTTCTTCCCGGACTGTTTACAGAGACAGGTTGCCAAGCTTTATCGAACAGAGTTAGTCTCGGCCCATTGCTACTTTCACCTGGAGGTTCCATCTATCATGCGGAGATTTCTACCCACCTTGACTCTGGCGGCTGTGTGCGCGCTTACGCTGGGCGCGCTTCCATCGTTTGCCGCAGTTCATACCGATAGCACCAAGAAAACAGCAACAACCACCAAGATCAAAGCTTCCTCCACGTCGGTGAAGCCCGGTCAGAAGGTTACTTTGACCGTCACAGTTACACCTTCAAAAGCGACGGGATCAATCTCCCTTTATGGCGGAATCGCGCCTGGGAAACCGACCGAGTTCCTTGCCAAGCACGCGCTCGTGAATGGCGTGGCGAAAGGCACCGAGACTGTGCCGTCGACGTTCGCAGGCGCAACGGTCGTTCTCAAGGCCGTCTATACCGGATCGAGCAAGTACGCAACCAGCACTTCAAACACGATCAGCATCAAGGTTGCGAAGTAAGGACAATTCAACGGGGAGCGGACTCTAGAATCCGCTCCCGCCATCGTCGAAACTACCTCCGCCGCCATCATCGAAGCTGCTCGAGTCATCGAACCCTGAGCCATCGTCCTGGGTCAGATTGCCGTCGAGCACCTGGTCATCCATGTTCCCGTTATCGAAGTTCTGATCGTCGCTGCTGGTGTTGTAGCCGGCGTCGGAAAGCTGCGCGCCTTGATCGGGGAGCCGGTCTGCGGACTCGTGCATGTGCGGATCGTGGCCGCCATCAAAGCCGCCATGTTCCCCGTGTCCGGCTCCTGGCTCATCGTAGTAGTTGTTGACGACGGTTTCTTCCACGGGCCGCTCAAAGCCGCCGCCCATGCCAAAGCCGCCCATCCCCATGCCGGGGCCACCGAAGCCATAGCCGCCGTGGCCGAAGCCTCCGAGGCCGTGCAGGACGGCTTCTACACCTTCAAACGCAAGCGCTCCGGCGGCAACGCCTGCCGCAGTCTGCATGGCTCCGCGCAGAAAGCTGGGTTGGCTGTAGCCGATCGGCTGCCCTTGTGCGTACTGCGGGTCGAAGCCCGGCGGAGGCGGCGGTGGCGGCGCATAGCCCTGTTGCGGGGGAAGATAGGTTGGCTGCGGAGGCGGCGGCGCAGGATCGCGATGGCCGAGCAGGCTGCCGAGAAAGCTGGTGGCGTGCGCAGGCTGCTGCTTCGCCTGTTGCGCCTGCTGCTGCAGTTGCGTTACCTGCGCCTTGGCCTGCTCGAGAGCGATGTTCTGCACCAGGACGGTCTGCGCGAGGATGTAGAGCGCGTCAGGATTGTTGGCCAACTCGCGATTCAGCAGCGACTCGGCGTCGGGATCTTTCTCCTGGAGTTGGGTCTGATTGATTCGCTGGGTAAGGGAGTTTAAGAGCTGTTCTTCCTGGGGAGTCACGTGCATCAACCTCCGGCGGCCGAACCCGGCCGTCCTTGCATAAGACGCTGCGGGGATATCAAAGTTGCCAGCCTTCCCTCAGTACGAACTGCGTGGATGCGCAGTTCCACCGGCGCAACTCATAGCGCTGAGTTCCTGTTCGAGGGTTTCGACCTCCACGATGTCGCCGTCGGCGAGGTGAAACGCCTCACGAAGTTTCACATCGGTCGCCACCTCGACGATCGTGCGCGGATGGTGTCCGGTTCCCTGCTCGTTCGCGTCCGTACGCAGGAGGAAAGCGCGCCTCCCGAAGATCGTGCAGGGAACAAGATTGACCGAGACCCTGCCGCCGTACTCGCTGCCTTCGAGACGAATGACTTTGGCCGGCAATGTGTACGGCTCGTTGAGTTCGATGTTCAATGTCCCGGGATAGAGATGCATGCCGGTCTTGCGAAGGTAGTGGTCGTGCAGCTTGGCAATCCAATAGGAAAAGTTCCCCATGCCGGTTACGATTTTGCCGCGAAGGATCGCCATGTCCGAACTCCGGTTAGATGTGGGCCGTGCACCGTTGAGGCTGCCCGGATTTACAAAAACGCATGAATCTCAGTGATTTTCGAACCAAGACTCCTGGTTTTCAAGTATTTGGAGCAAAAGGGGGGAGGGGGGTGGGGGGTCTGTTTTCGCCGCGAAGAATTGACGAAGATCTGGCGAAGATAGGGGCACGAAGTGTGGGTCTCATGGCGCTTACATCAATGATGCGCCGAATGGTCGAAATTCTATGCAAACCAGAGCGCCCTTGAATACCAGCAGTGAAGCGATCTCGAAAAACAGTAGTGGGTCAGGCGTTTTCCACAGGCGGATTCGCTGCACGTTCTCTCTGTCATTTCCGCGGCACGCAATGAAATATTGCGTGTATGGGAAAACATTGAGCGCCCTCTAAATCGGGCGCAAAGGCGAAAGCTCTTGAGCAGACAGGGGCTCCTTCCTAGTTCTCCTACTCAAGAACAGACCTGCCCTTCTCAGCCAGAGCGAGATTTGTCGCCAGTGATACCCAAGCCGCTCGAATACATCATCATCCGGATGGGCGTGCCGCTTGCACTCGCGGCTCTCGGGATCAGTCTGATGACCACAGGATGGTTTTATTCTGGCGTTGTTCTCCTGTATATGGGGCTGCTTCTCTTTGCGGTTGACGTCTCTACGAATTCTACCGTTCCCGCAAATTGAAATTCAAACTGATCTTTATCGCTGTCTATTTAGCGATAATCGTTGCCATATCCCTGAAGTGGATTTTTGTTGCAGCCCCGTTGGATGTACACGCGGAGTCCGATGTGCCAGTTTTAGGGCAGGGGTCCAACGTCAACGGAATTGAATGGGATTCTAGGTTTTCGCAGTTATATTTCTCGGTGGGCAATCCGACTACGACCGACTATGACGATTTTGAAGCGCAGGTTTCCACCGATTTAGTGATTAGTTCTCTTAAAGAGTTAAATGGTCTGTCAGACTGCACGATAGCGTCTACACATCCGCCCATGCAGGCTCATTTTCAGAGATATGTGGACGGCAAACCAGTTGGACCCGTAGACGATCCTGAGTTTGAAAACAAAAGTAAAGATGGTTCCTCTCGATATGAATGGTAAGCCCCTGTTGCCGGCGTCAGGCGGGGACGATTGGTCGTATCGCATCAAATGCGACAAGATTCCGAGCAAAAGCGAAACCCACTTTTTTGCCGCTTTAGAGGTGATGGGAGATGGAAAGCCAGATGATTCGGGGCGAATTCTCTGTACGCACCGCCAAAGGCCGGAAGCTGGATCTCCGTCAATGCCACGTATACGACGCATGGGCGCAACCGCAGAATAGAAGTAGCTGAATGCCCCATGCGAATGGATTGTGAAGCTGGATTTGGACTCAAGACTAAGATCACGCCGCGCTAAGGAATCTGGCGATCTTCGTTAGGCCAACGCAATTAGGACGATTTGACACCAAAGTTGAGGAAGAACCGACGGGCCGGGGGTCGTGCTTCTTTGCTGGTGTTGGCTTGTGCGTTCCCAGGTCTCCGGGTGCGAGGGACCTGCGACGCCCGAGTTTTGAGAAGGCCTCGTTCACGCCGCGCCCTCCGGGGCGGCCGGCGATTTTCGGTGGTCGGTTCCACGGGTTCCACCCGTGGCTACGATCAGGGCATCCCTCCGGGATGCTTGCGGTAGACACCTGCGGTGCCGCGGACTTTGTTCCGGTCGTATTCGTTTTGTGCTTTCCCTTCCTAAACGACGAGAAGATGTCGTTTAGGATGGGGCACCCGGCGCTGTTCGGATTCGTGCTTTCCCATGTCCCAGAATCGGGACATGGGGCACCCAGTGTTGTGGTTGGAATGACCTCCGAATCCCGGAGGGCGATTAGCTGACCAATTCCAAAG
>CAWJUW010000017.1:0-121518 GCA_963846095.1 uncultured Acidobacteriaceae bacterium
ATCGAGGCACCAAAGGAAGGCGGTGAGAGTCTTGCCGGTACCCGTGGGCGCCAGGATCAGCGCATTTTCGCCCCGGGCGATGACCGGCCACCCCATCCTTTGCGGCGCCGTGGGAGCTTCGAATACGGCTTTAAACCACTCAGCCGTGACGGGATGGAAACAGGCAAAGGGATCGTCAGTGGACAGCGGATCGCGGGACGGATCGTGATCTGACGGGGCTGGAGTCGCCGAGGCCGGATTGGGGAGTTTGCGCGGCACTTCCTTGTCAGGATACAGGACCAGGCAGCGAAGAGGAAGCGAAGACTGCCTGTCCGGATGGATCGACTATCGCCGGGTAGAAACCTTCAGGCTACTGTTAAATCCTGCTACAAACGAGCCGCTGGTGCATCCAAGGAGGTGTTCCCCCGCCTGGAGCGCCCATGCGTGATCATCTGGCCACACTCCTCGACGATTTTCGCGGCTTCGGCCGCGCGATAGCGGTAGTTCGTTATCAGGGGAATCGCCGTCGAGTGACCACCTACGAGCAGATCGCTCGACTCGCAGGCCGGTTTGCGTCGCTCCTGACCAAACGCGGCATCGGCCAAGGCGACCGCGTCCTCCTCTGGGCGGAAAACAGTGCAGAGTGGATCGCGGCGTTTCACGGATGTTTGCTGCGGGGCGTTTTGGCGGTGCCGCTCGACGCTGCGGGAACGGCCGACTTTGCCGCGCGCGTTGCAGCCGACGTCAATCCCAGTCTCGCTGTGGGCGATGGCGTACTTGTTTCTCAGTTGCCGAACGGCGTTCCGCGTTTGGCGTTTGAAGATTGGGCCAATGCCCTGCCTCAAGAGGAAAGCGAGCCGATCGCTTCCCTTTCCAGGGAGACACCGCTTGAGATCCTGTTCACGTCCGGAACGACGGGAGATCCGAAGGGTGTGGTCCTGACGCACGGGAATGTGCTGGCCAGCGTCGGGCCCATCGAGACGGCATCGCAACCTTATCTTCGCTACGAGCGACTGGTCCGTCCCCTGCGAATTCTGCACACGCTGCCTTTGAGCCACGTGTTTGGACAGACGATGGGACTCTGGGTTCCTTCGATTTACCGCGCCGAACTTCATTTCGAAGGCCGCCTTGTGGCCTCACGGCTCGTGGAGACAATCAAGCGCGAGCGCATTTCCGTGCTCGCGGCGGTCCCGCGGGTGTACGGGCTTCTGAAGACTCATTTAGAAGCTACGCTTCCGGGTCTGACGGACCGCATTCGAGCCGAGACCGGCAAAAAGCTGGGTGTGATGGGCCGATGGTGGCGGTATCGCGACGTCCATCGAACGTTTGGGCTGAAGTTCTGGGCGCTGATCTCGGGCGGGGGCTCACTCCCGCCGGCGATTGAGGCATTTTGGAACGCAGTTGGCCTGGTGGTCGTGCAAGGGTACGGCATGACCGAGACGACAGCGCTGATCACACTGAATCATCCCTTCCATGTTGCGAAGGGTACGATCGGCAAACCGCTTGCCGGCCGCGAAGTGAAACTCGGCGAGGATGGCGAGGTTCTTGTCCGCGGCGCCGCGATCTCGCACGCGACATGGTCAGGTGGGGCGCTGCATCCGCGCGAGAGCGAGTGGCTGGCCACGGGTGATCTCGCGCGCACCGAACCTACCGGCGAGCTTCGCTTTCTGGGGCGCAAGAGCGAGGTGATTGTGACCTCGGCCGGCGTGAACCTGCACCCGGAAGACCTGGAATCGGCCATTGAACGCCAGCCTGGCGTCTCAGCTTGCGCAGTGGTGCCCTTGCAGACGGAAGATGGTCCGGAACCATGTGCAGTTCTCGCTTTGCACGGGAAGCGCAGTACCGCGGCAGAGGTGATTGAGCATGCGAACGCGCAGCTGGCTGATTATCAGCGTCTGCGGCGCTGGGTGGTTTGGCCGGAGCCTGACCTGCCACGCACGTCGACCGGCAAGGTGCGACGCAAAGTCGTTGCGGCCGGTCTTGCCAAACTGCAACCACCCCGCAATGGGAATGGACACAACGGCAACGGCCATGCAAACGGATCGAGTGCGGGAGACTGGCTCGTCACTCTGATTGCGCAGATCTCCGGCGATGCTCCCAGTGATGGCCGCGATGACTTGCTGCTGACAGAAGACCTACATCTCGACAGCCTGGGTCGCGTGCAATTGGCGGCCGCGATTGAGGAGCGCGCTGGAATGTCTGTCGAGAGTCGTTTCGGGGATGACGTGCAGACGCTGGGCGACGTGCGACGGTTGGTGCGTACAGATCCGGAGCGTAGCGAAGCCCTCGGTTCCCCGCAAGTTGGATTGAGCGCTCTACCGGCGGCAGATA
Organism: uncultured Acidobacteriaceae bacterium; assembly: GCA_963846095.1. GTDB lineage: Bacteria > Acidobacteriota > Terriglobia > Terriglobales > Acidobacteriaceae > Telmatobacter. The sequence goes on from CAWJUW010000017.1 coordinate 2,311, forward strand.
TTCAGCACGATTTCGGACGAGTGCAGCCCGCCGAGTTCCATGATGCCTTGCTGGAAACACGCTTACCGAAGCCGATTTACCCGCATTGGCCGTGGTGGGCGCCGGTGCGGTGGCTGCGCAACCTGTTCACTGAAGCTGTGATGAGGCCGCTTGTTTCCATTCTCGGCAAGCCACTTGTGAATTCAAATGGGTTAGCGGATGCTAACCAGCCGATGTTGATCGTTGCCAATCATGTAACGACGTTCGATGTTCCGCTCCTTGAGTACGCGCTTGCCGGAGCGATTCGCCGGAAGCTGGCGATCGCAATGTCTGCGGAGATGCTGGAGGATTACCGGCATTTTCGCAACGCAGACCGAGGAGCACAGAAGGCCAGGTTCTTTCTGCCTGGGCCGTTCTTTTATTTCTTGCTGACTGCACTGTTCAATGTCTTTCCATTGCCGCGGCGGCGCGATTTTCAGCGCAGCTTTGCGCACGCAGGCGTGGCGCTCGATCGCGGGATGCACGTGCTGCTGTTTCCCGAAGGAACTCGTTCGGCAACCGGAGCCCTTGCGCATTTCCGGCCCGGCATCGGGTTGCTCGTCAAGCAGTCCGGAGTTCCGGTGCTGCCCGTGGCCTTGCGGGGGCTTGGGGAGTTGAAACAAGGCGGCCGCGGCTGGTTCCGATCGGGAAAAATCGAGGTTCGCGTCGGCAGGCCGATGCGGTTTGCGACGGGGACGAGCGAAAGTTCAATCACGTCGCAGCTTCAGGCCGCCGTCGAAGAGCTTCTGCGGCCCTGAAGACCAACATCGGGGATACTGCCAAATTGCATCTGCAGCTAACTGGGCCGCACGGGCTTGAAGTAGCAGGTGCCTCCCGCGAGCACCGGGGTCCAGATCGAAGAGTCGGCCGGTTGTTCGCTTGAGCCCAGAAAGAGAACGCCATCGGGCGCCAGCAGACGATGAATTCCTTCAAGAAGAGCTTTTCTGTTCGGGTGCGAAAAGTAAAGCATCACGTTGCGCAGAAGGATGACATCGAACCGTTCGTCGAGCCGGCTGAAGGGCAGTTGGGGCGCACAGAGGTTCGCCTGACGAAAACGACACAGCTCCTTCAACTCCGGTTTCACGACCCACTCTTCCCCTTGATGGTCGAAATAGCGGACGATAAAACGCGCCGGTAGGCCGCGATTGATTTCGATGCGGTGATAGGATCCGGCCCGGGCGCGATCGACCACATCCGCGGAAAGATCTGTGCCTTCGATGCGCAGGTTCCAGCTCTTAACGAGTGGAAAATGCTCGAGCAAGGTCATCGCGAGGCTGTACGCTTCCTGACCGGTCGAGCAGGCGGCGCTCCAGAGACGAAGGGAGCGAGAATACTTTCGCGATTCGATCAGCTTCGGAAGCAGTTCTGTCCGCAGCAGCTCAAAAGGACGGTTATCGCGGAAGAAGCTGGTCTCATTGATCGTCATCGTCTCCGCAATGGTGCGTTCCAGGGCAGCGTCTTTCTTTTGCTTGAGATGGTGGACAAGCTCGTGGAGATGGGCCATGCCATGGTTACGCAGGAGCCGCGTGAGCCGCGTCTCGAAGAGGTAATCGCGCGATGGATCGAGCACATTCTGCGAGATGCCCATGACCAGCTGACGGAGATAGTCGTAATCCACACTTGGGGAGGTTTGCATGGGTCAGCCCACAGACTCTCGAGGCGACTGTGCCTCATTGCTGAAGCGGTTCGCAAGCCGGAGAATCTCCGAACCGATGTCGTGGAGAGGCAGCACCTTGTGTGCCAGGCCTGCCTGGACGACGGCGCCGGGCATGCCCCAGACGGTGCTGCTCGCCTCATCCTGCGCCAGCACGAACCCTCCATGTTCGCGAATGACGCGACAGCCGAACATTCCGTCGGAGCCCATGCCGGTCAAGACGACGGCAAGCACACCGGCTCCGTACACCGCGGCGACGGAGCGGAAGAGGACGTCCACGGCGGGACGGCAATGGTTTTCCGGTGCGTCCTGATTGAGCCGCAGAGTGGCTTGCGCCGCCGGCGACGCGGATGGGCGCACTTCCATATGCCAGTTGCCGCGCGCGATGAGAATGGTGCCGGGGCGGACGGCATCTCCCATCTCGGCTTGCCGCACGTGCAGGCGGCATCGCCCATTCAGCCGTTCCGCGAACACGCTGGTGAAGAGCTCGGGCATGTGCTGCACAACCAGAACAGGGAGCGGAAAGTCGGCAGGAAAACGGGGCAGCAAAACATCGAGGGCCGCGGGGCCGCCGGTCGAAACACCAATGGCGAGGACCGTCGGTTGGGAGCAACGCGGAGAGCCCGGAGACTGCTGGGGCCTTGCGAGTGGCGCAAGGCTGGCGCGCTGTGAGACCACCGGGACCGGCAGATTCAGCGCACGACCATGCGATGCGAATGTGCGTGGAGGACTGATTTCTTGTCAGCGCTTCAATCTTGGGAAGCAGATCGAGACTGAGGGTCTTAGTGGCTTCCTCGCGGTTGGATTGTCCCGCGGGCTTTGCGACGTAATCCGATGCGCCGCTTGCGAGGGCCTCGAGAGTAATCCGGGCGCCGCGCTGGGTAAGCGCGCTGCATACGATGACCGGCATGCGATGGCTTCGGCGCCGCAACTCGCGCAAGGTTGCAAGACCATCCATCACCGGCATCTCAACGTCGAGGAGGATCAAATCAGGCTGAAGCGCATTGACACACTCGAGAGCCGCGTTTCCATTGTCTGCGGTACCTGCAACGCGGAAAGCCCGGATCGCGTGTAATCACGGAGCGGAGCAAGCTGCGCATGACCGCAGAATCGTCAACGATAAGAATTCGCTTTGGCGGGCCGGTCGACATGGGTCATCCTTCTGAAAGACCGAGCATGGAGAGCTTCTCGCTCAAGGCCTCTCGATCAAAAGGCTTCATCAGATATTCGTCGGCGCCCGAATCCAGCGCCTGCAGGATGAAATTGTTCTCCGCTTCGGTGGTCACCATCATGACTTTTGTCTCGGCGAAACCCTCGGCACGAAGCTCCTTGAGCATGGAAAGGCCGTCCATCACCGGCATATTCCAATCGACGAGCGCCAGTTCGATCGGCGCCGCGGCGCGCAGCTTGTCGAGACCTTCCTGCCCGTCGGCCGCCTCAATGCATTCGATCCCCCGCTCTTCCAGTACTCGGCGCAGATAGTGGCGGGTGAACCGTGAGTCATCGACGATTAGTGCACGCATGTTTTCCTCCGAGGAGTCCTTTCCTCTCACTGCAGAGAATCTTTCACGATTCCTCACGCTGCTTGTGTCTCACCGGACCACCGGGGATCGAGGCGCGCCGGATCGAGCATGACCAGCAGGCCGCGATCGAGTTTGAATGCGCCGTCCAGGAGGCTGCGCCGACGCTCATCGAGGATGGACGGATTGGGTTCGAACGCGTCGCGGGAAATGGTGAGCACTTCCGCCACGGAGTCCACCAACACGCCGAAACAGCCGTCGCTGCCTTCCAGAACCAGGATGTCCTGCGAGCCGACGGCACGCGGGAGATCGAGAAGATGGCGCAGGCTGAACGTGGTGAGCACATCGCCTCGATAGTGAACGAGGCCGCCAACGTAGGGCGGCGCCAGCGGGACTGGCTGCGGCCGCGCTCCACCGATGATTTCAAGAATGTGGGAGATGGGGATGCCGAATTGAGTTTCCCCCACGCGGACCGAGCATATCTCCGCCATCGCCGCTGACTTTTCTTCGCGATGCGCCCCGGGTTCTGCTTTGTTCATTGAGACACCCCCTGCATTTCGCTGTTCAGTTGACCGTACTCGGTAAATTCACCCCGGAGCGACGGGCAACGGTTGCACTCCGTGGAGAGAGACAATGTCGGTTACGCGATTCTTCAGCAGGGTGATTCCTTCAGCCTTGGAACGGCTGCCGGATTCGAAGAGTTCGGCGCCCACCGCGACGTCGAGCACGTGCGAAACGGCAATGCCCACTTGCCGGCTGCCTTCGCGGCACACCACCACAATGACCTGCGCGTCGGGATTGCCTGCCGCAGCCGAGAGCAGGCCCGTCGAATCTTCGACCGGCAGCAGTTGACCGTTGAAATTGATGACGGGCCGATACCCCATATACTCAATGCGCGCAACTGGAAGCTGCTCGATGCGGAGGACGTCGACGAGCGGAATGGCTGCTCTTCGATCGGCAACTTCGACCAGAAGATATTCGAGATTCCTGGTTGCATCCGCTTCGGCAGTGGCGTTCTCCGCGCCGGCTTGCTCCTTGTTCCCCAGGAAGACGCCGGCCTTCGATGCGATGGCACCGGGATCGAGAATCAAGGCAAGGTCGGCGTTTCCCAGGACCGTCGCACCGGAATAGAGCCCGATGTCTTTCAACGCGGAACTGAGCGGCTTGACGACGATTTCTTCCGGATCGGCAAGCCCCTCGACGACCAACCCGAACTGCCGGCCATCGGCGTTGAGCACCGCGATAAAGCTTTCCCGGTCGGCCATCTTACCTGGAGGCGCAGTGGGAATGAGTAGCCGGTCCAGAAGGACAAGGGGCAACAACCTTTCGCGCAGACGGTAGAGGGGCGCGCCCTCGATCCACTCGATCAACGTGTCGGCTTTCTCAGGGGGCACATGCACCAGTTCAGAAAGCGCGCCTTGCGGAAGTGCGAAACTTTGCCCAATGCTGCGCACGATGAGCGCCGGAATGATGGCCAGCGTCAGTGGAATCCGGAGGCGGAGGGTGGTTCCGGCGCCGGGCTGCGAGGCAATTTCGACTTTGCCGCCGATTCTTTCGACGTTGGTGCGGACCACGTCCATACCGACCCCGCGCCCGCTGACATTGGTCACGGCCGAAGCCGTGGAGAATCCGGGGAGGAAGACCAGCTGCAGCAGTTCACGTTCGCTCAGGTGCGCAGCCTTCACCGCGGGAATGAGCCCTCGCTCTACGGCTCGCTGCCGCACCTTCTCGAGAGAGATGCCGGCCCCGTCATCGGAGACCTCGATCACGACGTGACTGCCTTCCTGCACGGCGCGCAGGGTCAGCGTGCCCTCGGGATCTTTGCCGGCCGCCTGACGGATCTCGGGAGGCTCAATGCCATGGTCGAGGGAGTTGCGTACCGCATGGGTGAGCGGGTCTTTGATCGCCTCGAGCAGGCTCTTGTCGAGTTCGGTGTCCTGGCCTTCCATTTGCAAACGGACTTTGCGCCCGAGAGTTTGCGACAGATCGCGCACGATGCGCGGCATCTTTGAGAAGACATTGGAGACCGGCTGCATGCGAGCCTTCATCACGCTCTCGCGCAAATCCGCGGTGACCATGTCGAGGCGGCGGGAAAGGAGTGTGAGGTTGGGATGGTTCGCTGTCGCCTGAAGAACCTGATTGCGCGTCAGCACCAGTTCGCCGACCAGGTTCATCATCCGGTTCAAGAGGGTGACATCGACACGCAGCGTGCTTTCCGCCGCATTTGTAGCAGCGGTGCGTGCCTTGACCGCGTCGGTTACGGGTTCGGCCGGTGGTTCTTCGCGCAATAGGGCTTGCGGCGGCTCGGTCACCTGAGCACGCAGGGGATTCGGAAGAGGAGTGTCCGCGGGCACGGCGGGCGGTGCGTCGGGAGTTGCCTGCGGTCCGGCGTCGGAATGCCGGGGAGCTTCCGTTCGGACTGGATGCGCGTGCTTCGCTTTGGCCGCCGGCTGCGCCTGAACGGCACCGGAATGCTGCAAGACTTCCAGCGTGTCGATCAAGGCGCGGTCGTCTCCCTCGACCTCTGCGTCTTCGGCTTCGATCGATTTGAGTATGACGCGCAGTGCGTCAAGCAGTCCGAGAAGCCCTGTGGTCACTTCCTGGTTGGCTGTGATCTTTCCGTCGCGGAGCAAGCCCAGGAGGTTTTCACCGGCGTGGGCAAGCTTCTCCAGACGTTTGAAACCGAGAAACCCGGTTGTGCCTTTGATCGTGTGGACGGATCGGAAGATGTCGCCAATCAGCTCCCGGTCTTGCGGTCTGGTTTCGAGTTCCGTCAGGCAGCGCTCCATCCTGTCCAGGCCTTCCTGGCTCTCGATCAGAAACTCTCGCGTCAGCTCATCCATTGGCTTCACCACGTTGAGCGCAAGCAACAATTTGCCGGTTTCAGGCCGCAATCAACCTGAGAGGGTCTATGCACTCTATCGGTGAGAATCGCTGGCAACTTGAGCTGGAGAGCCCGGCGCGATTCGCTATACAGCCGAAGCGGGAATGTTTTAGCCTCAAGCTTCAGGCTTCGCATCGAGGATTCTGATGACCTTCATCAACACGCAACCCGGCGCTCGAAGAGCTTTATGAGAAAGCGCAGGAAGCCGCGAAGCCGCTCGTATTCGCCCTACTCGCGATTTCGCGTGGGGGCGGCGCTGCGGCTGACCAATGGAGAAATCGTCACGGGAACGAACGTGGAGAATGTCAGCTATGGGTTGACGATCTGCGCCGAGAGGTCGGCGCTGGTGACGGCGGTCTCTCGGTTTGGGCCGGAGATCCGGATTGAAGCCGTGGCTGTGGCCAATCTGAATGGCGCAGCGAGCCCGCCGTGCGGCGCCTGCCGGCAGGTGCTCTCTGAATTCATTCACGCGGATGCGCCGGTGATTTTCCCTGCCGCGGATGGAACGCGTATCCTTCCCTTCTCTGCGATTCTGCCCCTCGCTTTCGAGATGAAGCTTTCCTAGAGGACGAAGCAATTTCTATGTCGACAGCTCAAGCAAACGGCTCTCACGCCAGTCCGCTCCATTTCATCGACCTGATACGCAAGAAGAGGGACGGCATGGCGCTTGATGAGCGCGAGATCGCCTTCCTCGTTGCGGGAGCGACGAATTCGTCGATTCCACTGGAGCAGCTTTCGGCGTGGCTGATGGCTGCCTGGCTGCGCGGCCTGAGCCTGGATGAGATTCGCTCACTCACACTCGCGATGCGCGATTCGGGCGAGAAGTTCGACCCATCGCGGCTCGGAAAGATTGCGGTCGACAAGCACTCGACGGGCGGCGTGGGCGACAAGACGAGCTTTCTTGTTGCGCCCATGGCCGCGGCCTGCGGCGTGGCTGTGCCCATGATCAGCGGGCGCGCGCTGGGACACACGGGTGGAACGCTCGACAAGCTGGAGTCGATTCCCGGGTATCGAACGGCTCTTTCCCTGGAGGAGTTCGAGAACGTTCTTGCGCATTGCGGCGCTTCGATCGTGAGCCAGACCCCTTCCCTGGTGCCGGCGGACCGCGTTCTGTATGCGCTGCGCGACCGCACGGGCACTGTCGAGAGCGCGGGCCTGATCTGCGCATCGATTCTCTCGAAGAAGCTGGCGGCGGGATTGAATGCGCTGGTGCTCGATGTGAAGACGGGGTCGGGCGCGTTTCTGCGCAAGAAGGAGGACGCGGAGTACCTGGCTGCGCTGATGGTGACAACGGCGGAGGCAGCGGGAACACGGACGGTGGCGCTGATGACCGACATGGGTCAGCCGCTCGGCCGCGCTGCGGGCAACTGGATCGAGATTGTGGAGTGCCTGGAGTTGTTGCGCGGCAACAAGCCGGCGGAGAGCGAAGATCTGCGCGAGCTGTCTCTGATTCTCGCGGGATGGATGATTCATCTCGGCGGAAGGGCGGAATCGCCGGAGAGGGGACGCCAACTTGCGGAGGCGACACTGGAAGACGGCTCGGCGCTGGCGGTGTTCTCAAAGATGGTGGAGGCACAGGGTGGCGACACAGACGATCTTCAACGATGCGCAGTCGTTTCACAAGCCGGGCGCAACTCTGGTGGTGAATGCGTGGGAGAGTGGATTTATCACGGAGATGGACACGACGCAGCTTGGATGGGCCGTGCAGCGCACGGGCGCGGGCCGCGAGAAGGCCGGGGAGCCCGTCGATCCGCATGCCGGCATCCTCTTTCACGCGCGGCGCGAGGACTTCGTCAAAGAGGGACAGCCGATCGCGACGATCTACGCCACGGATAAAGCCATGCTGCAGGAGGCCTCTTCTCTGCTGAAACAGGCAATCACGATCGGAGAGGATCCACCCGAACCGGTGCCGCTGGTCGAACGAGTCTTCACCCGCGAAAATGCTGAGGCCTTTCTGCGCGATGCTGTAAGGTAATCGGAGAACAGCAACCTGGCAGGAGCGAAACTCTTGGATCGATTTACAGGAATCCTGGGAATTCTTGCCGTTCTTCTTGCGGCCTGGCTTGGTTCGACGAATCGCAACCGCATTCGCTGGCGCACGGTGGCCTGGGGCCTGGGCCTGCAGGTTTGCTTCGCGTTTCTCGTGCTGCGCTTCGATTACGGCCAGCGGGCCATGACCTGGGCCGGCGGCGTGGTGAACAACATGCTGTCGGCGACGTTTGCCGGGACGCAGGTTTTGTTCGGACAACTCGGGCTGCCCAACGCCGGAGCGTTTGGGAAACTGATTGCTCCCACGTCGGGCGCCATCTTCGCGTTTCAGGTTCTGCCGACGATCATCTTCATCTCCGCATTTTTCGCGGTGCTCTACCACATCGGGCTGATGCAAATCATCATTCGGGGCATGGCGTGGGTCATGCTGAAGACGATGCGCATCTCCGGCGCGGAGAGCATGAACGTAGCCGCAAGCATCTTCATGGGACAGACCGAAGCTCCACTCACGATTCGGCCATTTCTTTCCAAGGCCACGCGCTCGGAGTTGATGGTCATCATGACCAGCGGCATGGCGCACGTTTCGGGCGGCATCATGGCCATGTACATCTCGCAAGGCGTGGAAGCGCGGCATCTGCTTTCCGCAGTGATTATGACGTCGCCGGGAACAATTCTGATCGCGAAGATGCTGGTTCCGGAAGTGAGCGTGCCGGCAACCGAGGGCCGCGTCGTCATTCCGAAAGACGAGATGCATGCCGAAGAGAACCTGATCGGCGCGATCGCACGCGGAACGATCGATGGCGGCAAGCTGGCCATGAATGTGGCGATCATGCTCATCAGCTTTCTGGCGCTGGTGGCGCTGCTCGATATGTCTGCTTGCGTGGACGCATGGGCATATTTCTTTTGTTCCCGCGAGCCTCGGGCAGATTCTCGGATATTTGTTCGCGCCGGTGGCGTGGCTGATCGGCGTGCCGTGGCACGATTGCATGGCGATCGGCAACTTGCTGGGCACGCGCATGGCGCTGAACGAGGTAATCGCGTACATTGCGCTGGGCGCGGAGAAGGCGACGCTCGCGCCGCGCTCGTTCACGATTGCGACGTTCGCGCTGTGCGGATTCGCCAATCTCGGATCGATCGGCATGCAGATCGGCGGGATTGGCGCGCTGGTTCCGGAGCGACGCAATGACCTGGCAAAGCTGGGCGTGCGGGCGATGCTGGCGGGGACGATGGCGAATTTAATCAGCGCATCGATTGCCGGGATTTTTCTGGGATAGGCATCTCGCGTTCTACGAGTTGAGCCTTTTCCAGCGGTAAAAGATGGTGAGCACGGCGACGGTTCCACAGGTGAGCAGGCTTGCGGCCATGCCCAGAATCAGCGACCAGTCGTGCTCGTAGGCGCCATGCACGATGCCGACAATTTGAAGGATGCTGAAGCCGCCGAATGTGATGAGAGAGATGCCCTCGTCGGATTTTTTGCGCCAGACGGCGATCGCCTGGGGAACGAAGAGCGCTGCGTTGCAGCCGAGGCCCAGGCCGAAGAGCCACTGAAAGAGCTCTCTCATCCTGCACGCTTTCCATCGCCAAAACGGAGCAGATTGCGTTCACGGGCTTTGGCGGCCTCTTCTTCACGGCTGCGCGGAGGCGCGTGCGTCTCCAGAGCGGCCAGCAGGCGGGCCGATACCGCGGCGATTTCATCCACTGCGCTTGTGAAGACGGCTTCGTTTGTGCGGGAAGGCTTGGTGGATCCGCTGATTTTGCGCACGAACTGCAGGCTTGCCGCGCGAATCTCCTCCGCAGTGACGGGAGGATCGAAGTTGAAAAGCGGTTTAATGTTGCGGCACATGCCTGAGTACCTCCCCATAAAAGCATTCTGCCCACGATGGACGAGGGCAGACGGAATGCAACCATTTTCTCATTGGAGTCGAAGCGGGGTTAGCGAGTCAGCGGAGCGGAATTTGAACAGACGATTATCTACCGCGGCCCGCTTGCCCTACAGACACTAAAATGATGCAAGTATCGCATTCAGGCCAAATGATGACTCCCTTCGATCAGGTTTCTGAAGCCGCTGCGTTTGTCCGCACGCGGCTTGGCAAATCCTCACCCCGTATCGCTATCGTTCTCGGTTCCGGCCTAGGGGCGGTTGCCGATGCCGTCGCGCATCCGGTGGTCATTCCCTATGGGGAAATCCCGCATTTTCCTCGATCGACGGTGGAGGGGCACTCGGGCCGACTGGTAGCGGGGACACTGGGTGGAGTCGAAGTCATCGTCATGCAGGGCCGGGTGCATTTTTATGAGGGGTACACGCCGCAACAGGTGACGTTCCCGGCAAGGGTCCTGGGCGCACTCGGGGTGCAGGCTGTGGTGCTGACGAATGCGGCGGGAGGCATTGCTGATGGCTATCGGATCGGGCAGCTTGTCGCGCTTTCTGACCACATCAACCTGATGGGCTTTAACCCGCTTGTCGGGCCCAATGAGCCGCGGTTCGGGTTCAACCCCGGAGCCGGACTGCGCTTCTTCGACATGACGGAGGCGTATTCCAAGGCACTGCGCCGGCTTGCCAGGGAAGCCGCCGAGGAAGAAGGGTTCGCACTTTCTGAGGGTGTTTACCTGGCGGTTTCGGGTCCAAGTTTCGAGACGCCCGCGGAGATTCGTGCCTTTCGTGCGCTGGGGGCCACGCTGGTGGGGATGTCGACGGTTCCCGAAACGATCGTTGCCCAACATATGGGAATGGAGGTCCTCGCGATCTCGTGTGTCACCAACCTCGCTGCAGGACTGAGCGCAACGCCGCTGAGTCATGACGAAGTTTTCGAAGCGGGGCGGCAGGTGGAGCGGCGGCTAGCGGGATTGCTGACGAGGCTGATGCCGCGGGTCGCTGGCCATTTGAAGACCCGCGCCGGTGGGAATGCGCAGGGGAACTGACGGGCAAACGCTCGAGATCGAGCATCTGGAGCTCGTGCTTCCGAGCGGAGCCAGGGCGGCGTACCCGCAATCCAGGCGAGCCAATCTGGGAAATTCGAAAGATTCTGCTGCCGATTCTGGTTCCTTATCAGAAATTTACCGTCAATCCATTGAACGCACACGCACGTAACGCTAAGGTGAGGGGGAGATGAGCAATTTGATTCCCTTGATCCGGTTGAAGACCCGGAACGCGATGAAGCAGTCCGTGCATACGGGCCGAGAGGTTATCGCGCAGTCGCTTCGTCAGGGGATTTCGCCTCGTCGGCTGGCTCTGACGCTGGCGCTCGGTTTTGCCATCGGCTGCATTCCGCTGATCGGAATTCCGACGCTTGCCTGTGCGGCTCTGGCATTCCTGCTGCGCCTGAACCTCCCGGCGATCCAGGCGGCGAACTACTTTGCGATGCCACTGCAGATCCTGTTGATCGCGCCACTGGTACGCGTGGGAGGATGGCTCATCGATTCAAGGAATGCCGGCGGGCTCCATGCAGGGACCCTTCTTCACGCGACGCCCATGCAGGCCGCATCGCAGGCTTCGTCGCTGGCTGGGCAGGCTCTGCTGGCGTGGTTTGTGCTGGCGGCGCCGTGCGTGCTGTTGCTTACGGGCGTCCTGACGTTGGTTTTCCGGCGGGTTCCGGCTTTCGCGCGCGCGCAAGCCTGCGACTAGCTACTTGCCGGTGTTCGCTGTGGGGACGGGATTCCCGCTGTCGACCCAGGCGGTATAGATCAGATCGCGAAGCATCGAAGCGCCGGCAGCGAGCCGGCTTGCTGTGAACTCGCGCGATTCCGGGGTTCCTGCTCCTTCAAAGCCGCCCCCCTTTTCGAGCTGGTAGACCTGCTCGACGTGGGTTTTGCTCTCGCGCAGGTAGGCCATGTAGGGGTCGAAGATGTCGCCCTCAATGACACGGGGAGCGGTCATTTTCGGCTTGACGTCGGCATCTTTGAAGTTCGCGTCAACGAACGGGCCTTCGAACTTCCAGTGAATCTGATGTTCGGTGGTGTATCCATTGGGATTGGGCCCAATCCAGCCGTTGTATTGAACGGTGGTGTGGAGCGGTTGGGCGCCGTCGCCGACATAGTGACCCAGCCAGCCGGAATAAAAGATCGCTGCGGCTTCCACGTCCCGCGTATTCTGGCCGGCGGCCTGCTGGGCGCGGTATTCGCGAAGTGCGGCTTTCAGGCGCTGCCATACCTCTTCCATCTCCCAGGGCTGCAGGCCAATTTTCTCAGGACGCTGGCCCGCGGCGATGGCTTTGGCTTCAAAGTCGAAACGGCGGTGCGGAAGTGGCTCCAAGGGATCGGCGAGTTCGAGATCGATGAAATGTTCAGGGGCCTGGGCCGCATTCAACTCGGGCTCCGCAGGCGAACGCCAGCGGTCAGGTTCCGGGCCAAGGTATTCGATTTCGTCGACAGCCGCCTTGGAACGAAGAAACTCGGGCACAGTGGACGGCAACGAGCTTGCGGCCAGCCGGTTCACCAGGCGGTGGCCGCCATTCCCCCATCCCCATGCGCAAGGCGCAAGGCAGAACGAGGCCAGAAGGAAGAGGGTCAGGGTGCGCAGTGGAGCGGAGGAGGGACCCGGCAGCATCAACATGAGGCCAGTATAAGGGTCGCCGGCGGACGCGCCGGCCTTATGACGGGGCAAGGCGGAGGCCCTTTACTTCCCCGCTTCTCCTGCGTAAGGAGCGTGGATTTTGTACAAGTTACCAACGTATACCGCTTATAATTCTTCCAATTCGACACGCATGGTGTGCGCACGCACTGCACGCCGAACCTGTTGGCACGATCCCTTGGACCTGAGATCTTCGAAAACTTTGTTGCACAGCGTCCGTTTTTGCTCGATTGATTGAGGAAGAGCCAGAGTCAGCGTTCGTCTCCCTGGTGTCTAGCGCGAAGCGATTGCATTGAGACTGAGGGGCAGATCAACTTCCGGAACGCACCGGCCTGGTTTTGTTTCAGCTATTTGGGGGGCTGATGCAGAACGGCGCAGGCGTCTATAAAACGACGGCGACGGAAAAGCATGCGCAGGGAGGACGGAGCGGAGTCTCGCTCCTGTGGCCTGCGCTGGCTGTGCTTTCCATTGTTCTCGCCATCAGCGCCATCGCCATGCGGGTCTTCTCCGGCGAGCGCTTCGAGATGTTTCTGGTGTTCGCAGCCGGATTCGCGTGCATGGTGCTGGCGCTTCGATTGCTGCTGCGCAGCAGTGAGTTGTCGGAGCCGGTGGTGACGCCAACCGCTCAGCCGGGGCGGGATTTACTCGATGGCGCCGGCCCCGGGATCGCCGCCATCGGTTCAGACGGACAGCTTAGCTATGTCAATCCATCCGCGGAGAGGATGCTCGGCTACCACGCCGAGGAGTTGATGCGCGGCTGGTTTTCGTTCGACATTCTGGGCCCGGGAGAAGGGTCTCGGATGGTTGCGGAGATGCAGAGGCTCTGCGACATCGAGAAGCCAGTCCCTTCGGCGAGAGCAGCGCGGCTGACCACGTACATGGAGTGCGTTCGCAACCTTCCACCCAGTCACATCCCGAGCTTCGAAGTTCAACTGCGGCGCAAAGACGGAGCACTGATTCCGGTTACGCTGCACACATCCGCCTTGCGCAATGGGGATGGCGCCATCACGGGCCTGGTGGCGATCGCTGTGGAGCAGAGTGCGACCCTTCGCCAGGACCAGGCGATGCGCGAGTCGCAGGAGCGGTACCGCGACCTTTTCGAGAACTCGAACGAGATGATCGCCACGCTCAGCCCGGACGGCAAGTTTCTCTATGCGAACCCCGCCTGGAAGCGTTGTTTCGGCAAGGAGATCGCGGAGCTCAGCGAGCTGAATTCGTTCGAAGATTTGTTCAGCTCCAGTTGCCGCGCCGAGGTTTCCTCGCTGTTTTTGCGCGCGCTGGACGGAGAACAGATCGATCGAGCGCTGCTGCGGCATCATTCGAACGACGGGCGGATGATGGAATTCGAGCTGAGCCTGAGCCAGAGGCAGAAGGGTGGGAATCCACTCGCGATTCGCTGCCTGATGCGCGAAGTGACGCAGCAGAAACAGCGCGAGCATCGCTTGGCCCTGCAACTGGTGGTGAGCCAGATTGTGGGCGAGAACGCATCGCCGGATGTAGCCAGCATGCGCATTCTCGAAGCATTGTGCGTGTCGCAGGGTTGGGACATGGCCGTCAAATGGGTGATCAACGAGGAGGAGCAGCGGCTCGAATTCAGTGCAGCGTGGGCTGCGCCGGGACGCCGCGCCGACGTTTTCATCCAGGAGAGCATGGGTGTTCATCTGCAATCGGGTGCGGAGTTGCCGGGACGAGCATGGCAGGAGGGCAAGCCTGTATGGGTTGCCGATCTTTACTCGGCGCCGCAGTCGGAACGTATCGATGCCGCACTCAATCACGAGATGGCTTCGGGCTGGGCCGTTCCGGTGCGGGAAGGCAACAAGGTCTTAGCCGTCCTCGAGTTTTACTGCCACTTCAGTCTGCGGGAAGAACCGGAAGCCCTGGCTTCCATCGAAACGGTCGCCTCGTCGCTGGGACAGATGCTGGCCCGCTCGCAGGAACGCGGTCGCGCCGAAGAGTTGTCGCGCCAACAGCAGATTCTGCTGGATTCCGTCGCTGACGGCATCTGCGGAGTGGATCGCCATGGGCTTATCAGCTTTGCCAATCCGGCCGCCGCGCGGCTGCTCGGCGTGCGCGCCGACGACCTGAGGGCGCGTGCTGTTCACGATTTGCTGCACGGTGCGGCGCCCGCAGAGTTTCGTTGTGGCGCGGACTGTCCGCTGAATCGCTCCTATGACCGGCGCGAGGGAGTTGCAGGAGAAGACAGCATCTTCCGTGCGGATGGAAGTTCTTTCACGGCGGAGTATGCGCTGATCCCGATCGCCGATCAAGGCCACTTCTCGGGCTACGTGCTGAGCTTCCGCGACATCACGCAACGCTATGCCCTCGACCGTCTCAAAGATGAGTTCATTTCAACAGTCAGTCACGAGTTGCGGACGCCGCTTACCTCGATTCGCGGCGCTCTCGGGCTGCTGGCCTCGGGCAACCTGATCGAATTGAACGAAAAGTCGGCCAACCTGGTTCGCATCGCGCTCAGCAACTCCGAGCGGCTGGTGCGCCTGATCAATGACATTCTCGATCTGGAACGCATCCAAAGCGGCCGCGAGCCGCTTACCTTCCGTGCAGTGCAGCTTGGTCAGCTCGTCCGTCAGGCGATTGAGGGAATGGCGCCCGTAGCGGATGCGGCCGGTATCCAGCTCATTCACGACACGACGCAGGTCGAGATCGAAGCTGATTCCGACCGTCTGCTGCAGGTGCTCACCAATCTACTTTCCAACGCAGTCAAGTTTTCACCGCCCAATTCGACCGTCTCGGTGATGCTGCTGCCGGGAACGGGTGGCGTCACTCTCTCGGTCATCGATCAAGGGCGAGGAATCCCGGCGGATAAGCTGGAGACCATCTTCGGGCGCTTCCAGCAGGTGGACGCTTCCGATTCCAGGCAAAAAGGGGGCAGCGGACTCGGCCTTGCCATTTGCCGGACGATCATCAAGCAGCACTCGGGACGCATCTGGGCCGAGCGCAATCCGGTGCGCGGATCGACTTTCCGCGTCCACCTACCCTATAAGGCCGCACCGCTGGATCAACCCAAGTCGGGGTACGATCGCGAGGTTGGACATGGAACGATCCTGCTCGCGGACAGCAGCCCGGCATCCAGATCGCATGTCGCCAGCCTTCTGGCAAGCCACGGGTACCGCGTTGTTGAAACCACCAGCGTGGAAGAGACGCTCGCGGCGGCGCATGAGACGGTGCAGGCAATTCTGCTGAACACATTGGCGGACGGCATCAACGGATGGGAAGTGCTGCCGCTTCTGCGCAGGCTCAGGCCCGAGGCACAGACACCGATCGTCCTTCATTCGGTGGATACACGACAGGAAAATAATGGGGAAGGCGTTGAAGCGCCATTGAGCATGGCGAATGCCGCGGCCAACGACGCTTTGCTGGCCGAATTAGCTCGGGCGCTGTGTCTTCCCGGCGAGAATGCGCGGATTCTGGTCGTTGAAGGCAATCAGGAGCTGGCATTGGCAATCGAACGGATTCTCGCACGCGATACCGTAGAGATCCGCCTTGCGCACACGCTTCAGGAAGCCTTGAATGCTTGTTTCAACTTCCAGCCGCACGTGTTGATGCTCGATATCGGTATGCCGGACGGGGACGGTTTCAATCTCATCGATTGGCTCCGCAAGCACGACAGCCTGGCGCGATTGCCGCTGGCTGTTTACTCGGGGCGAGGGCTCTCAGCCGAAGAGTGCAACGCTCTCGCGCTCGGACCGGCGCAATTCCTGGCCAAGGCAGCGATTCGCCCTCAGCAGCTGGAAGCACTGGTTCTGACCATGCTGCGCGTTGCTCGCGCGTCGGAAGAAACGACGTTCCCCGAGGCTTCTCTCCAGAATCCCTAGTGTTCAAGGCGATTCGAGCCGGCTCTTGACCTCGCCGCCGCTGTTGCCGGAAACGTTGTGATTCTGTAGGCTTTCGCTGAGTATCCGACAGGACCCTTCGACCCACGACAGATGAACTCCATTAGAATGGAAGGCAGATTCCAACCGGCTTTTAACGGTATGATTGTTTTTCTCTCTCAGCACAGAGGGTTTGGCTTCTATGACGCACAGTATTTTGATCATTGACGATGAAGACGATATTCGCGAGGTAGCCGCGCTCAGCCTGGAAACGATTGCAGGATGGGAGGTCTTTGTCGCCAACTCGGGCACGCAGGGCCTGGCGCGCGCCATTGAGCACCAACCGGACGCCATCCTGCTCGATGTAATGATGCCCGGAATGGACGGGCCAACGACATTTCGGGAGTTGCGGAAAAACCCGGCCACGGCCAAGATTCCCGTGCTTCTGCTGACGGCAAAGGTGCAAAGTTCGGATCAGCGCCGATTTGCAGACCTGGGCGTCGAGGCCATTCTGCTGAAACCGTTCGATCCTTTGACGCTTTCGACTCAAATTGCATCCATTCTGGGGTGGAACTGACGCCTGCGTAACGACGGGACGCTATGCCCCTTCCGCGCCGGCAGTCACGACAAGAGAAGCGAGCCCAATCATGCCGGCTGCCGACCAACGATCCGCACTCGCTGCCGCACTGGACCGCATGTGGGTGCAGTTCCTGCCGCAAACCCGCGAGCGGGTGGACGTACTGGAGAAGGCGGCTGCGGAGTTCGCAGCAGGACACCTGACACTCGAAGGACATGAAACGGCCAGCGCTGCCGCCCACAAGCTGGCCGGCGTTCTGGGCACGTTTGGGTTGACACGGGGCACAGTTCTGGCACGCGAACTGGAGATTCTGTACGCACGCGACACCGGGCCCAGCCCGGAACTGGCTCAGCAACTGGCTGCGTCCGCAGCGGAGTTGCGAGCCATGATTGAAGAGCGAAAGTAGTACAGCACTCGCAGCGAGTCACCGCGGACGCAAGTCAGTTTTCAGCTCATTTCCCTTTCCTGCTCACGAAGCTTGGCTTCCAGCGGCTGGCTGCGCGTTCCTGGGAGCGCGGGTCAACTCTACGGCGATGGCAAACATCCAGATGAGCCCCAGGTACCGGGTGATGGGGATGAAGAAGTTTGCCGGATAAAAAACGAGGCTGAGGGAGGAGAGTTCTCCCGTAAGCGCCAGGATCATTCCCAGCACAACGGCCCAGCGCGGAAGCAGGCGCATGAAGTGACAGGTGACGGACACACCTGCCGCAAGCAGGCCGAAGCCAACCGCGAAGACGGGGCCGCCAAGCAGGAAATTGAAAAAGCTGATGGCCTTGATGAGCGGGGCGGAGGTCAACACTTCAGGCACGGATAAGATCCAGCCGACAGCGCCGGAGAGAATCAACGCGAGTGTGGCGATGAACCCGCCGAGAAGCGCAATGTTCGTCCCGGCGGCGCGAACGCGCATGAAGCGCAGGCGGCTGACGACCGTGACTGCAAAGATGCCGAAGGGTATTCCCGAACCGAGAAGAAAGAAGTTGCCGACGCGCACCGCGGTCGGACTGACCTCGAGAAACGTGCGCAAGTCCTCGACCGGGAAAACGGGGTTGCGAAGTGCGCTCCGTGCCGGAGCACAGCGCCAGCGATGAGGCCGCTCGCGAAGACGAGAAGATGGGCGATGGCCAGCAGGAGGAGGGAGGGGCCGCGGAATCTAGGTTTCGGTTCATTCATGTAATCATTTATTACATAAACGAATTATTTATGCAATAATTTCATCCAAAGATGACTCAGAATGAGTTGGGAATGCGGCAACCGGCGTTTCTGCTTGCCCAGGTTGGAGCCGAGGCTGCGGCACAATTCGCGGCACGATTGCGCGTCCTGGATCTGACGCCCGCGGATGCAGGGATCCTGCGCCTCCTGCGCGTTGAGGCAGGGCTCAGCCAGCAGGCATTGGCCGCACGGTTGCGCATTGCGGCCAGTCGTTTGGTGGCGATCCTTGACCAGTTGGAGAAGCGAGGACTGGTCGAGCGAAAGGCCAATCCCGAGGACCGGCGACTGTACGCCCTTTTTTTGACCCCGGCCGGCGGGGAGACGCTGGGCAGGATTGGGGACGTAGCGCGCAAACACCAGGAGGCGTTGCTCGCGGCACTGAGCGCAGAGGAGCGAGCGATGCTCGCCACTCTTTTGCTGAAGATTGCCGACCAGCAGGGCTTGGCACGCGGTGTGCATCCTGGATATCAGAGGCTGGGACGTCCCCGCGCTCCGGGGCCGGTCAAGGAGCAACCGTAAAGGGCAATGCGGGACTGATCTTTGCGCTAGTTGGGAAAAAGGCCGATCTGTACGGGGCCGAGCTTCCTGGCCGCAGTCGCGGGTGTACCGTCGACTTCGACTGAGTTAGCATTTGCTTCCGGCGCCCCGTGGCTTTCGATCTTGTAAGTGAGACCTGCCGTCGTTCGGAACGCGATGACCGAGCTGGTTACGCCAGAGAGAACCGTCCGGTTCGATTGCGCAACGATAACGTCGACAGGTTGGCCGGGCCACGGGTTGCGAATCTTGAGCGACTGGGTTGTGCCCGCTTCGACAAGCAGCGCAGTTACAGCACCATTGCGGGTCTGCACATCGATCCTGGTTTTGCCGCGTGTATAGATGCTGCCATCGAAGTCCCACGCCGGCGGAATGGCGGGCGCAACAAGAAGAACGCCATCCTCGTCCTGAACGAGGGCTTCCTGCAATGCCGCGGCAACCACGCCGGTTTGCTCGACGTAGAATTCTTCGCTGGAGGGATCGAATTTAGCCATGCCGTTGATGAAGCCTTGGAATTTTTCGGTGATGGTCGTGAGGGTCGAGGCGACTTCGTTTCCGAGGCCGAGACGCGCCGCATGGATCGGGTCGTAGCTCCAATCGATTACGGATTTGTTGGGGCGGTGAGCCCAGGTGCGCAGAGCAAGCGGAAAGAGCGGAGAGTCGGGGCCGATGATTGCGTAGGGCCAAACGGGCTCGAGGCCGACGTTCTCGATGTTGTGTTCTTCTGCCCCGGGCAAATGCGATTCGGCAATCACGGTTGAATCTTCGGGAGCAGATGGCGGTGCGAGCGTGTGCATGTCGGAGACAAGTGCTTGCGGCAACGGCGGAGTTTTGGAGAGGGCGGCCTGAAGCTGATGCACCAGCGCGGAGTCTTTTCCGAGCAGGTTCGCGGCCTCAATGGTGGCGGGATAGAGAGTGCGGATGGCCGAGATGTCGGTGGTGGGGTCTGTCACGTCCCACTGGTTCTCGTGCGCGTTCGAAGGGCTGGTGTGAAGGAGGCCATCGGGTCCGGCCTTCTGATAGGCAAGAAGGAAGCGCGCGGACGAGGCCATGACTGGATAGTTGGCGGCGAGGAACTGGCGGTCGTTGGTGGCGAGGTATTGCCGCCATATCCAGAGCGACACTTCGGCGCCAGTGGAGAGGGTTCGTGCGTTGTAATACGGAGTCGAGCCGGCGTCGCAGTCTTTGCCGATAGAGACAGGCTTCCACGTACCTTCGTACTCAATGCCGGCGCCGTTGAAGCGCATGGTCTCCGGCACACAGCTGCCGGGCAATCCCTTCATGTGGTCGTGGGTCCATTGCTCAATGCGGGAGAGGTTTTCGCGATAGAGATTGAAGTAGGTTTCGTTTAGTTCTGGCAGACCCGCGCCAAGGTTGGCCGCGACCTGCATGCGCAGATTGAAGTGCCAGAATGCGGATGGATCCCAGCGATGCGTGTCGCGCGCGGCGGAGATCATGTCGCCCACGCCTGCCTGCGAACCGGGGTATTCGTAACCCTTTTCGATAGCAGCGACGAACAAATAAAGGTTGCGCAGATTCTCCATGTACTCGCCCGAGCCATCTTTCGATGTCACACGGATGATGGCGGCACGGGACCAGAAATCGTGCCACCATGCGAGGTGAGCGTCCTCCGGTGCGGGAACGAGTTCGTGCTGCGCGATCGCGGATGCGTTGCCTGCGCCGTCGTAATGCGGCGACGCAGCGATCACGCGAAAGTGGCCGTCGGCAAACGGTGTGAACGACACCGTGAGGGTGAGCGGGTCGGTGACGGTTGCAGTAACTCCCCGCCCGAGCACCGTGATTGCCGACAAAGAACCGAAACCACGGCCCAGGGCTCCCGGATTTTTGTTGTCGAGCCACGACTCCGCGAAATACCCGTATGCCCCCTGGGCTGCAGCATTTGGAGCACGCGGACCCCATAGCTTGAGGAGTGCCGTCTGTCGCTGATCGGGTTTGGCGCCAGTCACGTCGATGATCAGGGCATCGGTTTTCGGTTCAACATATGCAGTGAGCGACATGCTGCCGCCGTGCTCGCGCAGTTCGCCGCGATAGAGACTCAGTCGCCCCGCGTAGTCTGGCGCACCGGTAAGAGCGGCCAGGCCGGGGACTACGACTTGCCCTGCGGAAAGGCGATCGGGCAACGTGTCATTGCGGTTGAGCTGCGCTGTAAAGCCCTCAGCGGACCAGACTGCAACTCCGAGCTTGCCATTTCCCAGCGGCAGGGCATCCGCCGAAGCCAGATTCGGTCGACCCAGAATGACATCCGACCGGCCGATAACTCCGGGAACATCAAAATGAAATCCGCTCTGAGCCGTTGCGGCGCCGTTGGCAGACGTTGCTGATTGCGCAGGATAGAGAGATGTCGTCACCAAGCTGAAAGCGGCTAAGACGCAATACAAATTCACTGGCACGGCCCTCAAATGTGTCCCTCTTCCGCGCAAGATTTCGTCTGCATTGCATCATATCCTGCGTCTCCCTCTTATTCCGGCCGCAACGCGCACATTCAGAAACGAGAACGCACTCGCAGGCAAGAGCTAAAAATTGACGCAGTTTGCAGGCAATTAGCCATCGAAGGCGTAGGCTCGAGGCATGATGCGGTTCGGAGCGGAAAACTGCCGTCAGGAAGACAAGCTCAAAGGCGAAGAAAAAGGGAAAAATGCTGCCCCCCCCCACCCCCTCCCTATGTAGATTCCGCAAAATTAAGAAAAGGCATTAGATAGATGCAGAAAAGGCCGAAAAACGTGCTTTTTGGGGGCAGGGCCCGCTATCAGCCAGACCAGGCGCGATGGCCGGCGTCGAGGGAGACGCCGGCCGTAGTGCTCTCAAATTACGCCAGTTGAGACTAGCGAAGGTCGAAGCGGTCGAGGTTCATGACCTTGTTCCACGCGGCCACGAAGTCTTTGACGAACTTCTGCTGCGCGTCGGTGCTGGCGTAGACTTCAGCGACGGCGCGCAGTTGCGAGTTCGAACCGAAGATGAGATCGACGACGGTTGCCGTCCACTTGTGCGCACCCGTGGCGCGGTCGTGGCCTTCGAGCAGGCCGTCGGGACCCGTTGACTTCTGCCACTTCGTGTTCATGTCGAGCAGGTTCACGAAGAAGTCATTGGTCAACACGCCGGGACGCTTGGTGAAGACGCCGTAATCGGAGTGGTCGTAGTTGATGTTGATGGCACGCAGACCGCCGATGAGCGCGGTCAGTTCAGGCGCAGTGAGGGTGAGCAGGTTGGCCCTGTCGATGAGCAGTTCGGCAGCGGCTTTCTCGAAGCCTTTGCGCGTGTAGTTGCGGAAACCATCGGCGAGGGGCTCGAGAACTGCGAAGGAAGCTGCATCGGTCTGCTCGTCGGTTGCGTCGGTGCGTCCGGGCGCGAAGGGGACTTCGACTTCGTAACCGGCTTTCTTTGCGGCTTCAGACACGGCCGCGCATCCGCCGAGAACGATCAGATCGGCGAGCGAGATTTTCTTGCCGCCGGGCTGCGCCTTGTTGAAGTCCTTTTGAATTGCGGTGAGGGTGTCGAGCACCTTTGCCAGTTCGGTTGGGTTGTTGACTTCCCAATCCTTTTGCGGAGCGAGGCGGATGCGCGCTCCGTTGGCGCCGCCGCGCTTGTCGCCGCCGCGGAATGTGGACGCAGAGGCCCAGGCTGTGGAGACGAGTTCCTGGATGGTGAGGCCGGAGGCAAGGATCTTTGCGGAGAGCGCCGTGAGGTCCTTGGCGTCGACGAGCGGATGATCGACGGCGGGAACGGGATCCTGCCAGATAAGGACTTCCTTGGGAACCAACGGACCCAGGTAGCGAGGCAGCGGGCCCATGTCGCGGTGGGTGAGCTTGAACCATGCGCGCGAAAAGGCGTCGGCGAACTGATCGGGATGATCGAGGAAGCGGCGCGAGATCTTCTCGTAGCTCGGATCGATGCGCAGTGCAAGGTCGGTAGTGAACATGATGGGCTGATGCTTGACCTTGGGATCGTGCGCATCGGGCACTGATCCCGCACCGGCGTTGTTCTTCGGCTTCCACTGGTTGGCGCCTGCGGGACTCTTGAAAAGCTCCCACTCGTACGCGAAGAGGTTCTCGAGGTAGTTGCTGTCCCACTTGATGGGGTTGGTCGTCCATGCACCTTCGAGGCCGCTGCTGATGGCGTCAACGCCGGCGCCGCTGCCGAGGCTGTTGCTCCAGCCGAAGCCCTGCTCTTCAACGCCTGCGCCCTCAGGCTCGGGGCCTACGTACTTGAGCGGATCGCCCGCGCCGTGCGCCTTGCCGAAGGTGTGTCCACCGGCGATGAGCGCGACTGTCTCTTCATCGTTCATGGCCATGCGCGCGAAGGTCTCGCGGATGTCGCGAGCGGCAGCAACGGGATCGGGCTTGCCGTTGGGGCCTTCGGGGTTCACGTAGATGAGGCCCATCTGCACAGCGGCGAGAGGGTTCTCGAGTTCGCGATCGCCCTTGTAGCGCTCGTCGCCAAGCCACTTACCTTCCGAGCCCCAGTAGATGTCCTCTTCCGGCTCCCAGATGTCTTCACGGCCGCCGCCGAATCCGAAGGTCTTGAGGCCCATGGAATCAAGTGCGACGTTGCCAGCGAGGATGATGAGATCTGCCCACGAAATCTTGCGGCCGTATTTCTGCTTGATGGGCCAAATCAGGCGGCGCGCCTTGTCAAGACTCACGTTGTCGGGCCAGCTATTGAGAGGAGCGAAGCGCTGCGAGCCCGAGCCGGCGCCCCCGCGGCCGTCGGCGATGCGGTAGGTGCCAGCGCTGTGCCAGGCCATGCGGATGAAGAAGGGGCCGTAGTGGCCGTAATCCGCGGGCCACCAGGGCTGCGAAGAGGTCATCAGAGTGTGCAGATCCTTGATGACTGCCTGCAGGTCGAGAGTCTTGAACTCTTCGGCGTAGTTGAAGTCCTTCTCAAGAGGGTTCGACAGATGCGAGTGTTGGTGCAGAATGTTGACGTTCAGCTGTTCGGGCCACCAGCGGGCATTGGTCTGGGAGCCGAACTGCGTGGGCCTTTTTGCGCTGAAACCCATGGGGCACTTGCCCTCAGCTCCGCGTTCTTCGGCAAGCATGGCGTTCTGATCGTCGACGATGGGCGGTCCGGGGCTCTGCGTTTTGTTTTCTGCGGTGGTTTCTGATTGGCCCTCAGCAGACTTTGCATTCTTTAGCATGGCGTTTTGATCGTCGACGATGGGTGGTCCCGGGTTCTTTGTCGAACTTTCAGACATAATGCATCTCCTTCTGGAACTTTTGGATTGTCGCCTGGGTTTTGCGCGGGGCAGCCCGAACTGGAACCTGCGCCGGAGAGAAGATTACGTATTGGGTGTCGCTCGGCTTGTGGCGGCGATCACGAACCATCGGCCCATAGTTGGCCCACGAGTTGAAAATAGCGCTGCCGGGACGATAAGTAAAATGAATTGTTTCTACAGTGACGATTCACTCGAACTATGATAATCGCAGCAGGCCCGAGCGCCCAATGCGCGCTGTGGCCGACAGCGGAAATGCGCTTCCATGACGCTTCAGGACATTCGTTACCTGGTTGCTCTCGCCGAGCATCGGCATTTCGGCCGGGCCGCGGAGGCGTGCAACGTCAGCCAGCCGACGCTCAGCAGCCAGATCCGCAAACTGGAGGCGGAGCTGGGCGTCACGCTACTGGAGCGCACGAACAAGCGCGTGGACATTACGCCGGTGGGCAGCCAGATCCTCGCGCACGCCCGGCGGGCGCTTGCCGAGGCAGCACAGATGGAAGCCGTGGCCCGGGCAGCGCGCGATCCGCTGGTGGGTTCGCTGAAGCTGGGCGTGATTCCGACCCTGGCGCCCTACCTGATGCCGATCTTGCTGAAGCCGCTGCGGCAGGAGTATCCGGGACTGATATTCGAGTTGTGGGAGGACCAAACCCGCGCGCTCATTGAGGGTCTGCGCAACCACAGGCTGGATGCGGCTCTGCTGGCCACCGCGCCGGACGCTCCCGAGATCACCGAGATCGCGCTTTTCAAGGAGCCGCTGCTGGCGGCGCTGCCGCCCAATCATCCACTGGCGAACACACGCAGCGTGAACGAAGCGGCGCTTGGCGACGAAATGCTGGTGCTGGCGGATGGACATTGCCTGGCCGCGCAAGCATTGGCTGCCTGCGGTAAGGCTGCTCTTGCCCGCGGCGGCCACGTGGCACAGCACGGCTCGCTGCAGGGATCGATGCAGGCGGCAACGCTGGAGACGCTGGTGAACCTGGTGGCGGCGGGATATGGGACCACGTTGATTCCGGCGCTGGCGGCTGGATCCTTGGGGCAGCGCGGCATTGTTTTGCGGCGACTGGCAGGAAGATCGTCGCGCACGATTCGGCTTGTGAGCCGACCGGGGTTTCCGCGGCCGCAGGCGCTGCGCGCGCTGGAGAAGACGATTCGGCGGGCGATCAAGCCCTACGAAAAGAGTGGCTGGAATCTGCCGGACTGATGGGACGGACGCTGTTCGAAATCGCACAGTGGTTCACAGAATCGAACGGCGTTTTCACGCGACGAACCGTTCGCTGCCGTTAGGTCCCACGTTTTCAGTCGGGGGTCCAGAATTCATTTGGCCAGCCAGATGCAGTAATCGCTCAGACACACTTGTACCGCGACCGGGAACCGACTGCCCCGGGACGACGTAAGTTGCGGTAGACGGCGATGCGGTGTGTTCACGGATTGCAGGCGAATCGATCACATATGCGGAGGGAATGAGAGATGGCAATGCTCTTCGATCAGTTGAAGCAAGTGGTACGCAGGCTGCGCCGGGCTCCGCTGTTCACAGCGATTACGCTGCTGACGCTGGCGATCGGTGTGGGCGCAAACACCGTGATCTTCAGCGTGATCGAAGGTGTGCTGTTGAAACCGTTGCCTTATCCGCAGGCGGACCGGCTGATCGGGGTGTGGCATACGGCGCCGGGCATCAACATCAAAGACCTGAATATTTGCCCGTCGATCTATTTCATCGACCGCGAACAGAGCACGACGGTGGAAGATGTGGGCGCCTATGATGGCGATTCATTCAACGTAACCGGTTCCGGCGAGCCCGAACATGTGCGCGGGCTCGACGTGACGGATGGGACGTTGCCGATGCTTGGTGTGCAACCGGCCCTGGGACGCTTGTTCACGCGCCAGGACGATACGGCGCAGGCGCCTGCGACCGTGATTCTCTCCTACACTTACTGGCAAACGAAGTTCGGCGGCGCAACGTCGGTGATCGGCAGTTCCATCACGATGGATGGCAAGGCGCGCCAGATTATCGGCGTGCTGCCAAAGGGTTTTCATTTCCTCGACTATGAGGATGCGGCGCTGGTGACTCCGTTCCAATGGGACCGAAGCAAAGTAAAGCTCGGCAACTTCAGCCAGCGAGGCTTGGCGAAGTTGAAGCCGGGCGTGACGATCGAGCAGGCGAACGCGGACATGGCGCGGTTGTGGCCGATCACACTGCGGACCTTTCCGGCTCCGGACGGATTCAGTCCGGCAATCTTCGAGAAGGCGCATATTTCGCCGGCGTTGCGTCCGTTGAAGCAGGATGTGGTGGGTGATGTGGGCAAGGTGCTGTGGGTGCTGATGGGTTCCATCGGAATGGTGCTTCTGGTGGCATGCGCCAACGTCGCGAATCTGCTGCTGGTGCGCGTGGAGGGACGCCGCCAGGAACTTGCCATCCGCTCCGCACTGGGAGCGCCGTGGGGACGAACCGCCGGCGAATTGTTGTTGGAGAGCCTTGCGCTGGGAATCGCAGGCAGCGCACTTGGGTTGGGACTTGCGTATAGTGCGCTGCGCGCACTGGTGCTGGCCGCGCCGACAGGGTTACCGCGCATTCATGAGATCGGCATCGATGTGTATGTGCTGCTGTTTACGTTTGGGCTGGCGCTGTTTACGAGCCTGCTGATCGGCTTGCTGCCAGTGCTGAAGTATGCGGGAGTGAAAGCAACTTCGGGATTGCGCGAGGGCGGACGCGCCCTGAGCCAGAGCCGCGAGCGGCATCGCGCGCGCAAAGGGCTGGTGGTGCTGCAAGTGGCGCTGGCGCTGGTGCTGCTCATTTGCTCGGGGTTGATGATTCGGACTTTCCGCGCACTGATGAAGGTGGATCCCGGATTTAACGCGCCCGAGTCGCTGGAGACATTCCGCTTTTACATTCCGGAAACACAGATTCCCGACACGCAGCCGGAGCGCGTGGTGCACCAGCAGCAGGAGATCCTGGACAAGCTGGCGGCGATGCCGGGAGTGCAGGCCGTGAGCTTTTCGACCGAAGTTCCGATGGACGGCTACGACTCCAACGACCTTCTTTATGCGCAGGACCACCAGTATCGCGATGGCGAGATTCCTCCAATACGGCGCTTCAAGTTCATTTCACCGGGATTCTTTGCGACGTTGGGCACAAAGATGATGGCCGGCCGTGACCTGACATGGGCAGACGAGTATGAACAGCATCCGGTGGCGATTATTTCGGATGCACTTGCACGCGAGTATTGGAAGAGCGCCGAGAACGCGCTGGGCAAGAAGATTCGCGTGGCTTCGACCGACGATTGGCGTGAGATTGTGGGCGTGGTGCAGGACATGCACGACGACGGTGTGGACAAGCCGGCGTGGACGGCCGTGTACTGGCCTGTGATGCCCGCGAACTTTGAGGGGCAAAAGCAGGATATGCGGCGCGGGGTTGCCTTTGTGATCCGCAGTTCGCGGGCCGGGTCGCAGGCATTCCAGAAAGAGATTCAGCAGCAGGTGTGGTCGATCAATTCGGGCGTGCCACTGGCCAATGAGACGACCGTCGGAGAGCTTTACAAGAAGTCGATGGCGCGGACTTCATTCACGCTGGTGCTGCTGTCGGTTGCAGGCGCGATGGCTTTGCTGCTGGGCGTCATTGGGATATACGGAGTGATTTCCTACACGGTTTCGCAGCGAACGCGCGAGATCGGAATCCGCATGGCGCTGGGAGCGCAGCGTAATTCCCTGACATCGATGTTCGTTCGGCAAGGGCTGGTGCTGACGGGGATCGGGGTGGCCTGCGGGCTGGTCGTTGCGTTTGTGGGGATGCGGCTGATGTCGTCGATCCTTTTCAATGTGAGCCCTGCCGATCCTCTGACATACGTAGCAATCACGGCATGCGTGATGGCAGCCGCCTGCCTGGCGTGCTACCTCCCTTCGCGGAGAGCTGCGACAGTTGACCCTGTGAACGCACTGCGCTCGGAGTGAGGATTCTTTTCAACGGCGCAGCACCGATTACACTGCAGGAAGGATGCTTGCCGGCGACAAATCGGGGCCTCAGCTTGGTTTCAGCTTCGAGGAGGCTGTGCCGAGCCGACGCATCTGGCCGGTGCGCGAACTCGTTGGCCGCGTGCGTGGGCTGATTGAGCAGAGCTTCGGGGATGTGTGGGTCGAAGGCGAGATTTCCAACTGCCGCCCTGCGCCTTCCGGTCATATCTATTTCACGCTGAAAGATGCTGAAGCGCAGTTACCGGTGGTGCTGTTCCGGCGGCAGGCCATGCTGTTGCGCTTCCGCCCTGAGGATGGACTGCATGTGCTGGTGCGCGGGCGGGCCAGCGTGTATGAGCAGCGCGGACAACTTCAGTTGATCGCGGAAACGATGGAGCCGGTGGGTACGGGCTCGCTGCAGTTGGCCTTCGAACAGTTGAAGGAACGGCTGCAGGCCGAGGGGTTGTTCGAGGCTGCGCGCAAGAAACCGCTGCCGTGCATTTCCGCGTACGGTCGGCGATAATTACATCGCCGACGGGAGCGGTGATTCGCGACTTTTTGAATATCGCGGGACGGCGGCACTCCGGGCTGAACATTCTGCTCTTCCCTGTCTCGGTACAGGGAGAATCTGCAATTGCGGAGATTGAATCAGCCTTTGCTTATCTGAATCACATGAGGGCGGAACTCACGCATGCGGTCGACCTGATTGTGGTTGCGCGTGGCGGAGGATCGCTGGAGGATCTCGCTGCTTTCAATTCTGAGAGAGTGGCCCGTGCGATTGTGGCGAGCAGACTTCCAGTGATTTCTGCGATTGGTCATGAGACGGATTTCACAATCGCAGATTTTGTTGCGGATCTTGCGCGCGCCGACACCTTCGGCTGCAGCTGAGCTGGTGACGGAAGCGCATCACACGATCGCCGAACATCTTGCGGTGCAAGAACATCGGTTAGATCGCGCGGTTCGGTTTCAGCTTTTGCAGGCGCGGCAGCATTTTGCGCGCGTGCCCGTGAGCCGCGTGGAAACGCAGGTCGTCACGATGATGCATCGCAGGACGCAGCGGCTTGATGATCTCGCTTTTCGTGGAGAGGCTGCGCTCAGGGCGCAGGTGCGCGGGCGGCGCGACCGGGTAAACACGCTTGCAGCATCGGTGCTGCGCCACGATCCGCGCCATGCACTGAACAAGATGTGCGAACGGCTGCTGGCGGAACGCAATCATCTCTATCACGCAATGGAGCATCGGCTCTACACGGCGGTGTCGGCGCTGCGCGCGCTCGATGCGCGGCTGCGCTCGCTTTCCCCGGTCGCGGTGCTCGATCGCGGCTATGCGCTTGTCTTCAATACGGACGGTAGTCTTGTGCGCAGCGCGAGCGCAGCGGTACCGGGCTCGGTGTTCACCACGCGGGTCGCCGATGGAAGCTTTACAAGCCGCGTGGAACAGACAGACGGGGCCAAACCGGCCAAGTCGAGTAAAGCGAAGAAGAATCTATGACTGCAACTCGCAAGCTTTTCGGTACCGACGGAATTCGCGCTGTAGCGGGGGAATCGCCGCTCGATGCCGTGACCATCTTTTCCGTTGGCCTCGCACTTGGGCATTCCCTTGCGGGCGGCGGAGTTGCGCCGGCCGACGGTGCTCGTGGGCCGCGACACGCGCGAGTCAAGCCCGTGGATCAGCGCGACGCTTGCGGCGGGACTGCGCGCAGCAGGTGCTGACGGTGGAAAGCGCTGGATTGTGCCCACGCCGGCAGTAGCCTTCCTCACGCGCAAGCATGGATTTCAAGCCGGCGTCGTCATCTCTGCGTCGCACAATCCGTGGCGCGACAACGGCATCAAGCTCTTCGGCTCGGATGGTTTCAAGCTGCCCGACTCGGTAGAGCTTGCGATGGAGGAGGAGATCCTTTATCACGCATCGTTGCCGACGACGCGTGCTTTGGCGGAGGATGCAGCGGGCCACGAGCATCTCGCCGATCATGCTGCATTGGCTGATGAGTACATCCAGTTTCTGATGGACTGCGTTCCGGGACTGATCGCTCAAAGCGACGAAGATCGTGGCCGATTGCGCGAATGGCGCGGCAGCCGCAATTGCGCCGGAGTTGTTTCGCAGGCTGAATGCGAACGGCGCAGCCGACGTGACGTTGTTGCATACAACGCCCGGACGGACGCAATATCAACGACGGCTGCGGCGCGCTGCATCCTGCGCATGTGGCGAAGGAAGTGGCGGCGCGCGGCGCTGATCTGGGACTGAGCTTCGATGGCGATGCGGACCGCTGCATGATGGCCGGGTCGCACGGCAACGTGCTCAACGGCGACGCGATTCTGCTGGCAGCGGCGCGCGATCTGAAGTCGCGCGGTCTGCTCACGGGCGATCTTGTTGTGGCCACCACGATGTCGAATATGGGGCTTGAAGCAGCGCTGAAGCGGTCCGGGATTCGCATGCTGCGCGCACCCGTAGGTGACCGCTATGTGCTCGAGCAGATGCTGGCGCACAACGCTGCGCTGGGCGGGGAGCAGTCGGGGCACATTCTGTTTCCGCATCTGGCGACTACAGGAGATGGACTGCTGACGGCGCTTGTGGTGCTGGACCTGATCGCGCGCAGCGGGAAAGTCGATTGACGAGCTTACGGCGAGATTTGAAGGTATTTCCGCAGGTGATTGTGAATGTGAAGGTGCGCGAGAAAAAGCCGCTGGAGTCGATTTCCACGGTTGCGGCCAGGATTCGCGCGGCGGAAGAGGAGCTGGAAGACACCGGCCGCGTGGTGATTCGCTATAGCGGAACCGAGCCGCTGGCGCGGGTGATGATCGAGGCTGAGTCGGAAGAGGCGATGCGGCGACATGCGGATGCGATTGCGGATGCGATTCGAAAAGAGCTGGGAGTGCAGGCCTCACTTCGAGTGATTCCGAGTGCTGTACGGGATTGAGTCAGGGTTAGGTTTGTGCTCGCCCGGTCCGCAGGTGCCAGGGACTGGGGCACTCGGTTACAGGTCGCGCCAGTTTTGACCGAAAGCCAGGTCGGCGACGATCGGGATGCGTAGCTGAATCACGTTTTCCATGGCATCGCGGACCAGCTTTTCGACCGTCTCGGTTTCGTCGGCGGGGACTTCGAAGAGCAACTCGTCGTGGACCTGGAGAAGCATGCGGGTCTTCAGGCCACGTTTGGAGAAGTTGCGGTCGATGGCGATCATGGCGAGCTTGATCATGTCAGCCGCGGTGCCTTGCAAGCGGCGTATTGACGGCGGTGCGCTCGGCGAATCCCCGTGAGTTCGGGTTGCGGCTTTCGATGTCGGGGATGGGGCGCAGTGCGGCCGAACAGTGTGCGCACAGCGCCATCGCGACGCGTTTGGGCGAGCGTCTGTCTCGATGAAGTCCTTCACGCCGGAATAGCGCGCAAAGTAACGCTCGATATAAGCGCGCGCTTCGGCCTGCGGAATGCCCAGTTGCGCGGCGAGTCCAAAGGCGGAGATGCCGTAGACGATGCCGAAGTTGACGGCCTTGGCGCGATTGCGCGTCTCCTTGTCCATGCGGTCGATGGGGACGCCGAAGACTTCGCTCGCGGTGAGGGTGTGGATGTCGATCTGTTCGGAGTAGGCACGAACGAGCAGCGGGTCACCGCTGAAGTGAGCGAGGAGGCGCAGTTCGATCTGCGAGTAATCGGCGGAGAGAAGCTGCGTGCCAGGCGGGGCCGTGAAGGCGGCGCGGATTTCCCTGCCCAGTTCGGTGCGAATGGGAATGTTCTGCAGGTTGGGATTGACGGAGGAAAGGCGGCCGGTTGCGGTCGCGGCGGCCTGGAACGTTGTGTGCACGCGCGAGTCGGCGTCGGCGAGCAAGCGGCAGCGCGTCGATGTAATTCGACTTGAGCTTGGAAAGATGGCGGTACTCCAGTACGAGACGAGGGACTTCATGATGCACGGCGAGCCCTTCAAGCACGTCCTGCGCGGTAGAGATGGCCTTGCCTTTGCCGCGTACAACAGGCGCGGGCAGCCCCATGTGCGTGAAGAGGACGACTCCAAGCTGCTTGGGAGAGTTGATGTTAAAGCGTTGGCCGGCGAGTTCGAAGATGCGCTCGCCGACGCGATCGAGTTCCTGGCTGAAGCGTCTTGGAGAGTGCGTCGAGTGCGGATTTGTCGATGCGCACGCCCGCTTGTTCCATGCGGAAGAGGACCGGCGCGAGCGGGTGGTCGATTTCCTGGTAGACCTTGGTGACCTGCGATTTCTCTGCTTCTTCGCGCAGGCCGGGCATCAGCGCGTGGATGACGTGCGGCACTCGCTGCCAGCGATGTGGGTGCGTTTCCGCCGTGGCGCGCGGCCACATCGGCAAGGGACTGCGTGGTGTGCGTGGGATTGAGCGCATAGGAGAGCAACATCGAGTCTTCGATATGTTCCGCGCAAATCGATCCCTTGCCGGCTCAGCGCATGCAACGAGGCTTTCCAGTCGTGAAGGAATTTCGGCACCGACGCATCTTCAAGGAGGGCGCGCAGTTCAGGGCTCAGGTTAAGTTGCAGGGCAACGCCGGTTTGCGCGCAGACGCCGAGGACGCAGGCAGCCTGCTTCTCGACCGCATCAAGCATCAAGAGCGTTTGCACATCGGGGGTCTCGTCTTCACTCTCTTCAGGCCCAGGGGTGACAGCGTCCATCGCCAGCGCGAAGCCATGCTCGCGAGCGGCGGCGTAGAAGGTGGCGGCCTGCTCGGCTGTTGGATCCTCGATGAGTTCGACAGAAGCTGCGGACGCGGCCGGAGCAAGTTCTTTCAGCAGCGACGTGAATTCGAGCTCGGTGAAGAGTTCGCGGCAGGCTTCAAGGTCGGGAGGCTGAGTTTCCATGGCGGCGAGATCGAGCGCCAGCGGAACGTGGCTGTCGATGGTGACCAGTTCTTTGGAGAGCAGCACGGCGTCGCGATTCTGCTGCAGTGACTCGCGATAGGTTTTGCGTTTGACTTCGTCGGCGCGATCGAGGACCGCTTCGACGCTGCCGAATTCCAGGATGAGGTCGACGCTGCCCTTGTCGCCGATGCCGGGTGCGCCGGGAATGTTGTCGATCGAGTCGCCGCGAAGGGCCATCACGTCGACGACTTTATCGGGCGGAACGCCGAGAACTTCGACGACCTTGGCGGGATCGAGGATGAGGTTGTCTTTTTGCGGATTGAGCATCTTCACGCTGCGGCGTGACGAGCTGCATCATGTCTTTGTCGCTGGAGACGATGAAGACTTCGTGGCCCTGCTCGGCGGCCTGGCGCGCGAGCGTGCCGATGACGTCATCGGCTTCAAAGCCGACAGCCTCGAGGATGGGGATGTGCAGAGCCTCGAGCGAGCGGCGGATGTAGGGGATCTGCCGCGGCGAGGTCTTCTGGCATGGCTGTGCGCTTGGCCTTGTAGCCCTCGTAGCTGACGTCGATGAAGCTTGCGTCTTGCTGTCCCAGTTGCGCAGAGGGCCCATCGTGCGGGCGCGCTCGTCGCGAAAGACTGCGCCGCTGGCGTCGAAGACGGCGGCGAAGTAGAGCGGCGAAAAGTCCTCGCGCAGCTTCTGAATCATGTTGACGAAGACGTAGATGGCCGCGGTGGGCAGGCCGGAGCGCGTGGACATGGGGCGGCTGCGCTGCATGGCGTGGTAGGCGCGGAAGATGAAACGACATGGTGTCGAGCAGGAAGACGGGCGGCTTGGGTTGGTCGGGCACGGTAGTGAGTTTATCAGGGGGAGCGAGTCAGTTCGTCAGCAGGTCAGCGAGTCGAGCATTCCCCGGTCCCCGAACGCTAGGGACCGGGGGCACCCGCGAGCGGCTCAGGAGATGAACATGCAGTCGCCGTAGCTGAAGAAGCGGTACTGCTCGCGAACGGCGTGGGCGTAGGCGGCGAGAGCGTGTTCGCGGCCGGCGAAGGCACTGACGAGCATGAGCAGGCTCGACTGCGGCAGATGGAAGTTGGTGAGCAGGGCGTTCACAATGCGGAAGGGATAGCCGGGAGAGATGAAGATCTCCGTTTCGCCGGAGTGCGGCCGGAGTTCGGCCTGAGCTCCGCGCGTGCAGCGCAGGATTCGAGGGTGCGGACAACGGTGGTGCCGACGGCGACGATGCGGCGGCCTTTGCGAACGGCGCGGTTGAGGGCGTCTGCTGCAGACTCGGAGAGGGAGTAGCGCTCGCGATGCAGGTGGACTTCGTCGACACGTTCGACGCGGAGCGGTGCAAAGGTGCCGAGGCCGACGTGCAGCGTGACGCGAGCGATCTCGACGCCTTTGACAGTAAGCGTGTTCGAGCATCTGCGGCGTGAAGTGCAGGCCTGCGGTGGGTGCGGCGACGGAGCCTCGTTCGCGCGAGAAGACAGTCTGGTAGCGCTCGCGGTCGGAGGTTGCATCGTCGCGGTGAATGTAGGGGGGAAGCGGCATGTGGCCGATGCGGTCGAGGATGGCGAAGAAGTCGTCGACAGGCTCGAAACGCAGTAGGCGATCTCCGAATTCGCCACGCTCGAGGACTTCGGCTTCGAGAACAATTTCGCCCGTGGGTGCGGGAAAGAGCAGGCGCTCGCCGATGGCGACTTTGCGGCCGGGGCGAACCAGAGCGCGCCATTCATTGTTCGCCGGCGGGTTCGGTCAGCATGACTTCAATGCGCCCTGTCGGCTTTTCGCGCTCACGGCGCAAGGTGCGGCGCGCATAGAGGCGCGCGGGAATAACGCGACTGTCGTTGAGGACGAGCAGATCGCCGGGGTGCAGATACGAGGGCAGCATGGCGAATTGCGAGTCCTGAAGCGCGCCGGTTTCGCGATTCATCGCGAGCATGCGGCTCTGCCCGCGCTCGATGGGAGGCTCTTGTGCGATAAGCTCTTGCGGCAGATCGAAGTCGAAGTCGTCGACGTGAAGCGATACGGATTGGCCGGCGTCGCTCATGAGGTGGACTTGTGGAAGCGGCTGAGTGCACGCAGACGCGCGGTTTGTATGTTGGCATTGAGTTCGGCACGCTTGGCTTCAAACTCGTCCGGAGCAAGATCTGTGGGAACGTGCGTCCACGGCGCCCAGCTTACGCAAATGCGCGTGAAAGGCCTGGGAATGAGGAAGCGATCCCACGAATTGAGAGTCCATGCGCGCTCCGGTTCGAGGTGAAAAGCGCCAATGGGCGCGCCGGTGATCTGCGCGAGCTTGATGGGGCCCATCTTGGTCTGGTAGATCGGACCGCGCGGACCGTCTGCGGTGAAGATGGCGGGCTCACCGGACGTCGATGACCTTTTAAGTCCGAGCAAGCCTTCGCGCGCGCCGCGGGAACTGGAGCCACGCACAGCGCGGAAGCCGAAGAGTTGGAGCACGCGCGTGACCAGCTCGCCATCGAAGCTGCGGCTGATGAGGATGGTGGCGTGGGTGGTGCGGAAGTAGATCGCGCAGGGCAGCACGCACTGGTGCCAGAAGCAAAATATGCGCGCACCCGCGCCCTCGCCGCGGATTAACGGGGTGACTCCTTCGGCGGCAATTTCTTCGAAGCGCCAGGTGCAGCTGACGATATTGAGGAGAGCCCAAACGACGCGCGGAACGATGGCCAGAGCCACGCGCTGCGCGAAGGTGAATTTGGTCTCGGAGGGCACTTGTTCATTCTAAGAGACAGGGACTCTGGGGACTAAGCGACAGAGGGAATAGGAAATGGACAATAGAAAACGGCCCACATCCCGGCTTTTCAGGATTGGCGGAGCCAGCGAAAAATCTCGGGCAGGGTGGCGCGTTTGCCGTACATGAGGATGCCCACGCGGTAGATGCGCGAGGAGAGCCAGAGCACGCCCCAGATGGTCAGCACCAGCAGCACAACGGAAACCGCGATTTGCCACAGGGGTACGGGCGCCATGCCCATGCGCGAGATCATGGTGTAGGGCGAAGTGAGTGGGAAGAGCGTGGCCACAGTACTCCACGTGGAGTTGGGGTCGCGGAGCATGGCGGGAAGAAAGCCCAGGCTCACATAAAGCGGGACGATGGCAACCCACATGAATTTCTGCAGGTCTTGAGAGGTTTCGCATGTTGCAGCGAGACCGGAGAAGATGGCGCTGAAGAGCGCGAAGCCGAGGACGAAGTAGATTGGGAAGAAGATGGCCTCGGTCATGGAAAAGCGAATCGCGATGCTCCCGCTGAGCCACGCGCCGGCAAGCGACGAGCCCATGAAGGCGGTTGCACCGACCACCCAGATCAGGATTTGCGTGATGCCGACGGCTCCGACGCCCAGCAGCTTGCCGGCGAGCAGATCGGTAGGCTTGACGACGGAGAGCATGACTTCGAAGATGCGCGATGTCTTCTCTTCGATGATGGCGCGGGCCATGTCGAGACCATAAAGCATGATGGGTATGGAGAGGAGCATGAGCATGACCGTCGCTTTCACTGCGACGGCACTGCCGTTGCTTTTACCGATCTTGCCATCCTTGCCGAGTTGGAGAGCCTCGATGGGGACTTTGGCGAGTACGGCTTGCGATTCAGATTCGCTGATGCCTTTGTTCGTCAAGCGCTCATTGATCACGCCGCGATTCAACGCGGTTTGGAGGGCGCCATTTGCCGAGACGTCGGCAACGGACAGCGAAACGAACGTGGCCGTCATCTGCTGCGGGTTGGAAGAGTCGATGGTGAGCACGCCGTCGAGGGCCTTGGCTCGGACCTGGGCTTGCAGATCAGCACGCTGCTCGGCGGTTGCGGGCGCGAAGGTCGTTGCCCCGTAGTGAACATCGCGGTCTTCGAGCAATTGCCGCTGGACCTGGGCGGCGAGCGAAGGGTCGAAGGCAACGATGGCGATGCGACCGCCCGTATTCTCCTTGTGGCCCATATAGCTGCTGAAGGCCAACAGCGCGCCGATGAAGAGCGGCATGGCGATGGTGGAGATTTTGAAGGCACGGCCGCGAATCTGTTCCAAGTACTCGCGCCGGGCGATGAGGAGCATGTTATGCATGGGCATCGCCTCGCACGGTGCGGATAAATATCTCTTCGAGCGATGGCTCTACGAGTTCGAAGCGATAGATGGTGGCGACGGCCGCCGCCTCGTGCAGCAGCTTCTGCGCGTTCGCATGTGGCTTGAGGCGAATCTCCGCGTGGCCGGAGAAGTTTTTGGCTTCGGCAATTTCGTCCGACTGAAGGAACGACGAGTTCCCTTCGAATTCCACGATGACGTGATTGCGTTCGTAGCGGCTCTTGATCTCGCGCACTTTGCCCGCGAGAACAGCCCGGCCGTTGTTGATGAGGCAGATGGAGTCGCAGAGCTTTTCGACCTGGTCCATGCGGTGGGTCGAAAACAGGATGGCCTTGCCCTGGGCTTTGAGTTCGAGCAGCGTTTTCTCGACGAGGACGGCGTTCACCGGGTCGAGGCCGGAGAAAGGCTCGTCCATGACGATAAGCCGCGGTTCGTGGAGCAGCGTGGCAATGAACTGAATCTTCTGCTGCATGCCCTTGGAGAGTTCTTCTGTCTTTTTGCCAAGAACGGCGTCGATCTCCATGCGGCGGGCCCAGTCGGTGGCACGCTTCTGCGCTTCACTCGCGTCGAGACCATGGAGGCAGCCGAAGAAGACCAACTGATCGAGGACCTTCATCTTCCGGTAAAGGCCTCGTTCTTCGGGCAGGTAGCCGACGTGATTCAAGCTGTCGCGCTGGAAAGGCTTCTCGAAGAGGTTGACGCGGCCGGAATCCGGGATCGTGATGCCCATCATCATGCGGATGGAACTGGTTTTGCCGGCGCCATTGGGGCCGAGGAGCCCGAACATCTGGCCGGCATCGATGGAAAGGCTCAGGTTATCGACGGCGACCTTGGTTTCGTAAGCCTTCCTTACCTCTGCAAGTTCGACGATTGCCATCGAGAGGACAGCCTTCCTGGGTCTGGCCGGGTTATCGGCCTGCTAGGAGTGTAGCAAAGGGCCGTTTCGGCCCGGCAAACCAGGCGGGCGCCGAAGAACGCCTGCAACATACTACTAATGGGGGACTTAGCAGCCGACCAACGGGGGAGCCCACGGAAATCGCACGGGCGTAAATTCGAGTAAGCACCACGACACAAATGGCAACCCAATTCTCCCTGGCTGAATTCGAAAATGAGGGGTTCAAGAATTGCCTGCCCGCGACACCTACGCGGAGACCGCAGTCGATTTTCGAGATCGACGTGCGCCGGGCGATTCTGGAAGAGATCGCACTCAAAACGCTCTATTTATCGGGAGCGCTGTCGGTTCTGGAACTCGCGGAACGGATGTGCGTGAGCTATGAAGTGATCGAGGCTCTGTTCAACCAGTTGCGCAATGAGCAGCTTTGCCTGGTGACGGGTATGACCGGGCATGTGCACCAGATTGCCATCACGGGACAGGGCAGGACGCGGGCCATTGAGTTGCTCGCGCATAACCACTACGCGGGTCCGGCGCCCGTCGCCTTTGACACTTACGCGGAACAGACGCGGCGGCAGAGCGTCAAGAAAGTTTCAGTTCACGCCACGGACGTGCAACGGGCATTTTCGCATCTGGTGGTGGACGAGGAGACGCTGCGCAAAATTGGTACGGCGTTGAATTCGGGCAGTTCGATTTTTCTCTGGGGACCGGCCGGCACAGGCAAGACAACCATCGCGGAGTGTTTGTCGCATGTGCTCGCAACGGACGAAGTTTGGATTCCGCATGCGGTGGAAGTGGACGGGCAGATCATCACGGTCTACGATCCTTCGATTCACAAGCGGGTGTTTGAATCGGAACCGGAAGATCGCGATCCGCGATGGGTACTCTGCCGCAGGCCGGCGGTGCTGGTAGGCGGCGAACTGACGGCCGAGATGCTCGATCTGCAGTACAACTCCGTTTCGAAGTTTTACGTGGCGCCGGCGCAGATGAAGGCCAATAACGGCGTGCTGATCATCGATGACTTTGGGAGGCAGCGGCTTCGGCCCGACGAGTTGTTGAACCGCTGGGTGGTTCCGCTCGATCGTCGCATCGACTTTCTCACCCTGGTTGGCGGCAAGAAGATCGAGGTCCCATTCGAGATGCTGATCGTGTTTGCATCGAACATGGACCCAAAGGAGTTGGTGGATCCCGCATTTTTGCGCAGAATCCAGACCAAGATTCACGATCGGCGAAGTGACGGACGCGCAGTTCTACGAGATTTTCCGGCGGGTGGCCTCGGAAAAGGGAGTGCCCTTCGAGCCAACGCATTCCCGGAAGACCTGATCCAATTCATTCGCACGTGCTGAAGCAGGAGTTGCGCTCGTGCTATCCGCGCGACATCGTGAATCAGGTGTGCTGGTCGGCGCAGTATGAAGGGCGGACACCGTTCCTGGACCGCACCGCACTGAAGCAGGGCGATCGACGCGTATTTTGTGGCGGGATCTTAAGAGAAACAGCGAGCTAGGCGAATCAGCGAGTTTCAGCAGCGGAAGTTGAATGAGGGGGAGTGCAGCGACGGCCCGGGAAAGATTCCCGGGCCGTCGGCGTTTGTGCGTTTTGCGGGAATTAGACGAGCTTCATCGCATCGGGATCCCAGTGGGCGATGGTGCCCTTCTCCATGCTGAGGTTGCTGAGCAGCGCGGCGCCGGCGGCGCGATAGCCGAAGGTCGCATCTTCGATGACCGGCTTGCGGCTGCGCACCGAGGCGAAGAAGTTGTGGAAGTGGTCGTAGCTGTCGAGGTAGCCCTCGGGGGCGACGAACTTCTGGAAGCCGGCCGGCGGCGAGCCTTCGGGATGCTTGCGCGGATACTTCTCGTGGTAAGCGGTCTCGATCTGCTTCTGCATCGCCAGCGGGAAGGAGTCGATGGTGAGGCCGGGCTCGGTTTCGCGGGGGACGCGATTGACGCTGACCCAGTCGCCGCCGATCTCCATGGTGCCTTCGGAGCCGGTGAAGATGAGGCCTTCGCTCTCTTCGCCGCCGTCGACGAAGTTGACGCGCAGGCTGAGGTTGAAACCCTCGCGGTAGTCGAACAGGCCGAGCATCACGTCGGGAGCGTCGCGGCCGTCTTTCCAGAAACGCAGGCCGCCGGTGGCCATGCCGCGCGTGGGGCCGTGGGAGCCGGTGATGAAGTGCGTTCCGCTGAAGAGGTGGACGAAGAGATCGCCGGCGACGCCGGTGCCGTAGGCCTTCCACTTTCTCCACTGGAAGAAGTGCTCGGCGTTGAAGGGAATCTTGGGTGCGGTGCCGAGGAAGCGCGGCCAGTCGCAGGTCTCGGTGGAGGCGTCGGGCGGAACGGTGTAGCTCCATGCGCCCATGGTGGAGTTGCGGTCCCAGCGGGCGGTGACCATGTTCAACTGGCCGATTTCGCCGGCGGCGAGCAGTTCCTTGGCCTTCGCGTAGATGATGGAGCTGACGCGCTGGCTGCCGATCTGGAGGATGCTTGCTCGGTCTGCTTGGAGGTCTCGATCATCTCCGGGCCGTCGGAGTAGAGGTGGATCATGGGCTTTTCGCAATACACGTCTTTGCCGGCCTTCATGGCGTCGACGGCGGCCTGCTTGTGCCAGTGGTCGGGGGTGCCGATGATGACGGCATCGATGTCTTTGCGCGCGAGGATCTCGTTGTAGTCGCGAGTGGTGAAGGTGTCGGGTCCCCAGATCTCTTTGCTGTGCTCGAGGCGGCCGTTGTAGCAGTCGGCAACGGCGACGCACTTGACGCCGGGCACCTGCACGGCAACCTTGGTGTCGAACTGTCCCTGGCCGCCGGCGCCGATGAGCGCGATCTGGATGTTGTCATTGGGCGAAACCGGTTTGGTTTCGGCCTGCAAGGTCTCACTGATCACGGACGATGAAGCCAAAGCGTGCACCCTCGGGCTAAGCATCGATCCCGCCGAAGCGGCGCCCACAGCCCTGAGGAAATTCCTGCGATTGAACTCGCGCATACTACCCTCCCGCCGAAGAAAAATCGGACGCATATAACCATACACGGGACGGAAGGCGCGGAAGAGTGCGCTGGGCCACATTTGGTGGCGATTCCACAGTTCGCGGAGACTAAGGCCAGGTGCAGTTTGCATGAGCGCGCGCTCAGGGGATCTACAGGCTGCGCATAAAGTCCCTTGCAGGGGACTTTTTGCGCAGCCCGTAGAGCCCGAGTCTTTGCCTCGCCAGCTACATACGGGCTGAAGCCCGTACCCTTCATGAACGAGACCCAGCGAGAGTTTTTCAGTAGTCTGAACTTACGGGCTGAGGCCCGCACCCTTCAACCAAACTGCTACCCAGGCCGTCTCGGGTGGACGGATGCTTTAGCATCCAGAGTGTGGCCGGCCTCGATACTCCCATCATGTATGTGCGCGGTGTGGGTCCCAAGGTATCGGAGATCCTGGGGACGAAGGGGATATTGACGGCCGAAGATCTGCTCTACCACCTGCCCTTCCGCTACGAGGACCGCCAGAACCCGCGCAGCCTGGACGAAATCAAGCCCGGCGAGATGGCCAGCATCATCGGCGAGGTGCGCGGATCGGCACTGTTGCGCACGC
The DNA here is from genome assembly GCA_963846095.1 of uncultured Acidobacteriaceae bacterium. Taxonomy (GTDB): domain Bacteria; phylum Acidobacteriota; class Terriglobia; order Terriglobales; family Acidobacteriaceae; genus Telmatobacter. The sequence continues at coordinate 43,645 of CAWJUW010000017.1, forward strand.
GACGAGCGCCGATCTTCGAATTGACGGTGGGCCAGGGGCGGTTCGCGCTGAAGTGCATGTGGTTCAACGGCACCTATCTGAATGGCAAGTTTCATGCCGGGCAGACGATTGCGGTATTCGGCAAGGTTGAGCCGTCGCGCTCGACCAGCAATCTGAAGATGATTCAGCCGCAGTTTGAGTTGTTGCCGGATGAGGGCGACGACGCAGAGACGAAGCTGCTCGAAGTCGGACGCATTACGCCCGTGTATGAATCGCTGGGCGGGAGCCGGCTGGCTTCGCGCTGGCAGCGGCGAACCATTTTCAACTTGCTGGAGTCGGTGCGGGGGGCTGTGCCGGAGTGCCTGCCGAGCGAGATGCTGGCGCGGCTCGATCTGCCCGACCGCGAGAGCACGCTGCGCGATGTGCATTTTCCGCGTGAGGGAACTTCGCTGACGCAGTTGCAGGCGTGTGCCACGCCGGCGCACCGACGGCTGATCTTTGAGGAGCTGTTCTTTCTGGAACTGGGGCTGGAACTGAAGCGGCGGCGGATGAAGGAGCGGACGGGAATCGCATTCGCGACGACGGACAAGGTACGCGAGGCAATCCGCGAGGTGCTGCCGTTTCATCCTACGGGCGCCCAGAAGCGAGCGCTGGGCGAGATTGTTAGCGACATGCGGCAAGGCACGCCGATGCGGCGACTGCTGCAAGGGGATGTGGGCTCGGGCAAGACGATCGTCGCGCTAGCAGGCCATGATCATCGCAATGGAGAACGGCTACCAGGCAGCGCTGATGGCGCCTACCGAGATTCTTGCCACACAACATTTTCTGGCGGCGCGCAAGACTGCTGGAGCGCTCGAGCCGCAAGCCACGCATTGTGCTGCTGACTGGGTCGCTTGATGAGGACCGCAAACGATCCACGCGGGGGCTGATCAACCGCGGCGACGCGCAACTGATTATCGGCACGCATGCGCTGATTGAAGAGAAGGTGGAATTCGCGAAGCTGGGGCTGATTGTTGTGGATGAGCAGCACCGGTTCGGCGTGCTGCAGCGCTTCCGGCTGATGAAGAAGCCGAACCAGGCGGAGCCCGATGTGCTGGTGATGACGGCGACGCCGATTCCGCGGACTTTGGCGTTGACGTTTATGGCGATCTCGATGTCAGCATTCTCGACGAGCTTCCGCCGGGGCGGACGCCGATTGTGACGCGGCGGGTGCGGGACGACGAAGGCGAGAAGGTGTGGGACTTCGTGCGCAAGCAGGTACGCAGGGTCGGCAGGCTTACGTTGTGTATCCGGTGATTGAGGGGAGCAGCGACGATCAGCCGGAGCTGGATTTCTCGCACGACGAGCAGGGGGTCGGAAGCCAATCCAGGCGACGACGCGAATGGACGGAGATCCGCGAAGTCTGCGCCGCCAAAGACAGTGCGTAAGGGAAAGACCGGGAAACTGTTCCCAGAGATTGCTGTCGAAGCAAATCCAACGGCCAAGTCGGGGCTGAAGTCGGCGGTAGAGATGCACGAGAAGCTACGCACGGGGCCGCTGGCGGGAATACGCGTTGGATTGTTGCACGGCAGGCTGAATGCCGACGAGAAGGAAGTGATCATGCGGCGCTTTCAGCGCGGCGAGATTGACGTCCTGGTGGCAACGACCGTGATTGAGGTAGGCGTGGACGTTCCCAACGCGACGGTGATGGTGGTAGAGCACGCGGAGCGCTTTGGGCTGGCGCAGTTGCACCAGTTGCGCGGGCGCGTGGGTCGCGGCGCGGCGAAGAGCTATTGCATTTTGATGACGGGGCCGCGGATTTCTCCGCTGGGGGAAGAGCGGCTGAATGCGATGGTGCGCACGCAGGATGGATTTGAGCTGGCGGAGCTGGATCTTTCAATTCGCGGGCCGGGAGAATTTTTCGGAACGCGCCAGGCGGGATTGCCGGACTTTCGCGTCGCGAATCTGGTGCGGGACCGCAAGATTCTGGAACTGGCGAAGGCGGAGGCGGCGCGGTTTGCGAATCCGGATGAGGAAGCGCGGAATGCGGTGACGGAGACGGAGCGCGCGCGGGTGTGGGCGCGGCTGAAAGAGGCATGGCAGCGAAGGTATGGGCTGGTTGAGGCAGGCTGATTTTATTCAGGACTTGCCATCGAGGTTATTCAGGACTTGCCATCGAGGAAAGAAGGATCCCTCGATGGTTAAAGCCCGCGCATTGCCGGCGTCTGGATGCACGGCCTAAAGGCCGTACCCTTCAATCGTGGCCTGATGAGACCGGAGGGCGCGATCAAGCGGCGTCGTTGTGGATGATGGAGCCGATGGTTTCCACGGGAAAGGTCTGAATTTCGAGGTCTATGCTGGCAATTTCTTTGGCGCAGTCGCGAAGATGGCTGCGGGTGCATTGGCAGAGCTCGGTGAAGCGTACGTGGGCAGCTGGAGAGAGTTCCAGGCCGGCGGCAATCAGAAGCGTATAGATCTCAATGCAGGCGCAGCGTTCGAATTCGAAGAGCATGGTGATGGTTCCGGCATCGTTGGCGCCGCGGCTGAGGACCCAGCCACCGGAGCCGAGGATGGCGCCAGTCAGCGCACGCACCAGCCGGGAGGGTTCTTCCATCGAGGCTGCCTTCATTTCCATAGCCCAGGGAACGCTCATTGGGTCACTCCGCACGGCTGAGCTTTGGTCTCGCCACAACGCGTATATCGGTGGCGTGCGGTTTTGCATAATGGGTGTTCGGGAGTCGCACGGCTTTGCCCACGGATGAAACAGGGGGGACCGCTAACGCAAAAAGGCGGCCTTCCCGCGGTAATTCGAATCGCGCTGCTTCGCGGTGCATCTTGTTGAATGAGAGGATGAAAGCGGAGCAAGCCTATGATCGTCGGTTCCGGGATTGACTTGACGGAGATTGGCCGTATTCAGATGTCGATGGACCGTTACGGCGATCGCTTCCTGAACCGCATCTACACGGCCGGGGAGCAGGCCTACTGCCTGCGCAAACGGAACTCCGCCGAGAGCTTTGCGGCGCGCTTTGCTGCGAAAGAGGCGGCGGCGAAGGCGCTGGGCACCGGCATCAGCCGCGGTGTCACTTGGCGCGAGATCGAGGTGGTGCGCGAGCCGGGGGGAAGGCCGACCATCCTGTTTCATGGGCGCGCGGAACAAATGGCGGCCCGGCTTGGAGTACGCCATGCTGCTCTTTCTATTACGCATACAACCGATCTAGCGATGGCGAGCGTCGTATTGGAGAACTGAGATCTTTGCCGAGCCGTCTGGTATCCTCCAGTTGACGGTCAACCCTGCAACGCCGAAGGAGAGACTTGCCAAGTCGAAAAGAAATCCAATGGGCGCAGTTGCGGGTGGGGGCACTGGTTCTGCTTGCCATGGCTGTGCTCGTCGGGCTGATTATTGCGATGTCGGGCGCGACCGGGGGCTTGTTTGCGCGCAAGCTTACGTTCCGCTCTTATTTTGAGAATGCTGCCGGGGTGAAAGATGGCGCGCCAGTGACCCTGGAAGGCGTGACCATCGGCAATGTGACCCATATCCGCGTGGTACCGGCACGCAATCCGTATCCAGTGGAAGTGACCCTGCAGGTCGGAGAGGAGTTTTTGCACGACCTGCACACGGACTCGACCGCTTCGATCGCACAAGCCGGAGTTCTGGGCGATAGCTACGTCGATATCAGTTCGGCGCATGCTTCGGGTCCTGAGCCGCAAAACAACGCCGAACTGAAAGCTGCGGGCTCACCGAGCATTCAGGACGTCATCCGCACCAGCGAAGACTCCATCACCGAGATTCAGACACTGGTGAAAAAGTTTGACATCCTGCTGGACTCAGTGAATGCGGGCAAGGGAACGCTGGGCAGGTTTGTGAATGACCCGCAGATGGCAAAGAACGTTCAGACGATCGTAGCCAACCTGCAAACGATTACGGCAACCATTGCCAATGGGAACGGTTCAATTGGCAAGCTGATCAAGGACGACACGCTGTACACCCACGCGAATTCAGTGGTCGATAAGCTGGACAAGATTGCCACTGACCTGAATGACGGGAAAGGCAGCGCAGGAAAGTTCCTAAAGGACGAGGCGCTTTACAAGAACCTGAACGAAACCGTCTCGAACACAAACCAGCTGGTCGCCGAGATCAACGCCGGCAAAGGTTCGATCGGAAAACTCGCCAAGGACAAGGAATTCGCGCGGAAGCTCGACGACACGGTGACCAAGCTAGACGCCATCCTTAGCGACGTAAACGAAGGCAAGGGCACGGTGGGACAGTTGTTCGCGAACCGCTCGCTTTATGACCACGCCGACGCGACGATGGACGAGGCGCAGAAGCTTGTGAAGAGCATGCGCGAGAACCCCAAGAAATACCTCGTGATCCAACTGAAACTTTTCTAGAGCGCCCTGTGGACGCGGCGAACCGTTCCTTCGGATGGAACCGTGGGCTTGGGCGCGCCGTATTGTTCTCCATCGGAGATCCCTTTGTCGCTCAAAAACCGTTTCACTTCCCTTGCCTGCTGCGGGCTCACCTGTGCTTTTCTGCTTTCCGCGATGAGACCGTTTCCAACGACAGCGCACGCAGCTTCGTCCAATGAGCCGTCGTACAGCAAGAATGGTGATCTCGAGCCCTTCGCGAATTACCGGGAATGGATTTACCTGACCACCGGCATCGATATGAGCTACGCGCCGAAGCCGATGGGCATGCCGGATCACTCGATGTTCGACAATGTCTTCGTGAACCCCGAAGCCTATCGAAGCTTTGTGAAGACTGGAACCTGGCCGGACAAGACGGTGATGATTCTGGAAGCACGCGAAGCGCGGAGTAAAGGGTCGATCAACCAGGCTGGACATTTTCAGGCCGGCGATGTGATGGATCTGGAAGTGCACGTGAAGGACGAGGCTCGTTTTCCGGGCAAGTGGGCGTTCTTTTCGTTCGACTCGCCAACGGGTAAGGGCACGCTGATTCCGCAGGGGGCCAAGTGCTACACCTGCCACGCAGAGCACGCTGCCGTCGACACGACGTTCGTGCAGTTCTACCCAACGCTGCTGCCGATTGCGAAGAAGCGGGGTACGCTGAGCGCGGCGTTCCTGAAGGACGAAGCTGAGCGGGGCAGGTAGCGAACGCGGGAAGCCAAGGTCAGGCCGCGGGACTGCGATAGAGTTTCCAGAACTCCTGGAATGCGCGGAGCCGCACTACCTGGAAATAATCGCTGGCGACAAGGTAGAAGACGATGGCGAGCGCTGAGACGGTGTGGAGCGCATCGCTGCCGAGCTCGTCGCTGAAGGGCAACGGCGCGGCAGAGAAGACCATTGCCAGCACGATCAGCGCAAGGTTCACGATGCCCATGACGAGGTTGATTTCGACCAGCTTGCCGGTAAGTTCTCTGCCCAGATGAAGCGATGCGAAGATTGCCGAGAACGCTGAGCGCTTTTCGCGCAGCAGGAGCGTCGGCGCAATGGTGAGCGGCCAGCTGACGAGGGCCCAGAGCGTGAAGAATCCCAGAGCGAGGAAGATGGCCCAGAAGGCGTAGCCGATGAGGTCGGGTTCTGCGTTGGGCGTGATGTGCGTGGACGCGACCCACGCCATGGACTCAAACCAGCCGAACCAGGTCGCAGCAAGCAGCAGAAGCCACGTAGCCTGGATGGCCATCATGGCGAATGGGCGGAGGGGCAGGCGCGCACTGGAAGCTGAGTCGAGGCGGCTCAGAATGAGGCTGCGGCCGAGGCCCGAGAGCATAATCCACGCAGCGGCCGCGGGCAGGGCAAGCCAACGGATGAGAGCGGCCAGGTAGGGCGCATAAAGGGCCCAGGCGCGTTGGAACTGGCCGGCGGCAATCCAGGGGTTCTGCGCGTCGATGGCGTTGAGGCCGGATGACGCGAGCGGCACTTGCACAAGGATGTGTTGCAGCTGCACCCAGCAGATGAGGAGGAACGGCACAGCAAAGATCCAGCGCCAGGCGACTTCGATTGCGGTCAACCAGGGGCGGCTGATGACCCAACCCATGTGACTGACCATGGATTGGGTTCCGCGTAACGGCGCGGTCATCGCACGACCAGGTTGACGAGCTTGCGTGGCACCACGATGATCTTGGCTATCGTCTTGCCTGCGAGGCGGGCCTGCACTTTTTCGTCGGCGAGAGCAGCGGCCTCGATGGTTTTCGAGTCGGCATCGACGGCGACTTTGACGATGGTGACGAGCTTGCCGTTGATCTGTACGGGAATCTCGAGCTCGTCTTCTTTGGCGAGTTCGGGATCGCTTTGCGGCCACGGCGCGCGCAGGATGGAGCCCTCTTCGCCGAGAGCTTCCCATAGTTCGCAGACGAGATGCGGCGCGAAAGGTGCGAGCAGAAGGACGAGCGATCGGAACAACTCGGACATCACCGGGGGCGGAACTTCGCCCGCGGCGAGTTGCGCATCGGCGCTCTGCAGCTCGTTGACGAACTCCATGATGGCGGCGATGCAGGTGTTGAAGTGCCAGCGGCCCTGGAAGTCGAGGGTGATTTTGGCGATGGTCTGGTGCAGCTTGCGCAGCAACTGCAGAGAGATGCCGATCGGCGGCATAGAGCTGATCTGTCCGCGGCGCTCACGGGCAGCAGGCGCATACTTTGTGGTGAGACGCCACACGCGGGCGAGGAAGCGGCTGACGCCGGCGACGCCATCTTCCTGCCAGTCGAGGTCGCGATCGGGCGGCGCGGCGAAGAGCGCGTAGGCACGGGCGGCGTCGGCTCCGTAGCGGGCGATCATGTCGTCGGGCGAGACGACGTTGCCGCGCGACTTGGACATCTTGGCGCCGTCTTTGATGACCATGCCTTGCGTGAAGAGGCGCTCGGCGGGCTCGTCGTTGGCGACCATGCCGAGGTCGCGCATGACGCGGGTCCAGAAGCGCGAGTAGATGAGGTGCAGAATGGCGTGCTCAACGCCGCCGATGTACTGGTCGATGGGGAACCAGTAGTTGGCGATAGCGGAGTCGAACGGCGCCTTCGCGTTGTGCGCGTCGGGATAGCGATAGAAGTACCAGCTCGAATCAACGAACGTGTCCATCGTGTCGGTTTCGCGCTTCGCGGGTCCGCCGCACCTGGGGCAGACCACGTCGACAAAAGCCGGCACGCGCGAGAGGGGCGAGCCGCCCTGCTGCGTGATTTCGATCTGCTCGGGCAAGAGCACGGGGAGTTGGTCCTCGGGTACGGGAACAACGCCATCGCGCTCGCAGTGAATCATCGGAATGGGCGTGCCCCAATAGCGCTGGCGGCTGACGCCCCAGTCTTTGAGGCGGTAGGTGATTTTGGCTTCGCCGAAGCCTTTGGCAGTGGCGATCTCCTGGAGCTTTTTCTGCGCCTGCTCGCAAGTGAGGCCGTCGAATTCGCCGGAGTTGATGAGCGTGCCGTCTTCGGAAACAAAAGGCAGCTCGACGGCGACGGATTTGTCTTCAGGCGCGATCACCTGCTGGATGCGGCAGGTCGTACTTCACGGCGAATTCGAAGTCGCGCTCGTCGTGGGCGGGCACGCTCATGATGGCGCCGGTGCCGTAGTCGGCGAGGATGTAGTTGGCGACCCAGATGGGCACGCGCGCGCCATTGTAGGGATTGATGGCGAAGCGGCCAGTGGGCACGCCATGCTTTTCGATCGCGCCCAGATCACCGGCTTCGCGCGCTTTCTTCTGCTGATCGAGCAGGTCATCGACCTGTTTGCTTCAGGTCGGGGTCGGCGGCGGTAAAGTCCGCTACCAATGCGTGCTGCGGCGCGAGTTGCACACTGGTTGCGCCGAAGATGGTGTCGACACGCGTGGTGAAGACGCGGATCCGCGCTCTTTCTGATCCCTGATCCCTGACACCTGATCCCTCGCCTTCATCGAGGAAGAAGTCGACTTCGGTGCCTTCGCTGCGGCCGATCCAGTTGCGCTGCATGGTGCGCACTTTTTCGGGCCAGCCTTCGAGCTTGTCGAGGCCGTCGAGCAGTTCCTGTGCATAGGCGGTGATGCGCAGGAACCACTGCACCAGATCGCGCTGCTCGACGATGGTGTCTTCGTGCCGCCAGCAGCGGCCATCGACGACCTGCTCGTTGGCGAGCACGGTGGCACACTCGGGGCACCAGTTCACGGTGCTCTTCTTGCGATAGGCGAGGCCGCGCTCGTACATGCGCAGGAAGAACCACTGGTTCCAGCGGTAGTAGTCGGGCAGGCAGGTGGTGACTTCGGTGGCCCAGTCAAAGGCCATGCCGAGGCGCAGGAACTGGCGCTTCATGGCGGCGATGTTGGAGAGCGTCCACTCGCGCGGGGGCACGTTGTTTTTGAGCGCGGCGTTTTCGGCGGGCAGGCCGAAGGCGTCCCAACCCATGGGGTGAAGGACGTTGTAGCCGCGCATCCACATGTGGCGCGCGAGCGCGTCGCCGATGGCGTAGTTGCGCACGTGGCCCATGTGCAGCTTCCCGCTGGGATAGGGAAGCATTTCGAGCACGTAGTACTTGGGCTTGCCGCAGTTGTGCGGCTCAGCCGCGTAGAGAGCGGGATCGGCCGCCCAACGCTCCTGCCATTTGGGTTCAATTGTCGCCGGGTCGTAGCGCAGTTCTTTGTCTTCGGCCATTCCTTTCAGTGTAAACGGACGTGCGGTGGCGCATAAGCTTGCATTCCCTCGGGGGGCTGAAGCCCGAGTGGCATTAAAAGACCTTGATGTACGGCCTGAAGGCTGTACCCTTCATGAACCAGACTCACCCAGGCTGGGCGCCTCCCAGTTTTCGATGACACGCGCGATGGGTTGGTCGTTGCCGGCCGCTCCGGCGGGGGTGAGGAATGCGGAAGGATTATTTTTTGGGCCGTGACTCTGGGGGGACCATGCCAGCCACACGGTAATAGACGACTAGCTGACCATAATGCTCACCGGCATGCTCGAAAAATTCCCAGGCTCCATCGGAAAACCGTGTCTGCTGGCCGGGGTTGAACGGGTCGGCGTAGGCGTCGTTCAGGCCAGCATCGCCCTTGGACGAGATCAGATCGGCTCCTTCAGCGAACGACTTCTTGACGAAGGCAACTACGGCTGCCTTGCTTGCGTAGTCGGCTCGTTTTGGGTCACCTTCCGGCGGCTTGAGACCCTTGGCGGGGTTGATGAAGTAGTAGTTGCCGTTGGCAGCGTGCAGAAGCTGCTCGGCAAAAGAGCGCTGCGAGGGATGAGGCTTGAAGTCGTACTTGTCTTCAGGGAAGTCTTCGGCCATGGCGATGAGCTTGCGGCCGTTATCGTTCCAGTTGGCGAGAAGGACTTTGGAGGCGCTGCTGGGCGGTTTGAGCGCGGCCGCGGGGGCAGGTGCGGCCTGCGCGTGGGCGAGCGGGGCAACGAGGGCGAGCGCAAAAAGCGCAGAAAACAGTCGGGGAAGAATTCTCACGGCGATCTCCTTCAGGGGTAGATTGAGCCTGGAGAATACTCCCCGAAACTGTTGGCAGACCAGTGAAATTCGATCAACCGCTGGTAGTTCTGGGACGAGTTGCGTTCTGGTTCGGGGGGTTTGCGGCTTTCGCGGCCTGCGGCTTCCCTTCAGGGGCGGGTTTCTTCGTTTGCGGACGGCAAAGCCTGGGTCGCAGCGGGATCGGGATCGACGAGGCTCTTGAGGACACGCACATTGCGCTCTTCGTCGCCAGGCTCGTCGTTGGGGGTTTCGGCGATGAAAGCGGCGTGGGCAAAGCGCGGATCGTTGAGCAGGAGGCGGAAGGGCTCTACGCCCATGGTTCCCTGCCCGATGTGTTCGTGGCGATCGAGACGGGAACCGAGTTCTGCCTTGGCGTCGTTGCAATGCCAGACGCGCACCGCGTCGAAGCCGACCGTCTCGGCGATGACCTTCATGGTGGCTTCGTAGTTGGCGTCGGAGAGCATGTTGTAGCCGGAGACGTGCGTGTGGCAGGTGTCGAGGCAGACGGCGACGGGAGCGCAGACTTTGAGGAGGCCGACGAGTTCGGCCACCTGGTCGAAGCTGCCCGCCAAGGGAGAACTCTGCACCGGCGGTGTTCTCGATAAGGATGGTGACCTTGCCGTCGCAGTCGAGGCCGTCGACAGCTTTGGTGATGGATTCGGCCGCGAGCTTGAGGCCTTCGTGGCGGGAGAGGCCTTTCCACGAGCCGGGATGGAGGACGAGGTAGTCGGCGCCGTAGTCTAGGGCGCGTTCGAGTTCGCCGCGAAAGGCCGCGGTGCTGTTGACGCGGACGCTTTCGGTCTGGCTGCAGAGGTTGACGAGATAACTGGTGTGAATAACGACCGGGTTGACATCAAGGGCCTTGCGAATAGCGCGCATGCGCTCGGCCTCTTTGGGGTCGACTTTGGGGGCGCGCCACATACGCGGGCTGGAGGAGAAGAACTGGAAGGTGTTGGCGCCGATTTCGCGGGCGCGTTCGACGGATTTGGAGGCGCCGCCGGCTGTGCCCAGGTGGACGCCGATTCTCTTGGCCATGGATCTAGTTTAGATGGGCGGTGCTGACTGTAAGTGGGGAAGCAGGTCTTTCGACTCACCACCCCCGAACTGAGAGACGTTCGGGGCCCCGTTCGCTCAGGATGACAACCTCAATTTTCCGTGACCCTGTGAGTAAACAAAGTAAGAGCGATTCGTCCGCGTTTCTAGTCGTCATCATCCCCACGCTTTTTCTTGCGCTTCTCGGTCACTGAGGGTGGAGGAGACTGATTGCCCATTGCGTCCTTCCAGAGGATCGATGTTGAGTTTTTCGGCGGGGGCGCGGTCGGCGTGGCGGAAGTCCATCTTCATGCTTTCGGCGGCGCCGGGCGCGGTTTTCTTGTTCGCGGTGTAGAGGAGGCCGTTGTCGCGGTTGACGTAGTCGGCAGAGTAGGCGGGTTGATCGCCGGGGCCCGTGAACAGCGTGGAAATGAGCGAGGAAAGCGCGTCGTTGTTGTTCATCGGCGGCAGCCCGAGCAGCGTCTCCATGGTGCGGATGACGCTTACGGTCGAATAGAAGCGGCTGTCGACGAAGGGCTTGCCGTCGGTTCGCATGCGGCGCATATTTGCTGATGACGAGGGCGACGCTGCGGTGCGCATCGACGTGATCGCCGCCGTCCTGGGCGTCGTCTTCGAGGATGAAGAAAGCGGTGTCGTCCCAGAAGGGCGAGTGCGAGATGGCGTCGACCACGCGGCCCACGGCGAGGTCGTTGTCGGCGAGTGAGGACTTCGGGCTGGGGCCGCCGGGGCGTGTGCCCGCGGTATGATCGTTGGGCAGGCGCAGCGAAATGAAGTTGGGCATGGTGTCTTTGCCCTGCTCTTTGTCGGCGAGCCACGTCTTCAGATGGCGGAGAAAAATGTCGACACGGACCTGATCGGGGATGAACAGTTCGAAGTCGGGCGCTTCGGGAGCGAAGTGATTGATCAGCTCTGGCTTGGTCGCGTGGTTGCTGGCGATAAGCGGAATCGCCCACGGCCATTTGTTGGCGCCGGCTCCCCATTCTTCGGGCAGAGACTGGCCGGGCTCGATCGAGCCGGGATTGCAACTCTGGCCGGCGAGGACGGGGCCCTGCTGCGGGTTCGCGGTTTTCTTTTCGTTGCAGAACGTAGTCGCAATGTACTCGCCGAAGTGGTAGTAGGTTTTGTTGTGGGCGGCGAGGTTGCCCCAGAGGTAGCCGCTGGCGGGCTCGTTCACATCGGGGATGTTTTGCTCGAGCGGCAGGCCTTCGGCGACGACGCCTTCGTAAGTCGTAGGTGCGCTCGCCGCCGCGGTAGGCCTGCTGCCATGTTTTTTCGAGGTAGTCGGTGCCGATGGCGGCGTTCGACCAGACGTGCCCATCGCCGGAGACTTCGCCGGAGTCGTAGAAGTTGTCGAGCACGCCGAACTGCAGCGCCAGCTTGTGAATGTTGGGCGTGATCGATTCGCCGTACATGGTGAGTTTGGGATCGCCGTTGCCGACGGACTTGCCGTCCTGCTTGAGGTCGCCGAGGATCTGATCGTAGGTGCGATTCTCCTTGATGATGTAGATGACGTGCTTGATGCGGCTATCGGTCGTGCCGGCAAAGGCGATCTTCTCCTGCGCGGCTTTCATGCGGTTCGACTCGAGCACGACGTCTGTCCACTTGCGCAGATTGTGGTCGATCTCTTTGGCGTCGAGCGTCGCGATCGACCCATGCAGCAAGGTGCAGATGTAAGTGTAGGGGCGGATGAAGCGCTGGCCGCGCGTGGCTTCGGTCATCTCCATGGGCTTGCCGTTGGGCGCGGTGCCGTGGCCTTTGGCGGTGGCGACGTAGAGGTTGCCGCCTGACGCGGACGGAAGAAACGCCATCGACATGGGCATCCATTCGGTGGGGACGAAACCGATGGGCTCGACCATGCCTTTGGCGGCGGCTTTGTCGGTGAGCTTGCGCGGGTCGAAGACCGCGATCGCATCGGTGATGGCGTTGGCTACGTAGAGACGTTTGCCGTCGGCACTGATGGCAAGGGCCTCGGGCTCCGCGCCGAAGTAGCTCTGGTGCGGAAGGCGGGTGTCGAAGTAGCCCTTGACGCGCGAAGGCACTGCCTGCAACGTTTACGGCGGCCACGGCGTCGCGATTGGCGAGCGCTACGTAGAGAGTGCTCTCGTCGGGAGAAAACTGGAACGCGCAGGGATGCGTGCCTGGCGGCGATGGGGCTGGTTGGCTTGAGCAGCGGAAGCTTGCGCCCGATGGTCTCGGTGGCGAGGTAGATCTCGACGATCTCCGAGGCATTCCAGAGAGCCACGAAGGCGCGGGTGCCGTCTTTCGTCACAGCAAGGGCGACGGGATAGGTGGAAGGAACGGCGTTGCTTTCGGCAAGGTCGAAGCGCTTGAGGATGGAGCCGGTGGCGGCATCGAGAAGCAGCACGTCGTCGGAGAGGTTGTCGGCGATAAGAAGGCGCTCGCCGTTGCCGCCGGAGGAAGGAAGTACGGCGATCGCGGCTGGAAACGGGATGCCCTTTGGTGCCTTCGTAGCCGCCGATGAGCTTGGTCTTTCTTCCCGGGGCGAGTTGCTGCAAGGGAAGGTGGAGAAAGCGAGTCGGGCGCGATCTTGCCGTCTGTTGAAGCTGTAGACAACGATGCCGCTGCCGGTCTCCGGTTTGCCGTCGCCTTCGGGATTCGTTCGTGAGCCCATGCTCGCGTAGAGGTGGGTTCCGTCCTGGCTGAAGGCGAGGCCGGAGTAGAGGGTCTGCTTGGCGTTGACCATGGTGCGGCTGTCGGGGAAGTCTTCGACTTTGCCGGTCTGCGTGTCTTCAACCGCAAGTCGATTGCTCGTAGTTCGATTCGACGGTCCCGTAGCCGGCGTTTACGGTGACGACGTAGCGGCCGTCGGGCGAGACGGCCATCGACATGGGCAGGTTGTTGAGCGGCTGCGGATGGCCGGGGATTTCGCCGATCAACTGCTTGCTCGTGGACAGGTTGATGGTCTGCGCGGGTAGAACGGCGGCTGCAAGAAGACCGAGCGCAGACGCTGAGTGGGGATTGGGAGGTTACACGCGAATATATCTGGTGGATGAGCGCTGAACGCGAGGACTCCGAAGCATGCAGAAACTCTAACAAAGCAGGCGGGCCTGCGCGTGAAGAAAGGATTACAGGCGATGGGACTGTGCTGTTGTCGAACAATTGTTTCGCACTTCAAGAGGTGCGTTCATTACCGATACGCGTTCGGCCGTAATCAGGCAGGCCTCATGATTTGCTTCGTAGAATCGGAGGATGGACGACTGCTACGGTTCGCTTACTTCCTTGCTGTCCGATGTCATTCTTCCCGCTTTGCGAGCGGTGCAGGGCCACCAGGCTGCACAGATCGCTGCGAACGATCGCGTGGAGCGGGCGATCGAAGATTTGCGCGCGCACATTGACGCGCAGTTTGCGTTGCTTGCGAGCCAGCTAGGGACGTGCCGCATCGAGTTGCTCGCTACCCAAGCTGCGTTGAAGGCTGCGCAGGCGAATTTGGTGGGAACGCCGGTGAAGACTCTCATCCATTGAGTCCTCGCGGCTGTGCGATAGTCTTTTGTCATGCGTACGGTAGTGACAGGAGAAAGACTCTGGGACGGAACGGGCTGGATCGATCAGCCGTTTGTGTCGTTCGAGGACGGACGGATTGAGGGGATTGGCTCGCGGCTCACTGGCCAGCTTCCTGAAGCGCGTGATCGAGTGGACCTCGCGGGAGCGGTGCTTGCGCCGGGCTTCTTCGATGTGCACATTCATGGCGCGGCTGGGCACGACGTGATGGAAGCCTCGCCGCAAGCGCTGACGAAGGTGGGCGCGATGCTCGGCAGCCATGGCACCGGCGCTTATCTGGCTACGACTGTCACGGCAACGGTGGATTCCACGTTGCGGTCGCTGGATGGGCTGGCGAAGCTCATCACGCTCGGGCCTGAGGCAGGCGGCGCTGCCGCTTGGCCGGTGGGGATTCATCTGGAAGGACCGTTTCTTTCGCACGAAAAACGCGGGGTGCACCCTCCGGCGTTGTTGCAGGGGGCGGACGTTGCGCTGTTCGACAGGTTCTACGCGGCCGCGGAAGGAAAGATCCGCCTGATGACGCTGGCGCCGGAGCTGCCGGGCGCAGTCGAGTTGGCGAAGCACGCTACAAGTAAAGGCGTGCGGATTTCAGTCGGGCACTCGAATGCGACGGGGGCGGAGACGCGGGCGGTGATTGCTGCCGGGGCTGTGAGTGCGACGCACACATTCAACGCGATGCGTGCGCTCGACCATCGCGAGCCGGGAATTCTGGGCGTGGTGCTGACAGATGACTCGCTTTTCGCCGAGCTGATCTGCGACGGCATCCACAATACGCCGGAGATGGTGAAGATCTGGTGGCGGTCGAAGGGGCTGGAGCGGGCCATCCTGATCACGGACGGGATGAGCGCGACGGGGATGCCCGATGGGGAGTACCACCTGGGCGAGTTCACGGTGCAGGTGGCCAAGGGCAGGGCCAGCTTTGGGGATGTGCTCGCCGGCAGCGTGCTGACCCTCGATCGCGCGCTGACCAACTTTGTGAAGTTTACCGGCGCGACGGTGGAGCAGGGATTGCGGCTGATGACGGTGAATCCTGCGTCGATGGCGGGATTTGCTGGTGGGATTGGGAAGCTGGAGGTTGACGGGGTGGGGAACCTGGTGGCGCTGGACGGGGAGGGAAGGCTGATTGCTTCGTTTGTGAGAGGACGCAGAGCTAACTAGGTCATCACGGGGGCATGCTTTCGTGCCGTGTCAGACGACGAAAAGCAGGTTCCTCGACTCACCACCCCGAGGCTGAACAACGTCTGGGGCCCGTTCGCTCAGAATGACCAACGAATGGAGCGAGGGGACAGTCAGACATCTCCATCGCCAAGCTGCTCAGATGACCGCCCGCCTGCATGCAAGAATGCAGGTTTGCGAGACCTGCTACTTGACGGAGGCGGCGAGGCGCTTGGCGCGCCAGAGGGCGCCGTCGAGCGAGACCACGCCCTCGCTGCCTACGGGCATGTCGGGAGCGGCTGCTTTGAGCCCGGCGAAGAACGCGTCGCGGACGATGGCCATCTTCTCGACCACTCCGCCGGTCCAGGCCACGGGCACTTCGCCCTGGATGTGGTGACGGTTGCGGAGCTTACCGCGCACCAGCAGTACAAACTCGACAAGATCGGCACCGGCTTGCTTGAGAACGCCGAGGGCGACGGGGTCACCGGCTTCGGCCAGTTCATTGATGGCGGGTGCAAGGGCGGCAAAGTCGGGTCCAGGGGTGCTATCGCCAAGGCTGACCAGGTCCTCGAGGCTGCCGGTGCCCCAGATTTCGCCCACTTTATCAAGGACCTGGGTGGGCTCTTCGCGGTCATAGGCGTGCAGAGCGCGGCGAACGGCGTTCAGGCCGATCCAGTAGCCGGAGCCTTCGTCGCCAAGACGGGAGCTGTAGCCTCCGGCGCTTTCGCGGCTGCCGTCGGGAGCGCGGCCGATGGTGTTGGAGCCGGTGCCGGCAATCTGGAGAATGCCGGGACCACCCTGGAAGGCCGCGTCGAGGGCGATAACCTCGTCGCCGACGACCTCGGAATGTCTGGCTTCGAAATCCTGGAGGACGGCCGTAATCCACTCGACGGTGCCGGGCAGGCTGCAGCTGGCCACGCCGACGGAGGCGGAGAAAACCTCCTTGATCCCGGCCTGGGCATAGACATCCTTCAGCAGCTCGCGCAGGTTGGCTTCGGCGGCTTCCTCACCCACCCGGAGGCGCTTGATGGAACCGTTTTCACCGTAGGCGAGCACCTTGTCGCCATCGACAAGCGAAGCCCGGGTCCGCGTCCCTCCCCCGTCCACTCCCAAAACTACGTTCATTCTTCCTGGACTCCTTCAATGCGCCGCATCGGCCGTTTCTTTTTCCGGTTCAGCTCCGCCATCGCGTAATGTGCCGGCCAGCACATTCAGGCTCCCGTCGGACTTTGGGGGAGTCAGGCCGAGCAGGTGGGCCAACCAAGGGTACAAGTTCACGTTCTCGAAAGGCTGAACCGTTTTCCCCACCACTATATCCGGTCCAGCAGCAAAAAAACTGGCCTTCATCTCGGGGATGCGGCGCGGATCGTAGCCGTGCATTCCCGCAATGGGAGGCTGATCGGGCTTCCCTTCCGACGGTCCGTGTGCGCGGAAGACATACGGTCCGGTGGCGATGATGACAGGGTCGCCCTCGCGCGGATTCTGGCTGTAATTGAGTTCGGCGGGCACGTCCTTGCGCCGGTAGACGACAAATTGAGACGAAGCGTGCTTGAGCTTGTCGTAGACGCGGGCGCGGTCTTCTTCGGTTTTGCCGTAAAGCAGACCACCAACGAAATCGATCCCAGTGAGGTCGGCGAACTGGTCGAGGGTGATCCATGGCCCCTGAGTCTTGATCATGCCGTGATCGCTAACGACCACGAGGTCGATGGGCAGGCCGGTGGCGTCAAGGCCCTCTTTGAGCTTGCCGATGAGCGCGTCCACTTTGTGGACGGCGGCTTTGGTCTCGGGCGCGTCCGGGCCGAACTGGTGGCCTTCGTGGTCGGGCTCAGAGAAGTAGAGGGTGATAAAGTGCGGGCGGTCTGCGGCGGGGAGTTGCAGCCACGCGAGCACCTGGTCTACGCGGGCGGCGGGATCAATTTTGTCGTCGAACTTGAGATAGTAGGTTGGCTGGAATCCGGCGATCCTAGCTTCCGAACCGGGCCAGAAGAAGCAGGCCGTGCGCATGCCCTGGCTCTCAGCGAGGCTCCAGAGCGGGGTGCCCGAGTACCACGAGCCATCGGTCACGGCGCTGGCATCGTTGATGGCGTAGCGGGCCTGTTTGGTTTCGTCGTAGAAACTGTTGGCAACCAGGCCATGATGTTCGGGGTAGAGGCCGGTGACGATCGTGAAGTGGTTGGGAAAGGTCAGCGAGGGATAGCTGGGCAGCATGCCGTTGGGGGCCCAGACGCCATGCTTGCCGAGCGCCAGCAGATGGGTCGCGTTTTCGCGTTTGGCATAGTCCCAGCGGAAACCGTCCAGCGAGACCAGCACGACGTAGTGCGCACTTTGCGCCGCTGCTGAGTTCAGGCCGTTGTCGACGTGCAGAACCGGGAGCGAAGGGCTCGGCGGAGCGGGCGGCGACGGCTGGGCTGCCAGGCCAAGGGAAAGCGCCAGAAGGACCGGCGCGAGGATCCCGTTCGCCAGGGCGCGAAGACGCATGGAATCGATACCTCTCGACAAGCTTACCGTAAACCGCCGCTCGGGTTAGACTCTCTTTCGCATCTCCAACATCACGAGCGGGAGCGACTCGTGTGGAAACTCGCGTTCGAGTTGCCATCCATAGCGCAGGTAGAACGAGACTGCGGTTCGATTGGATGCTACAACCCGAAGACGCGCGAAGGCGGAGCCTCGCTCGGCAATCTCTAATTCGCCTCGCGCGAGCAACGCAGAACCGATGCCGCGCCTTCGATATCCAGCCGCGACCCACAGGTCGTCGAGCCAGTCGCCCCCGGTCAACACCACGCCGGCAATTTGGTGGTCCATTATCGCTATCCAGCTGTGCGACCAATCCTGCTCGAGGACGGAAGACATCGTCGGCAAGATCTCATTCACGACATCCTGCACAAGATGGTGTACCGACGAGAACTCGTTCGGATGCGGGCGACGGATCAGGAATGGGCAGTGATCAGGGACGGTCATATTGGTCTAAGAAGCAGTTTACTGTCGGCTATAGTGCATACATGCTGAGCGAAGCTCTCGGATCGAGCAATAAATCGCGCCTTGAGTCAATTGACTTGTTGCGCGGTGTGGTCATGGTCCTCATGGCACTCGATCATGCGCGCGATTTTTTGGGATTCCAGAGTGTGAACCCCACGGATTTGGCGAAGGCCAGCGCTGGGCTGTTTCTGACGCGCCTGGTGACGCACATTTGTGCGCCGGTGTTTTTTCTGCTGGTCGGCGTCGGTGCGAGCCTTTCGCTGCGCAGGCAATCGCGGGCGGCCTTGTCGCGGTTCCTGTTCACGCGCGGTCTCTGGCTGATTTTTCTCGAGGTCACCGTGGTGCGATTCGCGATGCAGTTCAACGTGGACTATCACCTGACCATGCTGTTCGTGATCTGGGCGCTGGGATGGGCGATGATCACGCTGGCGGTTCTGGTCTTTCTGCCGCGCTGGGTGATTTGCACATTCGGCGTAGTCCTGATTGCAATACACAATCTGGCAGATGTCGCCGATGCATCGTTCTTTGGTCGGTTCGCACCGGTGTGGACGGTGCTGCACCAGCCGGGAGTGCTCTTCTCCGCGGGCGGACACGTGGTCTTCGTGGCGTATCCGCTGATTCCGTTGGTAGGGGTGACGGCGGCGGGGTTCGTCCTTGGCAAAGTCTATGAATGGGACACGGAGCGGCGAGGGAGATTCCTGCTCTGGCTCGCGCTGGGCTTAATTACAGCCTTTGTTTTTCTGCGTGCGCTGAACGACTACGGCGATGCCGCACCATGGGTGCATCAGCGGTCGGCGCTCTTGACCGTCTGCTCATTCTTCAACACGACCAAGTATCCTCCTTCGCTGCTGTTTTTGTTGATGACCTTGGGACCGGCACTGTTGCTACTGCTCGCTTTCGATGGCGCAACGGCGGGTTGGATGCGCCCTGTGCTCACGTACGGGCGCGTGCCGCTGCTCTACTACGTGCTGCATATGGCATCGCTTCATCTGTTAGCGGTCGCGATCTGTTTGATGCGGTTTGGCAACGTGCACTGGATGTTTGAGTCGCGTGACCTTGGCGAGTATCCGTTTCATGCGCCGCCGGGTTGGGGATTGGGGCTGGCCGGCGTCTACCTCTGTTGGGTCTTCGCGGTGGTGTCGCTGTACCCCGTCTGCGCGTGGTTTGCGGCGTTGAAGCAGCGGCGTAAAGAGGCGTGGCTCAGCTATCTCTGAGGGTACTTTGGCTTCTTGTGCGATCTTCCACGCGGTCCACAGGGAGCATCGCTGGTATAGGATTTCCGCATGCTTCGCCGCACGGTTGTTGCCCCTCTCGTTTTTGCTTTGGTCCTCGTTGCCGGAATTCAACTGCGCGCACAGTCTCTCGCTTCCGCGCCACCTCTCGGGTGGAATAGCTGGGATGCTTACGGGCTCACTATCGATGAAAACGATTTTCGCGCCAACGCCGCGGTGCTGGCGCAGTTGCGACAGTTCGGATGGGAGTACGCGGTCATCGACGAAGGCTGGTACATGGAGAATCCTTTCGGCGAGAAGGTGCCCGACCGCAAATACGTGTGGGATGCGAATGGGGTGCTGATCCCGGTAGTCGGTCGTTTCCCTTCCGCGGCGAATGGGGCTGGATTCAAGCCGCTGGCGGACTGGGTGCATGCGAAGGGACTGAAGTTCGGCATTCACATTGTTCGCGGGATTCCGCGCGATGTGGTGAAGGCGAATTTACCCATCGCGAAGACGAACTTTCACGCCGCAGACGCCGCGGATGAGACGTCGCCGTGCCCATGGGATGAGGGCAACTGGGGCGTGAAGGACAATGCCGCAGGACAGGCTTACTACGACGACATGCTGCGCAAGTATGCCGCTTGGGGACTCGACTTTATCAAAGTGGATTGCATCAGCGATCGACCGTACCGGCCAACAGAAATTGCGCAGATTGCGCTAGCTATCAAGAAGACAGGACGGCCGATCGTGCTGAGCCTCTCGCCGGGGCCAACGGCGCTGGAGCACGCGGCCGAGATTGCCGAGCATGCGCAGATGTGGCGCATCTCCGACGACCACTGGGACTACTGGTTCGATGAGCACAAGAAGGGGCCGGGGGAGTTTCCGTTTGGAACGCGCGAGGCTTTCGACCGCCTGGCGAAGTGGGTTCCGTATGTCGGGCCGGGTAGCTGGCCGGATGAAGATATGCTGCCGATCGGTTATCTGGGGCCGCATCCTGGATTGGGCGATGCGCGGCAGTCGCGTCTGACACAGGACGAAGAACGGACGGAGTTCACGCTGTGGGCAGTCGCCCGGTGCCCGCTGATTCTGGGCGCGAACCTGACCAAGCTGGACAGCTTTACGCGCGGGCTGATTACAAATCAGACACTGCTCTTCATCGATCAGGCTTCGTCGTTGAGCAAGCCTGTGGATGCGGCAACCTTGCCGGCAGGATTTGAGAACGCGCGTGTGTGGCGCGCGACAATCAACTCGCCGGGCGCTCGCGGGTATGCGGAGTACTTCGCGTTTTTCAACCTCGACAGCAAACCGGCGACACTGAAGGCTACCTGGAAGGAACTCGGGCTGGACAACAACAAACACGCGGCAGAAGATGCGTTCACGATGGAGACGAGTAAGTCGTCGAAGGAGGTGAGCGTGACGCTGCCCGCACATGGGAGCACGGTGGTTGAGGTGCAGTGAGCGCTTTGAGAACGCTTGTGCGAAACTATTTGATGAGTTGGAGAGGCGAAGCGTGAAGTCGGCATTCAGGGAGCTTTCCCTCAGCGGCTAAAGCCGGGCGCCTCTTTCGATTGGTTTACGGCTGGGCTGAAGCCCAGCCCCTTCAAACAGCGGTTGCGGCTCGCTTCCGCGAGCTGCGAGATTTCTGAAGCAAGCCTTTGATCCACTCTCTACTTGCCAAGGACCCTAGGATCGACTGATGCCCGTTTTACGCTCCGCCTTTATTGCACTCTCCAAGAACCGCACCCTTCGCAGCCTTTGTGAGAACACCCGGGCCGGCCGGAAGATGAGTTCGCGCTTTGTGGCCGGCATGGAGATAGCCGACGCTATCCGCGTCACGCGCGCCGTCAACGAGCAGGGCATGCATGTCACGCTGGATTCGCTGGGGGAGAGCGTGAGCACCGAGGTCGAGGCGCAGAAGGCTGCGGAGATCTACCACGAGCTGCTGGATCTGATCGCAAGCGAAAAGCTGGACGCGAACATCAGTGTCAAGCTGACGCAGATGGGCCTCGAGTTTTCCCCAGCTGTCGCGGAAGACATTGCGGAGAGCCTGTCTTCGCACGCGGCTGCGCTGAACAACTTTGTGCGCATCGACATGGAGGACTCTTCCCTCACCCAGGTGACGCTGGACATTGTGCGCAAGCTGCATGCGCGGGCCGAACTGCGCGGGTCGATCGGCATTGTGATTCAGGCGTATCTTTACCGGTCGAAGGACGATATTGAGCAGCTGATCCGCGACGGAATTCGCGTGCGGCTCTGCAAGGGCGCCTACAAAGAGTCGCCCGAGGTGGCGTTCCCGGCGAAGGCCGATGTGGACAAGAACTACGTCGATCTCTCAAAGCTGCTGTTGGAGAGTCCGATCTATCACGGGCTGGCCACCCATGATGAAGCCATGGTGGCCGCGGCGAAGGCGTATGCGGCCGAGCACAAGATCGACCGCAGCCGCTTTGAGTTTCAGATGTTGTACGGCGTGCGGCGCGATCTGCAGCGCAACCTGGTCCGTGAAGGCTTCAACGTGCGCGTGTACATTCCGTTCGGCCGCGAATGGTACCCGTATTTCATGCGCCGGCTGGCGGAGCGGCCCGCGAACGTGCTCTTCCTGGCAAAGAACTTCTTCCGGAATTAGGGATGAGGCGGGAGCCTAGCTCTGGCTGCCCGAATTCTCTGATTTTGAGCGTCGTTTGCTTGCGCCGCGCCCCTTCTTCATGACCGGCACGCGGCACCTGGGGCACTCCCAGGGGAAGTATCCGAAGATGGGGTAGAACTTTTCCTGCAGGAATCCATGGCGCGACACCCGACGCAAAGGGCTTCCGCATTTCGTACATTGCATGCGTGAATCTCCCGCTCACACTTCGGGGCCCAGGCAAAGAAAAACCGCGAAGCATTGCCTGAGTTCTGGGGAAGAAATCTGCTGGATAGCATATCGGTTCGAACCCAGCCGTGTCCCGGCTATTTAGACGACGAGTGGGCGGGTCAGAGACGCGCAAGGCCGGCGATTGCCAGATCGGCTACGGCGGCGGCGAGAGACTGCGAGGCATTCAAGGATTCGGGCCGCTCCAGGCGAATACCGAGGTTGGCGGCGTAGCCGCGGAAAAGGTGATCGACGTCGTAGAGGATTTCGACGTGGTCGCACAGGAAGCCGATGGGTTGCAGGATGAGCGCCTTCACGCCTGCGGCGGCGACTTCGTCCAGAGTTGACTCGACGGTTGGGCCGAGCCACGGGCCGCCGCTGGCACCCTGGCTTTGGAAAGCAAACCACCACTGTGGGATTTCGGGGACGCTGGCAGCCACCAACTCTGCGGTGGCCCGTGGCGTCGTCGGCATAGGGGTCGGCGCCCTCGCCGGGCCAATGGCGGGGCTGGCCTTCGCTCGCTTCGGGCGGTTGCACGGTGCGGCAGGGCACGCTGTGGGCCGTGAAGAGCACCGGAACGGGGTGACCGACCTCGGCACTGAGCTTTTTGAGTGCGGGGCGAAGGCGCTCGGCGAAGGCTTCGATGAGGAGCGGGTGGCGCGCCCAGCCCGAGGTGAAGTCAATGCGCAAGCCAGTCGCTTCGGCTTCGACGGCGCGGCGGTAGAGGCCCACGCTGGTGCGCGAGTTCTGCGGTGCAAGGCAAAGGACGGCGGCTTCTTCAACGCCGTCGGCGCGCATCTGGCGCACCACGTCGGGAATATAGGGACGCCAGTTGCGCATGCCCACGTAGACCTTGACGGGCTTTCCCTGATGGGCGAGTTCTTCTTCGACCAGGCGGGCTTGCTCCATGGTGATCTCGGTGAGCGGGCTGCGGCCGATGAGCGCTATAGCGATGTTGGATCTCTTCGACTACGGACTGCGGAAGGGGGCGGCCGCTGACCACGTTGCGCAGATACTCGGGAATCTGCTCGACGGTTTCGGGCGTGCCGTGGGCTAGAGAGAAGGACGGCTTGCTTGGGCATTTCGACCTCAGGGAGCGGGCTCTTGACGTTCGTGCTTTCCCCCCCATGCCGGAAGAAACAAAGACCCGGCATGGATGGGGCACAGGGGTTCTACTCGGGGCGGAAGTTCGCGAACCATTTTGACGACGGCCTGCACGTTCTCTACGGGCGTTCCGGGGACGATGCCGTGGCCGAGATTGAAGATGTGGCCGGGGCGGCCGTTGGCGGCGCGCAGAATCTCCTTTACGCGGGCTTCGAGGACATCGAGCGGGGCGAAGAGCGTGATGGGATCGAGGTTACCCTGCACCGCGTGCGCGGAACCGACAGCGCGCCAGCCTTCGTCGAGCGGCTGACGCCAGTCGAGACCGATGACATCGGCGCCGGTGGAGGCCATTTCGGTGAGCAGGCCGGCAGTTTCCACGCCAAAGTAGATGACCGGCACGCCCAGCGCCTGCACGGCGCGGACGAGGCGCTTCGAGGCTTCGAAGGCGTAGTCGCGATAATCGGTGAGCGAGAGCGCGCCGACCCAGCTATCGAAGATCTGAATGACGTCGGCGCCCGCCTGTACCTGCAGACGGCAGTAGGCCTCAAGCACCGTGACAAGCTTGTCGAGCAGGATCCGCCAGGCGAGCGGATCGCGGTACATCATCTGCTTGGTGTGGATGTAATTTTTGGAGCCTCCACCCTCGATCATGTAGCTGGCAAGAGTGAACGGCGCCCCGCAGAAGCCGATGATGCCGAGGCGGTCGCGGAAGTGGGTTGCGACTTTCTGGATGGCGCGGGCCACGTAGGCCAGGTCATCTGCGCGGTCGGTGCGGAGCGCGCGAACGTCTTCGGCGGTGCGCACGGGATGGTGGACCACCGGGCCCCTCGCCGGCCTGGAACTCGAAGGGCAAGCCCATGGGCTCGAGCGGAAGCAGCAGGTCGGCAAAGATGATGGCTGCGTCGACACCGAGCTTCTCGGCGGCAGTAATGGTGACTTCCGCCGCGATCTCCGGCTGCTTGCAGATCTCGACCAGGGTGTGATGCTTGCGGACGTCGCGGTATTCCTGCATGTAACGGCCGGCCTGGCGCAGAAACCAGACAGGAGTGCGGTCGACGGGCTTGCGCAGGCAGGCGCGGACAAAGCGGCTGCCGTCAAGAATCGTGTCGGGTGCAAGGGAAAGCGGGCTCTGGGATGCCATACAGGTTCGATTCTAATGGCGGGCGGGAAGCCCGGCTGGTGATCTGGCTCACATGGATGGAGGAGTCTTAGCGGGGTTAGCGGAGTTAGCGGGGTTCGCTTGGCACGGAGGTTGGTTCGAGTGCGCAATTCTACTTTGCGTCTACTTTGAGGACGCGGATCTCGGGCATGGCCTGGTCCCAGTCCGGGGAGACGGCGTCGAAGATAAGCCGGAAGTCCTTCTGGGCGCCGGGTGTGAGCGGATCGGCGGAGACCGGTTCAAGGTCGATGTAGGGTTCGCGCATGCGGATCAACTTGAGCGGCTGCGTCTCATTCTGAGCCACCTCGTGGGTGTAGGACCGGAAAAGAACCTGCACTGTAATCCCGGTGACGGTGCGGTTGCCGGAGTTGGTGATGTGGCCGTCAAGATAGGTGACCTTTCCGCCAGCCAGGTTCGAGGACTCGCTCATGGCCAGGCCGCTAAGGGGCAGGCTGGCGGCGTAGGCATCGGGCGCGGCGGAGATCGGTGTTACGGTCTGGGTGCGCTTGCCGTGCTCGAAAACATAGACGAGGACGCCGGCGACGACGAGAACGACCGCGGCGGCAATGATCAAGGGCAGCCAGTTGCGGTCCTGCGATTCGGCGGGACGCGAGGCGTTGGGGATGAGTTGTGGACCACTGCTCACGAGCGGATTTTACACCCAACCGCGAAGGAATTCCGGTTCATTTCCCGTTCAATCCAGAGTGGTCCCACTTTCGTACTATTGTCAGTCGCATCGCGAGACGGGCATTATGCTGGCCTGATTTGCTCTTGAACCGGTTGGGTTGCCGGGGAAGGAAATGTAGAGCGTTTTTTCATGAGCCCCGTCGTATTGGGGTGCATCTCAGGAATGTAGGAACCAACCACGCAGAGCGGCAATTTTTGGGGAACGCGCAGGAAACTGGCTGCGTACCCAAGGACAGAAGCCGGAAGGATTTTTGCAACATGCAGTACACCGCACAAGCCGGTTCTCAGTTTGCACCGCCGCAGCCAGAGAGCGCGCCGCCCGTGAAGACGAGCGAAGACCGCGCTTATCGAGCTGTGACCGTGGTCGCCATCCTGACGTTCCTCGCCAGCCTCTGGATCTTCTAGAAGTAGCGCCGGACCCGCCTCAGCATTTGAACGCAGGGCGTCGTCTGCCTGCGACGCCGAGAACTTCTGTGCCGGAAGTGCGCTCTCCCCCAGGGCTTTTCCGGCTCAAATGCCAGATATGGTGGAACTCCTCGGCTCAATTCGCTGAGGGCTGATTCAACTGATCGACGACAAAGGTTTGTATCGGACCACGGCCGCGTTTGACGCTTCGATCAGTAGGCTTCGATGTCCTTCTGTCCTTCGACAGGCTGCATGGGCTGGTTTAGGAAGCTGCCGATGTATCCGTCGCCCTCAAGAGAATTGAGCAGCGGGCCATGGAGGCGCCTGGTGAACAGCAGGCGGTGACTGTTGGGGAAATAGTGATGGATGAGGTCGTTGTACAAGGGTCGGCACGCATCGTCGAGGCCTCCGGCGCCGAGCAGGACGGGAACGTTGCTGTAGTAGGGCTTCTTGGTGGACGCAGCAATCGGCTTGACGGGCCAAGCGTCGCACATAGCTCCGTACACATCGTTGACATGAAAGCCGGCAAGCCAGGGCATCACGGTTTCCTGCTGCTTGATGAGGGCTGGATCTTCGAAGGCCATCTTGTCAGAGCAATAGACGGACAGGCGCATGCCTGAGATCGAGCCGCCGCCGGAGAACACACCGTCGAAGTAGGACTTGAGGTAGGCGTCCTGGCGGCCGTCAACCATGTCGCTGATGATCTGGGGCAGCTCCTTGATGCCGTCGTAGTCTTCGATCTTTCCGTGGAGGATGCTCAGCAGCTCGCTGCGGCCATAGTCGAGTTGCACCGCCCTGCCATCCTTCATCTGATAGGAGAGCTTGAAGGTCTTTCCGTCAAGCCCGCTGAAGTAGCTGTGAAAGCGATCGAGCAGAGCTCTATCGCCTATGGCGGCGGACAGTGCCTCGTTGAAGTTGGCGAGTTCCTGTTCGTCGATATTGACGAATTCGGGAAGCGGCGAATCGAGAATGAGCGAGCGAATGTGCTGGGGGTATTTTTGCAGTACGGCCATCATGAGGCCGCCGCTGTAGGAGATGCCCATGAGATTCAGCGAATCGATGTGCAGCAGGCGGCGCAGGTCTTCGATGTCGGCAGCACTTTCGTCGGTGTTGTAGGCAGATAGGTCGATCCCGCTCTTTAAAAGTTTGTCGTGACACGCTTTGACCGAGTTCAGGGCCGCGCCGTCGATGGAACGATGTTCAAGGTAAGCCTGCTGAACCGCCTGCCCTTCTCCATCACATTCAAGATTCGGGGATGCGAAGTGCGTACCCCGTTGCTCGAAGGCGATGTAATCGCGGTCGCGGAGCAGAGATCTGCGGGCGATCGAGGTGACGGGATGCAGGGAACTGACCCCGGGACCTCCTCCGGTGTACAGAACTGGATCGGGTTCTTTGTTTGGGTTGCTGCTCTCCACATAGATGTACGGCAGCCTCATGCTGCGGCCAGCGGGATTCTGGCGATTTTCGGGTACGACCAGATAGCCGCACGAAGTCTTATGGGCCGCGTCAGCCTTATAGATACAGTCGCTCGGTTCGAGGCGCGGGAGGTTTGCCTGCGCCAGTAACGAGACTGAATCGACCGCAAGAAGCAATAAGAGCAATCTAAAGAGCATTGGAATAACCATAGATAATCTATGCATAGAAAGTCAACGGATAAAGTCAACGGATAACTCCGCCCGACCGCGCTCAAGAAAATCAGCTCTGGCGGGCTGCGCGCACGATCAAGACGATGTGTGCGGCGATGGTGGCGAAGATCAGGACCAGGCAGGCGGGAACGAGCAACGGAGGGAGTGCCGCGTGGCCGCTGCGCACGGATTGCACAATGGAGATCTGAAGGATCAGAAAGAGACAGATCAGTTCGGTCTTGATCCACGCGATCATTTTGAGCGCGAGGGCTTCGAGGCGGGACCGGGTGGAGGAGATGGCGCGGACGGGAAAGTTGAAAGAGCCCGGGAAGAACGAGACGACGGTGATCAGCAGGTAAAGACCGCATGCTGCCATGGGGAGGATCCAGAGGGAGGCGGGCGGACCCCAGCCATCGGGCTGTCCACTCACGCCGAAGTGGGTGGGAATGCGGGCGGGGAGCGGGTTCGTGCCGTGCAGCGCGGTCCAGGTGAAGAAAACCAGGGCGAGGAGCGCGGCGGCGGTTACGAGTTCGAGAAATTTGCGCATGCTGGTGATTGTGGCTCGTCTTCCAGGGTCTATCGTCATGCCCTCGTTGCAGTGTCAGGTATCCGCCCGGTTCAAGCTGTCAATTATGCCCCTCCGTACCGGGCCGGGGGGAGGGGGGAGGGGGTACCTGGATTCCCGGGAGTTCCGGGTTTCGTGCTTTCCCACCCTTCGCTGGAAAAAAAGCGAAGGATGGGGCACCCGGCTATCCGGGCCGACCCCCGAGGTTAAGGGGGGAGGGGGGAGGGGGGTACCCCTACACCTGCTGGTTTGCCGGTCGCTGAATTGGTTCAACATGAACTGATTATCTGCTGGAAGAAGGAGATTCTCTGCAATTAAAGAAGGGTGTAAGTTTCTGAAAAGACGTGTTCTCGAATTTTGCTCTCTTGACTGGCGAAGCCCATTTATTCTCAGGGGCTATTCGGCACGATTGAATAGTTGCTGAAAAAGTCGATGTCGGCACGGAAGGGAAGAAAGATCATCCCTCAGCGGTTGAAACCGCTGCCATTCCAATTGACTTACTGGCCCGGATAAATCCGGGCCCTTTCAAAACCTTTTTATGCGCGATTTTTCAGCTGTGAAGTCGTGCCCTGTTACAACGCCTCATGATTCGAGGCTCAGCCGAAGCTGGCGCGTTTCACGCTTTGGCGGAAGTCATCGCCGGTCATCTCGACGCAGACGCACATCTCGGCGAGGCGGGAGCGCATGCGGTCGCCGATGCGATCGCCTAGGGTTTGCTCGCGGGCGGCGCGTTCGGCGTCGGATTGCGCGCCTCCGCCGGCGGGCAGGTCGGGGTAGTTGGTGGTGATGATGGTGGTCTGCTTGTCGTTGTAGCGGGTGTTGAGGATGAGGGCGACGGTGTCCCAGACCCACTCGTTGGGCTTTTGCGCGCCGAGGTCGTCGAGCACGAGGACTTCGGCAGCGAAGATGGGCTTGAGGAGCTCGAGTTCGGTGGTGTTGACCTGCGGGTTGTAGCTGTTCTGGATGTTCTTGAGCAGTTCGCGATAGTCGCAGAAGAGGCCGCGGACGCCGCGCTCCTGGACGAGACGGCGGAGGACGCCGACGGCCAGGTGGGTCTTGCCCTACGCCGATGGAGCCGGTGAAAAGAAGGCCTTTGCCGGCGGTGTCGACGGGGTAGGCGTCGACAAACTTGCGCGCGGTGAGGTGGGCGCGGCCGAGCGAGGGATCGGCGCCGCGGAAGGCGGTCTCGTAGCCGTCGAGGGTGTAATGGCGGTAGCGCTCGGGGATGTGGGCGGCGGCAAGCCGGCGCTCTTCGCGAATCATTTGCTGGCACTCGCAGGCGCGCGAAACCCACTTACCCTCGGAGTTGACCACCCGGACAAGACCCACACCATCGCAAACTCGACAGACTGTCATTCTGAGTTCAAGCGTAGCGCAAGGGGCGTGTGTGGGAGAGTGGAGCAGGCTGCGGAAAAGTGGACGCTGAGAGGCCCTGCGAATGTACGCCCTCGGGGGCTAAAGCCCGAGCGACTTTTGAAAGGCCTTGATGTACGGGCTAAAGCCCGTACCCTCCACTAAAGCCCGTACCCTCCACTCAAGTCCGTACCCTTCAACTCAAGTCCGTACCCTTCAACTGAAGCCCGAACCCTTCAACTGAAGCTCGCACCTTCGTTCGGCAGATTCCAAGGCCAGATCCTGTCGAAGGTGCGACGCTGTCCGGACTTATGTCCCTTCGGTTCGGCAGCAGTGTGGAAAAGGGACTCGCCGGGGTTGCGGGCTATGCTCCTACAATTTGAGCGATTGGAGATAGCCCTCATGCATCGTTTTCTTGTGTGGAGTGTGATTGCAGTTGTTTTGATTGCCGTGGTGACCGCAGCTGCCGTGCTGTCGGCGCAGGAGCCGGGGAATGTTCCGGAGACGAAGGCGCCGACGCCGACGCAGAATGCTGCTGCGACCGCCAAGGCGCCGGCAGCGCCTTCGGCATGGGAGATTGAACACGATCGGCAACTGAAAGAAGACTGGCCGTGGCTGGCGCGTTTTCGCGCGGAGGACGCCAAGCTGGGTGCGCCCGCCGTTGGCGAAAACCGCGTGGTCTTTATGGGCGACTCGATTACGGAGGCGTGGAAGCTGGCAGATTCTTTTCCCGGCAAACCTTACGTGAATCGCGGGATCAGCGGACAGACTACGCCGCAAATGGTGCTGCGTTTCCGGCAGGACGTGATTGCGCTGGAGCCGAAGGTTGTCGTGATTCTTGCGGGGATCAACGACATTGCGGGGAACACGGGACCGGAGACGTTGCAGCAGATTGAGGACAACCTGGCCTCGATGGCGGAGTTAGCCGAGGAACATCACATCAAGGTGGTGATGTGTTCGGTGCTGCCGGCGTACGACTTCCCGTGGCGGCCGGGGATGACGCCAGCTCCGAAGGTTCTGACCTTGAATACGTGGATCAAGGGATACGCGGCGGATCATGGTCATGTGTATGTGGACTACCACACGCAAATGAAAGATGAACGCGATGGCCTGCCGTCCAAGCTTAGCCAGGATGGCGTACATCCGACCCCGGCAGGCTACGCTGTGATGGCCCCTCTGGTTGAAGCGGGGATCGATAAGGTATTAAGCCAGTAGAGCCTTCGCTCTAGAATTGGGAGGGCTCGAAACAGGGCGATGGCAGTTTCTTACCGCGGTCTTCGCGCGGATTCTGCCGGGGCGCCGACCGGCTGGATGGACATGTAGAGGGATGCATGTGTGAGCATCCTCCGCATCCTTCAAATCGTCGTGGCTCTTGGCGACGGCGATGGTCTGAAAGCACCCGGAACAGATGGAATCGACAGTGGAATTTGCGTTCACTCGATGGAAGAAATTACTCATCCGCATCATGGGTATCGCGTTCTCCTCTCTGAAACCAAACGGTTTCGGGTTCTCTTGCCTCGTCGTCTGGTGGTATATGGAGCAATCGCCGAACCAAATCCGGCGATGTGCAAATCTTCGTCTTTTCTTCGCCTATACTGAGCTGCATGGGTGAGCGGGCAGCAAAGGTGCGCATGCGCCGCGCGGGTCAGATTTGCGCGGTCTGCGATCGGACTCTGCCGGAACCACATACGCCGGGAGAGAGTCGTTGCGATACCTGCCATCCGCGTCACCGGATTTACATGACATTCTTTGAGCGCCGCGGCTGGTATTGCCAGTTTCTCGAAGAAGACCTGAAGACCGCGCTGCCCCGAAAACTGCTGCTCAACGGGGTCGAGAAGATTCTCGAACTTGCAGAGCGCGGAGGCGCCTTCAAGAGCCTGGCCGACAGGCAAGGCGTGGAGCAGGCACTCGAGACAGGGCGCGGCGGAGTGTTTCTGGAGCTGACGGAGGAGCAATATCGCAAACTGAAGTGAGGCAAGAGGAAGCGAGGAGGATTGGGTTCCAGTTGTCCGGGAGGGAGTCGATTATGGCTCAAAACCTGCGGTACAGCGTGCGAGAGATCGGCGCCCGGGTTCGGGATCTCCGGTAACCAAATAGGCGAGGATTGCACCCTGAAAGAGTTGCAGAAGCTCTTCGACGGCGGCTGGATCGGGAAGGTAGATCTGGAGCAGGTCGAACCAGAGGCGCTGCTGCTCAGCATAGAACGCGCGGCCTCGATCGGAGCCGCTCCAGGCGCGGCGCGCGGTGTCCATAATCACGAGCAGGACGCCGCGGGACGAGGGGTCGGTGGACTGAGTCCAGAGCGCCTCGACGACCGCACGCAGGGGCGCGCCCGCCGGAAACCGCTCAGGCTTGAACTGTGCGCGGAGGCGGTGCTCCAACAGGGCGATGGCCCTCATTTCGAGGTTGTCGCGGCTGCCAAAGTAGTGGATCAACATGCGCTTGCTTGTCCCGACGGCGGCGGTGAGGCGGTCCAGACTCAGATCGAGAGAGCCTGCAGAGATGAAAGCGGCAAGGCATTTCCCGGCCAGGGAGTCCAGATCTTCAGGATCGCTGCGCTTCATCTTGCCTCGCGTGTACCGTGTGGTACAAATGCTGATGTACCGGACGGTACATATTCTACTCCGTCCATTCGGGAGACACTTATGCGCGGTCGCGAGACTCAGCTTACTGCTCGTGTTCGGCTGCCTGTTCTGGGTGGCCGGGACCCTTTGGTATGAGAAGCGCGGGGCCCTGGTTTTTGAGACAACGGCAGCCCGGTATTGGGTGAACTTCCTGCTGACGCCCATCTTCAGCACGCTGGTCTGCCTGCTCGTTCTGCGCTGGCAAAGGGTTCCGACAGCGCAATGGGCACCGGCGACCCTTTTGATTGCGCTGCCCGGGATGCTGGGCGAGGCGGTGCTGTTGACGCACTTCGGCGCGCTGATGCCCGGAATGCGCGAGGCCTCGGCTGGGAGGTATGGGGCTTTCCTGTTTGCAACTTACGCGCTGGTGCTGGGCATTGCCGAGGTGGTAACGCTGCGGGCGATGCCGTAGCGCTCGGCATTGAAGCGAGCAGAATTGCGAATCCGTTCGATTCCCCATACAATCGAATAGGAAGATTGCAGGAAAGGTTTGTCTCAGCGAAATGCCCAAGGAAAAGATCCATCCCAAATATGACGCAGTGCGGGTAGTGTGCGCCTGCGGGAACAACTTTGAAACCCGTTCGACCCACAAGGGCGACATCCACGTAGAAATCTGCTCGAACTGCCACCCGTTCTTTACGGGCAAGCAGCGCCTGGTGGATACGGCCGGCCGCGTCGAGCGCTTCCGCCGCAAGTATGCCAAGCCCGGCGAGGCGACGGCCGCGAAGTAACTCGGCCGCCAAGTGCAACAAGTGGACGATGGGCCTCCGCGATGGCGGGGGCCTTCGTTTGTTAAGGCAGCTTTCAGCTTTGGGGCTCTCAGCTGTCAGCTATTCTTTGGCTGGGATCGCGATCGACTTCCGACAGCGCCTTCCCCGCTTCTGTGTTCTCTGAAAGATCGTTATGGCAGGCAAGGGTTTCACGGTGAAGAAGGACTGGGACAACCCAATCGAGCACGCGATGCCCGTGGGTGTTCGTGTGCCTGCCGAGGTGCGCATTGGCCCGGTCCTGGTGGCGCCGGCAACTGTGCTGGCACCGATGGCGGGCGTCACCGACACGGTGTTTCGACGGTTCATTCGGCATGCGAGCTTGTTTAGCAGGGATCAGGTTCAGGGGTCAGGGATCAGAGAGACCGGGATGAGGGAATAGGGAATAGGGAGCAGGAATCCCTGCAGGCCGTTGAGATCGAGGTCACGAATCGGCAGTCGGGGTGTGGGCTGTTGATGACGGAGTTCACTTCGGCGGACGGGTTGGCGCGGATGCGCGAGTCGAAGCGGCGGCGGTACCTGACCTTCTACGACGATGAGCATCCCATCGGCGCGCAGCTCTTCGGGTCGAATGCCGAGACGCTTGCCGAGGCGGCGCGAATCGTCGAGGATACGGGCTTCGATACGGTGGATTTGAATTTAGGCTGCCCTGCCAAGCGCGTCGTGGGCTGTAACGGCGGATCGGGACTTCTGCGCGACCTGCCGAAGATTGGCGAGATTTTTCGCACGGTGCGCAAGGCGGTCAGCATTCCGTTCACGGTGAAGTTCCGCATGGGGTGGAACGACAGGCAGATCGTGTGCGTCGAACTCGCACACATGGCCGAGAGCGAAGGATTGAATGCCGTCGCACTGCATGCACGCACACGCGAGCAGGGCTACAGCGGACAGGCACAATGGCAGTGGATCGCAGCGATTAAAGATGCGGTGAAGATCCCGGTGATCGGCAATGGCGACATCCGCACACCGGAAGACGCGGCGGCCATGGTGGCGAAAACAGGCTGCGATGCGGTGATGATCGGGCGTGCCGCGCCGGCGAACCCGTGGATCTTCCGCCAGATTGCGCAGTACACGGCGACCGGCAGGTACGATCAGCCGACGGTCGAAGATCGTTACCGGATGATTCGCGCGTACTTTCGCATGCTTCTGGACGAGGCCGAAGCAACGAAGGACCTGCCGCGCGCCGAGCGCATGGGCGAGACCGCGGGCAAGATGAAGCAATTTGCCACATGGTTTACGCATGGGGTGCCCGGCGGGGCGAAGTTGCGCGCAGCCATTTACCAGGCGCGGACGGGGGAAGCTGTGCTGGCGCAGGTAGAAACGTTCTTCAGTGCGAGGCGCGAAGGCGTGCAGGCCGATTTCGGCGATCAAACTGTGGAAGAGGAATCGCCCGCATTCTCAGAGAGTGCACTGATCTGCGATTGAGGCCGCCTCGCAGCCTGGATTCAACCCTGGCAGCATGGTTACCCTTGCGCTTTCCCCTCATCGGAACAGGCAGACCCCGGTATATAGTGAACACAATCCAGAGTTGAAGGGTTGTGTTGCGGAGAATGACGGGGCAGTTGATGGGCATCTTGAAGAGGGCTGTCTACGGCCTGTTCGCGGTATGCCTTGCGACGCTTCTCTGCCGCGCGCAGGTATACAGCTTCAGCACCGTCACGGCCGGACTGGGCAATCTGGATGTCAACTGCATTGCGCAGGACCACTCGGGATATCTTTGGGTCGGAACCGAGAACGGGCTCTACCGTTACGATGGGCGCAGCTTCACCGCATTTGGCGCGGGCAACGGGCTGAGCAGTCATGTCATCCAGAGCCTGTTTGTTGCCCACGATGGGACGCTTTTCGTGGGCACCACGACGGGTATTTACTTCCTGCACGCGAACGGACAATTCACCGCCATTCATCCACCGCCGCCGACGAGCGGCTTTTCGCAGCGAATCGGAACCGTGTTTGCGGCGATGGGGCCGGAGGAGGTGGCCACGGCGGACCGCAGCGGAGCGTTTCTGTTGCGCCGCGCGGCTCCGGAGAGCTGGACGGCCGAGCCACTCTACCTGGAGGGCCAGAGTATCTGGAGCGTGCTGGCGACGCCGGATGGGGTGCTTTGGTATGGCTGCGATGCTGACCTTTGTCGACGAGAGAACGGAAAGACAACGCATCTACGCGAGTCGCTGCATCTGCCCGACGACCATTGGCTGCACCTGTTGCGCACAAGCGACGGACGGGTGTGGATACGCGGCGCAAGCCATGTAGGCGCGGTGGACGCAAACGGCGGCCACTATGAAGAGCGCGCACTGCCAGGTCACTCAAACAGCGTTCCCTACGGAGCCTTGGCTGTGGATGCAGCGGGGCAGGCAGTTGCTTCGCAGGGGCCATCGCTTGGGTTGTGGCAAGACGGGCAGTGGCGCATGGTGACCGCTGCGAATGGCCTTTCGCGCTACGACATCTCTGACTTGTTTGTCGACCGCGAAGGCTCCATGTGGATCGGCGTGGTTGGCCATGGGTTGGTGCGCTGGATCGGGCAGAACCGATGGGAGGCATGGACCGCCAGCGACGGATTGAGCAACGACATCGTCTGGGCAACGCTACGCGATCGCGAGGGCCGGCTTTGGATCGGAACTGAATCGGGCCTTGATTATTTGCCTGCGGGATCGAATACACCGAAGGTCTGGCAGGCGCCAGGTATCCAGACGGAGCGCGCGGCCTCGCTGGCGGAGAGCAGCGACGGCGCGCTCTGGATGGGATCGGCCGCGGGAAGCCTGACGCGCATCGACGCGCACACTCTTGCGGGAAAGCAGTGGAAGATCCCTGAAGTGTTTCGCGTGTTGAGCGACGGGGATCATCGCATCTGGATTGCCACAGGCCGCGGTCTCTACGCGGTGAACACCACTGCTCGCGATGCCGCGCCGCATCCTGTGGAAGGCGATGGAATTGATCATCCCCAAAGTGGCTTCACCGATTTGACTCTGGATACGAACAACACCTTATGGGCAGCAAGCGACAAGGGTATCTACAGATTCGATGGAACACGATGGCACGCGGTGGATGCCGGGCTCTCCGCGGTCATACCCACTGAGATGGCAGCCGACAAGAGCGGCAATCTCTGGGTTGCGGGCGCGTTTCCGGGATTGATGCGCTTGCGCGTGGTGAACGATCGCGTCGTGGAGTCAAAGCATGTGGCGCGACCGCACGTGCTGTCGGATCAGATAGTCTCGCTCACACTCGATCGTCGTGGATGGCTTTGGGTGGGTCAGGACGCGGGCCTGACGGTCTATGACGGACTTTCGTGGCGGAGCTTTACGCAGGACGACGGCCTGATTTGGAACGACACCGACAGCTACTCCATCTCAGAAGATCGCGACGGCACAATGTGGATTGGTACTTCGGCCGGTTTATCGCACTTGCTGAAACCGCAGGCAACGCCGGCCGGGCCTCCATTGGCCCCCGTGTTTTCTGAGGTCAAGTTCGGCAACCAGGCGGTCACGAACGAAGCCGAGATTCCATGGAGCGCCAGCCCGTTGACGATCGCGGTTTCGGCTTTGAGCTACAGAGACGCAAGCCACATCCGCATTCGCTACCGGCTGCTGGGCGTGGAGTCGGAGTGGGTCGAGTCCGCAGACCGCAGTATTCGCTACGCTCGATTGGAGCCAGGTGCATACCGGTTACAAGCAATCGTTGTGGATGAAACGAGCGGCTCGTCTGCACCCGCGACTGCAGGTTCGCCCGGAGAGACGGTTTCGCCGGTCGAAGAGCTGTCGTTTGTGATTACGCCGCGCTGGTGGCAGAGCAGCCCGCTGCGCCTGGCGCTGGTTCTTGTGTTCGCATTGGGCGTGGTGATGGCATGGCGGTGGAGCGTGCACCTGCTGGTGCGGCAAAAGCGTTTGCT
Source organism: uncultured Acidobacteriaceae bacterium (assembly GCA_963846095.1). GTDB lineage: Bacteria > Acidobacteriota > Terriglobia > Terriglobales > Acidobacteriaceae > Telmatobacter. Next base: position 79,921 of record CAWJUW010000017.1, read on the forward strand.
GGAAGACGCCGTCCAGCATCGGACCGAGGATCTGGAAAAAGAAAAAGGCGAACTGCTGCGTGCGCGGGAACAGATGCGACACTTTGCCGAACATGACGATTTGACCGGCCTATGGAACCACAGAATCATCGTTGAGCGCCTGCGGCAGGAAGTGGATCGCTCGCGTCGCGAGCGCACGCCGCTGAGCGTGATCCTGGTGGACCTCGATCACTTCAAGAATGTCAACGACACCTGCGGACACCCGGCAGGCGACCTTGTGTTGAAGGAAGTTGCGACCATCTTTCAGAAGGCGGTGCGTTCGTACGATTGGGTGGGGCGCTTCGGCGGCGAGGAGTTCCTGCTGATTCTTCCCGGGTCCGGCTTCGCGGGAGCGCGGGTGCGGGCCGAGCAACTGCGCATGGCGGTGCAATGGGCGCGAATTCAAGAGGGGACACGCGTCATTCCGATGACTGCGAGTTTCGGTGTGGCTTCGGGCTTCCCTTCGCGCTTTGAGACGCTGATTCAGGCCGCCGATGAGGCACTCTACCGAGCCAAGAACAATGGACGGAACTGCGTGGTTGCCGCCGAGATTGAGCCCGAGCCGGCGGAAGAGGACGCCTGACCCTGACCGGAGGCGCCGCCTCACGGCGGTAGAGGTTCTCGGCTTTCAATCCTTGCTTCGAGAGCAGTCTTGACAACGGATTGTCGAATGTCTACCTTCTTCTCAGGTCGAGGGTCGAATGTCTACTATGACACCAAGATCCGGGCGGAAGGCCTGAGGAGCGTTGCATGCGGCGGTGGCAACTGAAGAAGCGCAACGACGACCTGGAGCGCGAAATCAAGGCCCACCTGGAGTTGGAAGAAGAGGCGCAGCGCGAGGACGGCTTGCCCTCAGAGGAGGCTCGCCTCGCGGCGCGGCGCGCGTTTGGAAATGCGGCGCTGATCCGGGAGCAAACGCACGAAGCCTGGGGCTGGGCGGCATTCGAGCGCCTCGGTCGTGACGTTCGATTCGGCTTGCGTCAATTGACGCGAAACCCGCGATTCGCGATGGTTTGCATTCTGACGCTGGCGCTTGGGATCGGCGCCGAAACCACGATCTACAGCGTGATCCACGCCGTACTGATCGATCCGTTTCCCTATCGCGGCGCAATGCGCATGGTGCATCTGCATTTGTATGACAAGGAACCGGCGCCCAACGATCTAGCATTGAGTGGACCGCAGTTCCTCGAATTTCAGAAGTCCGCTGTGCTGGACGGCGCGATCGCCGAGGATGTTTACACGATGCCGCTGACCGGCGAAGAACTGCCGGAGCAACTCAGCGTGAGCCGGTTATCGCCGAATGCGTTCGAATACTTTGGCGTTCCGGCGCTGCTGGGGCGCGAGTTCAGTGCGGCCGATGGCAATCGAGTTGCGGTATTAAGTTACAGCTTCTGGAAGTCGCACTATTCCGGGCGCACAGATGTGCTTGGCCGGCCGATTGAACTGAATCGAGAAAACTACACAATCGTTGGTGTGCTTCCGAAACGCTTCGCATGGATGTGGGGGGACGTCTATATTCCACTGGCATTTTCCGCGGATCCACGCCGCGTCGCCAATGTCTTCGCTCGCGTCCGGGATGGCATGAGCGATCGCGCTGTCGAAAATGCTTTGCAGCCGATGCTCGATGCATTTGCGCAGGATACGCCCAATAACTTCCCACAGCATTTCAAGGTCCACTTGGTACACATCAACGAGATTGCCATCAGGCGCTTCCGGGGAATCCTTCTGGTGCTCTTCCTTTCCGTTTCATTTCTTTTGGCGCTGGCTTGTGTGAATGTTGCCATTTTGACGCTGGCACGCGGGGAGGCGCGCCAGGCCGAGATCGCCATGCGCAGGGCGCTGGGAGCGGGAAAAGGGCGAGTGATTGCCCAGTTGCTGACGGAGTCGGTGATGATTGCGACGACGGGCGGCGGGATCGGTATCCTGCTGGCGTTTGCCGGCGTGCGCGCCGTGCTGCGCATGACGCAATCGCTGCCAACTTTCTTCCCCGCGGAAGCCAACATCGCGGTGAGCGTTCCGGTCCTCGCGTTCAGCGTGGGGATTGCGATGGCAACTGGAATCGTGTGCGGGCTGTGGCCTGCGCTCCGTGCTTCACGCACCGAATTCCGTCATGCGATCCATAGCGGCACAAACAACGTCGCCGGCAGCAGAGGGGCGGCTCGCGCGCAGATGGTTCTGCTTACGGTGCAGATTGCGGTGACAATTTTGCTGCTGGTGGGCTCCGGAACGACATTACGCACGCTTTGGGAACTGCTCCACACCAGTCTCGGATATGACCCGCGCAATCTTGCTTCGGTACAGCTTGTTTTGCGCGAAGGTGCTCACGATGAATGGGCCGATCGAGTGCGCTATTTCGAACAGATTCGGTCCGCTATCGCGGCCGACCCGGACATCGTCTCGGCCACCATTGGCACGCTGCCGCTGAGCGGAGTCGAATCCACGCCGATCAGTATTCCGGGACGAAACGACGGGCCTGGGACTGCCGTCGTGCACGGTGTGAATGAGGAATACTTCGCTACGTTGCGAATTCCGCTTCTCGGTGGCCGGGTGTGGACTCACGACGAGACCGCGCGTGGCGCTCGCTTCGCACTCATCAGCGAGGCGACGCGCCGACGGTTCTGGCCCACGACGAGTCCTCTTGGCGCAACCATCGTACTGAACAACGGGGTGGTGCACGGCACCTACTGGAGGCTGGTTGCACCCGGCGACGACCAGCATTTCGAGGTGATCGGCGTGGTGGGCGATGTGCCTAACCACGGGCTCGGAGAAGAAAGCGCGCCTGCGGTCTACATTCCCTTTTCGATGACGCCCTATGATGGCTTCACGATCGCTTTCCGCGTACATAGCAATCCTGCCCAACTTCTGCATGCAATCAAGGAGCGCGTGCACGGAGTGGAAGCGGATCAAGCCGTCGGCGAGTTGCTGACCGCGAATGGGTTGATTGAAGGCGCGAATCTGGGGACTGAGCGATTCGTTGCCGGCATGTTCGCGGCATTTGCATTCCTGGCGCTGGCCTTTGCGGTGAGCGGGCTTTACAGCATTCAGTCGTACCTGGTGGCCCAGCGGAAGCGCGAACTGGGCGTTCGGATTGCCCTGGGAGCGCGGCGAGTCCACATCCTTTTGCAGGTTGTGCGGCCTTCCCTACTTTCGGTCGCTGTCGGAGCATGCTTTGGGGCAATCGCCAACCTGGCATGGAGCAGGATTTTCGCCCATTGGGCCAGTGGAAATACGCGCGATCCTGAAGTATTCGCGCTCGTTGTGATTATCTTGCTGCTGGCGCTGGCTGCGGCGTCGTTGGGCCCGGCGCTGGCCGCGGCTTCCATCGATCCCATGCGCGCTTTGCGCAACGAATGATCCGCTGAGGTCGCTGATTGCTCGATTCGAAAGGAGGGTTCTCAATGCGTTGGTGGCAGCTGAAGAGGCGAAGCGCTGAGCTGGAGCGGGAACTCAGTTCTCATCTCGAACTGGAAGAAGAAGAGCAGAACGAACGTGGCCTTTCGACGGACGAGGCGCGTTCTGCCGCGCGGCGCGCGTTTGGGAATCCGGCGTTGATTCGCGAACAAACGCACGCGACCTGGTCATCAGCGTGGCTCGAATCGCTGGCGCGTGATCTCCGCATCAGTCTCCGCACGCTGCGGCGCACTCCCGGTTTCGCGATCATTGCAATCGCGGTGATGGCGTTGGGCATCGGCGGTAACGTTGCCCTCTTCACTGTGGTGCGCGGTGTCTTGCTGAAGCCGCTATCCTTTCAGGATCCTGATCGACTGGTGATGGTCTACGAGTGGGGGCTGACCGAAAACGAGGCTGTCAATCACACGATTGTTTCCGGCGGCATGTACACAGAGTGGAAGAAGCAGAATCGGAGTTTCAGCAATCTCGCGCTGGCGCGGAGCAGCCGCGTGGGGCTTTCGGGATCGGGAGGACAGCTGCCCGAGAAGCTCAAGAGCGGGGAATTCTCATGGGACATGTTGCCCACACTTGGTGTACAGCCGGCACTGGGCCGCAATTTCTCCCAGAGCGACGACAGCCCTTCGGCGAGCGGCACGGTGTTGCTGAGCTGGTCGTTGTGGAGGCGGCGATTCGGCGGCGATCCCGGCATTCTCAACCGCACCATCTATCTCGATGCGCAACCTTACACGGTTGTTGGCGTGATGCCTGCCGACTTTGATTTTCCTGACCAGGCGACGCAGCTGTGGACTCCCGTCTTCCACGAGAGGCCCGAGAAACAGATCACTTCGCTGAGCATCCACATGTTCTGGGTGGTGGGGCGGCTCAAGCCGGGCGTGAGCATGGCGGAAGCTGTGGCCGATTTAAGCCTGATCTCGCGGCGCATTCACGATGCGCATTGAACGAGCCGTTCGTTCGAAGAAATGCCAGCAGCGCTCCGCTGCTTGACGATGTGGTCGGGGAGTTGAAGAAGCCTTTATCTCCTGTTGGCCGCGAGTCTCTGCCTGTTGATGATCGCGTGCCTGAACGTGGCCAATCTGCTGGTGGCGCGCGCCGTTGCACGGCAAAAGGAGCTCGCGATTCGCACCGCACTCGGCGGCGGCCGGCTGCGCCTGATCGCGCGAACGGCTGATGGAGAGTGTTTTGCTTTGCGAGGCGGCGGCGCACTGGGCCTGGTGCTGGCCGCTGCCGCGCTGGCATGGCTGAAGCATGCGCGCGCCGAGATGGGCCGCGTCGATCGATTCACATCGATGTCGCGGTAGCTGCATTCACGTTGGGGGTGTCGTGGCATTCTGCGCGTTGTTTTCTGGTTTGGCTGCGACGTTCAGCGCTGGCGAGCGGCGCGTGCTGAGCGCACTGCATGCGGCGTCGCGCGCGGTGAGCGGTGGCGGTGCTCGCGCCACGATTGCGCAAGGGATTGCTGGTGATTGAAGTGGCCTCAGTGTCGTCCTGTTGATTGGCTCAGGCCTGTTGATCAAGAGCTACGGATCGGCTGCGCTCGACAGATATGGGTTGCATCACGCAAAACGTGTTGACGATGCATCTTGGCCTTCCGGATGCGCGCTACCGACCCACACGCAGCGCGCAAACTTCTTCGATACGTTCCTGGCGCGCGTGCGTGCGCTTCCGGGCGTGCGAGGCGGTGGGCTTTGTGACCGCCGCTCCAGGGCAAGGCTACTGGGGGGATCGCGGATTCACGATCGTAGAGCATCCACCCATGCCGCAGGGCAAGAGCGCCTTCGCGATCAACCGATGGGCAGACGCACAGTACTTCGGCGCCATGGGGATTCCGATATTGCGCGGGCGAAGCTTCGATCAAGGTAAGCGACTGGACGCTGCCGATGAAGCGGTCATCAGCGAGTCTTTCGCGAAGCAGTTCTTCCCGGGGGAAGACCCGATCGGGAAGCACATACGTCATTCGAGGTTGAGCATCGCACGTCGGATGGTCGTGGGCATCGTTGGAGACATCGCGCTATGTCATTGGCGAAGTCCCTTGCCCATGATGTACTTTCCGCTCGATGCCGGCGTTGAGACTGTCGGCACACTTATCGTTCGCTCCAGCCAGGATGTTGAACAGTTCGCACTGCCCATCGAGCGCATTGTTGCTGGCGATGGACAGCGATCTCCCTGTCTCCGACGTGCTCACAATGAATCAGCTGCTGGGTAAAACATACGCTGGATCAAAACTTCAATGCCACGCTGCTCACGGCATTCGCAACAATGTCGTCTACTGTTGGCCGCGGTGGGCTCTTCGGCGTCATGTCGTACGTTGCGGGGCAGCGGCGGACAGAGATTGGCATTCGCATCGCGCTGGGCGCAAAACGCGGACATGTTCTGCGGAAGATGCTGCTGGATGGGATGCGGCCCGCCGATTCTTGGTCTTGCGGCGGGCTAGCGGCAAGCGTGGAGGCAGGCAGGTTGATGCGCGATCTGCTCTATGGAATACGCCCCTCGATCCGACGGTTTTTGCCGCGATCGCCGCGACGCTGCTCGCTGTCGGCAGCGTTGCTTGTTTTCTTCCCGCGTGGCGTGCCTCGCGTCTCGACCCATGCAGGCGTTGCGCAGCGAGTAGCGGTGCCCTGAGCCACGCAGCAACGGGACGGCAGGGAATGTTGCGCTAGTCCGACCCCGTTCCTTTGAGCTTGACGAAGAAAGCGTTGGTGCCCGTTCTCGCCCTGGCCCGAACTTCGAGAGACGCGGTACGCGAGCCGATCTTCCTGGGTGCGAACTTGACATTGACGGTGCAGCTGTTCGCGGCATGAATCACTGCGGGACAACCACTTGTCTCAAGAAAATCACCGGCGTCCGCTCCAGTTATCGAGAAAAGCAGTTCGAAGGATTCGCCGCAGTCATCGTCGTCCTTGATGTTCACCGTCATCGAGGAGCTTTTCTTTTTCAATTTGACAGTGCCAAAGTTCAGTTTCGTGGGCTTGACCACAATGCCGCCGACGCAGGTATTCCGGATCGTGTTCGCACGGATGCCTGATGAGGGCAGGTGCTCCGCCACTGCGGGAAAGGCCACCGCAATGAAGGCGATCAACAATCCTGGGAGAGTCAAACGAGCCCCGAGAAAGGTTCTCTGCATATCCGGCCTCCTTTGGCTGGGAAATTTCGATTGGGGGAGGGGAACGCCGACCATAGTACACCCGCTCGAGTTCGGCGGCAAAGCAAGAATTTGCGCAAGCGATTGAACCCGCGGAAAGGCTATGCCAGAGGAGTGGCTCCCAGCGGCAGTTGGATGGTGGCGCGGGCGCCTTCTCCATCTTCGCGGTTCGTGAGGGTGATTTCGCCGCCGTGGGCGCGGGCAATCTGCTGAGCCAGCGCAAGGCCGACGCCGCTGCCGGCCGGCTTGGTGGTGTAGAAGGGCACAAACAGGTTCTCGGCATTGGCGATGCCCATGCCACGATCGTCGATGGTGACGCGGACAGCCGGCTCGTCGAGACGCCAGGTCACATGCACGGGCTGCGAGCCGTTGGCGAGCGACGCATCGACGGCATTGCGGAGCAGGTTGATGAACATCTGCTCGAGCTGGTCGGGATCGGCATCGATGGTTAGAGGCGGCCCGGGTTCGAGCGCAACCGGCAGGCGCTGTCTCAAGCAAAACGACGCGCTCCATCAGCGGAGCCAGCGCAACTTGCTTGAACTGCGGCGGAGGCAGCTGCGCAAGGAGCCGATAGGACTGAACGAAACGATGGAGAGAGTCGGCACGGCTCTCGACAACGCCAAGGCCGCGGCGAAAATCGCGCAGGGTGTCGCCTTCGCCATCCATGTGATCGACGCGGGCGAGCAGGCTACCGGCAATGGACTTGATGGGAGCGAGCGAGTTCGAGAGCTCGTGGCCAAGCACGCGAATCAGTCGCTTCCAGGCTGCCTGCTCTTCTTCCTGAAGAGGCAGACTCACATCGGCCAGGAGCAGCAGGGTGTGCGGCACACCATCCTGGCGAAACGCCGCCTTACGCAACAGCCACCGCGTCGATCGGCCGCCGAAGGAGTGGATGCTCTGGTCAGGCGCCGCCAGCAGCACTTCGAGTCCGAGTTCGCGAGCTGTATGGCCGAAACTGCGCGCGTAGGTGAGGCCGAGAAGCTTGACGCCGGCGTTGTTCACCAGTTGCAGCAGGTTTTCGCGATCGAATGCGAACAGCGGGGCGTGCATGACCTCGAGTATGCGGGCAAGCAACGCAGTCGCTTCGAGCGAACGCACGCGCTGCTTTTGCAGCAGGTCGGCCAGTGCGTTGATCTCTCCGGCAAGCTCACCAAAGGCATCACGGGTTGCGGCTCCGCGGGCACGGAAGGAGTAGTCGCCTTCGCGCAATGATGAGATCACATTGGAGAGGGTTTGCAGAGGGCGCACGAGGCCCTCAATCAATGAGGCGGCGATAATGATGAGGTAAAGACCGAGGCAGGCGAAGAGAAGGATCGCCGGCGCCAGCGAGATTTCTTTCTGATATACGAAGATGGCCGCGAAGATGAGCGAAGGCAGAGTGAGAAGAAGGCAATTGAGCCATGCGCGCCGGACTGCCGAGCGTCGCGTGCGCGGACGCTTTCGCCGAGGCAAGCGATCAGAGGCCATACTTTTCGATACGGCGATAGAGCGCGGCGCGGCTGAGCCCGAGCGACTCGGCAGCCTGCGAGATATTGCCGTCGCAACGGCGAAGGACCTTGCGGATGAGCAGGGCTTCAACGTCGTCGATGCTCATATTCTCAAAGGATTGCGGGGAGGACTTTTGCGCGGCAATGGCCAGATTGGAGGGCTCAATCTCGTCCCCGCGCGCCAAGAGCACGGCGCGCTCCACAGTGTGCTCGAGTTCGCGCACGTTGCCCGGCCACGGATACTGCATCATGTGCTGCATGGCGGCTGGAGAGAAGCCGGTGACCTGCTTGCGATAGCGGGAGCGGTTGCGTTCGAGGAAGTGGGCCGCGAGCCGCGGAATGTCTTCACGCCGGTCGCGCAATGCCGGCAAGTGGATTTCCACGGTATTGATGCGGAAGAGCAGGTCTTCGCGGAAATTGCCTGCCTTCGATTCCTCCAGCAGCAGCGCATTGGTGGCGGAGAGAACACGCACGTCAACGCGGCGGGTTTGCGACGAGCCCACGCGCTCAAGCTCACCGGTCTCGAGCACGCGCAGGAGTTTGGCCTGCTGACGCAGCGGTACGTTGGCGATTTCGTCGAGAAAGAGCGTGCCGCCATTGGCAAGTTCGAAACGGCCGATGCGATCGGTGCGAGCGTCGGTGAAGGCGCCTTTGACGTGTCCGAAGATTTCGCTTTCGAAGGTTCCTTCGGGCAGGCCGCCGGCATTTACGGCCACCAGCGCCATGCGCGCGCGCGGCGAGGCAGCATGGAGCAGCTTGGCAACGATTTCTTTGCCGGTGCCATGCTCGCCGGTGATGAGCACGTTGGCGTCGGAGGGCCCGACCTGCGCAATGAGTTCCAGCACTGGCTGCATCGCGGGCGCGCCGGCGACGAATTCCGGCATGCCCTCCGCGCGCAACAGGCGGTTTTCCAGCTCGAGGTGACGCGCGCGGCGAAGCGCGGAGTGCAGTTCCGCATGCACGCGAATAAGTGAGATGAGCCGCTCGTTCTCCCAAGGCTTCTGGACAAAGTCGCGCGCGCCACGCTTGATGGATTCGACGGCGAGGTCGATGTTACCCCAGGCCGTCATGACAATGACGGGCAGGCGCGAGTCGTACTCCTGTATACGAGCGAGCAGATCGAGGCCTTCCTGGCCGGAGGTGGTATCGCGCGTGTAGTCAGCCGCCTGGCCGATCAGGTCACTTAGCTGCGCATCCATGAGATGCCCAGATTGCGGGGAGGTGATCAGCGTTGCCCTATTGCCAAGGAGCCCGTGAGCCCACTCAGCGACCGACAGCGGAACAACGCTGTCCAGGGCGCCCCATACCAATCGGACGGCTAGTTTGGCGTCGCTGATCGCCGCCAGCGCGTCCAAGTAGTCCTCTTGCACCGCCTTAACGAGGACGCCTCTCATTGGACCTATGGCCGCCACGTAGTCAGCTGAGCCGTAGCGCGTGCGACTACGTTCGAGCCAGCGCCCGGGGATCACCCCCATGGCGTGGAGGCGTCGAACCGTCCTGTAGGGGGCCGGCAGGGGAGCGGGGGCCAGTGGTGCACGCAACGGCACACCAGTCAGCACCAATCCGATCACGCGATCCGGGCGCAGCTTGCCATGCGGACTGCGACGCGCCCTGCGAGGGGTGACCGACAGCGCGTCGGGCCCCGCTGCTCCAGCGGGGGAGGAGGAAGGTCGCGTAGTCCCGCACGGACCATACCTCCGGCGGCGCGGGCGTTAGCCGAAACCGGGTAAATCAGGCGCAAGCGCCGCCACATGTGATAGAGTCCCGCCCCAGTCGAGCCAAGTCCGGACCCAGCCATGCAGCGCGAGAACCCGCGGTTCACCAACGCCATACCTCTCAGCCATGAGGCGACGCTGAGCAGGGCAACTAGCACACCTGCAGCGTAGCCGAGGGTCCGTGTCCCGCTCCGAACGACTGGCCGGGAACATCGAGGACCTTCCCACCCAAGTCCGGTCGGCGGGCATGGACCACTAATCTACGGGGCGATCACGCTCAGCGCTACACCACCCTTCGCTCGGAGGTTCACGCCGTGGCCACCATCGCTACGCCCGTCAGACGTCTCTGGCGTCGTCTAGACCGCAGCCAAGCTCGCGTGGGCTGGTTGTTGGCAATCTTTCGGACTTCTCGCCTACGGAACCTATAGGGATCGATGGCCAGACGCCGAAGCCTTTCATCAGTTTGGTGTGGTTTTGTCCTCGGTCGCGCTCGGAGCGGTTTTCTTGCCCGAGTTATCCAGTAGTCTGTGGTCAATCCGCGAGGATCAAGTGACAAAGCTGGTTTCCAGAATATCGAATCAAGGAGTTGCAAGCGAGTCTCGTCCGTGCCCAAGGTTCTCGAGGCAGAGTGGGGGGAACAGATCCTCACGTCTGCGCTTGATCCTCTGCTCGCGGCAAGCGCGACTCCCCACAAAATCATAGGAGATTTCGCATACACGGCGAATATTCGTCCGAACGAGCAACTGTTCATCAATGGAACCGAGATCCTGGTTCATCGCGTCGAAACTACCATGAGAGGGCGCCGAGTACTCCCGCCTGCCGGTAAACAGAGCGTATTCTGGATCTCACTAGCGAGAGACGAGAGCCTTCTCTACGGTGAGTTTAGTCAAGAGGCGTGTCTTTTTCGTGAAGTTGTCGATTTGGACTCAGGCTGGGACGACGCCGAATGGCGGGCAGCAGTTGTTTCTTTGTCCAGCTCGCGCATCGTGCTCGATGGAGCAACGATCGAGGCCACTACTACGCCACCATCCGGCCACGAGCACAGCGCCCAGCCGGTCGTGAGCGGTCTGATCAGATGGTATTTCTCATCAGCGGATATCACTAGCGCATCCACGGAGGGGCAGAGAAGGTCGATCACTCTTGGCACTCGACTATCCGATGATGGAATTACCTCTTTGTGTCTTAGCAGCCTATTACACAATGGGAAGTGCCCAGGTGACCATACGGTATTATGATCGTATGGACCTCTTAGAGATACATCAGACTGCTTTTTTTGGGCAAGCGTTGGGTGCTGGGCAAGTTGACGTATCCGTCACTGAGAAAACCGGCCTCTGCAAACAGATCGGTGTTATCACCTCCGACAACTCGTTACTTTGGCCTGGAAGCGGCATCAGCGTGTGGTGGACGGAGAAGAAGTCCTCGTAAGTCATCGTCAATCAGGGATACGGGCAACTCGATACGCACCGCGCATGCTAGTTGTTTGGGCTGTGGAGGTCCGAACTATAAGAGATCTAACGACTAAGAGTGCCATGTTTTTCACTCAGGTCGGGGTGTGCGGCCGACACATCGGATCGGGTATCCGATGCCGTACCGCTGACCTGCACCAAGGCCCGGGCATCTAACGGATGTCTCACGAGCACAGGGACAGAGCTGCACCACCATGGCGAGAACCGCGACGAGGCACCCACCTACTGAGCTAGTGCCCAGGCCCCCCTCGCAGACACCCGGGCACTCACCCAACAGGGGTATCTCTGCCGCTGTCTGAGCCGCCAGCAGGCCCCGGGGTGTCGGGCACGGTCGTCTCCAGAATGTGCCCCGTGGGCGATCACCGGCCCCGGCAGACACCATCCTCCCGGGGCCTACCTACGCCGGGCGAAGGAAGCGAACCCGCACCCGAACCGGGCCGCGAAGATCAGTACGGCGACGAGCGCAGCGGTCGGCGAGTTCACCGCGACGGGACGCGGACTCGGATGGGCCCTACCAGCGAAAGGACTCCAAGCCCGCACGCTAACCGCGGCGAGCAGCCGGGCCGAACCGTACGCTACGCAGGCCGAACGGGCTGACGCCCGTTCTGAACCGCGTCCCTACGCCAGCCGGCTCACAGCGTCACCGAAGAACGCCCGGACATGCCGATGTCCGGGCGTCGCTCGTCAGTCGGTGTAGTCCTCGAACTCCCCGTAGGCCAGCCGACCGAGCCGCTCGGTGACCTCGCCCAGGTGAATGCCTTCACATCCTGGATAGGCTTAAAGCGATGCACGCAGCGCTCGCTGATCGAGCGAGTCGAGAGTCACACCAGGTGGTGTCTGGGGTTGTCATGCCTCCCTGCTCGCGGCATAAGACGAAGTCATCCCACCGGCGTTCCCAGACCGTGCCAGCGCGTGCCGTGCAGCCACGCTGTGTCGACTGCGGCACGCCCGTTACCGAACCCCAGGCGGAAGCGCTGCTTGGCTTGCAACCAGGTGCATCTACTCGGCCGTGCTCAGAGCGCCAGGCTCCTCACGAGCCAGAGACTCGCCCAGCTCCGACAGGAGGGAGCTGACCCGACCAGTGCGCCCGAAGCAACGGCAAAACGCTCCGCATCCCTGATTCGGAATCGCGCCGAGATAGACGCATGGCGTGAGGCCAACCCGGGGGGCGGAACGTGTCGAAGTTCGAAAAGCGGATCCGCCCTGGCTTGTCCGTCGTACCTGTGTCGGTCATCGCATCGACCTTAGGCGTCTCTCACTCCGCCGTCTCGGATCCGCTCTGGCTCTCTCGTTCCGCACGTTCGCCACTGGCCGGCCCTGCTTCAGTTGGCAGCCCTCCCAGCCGGACAAACAGAATAAACTCCGATCCTCTGACGCCCCGCCGCCCCAAGGTGTTAAGTTCCGAGAGACCCCGGCCGCCAGGATGTCACTTAGACGTTGAACCAGCATCTCACAACGTTCGCCCAGAGTTCGAGCCTGACTGTCCACTCAGCACTTGCATCGAGCAACACTATGATCGCTCGACGAGAGCGACTTGATCGTCGGACAGGCCATAAAGCTGATAAACTAACGTATCAAGTTCCGTGTCCATAGCGTCAAAGTCTGATTCACTCTTTGCGCAGATCTCCTGGTACTTACGGAAATACATGAGCGCGGCATCCAAGCTTTCGGGCGCGAACCTTGCGTCTCACTGCTCGTAAAAACTACCCCCATCAAGCATCCACCATCGCGTTAGCTTCCGTGGCCATTTCTGAAGTCCAAGCTCGACGGACACCAGCTCCCGGAAATGGATGTCCGCCTTCCGTAGCGCCAGCGACGCCTCGGAGAGGCCAGCCCGAGCGTGGTTAGCGCGGAGCCCGGTGCGGGCAAGGCTATAGGAAACGACCGAACGTCATTGACAAGGATCTTGGGAAACAGTCCTTTCGCTGCCTTCGGCGACGTGTTGCGGTGGTACCAGCCCATCAGTTTTGAGTTGAGTATCGCGAGTATCGCCAACAACGGAGCATCGGATCGAATACCGAGCGCAATTGATGATCGAGGGAGTGTTGTAGAACTCCTCGTCCGTCAAGCAGCAAAACAGTCTCTGACCAGTTATCTCTCGGATCAGAATCCTTGGCTCAGTGAAATATCGCTGGTCACGCGGCGCAGCAAGCCAAGGCCCATAGCTGATCCACGTGCGCCCATTCCAAACGACCGAGTAGCGGGCCACGTCGCCACCTTGAAGTTCGCGCCGGTAAGTTGCGTCGCGGCGCACGTCAGAGTGGAATGCGCGAGACTTAAATTGTGATTGCGTCGTGCCCTCTGTACTTGTCGTAAGGGATCAGACCCTGGCTTACAGCAAGGATTGAATCTAGTCGCGGCCATCCGGCTTTCATCAGCTCTATCAGACCGGACGCGTGCGGATCACGGGAAAACAAGACTAAGATATTGTCGATATTCGCCAACAGATCAGTCTTAGTGTATGTGGCGTATGGGGTGATGACTTTTCTGTCATCGATCACGCTGCGAAATTGCTTGAATAGTCCGAGCTACGGTTTTGGATGCATGCAACAGCGGTCCGAACGGAGGCATCAGTAAACGTCACGTCGCGTGAGAGATCGAGCATCTCGGAAACGCGGAAGTTTGAGAACAACCATTTCCGGTACGCGATCCCGTGGACGTTTGCCAGAAATGTGTTGAGGAAAAATATATCCGAGAAATCCGTCTGTTTTCACTAGCTGCTTGACCAGAGATATGAAGTACACGTAGATCTCATAATCTGGGACTAATGGATCTCTCCTCAAGAGATACTGTTTCTCGGAGCTGCTGAACCTCACACCATAGGGAGGATTGCCTACCACCACATCGAAGCCTCCGGAGCTGAAAACGTCGGGAAATCTCTGCTGCCAGGCGAACGCAGTTCCTGGCGCCAGCGCCGGGTCGTCGATGATGCTGTTCCCCACCACGATGTTGTCGTCGAGCGCGGTTAAACGCTTTCCTTTACGTGCTGTCTTTAACCAGAGACTTAACTTGGTGATCTCGACAGATTCCTCATTCAGATCGACGCCGTAGATGTTGTTATGGAGAATCTTCCGCACGTATTCGTCGGTAGACGTTAAACTACCCTGGAGGATGTCGTCGACGCGCTTGTTCTCCGCCAGCAGATAGTCGAATACGTGAACTAAGAACGCCCCGCTCCCGCAGGCGGGATCAAGCACCTTAATATTCTGTAGAATAGTTTGATACTTTAGATACGCGCTCCGTTGACGCTGTTCATAGCCTTCCTCACCCAGCCGCAAAGACAGTCCGTACTCTCGTTTGCACTCGTCCTCATGAGCACGCAGGACAGCGCCCAGCGTATTCTCGACTATAAAGCGTACAACGTAGTCCGGAGTTGATATTCCTTCCTGCTTCCGTTTACTAACGAGCGTTTGATGTTCCTCGGCTTCGTCGTCAAGGAACCCTTTACTTGCACGTACCTTCTGCTTAATGTCTTCCAGGTCAGTAATAGACTGTTCGAAGATATGGCCCAGATTCTTGACGCTCAAATCCTCGACGAAGTCGTAGTTACTGAGATGTGCGATCTTGCGGAGCACAATGTCGCTGATGGCGAGGTCATCGAGCTGGCGGTCTTTAGCGAACAGTCCGCCGTTGTAGCCATCGGGAATTCCAAGGCGCTCGCTGCCTCTGTCGACAGCATCGAAGAAACTCTTGAACGTCGCCCAAATCGGATCGTTCTGCATGGAGCCTGACGCGGACGCCACAACTCTCTGAATAATACTGTCCGGGAGGAGTCCACGATCCTCCGCAAAACAAACAAAGATGATGCGATCGATGAGTTTCTTCGGTCTCTCTATACCCATTTCGATGTCGTCGCGCACAGATTGATTTCGTCGATGAACATTCGCAGAAGGTCTAGGCGCACCCCCCGGTATACAGAGTAGAAGCGCTTGCCGATGCTCTCTTGCGCAATGCGGATGTCGCTCAGCATCCGTTGGGTGGAGGACTGACCCTCTGGCGTTGTCAGGTTGCTCGCCTGGAGAAGCAGAATGAAGGACTTGAGCGAGAAGTAGTCATCCTTAGGGTCGACTAGGTCGTCGAGTGTCCATCGCTCATAGTCAAGTTGGTTGTCGTTATAGAGTCGAAGTTCAAAGAAAATTAGAGACGATAACGAATGGGCAGTTGCGATACTGTGGTTTGTATTTAAAACCCTGCTGGACTGGGCTCAGATTGCCCGCGCGTTGCTGGGGTTTGTCCAAGGAAACGGACGCTGCCTTTAGTTCAACAACAGCCGCTACGTTCGCAATATCTGCTCGTGTGTCTGTGTATCAGAAGCGCATCCGGAAGCTGACTGAATTCTGTAGTGGCTTTGGGTTCGAAGGTGTGTGGCACCGATGGTTTCTCGGCGTCCGAGAATATTGATGAAGAAATCCTGATTGTACGCTTGTTCCCGACTTGTCTCTTTGTCCCGCCTCAGAGACCCGTGGTGATAGTCGTAGTGCCAAGACGTCACGATGGTCAGGGCACTCAGCACGTCCGTGGTAGGAAGCGTGTCGGTCAGATCCTGGAGCTGGTTCCTAGCGAACAGGTGGGCCACGTTCTGGAGCGTAGTCGGTGCATGGTTGTCGTTAGGGGGGTTGACTGCGTTGGCATGAGAGTCTCGGTCCGTCGAGCTGGTGTATGTTTCCTGAATTCGGACATCTATGGGCCAGGCACATGTCTCGGCCCTGCCTAGCCGGTCTCGACGGCTGGGGGCTTGGGGGCTGTCCCCTAGCGAGACGCGGAAGGGCCGGCTGGCGCGCCACACTCACAGCTGACGGAGCGTACTGGCATGAGCACGGTACCTATCCACGCCCTCCCCGTGAGGGGTCTGAAAGCGAGGGAGGCGATCCCCGGACCGCGCACCATCCTCGGACCGTGCCCCCATGGCGCTCTGATGCACCACCCAAAGATCCGGCATCGACCCTCCGTGTTGACGCTGCCCTGACCCTGGTGCCGCGAGTGCAGGTACGCGGCCACACCCCGCGATAGCCGAACTAGTGAGGCGACCCGGCCGACTGCCGAAAACAGAACGGCGACACTGTCTGCTCATCGCGCACACCCTCGTCGAGGAAGCCAGACGACGAGGATGGAAAGTCGATGCTGTCGTGGGACAGCTAAGCCTTGACTCCTGCTCTTCCCACAAGGGTCCGGTATCCGCGCCTCGATCTTCTCGTCATCGACGCCGGCACGTATCCATTGGGGCTGCGGATCGTGATGAAGACGAGGCGTATCGACCGCGTGGTGTCTGAGCCGAGCGGGCGGAACTCGCCGGGCGCCCATATGTGTACGCCCCGCGGTATGACTACGTCGATACCGAGTTGTTGCGATTGGACCTGTACGACGGGGGCGGTCGGTACAGACGATGGAGGACAAGAAATCGTCGCGCATTGAGGACCGACTGCTGAGATGATCGACACCATCGCGAAGGCTACTGATGATGAGAAGCTGCGGCAGGAGGTTAGGCAGCGACTGGCGACCGAGGAGGCTGAGCGTCGACGCCAAACGCAGCGGCTCTATGAGCTTCGCAAGGGCTACGAGACTTGGGAGGCGGCGCTGGTGCTCGCTGCCGACAGTTGGGTGGACCACTGCCGACGATCGGCCTTCTTCGAGGCCATCAGAGCCGAAGTAGAATCACCCAGCGCGAACCCTGAGGCCGCAGCGGCCCTGGCGTGGGCTATTGAGCACCTAGATCCACTGATCCTCGACGAGCCTGGTGGCCAGCCCGGACCTACACCTGTGTGGACGCACGAGCAGAGCTCGCGCGGGTCGACTACCTGAAGACGTGCGGCGCGCTGGGTCGTTTGCCTACTAGCAGCCTGAGAGTGGTGTGGGGCCAGGTTGCCGGGCCGGATGGCCCCCGCTAGCCGTCGGTGTCCCCCGTCGCCACCGGCAAGGGCAAGGCATAGTCAATCTGCCAGGACCATCCTTGAGGTCTGTGTGGGCTGTGACGGGCTGAAGTTGCGGAGTCAGTGGTTAGATGATCGTCGTCATAGGCCTCAGAGACTGGCTCGCTCTTGCCCGGTGGCCGGTGACTCGAACCAGCACGAAGCTTCTGCGGGTCGCTAACAACTCGTCACCGTAGCGGATACGATCCCTTAGGATGCGGTGGCTGGCCCTTGAGAGATTGGCTCAGATATTGTTTCACGGTAGGAGTGTTGACAGATGGTTGGCAGCTGCTGGTCTCGTCGGGACAGTGGCCGGACTGGTACTGAGCTTCGTTATTTGGCGCAAGTCCGTCAGCGAGGCGCGTCTTGCGTTTGCCGATTGTTTGCTTCGGCTGATTGGGCGCTACAACGACAAATTCACCATTTACTGCCACGGGTGAGTCCCTTAGCGTTCACTATGGATCCGTCGAGACGACGGCGGTGTCCAAAGCCTTCGTGGTGGTCTGGAACCAAGGAAAGCGAACGCTGCGTTGGGATGACAGCTACATCCCAGAGGAACCACTAGTTGTGGAGTTCGATGACGATATTGTGATCCTTGGTCAGCCAAAGGTGATAGCGACGACGCGAGACTCTATACATTTCGAGGCTCGTCGAGATCCAAACGATTCGTCCCGAGTTCTTTTACGCTTTGGGTTCCTCGACTATAAGGACGGTGCCTTGGTCGAGATACTATGTGGCGGGGAGGTGCAGGGCTTCAATATCAAGGGGGCCTTATGCTTACAAGCACGCCCCGTGCACCGCGAAGCGACAGACTATCGGCTAGTGGCTCGTCTGGCATTTCGAGAAAGGTGGATCAACCAGATATATAACGTAATAGTGTCCTTTCAGTATCTGACCTTTTCTGGCAGTCGTATTCCTTTTTTTCTTTCTTACTGGCATTGCGTTTCGCCTGGGCCTTGGGGTTTTCTCGTGGCCAGCCGGAGCTCTGCTGGCTGCTTGTGTCGTTTTCCTTGCGCTACCTGCTGTTTATGCCGCTCCCACAACGGGGTTGGGTGTCTTGATGACTCCGAGCGAGAGGCGCATTCCACCCGTCCTACGCATCATCCCTCTGCCACAGGATCGCATCGCGGCGTCTAAATCGTCGGTCGCCTCTGCAATTCTCCCGGGACATCAGAAAGCGCATACTGTCCAGATAGCCGATTACCCAGAGGCATCGCCCGTCGCTGGCAGACTGGCTCGGATGAGCAAAACTGACACCAGCACCTGGACGTTAGCGAGGTCCTGTCACCTAACTCATCTTGTGAAATGGCTACTGCCGCTGCCGGCGTGGTCCTCGCTTTAACGCTCGCGATCGGTCTGGTCGTCGGCGCACCTGTGGGAGGTCGATAACATGGAGCCGCCGCGGGTGCGATCACCATGGCCGTCTGTGGGATTCCGCTGATCACTCTTGCGATGGTGCTAGGGCTGCGGCAACGCCGTCGCATCCCGGCAGAGCGCGAATCACACGAGCCGAGCTGAATCACAGTCCCGCCACGCACGTAACGAGGTTGCAGTCCAACGCCGCGTGAGGCCGTAAAGCGCATCTCGACAGACGAAGCTCTCGCTTCTCAGCAGTCGGGGTTTGTCAAGTTCGGGGCGGCCAGGGCGCCTGCCAGCGCGGACTAGCGCTCGACCTGCTGGGAGCGCGAGTGGTTGGAAGATGACCAGGGCGACCGGACGCTGATCCCGCTGTTTAGCTTCACAACGACGGGGAGCGGGTGGTCGTGCCCGATTGATCCAAGCGCGCGGACCACTTCGAGTCCGCTCGCCCAGATCAACAAGATGCCGGTTCTCGGACCCCCATGGGTCAGGCCGCGGACACCGCGCAGGTAGGCATCGGTCAGAGGTAGCCTTATCGCGGTCGTGGCCACGAGGGCGATGGTCGCCGCCGTGCTGGGACTTGCGGGTGCCCCGAGCCGGACCTCCTTGATGACATCGCGACGAGACTCGCCGATGTGTGAGGAGCCATCCCAACTCGGACAACGGGCCAACGGCGCGCAGCAGCGCCGAACGGCCAGATGTAGGCCGCGCCACCGCGTTCGAGGTGCACATCGATCTGGGAGGCGCCAGCTGGCGGAACGGCAACCCCGTGATCGCGTTCGCCCTTGGCGATCGCAGCCTCACCCACGACTGGCTCTCGTCGGCGTGTTTTTACTCGTCGCCGTGATCTATCTATCTGGTGATCCTCCCGCTTCGCCGACGGTTGCAGGACTTGGACCGCCGATGTGACAGCGCCTTTCCGGGTAAAGCCCTGTATCATGCACCTCGTGGCCGCCCAGGATCTCACACCCGTGAGGCTCGGCGGCTCGATGCGCGTCGCCAGTACCGACGTCGACGCCATGATCGACGGGAGCAAGGCATGGTTAACCAGCACGTCATCCCGGCCGACGACCCCCGTGTCTTGGATGACTGGCTGGCTATGCACGGCTGGACCCGCGCCGACCTGGACTTCGGAGACCTCGCCTCATCGAGGCAACGCTTCATCCACGAATACGGGTACCTCTGACCCGGACAGGCGTCATAGCACGGGTCATTTACCGAAATGATCTGACCCCGGCATCACTAATCCCCGCCATCGTTACCTCTTGAGGCTCCACAGCGTCACTCAACCTGGTCCGCAGGCTCAGGAGGTGTGGGCACAGTTCAGTCGTCGCTAGCGTCCAATAAGCTGGGCGCCCGTTCCTGATCCGACTTGGCCAGCCGGGTGTAGAAGACCATGGCAAACCACTCAAGCGCGGATTTGATCGCCGAGCGTCGCTCGGGGTCGCTGACCACGCTTAAGGGGAACGACGGTCGTAGCCCGAGTTTGCTCCGCGGAATGTCGAGGGCCGCCAGCTCAAGGCGTTCGCGGAACTCCTCGCGTAGCGTCGCGTCGTCGAACACGGGCCGCCGCCGCATGTACTGAAAGACGATCTCGACCACGCCCGTCTGCGGATAGACCACCAGCGGCCAGGTCGCAGCAAGGTCGCGCTGTCTGGGCTCAAGGGTGAGGAAGCACGACGTCTCTGCCGAGCTGCCGTAGGACAGTTCGCCTCCCAGTGCGTCCCAGGACGCGAGGAGGTCTTTGACGCCGTCGACGGCATTCGGGTGGGCCTCGGTCAGTTGGCTCAGGAATCGCTGCCCGGCGGGAGAGTTCAGGGCGAGTTTGGCATCGAGGAAGGGACGGGTTCGCTGGCGTCCATGCCGACGAGGGCTGCGAGGTCGAATCCGGTCAGGCGCTGGTTGGCGGCGGCCCTGCCGCCTGTGAAGGTCACTCCCTCGAGCGCGAGGAGCTGTTGTGGGTCGTCGGTGCGGCCCTCCACCTCCCAACGGAATCCTGGAGAGATCTTGCCATCGGAGGTCAGCACGCGCCATGCGTTGGGAACTGGATGGGTGGCCAGATGGACTCCGACCGGTACGGGGTGGCTCCCGATCAGCTCGGCGAGATCGCCGTAGGTCGTCCAGGCGCCGGCCGGGATGGCCGCGCATGCCTTGCGGAGGAGTGACCAGTCGCGTCCTTCGGCGTCGTCGACGACGTCGTCGGTCGGGCCGGGCCAGAGCCGCGTTGCGCGCTCGGACAGCGCATCGGCGCGGGCGAGGATTGGGCCTTGCCCCCAGGTGGGCGAGTCGGAGATCTCGCGGTTCATTCGCAGGGCGCTGGACTGATAGATGTCCTGCTTCCGCTGGAACGGGCTGTTAGAGAGCTTGGCGTTCTCGGCGGTCAAGGTTAGGTTGCCCAGGGTGTGCACGATGCAGGTCGTGCAGCTGCTTCGGCCCAGCCTCGTCGGTAACCTCCGCAGCCAGCAGGTCGATCCATTCCTCGCGTAAGGGTCTGCGGCAGCACATGCTCGATGGTGAGCTTGGCCGCGCTGAAGTCCACCGGCTCAGGAGCCCCGTAGCTCTCCTCGAGCCTCGCAGAACGAAGGCGCGCTGCGGACCGCGGCCGGTCCAGTAGAACGGCCGGCGTCCTGATGCTGCGCCGTACCTCGGCGTCGGAGGGCCAGTACCGGCGGCGGCCGGACAGATAGCTACGGACCGCGGCCGCGACCGGCGCCTGGTCCTTGATGATCGCCGGTGCGGAGTTGAACACGCGGTTGAGGTTGTTGGTGGGAACCTGGCACATCATGCGCCGACCAGGAAGCTCTCCACGTAGGCCAAGGGCGTCAGCGACGTCACCGGGTGGTCGCGACCCCCGGTCTCGCAAGATCCAGCAGGTGCATGACAGCGGATAGGCCGTGGCGGCGCCCCAGCCCGCAGCCGGGTCAGGGCCGAGGCCAGCCGCGGGTCCGGCTCCGCCGCCGGGTGCAGGATCCGCTCCAGGTGGCGGGATCGCCGGGCCAGCTCGGCTACCTCAGCCTCGAGGCCTCCTCGGTGTCGGGAAGCTTTCGAGCCGTTCCTGCTGGGCGCGGTAGATGTCGGTCTGCTTGACCCGGTCGTCTCCGCGGATGACCAGGTCGAGCCAGACCAGCAGCTCGAGTTCCGCGCCGAGCCGGTTCTGCATCGGCAGCCACACGTCGCGGTAGACGTCCTCGCCTCGGCGTGGGCAGCCGCATGAACACGTAGTTGCGCAGCAGGTCGGCCTGGCTCAGCTGAAGTCCGGTGTTGTTCAGCGACTCGAAGATCCGGTAGACGTTGTCGCTACGCTCGGCGGTGATCTCGACAATCGACAATCCCGCCCGGATCGTCTGCTCGATCCGGGCGATGTCCTCGTCGTCGTCCGGGTCGTCGGCGCGCGACAAGCACGGTGCGGAAGAACGATAGGCGTCCGCAACGGCGCCGACGCGGTCGCGCCGGGAGTACGGAGGATGATCGCCCGGTACGCGTCGCGGTCAGCCTGCGGTGGGAAGCAGCCGCAGGTGTTCGTCGCCCTGGCGGAACTCGTTGACCAGGTACTGCCGATGGATGCGGTCGGCCGCCTGTCACCGGCCTCTGATGTGGTCGCGGATGGCGGCCAAGGCCAGCATCAAGGTCGTCAGCCGCTGCTGACCGTCGACCACCAGCCAGCGCTTCACCCCGGCCGCCTGCAGCGCCGGACTCGGTGTGATGACCACCGAACCCATGAAGTGCGTGCCTGCGGCGTTCAGTCCGCCATCGCCGCGCTCTGCTCGAGATGTCGCGCCACAGCTGCGTCAACTGTGGTCGCCCCAGCTGTAGGTGCGCTGGTACAGCGGAACCTGGAACTGCTTCTCGCCCTGGACAAGGTCGAGAAAGCTCACTTCGTGAGCTCTCACAGCTTTCCCTCCTGCTCAGACCACTCCTACGCGCACAAGAATTCGCTGCGACACTCTGAACCGCCCCGGCGAGCCGGAGACCTTCTAGTTTGAGACTCCGGCGGGTGCTGGGGTCCGGTGGTGGGTGTGGTGTCCCTGCTCGGCGTCGACGGGTGTGAGGTCGTCGCAATACTGGAACGGGCAACAGTCTGGGGGTCGGGGTGCACGTGAAATCGGGCTATGCGACGGGCCGACGGGAGGAACGAGCACTCCGTCGGCCCCTCCGGTCCAGATTCACCCGCCGGCCAGTTCTGGCGCATCAGTCTCGTGCGTGGACCAGTTCACCAGGAAGCTCAACCACTGGTCAGGGCGTACGCGTCGTAGATACCTGCTGCGATCTGGCGGACGTTCGTTAGGGCTGCGACCTGCACGGGGCTGGGCCGGGTTGTGAGGGTGCCATCCCCTAGCTGTCCGAGCTGGTTGCGGCCCCAAGCCCAGACATTGCCGTTGGCCTGAAGTGCGTAGCCACTTTGAATGCTGCTCGCGATGGCGATGATGTTGCTCAGGCCGGTGATAGGGGTGGGCGTGCGGGCCTGCCGTGTGGTGCCGTTGCCCAGGCTTCCGTTGGTGCCGCCGCCCCAGGCCTCGACGGTCCCGTTGTCGAGTAGGGCGTATCCGTTGTCTTCGCCGGCGCTGATTGCGCGGACTCCGCTGAAGTCGATCACGTGCACGGGGACTTCGGTGAACAGCGTCTTGCCGGTGCCAAGTTGCCCTTCGGCGTAGTTGCCCCAAGCCCATACGGTGCCGTCTGACGCGAGGGCGTAGCCGTTGCCGGTGCCGCGGCGATCGCGGTGATCCCGGTGAGGCCCGGACCTGGGTTGGCACTGTGCTGTTGGTCAGGGTGCCGTTGCCGAGCTGCGCGACGTTGTTGTATCCCCACGCCCACACGGTGCCATCAGCTTCGAGCGCGTACCCGGTTCCTGACCCTCCGGCGATGGCGATGACACCGGTCAGGCCGGTGACCGGGACTGGCACGGCGGTAGCCACGGTGGTGCCATCCCCATCCTCCCCCAAGCCGTTGGATCCCCAGGCCATCACCGTCCCGTCAGATTTCAGGGCGTAACCATTATCCGACCCGGCTGCGATCGCGGTGATGTTCGTCAGACCGCTCACCTGGACCGGGAAGTCCCGCTCGGTGCTGGTGCCGTCGCCGAGTTGGTGGTCGTTGTTGATGCCCCAGGCCCAGACCGTGCCGTCCGAGCGCAGAGCATACGTGCTGTTGCCGCCCGCGATGGATGAGACATCGCTGATTCCGACAATGTGTGCCGGGGTAACGCTGTCGGCGTTGCTGCCGTGCGCCAGGGTGTCTCCCCACGACCATGCGTTCCCGGGGTTCGTGTCCGCGGACAGGTAGTAGCCCTGGACTTGGGCGGCGATCTGGACCGTTCCGGAAGACTCGTTGAAGAACTGCGCAGCCGCGTTGGCTCCAACGCCGACGGTGGCCTGGTTGATCACGGTCCCGTTGGCGTGGAACGACAGCACGGCCGTAGCTCCCGCCGATGGGCCAGCCGGGGACAGCGTGACGCTCCCATGCGCGGTGGGATCTGTCGCCGAGACGGTCAGGATGAGCGCACCGATGTCGGACGGACGCACCGGCTCGTCCCACAGCGCCGCCGCGAAGCTCTCCCCCGGCGCCAGCGGTCCGAGCGGTGAGTTGGAGCCGCGCAGCGTGTTCAACACGCTATTCATGTTCATCGGGACGTACATGCCAGCCGCCGAGGCCGAACCTCCCAGGTAATAGCCCACGACATCCGCGATCAGGTGGACGCCGGCACCCGAACGATTCAACAGAATGACCTGGCCGGAGGGGTTCATGGTCTCCGTGACCATGGCCGTCGTCGTCCTGGCGGGGTCGAAACTAAGGTTGGTGTAACCCGTAGGCATGCCTGAGGACCACGGGTAGATCGACAGCGACCCGCGCTTGGGCTGCTGGCTCACCGTCACATTCAGGACCACCGCGGAGACGTTCGCGGCGGGCACGCCTCCCACGCCGGTCACCTTCAAGGTGATCGACTTATGGGCGGCCACCGGGAGTTGCGGAGCACCCAATCCCGTGCGTGTGTCCAAGATTCGCTGTAACCCCAGTGGCACAAACGCGCCGGGATCTGCCGCCGGGTCACCATTCGCATCGCTCGCGAAGTACCCAAAAACGTCCAACGCATAGTTCGCAGTCCCGGCCGAACGGTTCCATATCGACACCTGACCCGAGCTGCTCACCGGGACGATCACCTGGTTCGTAAGTGTCTGCCCAGTCGTGAAGGTCAGGTCCTCGCTCGTGTAGGGCTGTCCGCTCGGGGACACCACAGGGTTGCCCGACGCTGTCGGCGAGGTCACGGTGAGTTCTCCGACGATCGAGCCGACACCGCTGGTCGGAAGCCCGGCCACTCCTGCGACCTGAACGTCGAGGAGTTCGTTGGCGATCAGGGGCTCCTTCGGTGCTCCAAGACCTGTCCGGGTATCCAGGATTCGGGTCGGGGTTACCGGGACGAAGCCTCCAACGTCTGTCGATCCGGCCACCGACGCACCACCACCTGCAGACGAGCCGGCATCCGCGGTCGATGCCGCGAACCCAGACACCGCTAGCAGCGTGACGCCGACAATGGCAGTCACCGAACGCCAACTCCCAGACACAGCCATCCTGAACCTCCCAGTGACACCAGCGGGCTGGCCGGAACGCTAGACCGTACGATGACACCCGCGCTGCCTCATCGAAAAAGTAGCCAGTCTCACCGGCATGACACCGTCCAAGTGACACGCAGTTCGCGCAGTTCGAGTCACCCCGCGAGTCTCAGGTGAAGCATGGACGGCCGTATAGGTGCCGTAGGATTTCCAGATGCGTATCCGGCCCCTACGCCTGTCGCTCGTCGCAGCGCTCGTTGGCCTGATGCTCACGCCCGGGTGCAGTTCCAAGTCAGCGCAGCAACAGAAGTACGAGAAGCTAGCAAAGGAACTGCACCTGTCCCCCGGTAAGTTCAGCACCGACGACGACAAGACCTTCGCCCGCGGGAATTGTGACTTAGTCAAACGACTCGGGCGAGCATCTTTTGTGCTCACCAATGAGGATGAAGTGAAGGATGCTGCCGCCGCCTTCGCTGCTTACTGCCCCGAGGCGCTTCCGTTTTTCTACACGTACATCGAATATCAGCGGCCGGAGTTTGGAGCCACAGTCGATCAAGTCCAGGCGATTCTTGAACAGGAAGGTGAGTAACGGGCAGCCGTCGGACCCACGACGGGCACAGATCGCACGGAACCTGACCGAACCCAACGAGACTAGGGACCTCGTTCCGAACGTCCTCCGTGCTCAGATTCGGACCAGGCCGGATGGCGAGCCCCTGAGTTGACGACGAAGGACCAGGAGAACCGCTCCGGGGTGCAGTGGCCGCCCGGCCGGCATCGCGAACACGAGATAGTGAGCGGCGTAGCCGGGCCCGACCGCGGTCCACTCCGCGGCCTGCGCCTTCGCCGGCCACGATACAGATTTGCATGCAGATGATCGAGGACCGTCGGGCCAAGGCGATTCCGAGACTTCCAGGGTCAGACTGAGCATCATGTCGGCCATGAGCCAGCAGTCGCCAGCACCGCAGGCACCCCCGTCTGCACCTTCGGATCCGGGCTTGTCGGGCTCGCGTGCTGCGTCGGCGAACCGTGCCGGTAGTCGCGGGGGTTTGAGCGAGGTCATCGTCGCGGCCGTTACCGTGCTGGTGATTGTCTTGATGCTGCACGCGGACCGTCTAGGGGTCGGATACCGGACGCTCGGGAGGTTGGCCACGAGTCAGTGTCACAGGTTCGCGAAACAGGAGCTGAAGTCCCCCGACTCAGCGCACTTCAGCAACGAGGGAGTGGTTAGTGGACCGAGAACGTTCACTGTGGCGGGGGACGTGTCCGCCGACAACAGCTTCGGCGCCTCCGTCCGGAAGGCCTACTCGTGCACGGTCACGACGGACTCGACCGGCGCCCACTGGACGCTTGTTGACCTCGGCGGACTGACGAACTGATCGCCCGTTAAACCGTTTGTCGCCGGGCCGGGGGCTCTTACGACGTCAACATCGAAGCCGCACCTCAACCGCCCCCGGCAGGATCCTGACATCGGGCCGGAACACGCCCCCGTCGCTGATCCACGGGCTATGAGGCTCGGCCGACGAATACCGACTCTTGGTAGGAATCCCCGGCCATACAGAATTGATCGGTCGGGCAGGTCATCGGTCCGGGTGAACGGGCGTTGGTCGAAAAGTTCATCGGACCGGGCGTTCGATCGAGCCAGGTCGCTCCGTCGTAGATGTACGTCGCCGAGCTGTAGTCCATCGCCACACAGAACGACACCGATGCGCAGCCGAACGCGGTGATGCCGTCGAGCTTCTGCCCGATGTTCCAGGTGCTGCCGTTGAACGTCTCGATCGAGATCAGCTTGGGGTCGGTGCTGGTCGGCGTTGAGGCCCAACCCAGACATAGCGTGGCCGACGCGCAGTCAATAGACGAGACGTCGGGATAGGCCGTGCCCACCGGGTGCGCGCCCGACCAGCCGGTGCCGTCGTAGCGGAACCAGGAGCCGATCGCGTGATCGGTGGCAATGCAGAAGGTGGTCGTGGCACAGCTGACGGCCATGAAGTCGCCACCTCCGGGGTCGAATGTGTTTGGCGTCGACCAGTGCTGGCCGTCGTACGTCCAGCCCTTCCCGTCCTGCACGAGCAGGCAGAACGTCGCCGAGAGGCAACTCGCTTGCCCGCCGTTCGCCCCGAGGCCGGGAACGGTGACCGGGGTGGACCAGGAGCCGTTGCGGTATGCAGCAGAGCTTCCGTCCGAGAGGATCGCCAGGCAGCTGGAATCGGGGGCGCAGCTGAGTCCGAGGACCTCGCGGATGTCCGGATGGGTGGAGTCGATCCATCCAGGGAAGGTCCAGGATGTGCCGTTGAAGGTTGCCGTCTTCCCCTCGCTGTCGCCCACCTGACACAGCGTCGGCGACGCGCAGGCGACGTCTGTGATGTAGTTGATGCCCTGCACGACCTGCGGGGTTGACCAGCTAGATCCGTTCCAGTTGCTGACCGATCCGTTGATCACCGCCAGGCACGATGTCGCCGTAGCGCAAGTCAGGCTGCTGACCCCGCTCGGGGCGCCAGATTCCAGCGACCACGAGCTGCCGTCGAAGGCGTAGACGGACTCTGTGTCGCTACTGAGCCCGACACAGTCAGTGACCGAGAAGCAGGTGATCGAGGAGAACGCCCCGGTGAAGCCTCCTCCATCCGGTCCCGGATTGCCCCACGTACCAGCGTGTTCGACCAGAGTGCGACCGTCGGCGTCGGCCGCGACGCAGGTGCCGGCCGACGGGCAGGACAACCCGACGAGCGGATCGGCATCGATGCTGACGGGCATCGTCCACGAGGTGCCGTTGTACGTGACGACGTCCCCGGTCTGGGTAACCGCCGTGCACGCGGTCTCGGACGCACAGGACACCGTGATCGTGCCGGATGGTTCAACGGTGACCGGAGCTGACCAGGTAGAGCCCGACAGCACGGAGACTTTGCCCGCACCGCCGTCGGCGCACATCGTCGTCGTGGGGCAGGACAGCGAGATGCTGCCCGTGATGTAGGCCGCGATGCCGTTGTCGAGCCGGGCCGACCATGACTGGCCGTCCCAGATCACCGAGCCGTCAGCCCAGTCCAGGGCCACGCAACGGGTCGGGGAGGGGCATTGCAACGCGAATACGCCGTCCTGGCCTGCGTTGCCGTCCTCGCTCCAGGTGCCGGCTGTGTCGGTGAAGAATCCGCTGAAGGAGTCCGAGCCGGGCACACCAGGACGTGGTCGGGCAGCTGGCCAGGTTGAGTGTGCCGTGCAAGGGGTCGATCTGGGGCGATCGTTTGGTCCAAGTCATGGACGGTGCGACCAGGTAGCCCTCCACGTCGACGACCAGATCGATGCTGCCCGAGCCGCGGTTGACCAAGCCGACGCCGGACGGGTCGACCGGCACAACCACCTGTCCAGCGGTGGAGCGGGCCACGAGGAAGTTGACGCTTGAGGTTGTTGCGGGCGCGTAGTCCTTGGGACCGGTCGAGATGTAGCCGCTGTGTGTCGGGTTGGTCACGGTCACGTTGAGCACGACCGCTTCGGCCCGGTCGTAGGGCACCGGCCCGGCCGAAATCCCGGTCTGCGCACCAGCTTTCAGCTGTGCGCCGGAACGGGTGTCGAGGACACGCGTCAGAGTGACCGGTACGTACGCGCCGGCGGTCGTGCCCGTGCCGGACAGCGTGTAGCCCTGCACGTCGACGATCAGGTTCGCGCTGCCGGAGGATCCGACGTAAAGCTCGATGGTCCCCGCCGAACCGAGGGCGACCGTGACGCGATTGGCTCGGGTCTCTCCGGCCAGGAAGTTCAGGCAGGACGTCCCGTGGGTCGCACCGCTCCCCCCTCGTAGGCCGTGAAGGTAACCGCCCGCGCCCGGATGCTGGACAGTGACGTTCACCGTCACCGAGCCCACGCCGGAGGCGGGCACCCCAGCGACGCCTGCACCGGACGGGCAAAGGGACGCATGCCCGGCAACAGGTTTCGGATGGGCCCCGACCCGGGTGTCGAGCACACGTACCGGCCCCACCGGTACGTAGGCGCCGGCCGTCGCCGCGGTGCCCGAAGGTAGTAGCCGGAGACGTCGGCCACCATCTGGGTGGCACCGTCCGAACCGTTGTAGAGATCGATATGACCGTCATCACCGACTGGGACCGTCGCCAAGTTGGCGATGCTGACGTTGGCAACGAAATTGAGGTTCGAGCTCAGTGGCCGGGCGCGCCCGTCAGCGTATGCGGTGAGGTAGCCACTAGCGCTCTCGCTAGTTGCGGTGAGGTTGATGACGACCGCTGCCACCCCCGAGCTCGGTACGCCACCGCGTCCGTCGACCTGGAGCGCGATCGTTCCGCGAGCCGTACCGCCGCCTGCGCGGCGCCATTACCCACGCGAGTATCCAGAATCCGGCTCGCCAACAACGGACGGTAGGCCCCCGGCGACGAATTCCGGCCGAGAACGCCGCAACGGGTGCAGCACCCGCAGACCCAGCACCGGCCAGTCATCATAGCAGTCCCGGCTGCGCTACGGACAGGGCGACGACGACCGCTGGGGAGGCCCACGACCCTTACCCTCTAGCTGACCAGCGCTGGCGCAACAGAAACATGACCCCACCACCTGGTCTCAGCTCGAATCGGCCCTGCCCACATCCAAGCCCCTACGACCCGTGCGTGTCACGACTTCGTCGATGACAAGGTCTCGGCGACTGATCGGCCATGGCGAATAGCCCCACCAGGCCTGGGCAACTCGTTGCCAAACCCAGAAGAGCGCCACGACCGGTACGGTGGACCTAGACCTGACGACATCGTTTGAGCCTGGGCTCGCAAATGGCCGCTTGCCGGCAGCGCTCGCCTGTGGCGTGCTCGGAATCTTGGCTCAGGCTCGGCGGGTCACACAAGCCGTCCGACACCGCCCTCGCGGCGGCCTGCCCGGTGTGTCTGGGATCTCACTAGCTAGGAGATACCAGCAGCTGGCGTATGTTGAGCTACGCACGGCATCTTGATCGCGGCACAGCCCATTCCTTACGGACTGGTGATGATGTACCCGTTGCGCTCCCCCGCCGCGATAGAGACGACGGCTGACGGGGCGTCGACTTGGACCGGAGACAATGCGTGGACGGCGCCGGTGCCGCTCGTCCCGTTGCCCAAGTCACCGCTCACGCCAGTCCCCCAGGCAACCACCGTGCCATCCGCCCGGAGGGCGTACGACAACATGTCTCCGCCTGCCGACACTGACCACGTCCGATAGGCCTGGGACCTGAACGGGGTACCACTGTTGTTCCGCGTCGGCTTAGCGATGGCGCCGAGCTGATCATTCCGAATGCGCCCCCATCCCCAGACGGTGCCATCCGACTTGATCGCGAAGACGTCGCCGTAGGCCGTGTCTATGGATGTGACTGCGGTGAGTCCCTGCACGAGGGTCACGCCCGACGTCCTCTGCTTGGGGCCGTTGCCCTGATACAAGCCGCTCGCCCACACGGTTCCATCGGAACGCAGCCCGTATAGGGAGCCCGGGTTGCTTGCCAGGCTGACGATTCCGCTCCATCCGGCCACCTGCTGGTTCGCTGCCTTGCCATCTAGCTGAAACTGCTCAGACCGTGCCGTCGGCACGAAGTGCGAAGACGTTGGTGGTTCGACCACTGGCGATCTGCACCACCTGGCTCAGGACTGGATTATGTACCGGCACAGAGCTGTAGCCGCCTCCGGGAACACCGAGTTCGCCGTACTGGTTCAGGCCCCACCCCCAAACCGCGCCATCCGCCGCCAACGCGAAGCCTCCCTGATCGCCAGCTGCTACCTGGATAATGTTGCTCAATCCAAGGACCTGAACCGGGGTGGACGTGATCGCGGTCGGGTCAATCGTCCCGTCACCGAGCTCCCCAACAGCGTTGGTACCCACAGCCCAAACCGTGCCGTCCGCGCGGAGAAAGTACGTGTTGGAGCCATTCGGTGTGCCCA
The DNA here is from genome assembly GCA_963846095.1 of uncultured Acidobacteriaceae bacterium. Taxonomy (GTDB): domain Bacteria; phylum Acidobacteriota; class Terriglobia; order Terriglobales; family Acidobacteriaceae; genus Telmatobacter. The sequence continues at coordinate 110,855 of CAWJUW010000017.1, forward strand.
CGCCGGTGCTGCTGACCTGAGTCACGTCACCTATCGACGCGGGCGCGGGCGCGGTCACGCCTCTGCTCTTACCGTTGGCGTTGAGACCCTCTGAACCCTTGCCCCAGGACCACAGGCTCGTGCTTGGGAGGGCTGTCGGCGAGCTGGTTGTGGCCACGGCAGGTCCGACCGCCAGAACTATCGCGAGAACAGGTGTAGACATAAAAGCAATCGATGCACCCAGTCGCTTGTGCAAGCTTCACTCTCCCTCGTCCATGCCCACCGGTCTTCGACCAGGGACAACCACGAGAGAACCTAGCCTGCGGCTCGGGGCGAGCTCAGGTGATCCTCGGAACTGGTCTACTCCGAAGCGTCTGTTCGTCCAGTTGTCGAACACCTGGTCCGACGTGCGGCACCCACTGGCGCAGATGTTCAGTACACACGGACAGGGCCTTGACTGTGGCACGCTCGGCTCAAGGTTTACTCCGTGAGGGGAGGTGTCCACATGACCGAGAACGTGGCCGACTCGCCAAAACCAAGGACAACCCAGTTGCTCGGAGAGATTACGCGTTGCCCCGAGGTCTTGCGTGTCTGGGCCGGCGCGGGAGCCTCACCTTGCCAGCGAATTGTTGAGAGCCAGGCATCGCCTAGAGCCCGTTTCCAGGTCCCGGAGCCATGGTCTGGGCGTATCGAATCAGCGCCCGTTCTCCTCATCAGCAGTAACCCTTCGATCAGTGATGCGGAGCCGTACCCCAGATGGGACGAGGACCAAGCGACTCGACTTCGCTTCTTCAACGACCGATTCGGTGAAGGTCGGGATCAGATCCGGAAGGGAAGTACATGCCCCTAAGTGAACAGGCGGCCGACGGCTCATGGCACGCACGACGCTCGGTCAGCTTCTGGGCAGCCTGCAAGGCCAACGTCACATGGCTTCTCAGAGCGCCCAGCCGAAGCCGGTACGGACTATGCACTCACCGAAGTGGTGCACTGCAAGAGCCGCGAGGAGAAGGGAGTGCCCGAGGCTCGCCACCAATGCAGCGAGCGGTGGCTTCATCGCGTCCTCGACGTGTCAGCGGCCACCGTCATCGTTACTCTGGGCGACTCGGGCACGCATTTCCGTGGAAGCACTCCTCGGAGCAGACCTGCCACTCTGGCGCGGTAAGGAAGTCGAGATCGGCCAACGGACACGGCTCATAATTCCGGTCAGACACCCCAACTACCGCGGCCGCCGCCGATGGCCCGACCACCTGCCCGAAGAGCTGGCTGACCGAGCACGAAAGTTGATCTCTGATACCACGGCCCAGGCAGACAGGGGCCGAATCTGTTGATTCGACACATTCAGGCGCGTCTTGCTGTCGTCCTCGCACTGCTCGCGGTCAGCACGGCCGTTGGCGCCTGCGCGCCCAGCAGGCCAGACAGCCGGACGGTCGGCCACTCGCCCACGGCGGCGGCGACCGTCATTAGACGCGCCAGCACCGTGCCATCTCCAAGCACAGCGACGAAAGGGCCGGCCGACACGCCTCGCGGACTACTCTCTGATCCGAGCTACTTCTCTAGCAGGTATCCAGAGGCGAGCACGAGGAGGTGCGACTTCACAGCGCCCGTCGAAAATGGCTACGCCTTCCGCCTCGCCGCGGGAGTAACCGCCTGCTTCGATGCCACCGCCGCCTGGGCGTACGTCCCGATCTACATCGACGTGCATTTCTCACCTCGCGTGTCCGAAATGCGGGCCATCGCGGTGGCTCGCGGCTTCCTACCTGCGGACGCTGTCCGAGGCACGCGTGTTCTCGGCCGAAACCCATCCTGGACCGGGACGTCCGGCAGCTGTGTCAGCGTGGAGTACCACTCCCGAGATGCTCGCAGACACGCTCACCAACCTGCCAGGAAAGCAGGACGACCCAACGGCGGCGCTCAGTCGGCGCTCTACGCCGGTCACCAGACCGGAGACGGATCGGATTCTGGCTACAGCGGCAGAGTCGCGCTCGCCGAGGTTGGGATCGGCGGACACAACTACGCCATGGACGGCAGCGGCGCACTCGACTGCTAGGTCTTGCCCGCGAACTGGGCGCCGGAACCAACTGTCATGACTCGGGAACGGATGTGTCCTGCGTGGGCGCATCGTGGGCGCGAACCGTCAGGGCTCATGCACGATCCAACGGCAGATACCGGCAATCTAAGCTACCCGCCGTGCTCAACCAGCAGCTCGAAACCTTCCCTGTCACGGTTCGACAGCCCATCTGCCTGACTCTTAATCAGCGGGTTCGGGGTTCGAGTCCCTGGCGGCGCACCACCACGCATGAGGGCCCTTCGCCTCGCGACCGTTGGGGCGCGCTGAGCGACACCGGGTTCGGCGAGCGGACGCCTCTGGGCTGCACCATCCTGAATCAGTGGAGACGTCCGGGAATGGCTGCTGACCGTTGATCGACGCTTCCGACCTCCAGGACCTCGCCGACCGCCTCGTGGCGGGCGGTGACGAGGTCGGCCTGCAGGTCGCCGTCACCAAGGACGGCGAGGTCGTCGCGGACATCTGCGCCGGCACGTCGGATGCCCGGCGAGGGCGGGCGGTTCAGCCTGATGACCTGTTCTTCGCCGCTTCAACGGCCAAGGGAGTCCTCAGCTCGCTCGCCCACGTCGTGGCCGCCCGCCGCGAGCTGGACTACGCGATGACGGTGGTGCATGTGTGGCCGGAGTTCGCAGCGCACGGCAAGTCGGGCGTGACCCTGCGACACGTCCTGATGCACCAGGCCGGCGTGCCCGGTCTGCCTGCGGATCTGAGCGTCGAGCAGCTATGCGACTGGCCGTTCATGTGTGACCTGATCGCGGACGAGCGGCCGTGGTGGCCGCCTGGCGCCGATTCGGTTACCACGCATTGACATTCGGTTTCTTGCTCGGCGAGACGTTGCGTCGGCTCACCGGCACTCCCGTACGAGAACTGTTGCGCCAGAACCTGACCGAGCCGATCGGCGTGGCCGATGACGTCCACTTCGGCGTGCCGGCGCAGCACATCGACCGCGTCGTTCATCAGCATCCGGCGAAGGGTTCGCCGTCCCCCGAGCCGTCGCCTGGCTCACCGGCCGCCCGCGCCGAGCCGCCGGGCGTTCGGATCGACGCCGATCGAGCGAATCGCCGGGACCTCCTCACCGCGGACATCCCCTCGTTCGGGTCGATGACCGCCCGCGGCGCCGCGCTCCTGTACGCCGGCCTGCTCGGCCACGGCGAGGGTGCGCCGCTGTTGGATCCCGAGCGGTTGCAGGACATCACTGCCGTGGCCTTCACCGGGCCCGACCGGGTCATGGGTATGCCGACCAGGTGGTCCACCGGATACAGCGTCGATCGACCGGGGACCACGTCCTCGCGCCCGGGTTCGACGTTCGGGATGCTAGGCGCAGGCGGCTCCGGGGCGTACGCGGACATCGACACCGAGTCACTGTCGCGGTCCTGCGCAACCGGTTCAGTCCGTATTTCACTGCCATCGCCGCCGTCGACGACATCGTGTCCCGCGCCTACCCGCCACCGTCGCACCGCGAGGCCGCTGCTTCTTCGGCCAGGATGGTCGGCATGGGCCATCCGGAGTTGACCGAGGTCTTCAGGACGCTTGACCTGACCGGTGTCCTCACCAGCGCGATCCTCGGTGGCGTCATCGCCCGCCGGGAGAAGCTGGATCCGATCGGGTTCGCCACCCTGGCCGTCCTGTCCGGCCTCGGCGGCGGGCTCATCCGCGACGTGCTGCTGCAACACGGTCCACCGGTGGCCCTGACGGATGACGCGTACCTGGTGACCGCCCTCGCCGGTGCAGCAATCAGTTTCGTCATTCGAGTCCAGGGCCGGACGTGGGATCGGCTGTGGCCCGTCATCGACGCCCTGGCGCTGGGGGCCTGGTCGGCCGCCGGCGCGCAGAAGACCCTGTCGGTCGGCCTGACCTGGCTGCCCGCGATCCTGCTGGGCACGATCACCGCGGTGGGTGGCGGGGCGGTGCGGGACATCGTCCTGCGACGCGTGCCAGGCGTCCTCGGCGGCACGACCCTGTATGCGACGTGCGCGATCGCCGGCAGCAGCCTCCTGGTGCTCCTGACCGAGAACGGTCAGCCCACCCTGGGACTCGTCCTCGGCTCCCTCCTGGCCACGGCCCTGTGCCTCGTCGCGCGCTGGCGCGGCTGGATCCTGCCCAACGCGTATGCCTGGTCGCCGACGCGTGTCATCCCGGCCTCCTACCGGAGCAGGCTCGAACGCCGGAGGGCCGAGCTGCGGCGGCGCCGAAGGGCGACACGAGCCGGCGCGGCGACAGCGACACAGCCGGCGACACAGCGGGCGTGGGCGGCTGAGCCGGAGCGGGCACTCCCGGAGGCCCGCCGCGGATCGGGGACCGGGCAGCGTAAGCGTCGATCTCGGCCAACAGCCTGGCCCGTGGCGGAGCCTCCATGAACGAGGCCCGCACGCCTGCCGCGCCAACTCGGCCGTGCCGGACTCGTCCAGCCCCAGCAGCCCGGCCGCGATCGGTGTACTCCCGATTCAGCGTCGGTCCCGAACATCGGCGGGTCGTCGGTGTTGACGGTGACAAGACAGCCGGCGGCGTCCACCATCGCCTTGATCGGGTGGACGTCGAGCCGACGCGACGACCCGGGTGGCGATGTTGGAGGTCGGGCACACCTCCAGGGGATGGCGTGTTCACCGAGGTAGGTCCAGCAGCGCGGGTCGCGGGCCGACGAGGTGCCGTGGCCGATGCGCTCCGCGCCCAGAACACGCAGCGCGTCCCAGACCGTCTCCGGGCCGGTGGCCTCACCGGCGTGCGGCACGCTGTGCAGCCCGGGCCGGCACGGGCCCGGTCGAAGTATGGCCGGAACTGCGGCCGAGGGACACCGATCTCGGGGCCGCCGAGTCCGAAGCCGATCAGCCCGAGGGCCGCGGGTCAGCGCCGGCCGTCCAGGGTGGCATCCGCCGGCCGGAGACCGGCTCGCCAGGGATGTCGAAGATCCAGCGCAGCACCACGCCCAGCTCCCCTCGGCCGTCCTTGCGGGCGTCCTCGATCGCCTCCATGTAGCGCCTCGACGGGGATGCCGCGCGGGACCGAGCTGTATAGGGGTACAGTGAGTTCCGCGTAGCGGATGTGCTGATCGCGACAGTCCGCGGCGACACCGTAGGCCAGGCCCGGACGTCCTCCGGGTCGCGGACCAGCGCGACCACCGCCAGGTAGACCTGGATGAAGTGGTCGAAGTCGGGAATCGAAGAACTTCGCCGGAGCGCCGCCGAGGTCCGCCGGCACCGAGTCCCGCCTGGGTAGCGGGCCGCCAGTTCGGCGACCACGCGCGGGGAGGCCGAACCTACGTGGTGGACATGCAGTTCCGCCTTGGGCAGCCCGGCGATGAACTCGGCGCGCCGTGCGGCGGCTGGCTGCATCGGGTCCCCGCCGGGTCGCCACCGTCCGGTCATCCTTCACCGTCGCCCCGGTCCCTTCGTCCTCGTTGCCCGTCCGACATCGCCGGTGACCATCATGGAGCGTGACATGCTCGCCAGGGACACACGGACCGCCGTGTTCGCCCGCCCCCTGGACGAAAGAGGCGTGCACCGTGGATCTGCCCGACGACTTGATCGACCTGCTCCACCGCCCCAGCCTCTGCTACCTCGCCACGACATGCCGGACGGATCCCCTCAGCTGACCCAGACCTGGGTCGACACCGACGGCGAGCACGTGCTCATCAACACGGTGCAGGGCTTCCAGAAGCTGCGCAACATCGCACGCGATCCCAGGGTCGCTCTCACCATCACCGACCCCGCGAAGACCTCGCGCTATTTCGCCGTCCGAGGGCACGTCGTCACCACCACGACCGACGGCGGGGTCGAGCACATCGAGGCGCTCGCGCAGCGCTACCTGGGCGGCCCGTACCCCTGGTACGGGGGTCGCGACCAGATCCGCGTCATCGTCACCATCGCCGCCGACCGGATCCACGGCGGCTGAACTCACTCCAGACGGGTGAGGGGCTGACCGGAGAAGCGCCCGAGTCGATGTTCGGGTGTCAGGGTGCCCGCCCCGTCAGCACGGTGTCCGGCGGGTCCCCGGACATGCAGAAGGCGTCCGTGACGCAGTCGAGCGGCCCGACGAACGGGTTGCCGCTCAGGCTGACCGGACCGGGGTCCGGCCCGATCCAGGTCGCGCCGTCGTACACATAGGTCGACGAGTCGGCCGTCATGGCCACGCAGAAGGACTGGTCAGCGCAGGAGACGTTGACGATCCCGAAAAGGTCTGCCGCCGTCCACACGCCACCGGCAAGCGTGTCCATGCGCACCCGCCAGGAGGTTGCCGATGCGCCGAATTCGACCATCGCTGCACATGACTCGTCGGAGGAGCAGCTGATCGTGCTGGTGTCCGGGATGGCCGAGTCCATCGGCCAGCAGCCGACCACGAGGTGCCGTCGAAGACGAACCAGTGACCCACCCCGTCGACGACGACGCAGAAGGTCGCCGATGCGCAGCTGGGGTTGCTGGGAGTCGCGGTCGTCGGCACCTGCACCGGGGCGGACCAGCTCTAAGCGTCGTATGTCCACGTCGTCGTGTCGTCGACAAGCAGGCAGAAGGTGGCTGACGTGCAAGAGACTGCGGTGGATCCGCTGGCGGGGCTGGACGTCGGAGTCGTCCAGGCGCCGTTCTGGTACGTCGCGATCTCGTTGGGGTAGAGCAACGCCATGCAGGAGCCGTCCGGCGCACATGAGAGCTGGATGATTCGCGGGAAGACCTGTCCAGTTCCCGGCAGCAGCATGGACGTCGGCCATGACAGTCCGTCGAACGTGACGAGCCTGCCTCTCGCCGTCGCCGAGCTGGCAGGCGCTCGGCGACGCGCAGGACAGGGCGGAGATCGTATTCGACGCCTTCGACGAGCTGCGGCGACGACCACGTGCTGCCGTTCCAGGTTCGGACAGTGCCCAGATTGACGGACAGGCATGAGGTCGGCCCGGTGCAGATGAGGTCGAGGGAGTTAGTGGCCCCCCCGGCGCCGACGTCCACGAGGTGCCGTCGAAGGAGTAGAGGGACTTGCCTGCCGACCGGATGCCGAGGCAGTTCGTCATGGAGAAGCAGGTGATGTCGAAGAATCCCAGTGTGTAACCTCCGCCGTCCGGCTGGCCTGGTCCCCACATGCCGGAGTGCTCGATCAGGGTGTTACCGGCGGGTCGGTGGCGACACAGTCGCCAACGTTGGGACAGGACAGACCGAGGAGCGGAGCGGTGCTCAAAGTGACCGGGGTCGTCCAACTGGAACCGTCGTACGTGGTCACGTCACCTGCGTAGCTGACCGAGGTGCAGGCGCTGGCGGACGCGCAGGACACCGTTTCAGGTTGGTTGGTCGCAAAGGACCAGAGCGTCCAGCGTCTGGCACCGGAAAGCACCGCGATCTTGCCGGTGCCGCCGAGTGCGCACAGCGAGACCGTCGGACAGGACAGGCTCGGGCCCGGGAGGCCCAGATCGGCCCCCAGCCCGTCCGGCCCTGGGCGCCGACCAGGTACTGCCGTCGAAGGTCACCGCATTCCCGTACTGATCGATGCCGAGCGCACCGACGTAGTGGACACTTGGATCGAGAAAAGCGGGTAGGTGTCGACATGCACGGGCGTAGTCCACGTGCCCGCGTCGTCCATGAGAACGTCGCCGAGCGAATCCGCACCCACGCACCAGGTGGGCGAGGCGCAGCCGATCGTCTGCAACGTCCCGTGGTGCGGATCGACCGCCGGAGTCGTCTCGGACCACGACATCGTCGGTGCGATCAGGTAGCCCTGGACGTCGACGATGACGTCCTCCTCGGCCGTGGAATGCGTGAAGATCTCGATCCCGTCGGGGTCCGGGGACCAGGATCTCGCCGTCGTGGAGCGCCCGGCCGCGTAGTTGATGCTGGAGGTCGCAGGCGCGGCCGGGCCCCTCCTCCGGACCGGCTGAGAGATAGCCGCCCTTGGTCACGTTGGTCACGGTCACGTTGGCGACCATCGCCTCCGCGTCCGTCGGCACCGGGCCGTCCGGTACGACCGTCACGATGCCCGGACCGGCCGGGGAACCGTGCCGGGTGTCGAGGACCCGGGTGGCCTTCACCGGCACGAAGGTTCCGGCCGCCGTCGCCGTCCCGGCCAGGGTGTAGCCCTGCACGTCGACGATCAGGTGCGCGCTCCCGCTGGAGCCGAGGTACAGGTCGATGGTCCCGGCCGAGCCCACCGGGATCGTGACCGGTTGGCCCGGGTCTCACCGGCCAGGAAGTTCAGGCAGGACACCGTCGGCAGGCTCGCCCTCCTTCGTACGCGGTCACGAAGCCACCGGAGGTGGGTTGATTCACGGTCACGTTGACGCTGATCGAGCCGACCCCGGTCGATGGGATGGCGTCCACCCCGGCGACCTTGACGATCTGAGTGCCATGTCCGGCAACGGGTCCGGGGTGAGCGCCAGTCCGGGTGTCCAGGACGCGCACCGGCCCCAGCGGCACGAATGCCCCGGCTGCGGTGGCCGGTCCGGACAGGTAGTAGCCGGACACGTCCGCCACGATCGCGGTGTTGCCGTCCGAGCCGTTGTAGAGGTCGATCTGACCATTGGCGCCCACCGGGACAGTGGCCAGGTTCGCGATGCTGGTCTGGGCCACGAAGTTGACGTTCGAGGCGATCGGCCGCGAACGGCCGGCCCGGATAGGCCGTCAGGTAGCCCTTCGTCGCCTCGCTCGTGGCCGTCAGGTTGATCGTCACCGCGGCGACATCGGCCGAGGGAACCCCGCCGCGTCCGGTGACCTGGAGCGCGAGCGTGGCGCGAGCCGGAACTGCCGCCTTCGGTGCGCCGTTGCCCACCCGGGTGTCCAGCAGCCGGGCCGGCTGCAGCCGCCGGTACGCGCCGGGCCTCGAGTTCGATGATGAGACCGCCCCCGAAGCCGAGGTGACGTTCGCGGCCCGGGCGGCACCTGAACCCACGGCAGCCACACCGGCTGCAACCAGAGCCACACCGACCATCGACGAGACGAGCCGGGCGCGCGACGGTAGCGACCCATACCTGACCCCCGACCTGACAACCGCGAGCTCGACCGCTAAGCCGAGCCAGTATGCAAGGCCACGACCCTCCTCGGACGATTTCACTGAGAATACGTTCGTCGGCCTGAGGACTGGCGACACGATCGAGGCGTGGCAGATGAGGCGATCCAGTCCTGTGTCGGTCCTCGTGATTGCGGTTGACGCGTCCCTCGAGACGATGAGTCCCAGTACTACTGAGGCGTCGACTCCAGACGCCTCTGCCGCCAGAAGCGCTCGGCGGCACGCTCGAGGAGGACAGGCACAGGCCGACCCCGCGACGGCCCACGAGGTCGCAGGTCGGCGTGAGTGCGGCGACAGCGCCCACGTGGCGGCGGCGAGTCCACTGGCGGCCAGCCGCCACTCCCTCGCGACGACATGATCGCGGCCCAGGCCGCCCACGAGGATCAACGGCGCGCTCGCCGGGTACCGCCCGTAGACGATCCATCGCTCACCCCGGCGCCGGCCATCACCCCCATCGCCACGAACACACCGATCCACAGGACGACCATCAGCGGCGATCTCGCCCATGCGCAGTCGGGGCGCCCTCCGATCCCGGTCGTCGCGCGCTTGGCAACCGCCACTGTCGCAACGGCATTCAGGATGCCGACCGCCACCCCCACCGGAATGACTGCGGCCGTCGGGTGCGCGTACGGATGCTGACCACGCACCGACAGCCAGATCGCCCCGTACGCGACCAGGGCCAGGGAGGACCGGACCACCAGCAGCCACGGCGGGAAGGGCTCGAAGCTCCGGGGCGCGTCCAGGGTGCTCTGGCGCGCCGGCTGAGTGGCGGCACCGCGTCGAACATGCCGCCGTCAGCCGCGGTGACTCTCTCTTTGATGTCCGTCATAACCGTCCTCCTCGAGCTACTCTGTCGCGCAAAGTAGACTCTAGTTTGCGACGCAAAGTCAAGCCCGAATGCCACATCGGACGTGGTGCTCGATCTAAGGCCGCTACGGCACCGGATACGAGCGCCCATCGCATCCTGGCCCTGGGTTATGGGACATCGGTGACGCCCCCCGGACTTCCAGGTTCGGTGGTCCGGTTGAACCTGCGCACCAGGTCCAATGCCTGCGCCGCGCTTCTGTAGAGCCTGAGCCGGAGCTGATCGTCTGCCAGCCCCTCAGTCCGCCGTTGGACGATCCCCCAGCGCAATCAGCCGTGACCGATCGGCAGGACCATCGTCACGGTGGCGCCCTCGCCGATCACCCCCGTCAACTCGAGGTGTCCGTGGTGGGCGCGGACGACCTCGTCAACCAGGGCCAGGCCAAGACCGAAGCGGCGTGACTGCCCGGTCCCGTGAAGCTCCGCGGGAGAAGCGCTCGGTCAGCCGCTGGGCATCGGCCGGGTCGAGTCCCTCCCCGTCGTCGACGACCGCGATCCGTACGACCTGCGCGTCGGTCACTGGCTCGCACGACGACGGTGCCCGCGGGGGTGTGGCTGATCGCGTTGTCCACCAACGCAACCAGGGCCCGACGCAGGGCGGCTGGGGCGCCGTTGATCGACCCGACCGCCGGATCGACCTCGGCGGACAAGCCGGTGCCGGTGGCAGCGGCGAGCGGCTGGAGGCTGGCCACGACCGACCGGACGAGTTCGACGACGTCCACCGGCGCACCCGCGATGTCATCGCGCTGGAGCTGGGCCGAGAGCAGCAGATCACTGACCA
>CAWJUW010000018.1:0-30999 GCA_963846095.1 uncultured Acidobacteriaceae bacterium
CGCCGCACAATCAACAAACTCGCAGGACGCACCTGTTTCTGACATAGCGTGCATATCATGCAATCTGGCGTGAGGTCTCTGAAGCACGTTGCACTTCGCCTCTAGGTTCCCGCAGACAGAACATTTGGCACTTCAATTCCAAGAGCCGTCGCGAGATCGTGCTGATGCTCTTGCTCCTGCGAGATGATCTTCCGCAATTGCTCTGCCAAAGCGAAGTGGCCTAAGGTCTCTGCCTGCCGCACGCGCTGCCTATAGTTGCGAATTGTCTCCGTTTCATTATCAAGGTCAAATCGGATCATCTCCTCGGCTTTCTCGGAGAGTTTGACCGGCTTGGGAACGGCCGTCGGCATGCCACCAAGGTAGTCAATCTGATCGGCAATGATGAGCGCATGCTGAAGTTCCTCTGCGGCATGGAGTTTCAATTCACTTGCTATGCTCATCCACTGAGCGCCTTTGAGGACATTGCTATAAACGGTGTAGGCAATGATTGCCTGGTATTCTCGCGCCAAGTCCTCATTCAAGTCGTTGATCAGGGTCTTCAGAACATCTTCCTGCTTCTTCGCCATCTAACCTGTCCTTTCACCGATTCAGTGTAGACCAGAATAGATGCACCAGAGCTGCCATAAGTTGGTCCTGGTCAACCGGATGGGCGCGCTCGATAGGTTCGGTTTTCTCCTCGAGTACTCTCCACACCGAACCCACCGCAGCTCCGCGCCTCCTTCGATGCACGAACCGCAAAGGTGCGAACTCGGCATCTACCGGGAACACTCCTTCCGCTGGAGGGTGTTGTTCCAGACAACTTGGCCGCCGGTCAAGGCACAGTTGGTTTGGCCGACGGCCTGTGTCTGTACATCCTGGTTCACCATCTGATGCTGCGAATTGATAAGAGATTGGTTTTGAACCCCCTGAATCGCGTCACTCACCGACGCCTGGGAAGCGAGCCCGTTGCAGGCGCCCGGATGACTCACGCAGGCCTTGTAGATATTGGCCACATTCTTGTTGCCCTGATCGTTGACCTGCTGCATGAAAGCAATCTGATTTCCCAAGGTTGGAGTGTTACCGACTCCCATCGCTGTCGGCGCGACTTTGCCAAAGACGGGCTTGCCGAATTTCCTCAGGAGGGGTGACGGAGGCATCTTTGGCATCAGCCGCATCGGGCCCTTGGCGAGCGAAGGAAGCGATACCTTTTGTGCCCGGCAGGCAGGGGTCAGGGCGAATGGAATCAATGCTATTGCTAGGGCAAGAGTCAAAGCTTGTGAACGCTTCATCGGAAATTCTCCTTCGAGACGGAATGTGAAAGCAGTTTGCCGGCCTTCAATCTACTATGCGTAATCGAAAGGCAAAGGAGCTCAAACCTGTTGCAGGTTTTCGGCCGAAATCGCTTTTCAGGGCCATCGTGGTGGACACCCCCGCCGTAAAGCAGTGCTCCACGTCGGCGTGGACCCTCGGTCACCCAGCGGCTCAGCAGTTGGAGAAAAAGAGAAGCCAAAGCTCGCGATCAGCTCTTATCCCTTTCTCTACGAGGAGTTGACGCGGGTTGCCCGTTTGTATCTGGAGAAGCGACCCTGCGCGGCAGGCAGCGGCTCCGGTTCCCGAGGCATATCGCTGCTCCGGAATGGAGAGATCGAGGTTACCCCTTCGCGATTAGCTCTCGGGCGATGTCGCTCGAGCCCATCAAGCCGAGAAAAGAGGAGGGAAGGGAGAAAGAGCCCATTCGAATTCGTATTTACCCCTCTAACGATCGGCTCAGCAATTCGCTGGAACTGGAGGAATCTCTAGTGCGGCTGGCCACATCGGCCGACCGGCAGTGAAACCTGGCTCACTCCAAGAATGGTCGCATCGCTGTTTTCGTTTGAGCGTCGACAGTGCACGCGACGATCCGCTTACCGAGTTCTCCTCAGTAACCCGGTCGTAGCGCCGGTTGCCTAATCACGTCGGTTCTTCAAAGATGTTCCTTCTACGCTCTGATCTCATCTTCCTCCTTGCGTTTTAACCTCATCCCCTCCGCGACAACCGCTAGCAGAGGCGCCCCTTCCCGCTGTCAAGGGTGAAGCTCTCGCCAGCCAAAGAACGGCTGCCCTGTGACAGCTCGGGCGTCCTCTGCAGAACAGCTCCGCTACGAGGGGATGAGGTTGTTCTCCCGCTCGTAAAGGAGAAGCGTTATGCAGAGAGTTGAGAAGCAGGACATCTACACTCGAATCACGAACCAGATCGTGGGGCATCTGGAGCGCGGCGTCAGACCTTGGGTCAAGCCCTGGAATGCTGAACACGCAGCGGGACGGATCACGCGGCCTCTGCGCTATAACGGAAAGCCCTACAGCGGAATCAATGTGCTGACCCTGTGGGCCAGCTCCATGGCGCAGAACTTCGCGGCTCCGATCTGGATGACCTTCAAGCAGGCAAGTGAGCTCGACGGGCAGATCCGCAAAGGGGAGAAGGGGTCGTTGGTCGTCTATGCCGATTCGATCCTTCGCAAACAGACCGATGAAAAGACCGGCGATGAGATCGAGCGCGAGATCCCGTTCCTCAAGGGCTACACCGTATTCAACGTAGAACAGATCGATGGATTGCCGGATGTCTACTATGCGAAAGCCGCCCCGCAGCTTGATCCTGTCGCGCGCATCGAGCGGGCTGAGAAGTTCTTCGCAGCACTTGGTGCGACCATCGGCCATGGAGGAAATCGCGCCTACTATAGCGTCACCAATGACATTATCCAGATGCCGTCCTTTGTAAGCTTTCGGGATGCAGATAGCTACTATGCGACGCTCGCGCACGAATGCACACACTGGACAGGAAGCGCGACCAGACTTAACCGCGATTTCGGCGGCCATCGCTTCGGCAGCAGAGGCTATGCCATCGAGGAGCTGGTTGCTGAGCTTGGCGCCGCGTTCCTGTGTGCAGACCTCGAGATCTCTCTCGAGCCGCGCGAAGATCACGCATCCTACATCGCAACCTGGTTGGAGGTTCTCGAGCAGGACAATCGCGCTGTCTTCACGGCTGCCGCGCATGCTCAACGTGCAGCCGAATACATTCGAAGCGCCGTTGCCAAAAACGCCGCACAAGTCTCCGAGACTTGTGCGGCCTGACAGGAGCCGGCGCGCGGCGCTCATCGCGCGCCCCCATCAAGCGCACTTTGATCGAGAGCCTCTGACGGTCGATGTCATCGAGCGCCGTACCCAAAACGCCACAACGGCCAGCGAGCGAACTCGTGCCGACGATGCGCTCACCCGTCACAACATTTGTGCCGGCGCGAGCTTGACCGCTTGCCGAGCCCAAAGGGACCGCCAAAGAGTCACCGGAGACGGGAAAGTCACGGTCGGCTCAGCTGGCGATCGGTTCCGGATGATCCGCACGCGCGAAGCGCAGCAGTTCCTGGCGGGGAATCAACACGCGCGCTCCAATTCGTCTGACTTGAAGCTGTTTATTGGCAACCAGATAATCGAGCGCCCGTTGGCTGATGGAAAGAGACGCAGCAGCTTCCTGCCTGCCGATGAGCAACTTGGCTTCGACCGGCATTTGCTCACGGCGCGGCCCCTTCTTGATCGATTGATTTTGAAAGCTCATATGGACAGCTCCTGATACTTCTTGTTTTAAGCCTGGAATGAATCAGCTCGCTATGTCTAATAGTTTGTGTCTATTGGGCGATACATTTGAGCTATCACTTTCAATGATCCAGCTCCTCGGCACTTGATGCCGCGATCAGAGACGTGGTTTGATTTTCGTTTCGATTCGCAATATTGGGGAAGAAGAAATTCAGGCCAAAAATAGTTGACACAAATAACGTGGGGCTTCCGTAAGCGGTATGTACGGAGAATCGAATTTCTGCTCTTTCTTGCACAGGATCCTGTCGAAGGTGGAAAACTCGGCTCGCATCGCGGGAAGAATTTTCGTTATCGCAACAAGAGGGTGCAATTGCCCCGCTAGATCGCCGTCAAGAAAATCAGAGAGTTGCGCCGCATTTTGCCTATTTTGTTGCTCATCCGCAACAAACACTGAAGTTTCGTTACATCGAGCCCAAGACCTATTCTCCTGTGGATATCGTGCTGCCCGACCCGAGCGCGCTATCCCCAGGAGAACAGCGCAATGAACAATTGGGCCGAATTTCGACATTTTAGGTACTTACTCGCGATTGTGGAACACAAGGGATTCCGAGCTGCTGCCGAACAGCTTCACACCGTCCAACCTAACCTCAGCGTCCAGGCAAAGCAGTTTCAGGAGGCGTTCGCAATTCAGTTATTCAAGAGTGGAAAGAGCGGTCGCATCGAACTGACCGAAACGGGCGTTGCTTTTAAGGCCATTGCTAAAGGGCTGCTGGACGCGCGCGATGAGGCCATCGCGGCACTGATTGCGATCGATCGCGGCCAAATCCGTACCCTCAGCCTCGGCTGTGCGCCCTTCGTCGATCCGCGGGTGTTTCGCGTAGCGTGCGAGATCCACAAAGAAATCCTTCCCGATTGCCCAGTCCGTCCGACGCACGGGGATGCCAGCCAACTTGTGGAGGAACTTGTCTTGGGCGAAATCGATGCGGCGATTATGACCATGCCAATGGACGACGCACGCCTCTCACTCGAGGTCATTCGACGGGATCGGCTCGTCGCGTGTCTCCGCACGGACCATCGCCTCGCCAAAAAAGCGGCCGTGCTGCCTCCCGACCTCCAGGAGAATCTTGCGATTCTCTACCATCCGCAACGACATCCTGAAGCCCACGCCAGGGTTTTGAAACTCCTCGGAGAAGCAGGTGTCCGGATCGGCGAATTCTCGCGGGCATCGCACCCCGTCGAGATCCAGTCCCTCGTTAAAGCCGGATATGGGATTGCTCTGATCAGCGAAGGATCGGAATTAGATGCCGAGTTGACGACGCGGCCCGTTGCCGGGGTAGATTGGACCGTCGATACTGCCCTGGTCTACAACAGGCAGCTTCATCCGAAGACAATCCCCGTGCTTGTCAGGCTTCTGAGAAGACGACTCGCTGCCCCTCCAGGTGCTGGCGCTCAGGGATCGCGGGTTCCCTCCCAGGCCACCAGATCAGAGAGCCCGGAAACTGGAAGTGCCAAGCTGCCACCTCGGTCGGAACATCGAGACACTCGCAACCATTCCACTCGCCGCTCGCGATGACAAATGACGAGAGCAGACCCTCGCACCTCTCAGAATCTTGAAGTTAAGCTTTAGATATTTTTGACCTACTGGCTGATAAACAAAAGGTATTGGACGGCCGGCCGTCCTCCTCCTAGGCTTTCGGCATATCGCGGCTGCAACTCAGTCGCAGGAGATGCCGATGATGACCGAGATTCCCGTTCTTCGCAGTCCGAGCAGAACTCAGACCCAAATCAAATTCCTAACCCGACAGCTGAATTCCAACTTGGAAACCTTTTGGAGGGCCGCCCGCACCCTCGTCTGGCCCCTTGTGGTGCTCCTGTTATCCAGCGCCGCTCATGCCCAGGGAACAATCAGCTTCAGCGGCGCTCAAACCTTCATGCAAACAGTGGAGACGTTTGCCGAGTACGCGGGTGCTGTCATATGTCTCATCGGTCTGATCTTCGCCGGAGTGAGCTTTATGAGCGGCAATATTCAGCGCGGCGTGATCGGCCTGTTTGGAGCGATCTTCGGTGCCGGTGTCCTGGGATGGGGAGCAGGTTGGATCAGCTCACTGACCGGACAGACTGTGAACTAACCATGCAGGACCGAAAGCGAGGAGAGCCATTCCCGATCAATCAGGCGCTCAACCGGCCGCGCGAAAAGCTCGGCCTTAACCTGCCCACCTGGCTGGCCATCGTCATGATCTCCGTCCTGGCTTTCCTCGCTGGTTTCCGCCTCCTCGCGATTGTTGCCTTTCCGCTTCTGGCGGCGTGCTGCTGGCTGATCGTGCGAAGACACCCAAAGATGTTCGAGCTCTGGGGCCTGAGCCTCAGGCAGAGATCCTTCTATGACCCGCGCAAGTATTGAGCAGAGCAAGTACCTACCCTGGTTCGCCAAAGCCGGAGCGGCGTGCTCGATCGTGCCGATCTCGCGCTTTGTCAGCCCCCACTGCTTCGCCCTCAAGGGCGGCGGCTACGGAAGCCTGTTCCGTTTGAATGGGATCGATGAAGAGGGATTCACAGACCAGGAGCTTGACGCACGCATCCGCACGATTGAGGGCGCGTTACGGTGCATGCCCGAAGGATCTTGCCTCTATCAATACACCCGCGTCATGTCCGGGTTTGAACTTCCACGCCGACGCCGATACCTCAATCCGATCACCGAGGTCTTTGCTGAGGGCAGGCGGGCATTTCTCGCCGAGAACGCGGGGTTTCGCCGCATCGATCTTCATTGGTGCCTCACTCTCGAACCGCCGAAGAGGCAGCCATTTGCGGCGAAACCGGCGGAGAATGCCATCACTACATCCCGGCTCCTCATGGAGCTCAAAAAAACAGCCTCGCTTCTGGTCAGCCAGCTCGAAGAGCCAATCGGTCTCCGCCTGCTCCCGAAGCAAGCGGCGTATGAATTTTTTGCCTATCTCTTCAATCTCGAGGAATGGGCCTCGGTCGAACTTCTCCGCGGAGATACGGGCGTAGATCGCCAAATTGTGAAAAGCTCCGTTGCCTGGCATAGCGATCATCTCAGAATTGGCAAGCGGCATGTGCAGATGTTCTCGCTTCAGGCGCTTCCTGAGTCTTCCCGGCCATGCTTATTCTCAGGGCTCCTGGCTCTTGATTGCGACAGCGTCTGCTGCTCAACGTGGCGGCCCAGATCCATTGCCGCTGCTCGTAGCGAGGTCGACGCTCAGGAAAAGTTCATTGCGTTTTTTAGGGTCGGCATTCTGTCGCGCGTGATGAACGCTCGCGATCCGGCGCAACTAGAAACAGGTGCAGGCGCCAGAGCTGCAGATAGCAGCGTCGATGACTTAAGCGCGGTCATTCGCTCGCTCGACAACAAGGCGCAGGGAGAATATTCTTTCCGGCTCCTATTGGCCGCCGACAGCCAGGAGAAGCTGCGCGAAACGATTCCGTCGGTCCACCGCATCTTTGTTGACGCGCGTGCCCGTGTCATCGAGGAGACTCTTGGCAACCTCTCTGCGTTCTATGCCATGTTTCCGGGCAATCAGAAGTTCAACGTCTTTCCGCTGTGGCTCGGCGAGGACCATCACGCGCGCTTGAGCTCGATATTTCGGCCCCACCTCGGTCATCCGCATTCGGAAGATCTGAACGACGAATACTTGAACATCTTTGAGACCCGCACGCGGACCCCGTTCTTCCAGGATGTCTATGTGGACGGAGTGCGGGTCATGCTCATCATCGGTCCAACGGGTACCGGCAAGTCGGTTCACGCAAATCAGATCATTGCTTTGGAGCAGAAGTATGGCGGGTTTACCTATGTCTTCGACGTCGGGGCCAGCTACGAGAGCCTCGTCGAGCTCTACGGGGGACGGGTCGATCGAGTCGGGAAGGATGGCCCGCGCATCAATCCTTTTGCTCTCGCGCCAACGGAGAGCAACATCAAGTTTCTCTATTCCTTCATCAAGCTACTGCTGACCAATGGCGGAGCCGAACTTGAGCCGGAAGACGATGATGTGATCCACAAGGCCGTGCAGGATATGTACCTGCTTGACCCCCAGATCCGCCGCCTCTCTAACCTTTTCCTGCCCAAGAAACTCGATCGTTATTTGTCCAAGTGGGTCGGCCAAGGCATCTACAGCGCGGTCTTTGACAATGTCGAGGACAGCCTTTCGCTCTCGCGCCTGCAGTGCTTCGATTTTCAGGGTGTGAACAACGCCCAGCATTCGGACCTGATCGAGCCCTTGATGGTGTGGCTCTTGCGGCGGATCGACGATGTGCTCTATGACGCGGCAAATCTGGGCGTACCGAAGCACATTCTGATCGAAGAGCTCTTTGCCTCGATGAAGAATCGACAGCTGCTCGAGGCAGCGCTTGCCTCGATCAAGACGGTGCGCAAAAACCTGGGCGGGGTCACCATGATTGGTCAGTCCGCCGAAGACCTTGGCGAGAATGCCGATTCGATCGTGAACTCCTGCACCTCGTTCCTGTTTTTGAAGGACGCCACCTTCAACCGCAAGCGTTATGCCGAACTGTTCAAGATGAATGAGCAGCAGATCGCTCTTTTCGAGAGCCTTGAGGACAGGGAAGCGCTCTACATCCGTCGCGATGGCCTCACGAAGGTCGTCCGGCTCAACCTCGACAGTCGCAGCTTCGCCACCTTCTCGACCAGGCCCAAAGATCGGGTGCGCCGCTCCAGACTCATCGCCAAATACGGACTCGCCGAGGGCATCTCGCGCTTTGCCCAGGGCGAGATTGCATGAGCGAAAGGATCCTAGACCATGAAACCGCCAATCTTTCCTGTCGTTGCTTTTGAGTTCATCCTCGCCGCAAGCGCCTTTGCCTCCGGCCCTCTACCGACGGAACCGAAGCACCTCGAGCCCAGCGCGCCGCGGACCGTCACCCTCTCCGCGGCCGAGCCTCCTCCCGTCATTCGGACCGCTCTGCTTCAGTCAACTCTGATCCTGCTACCCGATGAGGAAAAAGTCGTGAACGTTTTCGCGGGGGACACGGTTGACTGGGTCTTTGACGGTGGGCGCCTTGCCAGCCGCTTCATCAGCGTCAAGCCGAAGGTCGCCGGCGTGGTCACAGATGTCCACATCGTTTCCGATCACGGGAACGAATACACGCTCGCGTTGCGGGAGGTCTCTAGCGACGACGATCCCCACTTCGACTCCAGAATCCTCATCGCTTCCGGCGATCAAGCCGCAAAGGATCGTCTGATCGAGTTGCCGGTCTTTGTCCCGGCATCGGAATTAGACAAGGTGAAGCAGGAGGCCGCTTCAGCTCAGGCTGCGCAGGCAGCCGCGCAAAAGGCTCAAGCGGCCCAGGAGGAAGCCAACCGGAGCCAGTATCCCGGCACTCTTCGCTTCGACTACCTCTGGGACAGGACGAAGGCCCGTGCACTTGGCCTCGAACAGATTTGGAGGGACGACAAGTTTACCTATCTGCGCGGGAAGTTTGAGGAGACGCCGGCGCTCTATGAGGTCAAAGACAAGAAGCCTTCCCTGATCAACTTCGACTTCAAGGATGGCCTCTATACCGTCCCCAAGAAGCTCGATCGCGGATACCTCGAGATCGGAAAACAAAAGGTCGACTTCCATTCGTCAGAGGAGGGCAGATAGCCATGTCCGACCTCAATCAGAACCCTCCCGCCACGGTTCCCGATCAGCCTGAAGCGAGACCGCCCCTCAAGAAAAGTCTGCCCGTGGTGGTTTCTCTGGTGGTCATTATCGGTCTGATCGGTCTGGCCAACATCTCAAGCCTCCTACGCGGAAACAAGCGGTCGGCAACGGCAAGCGCGCTCGCGATGCGCCCCTCGGCCCCGAATGCCGCCGAGGTATCGAGCTTCGAGGCCCAGCAACAGTTGCAGGCCAAGCATGACGCGCAGCAGCGAGCCCGCGAACAGGAAGTGGCCGCTGCCATGCTTCAGCTCAAGCAGACTGAGGATGCCCCCGGTCCCGAGGCCGCTACGGCACCGCAGATGACTGCGGCGCAGCGGTCGTCGATCTACGGTGACGGCCCGAACGCGCCCGGGCGCACATCTGAAGCCACGGAGGCACGTGCCGACGCAAGGCAACGCCAGCTTGCGCGCCTAAAGCAGCAGCAGGACGCGGTCAATAGCGACACCGTTGCGCTCGACTTCGCGCATCCGGGCGTTCTTTCAGGCCCTGTGGGCGCAGTTTCCGAAAAAACTGAGTCAGTGCGTCCGGAGGCTTCGGAACGCTCAGCCGGTGAGAAACCGGACGAAACGGAACCGAAGCAAGGCACCACCAAGTTGGAAGCGGCCTCCCTTCATGCGCCTCAACGCTCCACGGAGAGCAACCCGATGAGCGCGTACAGCTTCGATGCCTACGGTGGTCGGCTTTATCGGGTCTTCGAGGGAACTGTTCTCGAGGGTGTTGTCACCAATCACATCGATGGCGGGTTCAGCGGTCCGATTCTGGTTTCGCTGACCACAGACCTCTATTCCCACGATCATCAGCAGCTTCTCCTGCCCCAGGGGACGCGGCTGATCGGCGATGTAGCCAGTGTAGGCAGTGCGCAGCAGCGCAAGATCTTCGTCACTTTCCATCGTGCGATCTGCCCTGACGGGTTCTCGCTCGAATTTGTCAAATTCCTTGGCCTCGATCAAATCGGGACCACTGGGCTTGCAACCAAAGTGGATCACGGCTACCTTCAGGCCTTCGCGGCGGCCGCTGCGATTGGTGGCCTGGGCGGCCTTGCACAAATCGGCAACAGCGCCAGCGTCCTCACCCCCTCTGCGGAGATTCGCGATGGCATCTCCGAGGAGTCGGCCACGGAAGGCGAGCAGGTATTGAACCACTTCCTCAATCGCCTGCCCGTGATCACCCTCAAGGAAGGCTCGCGCGCTCGCGTCTACATCGGCACCGACCTTCTGATTCCGTCCTATGCCGAGCACCACGTGGATCCCACACTTTGAGGAGGCGATCACCGCGTCCTTCTGCGGCAAAGCGTCGATCTAACCTGGCCGGAATTCCCATAACCGCAATACCAACCCAAGGAGGCTCACTATGGACTTCAATCTCAGCAATCGTCGGAGATGGCTCATCGGGGCCGGCGTAGGGCTGATCCTCGCCGCAACACCGAGTTTCGGTCTTTTCGGCGTGGGCGACATCGTGTTTGACCCGACAAGCTATGCCAGCCTTGTCCAGCAGCTCACCACAATCCAAATGCAATACAACATGCTCGAGAACAATCTCGAACATTTCTCTGCGAAACAAGAGTGGCAGACGGCGCTTCATGCTCTTGAAAACGTCAATGTCGCCAACATGTTCGGCGAAACTGCCGGCATCAATATCGCCCTGAATGCAAACGATCCAAGTGCGTCTCTGACGGGCTGGAAGACAGCCACTGTTCCGATCAACACGAGTGCCTCGACTTACCTTGCGGGCCAGGCCCTTGGCAGCTCGCGCGTGTCCCAGGTCGCAATGATCGAGACTTCGGACGCCGTGTCGCCTGACTGCCTTACCGCCATTGGGCAATACCGTTCCGCAAGGTCGCAGAATCTGACGGCGAACAACTCATTGTTTACAACCCAGTTCGACGTCACAAGCGCGACCAATAGCGAAGTACAGCAACTGAACCTGCTGAACGCAGCCGAGGCGCAGAAGATGGCCGAAACGCAGTCCCAGGGCGAGCTACAGAATTGCGTTGCTTCCGAGATGATGGTTGCCAACATGGAGCGGCGCAACGCAGCCGCCGAGGACCTGAATACAGCCGTTCTAGTAGCGCAGCAGCGCTCAGCGAACGACACCAGCGCGGCGAACGAAGGCAGTACCTGGGATACCTATCTTCCCTGAAGAAGAGGTCTTCGATATGGCACCCGCGATATCACTGGCATTCGCGCTACCTTCTGCGAGTTCGGGTGTGGACTGGCTCTATCAGTTCACGAACAACCTGACGAACCTGACGACCCAGAATGGCGGCGCGCTCACCGAGCTCGGTCTTGCGGAGCTGAGCTGCATCTCCCTGTTCATGCTTGTCAGCATGGTCGTGAACTGGAGCACCGCAGGCATGACGCTCCGATTCCACCTCCATGCTGTCCACTTCGGAGATCTGGTTCATTTCCTGCTACGGCTTCTGGTCTGCTGTCTGCTTGAAAACTACTGGGTCAATGCGCTACCCGGCGCGAGCTTTGGGATCAACCACTTGTTCAGCTACATTGCCCAGGCCATGGTCGCGGCCTTTGACCAGAACTCTCTCGACAGCCTGCTCCAGCTGCTCAAGACTGCCGGCGATGGTACGCCGATGCCGTCCCTGATAGCTCCGGTCCAGATCCTCTGCTATTTCCTGGTGCAGATGCTTCTGGGGTTAGCTTCAGGCATCCTCTTCCTGATCAACTGCAGCGCCTTCATCCTCTACGGGGTGACGGCGCTCTTCGGTCCGGTGTTTGTGCCGCTGCTCATGACGAACACCTTCCGAGCGAAGTTCTTTCACTTCCTCGATGTGCTGATCAGCTTTGCGATGATTCGTGCTGTGGCGGCGGCCTTCATCTTCGTCTGGGCAGGCTTTATGAATACCTTCATCCAGCAAACCTTCAATGGGGATTATTCGATTGAGATGTGGCTTGCCAACCTGATCCCGTGCACCATGGTGTTTCTGGCTTTCATCATCAACATGCTCTTTATTCCGAGCATGACGCAGGCAATCTTTGGCGGAGCCGCGGGGCTGACGCTGGGGGCGTGCGGTAACGCGGTAGGAATGGCTCTCAACTCGAAAAGCAGGAGCAGCATAACGATGTTCAAGTATCAAATTCATGGACATGCAATGCGGAAGCTCGGCCTACGGAGACCATTGGGCTTGCTGGTGTTGCTCGTGGCTCTTGGGTGTGTCATGGCGGCGTGTATCTATTTTGGGGTCATCGTTCACGCCATCGTGGAAAGGAGAGATGGTCCGCCATGTCCACGCAAGCCATCACTGAAGAACATCTGCCCGCCTCGACAGGCGCTCATGGCAGATGAAATCGGAAATGAGGTTTACGCCTCGCACTATGCAGAGCGGAAGGCCTACCGGTTGATCCTCGTTTGCGAAACCGTCCTGCTCTCTTGCTCGATGTGGCTGAACCTGTCCCTCGCCCGCCGGCCGGTCGCCTACCGCTATATCCGCATCGACGAGATGGGGCGCGCCCAGGCGATCCAATATAGCGATTTGAACTATAGCCCCCGCGAAGGCGAGGTGCGGACATATCTCAACGATTGGGCCAACTATCGCTACACCATCAACCACGACACGATTGCCACGAAGTATCCGCTGAACTACTACTTCCTGTCCCGAGCCCTCGCCACGAGCCTGATGACCGAAGACAACCAGAATCACCTTGTCTCCGCGGTGGTCGGTGGCCAGATCGAGCAGAGCGATGCCGAAGTGAAAAACGTCACCATCACGTCACTCTCTCAGGAGACGATTCAGGGGGCCGTACTGGCACGCGGCACGGCCCTCATTGCCCTTGATCGCATCTACTCTCCGATTCATTCCCATCAACCGAGGACTGAGCACTGGATGCTCAGCCTGACCTATTACCTGAATCCAAAACAGGTCAGCGATCAGGCAAAGATCTATCCGCAGTATGAGTTCATCAATCCCCTGGGTTTGACCATTACCGAGTACCACGAAAACCGGATTTCAGTTGACCCTCTCGCGACCGATGGAGCCACGTCCCCAGTCAATGGAGGCGTGCGGTGAGGCTTCGCGAGTCAACCCAGCCGCAATCACCCTCGACGCGGGCCTGCCGCACGCGACCCATGGCCCGCGCTTACACTGGTGGATGCGTTTTGAGTAAGTGCGATCGGAAGGCGGCACTGCGATGAGCTTCGAGCTGATCCTGCCGTTCTTTCCCGAAGAGTTGCGGGTGCTTCTGTTGGACCCGTCTATCTCCGACCTGATGATTAATGGAACCACGGGAGTCTTCGCGGATCGTGGGGGAATTCTGGATCGTGTTGCACTCACTGCGCCCTATACAAACGAACGATTGCAGGCAGCGATTGAGCGCATCGCACGCATTCTTGGGCAGGATTTGACGAGCCAGAATCCGATCCTCAACACGCGCCTGCCGGATGGCTCGCGCGTGGCCGTTGTAGGTGCGCCCTCCTCGATCAATGGGCCGACGCTTACGGTGCGCAAGTTCAACCGTTGGTATACCAGTGACGAGCTGGTTCGAGCGGGAAGTTTCCCGGCCCCGATTCGCGATGAGGTCGTGGGCCTGATCCTCGGCCGGAAGAACGGCATCATCAGTGGAGGAACCGGCTCGGGAAAGACGACGCTCATGAAAGCCTTGCTCGACCACGTTCCGATGGACGAGCGCCTGGTTGTGATTGAGCAGCCGGCGGAGTTGAAGATCGCTCATCCGAACGCGGTTCGCTGGGAGGCCGTCGCTGCGATTCCTGGGCAGGTCGCGATTACACCCAGCCAGCTTGTTGCCGCTGCCTTGCGGCATCGTCCCGACCGCATCATCATGGGCGAGATCCGCGACGAATGTGGATACGATCTGCTCCAGGCAATGAACACGGGCCACGGCGGTACGCTCTCGACATTGCATGCCGATTCGGCTCTCGATGCGCTTGATCGACTGGCAGACATGGCTCTGAGCGCGAGGACCAATCTCGATCAGGCGTTTGTCCGATCGCAAACAGGAAAAGCGGTGGACTTCGTTCTCCATTGCGAACGCGATCGCAAGGGCCGCCGACGCGTGCGAGAACTCATCACCGTCTCCGGTTACAGCCACGCCGAGCAGTGCTTTCTCACCCATCCGGTCTACCGTGCTTCGGACGGCTGAAGCTAGGACTTCCGGCTAAAGACTTCAACCCGATCAGAGGTCAATCCGATGGTCTTCCCATTGGCTCGAGTAGCCAGGCAGCCCAACTCGTCTCGGAATGTGCGCGAGAGAGCCATCGCGTCTCGACGGCCGGAGCGGCATTCACGCTCGAAGCCTTTGTCTTTTGGCTCTCTTTTGGCTCGCGGATCGGCTGCGCTTGAGGTCGCTCTGCACGCCGGGAATTGGTCTGGTGACTCCGGCCCATTGGGGTTCCTTCCATTTCGTTTCCCGTTCCCAACTCGGGTTCACGCTTCGGGCCCTTCCTGCGCCCTGCGGCAGGCTCGCTCTTCTGCTTCCGCCGTCCACCCCACCATGCAAAGAACGCACGTTGGGGACCCCGGATATAGGCGGCCCTTCGGGTTACGGTTTCCGTCTTCGCCGGACCCTCCGTAAATGCAGAGCTTCGGCCTTGGGAGCAGGGGCCACTCGCTCGCTTCGCGAAGGGTGACCCGAGCAGCTAACGGGAAATTCAACGAAACGGAGATAACCACCATGTACCAGAACAAAGTCACCCTCATCGGATTCCTCGGCAACGATGCCGAAGTTCGCACCAACAATGACCGCAGCCTCACCACACTTTCACTCGCAACCAAGAGCTCCTACAAGAAGGACGGCAAGTACATCGAGCACACCGAATGGCACCGTTGCGTCGTCTTCGGCAAGCTCGGAGAATTCGCCGCCAGGCTTGAGAAGGGAGCTCACATTCAGGTCGAGGGCCAGCTGCGCAGCCGCAAATACGAGAGCAAGAAGACCAACTCGGAGCAGACCGCGTGGGAGATTCGGGTCCGCTCGATTCTCAAGCTCGATCGCGCCGCCAAAGCGGGCGTCGAAGAAACCGAAGAGGCTCTCGAGGAAGAGGCGAGCTAGACCGCCCGTCGTCCACCGGTGAAGTCCGGCCTCGAGCCGGACTTCTTCGGTCCTGAGGTCTTGCCCGAATCGCACCTTCAAGAGGCGCCACTATGAATGAGATCGCCGTCAGCTTTCTTACTCGCTGCTTCTCATCGCAGGAGACGGTTGCTCTGCTGCTTCGTAGACAGAGTCCCCCGGCCGCGATCCAACGCATCGCCAGGCTCGAGAGTGTTCTTGCACCGCGGTATCGCGGATGGCTCGCGGCTCAAGACCGCGCAGGAAGCAATATCTACATTGCCGCCAATCCGCTTCGCCCTGGCAGCCGCAGACGGACGAAAGAATGTATTGCCGAGGTGCGCCACCTATATCTCGACATCGATACCGATGGAGATGCCCGCATCGCGTCTCTTCTGGCATCGGATAGGGTGCCGGCTCCCCATTGCATTGTGTCTACGTCTCCGGGCAAATATCAGGTTCTCTGGCGCGTCCAAGGTTTCGACTTCGCCCAACAGGAACAGGCTCTCAAGCTGCTTGCTATCGCCTTCGGCGGGGATCCCGCGTGCACCGACTGCAACCGCGTTCTTCGCGTCCCCGGATTCCTGAATCATAAGTACGATCCAGCTCACCGAGTCACGGTTCAATATCGGGACGATTCGATATGGACTCCCGATGACTTCCGGCTGGATTTCGGTGCCGCCGATCTCCTGCGCTTCGGCCAGCCCATCGCACTTAATCGCCGCTCAGGAAAGCGCAGCAACTCGGAGAGCGATTGGGCATGGGTGTCGCGCGAGCTTGCTCGTGGGAAAGATGCCGGAAAGCTTACGAGCGAACTTGCTTCGCGTCGGGCTGACAAGCCCAATCCTCTCTATTACGCGCAGCGCACCGTCGACGTTGCTTCCTCTCGTCTCTGGCTGATCGAAGGCCTCCCAATGGACGAAGTGATTGCCCGGCTTGAATCCCGCCGCCGCTTCGAGCTTCCCGCTTCGATTTGTTCCGCCCGTGCGCGAGAGATCGCAGCAACAGCCGAGCGCATGATTGCCCACAAGAAAACCGCCTGATTCCACCCTCGAGGAGAATCCAATGCCGCTGCTTGAAGTTGCCCAAGTCCGCCATCTCAGTGCCTCCATTCGGCTCACTGATACGACCGCCGCACAGGTTGATCAGTATGCGGCCTTCATCCATGCGTCTGCTGATGATGTCGTAGAGCAGGCGCTCGTCTACGTCTTCTCGAAAGACCGCGACTTTCAGGAATACCTGAAATCGCCGGAAGCGCAGAAGATCACGCCAACGCTCCGCGTTCGTCGGGCACCCCAAAATGACCTGCCGGAAACGCCCGTACAGCAGCACACCTCCGCGGCTTCACGGGCTCCCGGGACAACTACCGTTGTGGCCGGTTCGAAGGCATGAACTTCCTCGAGATATGTGGCACGACCATCGCGGTGCTGCCGGAAACGCCCGTACAGCAGCACACTTCCGCGGCTTCACGAGCTCCCCAGACAACTACCGTTGTGGCCGGTTCGAAGGCATGAACTTCCTCGAGATATGTGGCACGACCATCGCGGTGCTGCGCACCGGGTTAATTTGCGACACTCCACCCCTGAAAGGGTGCTGCACAGGAACCTGAGTTCCCGTGTGCGAACTTGTTACGCGTTATCGAGTTGAGAATTTGCGGTTCCTCTCGAGGAACCGCCCATGTAGTGCGATTCCTGGTCGGTCCTGGCTTTCCAATCGGAGGAACAAACTATGGAACAAAGATCGTTTCGGACTCGATCCCTGGGCACGAAAGTGACTCAGGCGGAATTTGAATTGCTCGCCGGACGGGCACGCCATGAAGGCCAAACGCTCTCCGAATGGGCCCGCGGAGTTCTTCTGAACGAAGCCAGAAGCCGACGCGAGAACTTTGATCTCACCTGCGAAGTGGTGGGGCTTCAGCTGCTGTTGATCAACATGCTCGCACCTCTTGTGCGCGGCGAGAGGGTCACCGCCGAGCAGTTCCAAACCACCGTGAGAACAGTTCAGACAACCAAAGTGAAGGCCGCTGAGGAGATGCTGCTTCGGCGCCATCAGGGAAAGGAGTTGTGAATCATGGCTCGAACTCAAGCCTGGGGGCGAAGGGAGTCGTGGATTTGGCCGCGTCATGGCTATCTCCATACCCTCGGGGCCCTCTCCCTCACGATCCTTGCGACTGTCCTGTTGATCCTTATTCGATTCGAATTTGGTTTTACGTTATTGGAGCGATACTACTTTGCCTCGTATCTGCGCAGCGGGATCGCTCATCCCGCCAGCAGCTACCCGATGCTCTACGTCACGGACGGCAAGTCGACGCATCGCCCGGCTCTCGAGGCTGACGTTCAGGCTGGGACGACACCGCAGTTGAGGGGTAAGCCGCTGCCGCTTAGCCTGGCGCCGTCCGGGTGCGGGATGTGCCGCTTATCGCGCGAACCTTTGCGCCCCCATTCAAACAGCGCTCTCCATGCCTGGCTCGCCCGCTGGATCTTTGCCAACGTTCCGCTCCACCGGTTGTTCAATGTCGAGCTTGCCTTCGGCGCGATTGCGTTCCTGGTGCAGCTCCCGTTCTCGATTCAAAAGGACATTCAAAGGATTAAGCAGCTCCGCTATGGGCGACGGCTCAAGGGACCGAATCTTGTATCGGCAAAGGAGTTCTCCAAACAGCTTGCCGGCGACGGAATCGGATTCCCGGTAGATGGCCAAAAGTCGCTGCTCCGCATTCCGCGCAGGGCCGAGAACACACACTTCCTGATCGTCGGAGACACCGGAGCAGGGAAGTCCACATTGATACGGAACGTCCTCTTGCAGGTTGCTGAACGTGGGCACAGCGCGATTGTTTATGACCCCGCCTGCGAATTCGTGCGTCAGTTTTACTCGCCCGATCGCGGCGACATTCTCCTGAATCCACTGGATGCGCGGTGCCCGTATTGGAGCCCCTCGTCGGAGTTAAAGCGCAAAGCCGAGGCCAAGGCACTGGCTATTTCGCTCTTTCAGCCAGGCGGCAACTCGCTCAAGTTCTTCGTCGAAAGCCCGCAGAAGATCTTCGCCCACCTATTGTCTTATCTGCCGACGCCGACCGACCTGGTGCACTGGATGTCGCACCCTGAAGAGATTGATCGGAGGGTCAAAGACACAGAACTGGCAGCACTGATTGATCCCAAGGCTCCGCAGCAGCGGGCCGGCGTTCTCGGCTCCTTAAATATAGTTGCCGACACGTTCCGGCTCTTACCGACGGAGCGAGAAGGGAATGGAAGCTGGACAGCCAGAGAATGGTCTGAAAAGCGTCAGGGATGGATCTTCCTTACCTCTCGGCCCGCCGTGCGCGAGGCCCTCCGCCCCCTGATCAGCCTGTGGCTCGATGTTCTGGTTCTGCGGCTTTTGACTGAGCCAGACCCGGCGCAACCGCCCGTGTGGTTCGTGATTGACGAGCTGGCCAGCCTGCAACGGTTGCCACAACTCCATACAGCGATCACCGAGAACAGGAAAGCGAACTCGCCAGTCATCCTTGGATTCCAGGGCCGGAGCCAGTTAGAAGCCCGGTACAGCGAGGACGCCGAAGCCATGCTGTCGCAGCCGGCCACCAAGATCTTCCTCAAGACCAGCGAGCCGCGCGCCGCACGCTGGGTCAGCGAAGCCATCGGTGAAATCGAGATTGAGAGGCTCCGTGAGACGCACTACGAGGGCCCGCGCGCCAGAAAGAATTTTGCCCTCGACCGCAATACGGAACCGCTGGTGTTGCCGTCAGAGGTCGCGGGTCTCGACCAACTTCACGCGTTCCTAAAATTTGGCAATGCGGTCACACGCTTTGCTTTTCCCTACATTGATCTGCCTCGGAAGCATCCGGGCTTTGTCGAACGTGCGATGGATGATTTCCTGCCATCCATGTTGCCTGACACCGGCAGCAGATCCGCGGATGAAAAGAAGCTCGTGCCGGGCGAGCAAGCCGACGAACAGGCTTTGCTTGAGTTCGGGCACGACGAGGTGTGACGCTCTTTATGCTGACCATCTCCAAACCGCTTTCCGCCTCCCAGGCACAGAACTACCATCACAAGGAATTCACCGCCCGGGAGCAGAACTATTGGTCTGACCGGGGCGAGGTCATTGGCAGATGGCAGGGCGTTCTGGCCGAGGAGCTCGGCCTGTCCGGCTCGGTCTTGGCCGAGGACTTTGCCCGCATGAGCCTGGGTCAGCACCCAAAGACCGCCGAGCCGCTGGTGAAGCAACGAGCCTCGTATGAGTATAAGGACGCGGATGGAAAGACCATCAAGACGATGGAGCACCGGGCGGGGTGGGATGCGACTTTTTCGGCTCCCAAGTCGGTCTCTTTGACGGCGCTGGTCGGCGGCGACGAGCGCGTGCGCGAAGCTCATCGGGCAGCGGTGACGGTTGCTATTGAGAGTCTTGAGCGGTATGCGATGGCCCGGGTCGGTGGCGACCATCCGGCGGAGCC
Source organism: uncultured Acidobacteriaceae bacterium (assembly GCA_963846095.1). Lineage (GTDB taxonomy): Bacteria > Acidobacteriota > Terriglobia > Terriglobales > Acidobacteriaceae > Telmatobacter. The sequence continues at coordinate 19,673 of CAWJUW010000018.1, forward strand.
CACGGCGAAGTTCGTGGTTGCGAAGTTCGAACACGACACCGCACGTCCTGTAGACGGCTACGCCGCGCCGCAGCTCCACACACACGCAGTCATCTTCAATGTCACTGAACGCGAGAACGGCCAATACCGCGCCCTGCAGCCGAAAAGCCTCTTTGCCTCGCAGCAGTTTGCCACCGCAATCTATCAGGCAGAGCTGACCTACCGGCTTCGCCAGCTTGGGTATGAGATCTCGGCTGGGCGCAGCGGGGCGCCGGAGATCAAGGGATACTCGCAGGAGTATCTTGACGCCTCCAGCCCCCGCAGCCGACAAATCCGTGAGTACCTTGAGCAGACCGGCCGCAGCGGAAAGGAAGCTGCAGAAATAGCAGCGCACTCGACCCGGGATCAAAAGGAAATTCGCTCGCTCGGTGAAGTCATGGCCGCGCATCGGAAGCTGGCTGCCGAGTTTGGCAACCAGGCGGATACGGTCGTGCGTGCTGCACGCGCGCGTGCTCACGAGCAGACCCAGGAGGTCGATCCCCTGCGTGTGCGAGAAGCCGTAGCGTTTTCCCGCGACAAGAACTTTGAACGGGAGGCAGTGGTTGACGAACGTGCCCTCGTCCGCGACGCACTCCGCCGCGGTATGGGGGAAATTACTTACGCAGAGGTGCGGGGGAACCTTGCCTCGCGCCTCGACTCTGGCGAATTTCGCGCCGTCGAACGGCCGCTTTCACCAGGCCGCCAGCTCACGACGGCGCGCACCATCGCAGCCGAGCAGGAGATTCTTCGACGAATGCGCCATGGGCGCAGTCAGCTGCAACCGGTGATGACGCGCGCCCAGGCGATCCAGGTTGCAGACCAGCATCCCAAGTTCAATCGCGCGCAGAAAAGCGTGATCGAGGATGTGCTCTCTTCTACCGACAGGGTTCAGGGAATACAAGGATGGGCCGGTTCAGGAAAGACGACGGTATTAGCCGGCCTGCGGTCTGTGGCAGAAGCACAGGGTTACGAAGTTCATGGCTTTGCGCCTACCTCGCGCGCGGCGCGCCAACTTCGCGAGGCCGGCATCGAGGCGCAAACCTTGCAGGGTTTTCTTGCCGGCAGTGCTCAAGCCGCTGCTCTGCCGGAGCGTCGACATTTCTATTTTGTTGATGAGTCGAGTCTAGCCAGCACGAACCAGATGCGGGAGTTTCTGGCCCGACTCGGTTCCGAGGATCGGGTGTTGCTGATCGGCGATACGCGCCAGCATCAGGGCGTAGAAGCGGGCCGGCCATTTGAGCAGTTACAGCAGGCGGGAATGCGCACGGCGAAGCTCGACGAGATCATTCGCCAGAAAGACCCCGCGCTCAAATACGCCGTCGAATTACTGGCGAAAGGAGAGGCCTCGGCCGCTTTTGATTTGCTTTCTCAACAGGGTCGCGTGCAGGAGATCCCCGCGCGTGAAGAGCGCATTCGTACGATCGCCCGACTCTATACGGAAGCACCCACGAATACCTTGATTGTCTCGCCCGACAATGCTTCAAGGCGTGAATTGAATCTCGCCGTGCGATCGGAGTTGAAGGCGGGCGGCGTGGTCGCATCGGAAGAGCACGAATTTCGTGTACTCATTCAACGCCAGGAAATGACCGGAGCCGACCGCACCTGGGCCAATCACTATGAAATTGGCGACACCGTCCGCTATGCGCGCGGTAGCAAGAGTCTGGGGATAGAAGCTGGCTCCTACGGAACGGTTGCTGCCATCAATCCCAACCAGAATCTGCTCACAGTCAGGATGCAATCTGAAGCATTCGCCACCTACGACCCACGCCGGCTCAGCGGCGTCAGTGTCTATCAGGCAGTTGTCCACGAGTTCTCGGTTCGCGATCGCATCCAGTTCACGGCACCTGACAAGGAGCTTGGGGTCGCTAACCGTGATTTGGCTGTGATCGAGTCCATTTCAGCTGACGGGCGCGTTGCGGTGCGCCTCGATAGTGGACGACAAATTGAATTCAAAGCAGCCGAGCATGGCCACTTCGATCATGGCTACGCCGTCACCAGCCACAGTGCCCAGGGGCTTACCGCGGAGCGCGTCTTGATTCACGGTGATACGAGCGTTCATCCCGACCTGCTCAACGCGCGATTCGGCTACGTGTCAGTGTCCCGCGCCAGCCACGAAGCGACGGTTTTCACGGACGATGCGGCCAGACTGGGAAAACAAATTGGATCCGAAATCTCGAAAACTTCGGCACTCGACATGAGCCAAGCATCTGCTTCGGTGCAGGGAATTGCCATCAGTATTTAATCGGGGAATCTATCAGGAACTCTGCCGCAGTGCCAATCGAGGTCGGATGTCAAAGACGCGGCATCCACTGGGTCATAGAAGTCCTTCAGTTCCGCGAAGCCTATCGTCAATACCCAATATCATTGACCTTTTAAAGTCGAGTTTCCCTGCCCGTGCGGATACGAAGTTCATCGGAGAAAGCCTTAATGCCAGGTTCGCTTACGGTAACTGACTATCACTCGAAGAAGCTTATGGGAACCCTATACACGCGAGCGAACTCTCTGAGTTCCACGAAATCGACGCGGCGTTCACCAGATTCACATTTAGAAATGAACGATTGCGGCTTTTCCATCGCCGAAGCTGCCTCCTCCTGCGTCAAACTGGCCCGCTTCCTGGCGGTCTTTAGCCGCTTGCGGAAATCAACATAGGCCTTTTGATACGCAGAACTCTTCAGGGTAGCGCCTCACACGTCGCTACCTTTGTAGAATCTTGCTAAGCTATATCCCAAAATAGGATATTATGTCTTTGCAGAATTCAAGGTCCCGCACCTAGGGTGCGTTCTGTAATGGTCTATCGATTTCGCCGACGGTCACCAACCCAAAAGGGCTGAATCTCATGAGTTCGGAAGCCGCCAGTTTCCCGGATGCCTTGGTGAATGCGGTAGATTCGCGTGTGACTGGCTCCGATGAGCTGGGGATTCGTGGCGATACATCCCTGGCGCTGGTTCCAGAAGATCTATTCGCGGCGAGGCATCGTCATCCAGAACTCACGGATGAGTCCCTTCTCAGACAGGTTCAGGAGGGAGACAAGTCCGCACTCGGCGTTCTCTTTCGCCGCCATGCGCGTTCGGTGCGCAATGTTGCCTACCGGGTTTTGCGAAATGAAGCCGAGGCCGACGACATCGTTCAGGAGGTCTTTCTCTTCATCTTTCGCAAGGCCGCCCTATTCGATGCGGCTGTTGGAACCGCGCGTTCCTGGGTCTTCCAGGTTGCCTACCACCGTGCCTTCGATCGGCGGCGCTACCTAATCTCACGCCATTTCTATTCAGTACAAGAGCTGGACGAGAAGGCACTTCGGTCGGCCAGCCAAAGATACCAGCCAATGTTTCACGAGTTCTCCATTGAAGGCGTCCTCGGGAGGGATCTGGCGGCAAGATTCCATGCCCGACTCACGACCGAGCAGCGAGAGACGATCGAACTCTTCTTCTTCGAGGGGTATACCCTCAGAGAGATCGCCGAACTCACTGGGCGATCCCTGATCAACGTCAGGAATCATTACTATCGCGGGCTTGAACGGCTGCGGAAATACGTTCTTCCCGAGAAGATGCGGTCAAAGTGAGTGAAATCGTACAAAATGGCTCGAGTTCGGGACCTTGGACTTTGCCCCACGACCCTCATCAGCATTTTCAGGAGCTCTGTGCGATCTCGACGACTGAAGAGTTGACTAGGGAAGAATGGATGCACCTGAGTGAACACCTGGCTTGTTGCGACATCTGTGCGGACACGCGGCGGCAATATCAGCACTTAATTTCTACCGCGATCCCGGCGTTGGCTGTAGAGTCTGGAGCGTATGAGGACGTAGAGAGCGCTCCTGGCTCTTGGTCGATCGAACAGGCAGAAGACACTTTGATGGTGTCGCTGCGCGATGAGCGAGCTCCATCAATCAATCGTCCAGTCTTTCCCCACCCCTCACCGGGGTGGCGACGAACTCGCCGATATGCGGCGGCCGCGATTCTTGTGGCTTGGGGCTTCGTGAGCTACCGAATTGGCATCGAGCAATCACGCCGAATGGCTGCTTCTGTGATGCCTGCAGCCTTACCTGAGCCAAGCAAAGCGTTGCTCGTCCACCAATCTGCTCCGATACCTTCTGCCGAGGATAAGACTGCTTCGTCAGAGGATGAGGCGGCTTTGCGAAGCCAGGCACGGCAAAGTCTGCAGGAACTCACACGGACCAAGGTGAAACTTGAACTGGTGGAAGAGGAACTCGCCGAACGCAGTGCAAACCTCGATCACAGTATCGAAGATCGCTCTGAATTGAGTCGCCAACTGGCTCAAGCCCAGGCCAATGCAGAGAACCTGGAAACAAGACTAAGGGGCCTCGGCGATCAGTCCTCTCAGACTGCCCTGCAGCAGCTCGCTCTCAAGACCCAGGTCGACGACCTGAAAACAGAGATAGAAGAGAAGGACAGGGCGATCGTAAAGGACCGGGAATTGCTCGACCGCGATCGCGACGTCCGAAATCTGATTGGCGCTCGCAACCTTTACATCGCGGAGATCTACGATGTGGCTCAGACGGGTGACACACAGAAGCCTTTTGGCCGGGTCTTCTATACAGAAGACAAATCGCTCATCTTCTACGGCTACGATCTCGACCGGCAACCCGGTGCCAAGAGGGCAGCCGCTTTTCAGGCTTGGGGTGGCCGCGGAGCCGATCGTCAACAAGCGGTTAGCCTGGGCCTGCTTTTTAGAGATGATGCAAATCAGAAACGCTGGATCCTGAAGTGCAACGATGCGAAGACCATTTCGCAGATTGACGCTGTCTTCGTAACGGTCGAACCCGAGGGTGGCAGCCAGAAGCCAACCGGCAAGCCGCTGCTGTTCACATATCTTCGCTTAGACCCGAATCATCCCTGAAACTCAAATTGCTTGAGGTGCCTAATGAACTTGATACTTCTTGTGGACGATGAGGCAGCCGTTTGTGCCGAGTTCGCTCGGACCCTCGTAAATCTTGGATTTGAAGTCGACGTGGCTCAGGATGTTGAATCGGGCCTCTCGGCGGCTGAGGCGGGGCAATTCGATGCGATTCTCGTGGAGTTCAATCTCCGATTGAAACCCCACTGCGGGCCTCCGCGAGCAGGAAATGGGCTTCAATTAGTTCGCCAACTTCGCGCCGTGGATTTGCACACTCCGATCCTGTTGTTTACGGCGATGGAAGGGGAACTATACGAGACGGCCTCTCTTAAGGTCGGTGCAAATGACTTCATCCTAAAGACAACTTCGATTCCGAGCTTCTTATCGCGACTGCGCGCACATATTTACCGGTACCAAAGCCTTTGCCCGGTGATAGACCAATAAAAAGATATGCCGACTGCACGCGTGTGCGTCGGCCCGCAAGATCATTAGCTTACGCGCACGCTTTTGATGACGACGCGCAAGGGGCGGTGCATGCCAAACGACCCGGTTCGAGCACCCAACGATCGGAGCCGTCACGTCCGCGTTCGGCCAGACGGGGAGTATTTTTGGTACGGTCCGCCACGGGTCAAATGCGACTGCGGGAACATCCCTGATATCGCTAAACCGACTCGCTCCTGACCACCCGGGTGTTTCGCCCTTCGGTCGCGTTGGCGGGAGGGATGCAGGACTATGAAATGGCATACCTGCGGTCGGATTGCCGTTGAATGACTTGAGGAATCAGCAGACTGATACGGGAAAGGGGGCGCGAGATGGAATCCACCTAGGGCGTCATCGCCTTGGCTCTGAAACGAATCGAGGATTAATTATTACTTTGGCTGCTCCTACGGTCTGCCTTGCAGCTCTCAACTTCTGAATCCACATGTCAAACTCCTTCAGCTCGGGGTTCGGTCCCCCCTTGCTGCCTTCAGGGTTGCAAGGATCTGTGAATGCCTGTTTCCCGACAACATTTCCAACGGTTGCAGAAACATCTGGAGTCCAAATATCGGCGCTCAGTCCTTTGCCCGACTTATCGGGTCTTAACAGTCCCCCAGAAGTCCCTGAAATAGAGTTATTGAAGAAGACCTTGGCATGATAGGAGTTCCACATTACAATTCCATTCGCGCTTGTGGTAGCGATCCAGGAACCCGAGGAGTCTTTCCCGCAACTTACAATTGTATTGTTGGTGGCGGAAATGTCGTGACCAGCATCGATGCCGATGCCAGCGTTGGCAGTATGCACGATCTGGTTGTCGCTGATGGTCACGTATCCGGTCGCGGTCTGGAGATCGTCCGCGGGCCCGTCCATCATAATTCCCGAGCCAGCATAATTGTTGTTGGAACTCGCCGGAGAAAACATGCCTTGGATATAGTTGTCATGAATGCGGATTGGCTTGTCCTGTGAGCCGCCGTGGCTAAGGAAGATGTTAATCACGTCAGTCACTGACGATTTTCCCGGCGTGTCGATAACCTGATTCCACGAGATGTCCGCTCCGTTAACCGCAACGGACTTGGCGATGATGATGAAATGGCCCAAGTCTGGGATTTTATTCACCAGCCCGCCATGCCCATCAGAAGCCCTGTCCTCCATATCACTCGCTGCGTTGTTGCCGATCAACAACTTAGTCAAGATGGAACCCTCAATGTACACTCCGAAGCTGACCCCGCTCATAGTGGAATGACCGACGGAGATGGCTTTCGCTTTGTAGGCAAATAGAAATCGACCGCGCTGTTTCCCGGCGATCCCTGGATCAAGTGCATTGCCAATCACATTCCAAACCTTCAGGTCGGCTCCATCCTTGATTTCCTTCACGTAAATCAGATCGCCCCTGCTTGCAATTGTCGAATTTTGAATTACGACCGGTTCATTCGTAGCGATCGTAATTGCAGGTGTATTTGGATCAGAACTGAACCAGTTGCCGCAATAAGTTCCACCGGATGTGATCGTAATTGGACCAGACTGAGCCAAACGGCCACATGCTCCGATTTTGTCCGAGGGCAGTTTGGGCACTGCTTGCGCGGTTGAAACACAGGAAGCGATCGGAGTGACAAACGCGGAAGCGAGGAGAAAATTACGGAACACTGGACCTAAACCCTCCCGATACTCTGGGCACCAGTTTAAGCCTGAGCTCAAGTGCAAAGCAATCGTGTCTGGACGGGGTTGATCTGCTTCGAGCGTCGGAAAGGTCCCAATCAACCTCCTTCCGACCGGTAGGTTGCGCAAGGCTTGCTCGGCCCATTCAGTGCGAAGAGAACCGCGAAGAACATCGTGATCCGTCCCCGTGGAAGTTCTCACGATCCAATTCTGACGCAAACCCCGTCTACGATGGAACAGTGGACGTCAATCAGAGCAAGTGCGAAGTTGCGGGAGTTATCATCACCGTGTCCTCCCTCGATTTCATGCTGACTGACCGCACTTGCGCCATGGCAGATTGTGGTCGTCCCGCCCGCACCGTACGCCCGTCAGTTTCTCTAAGACGCCCTCTCAGACCGACGCAAAAACGAATATTGTCTTTCCACCATTCTCAAAAGGTTCCCTGCAATTCAGCCGAGACTGTCCCCAGGCTCGAGTTTTTGAATTCTTTTTTAGGGCCCCCCGGGGGCGTTCCAGAAAATGAATTGCTTATCGCACAGGCCGCGCGATAACCTTGGGTTTGGAGATTGAGCGTTCTTTGTCAAGTTCCGTGCCCACCCGTGGCACCGGATGAACACTTTGCCGATGGCGTTCTCTGGCTCCGCATCGCGATAGTGTCTTAATCAAGACCAGTTCAATGTCCATTGAAGAAACGAAGCGATCATGGGAAAATCTGCTAAAAGAAACGTCACGAATCGAATGTTTGGGTGGTTGCGCCGGTTCCGGCCGCCCAAACAGACCACCTTGGACGACATCATCGCCGGCGAGATCGTGAATGACGAATTCTATCGCGCGATCAGGCGCTACGCAGCGTCCACTGAAGTCAAAACTATTCTGGAAATAGGGTCATCGGCAGGCAGCGGAAGTACACGCGCGTTCGTGGATGGAATAAACGGAAGCTCCTCACGTGCCCAGCTCTACTGCATGGAAGTTTCAGAGCCTCGCTTCGAAGAATTGAAGAACGCGTATCGGCATTGCGATTTTGTCCACGCGTTCAATCTCTCGTCCGTACCGTTAAGTGCATTTCCATCGGAAGAAACCGTTACACATTTCTATCAGGCACACCACACGAATCTGAACAAGTATTCTCTTGAAACCATACTTGGCTGGCTGCGACAGGACATCGCGTACATAACGGCTCACTGTAAGGACGTCTGTGGAATTAAACAGATCATGCAAGATGAGAAGCTCGGCGGATTTGATCTTGTTCTCATTGGCGGGTCAGAATTCACAGGACGTGCGGAGCTTTCCGAGGTGATTGGGGCCAAGGTCTTAATGCTAGATGACATTAATGCTTACAAAAATTTTGAGAACTATCAAATATTGAAAGCCGACCCGAATTATACGCTGGCAGAGGAGGACTGGGGACTGAGGAACGGCTATGCTGTTTTTGTAAGTAGATGATGGCTTGCCCGATTTTGTGTGCCGAATTGAGAACACTCGAAGGTTTACAAAATGGTTTGCGGATCCTTCAATATCGACCATGCTCTCTTCGACGCGGACTTCGAGAGGAAGCTGTTTCTGTTGTTTACCCAGTAGGGGGATTGACATCCCGTTTCAACAAAACCTTGAAAAGGGGGCCCTGATTATTGCGTCGTAGAAGTTGGTCGAAATCCAAAACTAATATGATTTGTTGGATTACATCTCGATGGTACGCAGCTTTAACCTGATAAGATCCGCGCAACGCTTCTGTCGCGCATTGCTTGACCAGCCAATTCTTATATTCTCTTCTTGATGACAAGGCCACAAAACTGATTGCCCATGCCTGGCAGTAGGAAATCCAGGCAAGCTTTCACGATTTTGATAAAGGCAATTGCGAAACCGCCATCCCCAAGACGTTGTCCCACCCTAGCCAAGACGACATTGTGGTGCCAAAAGGAGAAGCTCAAGTTTTCGAAGGCGGATCTTCCAAGATAACTGCATGTCGCATCTTGGACCAAGCGTTTCGTCCATCGGAATACATAGTTTACCGCCGGGCCGTTCGTCTCCCATTTGGTGCCGATTAACCGACCAACTAGTGAGTCGTGTGGTTCAAGGAATATAACCGCACTAGACGCGACTCTTAACATTTCAGTGAAACCCTGCACCGGACGCTGCAGATGATGTAAGCCATCCTGGACGACCACAATGTCGAAGGATTGGGACGGCAACCCCGTTTCTTCGGCATTCAGTGGCCGCGCCTTCAGACGAGGATCTCGACGAACTGCAACCTCGCAGACGGTGTTAGATAGATCCGAAACCGTCACATTTAGAAAGCCAATATCCAAAAGCACGGAGCCTTCGTTTCCTTCTGCCGCACAAAGGACCAATACGCTGCTTCCAAAACTTATACTTTTGTCAGCCTGAAGCAATCGGCAAACTGCGTTCTTAAGGCGCCACGGCGTGAGGTACTGGGCGATCGCATCGGGCGTCGCAATGTGCCTCCGAGGCCCTCCTGCGAGAACTTGCTCCGTCCATTCCATCTGACGTGCCAGATGCAGTTCCTGACGCGACGGAGCAGGTTGTTCCTCTAGATCTTTCAAGTTAGACCCCCCAGTAACAATTGCTTTTGGGCACTAAAGTTCAGTTTTTCATTCCCGCCGTTTGTTCTTGTGGCTCTCTTTTCGCTTCTTGGTTGTCTTCGATTTAATCGGAACATGCGACCGGCAATGCTCGCAAAGGCCGATAATCATCAGACATGATTAAGATCCCTAAAGACCCCTCTCGGGATGATCCCATTCAATAGGGCTCTTAGGTAAGGGGATGGGAAATATAACGGCCACCGCCAACCGAAGTGCCGGCGGGTGTAGATCAACCACTCGCGCGGGTTCATACCTCGCGGGGACATTAGGTCCCTCCAGCGGGCAGAAAGCGGAATCGAGCCATCTCTCCATGTCCTTTCGTCTGAGTTGCCCTTGCATCGACCAAGATAACCGGGTGCTAGGACGATTGGGAATCCAGCCATGACAGCGCGTTGACCATAGTCCCAATCGGCAAGGCGGTGACGGAACCCGCCTTCCATGTTGCCGATCGCTGTGGCAATAGAAGTGGGAATGAGGACGACGTTCCCATTCATAGTGTCAACTCGCGTGGAATGGTCAGGGCTTGGTTCCACCGGGATGAAGTCGATGTGAAAGCCCCGTGGGCGCTTGTACCAGCCTCCGTACGTGCGTTTGCCTGTGCTGGGATCACATGTGCTTCCAGCAACGATGGCCGGCCCCAGGCTAGGCTCAACTTCAACGGCGCAAGCTATCAGCCGGTGGAGAGCGTCGTCCATCAACTCTGTATCGTCGTTCCACCAAACGTAGGCGTCGTATTTCTCTGCCATCGCTGCGGCAAACGCCATCCTCATTGCGCCAACCCACCAGAGTGATCCATCTCCATGGAGCAGACGTACGCTCGGAAACCGTTCCGCCACGGCTGCAGCCGTTCCGTCCGGACTCGCATCGTCGACAAGAAAGACTGTCACTCTGACGTCATCGACTCCTCTCTGGTTGAATAGGGACTCGAGACCCGCCAGTGTTGTAGCTTTCCGGTTGAAACACGATACCAGCACGGCGATACGGCTCAATTTCAAGGGCATCAATGACACTCCGTTTTCAGTCGAACCTCTCTCTTTGAATAGACCACTGTGTAACGTTGTCATAAATCGAGCGCTCCTCTTGATCTCTTGGTTTCCCTTAAACCCAGTATTGGGGCGGACAGTCTGATCACCACTTTGGTCCAAGTCCGGGCGTGAATGCAGGAGCGCATCTCAAGGTACTTGGTTTTGCACACTGATTCACCGTTGGTGCAAGCGCAGCTTCGATTCAAAGAGGCTTATCTGTCGAGAGCCAAGGCGATAAAGGCTTGCGTACCCTATGCTATTTCAAGCTGAAATCAACCTTCGCTGTAGGCCGGTCTTTGTTTCCATTAGGTACCGGGCAAAACAAGCGGTTCGGGCAGTTCTACACTTGAAGCAAATCCTGAACTAACGCCGTTCGCAGCATCTCGGCTACAGTTTGCCATGTCATAAGGCGTCTGGGGTCATGTGGGCGAACCTTGACCTCAAATATCTGAAGAAGCGCAGCGTCAATGCTTTCTGGGACTAAGGGATCGAAGATGTTCTCTGGCGGTAACAACTCTTCCGCACACCCGGCGAAGCGAGAGCACAAAACAGGCAACCCGGCCCAGAGGGCCTCATTTACGACTAGTCCCCAAACGTCTTCAATGGTTGGAAATACGAGCGCATCTGCGCTTCGGTAGATTTCATTCAGGCTCACCGCATCTTGGTTCGGAAGAATCAAGATGCTGTAACTGCCACGATA
>CAWJUW010000019.1:0-18330 GCA_963846095.1 uncultured Acidobacteriaceae bacterium
CTCAGAACAGTTTCCAATTCCGGTCAGACCGCTCCGCATGCCGGCTTCGTTTCTGCACACAGTCGCAAAGTTCACCGGATACAAGCTCGGCTTGCATGAGCATCTTCTTCCCAATGCGATTCGCAAGCGTGTCTCCATGCATCGTCGTTTTTGGACTCACCCGCAGCAATCGCAAAAGCGCTCCCCGGGCAAGCTACACACCTTGACCATGGCCAGAGAGCGGAATGCGCTTCGGATAGAAGCGGGCAAACCGCAGCGCTCGAACAAGAGGTTAAGCGGAGGAGTGGAAAGGGAATTCAGAGTAAATGACGAGTAGGCAGTGACTCGTCCGCTACAGCAGACCTCCCGTAGGGAGGGCAGGAGACTAGCCCCGGATGGAGCGCAGCGCAATCCGGGGAAAGCCCACAATGGAGAGCCGCCGCCCCGGCGGGGCGGCACGAAGGGGACGTAAACAAGGAGTAACTTCCGACTTGCCCGTTACTCGCCCGGAACTCAAATGCGAAACCTTGAAACCGGCAAGGCCAGCGGTAATTTGCATCCTTTGCTGGTTGGAGGCTAGAGTTCCTCGAAGGGATTTACTGGCATGGGGGAAGCAAACAGACTGGTTGGATATTTAACGAGTGTCGCAGGCGCATCCCTCTTCTATGTAGCGTGGTTCGTAGTTTCGGTCGAGCTGAATACGACACCCGGCGGTAATAGCAGCTTCAAGTTCGAAGTAGGGTTGGCATTCTTCTTCCTTCTTTTTAGCGCAGGTTCGGCTTTCGTGTTAATGGCGTTTCCTTGGTATGTGTCTGTGCGCTGGTATGAACGCCTTCGTCGCTCCGGCATGATCGATCCTGTGCGCTGGTATGATCGGGCGCGATGCTTTGGCCTGATTTACTTTTCACTGTTAGGAGCCGCGACCACGCTTGTTTTGGGATGCGTGACTTCATCCCTTTCTCCAAAGCCGCTCTTTGTGGAAGACCAGACGTTTATTGAAGGGTTCGTGATTGCCCTTGAGCGGCAAGGCATTTGCCTGCTCCTAACTGGGCTTGTTTTCGGACTGACGTTCTGGCTGGTTAGTGAACGAATTCGATACTCGAAAGGCCGTATCGCGCCTTAGCCAAGCGATGGATGGCTCAGCGAGGTCTATTCCGACTGCATCGTTGGCAATCCGGACAAAACCCGATTTCGGAGCTATTTCCGGGTTGCCCGTGACGTTCCCGGAATCACAGAAATCAGTTCCTTTCTGCACCACTTCGCTGTGCATGCCTGCGATTTTAAACCGCTCTTTTGGTGTGATTTTTGATCGCTATCTCAGACCGATTAGCTATGTCCGTCACCCTCTGCCAGAGATCATCGCTCATCGAGCGGCGATAAACACCGCCTAACAAACCGACCTGCAGACCATCACGAGAGAGGCTCAGGTTTCAGTGATGGACGTCGGTCTTTCTGACGTTCCGAATTGGCGCCGAATGGCAATGGCAGCCGCCACGGGCGCTGCGAACGCGCAGGCATATAGAAACGCATTGCCGCCGATCTCAACGATAGCCAGGAAGATCCAGAATGCAATGCTCCCGTCCATGAAGCTGAAGCTGAGGATTGAAGTCGGGAAGAGGAACAACAGAAATCGGTGCGACAGTGGGCTCAACGGACCGCTAAAAAGTAGAGTGGCCGCAATAACAAATCCAACCACTGCGCCAACCAGCGCCGTACATAGAACCGGATGATTTCGCCACACTCGCATCTCGATCTCCGATCTCGTCAATTCTATGCGGAGTCCGCTGAGTCGGGCGCGGTTGGTTTCCGCGCTGAAACAAGCGAGTGGGAACCGGACCTTCGTGGGAGGGAATTACTTTAGCCTATTCAATCTATGGAGCCGACGATCGGACTTGAACCGATGACCTGCTGATTACGAATCAGCTGCTCTACCAACTGAGCTACGTCGGCCTTCGCTCTCCCGATTGTATCGTTGGGCTGACCGCAGGTAAAGCAGCGCGGGTATACTTCTGCCCATGCACGACAACCCCGCAGCGGACTGGCAGGCGCTCACCGAGAACTATCGCGCCATGTTGGACGGTGAGCTGGAAAAGCTCGCCGAGGAAAGTGCCACCCTCACCGAAACCGCCCAGCAGGTTCTCCGCGCCGAGTTGCAGCGACGCGGGCTGCCGGAGCCTGGGTCGAAACCGCGCACCTGGACCGAGACACAAGGGCAAACCAGCTTCGCCGGCAACGCAGATCCTGACACCTGGGCCGATGAGGGCGGTCAGCCCGCGCCCGCGGAGTTCACCTGGAAGACGCCGCTGCGTGAGTGCGGCAGCGAAGCGGAGGCACGGGCGTTATCTGAAGTTCTCCGCCGGGTCGGCATTGAGAGCTGGGTCGAGCTCCCCGGACGTCGGGGATTTGCTCTCGCCTCGCCACGAGTCGTGGTGGCCGCCGACCAGTTGGAGCAGGCAATCGAGGCGACTGCCAAGCCGATTCCTCAAAGTCTGCTCGATGAGTTCAGTGCTCCGGCGGCTGAGTTCGAAGCGCCGCGCTGCCCGGCCTGCCATGCGGAGGACCCTGTATTGGAGAGCACGGATCCGACCAACCAGTGGCTTTGCGAAGCATGTGGGAAGCAGTGGGCAGAGCCGCCTTTGGAGGAAAGCTAGGCCGGGAGGCAACGCCTGCGGGTCCAAAAAGAGTGCTCAAAAACGGAAAGAGCCGCCCGGCAACAGGGCAGCTCTTCCCTCAGGGAGAATAGTTCCAACGGAGGCAAAACCATCAGAACTTTCTGGCTGCATAGTAGGGGTGGGGGAAGGCAGTGTCAAGGATAAATCTGGAGTCGAAATAAGCCTAATAAAATGTTTAACTTGTAGATTATTTACTGCTCGCTTTGCACCGCCCGATTTCGACGCCTGTTCGCCTCTCAATATCCGATTATTTCCGGGATTTTGCCGTCTTTTCTTGGGTTTATCGCCGATTTTCCACAGGATTCGACGCCGCATTAACGCTTCGGATGCGGGCTGTCAATGGCGGGCGCAGGCTCGGTCCAGCCCTCGGTCAGGTCGATCCGGATGAACTCCTCTTCGTATACCGACGAAATCGGCCGTCCCCTCGCCATCCGGTAAAGCGCCCGCCCTCCGCCCAGGAAGAACCCCAGCAACAATGCCGCACTGCCGCCGATGATCACGATGCTGGCAATCCCCATCAGCAGCTTCGCCGTCTTCGATACATCCGACTCGCCCTGCGGCGCCGGAATCGAGGTGATGTCGGCGTCATAGTGCATGAGGGCCAGCAGCCGGTGGCTGTCATCGGGAATCGCATCGCCGCTGACGATCGCCACCAGCGGACCGCTGCGCCGCACTTCCAACGACGCTGCGTCTGAATCCTGCAGCGGCTTGGGCCACGCCGGTTGTGCCGCGCTCCCGGCTTTCAGGTAATCGCGAATCTTTGCTTCCTGCGCAATCGCGAGTTGTGGTGTCGGATAGTCGATGATCGTCAGCGTAGCCGGACCGGACCGCAGCGTGTAATTCGCAGTCACCGTCTCTGCGCCGCTGTCAAAGCGCACCAGCTCCGGAGGTAAAACGCCGCCAGATCCCGCATACCCGGCCGGACCCAGCGCGTAATGTGTGGTCTGCTTCTCGAGTGAATCTTGTGGCAGGTTGTTCAACACCGGCGGCGTGAGCGTCCGATTGCCCCCGGGTGTCGGAAGACCTTTGGCCAGCTCGCGCATCTCCCCCGCCGACATCGGACCCAGGTGCGAGAAGTTCGCGTCGACAAGAACATTCGCCACCCAGAACAAAACCCGATTATGGTACGAGGTCGCCCCGCTCCCGATCTCTTCCTTCGGCCACCCGTTCTGCCGGTAGAAAGAGTAGGCCCCAAACGCTCCGCTGGCGTCGCGAAAGCGCAGCGCACGCAGGTTGAGCGTGTCGCTTCCGCGCTTGTAGTCTCCAGCCTGGCCATCCGTGAAGTCGTACTCTTTCAGCGCCGTGGCGTTCGTTGCGTCCGCCTGTGCCGCGTCCGTCATGTTCTTCGCAGGCGTTGCCTCTACCCAACCCGCAAAGGCTGAGGGCAATAGCTGCGCTGCGGAAGAAGCTGGCGCGGTCTTGGCATCCGCCGCCTTATGCTGTGCGGCTTGTGAGCCGAGGTAAGGCGCTGAAGCACTCAACGCGACGACACAGGCCAGGATAGAAATGCAGCGCATCAGCACACTCCGCTTCCTTCAGCGTACAGCCTCACTCTGGTTGGACACTCAGGGGCACGAAAAGGTTCCCGGCGTTGCCTTCCATCCTATGGAAGAAACGGTGCTCCGGCGCCTAGCGCCATCCCCGTTGCCCCGCTTCGTTCGAACTCCCCGGTAGCGGGGTTTTTGGAAGCAGAAACCACGTCGCAATCGCCGCAATACCGACCAGCGCCAGCAACAGCAGATCCCCGTGGAATCCAAAGATCTGCACCGCAATCGCTGTCGCCACAATGAAACAGCCGCCCCACAAACAAAAGCACGATAAGCCGCGCACCAGGGGAGCAAGCCATCGCATATCGAGAGTTCCGCGCGAAACTTTGCGAAAGTATCCCGTCGGATCGGCGTAGAACCGGCGCGACATGAAGATCAAATAGCCGCCCAGCACCACCCGCAATGCCAACGCGACCGCCGGGTTTGAGAGTGGTTCCGACAAGACCGTCATCCCCCGTGCCCGTTTCTATTGACTCACCACGGCCGCTATTCGTTGCATCGGCTCCATGCGCGCAATGATTCATTTCCCCATGCAATGCCGCGAATTCGGTGCATTCAGCCGGCGAGCCTTTGCTCCGTCTCCTCGTATGCGATTGCATCCGCAGCCGGCATCTCCGGCGCAAGCAGGTTGCCGAGCGGTTTGTAATGTCCGCCATAGAAGACAAGCGCATAGCTTCGCGTGAAGACGCCGATGGGGCCGCCAAACGCCACAGCGAGCAGAATCCCCGCGCCTACGCCAAGCACCAGGAAAAACAGCTCGATCCCGATCAGCAGAACCGCGCGCAGGTCGCTCGTTCCGTCCAGCATGGCCACAAATCCACCTGCCGACATCCGCAGCAAGCCGAAAATCAGCCAGCCCGCGAGCCATGCCACCAGGCCCAACAAAATGCTCGCGGCGATCGGCATCCCCAGGCGAAGAATGAAGTACGAAAGAAACGTCTCCCGGTTTGCTTTCATCCGCTCGCGTGCCGCCGCCCACGCCGCGCGGAACGTCAATCCTTCAATCGCCATGTGCGGAAAGATGAAGTCGTTCAGCACCACGTGCGCGCTGGCCGCAGCCAGAATCAGGAGGAAGGCTGCCCCCATGCAAGGCAGAAACAGCAACAGGAAGTTTCCCGCATCGAGCTTGCCCTCAGGCGTTCGCACCGTGAAAACCGTGTATGCCGAAATAACCACCAGCACAACGACCCCCGCGACCGCCATCAGGAACACCAGCCAGACCGCCATGCATCCCGTGAAAAACCTGTCCGCCTCGAGGTTGTAAAGCCGCGCCGCCTTGCGCATCCGCACCGTCTGATGAATGAGCGAGTGGACAAATGCGAAGCGAAGACGCGTCAGCAGAAAGTACAGGTAAACGGCGCTCAGGAAGAGCGCCATCGCAGCACAGATCGTGACCGGAAGAAACGCAGGCGCGAAAAGAAAAGATCGCACCGCGCCCAGGTTAACGTCGAACGGAAAAGATTCAGGAACATAAAACCTGAAGCTGATCAGGAACCCCTCGCAGAGAGTGGCAACCATCGACAGCTTCAAAAACCGTTCCAGATCGAAGCTTCGGAAAAGGTAGTGCCACGTCCGCTCCAGCGCGGGCCACACCGCCTCCGAAGCAGAATAGACCTTCATTCCTTAGCTCCGAAACCGGTCTAGGCTACCACAGCGCACGATCCAATCGGCGCCTGCGGTTACCGCTCAACGATGCATCGCTCTTTGGCCGGCGGAGGCTCATGCAGCTAGCCGCCTTCAGGCGGCTCTGCTTGGAACCGGTGGATACAGAATATTTCCCAGCGCCGGATACCGCCCGCCGTAGAACACCAGGGCATACTCACGAAGCCCGGTGCTCAACGGTCCGCCAATGCAAATACCCACCAGCAAGGCAAACGCAAAAGCGAGTACGCCGAAGAACACCTCAAGCAGAGTGCCAACCAGCGCCGACGCACCCGACGCATCGGCAAACGCAGAATGCAAACCGAACTCGACCGCTGCCACCGATCCACCCAGTGCCAATCCCGGGATGATCAGCAGCATGAATACGGCGACCATCGCGATGGTGGGAAGAATCAGCCGCAAAATCGCATACACAATAAACTGCCGCTTCTCTGCGCTGATCGCTGCACGCACCCGCGACCACGCTTCCCCGGCCGTTGCATTCTCCAGCGCATAGTGCGGCATCATCCAGTCGCGCAAAACAACGTCCGAAACCACGCCCACGAGAAGGAAGAGAAGAAAGAGTGGAATCAAGGGCAGGACCAGCGAAAGCAAAAGGCCAATGTCCGGATGACCGGATTCCTTTATCCCGTGAAACAAGCGGAGAAACCCGCCAATGAACGGAATCGCCGTCAATCCCATCAGCAGCAGGTAGCAAACGCCGATCGTCACGTTCAGCAGAAAGAATCGCCATGCCTGTTCGCGATAGAACAACCATCCTGGGCCGATTCCTCGCGTGTTGTGGACCAGGCAATGGAAGTAGGCAAACCGCAACCGCGTCACCAGGTAAAAGATCACCAGCCCGACAAACGCCATCAGTGCCACCGCAAAGATTCCCATTACGATCCATTGAACGGGAAAATGAGGCGGGGAAAAAACCGGTCCTCCACCACCGGAGGGCCCCTTCGTGTGCGATGAACTACTATTCGGGTTGCTGAACAGGCCTTCCGTGATGATCGCAACCAGGCCGAGCTTCAGATACGAACCCCAGTTGAAGGGTCGGAACAAGAAATCTCGGGTCCGTTGAACGGCAAGCGAAACGGCATCGGCAGCTGAGATCGCAAGCATCGAAGTCTCTCCAGCGAACAACTCGTCCTGTTCAAATACGCAAATGCTAAGCGGGGAGTTCCGCCCCAACCCGCGGCATGGCCTGCCACCACTCGTCGAACTCAGCCAGCGCACCCTCGCAAACCAGTTTATGCCGCTCTTTCTTGTCGCGGATTCTCCTGCGCGTCTCTTCCTCCAGCGGCTCCAGCAAATCGAACGTGATATTCGCCGGCTGGAAGTCCTTCGGGTCAGCATGCGTGATGTAGTGAACGAGCGACCCCAGTGCCGTGCGACGCGGCGGCGCTGCCGGCTCCGCGCCCTGCGCCAGAGCGCCTGCATACAGCCCCGCCAGCAACCCGGTCGCAATCGACTCGGTATATCCCTCGACGCCGGAAATCTGACCGGCAAACAAAATCCGCGGTTCCGCTTTCAGCCGCAGATTCGTATCCAGCAGCAGCGGTGACCGGATGTACGTGTTCCGATGGATCTGCCCGTAGCGCAGAAACCGCGCATTCTCCAGCCCCGGAATCAGCCGCAAAACCCGCGCCTGCTCGCCGAACTTGAGGTGGTTCTGAAATCCCACCAGGTTGTAGCTGTCGGCGCGCAGATTTTCCTTGCGCAATTGCACCACCGCCCACGGCGTCTTGCCGGTTCGCGGATCGCGCAGCCCCACCGGCTTCATGGGCCCGAAGCGCAACGTATCGCGCCCGCGCCGCGCCAGCACCTCCACCGGCAGGCAGCCCTCAAAGTACTCCAGCTTCTCCCATTCCTTCGCTTCGGCCGCCTCGGCCTCCAGCAGCGCATCGAGAAAGCGATCGTACTCTTCGCGATTCATCGGGCAGTTGATGTAGTCGGCCGTGCCCTTGTCCCACCGCGCCGCCATGTACACCCGATCCATGTCGATCGTCTCCGCATCGACAATGGGAGAAATCGAATCGTAGAACGCCAGATGCCCCGAGCCCGTGATTCGCTCGATCTCGCGGCTCAGCGCGTCTGAAGTCAGCGGTCCCGTTGCCACAATGGTCAGATCCGTGCCATCGGGTCTGTTCCAGCGAAGTCACTTCTTCGCGAATCACGCGGATCAGCGGCTGCGCCTCGATCGCCTCGCCGACGCGGCTTGAAAAAGCCACTCGATCGACCGCCAGCGCATGCCCTGCCGGCACCGCCGTCGCATCCGCAATCTGCAACAGCGCCGACCCCGCGCGCCGCATCTCCTGCTTCAGGAGCCACGGCGCCGTGTACGGCGATTCGCTCTTCAGTGAATTCGAGCACACCAGTTCGGCAAAGTCCGTCGTCTGGTGCGCAGGAGTCAGCCGCGGTGCGCCCTCGACCACCGCCCGCATCTCGTAGAGATCGACCGCGCACCCGAAGCGTGCCGCCGTCAGCGCTGCCTCCGGCCCCGCCAGCCCGCCGCCAATCACGCGGACCTTCAATGCGATGCCTCCGGCGCAGGCTCCCGGCTCAGCGCCGGGCCGCCCTCGCTCCTCGCTGCTCCAACGCCAGCCAGCCGGCGCAGCGCCTCGCCCGACACCCGCACGTTCCGCCACTCATCCAGAAACTCCGCGCCCATGGCCCGGTAAAAGTCGATGGCCGGCGTGTTCCAGTCGAGAACCTCCCATTGCAGGCGCGGACAATCCTTCTCCACCGCGATGGCCGCCACCCGCTCCAGCAAAGCCTTGCCGATCCCCAGTCCGCGAAACTCCGGCTCGACAAAAAGATCCTCGAGATAAAGCCCCGGCTTGCCCTTCCACGTGGAGTAGTTGAAAAAGTAGAAGGCAAAACCTGCCGGTCGTCCATCGTGTTCGGCGATCAGGCAAAAGTAGAACGGCTGCGCCCCGAATCCATCCCGCATCAAATCCGCTTCCGTCGCGGTCACGGCATCCGGTTCCCGCTCGTAAGCAGCCAGCGCATGGATGAAAGCGAGGATTTGTGGAACATCTGCCGGGCTGGCCGCCCGGATCACGGTAGCCATGAGCCCATTCTAGAGGCCGCGCCAGGCAGCAGATCTTCCGCACGCTGTGATCTGCACCACATTTCGCAGCGTCCCAACCCCACTACGATGGAACCTTGGACGTCATCGGTGATATCCAGGGCCATGCGCGCGAGAAATCCCCTTGCACGCGTGCGTCCAAAGCGTCGTCCGATCCGTCCCACCGCTTCGTAGGGTCACGCGTTGCACATCCTGCCACAAGCCCTTGTATTGGCTGGTCCAATGGATTTAACTTGGGTCCTGCTGATCGCAACGGCTGCAACACGCGCTCTGCGGCAGTATGGAAGTTGGCGGCGCAAATTGCGGTTGCCAAATAGCTCATGTTCAGGCAGGATATGCGGTTCGGCTGTTCCACCTGACGCGCCACGCGGAATTGCCTCGGCGAACTCGCGGCGCGGTTTTTGAATCTAGATTTTTTGAGCAAGCGGATCGCGTCGTTTCCGCGGCTCCCAAGGAGAAGACCAATGAAACGCACCATCTCACTTTGGGCCGGCGTCCTGACACTCGCCGTCTTGCCCGCATTCGCACAGACGCCCGCGCCGGCGGCCACGCAAGCGGCGCCCAGCGGTCCTACAGGAAAAATCCACGGCGTGGTCACTAACCCCACCGGCGCGCCGCAGAACGGCGGCACCGTGAGCCTGGTGGCCGTGGGTCAGGCCTCGGGACCGGGCCTCAAAGCTACCACTACCGACAAGGGCACGGCCACTGTCGACGCCAGCGGCAACTATTCCGCCGAAGTCCCTCCGGGCAATTACCGGCTCGTCTATCGCACTCCCGGCATGGCCCCTGACAAGGAAGCCGATCACGTCGAGAAGGTCACGGTTCTCCAGGGTCAGGATGTGGTGCAGGACATCGACATGTCCCGCAAGGAGTACATCGACGCTCTCCCCGCGGACCAGAAAAAGCAGCTCGAAGACCTGAAGAAGCACAACGCCGACGCGATGAAGGCCAATGAGGTGATCAAGAACCTCAACTCCGACCTGCGCGTGGTGACCCAGGACGTCAAGGATGCCGACAATGCCGCCGCCACCGCGCAGCAGCAGCTCGGTACCGGCGCTTCGAAGGCCGACGTCGATGCCAAAACCGCCGAGATCAAGAAGGCCAAGTACACCGAGGTCGAGACCCTCATGCAGAAAGACACCGCCGCCAAGCCGGACGCGTCGATTCTCTGGGCCCAGCTCGGCCAGGCACAGGTCGGGTTGAAGCAGTACGACGACGCGACCACCAGCTTCAAGAAGGTTCTCGATCTCGAGGCAAACTCCAAGAAGCCCACTCCCGCCGTCCAGGGCCTTGCCAATAGCGGTCTGGGCGAAGTCTACGCCCGCACCGGAAAGATTCAGGAAGCCAACGACGCGTACGATGCCGCCGCCAAGGCGAATCCGAGCCAGGCCGCTTTCTACCTGAAGAATGAGGCCGTGATTTTCTTCCAGGCCAACCAGGCCGACGCGCAGGTAGCGGCGGCCGAAAAGGCCATCGCGGCCGATCCCAACGCGGCGATTCTCTACTACCTCAAAGGCAATGGCCTTGTGCAGAAGACCACCATGGACGACAAGACCCACAAGCTGCAGCCCGCCTCCGGGATGCCTCGAGGCTTACCAGAAATATCTCCAGCTCGCGCCCGATGGCCCCTATGCCGCAGAAGTGAAGGGCATTCTGGCCGGCTTCAACACCACCGTGGACCAGACCTACAAGGCCCCCAAAAAGAAGTAGCCTAGTCCCGTCCAGCATCATTCAAGGGCGTCCGCATCGCGGACGCCCTTTCTCTTTTCCCTGTGAGCCGGTTCGGCATTCTTCCGCGAAATTTCTGCCCGGAGTTTGCAGAGAATTTGGCCCGTTGAGCGCAATCTGAATCCAGAGCAGATTTTTCCGTTCCGATCCGCGGCCCGTCGCGCGGCTCCTGACCTGCTTACCTGGGTCCCCGGGGGGGGACCCCCCTCCCCCCTCCCCCCTGTGTCGCCGGGTGCCCCATCCTTCGCTTTTTTCTAGCGAAGGGTGGGAGAGCACGAAACTCGGATCTCTTGGGAGCCCAGGTACCCCTCCCCCTTCCGTTTTGTCCTCAACCCGGCAAAAAAGAGCAAGAACGCAGAAGGTAAAGGCATGTAGTTGTAAATAAATTACTTACACCCTGGCATCCGGCAGCGGCCGCCGCAAAACGCCGCGCACGAACCTCTGACCGCGACTGCAATGTCCCTGCACGGCGTGCAATAGCGCGTTCTGGTTAGAGGCGAAACTGCCGACGCTGTTCCCGATCCACCCAAATTCAGGGAACAACCCAAAGTCAGGTGCGTACTAACCTCTGTGCTTTCAACGGGAGGAAACGCACACTCCAGAGGCCGCACAACTAACTGTGCATAATTCGTGTTCAAAGCAGCAGGAGTTTCAAGGGAGGCGCACCATGACGAACTTTCCCAACCCCGAATTCCCCATCAGCAGCAGAGATTGCGCCGACATCGAAGCCATCTACATCGAGCTCATGCGCGCCCACGACGCCGCCACGCGCGGCGAGACCTCGCTCGTGCCTCCCGCCAACTCCCAGGATCTCCGCACCGAATGGGGTCTGCAGTAAACACGAACCAGCGATCGGGGTTCAGGGATCAAAGCAGCTCCCCGAACCCCCGAATCCTCCGCCATTCATCCCGTGAGTCAATACCTGAATTTCGCCCTGCCTGAATGCAACACTTGAGAGTCGAGCCTGTAAGGCTGGACTATCCTACGATCCGCGCAAAGCACCCAGAGTCAGGCGTTCCGCTGCACCAGGATCGCCCACCACGCGACACTCGTCGTTGAAGATCATTGTGGCGCGTGTTTTTGGGTCGTAAGCTGGCCAGTCAGGCAGACCGGCGTGGTTGGGATTGCCCGTGCGGGCAAAAGCAGCCCACGCTCCACTCACTCGATCGGCAAGCCGCTGGTTCATCTCGCTCCTGGCTACTTCCCACTTGGGGGCTTTGTCCAGATTGTCAAAGACAAACGGGATCTCGGCGCCGTGCGCTGCTTTGAACTTTCCTCTCTCCATCGGCAAGGGCCATTCAAACAGGTACATGAACGCTGGAGCAGCGTGCTGGGCCACCTTGCGCTCGGCTTGCGTGATGGCATCCAGGCGAAAATCGGCGTCGGTCGTCACAGCGAAGTAGATTTCGCTCGGTGTGGAGTTTGGCCGTTCCTTCTGGTATTCGGCGATCAGCGCATCCACCTTGGATCCATCCTCCGTGCGAAGATGACTCTTCAGCCTGCTTCTCAATTTTGCGGTGTCGAGCGAGAAGGTGCTGGGATCGAAATCGCCGTCGAGGCTGGTGGTCTCATTGAGATTGGTGCCAATCAGCATCGGCACATCTGCGGCGCCGGCCGGCGCATCGGGAGTGAATGGTTGGCGCGGTAGGGATCTGCCATCGACCACTGGCGCGAAGTTGAAGAAGGGTTCTGGCTTCATCTTCTGCAACGACGCGATGACCTGATCTGCAGGAAGAGCGATGAGATCGTCGATGCGATTCGGTGAGACGTTGAGTTGCGCAAGGCATTTGCCTGCCAGGGCGTCAGCCTCCTGTGCGAAGTCCACGCGCAGTGCGGAGCCGCTCTGAATGATCGCCTTATGGAACAATTGCCGGGCGGAAGGCATGGCCATCAGCGTGCTGATCTTATATCCTCCGCCCGATTGACCGAAGAGCGTCACGTTGGCAGGGTCGCCGCCGAACTGCGCGATATTGTCGCGGACCCACTCGAGCGCCAGCACGATATCGAGCATGCCGGCGTTGCCTGAATCGGCGAATCTGTCCCCACACAGTTTGTGCAGATAGAGATAGCCAAAGAGATTAAGGCGATGATTGACGGTCAGAACGACAACATCGTGCTTCGCAGCCAGATTCGCTCCATCATAGAGAGTGGCTCCGCCGGAACCGACTCCGAAGTCTCCCCCGTGGAGCCAGACCATCACCGGCCTTTTCTCCCCCGCACTCAAACCGGGTGTCCAGACATTGAGCACAAGACAGTCTTCGCTTATCCTTCCCGGCCCGGAAAGGCCGGTCCAGAATCCTCCATAGTCGAGAACCTGTGGCGCCGGCGGTCCAATCTTGTACGCATCGCGTATGCCCGTCCAAGGTTTCGCAGGAACAGGCGGCTGGAAACGGTGTTGACCCGCAGTGGAGGCACCGTAATGAATGCCTTTAAACGAGTAGACGCCGTTTGCATGCAAGCCTCGCAACTTGCCCAGGGCCGTGGTCACGATCGGATCTTTTGCCGCTGAGTCCTTTTCTAGAGCGCGCAAAGGACGCAAAGAATTGCCAATTGCGACTCCGCCGAGCATAGCGGAAGCCTGGATGAATTCCCGCCGGGTGACCATCGACACTCCAACAAAAAGCGAAGACTGAAAAGCTGGATTTTGACCGAAGGATACACGCTGCAAGTTACGTCGCAGAAGGAAAACTCTGGCCGGTGATCAGGACCTGGCACGGGCCACCGAATCGGCCTGGGGCGCATAGAACCGATTCGTCGCCAAATCGCCCATGCGCTCATCGAACTAGCTCGAACGAGCTGCTCCCTTGACTCGCGAGTTCTACTGTGCTATCTCTGTAGCACAGTGCTGAGAAAGCCCAACCCGTCCTCCGGTGTTCCCATCTACGTGCAGTTGAAGGAACAGATTCGTCACGCCATCGAGACCGGCGCCTTCTCCGCGGGCCACCAGTTGCCGGGGATCCGTGGACTCGCTGAGGACCTGGTCATCAATCCCAACACCGTCATCAAGGTCTATCGCGAGTTGGAGAACGAAGGCGTTCTCGAAATCCGTCACGGTCTGGGCGTCTTTGTCGCGGCGCGCCGGCGGAATGCGAAGCCGGCAGAGATGCGCGACGCCCAGCATCTGGTTCGCGAATTTGTCGAAAAGCTCAAAGAGCAGGGACTCAATGCAGGCGAAATCCGGCGTCTCGTCGAAGCCGAGCTGGCCGCCGAGTTCCAACGGAGGTAGCTGTGGCAGCCGTAATCGAAACCTACGACCTGAAGAAAACCTATGGGAACCACGAAGCGGTGAAGGGCCTCACGCTCGGTGTGCAGCAGGGCTCCGTCTGCGCGTTCCTCGGACAGAACGGCGCCGGCAAAAGCTCAACCATCAAGATGCTTCTCGGCATGATTCATCCCACGTCCGGCACCGGCAGCGTCTTCGGTCACCGCATCGATAACGAGCGCGAGAGCCTGCGCATCCGCGAACAGGTTGCGTTTGTCGCCGAAGACAAGCGCCTCTACGACTACATGACCGTGGCGGAAATAATTCGTTTCACGCGATCATTCTTTCCAACGTGGGATGACGAGTTCGAGCAGCGCCTCCTGGAACGCTTCGAGCTGCCACTCAATCGCCGCGTCCGCCAATTATCGAAGGGCATGCGCACCAAGCTTGCTCTCTTGCTCGGCTTCGCGCGCGGCTGCAAACTGCTCATCCTCGATGAGCCGACCGAAGGCCTCGATCCCGTCGCCATCGAAGACGTGCTGCAGATCGTGGTTGCGCTTGCAGCGCAGGGCACCACCGTTTTCTTCTCCTCGCACCAGATTGCCGAAGTCGAACAGGTCGCCGATCACGTGCTCATGATCGATCGCGGCAAGCTCGTTCTCGACGCACCCATGGATCAGGTGAAGGAACAATACCGGCAGATTCAGGCCGTCTTTCCCGAGCCGGTGGAAGAGCGCGATTTTCGCCTTCCCGGCATTGAGCGCGTGCGCCTCGAGGGACGCACCGTCTCTCTCATCACCAGCCGCAACCTCGACTCGATTACTGAGCACATGCGCATGCTGCGCGCCGCCACCATCGACGTGCTGCCCATCTCGCTGAAAGAGATATTCCTTGAAAAAGTGAGAGCACGCTCATGAAGATGCTTCTCTACAAAGCCTGGATCGAGACACGCGTACGCTTCTTTGCCAGCCTGGTCGCGGCGACCATCGTCTGCGTCTTCAATATGCAGCAGCATGCGTGGCTCACCAAGTGGTGGGCGCAGGAACTCGCCGACCCCAAGGGCTACCACCTTGCCTGGATGACACTGGCCGTGCACAACTATGGTTGGTATCTGTGGCACTATCTCTACGACAACTATCTGCAGCAGGTGTGGGCGTTGTTCGCCATACTCTTCGCCTTTGGCGGACTGATCTGCGAGAAGAGCTCAGGCTCGGCCCTCTTCAGCCTGGGCCTGCCTGTGAGCCGCAGGCGATGGCTCGCCACGCGCCTCACCATGGCGTTCCTTGAGAGCGTGGCGCTCAGCCTCTTCGCCGTCGTTGTCGTCATCGTCGGCTCCGCCGTCATTCATCAATCGTTCTCGCTGGCGCAGGTTCTGCTGCACACGGCGCTCATGGTGGGCGCAGGCGTGTTTCTCATTGCCGTTGGAAACTTGTGCTACACGCTGTTTCCCGGCGAGTACCTGTCGCTGCTGATCACGCTCGTCGTGCTCGGCGTGCCCTATCTGCTCTTGCAGAATTACATGCAGCATCTTCGCTACCTGGGCAAGACCAGCTGGCTCGCCAACCTTGATTTTGCGCACGCCATGGCAGGCCCATGGCAATTGACATGGGCCACCACTCCGTGGCTCACGTTGCTCTTCACGTGGATGCTCACAGCTTTGTGCTGGAGCGCCGCCGCGGCCTATGGAGATCGCATTGACTACTGACTCAACTTCGCGAAGCAGCCGGCGTGGCGGGACCTGGCCTGCTCTTGTATGGCGTGCTCTTGCCTGGCGATACTGGCGAGAATCCCAGGCACGCTTCGCTGCGGCCTTCGTGTTGCTCGCCGCGCTCGTGATCTACGGCGTTGCCACTGCGCCCGGATACATCGCGCGCCACAACGCCCATTTCCCCGACAAGCCGCTTTCGTATTCCGTCTACGTCTGGAGCGGGTTCTTCCACTATGCTCTGCAGGGCCTGTGGGTGCTCACGGCAGTCGTCCTCACATTTGGCGGCCTGGCCCGCGAGACCGCCGCCGGCACGGCGCTGTTCACTCTGGGCCTGCCGGTGCGTCGATCGCAACTGTTTCTGGTGCGCGCGGCCATTGCCTGTGCGCAATCCATCGCGCTGGGCATCGCTTCGGCTTTGCTGATCCCACTGGTCTCCCACTTCGCAGGCGTTGCCTATCCACTGAGCCAGGCAATCGCATTTGGCGCACTCATGAGCGTCGCAGGACTTGTGCTTCCCGCCATCGGTCTGCTGCTCTCCGAGATATTCGCGGGCGAGTTCTCGACGCCCGTCGTCAGCCTTTGCCTCATCACCACGGTCTTCTTCAGCTACAAGGCGCATATCTTTCCAGGCTGGAACCTCTTCGACGTGATGAGCGCCGCGGATTGCATTGATCCGCAGACGCAGTTGCTTCACGGAACCATCCCCGCAGCCGGCCTGGCAGCCAGTCTCGGCATCACCGCAATCCTCGCCACTTGTGCAATTCTCGTTGTTCGACACCGCGACACCTAGATTCTCGCAGATCACTCGCGGCATTCCGCATCGGTTCGACGCGTGTGGCATGGGAATTGAGCCACTCCCACGCCGAGCAGTTTCTTCCCGATTACTCCTCGCGCAGAAGGATGATCGGATTCACGTGGAGCGCGCGCTGTGCCGGAATCCACGCCGCCACCAGGCCGACCAGCAGCATGCTGAGAACGGCGCCGGCAAGCACCAGCGGATCTTTCGGGCCTGCCTGGTACACGATGTACGAAAGAAGCCGCGTTGCGAGCAGGCCGAGCACAAGCCCGGCGGCCGAGCCGATGCCCAGCACCATGACCGCCCGTCCCAGCGACGCGCGCAGAACCGCATCCCACTTGGCGCCGAGCGCCATGCGAATGCCGATCTCGCGCAGGCGTTTGCTTACCGTATAGGCCGCCAGGCCGAAGATTCCCGTAATGGCCAGCATCGCGCCCAGGATGCCCAGTGCTCCCAGAGCCAGCGTCGCAACCCGCGGAGCGAAAAGTGCGGTGCCCATGGACTCATTCCACGTCCTGATCGTGAGCGGCAGCGAAGTATCCAGCTGATGGATTGCATTTTGCGTGGCCCGGGTAATCGTCGCAGGGTCCTGATTCGATCGAACCAGAATGCATGTATCGCTGGAGTGCTGCTGTTGGTACGAGAAGAACATCGCTGCAAATGGATCTTCGGTCAGCGTGCGGTATTTGCCATCCTCGACCACGCCGGCCACTTCGGCTCTCTGTCCATTAAAGAACTTGAAGTGACCGCCGACAGCCTTGTTCACCGAGCCAAACACCTTCACGGCAAACTGGCGATTCACCAGCGCGACCTTCGGCGCGTCCTTGTCATCGTGCGCAGTCAGATCTCTGCCCGCCAGCAGACGCGTGCCCGCGGTCTGCATGTAGCCCGGCGAGATGTTGTAATTCATGGCGTCGGCGATGGCGTTGGTGGGCCGGAAATCTGTGGTCGCGTCGCTGTACACGAGTCCGTCGCCGGCGCCAAAGTTGAGAGGCACCGTGGTGATGAATCCGACCGAGGTCACGCCCGGCACCGCTGCCGCGGCATCGAGCATGCGCTTCTGCATCCCGGGCAAACGATCTTTGCTGTACGCGGAGAGGTTCAGGTCGGTCGCCACCAGCAGCACGTTCTGCGGCATAAAGCCAAAGTTGCTGTGCAGGGCGCGCGCCAGGCCACGCACCGCGACCAGCGAAGAGGTGACCAGGACCGCGCAGATAGCGATCTGAATCGCCAGCAGGACATCGCGGAAGGAGAGCCGCTTGTGGCCCGCGTCTCCGCTCATGCCGGTGCGGATGACCAGCCATGGATCGGTGCGGAGCACTTGCCGGATCGGGATCATGCCAAACAGCAAGCCACTCCCCAGCGCAAGCACAAGCGCCATGGCATAGGTGGAGATGTCGGGATTGACGGGCAGGCTGATGGGCAAATCGGCGATGAGTTGCCGCCCGCTCAGCACGCGTAGAAGCACGACGCTTCCGGCAAGGCCAAGCGCTCCGCCGGCCACGGAAACCAACAGGGCCTCGGTAAGCATCTGGCGTAGCAACGCTCCGCGCCGCGAGCCCAGCGCCAGGCGAAGCGCGGTCTCCTTGGCGCGGTCGGCCGTGCGCGCAGCAAACAGGCTGCCCAGATTCGCGCATGCCGCCAGCAGAATCAGCCCTGCGAACAGCATCAGGCCGCCGATGAATGCGCGCGCCGGCCGGCCCAGCATGTCGCCGAGCAGTCCGGGCTTGGCCAGCGTGAAGTTGAGCCCCGCATCGTCGGCGGGATACGCCTTCGCCATCCATGCGGCGATGGAGTTCAGATCCGCCTCGGCCTGCGCCCGCGTTACACCCGCTTTCAAATGACCCACTACGAACTGCGAGTGATTGCCGCGATTCAGCGCATCGTACGAGCGAATCAGCGGCTCTTCAATCATGGGAATCCACATCGCGGGCGCGAAACAGTTCCAACCCCACGGAAC
>CAWJUW010000020.1:0-350653 GCA_963846095.1 uncultured Acidobacteriaceae bacterium
AGCAAATCATGAAAGCGCATATTCTTGTCGTTGATGACGATCCGCGCATTCCGGACGTACTGCGGCGCATACTGGCATATGAAGGCTATAGCGTTGCCATCGCCGTGAGCGGAAGCGAGGCATTGACCCGTACCCTCGAACGTCCGCCAGATATTATTGTGTTGGATATTATGTTACCGGGTCTGGATGGTTTGGAAGTGGCGCGGCGACTGCGGGCAGCAGGTGATAACGTACCAATTCTTATGCTCACTGCCCGTGACGCCGTGGCAGATCGGGTCAAAGGTTTGGAGACGGGCGCAGACGACTATCTGGTCAAGCCATTCGCGCCCGAAGAGTTGCTGGCGCGTGTCAAAGCGTTGTTGCGGCGCAGTCAGGAGGAGCGCCACGAAGTGCTGCGCTATGCCGATGTCGAACTGGATACCGGTACGCGCGTCGCTCATCGAGGCTCCCGCGAGATCGAACTGTCACCGACCGAATACGAACTGCTCGCGCTCTTTTTGCGCCGACCACGCCAGGTCCTCACACGTGAACTGATCTTAGACCGCGTTTGGGGGCTGGATTTTGAGGGCTCCTCCAATGTGATGGAGGTCTATGTTGGTTACTTGCGCTACCAGAGCTTCGAAGCGGGGGAGGTGAGCCGCGCTGAATTCACACGGTTCGCGGCATCGGGTCACCGTACCGCGATCCTGGCGCCCACCGGTACCGGCAAGACGCTCACCGCCTTTCTGTGGTGCCTCGATCGCCTCATGCTTCATGCCGTGAAGAGGAAGCGAAGCAGGGCTGCCGCATCGTCTATATCTCGCCGCTTAAGGCGCTCGCCGTCGACGTGGAGCGCAATCTGCGCTCGCCCCTGGCCGGCATCGCCAACATGGCGCGGCGTCAGGGCGTTGACTTTCACGAGCCCACCATCAGCGTGCGCACCGGCGATACGCCGCAGACGCGAACGCGCGAAATTCGCGCGCCACCCTGCCGAAATTCTGATCACCACCCCGGAGTCGCTCTACTTCTGCTGACCTCGCAAGCGTCCGAAGCACTGCGCACCGTGGACACCGTCATCATCGACGAAATCCACGCGCTCGTTCCCACCAAGCGCGGCGCGCACATGTCGCTCACCCTGGAGCGGCTCGAAGCGCTGACAAAAGCGCCGACTGCAGCGCATCGGGCTTTCCGCAACGCAGCGGCCCCTGGAAGAAGTAGCGCGTTTTCTCGGCGGCGTTGCGAAGCCAGCTGGCGCATCGGACCGCGGTGCGAGACGGACCCGCGTGATTAGCCGGAGCTGCCTGAATGGTGCGGAGCACGCAAACTGAGATGATTCAGCCTCAGTCCCTGCGGGACTGCTGGTACAGGCACTCGAAACCGCCTGGTCGCCGAATGAGCTGCCGCTCGAACCTCTTGCACTATCGCCCCGTAACCATCGTCAATGCCAGCGCCCGCAAGCAGCTGAAGCTGCGCATCGAGGTTCCGGTCGAAGACATGGCGCGGCTCGGCGAGCAGGAGAACCTTCCCAGCGGTCCTGCCTCGCAAGCGCCTAAGCGCGTATCCATCTGGAGCGCAATTCATCCGCGGCTTGCTCGAAATTATTCGGGCGCGCAATTCGACCATCCTGTTCGTCAACAGCCGCCAGGTTGCCGAGCGCCTGGCAGGCGCGCTGAATGAACTTGCCGGCGAACCCATCGCCCGTGCCCATCACGGCTCGCTGGCTGCCGCGCAGCGATCGGTGATCGAAGAGCAGCTCAAGGCAGGACAAATTCGCGCGCTCTGCGCCACCTCCACCCTGGAACTCGGGCATCGACATGGGCGCAGTCGACCTGGTGATTCAGATTGAAGCGCCACCCTCCGTCGCCAGCGGCATGCAGCGCATCGGGCGCGCCGGCCACCATGTCGACGCGGTCAGCGAAGGAATTCTGTTTCCGAAATATCGTGCCGACCTGGTAGCCTGCGCCGCCGTGACGCGGGCCATGCACGAGGGCCACATCGAGTCCACGCGCTATCCCGCGCAATCCGCTCGATGTGCTGTGCCAGCAGCTCGTCGCGATCGTGGCGCATCCGCCGGAGTCGCCGCTGAACCGCAAGCCGACCCAGGCGCGCCGAGGCGCAAGCCGGCCAACTCCGCGGAATGAGATTCGGACGAATGGGAGCCGTCGCGCAGAAGAAAGCCGAAGCCCCCAAGCCTGAAGTCAGTGTCGATGCGCTGTTCGAACTGGTGCGCCATGCCGCGCCCTTCGGTGGCCTGAGCCGCGCCGCATTCGATGGCGTGCTCGATTTGCTCAGCGGGCGCTATCCCTCCGACGAATTTGCCGAGCTGCGCCCGCGCCTCACCTGGGATCGCGTGCGCAACGTCGTAACCGCCCGCGATGGCGCCATGCGCCTGGCGATTCTCAACGCCGGCACCATTCCCGATCGCGGCCTATATGGCGTGTTTCTCGCCTTCAACGATGGCAAGTCCGTGCGCGTCGGCGAGCTCGATGAAGAGATGGTCTTCGAGAGCCATCCCGGCGAGACCTTCATCCTCGGCGCCTCAACCTGGCGCATCGTCGACATCACCCATGACCGCGTGCTGGTCACGCCGGCGCCCGGCGAACCCGGCAAGATGCCGTTCTGGAAGGGCGATGGTCCCGGTCGGCCGCTGGAGTTTGGCCGGCGCATCGGCGCTCTCGTGCGCGAACTGCGCGCGCTGCCCAAGCCGGCTGCGTTAACGCGTCTCGTCGCCGAGCACGATCTCGATCCCGGCGCCGCCGAAAACCTGATGCGCTTTCTCGCCGATCAGGAAGAGGCAACCGGCGCGGTTCCCGACGATCGCACCATCGTGATTGAGCGCTGCCGCGACGAACTCGGCGATTGGCGCGTCTGCGTGCTCACGCCTTTCGGCAGCCGCATTCACATTCCCTGGGCCATGGCCGTGAGCGCGCGCATTCGCGCCGCCGGTGGGCCTGAAGTTGAAACGCTGTGGGGCGATGACGGATTTGTCCTCCGCTTTCCCGACACGGACGAGCCGCCCGATCCGGATTGGTTTCTCGTTGAAAGCGCCGAAGCCATGGCGCTGGTGCTGCGTCAGCTCGGCGCCACGTCTCTGTTTGCCGGCCGTTTTCGCGAAGCCGCTGGCCGCGCTCTGCTGCTGCCGCGCCGCCGTCCCGACGCGCGCTCGCCGCTGTGGCAGTTGCGCAAGCGCTCCTATGATCTGCTGAGCGTCGCGTCGCGCTATCCGAGTTTCCCTCTGCTGCTCGAGGCCTATCGCGAGTGCCTGCGCGATGTCTTCGACATGCCGGCGCTGATTGAGACCCTGCGCGCCATCGAGCAGCGCCAGCTCCGCGTGCATGTTGTGGAGACGCGCAAGCCCTCGCCTTTCGCTTCGTCGTTGCTGTTCAGCTATGTCGCCAACTTCCTCTACGACAGCGATGCGCCGCTCGCCGAGCGCCGCGCCCAGGCGCTGACCATCGATCAGGATCAGCTGCGCGAACTGCTCGGTGAAGCGGACCTGCGCGAACTGCTCGATGCCGATGCGATCGCGGAGATGGAAGAGACCGCGCAGTGCCTGACGCGAAACGCATCGTGCGCGTTCGGCCGATGGCATTCACGATCTCTGCCTGCGTCTCGGCGATCTTTCGCGCGCGGAGATTGCGCGCCGCGTCGTCGATCCCGCATCTGCTCGACTCCGTCGACCGGCTGCTCCGCGCGCGCCGCCTGCTTGAACTGCGCATCGCCGGCGAAAAGCGCCTGATCGCCGCCGAAGATGCCGCGCGCTATCGCGATGCGCCTCGGCATTCCGTTGCCTCCGGGGCTGGCTGCTGCGTTGCTCGAGCCGGTCGCGCACCCGGTCCTGGAATTGGTCCGCAGATATGCGCCGCACC
The DNA here is from genome assembly GCA_963846095.1 of uncultured Acidobacteriaceae bacterium. Lineage (GTDB taxonomy): Bacteria > Acidobacteriota > Terriglobia > Terriglobales > Acidobacteriaceae > Telmatobacter. The sequence goes on from CAWJUW010000020.1 coordinate 3,849, forward strand.
CACGGGCCGTTCACCGTTGCGCGCGTCGGCTGAGCGCTTCGGCATCGATGCCGCGGTCGTTGAAAACACGTTGCGCCAGCTCTTGGCGGAGGGCCGCGTGCTCGAAGGCGGATTCCTGCCCGGCGGCCTGCATCGCGAGTGGTGCGATGCGGAGATGCTGCGCCTGATCCGGCGCAAGTCGCTTGCCAAGCTTGCGCCGCGAAGTCGAGCCCGTCGAGCAGCACACGCTGGCGCGCTTCCTCGACCCACTGGCAAGGCATCGTCGCTCCGCGTCGCGTGGGCGCGTCCAATCTCGATGGCTTGCTCGATGCGATCGAGAGCCTGCAGGGCGCGCCCATTCCCGCGTCCCTGCTCGAGCGCTCCATCCTTCCCGCTCGCCTTGCTGACTATGCGCCAGCCGGCCTCGATACGCTGATCGCCGCGGGCGAGGTTGCATGGGCAGGCGTCGAGCCCATGGGTGAGCGCGACGGCCGCATCGCTCTCTTCCTCGCCGACAAACTGCCGCTTGCTGCTTCAGCCACGTCCTCTGATCGAGCCGCTTACTGAGCGCGAAGAGAAACTGCTCGCGCGTGCTCGAATCGACCGGCGCAAGCTTCTTCGACCCGCTGCATCAGGCCGCTCGGCGGCGGCTACCCCGGCGAGACGATTGAGGCGCTGTGGAGCCTGGTCTGGCGCGGCCTCATCACCAACGATTCGTTGCACGCTCTGCGCGCCTACATCGCCAAGCCGGATAGCTGCGCGCGCTCCGCGTCGCATGCAGACCGGCATCTCTTTCCGCTCGCGCAGAACCACGCCGCCCACAGCGCAAGGTCGCTGGTCGTTGCTCCCGATCGCCTCGCGCAAACAGGCCGAACCCCGCCCCACAGCAACCGAAGCCAGCCACGCGCTCGCATTGCAGTTGCTGAATCGCTACGGAGTGCTACTGCGCGAGCAGGTTGCCGCAGAAAACGTTCCTGGCGGTTTCAGCGCAGTCTACGATGTGCTCAAGGCTCTCGAAGAGAGCGGCCGCATTCGCCGCGGCTACTTCGTCGCCGGCCTCGGCGCTACGCAGTTCGCACTTCCTGCTGCCGTTGATCTGCTGCGCCAGCTGCGCATGCCGCCTCCTGATGAGAAGCCCGAGTTTGTCCAACTCGCCGCCACCGACCCGGCCAATCCCTATGGTTCGGTCCTGAAGTGGCCCGATCTGCCTGTCGCCGAAGAGGACTCCGAAACCGCGCCTCGTGTGCTCACGCGCGCCGCCTACGCTGAGGTGATCCTGCGCAACGGACAGCTGGTCGCGTGGCTTCGTCGCGGCAATCCCAATCTGCTGGTCTTCCTTCCCGGCGAGGAGCCCGAGCGTTCGCAGGCAGCATCGGGCTTGGCGCATTTCCTTTCCACGCGCGGGCAGGAACGCATGCGCTCCTCGAGCCATGAGGGCGTGCTGATCACGACGATCAATGGGCAACCGGTTGCCGCGCATCCCATGGCACGTTTCCTCATGGACGCTGGCTTCCATCCCGGGCCTCTGGGCATGCACCTTCGCCGCATTCCGCTTGGATAATCGCACGGGACGCGGCTCCTCGCGACACGATTGCCGCAGAGGGGATCTCAGGGCGAGGTCCAGTAGATCATGCCTGAGGGGGACACAATCTTTCGCACTGCGCGTGCTTTGAATCGCGCTCTCCTCGGCAAGCCGGTCACCCGATTTCGCTCCACCTTTCCCTTCCTGACTCGCTTCGACGACGACACCCCGCTGGCAGGACAGACTGTGGAAGACGTCGAGTCGCGCGGCAAATGGGTTCTTATCCATTTCTCCGGCGGGGGCACGCTGGCTACGCACATGCTCATGAGCGGCAGCTGGCACATCTATCGCCCCGGTGAGCGCTGGCAGAGGCCTCGCAATCAAATGCGCATCGTGCTCGAAAACAGCGAGTACGTTGCTGTCGGATTTAGCGTTCCAGTCGCGAAGATGCTCCGGCCACACGAATTGGAACGCGCGCTGCGCATACCGTCGGAAGGCATCGAATGCTTGAGCGAGGAGTTCGAACGCCGAAGAACGCCGCTGCGTGCATGCAGAAGCGGCCTGCGGAAGAGACGGCAACGTCCTGCTTCAGCAGACTGTGCTTGCCGGCGTGGGCAATGTCTTCAAGTCGGAGATCTGTTTCATGACCTGCCACGAATCCGTTTTCCAAGGTTGCCGATATTGCACCAGCAAAGATCAAAGAGCTCGTCGCCACTGCGCGCAAGCTCTGGAAAGCGAATGTCCTTGAAGACTCAGGCGATCAGATCGTTACGTATGGCGGCCGTCGCAGGCGCACAACGCACGGCATCCGATCCCGGCGAGAGTCTCGTGGGTGTATGGGCGCGCAGGCCAACGGTGCCGTCGATGTGGCGAGCCGATTCGCAAGCGGATGCAGGGCCTAAACGCACGCGTCACGTTCTGGTGTCCCCGTTGCCAGCCCATGCCCGACGGTTCCGATCATCGCCGGTTGAGCCGCGCCGTTTCAATTGACCCGGCTTGCCCAACCCAAAGAGCTTCTGCAGAATGTTGCGGTGGTCCGGCGGATGATCGCAGGTATCCGTCGGCGCCGTGCCGTCGAGAAACGCAGCGTCGAAGTCATCGGGGCAAGCTGCGTCGGCAAGCAGATTGGTGTTCTTGTCGATGGAAGCCATCTGCACACCCTGCGGCGGCTGAGAACGTCTTCGTGTCGGAGTATTGCGGCAGCTGCACCGCCTTCTTCATGAACTCCGCCCAGATCGGCAGCTGCCGCGTGCGCGCCTTCAATCTTGATGTCCGTGTAGTCGTCGTTGCCCACCCAGACAATGCAAAGCAGGTTCGACGTGTATCCCGCGAACCACGCATCGTGACTCGGTCCCTGTCTTGCCCGCGGCGGGCGATGTGAAGCCCAAAGCGCGCGCTCGCCGCGCCGCGTCCCATGGTCGATCACGTTCTCCATCAGGTCGGTCGTCAGATAGGCCACCCGCGGATCGAGCAACTGCTTCGACGTCGGGTGTGAAATCGGTAATGATGTCGCCGGTGGGCGTGCGCACGCTGGCCAGCAATCCACGGGTCGATGATGCAGCCCGTTATTCGCGAAGATGGTGTACGCGCCCGCCATGTCCAGCGGTGTCGCGTCATAGGAGCCAATCGCCATCGAGGGAGTCGCCGCGCGCGCTCTTCACGCCCGCATCGCGCGCCAGAGCGGCACGCGATCGAAACCAACCAGCGCCGCCAGGCCAATGGTCGCGTTGTTCAGCGACTGCTGCAGCGCGTAGCGCGCCGTCACCTCGTCGTGATACTCACCTTCAAAATTGCGCGGCGTGTACTCCTGCCCGTCCACGTCGTAGGTGGTCTGCTCGTCGTTCAGCATCGTCAGTTCCGTGAAAGGCCCGGTCTGCCCGGGCAAGCACCGTGCCTTCAACCGACGTGTTGAATGCAGCCGCATACACGAACGGCTTGAAGATGGAGCCGGTCGGCCGTTTCGCCACCGCGTGATTCAATTGCGAAGTTCCGTAACTGCGTCCGCCCACCAGCGCAAGCACTTGTCCCGTATGCGGATTGAGCGCGACCAGCGCCACCTGCGGATACTGATACAGGCTCAGTCCGACTTCGGTCTCTTGTGCCGCCGGTCCACCTGCTCGTCGACCACGTGAATCGTTGACGTCGACCGCCGCCGTGGCCACCCGCTGCAGATCCGGATCGAGCGATGTGTAAATGCGCAGCCCTTCGCGGTTGAAGTCGCGCTCGCCCAGTCTTTTGTAGAAGCTGCTCGTGCACCAGATCGACGAAGTAGGGCGCTTCGCTCGCGTCTACGCTTGCCTCAGACAGGTGCAGCGGCTCAGCCTTGGCGCGCTCCGCCTGATCTTTGGTGATGGCGCCCGTCTCCACCATCGAATCCAGCACCAGGTTGCTGCGCTCGATGGTGCGATCGGCGTGGCGCCACGGATTGAAATAATTCGGCCGCTGAATGATGCCGGCGAGCATGGCGCATTCCGACAGGTCGAGCTGGTGGACGTTCTTGCCAAAGTACGCCTGCGCCGCTTCGCCCAAACCATCAATCGAGAAACTTCCGCGCTGCCCCAGGTTCACCTGGTTGGCATAATCCTCGAAGATCTCCTTCTTCGTGAAGTGATGCTCGAGGTGGAAGGCCACCATGATCTGCGTGATCTTGTACTTGATCGTGCCCGTGTCCGCAACAAACAGCAGCTTGGCCAGTTGCATGGTCAGTGTGGAGGCGCCGCCGCGATGCTTGCGGTCGCCGATCACGTCATGCCATGCCCAGCTCATCATGCTGGCGTAGTTCACGCCGCTGTGTTCAAAGAACCGCCGATCCTCAATGGCCAGCACCGCGTGCACCAGGTTCTGCGGAATCTCATCGTAGGTGATCAGGCGGCGCTTGGAGCGGTTCGCGTCTTCGCTCAAGCCTGTGATCAGCAGCGGCTCCAACTCATAGCTGGCCAGCCCTTGCCCGTGATCGTCGCTGATCGATTGCACCACGCCGCTGCTGACGTGAATCGTTGCGCCGTCCTGTGCGTGATACGACTCCGGCCCCGGATGCACCGTGATGGAACTCGCGCTCTCCGCGATAGGTGCCGAGCTGCGAGCGATGCGCGGTTGTGCCTTCATCGGTGTAGCCGGCTTCGCGCAACTCATTCGCGATAAGCCGCACCGTGAGCTTCTGCCCGGGACGAACCTCGCGCGGCGCCGCATAAACCTTGGCTGTGTTCGCAAAGATGGGCTGTTTCAGCCGCTCGTCCACAATGTGCCCGTACTTGAAATAAAAGTAGCTCGCGACGCTCACCCCCGTGAGCACAACCGCCACTACAATCACTCCGGTTGCAAGCAGCAGCAGCGTCAGCCAACCCTTCGCGCCTTGTGGCCATGCGAATCGGATTTTCAAAGCCATCGCTACGACTCCTTAACCTTCCGCTCAACATCCAGCAGTACGTGCCCGTGCTATCAACGGCCCTCAGCGTTCAGCAGGAGCAGCTCTTCCTCAACCCGCTCCTTCACGCGCGCCACCGCATCGTGCAGCGGCAGATCCTCGGCAGTCGACGTCGCCCGCGAAACCAGTTCCACAACGCCGTCCGCCGCCTTCTTGCCCACGTTGATGCGATACGGAATCCCAATTAGATCGGCATCCTTGAATTTGACGCCGGCACGCTCGTCTCTGTCATCGAGCAGCACGTCCAGCCCCGCCGCCTCCAGCGCCGTCGCCAGCTCACCGCCCGTCTTGGCAAGCGCCGCATCCGACGAATTGGTCACTGTCACAACTACGGTGAAAGGCGCAATCGAAGCCGGCAGCCAGAAGCCGTTCTTGTCGTTCGACTGCTCAATCGCCGCAGTCAGAATCCGCTCGATGCCGATGCCGTAGCACCCCATAATCGGCATCACTTCTTTCCCGTTCGGATCGAGCACCCGTGCGCCCATCGACTCGGTGTACTTGTACCCCAGCTTGAAGATGTGCCCCACTTCGACAGCCCTGCCCACGACAAGCTTTCCCGTGCATGGGCTTCCGCCGGCCGCCGCCTGCGGGCAAGCCTCGCCCTCATTCACGTTGCGAATGTCGGCACTGATCGTCCACGTAAAGTCGCGCCCCGGAACGACGTTCCGCAAGTGGTAGTCAAGCTTGTTTGCTCCGGCCACCAGGTTTTTCCGTCCTTCAAGCGACTTGTCGACCACCACCGTCAAGCCTTCTTCAAGCGGCTTGGCCGCGTGCGTCAGTCCCACCGGTCCCAGAAAACCCGCTGGCCCGTTGAAATACTGAGTCAGCTCCTCCGCCTGCATGGTGCGCAAATCCGCCGCGCCGCCGATCGCTCCCAGCAGCTTCGTCTCGTTCACCTGGTGATCGCCGCGCAGGAACGCCGCAACCCCGTGCCACGTGTCCGGCTTGCCCGCAGCTCCGCGCTTCAGCGCCATGTAGGCCACGCACTTGATGTCCGAAGCCGGCGAAATCTTGAAAAACTCCGCCACGTCGGAGATAGCCGCGCAACCAGGCGTATGTACAAGCTCCGGCGTCCCATCTCCGGTCGGCTCCATCTCCGTAATCGGCTCGAGCCGCGAGGTCGCCTTCTCCAGGTTCGCTGCGTATCCGCACACCGGGCAGCTCGCGATGAGGTCCTCGCCCGCGTCGGTGTAGACCATGAACTCCTGCGACTGCGCTCCCGCCCATCGCCCCCGAATCGGCGTCGACCGCCACAAACTTCAGCCCGCAGCGCGTGAAGATCTTCCGGTACACCGCGTCGTGCTTGTTGTAGCTCTTGTCCAGCCCGGCCGCATCGATGTCGAAGCTGTAGCTATCCTTCATCGTGAACTGCCGCACCCGCAGCAATCCCGACTTCGGCCTCGGTTCATCGCGAAACTTGTTCTGAATCTGGTACCAGATCTGCGGCAGTTGCTTATAGCTGCGCAGTTCGCTGCGCGCCATCGACGTCATGATCTCTTCATGCGTCATGCCCAGGCAGAGGTCGGCGCCCTTGCGGTCCTTCAGGCGAAACATGTTCTCGCCCATGCCCGTCCAGCGGCCGCTCTGCTCCCAGATCTCCCGCGGGATGAATCGCCGGCAGATAAAACTCCTGCCCGATCGTGTCCATCTCCTCGCGAACGATGCGCGATCACCTTGTTCAGCGCTCGCTGCCCGAGGGGGAGGTAGTTGTAAATGCCGGCGCCGAGCTGGCGGATATAGCCCGCGCGCACCAGGAACTTGTGGCTGGCCACTTCGGCATCTGTGGGAGCTTCGCGGAGGGTAGGAATAAAGAGCGTGGACCAACGATGCATGGTTGTAAAAACGTGCTTTCCCGTCCGCCTGCCTCTCCCCAAAGCGAACGCCGGGGCAGCAACCCTGGCTTCGCAGCGGACGCAGGGCAATTCTGGGTAGCCTTCATTCTAAATGTTCAGAGCATGGCCCGCCGCGGTGCCCCCCGGCCGGCCTTACCTCGAAAGGTTCGAGTCTGTTCTCACAAGAAGCCCGCGAACTCGCCAGGCGTTCCTTATGCGGAGAGGTTTGCCGCCGAATCTCGTCTAAGCACGACCAAGCTGAAGGCTGACAGCTGAAAGCTGACAGCTGCCCTAGATCAACTCCAGACCCCATAGATCATGCAGATGCAGCACGCCCTCCACCTTCCTGTCCGCATCCACCACGATCAGCGAAGTGATTTTCCGGCCTTCCAGCACTGTTAGTGCTGCCGCCGCAAACTCATCTGCCCCAATCGTGCTCGGCTTGGCATTCATCGCTTCGCCCGCCGTGCGCAGCAGCGCCGCTCCACCTTCCCGCTCCAGCAACCGCCGCAAGTCTCCATCCGAAAACACCCCGCACAGCCGCCCGTTCTCCTGAACCGTCGTGATCCCCAACCGCTTCGACGACATCTCGAAGATCACGTCGGGAAGGGAAGCCGACAGCCCCACCACCGGCACAGCCTCACCCTTGTGCATCAGGTCGCTTGACGCGCGCCAACTGCTTGCCCAGCTTGCCGCCCGGATGCAGATCCGCAAAATCCTCAGCGCGGAAAGCCCTTCCGCAGGCTCACCGCCACCGCCAACGCATCCCCCAGCGCCAGCATCGCCGTCGTCGACGCCGTCGGCGCCAGGTTCAGCCCGCAAGCCTCTCGCGCCACACTGCAATCCAGCGCCACATCGCTCGCCGTCGCCAGGGTCGAATTCAAGTTGCAGCAAAGGCTGATCAGCGCGTCACCCTTGCGTTTGAGCGTAGCCAGCAGGCGCAGAATCTCCTCGGTCTCTCCGCTCGCCGAGAGCGCAATCACCACATCCCCGGCCATCAATACGCCCACATCGCCGTGAACCGCCTCGGCTGGGTGCAAAAACAGCGCCGGCGACCCGGTCGAGCTGAGCGTAGCTGCAATCTTCTGCGCAATGATCCCGCTCTTGCCCATCCCCGTAACCACCACGCGCCCCTTACCCTGCCCGCAGCGAACAATCAATTCGACGGCGTTCGCAAAGCCTTCAGCCATCGGGCCTTCGAGACGCTCCGCGAGAGCCAGCAGAGCATGCGCTTCCGTCCGCACCAGCTCCGCCGGCGTCATGCAATCCTCTTGCGGTTTCGTTGCCATCGGTTCTAGATGGTACCACCCCTACGGCCGTCCACATGTGCCCTTGGCCGCTTTGAAGGGGCTGCGCTTTTTGCTCGCTGAACTGTTCTCGCTGAGGGCTGCAGTTCTTGAAGGGTACGGGCTTCGGAGGCTGCTGAAAAACTCGGCTTCACGCTTTGTAATCAGGGCACGACTTTAGTCGGGCCGATAAAGCCACCAAAATGAAGGGGCTTTAGCCCCTGCAGCTGCCGCAAACGACGAACAATTGAAACGCCCACTCTGCTCGTACAATAGTCCCAAGAGGTCTTCTCCCTTGAAGCGCAACACAATCGTCCTTTGCGTTGTCTTATTCATCCTGTCCGCGTTCGCCTGGGCGGGCTGGGCCAACTTCGAGTACCGCAAGCAAGAGGCCGACCGGCTCACAGCCTCGGCCGCAAAGGGCGAGCTCGTCGTCGACGCCTCAACCGGCGAAGCGAAGTACGTGTCCCCCCTGATGGGCAAGCCGGCCCCAGCCTTCACGCTCGAAGACCTGAGCGGCAAGAAGGTCTCTCTTGCCGACTACAAAGGCAAAGCCGTCCTCGTGAATTTCTGGGCCACCTGGTGCGCCCCCTGCAAAATCGAAACACCCTGGCTCGTCGATCTGCGCAATCAGTACGCGTCCCAGGGCTTCGAGATTCTCGGCGTCTCCACCGAAGGCGACGGCGTGGGCAAAGACGACATGGCCGCGTGGAACAAGGACAAGCAGATGATCGCCAAGTCCGTGCAGCAACTCAAAATGCCCTACCCGGTCTTGATCGATGGCGACAGCATCAGCGATCAGTACGGCGGCCTCGACCAATTGCCGACCTCGTTCTTCCTCGACCGCAACGGCACCGTCGTCGCCGCCCAGCTAGGCCTGACCTCAAAGTCCGACATTGAAGACAACATCAAGAAGGCGCTAGGCAAATAGGCGGAAGAAGGAAGAGTCTTCGGAAGACTGCTTGCGCAGCCATTCTGGGCGCTGTTTTGAAAGGGCATGGCTTAGCCATGCCGTAAGGCGAGCAAAATGAATTCGGCTTCAGCCGCTGAGGGATGTTCTCAGAAAATGATTCGATCGAAGTTGCCCATGAGATTCGCACTTCTAGCCGGCGTTCTAACTGCCGGGACCGCGCTCGCCTTCGCCCAGGCCGATTCAACCAGCCGATCCATCCTCCAGGGCGCCGCCGTCGAATTCATGTTCCCCGAGCAAGTCAACGTTCCCGCCGGAAAACCAACCGAGATCGCCCTCCACTTTCGTATCGCCGAGGGCCTTCACATCAACTCCCACGTTCCCCGCGATGAATATCTGATCCCCACATCGTTTTCCATTCCGGACGGACTGGGTGTCCGTCTCCAGGACGCCAGCTATCCCGACGGCAAAGACCTTACCTTGCCCTCCGATCCATCCACCAGGCTCAGCGTCTACACCGGCGAATTTGTCATCCACGCGCACGTAATCGCCGAGGCCGGTGACCATCTGGTCGAAGCCAAACTGCACTATCAGGCCTGCAACGATACCCAATGCCTCCCGCCCAAAACCGTCCCCGTCGCCATCGACGTAGTCAGCAAGTGAAGACCGCAAAACTTTTTCGCGGCGTTTGCATGCAATTTCGACCGGTTGGCGCAAGATAGAGACAGAATGGTGTTTTCCGCCGACGGAAATGGGATTCCGGCCGCTCCTGCGATTCTCCGTTGAAGCGTAAATCCTTTTTAATCAGATTTTTGCGTGTAACCCGCAAGAAATCAAATTTTTTGCAGACAATGAAGGGCTTAAACCGAACAAAAGAAGATATTTGCAAAGTTTTTTAGCAGCCCCAAATCTTAGGAACGAACATTGTACGTTTGATGCTTGCACATTCTGCCTGCACAGCCTACGATGTCTGCATGCAATACACTCTACGAAACATCCCCGATCACCTCGACGCGGAACTCCGCGAGGTTGCCCATCGGCAGGGCAAAACCCTGAACGAGGTGGCCGTCGAGGCGCTTGTGCGCGGTGCCGGGTTGAGCGGCCAGCCTGTCCAACGACGCGATTTGAGTGACGTCGCCGGAACCTGGATTCAAGATCAGGAATTCGAAGACGCGTTAGCTGCCCAGCAAACGATTGACGAAGAACTCTGGCCAAGCCTGCAACCCGCCTCGTCGAAGGCCGAGAAAAGACGCAAGGGCGCAGCCGCGTGAGGCTCGCGCTCGATACAAATCGGTACACCGACCTGGCTCGCGGCGACGAATTTGTTTTGGAACTGGTGGCGACAGCCGACCACGTCTGGTTGCCCTTTATCGTTCTTGGCGAACTGCGCGCCGGATTCGCGGCTGGCACACAGGCACCGCGCAATGAGGCCGTCTTGCGCCGCTTCTTGGCAAAGCCCGCTGTAGGCGTACTATATGCAAGCGATCAGACCACGCATCACTATGCCAGTGTGTACAGGCAACTACGTAAGCAAGGAACTCCCATACCAACGAATGACATGTGGATTGCAGCGCTCGTGCTTGAACACTCGTTGATTCTCTGCGCACGCGATGCCCACTTCGACGCGCTTGCTCAGATTCCGAGAGTCTGAGAAAGAAACAGATGTACTGAATCTGGGTGGCCCAGAGCCTGCCCTGAGCGAAGCCCGAAGGTTCCCTCGTATTTGGGGACCTGGGATACCGCTGTACCGAGGATTTCCATGCAATGGCGATTAGCGAGCGTCTGCTCCAGGCGATGGTTTCTTCTCGATCTTGGCCCATCCGTCTTTCAACGGCAGAGTGCGGTTGAAAACCCGCTTCTCGCCCGTTGACTCCGGGTCCAAACAGAAGTACCCCACCCGTTCGAATTGATACGGCTGCCCGACCCGCGCCTGCGCCAGCGAAGGCTCGAGCTTCGCTTCGGCGATCACCTCCAGCGAATTCGGGTTCAGGTTGTCGAACAGATCGCCGCCCTCTGGAAAGTCGAATGGATCCGGCTTCGTAAACAGCTTGTCGTATAAGCGCACCTCCGCGCTCAAAGCATGTGCGGCCGACACCCAGTGCATCGTCGACTTTACCTTGCGCCCGTCCGGTGAATTGCCCCCACGGCTCGCAGGATCGTACGTGCAGTGCACTTCAACGACATTCCCGTTGTCATCCTTGACTACGCTCTGCGCCGTCACAAAGTAGGCATTGCGCAGCCGCACCTCTTTGCCCGGCGACAGGCGGTAGTACTTCGGCGGAGGCACCTCGCGAAAATCATCCTGTTCGATATAAGCCTCGCGCGAAAAGGGAACCTTGCGCGTCCCGGCCGACGCATCCTCAGGATTGTTTTGCACTTCAACTTCTTCAACCTGGTCCGAAGGATAGTTGTCGATCACCAGCTTCAACGGCCGCAGCACCGCCATGGCGCGCAGCGCACGCTTGTTCAGGTCTTCGCGCTGAAAATGCTCCAGCATTTCAATGTCGGTGCTGCCGTTGGTGCGCGAAGCCCCGACTGCCGCCACCAGAGCGCGCAACGCCTCCGGCGTAAAACCCCGCCGCCGAATTCCTGAAAGCGTAGGCATGCGCGGATCGTCCCATCCGGAGACGCGGCCCTCTTTCACCAGCTGCAGCAACTTGCGCTTCGACAGCATGGTGTAGGTAAGGTTGAGCCGGTCAAACTCGATCTGCTGCGACGGAAAAATCCCCAGCTGCTCGATATACCACTTGTACAGCGGCTGATGGTCGGCAAACTCCAGCGTGCACATCGAGTGCGTAACGCGTTCGATCGAGTCCGACTGCCCATGCGCATAGTCGTACATCGGATAAATGCACCAGTCGTCGCCCGTCCGATGATGCGTCGCATGCAAAATCCGATACATCACCGGGTCGCGCATGTTCAGGTTCGGCGAGCCCATATCGATCTTCGCCCGCAACACCCGCGATCCATCAGGAAACTCGCCGGCCTTCATGCGCTGAAACAGATCAAGATTTTCCTCGACCGTCCGATCTCGATACGGCGAATTCTTCCCGGGCTCCGTCAGCGTCCCGCGATGCTTGCGAATCTCGTCCGCACTCAAGTCGTCCACATACGCCTTGCCGTCGCGAATCAGCTTCAATGCCCACTCATACAGCTGCGGAAAGTAGTCGGATGCATAGCACAGCCGCTCCCAGTCGAAGCCGAGCCAGCGCACGTCCGCCTGAATCGCATCGACATACTCCTGCTCTTCTTTCTCAGGATTCGTGTCGTCGAAACGCAGGTTTGTCTTGCCGCCAAACTCGTCCGCAAGCCCGAAATCGATGCAGATGGCCTTCGCATGCCCGATGTGCAGGTACCCATTCGGCTCCGGAGGAAAGCGCGTCTGCACCGCAGCATCGCCAAACTTCTTCGTGCGTACATCCTCCGCCATCAGGTCGCGCAGAAACGACGACGGCGCGGTATGGGCGGTTGCAGTTTCAGGGCTTTCTGCATTCGAGGTCGTGATCTCAGGCATGCTTCTATTGTTGCACTTTTGCGGCTGATGCTGGATGCGCTACAGCGTTGTCTCCACCGACCGAAGCTTCCCTTCGGCCTGCCCAATCCGCTTCAGGCATACATCCCGGCCCAGCACCGCCATCGTCTCAAACAGCGGCGGTGCATTCTTGCGCCCGCACACAGCCACACGGATCGGCGTAAAGGCCTGTCCGGCCTTCACACCCAACTCCGTCGCTATCGCCCGCAGCGCCGTATCCAGCGACTCGTGATCGAACGGCGTCGCCGCCAGCACCTCCACGGCGCGTTGCAGAACACGATCCGCCATCACCACATCGCCCTTCTGCGGAATCAGCTCGCTCGCCTCGTAGGGCACCAGCTCCGTAACAAAGAAGAAGTCCGCAGCAGCCACAACCTCGCCCAGCAGGCGGATCCGCTCGCGAATCAGTGGCGTCACCGCCAGCATCTTCTCGTGTGTCGCATCCAATCCCGCGTGTTCAAAGAAAGGCAGCAGCAGCCCCGCCAGCACATCCACCGGCAGCGCCCGCAAATGCTCAGCGTTCAGATGTACAGCCTTTGGATCGAACGGGCTCTCCTCCGAAAAGTTCACCACCGCGTTCGCGCGATTCACATTCTCCAGCGTGAACGCCGCTGCCAGCTCCTCCAGAGACATCACCTCGCGATCGTCCTTCGGCGACCAACCCAGCAGACAAAGAAAGTTGATGAACGCCTGCGGCAAAAACCCGGCATCGCGGTAGGTAGTCACGCTGACCACCGGCCCGTGCTTGCGTTTCGACAGCTTCGCTCCATCCGGCGCAACCAGCAGCGGCAGATGCGCAAACTGCGGAGCCGTCGAATCGAGCCCCTCGAAGATGAGCAGATGCTTGAACGTATTCGTCAGGTGATCCTGCCCGCGAATAATGTGCGTAATCGCAAGATCGGCATCATCGGCACACGAAGCCAGATGGTACGTTGGGTTCCCGTCCGAACGCAGCAGAGCAAAATCCTCGACATCGTCTGCCGCCTTCGACTGCGCTCCATACACAGCATCGTTGAAGTGCAGCGTCCTCCCCTCACCGCGCGGAACACGATACCGCAGCGCGAACGGCTCGCCGGCAGCCGCCCGCCGCTCCGACTCTTCCCGCGAAAGCTCGCGCATCCCGGGATTGAACAACCACGCACCCTGCGCGCCCGACTGCGTATCCTCGTCCGTCCGCGCCCGCGTGAAGTCCCGATACGCCAGCCCCTTGTCGAAAATCGTCTGCGCAGCCTTCCGATGCAGCGCCAGCCGTTCCGACTGCTTATACTCCTCATCCCAGCCAAGCCCCAGCCACTGCAATCCCTCAAAGATCGACTGCACGCTGGCGTCGCTGTTGCGCGCGACGTCGGTGTCATCCAGACGCAGCACCATCGTCCCCTGGTTGTGGCGCGCATAAAGCCAGTTGAAGATGAATGTCCGCGCGCTGCCCACATGCAGAAACCCAGTGGGGGAGGGTGCAAAACGTACGCGCGGCCTGGCGATTGATGGCATGGAATCCAGCATCGTGAAAGAGTCGTTCCTCTCTCGATGCTAGCATTCGGTCTGCTCGCGACGTCTCACCGCTCAGACCTGCGGCGGCGTCGGCGGCAGCGGTGGATAGTACGTTGGCGCGGCCAGCTGCGGGGCCGGAACTACCTTCCACTCAGCAAACGCGAGCATATACAGCAGGACCAATCCGCCAAATGGAACGACAACCAGAACGGAGAGCCACGGCGAAAAACCGGCCTTCTTGAGAATGAACCACGTCGGAATCATGACCACCGCGATACCGAAGACGATGAAGAACGGAATGATGGCCAGCATGCCAAGCGCGATTTTCTGGGCTTGTTGCATTTGTTGAGGATCCTGCAGCAATGCAAGTTGCAGCGCAAACATAGAGCGTCCCCTGGATTTGAATTTCTGTTTGCAGCCAAGGTACGGCGAATCGGCAGAATTCGCAAACCGGTGAAGACGCGTTCACTATAATGGGCTGCCTACAAATTCTATGTCTGCCAACTCGCTATTAACGGATACCCCAGAACCAGTGCGGAGTTCACGCGTCGGGCGAGTCTTCATCTGGTTCGGTATCGTTGTCGTCCTCGCGCTCGTCATCGCCTTTTGGGTCATTGGCTACATCGCCACTGCGCCGTACATCGGAGAAAACCCGCGCTGGCGCGGCATCAACCGTGGTCCGAGTGACTTCGGCCTGACCGGCGAGACCGTCTCTTTCCTCGCCACCGACGAGATTGCGCTCAAAGCCTGGTGGTTGCCCGCCGAAGGTCAGCCCCGTGGCAACATCATCCTCGCGCATGGAATTGACCACACCCGCCAGGTGATGCTCCCGCGCGCGCAGTTCCTCGTGCATGCGGGATTCAACGTCCTCGCGCTCGATCTCCGCGGTCACGGCGAGAGCGCCGCACAATACTCGTCCACCGGCTATCTCGAGGCGCGCGACATTCTTGGCGCCATCCACTATGTCCGCGACCAGGGGCACCGCGAGCCGATCGTCCTCATGGGCGTTTCTCTGGGCGCGGCTGCCTCGTTCATGGCCGCCGCACAGTCTTCTCAGGTGGCCGCTGTCATTGCGGATGGCGCATATCTGACTGGCCGCGATGTCCTCACGAACATCAATCGCCGCATCGCTTCCGACAGCCGGGCCAACATCCTCACGCGTACCGCTTCGTGGCTTTCCCTGGCTCCCGGGGTGCCGCGTTCGATGGAACTCGTCTACTCTCTTCGCACCGGCATCGATCTCGGCCCGGAGTTGGGCTCTGTTGTGCAGTCAGCCAGCCGGATTTCCGTCCCCGTGTTGATCATTTCTGGAGGGAGCGACTGGATTGTTCCTCCCAGCCAGGCGCAACAACTCCTCGCAGCGTTGCCCGTCGCCGACCGGGCCTTCGTCGAGATTCCCAACGCCGGCCACGACACAACCTTCAGCACCAATCCTGTGCTCTACCAGAAAGCCGTACTCGCGTTTCTCGACGCCAATGTGCCGCACTAAACGCGGCGCAAGCTTACGTGATGTCCTCGGTATCGTAGACAGGCGCAATCGTCCGCTTCTTCGGCACCCCGTGCACGGAACTGAGCAGGTCTTCCACCACGTCTTCAAGCTGTCGCTGCGTCTCGATCACGGCGCTCATGCTCTTCAGCTCTTCAGGCTCCATCGTCCGCTCCACCAGGGCTACCGCATGGCACTGCGCCACATGGTCAAGATTCAGCCCTTCCGGCGTCTTGGCCTTGATGCTGATCTGGTTCATCTCGATCCCGAGCAGATCGGCCACGCGCGCCCGCATCTCGCCGGCGATGGGCGAAATTTTCGGGGCCGCTAGCACCAGTGTCGTATCAATATTCACGATCTGGTAGCCGGCGTTCTGCAATTCTTCCAGCGCCAGGTTCAGAAAGATGGCGGAGTCAGCATCCTTCCATCTCGGGTCGCCGGGAGGGAAGAAACTGCCGATATCGCCGGCGGCCACGGCGCCGAGCAGGGCATCGGTAATGGCGTGGAGCAGCACGTCTCCATCTGAATGGCCTGCAAGGCCCTCCGGGTGGTCCAGCGTCATACCGCCAATTCGCAAGGGAACGCCCGGCTTGAATGCGTGCGAGTCCCAGCCAACTCCAATCCGTGTGTCCATCAGTTCCGTGCCTGCTCTCTTAATTTAGCTCGAATGCGCGCGCCGCGACGATGGTCTTCAGCGCGAGCGCTGGCGCAAGTAGAATTCGGCCAATTCCAGATCGCCCGGTTGCGTTATTTTCAGATTAACCGGAGAGCCGTGCACAACGGCCACAGGAAGCCCAGCCCGCTCCACCACACTCGCTTCATCCGTGCCCACAAAGCCGTCGGCGGTCGCTTCGCCGAAAGCTCGCTCCAGGATTCCGAAACGAAAGCCCTGCGGCGTCTGCGCCAGCACAACAAATTCGCGCGGAATCGTCGAGGTGATCAGCGCGCCATGGGCCGTGCGTTCCACCTGCTTGATGGTATCCACAGCCGGCATTCCCACGATGGCTGCTCCGTGTTCGATCACCGCGTCGATGGTGCGATCGATTGTTGCGGCATCAATCAAGGGCCGCACGGCATCGTGAACGAGGACCACATCGTCCGCCTGGGCCGGCAGAGCCGCCAGCGCATGCGCAACCGACTCCTGCCGGTGGTCTCCACCTTCCACCACCCGGACGCGGTCGGCAAACCCGTACTCCGCAACCTGGGCTTCCACCCGTTCAAACTCGGCCTTGCGCACGGCCACATAGATAGAGGTGACGCGCTTGACTGCTGCAAACGCCCGCAGGGAGTGAATCAGAATGGGAACGCCGTCGAGAGCAAGAAACTGTTTCGGTTGCGGTCCCGCCATCCGTGTCCCGATGCCCGCGGCGGGAAGAATCACAAAGACTTGCATACCCGGTGAAGTATACAACTCAGACGCAGCCCGGCCCGTTGCTCGCGCAAGCCACGTTGCCGCCGAAGTGGATGTTGGCTGCCCCATCCATCCGCAGTCTCATCGCGGATTGGGGGAAGCAATCCGTCTCCGCGTACTGCTGCCTAGCATGGCCCGTTGTACATAAACGACGTTCCGACGGTATTGCCCTTGCTGTCGACTTCGTCGATCTTCACGGTCCCAAACACCTGGATCAGCGTTGTATTGATCTTGTTGCCCGGGAAGTTCGCAATCTTGTCTCCGCCGACCCACAACTCCATCCGGTCGACAGTTCCGCTCTTGCCCCTGCCGGTTGCCTGAATCGGAACCCACGGATCCGTGTTGCATCCATTGGGCTCGGGAGTGCAAACATGCACGCCCGGCGCACCCGGCTCGGAACAGGTATCCGGATTATCGCCCAGGACCGAGATTGTAAACTTTGTGTCCTTGATCTGCGCTCCCGTTGAATCCGTTGCAACAATCTCCAGGCTATGGTTCCCATCGCTCAGCGAAATCGGTACGTCCAGCGTCGATCCAGTCTGCTCCGCGGCCTTCTTGCCATCCGCCAGAACCTCCGTCGAGACCACCGTTCCGGTCCCGCTCGTTGCCGACGCAATCACCTGCAAGGGCGAAGTGGTTTCAAGCGCAGGACCCGGATTGCAAAGATTGATCCCCGCATGCGTCGGCGCCGGGCAGCTTCCATAGGCATATAAGCTGCCCGCAAGCGCTGTTGCCTGGCCAAGGTTGGTCGCCCTGGGGAAAGGTGTGAAACAGACCAGCGCAACCAGGGCGCCGGCACAAATGAGCGCACGCACATTCCATGTGTGCATACAGACCTCCTCGACTGAGTTCCTCGCGCGAGCGAATCCAAAGCTCCCCGCCGCTCGAGGGAAGAGCCGGATGCAGGTTAGTGAAGCTGGGCTTTCATCCGTTTCGCAGTCTTTGTTCGAAGGGGGGAACAACGAGCCAAACCTCAGGAAATGAATCGTACGCGCAACTCGAATTGCCCGACAAGCGAAAATTGGTGCAGTGCCAGGCCCTGGTTGCCTCGAAAGAAGACGTTTTCGGCCCGTCTACCCTTCGACCTGCTCAACGTAAAACATTTCATTCGTGGCCCTGAAGCCCAGGGCCTCGTAAATACTGCGCGCCGCGTCGGAACTATGCAGTGCCACGACGCGAAGCCCGCGGCGGTGGGCCTCAGACAAGCAGCGATCCACCAGCGCATGGGCCAGGCCGCGGCGGCGAAACTCGGGGTCGACAAAGACATTCAGCAGATAGCCGCGGTGTTCGCCTGCCAGGTCCAGGGGGTGCGGGGGCCAATCAAGCACCAGCAGTCCCGCCGAAGCGATCGGCCGCCCATCCTCCTGCGTAATCCAGCCCATGTATTTGCCTTCGGCAATCATGCGCGCAACCCATGGCTCAAAGTTCCGCGTCATGGCATCCAGGGCGGACGCCGGAGTGCTTCCCATGGCGGCAAACATGGCTCGCCGATGGGCGGCAATCAGCGACGCATCAGCAACAGTGGCAAGGCGTGTCTCCTGCATGATCGAGAGTATAGACAGTCCGAGCCCCTGTCGTCGTTGCCACCCGGGAATCGCCGTATCATTACTCGAATGAGCCCGCCCCAACCTCCATCGTTACGCTTCGACGCGTCGCTCCTCCCCCCGGGTACGCGCCTCGCGGTGGGCGTCTCTGGCGGGGCGGATTCGGTGGCGCTCCTGCGCGCGCTTTCCGAGGCAAGCGCTAGTCTCGGACTGGTCCTCAGCGTCGCCCACATGCACCACGGTCTGCGTGGGGCAGAAGCGGATGAAGACCTGGCCTTTGTGCGCGATTTGGCCGCCCGGCTGGAGTTGCCGTTCCATGAATCCCGCGTCAACGTGGCCGCGGAAGCGAAAGCGCGTTCCGAATCGATCGAAGAAGCGGCTCGCCGCTTGCGATACGCATGGTTCGGCGAACTCATGGAGGACGGCTCGCTCGATGCGGTGGCCACCGCTCACACGCTCGACGACCAGGCCGAGACCGTCTGCGGCAAATTCCTGCGCGGCGCATGGACGGAGGGTCTCGGCGGCATTCATCCCATTGTTGCCTTGCCGGCCGGCCGGGTAATCCGCCCGCTCCTGGAGACGACGCGCGCCGAGGTGGAAGCCTATCTTTCCGCACTTGGCCAAAAATGGAGGGAAGACTCCTCCAATCGCGACACCGGATTTACCCGAAACCGCATCCGCCACGAGCTCTTGCCTCTTCTGGAAGCCTGGAACCCGAATATCCGTGAGCACCTGGCGCAGATGGCCAGGCTGGCGCAGGACGAGGAGTCCTGGTGGCAAGCCGAACTGAAGCGACTGAGCCCGCAGTTCTTGCTGGAAGGGAAGCCGGTGCGCGGCGGGGGCCGAGCATCCGGAGCTGGGCTGGCCCTGGACGTCACCCGTCTGTCTACGCTACCCACGGCACTGGAGCGAAGGCTCCTGCGCCACGCCGCCGCCACCCTCGGCAGCAAACTCGATTTTCGTGCCACCGAAGCGCTCCGGGATCTCGCCATTGGAGGCCGCGCCGGTCAGAAGCTCGAACTGGCGCATGGCCTGCGAGCGGAGCGCACACCGCGCGAGCTGCGTCTGACCATTCAGGCCCCCACCGGCCAAAACGAAAATGCCACACCGCTGATTCCCGAGTACATCGCTACGGCGCCCTGTGAAATTCTGGGAGAAGCCTTTGGGGTTCGCCTCCAGGTCGACGTGGCGGTCGCTGATTCCGGTGGCGGCCAGACCTCCGGATCTCCAGGAACACTCATCCGATTGAGAAACTGGAAGGCTGGCGACCGGGTCCGGCTCCGCTATTCCAGTTCGCCGCGCAAAGTGAAAGAGGTCCTCGAACGTTTGCGCATCACAGGAACGAATCGCGCCCTTTGGCCAGTCCTGGAGTGGGATGGCCAAATCATCTGGATGAGGGGCGTTGAACTCGAGCCACAATCCGGCATTTCCGTCATCGCGTCGGACCTTTCCGAACCCGGCACTGCGTCCGCGCCGGATAGCCCGGACGATGACACTTTCGAGTGAAGGAAATGGCACAATTGCCGGTCAACTTTCCCGTCTGTGCAGGTTCCTGTTCGTTGTAGTAGGGAGTACAATTTGAGTCACTGTTACCCCGGCGGTCAGGGACCCCTGTCGGCTAGCTGGGAAGTGCGCACTTTCGCGACTTTGCGTAGTCGTTTGACGTCTAAAGGTGATGAAGGCGGAACGGAAAGTCCAGTCGCTGGATTTTCTGCCGTCGGGAAAGAGGGATCCTGGTGAATTCGACCGTTAAAACGATCATGTTCTGGGTATTTATCCTGGTCTGCCTCATGCTCTTGTGGACTGTGGTCCAAAGAGGCTCCAGTATGGGCAAAGCCACGGATATCGGCTACTCCGACCTGCTGGACAAGATCGAAGCCGGACAGGTGCAGGACGCCACAATTCAGGGGGATGACGTGCACGGCCACCTGAAGGGCGCCAAGGACGAGTTCCACACCACGATCGCGAGCAACCTGGTGGACAGCCTGACCAAGGAACTTCGCACCAACAAGGTGACCACGAACATCAAGCCGCCGCAGAACAGCATCCTGATCCCGTTGCTGATCAACATCGGCCCCTTCGTGCTCCTGGGCGCCATCTGGTTCTTCATGCTCCGCCAGATGCAGTCGGGCGGCAACAAGGCCCTCTCCTTCGGCAAGAGCCGCGCGCGCCTGCTCTCCATGCAGCAGAAGAAAGTCACGTTTAAAGACGTGGCCGGCGTGGACGAAGCCAAGGAAGAGCTGAAAGAGATCATCGAATATCTGCGCGAGCCGCAGAAATTCCAGAAGCTCGGCGGCCGCATCCCCAAGGGCGTTCTGCTCGTCGGACCTCCGGGCACCGGCAAAACCTTGCTGGCCCGTGCTGTCGCCGGCGAAGCCAATGTTCCGTTCTTCTCGATCTCCGGCTCTGACTTCGTTGAAATGTTCGTCGGCGTCGGCGCAAGCCGCGTGCGCGATCTGTTCGAGCAGGGCAAGAAGAACGCTCCCTGCATCATCTTCATCGACGAAATCGACGCCGTAGGCCGTCATCGCGGCGCCGGCCTCGGCGGCGGACACGACGAGCGTGAGCAGACTCTGAACCAGCTCCTCGTCGAAATGGACGGCTTCGAGTCGAACGACGGCGTCATCCTCGTCGCGGCCACCAACCGCCCCGACGTGCTCGATCCCGCGCTGCTCCGTCCCGGCCGTTTCGATCGCCGCGTTGTTGTCGGACTTCCCGACGTCCGCGGCCGCGAAGAAGTCCTACGCGTCCACGTCAAGAAGGTTCCCGTCTCCGACGACACTAACCTCAACGTCCTCGCTCGCGGAACACCGGGCTTCAGCGGCGCCGACCTGGCCAACATGGTCAACGAGGCCGCGTTGAACGCTGCGCGCATGAACCGCAAGCAGGTCACCATGTACGACTTCGAACTCGCCAAGGACAAGGTCCTGATGGGCGCAGAGCGCAAGTCGATGCTGCTGACCGAGGAAGAGAAGCGGGTCACCGCGTATCACGAAGCCGGCCACGCGCTGGTTTCGATCCTGCGCGAGCACTCCGACCCCATCCACAAGGTCACCATCATCCCGCGCGGCATGGCCCTGGGCGTTACGGTGTTCCTGCCCGGCGATCGGCACAACTACACCCGGGAATATCTCGAAGCCAATCTCGCCATCGCCTACGGCGGTCGCGTGGCCGAAGAGATCTTCCTCAACCAGATGTCCACCGGCGCAGGCAGCGATATCGAATCCGCAACCGATCTTGCCCGCCGCATGGTTTGCGAATACGGCATGAGCCGCCTTGGGCCACTCACCTTCGGGAAGAAGGAAGAGCAGATCTTCCTGGGCCGCGAGATCGCGCAACACCGCGACTTCAGCGAAGAAACTGCCCGCCAGATCGATCTCGAAGTGCGGCGCCTGATCGACGAAGCCTATCAATCAGCGCATTCGCTGGTCGAGAGCCACTCCGACGCGATGCACCGCATCGCAGCGGCCTTGCTGGAGCGCGAAACCATCGACGCCGAAGAAGTGAAGATGCTCATCGAGGGCAAGGAACTGCCGCCGATGCGGTCGATCCTGGCCTCGCCCACCGACACCGGCAGCGGAACTCCTGCGCAAGTGCTCAAGCCCGACACCCGCGGCGGGCCAGGCTTCCCCGAGGGTTCGCCCTCCCCCGCATAGTCCGGCCCCGCAGCTAGGGTCGAGCAACTCGGAAACACAAGAAGGCCATCCGCTCCGGCGGGTGGCCTTCTTTGCTTCCATTGGAAATGTGCGCACGCGAATGGGCGGAACAGGATGAGCGGTGGGAGCGTCCAGCGAATCTCGTGGCAGCTGGCGTGTGCTCGTCACCTATGTAAGTCGCCACGGGGCCATAGAGAGATCGGGCCGCGCATTGCTGGGACCCGAAGGGCTGATGTAAACAAGGAAGCCCGCCTGGCAGCAAGGAGTGCTCGCGGCCGTCCCGAGCAGGTCAGCGACTTTGTCTACTTTGGGATTTCCGCGAGTGGATGAGGCGAAATCGTGGGTGAGCGGGATATCCCGCGAGCTTCAGCGAGCTCCGAGGATCTTGTACGAGACGCCGACGCTCACGCCGTAGGGATTCAGGGTATAGGTGTTAATCGTGCCTTCCGACCAGTTTGGCCAAAACTGGTACTCGAAGTCCGGCAGCCGAAGATCAATCCTCTTCGTCATTTTGATATCCAGCCCGCCACCGGCCGCGACGTCGGTGTACCGTCCCCACCCGTTGTTGTTCTCGAAGTTCAGGCGGCCATAGCCGACCAGGCCCTTCACATAAGGCGTCATCCGTTTGTAGCGCAGTTGCGTAAGCGGCAGCCTCGGCCCGATCAGGTAGTTATTCTCGTTGATCCCGTCAAACTGGTTGAATTGAAGCCACCGCCCCTCGGCCTCAATCTGAATCCAGCGAGTAAAGCGAACGTCGACATACGCTCCGATGCCGTAAAGCCGATTCGAACTCGTTTGCGGAATGCCCAGCCCGGCATAGTCCGGCTGAAAGACGGAAAACTCGCCTCCAGCCGAAACGGCGAGACCACGTGTGTAGGCCGAGGGTACGACTTGTGCCGACGCGGTGACTCCGACAGCCAATGCAACGGCCAGCGGGGCAAGGATCGATCGTGTTTTGGCGAACAAAGAAAAATGCAAGAAGCACATCCATTCGTGAAAAGGCCGTTGGGCTCTCAAAAAGGGGCCATAGGAACCGCGCCGGCGAGTTGGTTCACGCGCCGGTGCGTCTCAATTCGATCTCACTGTGGACTGGGTGTCTGCGTGGGCGGCGGTGTCGCATTTGGATCCGTTGGCGGGGCCTGTTGCGAGGGCTGATTCGCCGGTTGCTGCCCTGCATCGGCCGGGGCTTGCGCCGGCGCCTGTGCATTCGGATCCGCTGCGGGTGGTTGCTGCCCCGCTGCCGGCGTGGCCGCTGGGGGTTGCGCCATCGACGTTGCCGCCGCTGTATCGTACCGCTGCAGCTTGTAGAAGATCGGCGTCACTTCAAACGGCATCTTGTCGCGCGGGTTCATGTACGCGTAAATCTTCGCGTTCAGTTGGTGCACCCTGTCGTCCCACGGATCGGTCTTTAGCCAGAACCCGAGCGGATTCGCGGGCCGCTGGGCCAGATCATCCCAATTCAGCTTCGGCGACATGTGCTGGAGGCTGGCCATCCAGGGCGTACCGTCGGCCTTCAACAGCGAGTCGCCCAGCTTCGGCGAATTCAAAGCCTTCAACGGCTTCTCGCGGTCCACGAGCTGCGCATAATAGAGGCCTGCGTCGCCCAGTTGATCCTTGTAAAGGGAGTTCTGCAGGTACTCCATTGCCCGCTTCGCCGCGTCCAGATTGTCATGATCCGTGTGATACATGTCGATGCGCTGGAATGTCGCTGTATCGGGGAACATCAGCCGATCGTTGAACGCGTAGCGCGTATCGATGTGATGTCCCATGGCAATATGCGCCAGCTCCATTGCAACCACAGAGGCAATCGCGGGTTCATTGGGCAGGGAATCAATCAGGCCCTTCGAGATCAGGATCGTGTTGCCCACCGTGGTGGTTTCAATCGTGTCGGTCAGCAGCACGCGCGTATGAATCTGGTCGGTGAATGCAAGATTGTTCGGCACCTGCAGGTTGATCACGATCTGATCCAGAATCTTGTGCTCGTAGCCGTTCGGATCAGGATTCAACGGCGCCACCAGGCCCGCTTCCACCAGCCGGTCGATTACGTTGTTCTCCGCCTGCGTTACCCACGCACGCGAAGCCTGCAGCGGGCCCACATCCTGAGCATCCTGGCTGTTGTCGACCGCGTCGTCTACCTTCACGCTCACGTTTTCCGAGTCGCGCGTGGGCAGTTTCAGACGAGTAGCCCCAGAAGTGCGTCTGCGCCTTCAGGCCCACCGTCTTCTCGCCCTCGATGCGCGTCGTCTCTTCCACGTACACCGCAACCGGAAGCCACTCGCCCGGCTGCACGTTCATGCGCCACGAATCGAAGTGGAAGTAGTACTTGCTCGAATCTTCTTCGTTGGGGCCGGTGTAGGTGCCGTTGAAGCGCACCACGTTGCCGTCCTGGTCCTCAATCCAGATGCGCCCAAAGAAGCGGCCCATCCCCTTCACCTTGGGATGAACATCGAATACCGCGGTGCGCACCGTGCCCAGAAACTCGCGCCGCACATAGCTGAACACGTAGTGGTTCTTATCGAACCCGGTCGGGTCCAGGAACATCATCTGCATGAAGCCGTTCGGATTATAGGTAAACTTCTCCAGCCCGAGAGCCTTGCTCAATCCCAGCATCGCGTCGAGCGAGCCCTTGAAGAAACCCTTCGCGCCCTTCTGCTGCTTGGTTGCCCGGTCCGTGAAGCCCTTGTCCACAAATCCCTTGGCAAAGTCCACGCGGCTCAGCATGTACTGGTCTTCCACCGGTACCTGGTACAGCTTCACATCCGGCTTGGTGTTCTGGATGTAGGTCTCGACAAGCGGCGTCCGCTTGCGGATCGATTGAATCAGGACCTTCTCCTGACCGATCGCTTTATCCACCAGCGCCGACTGCTCCGGTGTCAACGGATGAACCGCCTCGTACTTCGGTTCTTTTTTCGCATACGCCGATACGCTCAGCGTGAACACGATGACCGCTGTCGCCGATTTCGTCCAAAAACTCATTGATGACTCCTGTCTTATGAATAGACCCAAATACCGGATGAAGCACTCGGTCGCAAAGCTCTGAAAAAAACCCGCTCTCGGCCGGCCGAATGGAATATCCCTTAGACGAGCAGCCGGCTACGGACGATAGGTTTGGCAAAGTACCACCCAACCTGAGTCTCCGAAGCCGGATGAAACGCGTACAACCACCGCGCTTTTATTTTGAGTCTTCTCATAAAAGCGAAAAGACCACTTGTGGGCAGAGCCCAATCGCTATGCGAGTTGGAACGTGATCGTGATGTTGGTCGTTGAATCCACCGGTTGGCCGTTCTTGGTTGCGGGGCGGAAACGAATCTGCTGCGCCACGCGGCGTGCTTCCTCGTCCAACCCATGACCCAACCCGCGCGTCACGCCCTGCACAACCACCTGACCCGCAGCGGTGAAGGTGACGCGAAGAACCACATCGCCCTGAATCTTGAGTTGCCGTGCTTCTGCGGTGTATTGCACGGGAGGTTTAGAGAGAACCTCAATGCTGGTGAACTGTGGGGTCGCTGCCACTTGCTGCACCGGCGCCGCTTCAACAGCCTTGGGAATTCCCGCCGAAGCAACTCTGCCTGTTGTGGTGACCGCTGCCGCGGCCGTGGCCGGAACACCGACCGAAGCTACCTTGCCCACCATGCCGGCGTTCGATCCGGACTGCACGCCGTTGCCGATTCCCGGCCGATCCGACCACACCGTGGGGAGCGACTGCCGGGCCTTGCATTCCGCCATACGGGTTGCCGATTGCCGCAACCGTTGCGGGCTTCGAAGCATTCGGATTCGGTGTGACGCCGAAAGTCTGGCCGAGATGCACTTGAGCTGTCGATGCCTTCACCGTGTTGTCCTGAGCCGGCATTGCGGCGGCCAGGGCGGCCTTGGGCTGCGGCGCCAGCACGATCGACGGCTTCGCCGTCTTGATCAGCGGCATCTCCACCTTGGCTTCCATCTGCACCGGCTTCGGTTCAGGCTTCGGCTCCGGCTTCGGCATCTGGATCTTCGGTGTGTCGAGCTTCAACTCCAGTTTGGGCGGCTCGGGCGGCTTAATCTTCGGCGGCTCGGGCAGCTTGATCTTCACCGGCGGAGGCGGCGGGGTGGTGGGCATGATCAGAACGGTCTCTTCGTACTTGTGCTCCACCAGCTTTTTCACTTGCGTGCCCAGATAGATCGCAATCAGCACAATCATGCCGTTGATGGCAACGCTCGTGACGAACGACGCAGCGTTTCTCTCCGCTTCGGGGAGCAAACCAAAGTTGGTCCGGCCTGGGGTATAGGTCGCGCTCTCGAGTGGTTAACGCCTGCATGTCGTCAGTCCTCGCTTCTGTTTCCTTGGAATGATTGAATAATCGGCCAAACTGAAAAGTCCTATGCCAGATCACGGCAACGCCGCTCTTTTTCGCGGCATCCCGATCCATATCGTTTGGCGACCTGCCTGAACTCTCAACCCTAGCCAAATCGGACCCCCGTTTCGAGACTGGTTCCGCTGGCAACTGGTTCATCGCCTCGACGGAAATGGTCTTTTCATTGGTCGCAGGTTTTGCTTGTTCCTGAGTACTATCGCTTGAGTACTATCCAAAGCGATCCAACAGTAACCTTCAATCCCCCTTTCTGGTCAGGATGACTTTCGAGCCGGGTGATTTCCGCCAAACCCTCGTTGCACTTGAATTGCCATACGGAATGAGAAAGTAGACATGCAATCTTAAGGGGACTTTGAGCTCTGTCTCTAGGTCGAAAACCGGGGTCGACTTTACCGTCCGCTTCGGCTTCATTGTAATAGACTCAAGGTAATCCAAAGCGCTTGAAGAGGGACAAGTATTTATGCACATATTAATCACCGGCGGCGCCGGATATATCGGCGGCACGGTTGCCGGACTTCTCGTTTCTCGCGGACATAAAGCATGTGTTTACGATAACTTGAGTCATGGACGCCGCGATCTGCTCCCGCCCGGCGTCGCCTTCGTTCAAGGCGATATCGGCGACCGCCCCGCTCTGGAAAAGCTGTTTACCGATTCGGCACATCGCGGCGAGGCTTTTGATGGCGTTTTACACTTCGCCGCTCTCATCGAAGCGGGCGAATCAATGAAGCATCCGGAGGCATTTTTCCGCAACAATACCGCCTCCACCTTGACCCTTCTCGAAGCGATGCTCACCTGCGGCCCAAAGCGGCTGGTATTTTCTTCCACGGCTGCCGTATACGGCGAGCCGGAATCGGTTCCCATCCTCGAAAATGCGCGCCTCAAGCCGACCAACGCATATGGCGAATCCAAGCTCCTGGTCGAGTACATTCTCGGCTGGATGCATCGCGTTCACGGCCTGCGTTCTGCCGCGCTTCGCTACTTCAACGTAGCGGGCGCGCCCGAGGGCCCCGATGGCATCTCGCGCGGCGAAGCCCACGAGCCGGAATCGCATTTGATCCCTCTCATCCTCGACGTGGCCCTCGGCAAGCGCGCTTCCATCCGCATCTACGGCGACGACTATCCAACCCCCGACGGCACCTGCATCCGCGACTACATCCACGTCTCCGACCTGGCCGACGCGCACCTGCTCGCTCTCAAAGCTCTCGAAACAGAAGAAGCCGCTCAAGACCGGCTGATCTTCAACCTCGGCAACGGTCAAGGATTCAGCGTGCGCGAAGTGATTGAGTCGGCGCGCCGCGTAACCGGCCACCCGATCCCGGCCGAGGTGCATCCGCGCCGCTCCGGCGATCCCGCCGTGCTCGTCGCAAGTTCCGACAAAGCCATCCGCGAACTCGGCTGGAAGCCTGCTTACACCGAACTCGATCAGATCGTCCGCACCGCCTGGATCTGGCACCAGAAGCGCTACGCCGGCTAAAAAGGCTTGCCCTTGAACAGATACACCAGTTCGATCACCAGGATGATCACCACGGTGAGTTCAAGAATGAACGCGCGGCTCTGGTTGAATTGATCGACCATGAATCGGTAGAGCTCTTCCGCGGTATGGACCTTCCGCGTCACGAGATCCTTGTAATCCGGCACGCCGACCTTCTGTGCGGCCAGCCGATACAACCTCGCCGAAAACATGTCGCTCAAAAACTTGATTGCGTTGTCGGAGTGTTCCGTCAATTCCGCAACATCGAGCAATACCGTATGCAGTCGTGTCGCCGAACGCGCCAATCGCCACTGCGCAAACACCCCTGTGCCTTCGTCCACCAGCTTGTACACGCGCTCTAACTCGTCGGTAAGCAGGTCGTCGTAGTGCCGAAACTCCAGCAGTTGCGAGTTGGCATACTCGAGCAGTTGAATCGCCGTCTCTGCCCCTGTTGCCGAGTCATAAAGAAACGCCGCATTCCAGCCGATCACGGCAAGGTCGTTCGCATAGTAAGAAATCCGCGACTGCAGCACTTCGTTGATCTCGCCATCCGCGAGCTGGCCCGTATCGCCGCGAACCACCTGTGCAATGCGCGCCCCCTGCTGCTGGATCAGTTCGGTCACCGTTGGCGAACCCGAGATTTCCTGCGCATGGAAGATGAGATAGTCCTCGCTCAGCCATTCCTTGTACGGCTTCACCAGCGCGGACGCGGCCCGTTCCAGGCTGCGCTTGACGATCTCGGTGGCCTTGCCCGCAAAGTCGACGTCCCACACCCAGCGGCTTGCCAGGCGGATCAGCTTGCTCCATCCATCGGTGAAGGGAAGTTGGTACACCAGGCTGACCACGCCGTAATCGTAGTACTTGATCTCGCCCTGCAGGCGCTCGCCGCTCTCCAGCACCAGTGTCTCGAGCGGTTCAACCACCGGAGGTCTCTGGTAGCGGACATACCCCGGCGCCGGATGCTTCAGGTTCGGCTGCGGCATGGTGCGCGCGCGAATCAGATCCTGCAGCCGGTCGAGACGTATCGCTTCGGCCACGTCGAACTGCAGAAGCACCAGCACAGACCCGCGTAAAGTGGTCTCGGGATTGGCGCTGTCCGGCATACAGGTCTCATCTTACTTCCGAGCCCTTACCCCACAGCCGACACCAGCCGAGCTGTTGGACAGAGAAGGCACAAATGCGGGTGCGAGCGAAAAGCGAGCGTCTGGCCTCACCGCAGGTGACGTCTGGCTCACCGCGGGTGGCGTGTGCCTCACCGCAGGGGAGGGTTAGAGGCGGCAACAGTTGCGGCTGGCCATCGGAACGAAGTATGCGTCTACATACCACGACAGGACGAAGAGGACGGTCATGCCCGCCATCGCCCAGAAGAAAACACGCACAGGCAAGGTGGACAGCAGCGGCTCGGTGGCGTGAACAGGAGAGTGCGTTGGCCACGCAAACAGAAGCCCGCTCGAAAAGCAAACACACGCCGAGAAGGCGATGTGCAGCAATGCCATCTCCAGCCGCTCCTCCCATCGCGTACCCGGCACGAAAAACGCACTCAGCAGAACGGGATAAAGCGAAAGCATGCTCAGCACGAACGAGAAGGGTCTGAGCAATTCCAAAACCGTGGAGGGTAGCTGCGAGTTTGGGCGCATGGACCTGCTCCCTGACAGCGATTCTAGCCCTTGTCGGGTTCCAGGGAAACCCAAAAAGTCTCGCGATTTTAACCTTCGTACCGTGGACGACCCGGCGGACCAAAGCTATGTTTCTCTCATGCGATTCCGCCCCAGGTTCGGAGTGATCGGTTGGTTTACCGTTGCCCCGGCCTTGTTCGTCTGCCTGCTTTGGGCGAATGGCGGAAATCACCTCTCGCGGGTTCTCCCTTGCGTGGCCGTAGCCTGGGCGCTGATGGCGCTGTTGCGGATCGGCGCCTATTTCTTTGTCTTCTGGCAGATGGATCCCGAGGGGCTCTTCGAGCGCCGCTTTTGGAATACGCGCGTCATTCCCTGGCGCGATGTTGTGCTGATCCAGGGACTTTGCGATGCACCTTCGTCCGATTACGTCGAGGTTTTCGTTCACCAGCCAGGGCTTCAGGCAGCAGCTCAACCACTGCTGGCCAACCCCGGTGACCGCGCACAGTTCCTTGCGGCGCTGCACCGCTATGCGTCGCTGGCGCGATTTGACGTCTGAGAGGACTCTCCATCTCCGTCCGAATCCGCTGCTGCACTTGCAGAGTGTGCGTCCAGCCCATTAAAGTGACTCCCACGCGGAGGCTTTCCGGTGGAATCTCCTTCCGAGGCGCCGTAGACCGCACTCATACCGCTTCCCTAGAAGGACGTTTTCATGTCTTCCTTGCCTGCACCGTCCCTTTCTCAACAGGACATCGATTCCACACTCCGTGAAACCCGTGTATTCCCGCCGCCTCCTGAATTCAGCGCCAAGGCACATATCAAGAGCCTTGAAGAGTACGAAGCGCTCTACAAGAAATCCATCGAGGATCCTGAGAAGTTCTGGGCCGACGTCGCCGGCGATCTCCACTGGTTCAAACCCTGGGACAAAGTGCTCGACTGGAATATTCCGTGGGCCCGGTGGTTTGTTGGCGGCAAAATCAATCTCAGCTACAACTGCGTCGATCGCCACGCTTTGGGCAGCCGTGCGAACAAGACCGCGCTCCTTTGGGAAGGGGAACCGGGGGATGTTCGCCGCCTGACTTACGCCGAACTTTTTGCCGAAGTGCAGAAGTTCGCCAATGCGCTCAAGAGCCTCGGTATCCAGAAGGGCGACCGCGTCGCTGTCTACATGGGCATGACACCCGAACTCGCCATCGCTCTCCTCGCTTGCGCGCGGATTGGCGCGGTGCATTCGGTCATCTTCGGCGGATTCGCCGCCACTGCCATTGCCGATCGTGTCAATGACTCGGGCTGCGTCGCCATCCTCACCCAGGACACCAGCTACCGGCGCGGCGGCGAAATCAAGCTGAAAGCCACCGTAGACGAGGCGATGAATGCCTGCCACACGGTGAAGCACGTGGTTGTCTACAGGCGCACCGGAACTCCCGTGACCATGGTGGAAGGCCGCGATCACTGGTGGCACGATCTCGTGGCGAATGCCGCTTCCGAATGCCCGTGCGAACAGCAGGACTCCGAAGATCCGCTCTACATCCTTTACACATCGGGAACAACCGGCAAACCCAAAGGGCTGGTCCACACGACCGGCGGCTATGCCGTGCAGACCTACATTACTTCGAAGTATGTCTTCGATCTGCAAGAGGACGACGTCTACTGGTGCACAGCCGACATCGGTTGGGTCACCGGGCACTCGTATGTGGTCTATGGTCCGCTGCAAAACGGCGCAACGGTACTCATGTACGAAGGCGCGCCTAACTGGCCTGATTTTTCGCGTTTCTGGAAGATCGTCGACGACCACAAGGTCACCATCTTCTACACCGCGCCTACGGCCATCCGCGCATTCATCAAGTGGGGCAACGAGTACGTCGAGAAACACGATCTCCGTTCGCTTCGCCTCCTCGGCACTGTCGGTGAGCCTATCAACCCCGAAGCGTGGATGTGGTATCGCGAGAAGATCGGCCACAACCGCTGCCCCATCGTCGACACCTGGTGGCAGACCGAAACCGGGGCCATCCTCATCGCGCCCATTCCGGGCGCAGTGCCCACAAAACCGGGCTCTGCGACCCGCCCGTTCTTCGGGATTCAGCCCGAAGTCGTCACCCGCGAGGGGCATCCGGTACCCGCCGGAAGTGGTGGTCTTCTGGTGGTGCGCAAACCCTGGCCATCGATGGCCCGCACCGTCTACGGCGATCCCGAGCGCTATCAAAAGACCTACTGGGCCGACGTGCCCGGAAACTACTTCACCGGCGACGGCGCACGGCAGGATGCCGACGGCTATTTCTGGCTCATGGGCCGTGTCGACGACGTCATCAACGTGAGCGGACACCGGCTCGGCACCATGGAGGTCGAATCGGCCCTCGTCGCCCATCCCAAAGTTGCGGAGGCCGCCGTTGTCGGCCGTCCCGACGAACTGAAAGGCCAGGCAATCGCCGCCTTCGTCACCCTCGAGAGCGGTCATCAGCCCAGCGACGCGTTGAAAGATGAACTGCGCAAATGGGTCGCCAAGGAGATCGGCTCGCTTGCCCGCCCCGACGATCTGCGTTTCACTGAAGCGCTTCCCAAAACCCGTTCCGGCAAAATCATGCGCCGCCTCTTGCGCGAGCTGGCGACGCACGGCGAAATCAAGGGCGATACCACGACGCTGGAAGACTTCACTGTCATTGCCAAGCTGCGGGAAGCCGAGGAAGGCTAAGATCTTCGCGGCCAATGCTCGGCTTGCCCTTGCAATCCGATCAGGAAAGAAGCAAAATGAGGTATCACCCACCCGCGGCGTGCCGCGGGCCCAAAGGCCGTCAGTGAGAAATCACGGCGGCTTTTGCTTTGCTAGGCAGAATGCGGACAAATATCTATATCGATGGCTTTAATCTCTACTACCGGCTCTTGAAAGGCAATCCGCAATTCAAGTGGCTCGATCTTAAGATGCTGGCCAAGAGCCTCCTTCAACCGCAGAATCAGATTCAAACAATCCGCTATTACACGGCGCGCGTTTCTGGCCGCTTCGATCCGCTTGCTCCCGCTCGCCAGCAGGTTTACCTTGATGCCCTTAAATCCGTTCCGGAGGTTACGGTGCATCTCGGCAACTTTTTGATCACCAAGCCCTGGGCAGGATTAGTCCATCCGCCGCAAATGCGGGGTGGAAACGTGCCGCAGTTTAACGAGCCATATCCAGTCGTCGCGAAAGTTTGGAAAACTAAAGAGAAGGGAAGCGACGTGAATCTCGCGAGTCATCTGATCCGTGACGCGTGCAATTGCTCCTTCGAAGTAGCTGCCGTGCTATCCAACGACACTGATCTCGTGGAACCTATTCGCATCGTGACTCAAGAACTGGGACTCCCTGTGGGACTTCTGTGCCCGGTTCCCAAGCCCGCCGCAGGCCTGGTCAACGTGGCAAGCTTCGTGCGGCACATTCGTGTTCAACATCTCGTCGACGCGCAGTTCCCCGCCGAAATCCCCGGGACCGCCATCTCCCGGCCTGCCTCGTGGCGTTAGACGAGAGCCGCCCCTGCGGCATCTGCAAGCCGCTGACTGCGGGCGCGCCTAGACAGCGTTAGGTTGGCCAGCGGAAATCTGATACCGAAATATTCAACCCCTGCTAAAAGTGGTAGACCACTCCGATGCCGGCGCGCGAATCCCAGGTCTTGTGCGGTGAGTTGGCCAGGAGCGTGGAATTGTTGATCAGCGAGAACGACGCGCCCACATAGTCACCGCTGGCGCGCAGCGAAAACCGTGGCGAAAGGCTGTAGTCAAGGCCTCCGCCGACGCCACCTGCAAAAGAAATATGGGGCGTCATGCTCTCGCCGCCCGTGTGTTCTCCGCCCAGCAAGCCGTGAAAGAATCCGCTCACGTGTCCGTAGATCACAGCATGCAGATCAGGCCCAAAAAATACCGACTGGACCGTCGGCTTTCCCGGGTTGCCGGACCCAAACGAAACCTGGAAGGCGTCCCCCTGCGCAAACACGCCAAAATACCGTCCGAAATTGCGGCGAATCGAAACGCTTCCGCCCTGCAATCCATAGCGGGACTGGTTCACCTGGTTAAGACTCGTATAAGCATAGCCGGCATAAACGTCGTATTTGTAAGTCTTCTCGTTTTCGTCGCCGGAACCGGGTCCTCTCGAGGATGAAACCTGGCTGATCGCTGCTATCGGCAAAAGTGCGGCCGCCACAGCAGCCAACATCCATATCGTTCGTGTTTTCTTCAACGGGTAACTCTCCTCAAGGTTAGACTGCCGCACGCCCTGAGAGCCGCGACCTTCCGGGCTCGTCACAAGGCTCCAGGATTTCGAAGCAATCCACTCCTAGACTATCCTCTCGACCCCGTTTGGCAGAAGTCCCGCATCGGGCCCTTCAGCGCTGCACTACGGGCACGGGCGTCGTCAGGGTTGTTGCTTTTCCAGCTCTGTCTGGTATTGTGACGGCGACGCCGCCCGGAAGATAGCGCGCGATCACTGCGGGCTGCATCCATTCCAGCGGCCACCCGTCGTCAATCGCCACAAGCGTGTACTGCCCGGGCACTACATCGCGTAACGAGAAACTGCCGTCCGAGTCGGATTGATCGCGGCGCGCAAGGCCGTCAATCGCGGTCAGGTCCTTTGGCACCAGCACCACCATCACGCCCGAGACTCCTTTACCGTCTTTCTTGGCGAACCCCTGCAAACGTGTTGTCCCCTCGCTGACCGAAACCACCACGGTAACCGGCCGATCCTGCACAGTAATTCGGTTGCCGCGCTGGGTGCGCGTGCCTTCCGTGATGGAAGCAATCGCAGCCTGGTTCCCCTCGCATTCGGCGGTCAACTCCCATTCACCTGGGGGCACGGTCGGAAAATTGAAGCCCCCGCGCATGCTCACGGTTTGAATCGAATTTTGATGATGGGATAGATCTGCTGAATCCAGCGTCAAGTTGCATTCACCGGCCAGCGGAGTTGCGCCGCCCTGCCCGCGCATCGATCCACGAACAGAAACGGTGTTGGTGCCCAGCGATGGATCGATCTCCTGATTTGAAGTTGCGTCCATCTCCATTACGCGCGGAGGATCTCCTTGCGCCAGCTCATAATGCCCCGGAGCCACACCGGTGAACTCGACGGATCCGCTCTGCATGGCATCCAGAAAGCCTGAACTTTCCGCCGAGATCGTCTCCCCAAAGATCGTCTGTCGCAACTCCGCGCGCGCCAGCGATCCATCGGGCCGCCGTGGCGTGTCCACCTGCAGATGCAAGGCCGGCACGGCGTGGAGGTTGATGTCCGCGAGCTGGCGATTGCCTCCCGCGACGGTAAGCACCGTCGCCGCAGCTTCATCAGGAGTCGAATCGAAGAATGTCACCGGAAAAGCCACATCAAGAGCAGCGGCGCTGTCGGTTGTCTCGGGGTCGGCCGCTGGTCCACTGCGCTTGCCGCGATTCGAGGAGTGGTGCAATGCGTACCAGGGCTCCGCAGTCACCGCGAGGTAATATTCGCCCGAGGCCAAATTGTTGAACTCGTATGCGCCCGTGTCGTCTGTGGTCGTGGCATCGGATTGAACAATCCGTGTTCCCGGCTTGCCCTCGTGCGATTTGATGAAGAGAAACACGCGCGCGTTCTCTACCGGATCCCCCGAATCTGCAGTGACCACCCCGCGAATCACGCCACCCGGAACAAGCTTGAAGACCAGGTTTCTTGTATCCTGGTCGGGTCCCGTCACAATCGCCGAATTGAATTCGTCGTGTTCGTCGTAGAACGCTGTGCGATAACCGCGTTTTGAAGCGGTGAGCTGGTACTTTGCAGCAGGAAGATTGGGAAGGGAGAATCTCCCGTCGTTGTCCGACTCGACCGCTGCCACCGTGTGGCTGTCCTCTTCTGAGAGTGCCGCAACGGTTGCGCGCCGAATCGGTTCGCCCGTCCCGCTGTTCACCACCGTTCCCGCAATCGCGTAGCCGCCCCCTGCCGATCGCGGTGCGGATGAGGTCTGGCTGTTCGCCGACAGACCAAGGGCCGCGCACGCTCCGAGGGCCACCACTAGAACACGAACTTGTGCCAGGCTGAGCATCAGTGTTCAGGCGCCTCCAAAGCAAGATTTGCCGTGGCGCCCGCGCCTACCGTGACTTGCTGCCCCTGGATTGAGAGTGCCGAAAGCGCGGCCGGATTACGATATTCCAGATGCACCGGTGAATCGAATAGATATACGTGATAGTTGCCGGGAGCCAGGCCATCGATCGTGAGCGTCGGTCCCGACGACGGATGCATCGTCATCGGCGGAATATCCTGCACGGTATCGAAATCCGGCACCACATAGACGATGTAAAACGCTTCCTCACCGGCCTCGAAGCTTGCGAGCGCGGGCGGCAGAGACAACGTCAACGTTCCGCAATCGTCGCGCAGGACAAACTCCATCGGCGGTGGCGCCGCATTCGGACTCAGCACCAGCGGTTCACGGGCAACGTTTGATCCCCCTGCCGTGAAGCTCCCGGCGCAAACGCTTCTTCGCGGCAAAAACGCAGTCACCCAATAGGAACCAGGCCGCGCCGTGAAAACAATCGACTCCGCATCGTTGTTCATCGTCCACAGATTCTCATTCCCCGCATTGGGTACCGAATCCGCCAGGTCGATGGAGAGGTTCACGAGGTCGCCTCCGCCTCCGCTCTGCGCCGCAGGCCGTGCATTCGCTGTATGAAGGAACCGAAGGCGCACCACGTTCTGCGGCGGCGCTGCGAGCGGAACGCGCAGGTTGGGGAGCGGATGCCCAGCCACTGCGAATTGAACCGTGCCGGTGACTACGTTGTTGCGTTCACTTCCGCGCGCCCTCGTGTCGGCCAGCGATGGCGCCATCGCTCCGCGCACCGTCATCGAGTAGTTGCCGTCTGGCAGGTCGACTTGAAGACTATGCGTTGTGTCATCGAACTGCGCAGTGTAGGGCAATGCATGCCCCGATGCATCCATCACCGTGGCCGTGAATGAACCTGGCGCGCCGCGTTCGCCGCCCGCGGTCTGCGCTCCCGCAGAAACGCTTACGGGATAGAACGGCTCCAGGGCCAGTGTGAAATTGGCATCAGCCTGCGAGCCCGCCGATAGGCGAATCAAGCCTGCTCCTGCAAACTCGCGCGCGTCGGGATAAAACACGCTCGGGTAGCCGTAGCGCTGCACTTTGGCGCCGCTGCCTGCAGCCACCACGCTCACCGCCGGTTCGCTCTCCAGAACCGGCTGCGTCGAAAGCGCATACACACCTTCGGGCAAATTGCCGAAGCGATACATGCCGTCCCCGTTGGCCGTAGCGGTGGTTTCCTCCGACCAGATAGCGCGGCCGAAGCGAATCACCTGCTTGAACAGCGTCACCGTGATGCCCGCTGCCGGGTCACCTGTGGAGAGATCGATGTGCCCGCGGATCGACGAATTCGGCGTGAGCGCAAAGGAGAGTTCCGGCATCTGCTGTGCCACCATCACGCTGTGTGCGGGGCCCTCCGACTGCAGGCCGCTCTCTTCGGTGGCATAGGGGCGATCGCGGAATCCCGGCTTCACCACCCGAAATGCCTGAGGGCCGATCGGAACACCGGCGATTTCGAAGTGTCCCTCCCCATCTGTCAGTGTCCCCGTTTCCGCGTCTCCTTCAATCTGCACCAGTGCGCGCGCCAAAGGCTCTCCCGTGGCTGAATTCTTCACCATGCCGTGCACCGCCGCACGCATGGTGGAAGACGGGGTTGACTGTGCCGGCGGTGCAGGTTGCGTCGGTTCCTGCTCCTGCGGAGCGGAAAACGCATTCGTTGCAGCGCTTGCCAATGTGAATGCGGCCACCACGGCGAGTGACCATCCACCCAGGAACCTCGGACCGCGCGGCCTCGGACCGATCAGCCGGGGGGAATAGCTCTCTGAGTTGCTAGAAGGGTCCACTCTCCACATTTTGACCGTTCGTGGGCGGGAAGGGAATCCGCCGGGCAAAGAAAACTCGGGAAACCAGTGCTTTACCCGGCTCGTCCTGCTGTTCCACCTCATTTTTCCCGCAGATACCACGGAATATTAATGACGATGATCCGCCCGTTTCCGCGCAGGAGAAGTACAACTTTCAGCAAATCGGCTCGCCGGTTGTGCAGCAGATTCTCCCACCAGTGGCGGACCACGAGTTCCGGGACCAGCACGCACACCTTGTGGAAGTTCGACTCGCGCTCGGCATTCAGAACGTAATCGATTACTGGTGCAAGCACGTAGCGGTAGGGCGACCTGAGAATCTCGAGCTTGGGCACACACCGCCCTGCCGCACGTAGAGGCGCCGCCACATCCCGTTCCCAGTCCTGGCATATCGGGTCCAACTCGTCCACGGTCTGCACGTGCAGGCATCGGATGTCGTTTGACATCGACAATGCGAAGCTCAGCGCTTTCTCCGAGACGCGGCTCCAGCGATCGATCGGCAGAATCACAATCGGCTCAGTCACCTCTGCGGGCACGATGGGCCGGTCCAGATCGATCTCCTTGTTCACGCGCGTGTAGTGGCGGTGTACGGAGCGCATGAACAGAATCATGATCACAATCAGCAGAGCGGTTACCCAGGCTCCCTCAACAAACTTCGCAACCAGAACGACAAGCGTCGTAAGCCCCGTAGCCACTGCCCCCAGCCCGTTCACGCACATGCGCAACCGTGCCTTGCCCTGCCGCTTCCAGTGCATCACCATGCCGGCTTGCGAAAGCGTGAAGGCCATGAAGGCCCCGATTGCATACAGAGGAATGAGCCTGTCGGTTACGCCTCCGAAGATAATCAGCAAGATTGCCGTCAGCGTGACCAATACGTAAATGCCCCAGGAATAAAGCAGGCGGCGGCCGCGCAGCAGGAAGACGTGCGGCATGTAGTTATCCAGGGCGATGGCCCGCGTCAGACGCGGGAAATCGGCAAACGCGGTGTTCGCAGACAAAGCCAGAACCAGCAGCACCGAAGCGATCGTCAGGTAGTAGAACCATCCGTGCCCCATCACTGCGCGCGTCAACATGGAAAGGACGCTTTCATATCGCGAGCCGTCCGGATCTGTTGCCGCAATATTGTATGCACGGCAAAGCACGGCGATTCCCGCCAGCAAAACTGCCAGCAGGACAATGATGATGGTGAGCGTGATCTTTGCGTTCTTGCGCGTGTCGTCGCGAAAAGCCATGACGCCGTTGCTCACCGCTTCCACGCCCGTCATGGCTGTGCATCCGGAAGAGAACACCTTGAGAAGGAGCCATGCGCTCACGCCCATCGTGGCCGCCGGTATGGCCGGCATGCTCATCACTGCGTGCGGGTGTCCTCCCGATTGCACCGCATGCCACACTCCAACGGCGATCACGATCAACAGGGTTGCGGTAAAGATATACGTCGGAATCATGAACACCACGCCGGTATCATGAACGCCGCGCATATTCACGATCGTCAGGATCAGCAGCACTCCAAGGCAGAGTCCCAGCGTGTGCGGCTGCAACGACGGCATCGCAGAAATCAATGCGCCTACACCTGCGGAAATTCCCACCGCCGCTGTCAGGATGTAGTCGATCATCAACGCGGCGGCAGCCAGGAGGCCTGCTCTCTCGCCCAGGTTTTGCGAGGCTACGGTGTACGAACCGCCACCATGCGGATACGCATCAATGGTTTGCCTGTAGCTGAAATAGACGATCGCCAGCAGCGTAACAATCGCCCCACTGACCGGCACAATGTAGTGCACACCCAGCACGCCAAGCGGGATCAGTAGTGTCAGCGCTGCTTCCGGTCCGTACGCTGCGGAACTCAGGGCATCGAGCCCGAAGACGGGAATTCCCGCAATCGGACCGATGTGTTCAGCGCGCTCTTCGCTGGTTGCCAGCGGCCTTCCGAAGAGCAAATCCTGGATGCGGGAAGCTAGGGCCATGGTGTGTCGTGATTGCCGGTTGGATTGGGGACAACCCCCGGCTAGGGCATTGTCTCACGGCAGTCGCGATAGACTGAATGCCGAATTTCGTGGGAGAAGAAGCCCGGAAACGAGCGCCGGCGCTTTTAACAAAATTGAAAAAATCGCTCGCAATTGCGCATCGCGTCTCTATTGCCGTATACGGTGTACAAATGGCACCCGCTAAGGACTCCCCGCACATTAGCTTTACCCTTCTTGCCGTCGCGGCATCTGTGCTAATGATCTGGTTCGGCACCGGAATGGCTCCTCGCTGGCCGCTGCTTTGGTTTGCGCCGCTGCCCATCATGCTCGTGGCTGTGCGGGCCTCCTGGCAGACCGCAGCATTGGCCTCTTTTGTAGCGTGGGCTCTTGGCAATCTCAATGTGTGGCGTTACTTCACTTCGGCTCTGCATATGCCGCTCCCCGTCCGCCTCCAGATCGTTATCCTTCCTGCCATCATGTTCATGTCGGCCATCCTGCTTTTTCGCGCCCTCCTGCGACGAGGCGCTGTCTGGAGCGCCCTCATCGCTTTCCCCTCGGCCTGGGTCTCCTACGAATACGTCCTGAACCTGACCTCGCCGCACGGCACGGCGGGCAACCTCGCCTACTCGCAACTGAGCTTCTTGCCCCTGCTTCAACTTGCTTCGGTCACAGGGCCGTGGGGTATCAGCTTTGTCGTGCTGGCATTTTCGAGTGCCATCGCGATCGGGTTACACCTGCGATCCAGTGCACCGAAACAGGCAATTCGGCTCGTCTCGGCGACGCTGGCTGTCATCGCCGCAGTGTTGGCTTTTGGCGCTGTGCGCCTGGCATTGCCTCCGCCGCCGGGCCACACCGTGAAGGTCGGTCTGGTCGCCTCCGATCTGCCCGAGAACGCGAATGTCGCGGCGCCCGGCCCTGACACAGAGCGCCTTCTGCGCGCCTACGCAGAATCGGCTGCAGACCTGTCCGCGCACGGAGCGCAGGCGGTTGTATTGCCGGAGAATCTCGGCAGGGCCGTGGAGCCGAACATTGCCGCGATCGACCCGATTTTTCAGTCCATCGCGGACAAAACCGGGACCACGATCGTGGTCGGGATGAGCCATATCGAGCCGCAGGCGAAGTACAACCAGGCCCGCGTCTACCAACCCGCCGCACAGGTTGTGAGCTATAACAAGCACCATCTCCTGCCGCCCTTCGAGTCGATTTTCACTCCGGGCACCAGCCGGCTGGTTCTTCCCGAGCGAGACGGAAAGTGGGGCGTTGCCATCTGCAAGGACATGGACTTCACGTCGCTCTCGCGGGGATACGGCAACGATGCGGTTGGCCTTTTGCTTGTGCCCGGCTGGGATTTCCAAGTGGACCGCCTCTACCACGGACACATGGCCATCATGCGCGGCGTGGAAAGTGGCTTCGCCATTGCTCACGCGGCGCGCGGCGGTTACCTCTCCGTAACCGACAACCGCGGCCGAATCCTGGCTGAAACGCAAAGCAGCTTCGCGCCCTTCGCAACGCTCATCGCCACTGTACCGGCGATTCACGACCGCACGTTCTACCTCGTGGCAGGAGACTGGTTCGCGTGGCTTTCCCTCGCCCTGCTTGCGCTGACGCTGCTCCGGCTTATCCGCCTTGCTCGTTGACAACACGGGCAAGCAGCTTCTCCATCGCGAGTTCCTGCCGTTCCATCGACTCGATCAACTTGAATTGCGTGCGGCAGCGGTCGAGATTCTGCTCCCCACGCGCGACCTTGTAGTACGTATCGCCTGCGAGATAGTCGGTGAGAAAACGAACCCCCTGCTCCAGCGTGATCACTTTGCCGGCGAGGGCCAGATGCCTCTTCTCGTCAGCCGTGAGAAACGACCCGGCGGTACTCAAATACCCGCGCACCAGGGCCTCGAACATCGGAAACTGCATCTCAACGCGGGTCAGGTCGCGCTCATCTTCATCCACAGGGCTGGTCGCTGTCCGCACCATGTCCCCGAAGTCGTAAAGCGCCAGGCCCGGCATTGTCGTGTCGAGATCAATCACGCAGATGCCTTCGCCCGTCACGTCATCGAAGAGCACATTATTGAGCTTCGTATCGTTGTGCGTCACCCGCTCAGGCAGATTCGCGTCGATCAGCCGATGAGCGATGGGTTGCCGCGCGATTGCGAAGTCAATCTCCGGTCGTGCCTGTGCAACCCGGTTGACCGGATCCTCCGCAAGCACTCGCTCAAAGGCAGCAAATCGCCTCGGTGTGTCGTGGAATCCAGGCAGGATCTCCTGCAATCGAGGAGGCGGAAGATCGGCGAGCATCTTTTGAAACAGGCCAAATGCCCTCGCTGCCTGGAACGCCTGATCCGTTGTTGCCGCGGTGTTGTATGTGCGCGCGCCTTCCACAAATCGATAGACACGCCAGCACCTTCCCTCGTCATCGCGATGAAAAGAACGCCCGTCCCGGGTGGGAATCAGTGTCAGCACGCGCCGTGTTGCATCTGCCTCTTCACCGGTCTGAGCCGCCAGATGCGCGGTCACGCGCTGCACGTTATCCATCAACGCGCTTACGTCGGGGAAGATATGCGCATTGATGCGCTGCAGGATGAATCGCCTGCGCCCCTCACCGTGCCGAAAGACGGCACACGAAGTGTCGTTGATGTGCCCACTGCCGTAGGGCGCAATGCTGAGCAATTCTCCATCAATCTGAAAATGGCGTATCACGCCGGCTGCATACTCGAAGTCAGGCATAAGAAGATGTCTTTTGGATCATATCTTCGCCGCGCCAAGGCTGCAGACGGAGAGTCGATGGAGCGGCGCACCGCAAAACCGAAGTCCGGAAGTCGGTGGATCAGTCCTGGCGCATCGGGAGAGCAGCAGGAAGGGTGAAATGGAATTTGCTTCCCTCGCCTTCTGTGCTCTCCGCCCACAAGCGGCCGCCATGCTGTTCGATGATGCTGCGGCAGAGCGCAAGGCCAAGGCCGGTTCCGCCCAGCGCGCGCGAATCGGAGGCGTCGCCCTGCTGGAAGCGCTCGAAAATGCGATCGAGTTTTTCTGCCGCTATCCCGCGTCCCTGGTCTTCGACCGTAAAACAGACCTGGTCGGCAGTTGTTGCGCTGGGATCGGCAGCTCTCTCGGTCCAGGCACGCGCCGAAAGACGAATGCTCGTTGCCGGAGGGGAGAACTTGATGGCATTGCTCACCAACTCTTTCAGCACCTGCAACACGCGTTCCTCGTCCGCCATCACGCGCTCCGGCGTGTTCTCCACGCGAATGGCAATTTGCGCATGACTTGCCGACGGCATTGCGACGTCGGCTGCGCGGCGCAGCAGGACCACGGCCTCTACCGCCTCCAGATAAAGCGATAGATTGCCCTTTTCAATCTCTTCGAAATCAAGAATGTCGTTGACCAGGCGAATCAGTCGATCGCAATTCCCGATCGCAATCTCCACCATCTGCCGCTGGCGCTCGGGCCGCTTGTCGAGCGCACCGGAAGAGATGAGCCCCAGCGACGCACGTAACGACGTGAGCGGCGTGCGCAGTTCGTGGCTCACCGTGGAGATGAATTCATCCTTCATGCGTTCCAGTCGGCGCCGATCCGAAACGTCCTGGAATGCGACAACCATGCCCGAGAGTTGACCGTTTTCAACCAGCGGTTTGGCGCTGTATTCGACGGGAAACGACGACTCGTCCTTGCGCCAGAAGACCTCGTCGCGCATGCGAATCGGCTCGCCGCGCCGTAACGCCTGCAGAATCGGGCTGGTCGACTTCGAATAGGGCGTTCCGTCGGCGTGACTGTGATGAATCACCTCATGCAAATCGCGCCCCGTCAGGCTCTCCGGTGCGTAACCCAGCATCTCCGCGCCAGCCTGGTTGATAAAGGTCACCCGCCCTTCCAGATCGATTCCGTAGATGCCGTCATCCACCGACTCGAGGATCAGCTCCCGCTGCCGTGTGGCCACGTGCAACGCCTGCTCGGCCTCGTGCTGCTCGGTGATGTCGGTTCCCTGGATCAGCACAAACGGCCGTTCCCCCGTCAGTTGCAACCTGCGCCCGCGGCAGGCAATCCGCCGGTATACCCCGTCGCTGCGTCGCAGCGTGAGCGCGCCCTGCCATTCCTCCTGCGACCGCAATGTCTCCAGGCATTCGTGGAAAGTCTCCAGGCCCGCTCCGTCGAGCAGTTCGGAGACGAAGCGCCCGGTGAGGTTTTCAACCCGGTATCCCAGAGTTTCCGCCGTAAACGCATTCAACGAGGTCAGCCGTCCGTCCAGCGTGCAGGTGAAGACGAAGCCCAGAGAGTTTTCGACTACCTCGCGATAGCGCGTCTCGCTCGAATGGAGCGCCATCTCCGCCGTTCGCTGGTCAGTGACATCCTGCCCGCTGATGACCAGGTATTGAATCTCGCCATTCGGTCCTTGCAGGGGACGCAACGTCCATCGCACGCGACGGGTTCTTCCGCCCACCACCCGCCATGCCGTCTCGTGCGGACCCGAGACCTGCCCGTTGGCCGCCTCGCGCAGTTTGGCAGAGGCCCAGGGCCGATCTTCCGGCTGCAGAATCTCCTCAACGAAAGGCCGACCCACTGCGTCGGCCAGGCTCAGACCCGTCACCTGTGCGCAGGCATGATTGAGCCTCACCGTTCGCCCCGCCGTGTCGAGAACAATGACCAGCGCCGGAACCGAATCCAGCGTCGCGGCCACAAAAGTCCGCTCCATGGCCAGTGCACGCTCGGCCCGCTGCCTTGCCCGCTGTGCCTGCTCCTGGGCGCGCGCCCTTGCGTACAATTCAAGTCGCGTAACCACCTGCCGGCCCAGCACTTCAAGCAGCGTGATGTGTTCCTGGGAGAACTTTCCCGGTTCGCGCGCCAAAACTGCCAGCGTTCCGATC
Source organism: uncultured Acidobacteriaceae bacterium (assembly GCA_963846095.1). Lineage (GTDB taxonomy): Bacteria > Acidobacteriota > Terriglobia > Terriglobales > Acidobacteriaceae > Telmatobacter. Next base: position 48,039 of record CAWJUW010000020.1, read on the forward strand.
AAGTCCTGCGTTGCCGTAATCAGCGGAACCCCGGCGTAAGAGCGACAGGGCTTGGCGCCGATCAGGGGAATGCCAACAGGCGGGAACCGAGGATCGTCGCTTGCATCCTGGATGAGGAGCGGCTTGCCCGTTTCCAGCAGCCATTGGCAGGCTGTCGAGGTCCGCGGCTGATCGGGAGCGCTGAATCCAAACTGGGACTTGAACCACAGCCGGTTGAAGTCCATCCAGCCAATGTATGCGTAGTCGGCGTTGCTCAACACCGCGCAGAGCTCGGTCAGCTCGTCAAGGGCGGGGTCGGGATTGCGGTCAAACATCTCGAAGTCTTGACGCACCGTCACTGCCAGATGGTCCGCGAGATGTTGACTCTGCACTGTGCCCATAAGGTACACGACCACCTACCGCAAGTATCGCGAAGAAGCTATAGATTTACTCTGCCACAAAGATGGTAGTTTTTGGGGATTCAGGTTGCGTCGTAAGTAATTGCATTATTTGGATATACGGAAGGAAAACGGTTACTTGAGGTGCCTCCGGAACGAGGCTTCCCGATTACCCCTGGAAGTGACTCTTGGTGTGGCTGAGTTTCGCCCCGCTTTTTCCACAGAAAGACGCGGTTCTAACGCTGGCTCAGGCCCCGCCGGGCACCTTGCAGCAGTCGCCGGCTTCTGCAGGCTCATTACTTCCGGCATCTAGAACGACTTTCCAATTCCCGTCAGGCTCCTTGCGCCAGACAGTCATATACCGGCCGGAGGTCGTCACCGGGTTCCCGTTGGCATCCTTGCTGTGTCCCTCGTAGTGGCCCCAGGTATACCCCATATCGCCCGATGGGCCCATCAAGCGCATCGGTTGGCGTCCAGACAAGTTGATAGTCCTTGGGCGACCAGGTCGCCGACTTCGCGATGGCGACCCTGCCGATGAGCGGCGCCCCGCCATTGTTCAGCGCCACAGCGTCGTTCGCGAACCATTCTCCGAAGGCTGCGCCTCCGCGCTCGGCCACATCCTTGGCAAATCGCGCTTCGAGGTCGAAAAGCAGCATCTTTCCCGGCTTGACCGTCGTGTCTGAAAGCGGATTGAGCGTTGTCGTCGCGCTTCCCGGCTCCGGCAGTTGAGCATGAGCCGACAGGCTGGCGCCCAGCACCAGCAGCCCGATTCCCCCTGCAATGGATTGGCTTAGCACGCAGCCGCCTCCGCGCCCGCATTCCTTGTGGGTGTCATTGCCTCATGCTACAACTTTCACTTCCTGTCCGCCTTGCCTCAGACAGGCCGATCTCCGTAGCGTCCAAGTCAACAGGCGCCAATCCAATCCGGCGCTTGAAGAACGCACAAATTGATATACTTGACGATGACCTTGGACGCGGCACCTTGACTTTGGGCGCCGAACACGCCGCGACCGAGCAGCCGCCATCAGGGATTTGTTTTTTGACTCCGGCGGGCCACGTTCTTCAAGAGCCCCGATCGGCATGCGGGGGAAGGGAAACATGGGAGCATTGCTGGAGTCGATTCACTCGCCTGCGGACCTGAAGCGAATGAACTTCGCGCAGATGGGAGAACTGGCTGAAGAGATTCGTAACTTCCTCATTCAGACACTCTCCAAGACCGGCGGACATCTTGGTCCCAACCTCGGCGTCGTTGAACTGACTCTGGCGCTGCACACGGTCTTCAACACACCGGAAGACAAGATCCTCTTCGACGTCAGCCACCAGGCGTATATCCACAAGATCCTCACCGGTAGACGCGAGCGTCTTGCCACCATCCGCCAGCCCGGCGGTCTGAACGGCTTCATGCTCCGCACCGAGAGCGAGCACGATTGCTTCGGCGCCGGTCATGCAGGAACCGCGCTTTCCGCCGCACTCGGCATGGCCGTTGCGCGCGACCTTGCCGGCGGATCGGAACACGTAATTGCCGTTGCCGGCGATGCAGCCTTCACCAACGGAATCTCTTTCGAAGCTCTCAATAATATTGGCGAGCAGACCAAGCGCCTCATCATCGTCCTCAACGACAACGAGTGGTCCATCGATCGCAACGTCGGCGCGATTGCGCGGTATTTCCACCGCATCGTCACCAACGAGCACTATCAGCACCTGCATGAGTCGGCAAAGAAAATCGTGCGCAAGATCGGCGGAAAAACGGCGATCAACCTCGCGCGCCGCGCGGAAGAAGCCGCCAAGAGCATGCTCTGGCCCTCCATCCTGTTTGAAGAGTTCGGTCTTGAGTACTTCGGCCCCATCGACGGCCACAACCTGCCCCTTCTCGTTGAGACGTTCAAGTTCCTTAAGGCCGCGGATCACCCAGTTCTGCTCCATGTCCTCACGCAAAAAGGCCGCGGCTATCAGCCCGCGCTCGACGGTCAAAAGAAATTCCACGGCCTCGGTCCCTACGATCCTGAAACCGGTCTAACCAAGCCGACGGGTCAGCCGACCTTCTCTGAAGTCTTCGCCGGTACGCTTGCCGATCTCGCCGACAAGGACGAGCGCATTGTCGCCATCACGGCCGCAATGCCCAACGGCACCGGGTTGGATCTCTTCCGCCCACGCCATCCCAAACGCTACTTCGACGTTGGGATCGCCGAAGAACACGCAGTTGTTTTCGCTGCAGGCATGGCCACGCGGGGCTTCAAGCCCGTATGCGCCATCTACTCCACATTCCTGCAGCGTGCCATCGACCCCGTCATTCACGACGTTTGCCTGCAAAAGCTGCCCGTCGTCTTCTGTATGGACCGCGCCGGTCTCTCCGGCGACGATGGCCCTACACACCATGGCCTCTTCGATATCAGCTATCTGCGCGGCATTCCTGAAATCACGCTGATGGCGCCCAAGGATGAAGACGAGCTCGCCGACATGATGCAGACGGCCCTGGAACTCCCAGGCCCAAGTGCCATTCGCTACCCGCGCGGGATCGGCTCCGGCGTGGCGCGCAAAGCTACGCCGGTCGCGCTTCCCATCGGCAAAGCGGAAGTGCTGGCCAATGGTTCCGATGTCGCGATCCTTGCTCTCGGCCCCATGATCTCCCTCGCTCAGGAACTCGGCCGTCGCCTGGAGCGCAACGGCTACTCGGCCGCGGTGGTCAACGCGCGCTTCGTGAAGCCGTTCGATCGCGCGCTCCTCGAAGACTACGCACAGCGCGTAGCCGCCTTCGTGACCTTCGAAGACCACGTCAAGATGGGCGGCTTTGGCTCTGCTGTGATAGAAGCTCTCGAAGAGATCGGCAGCAAGGTTCCAGTTGTCCGCATCGGTTGGCCCGACCACTTCATCGAGCACGGCAAGGTCGATGATCTTCGCGCGAAGTACGGTCTGACGGTCGAAGAAGCCCAGGCACAGGTGCTTCCGTTCCTGGCGTGCCGCCGTCGGCCCACACTCGTTGCCAGTTGAGCGCCGAACTTCATCCAATCCCCTCGGCCGCTCGCATCCAGGCGCTTTTGTCGATCCGAACCATGCATCAAGCCCCAACTTTTTGCGACAAACGCAATGGGTCGCGGTGACAGTTGTGCCTGCGCAGACTCCCGTCGCGTCATCGAAAGTCGGCCGCAACTTTCTTCGCTGTCAACAGCGGCATCTAAGACTTGCGACGGCCTGGAACATGCAATGGTGAACTCCAAACCGCTATGCGACAATCCTCAACAGACCAGTTCATCTATGCGACTCGCCTGGGAGCTTGCGATAGCTGCATGCGTTTTGGCGCTGGCCGGTGTTGCTGCCGGATCCCAGACCCCGCAGCCCGTTCCTCCTAAACCTCCCATCCCCTCCCCTCCGCCGCTCGTTCTCGCGGGTGGAACCGTCGTTGATGTCACCGATTGGGGTCACTCCGCCAAAGATCTTGAAGATGCCGTCGTGATTCTGCGCGACGGGCGTGTCAGCGAGGTTGGCACCCGCTTCGCCATCACGATTCCCAAAGGCGCGCGTGTCATCGATTGCACCGGAAAATTCTTGATCCCAGGTCTCATCGATGGCTTTGCCGGCATGAACTCGCAAGGGCAGGCCAGCGCCGATCTCTATATGGGCGTCACCACCGTCGTCGCCTCCAGCGACGACCGGCGTGGCCTCATCGATTTCAATGCCGACCCCAGCCCGCATCTTTATCTGCTCGACTCCATCGGCTCAACCGACAACTGGAGTCTGCTCGCGAAGGACCCCGAGTGGGCAGCCAAGTTGAAAGAAGGCCCTCACCCGACCGAACTCAGCCCCGAAGACTCCGCGCGCCAAATGGCCGCTACCGCCAAACTCGGTACGCGCGTGCTGTGGCTCGGTCACAATCTCACCGCCGCGAATGTGCAATGGATCATCGCACGCGCGCACACCATGGGCCTCATCACCTACGGGGAATTCGTCTCGACTCCATATCAGGTCGGAGTTGAAGCCGGCGTCGACGCGCTCTTGCATATGAGCCGTTACGAATTGGGCGTGATCCCCGACGAACTGCAGCGCCCGCTCGTGGACGATCCCGAAGGCGGCGCCGCCAACACCGCCTACGACTACTCAGAACGCCTACCCGCGACCGATGCGCACTGGCGTACCTACGCGGGTTTCCTGGCCGCGCATCATGCGGCGCTCATGCCCACGTTCAGCCTCTACTACACACGCCTTCCCAGTCATCGCAACCTCTGGAAGGAGCCCGCCGCGGTCCTGCTCGATCCGGCCCATCAATTCGACCCTTCGAATCCCGCAACGGGCGATCTCGACTATCCCATTTCGTCCTGGGCGCATCATCTTCCCATGGTGGGCCAGCGATACCTCGAAGAAGGACAACGCAAGAAAGCAGATCAGTCCGCGCTTCGCCTGTGGCGTATCAATGAAACCATCTTCTCTGCGTTCCCGCATTACCTCGCCGCCAGCGGGGCTGCGGTCTTCGGATCAATGCCCGGCATCTCGATGCATACAGAACTCGAGTTGATGGTGCGCCTGGGCTTGTCGCCGCGCGAAGCGCTTGCCGCTGCTACCAACAACTACGCGCTTCAGTTCGGCTGGAACGAGCTCGGCCAGATTGTGCCCGGCCGGCGCGCCGACATCCTCGTGGTCGACGGTGACCCGACACAGAACATCTGGAACGCTCGTCGCATCGCCGATCTGATTGTCGATGGCAATGTGATCAATCGCGATGCGTTGCTTACGCGCAAATAGCTTTCGCATCTGTTATGCTGCCGCACCGCCTGCTTCGCCGCTGCCGCCAGAATCTCCGGCAGCCTCTTTTGCCGAAAGGCAAACATCTGCTTGAAATTCCCGCGAACCATGCCCGCAGCCGGTGTGGCGATCGGCCCTAATGGCAACTCAAACTCAACCCCGTCGCTAACCGTCGTGCCTTCCACCCCGTCGCGTGTCTCCGCCTCAATCGCCGTGGCGATGATGGAAGTGATTGAATGGCCCATGTACCTGCTCGTCGCAAAAGTGGCTGTTCCACTCGAATTCCGTAATGCGTGTAAGCCAACTGACGCGCTTGCGTACGAAGCGAATCGGATAGAAGCTGACCAGGATTTCTGAACCCGTGCCCGCTGCCATGCTGCGAAATCGCCTCGCTGGGTCGGCCGCAACCGGTCTGGGTGGCGGAGGTTGCAGTCGCGCATCTTCAATGCGCGTTTCCAGCCACGCAGGCATCAACGACGGAAGATTCATCGGGTTCGCAAAAAACGCAAACACCAGTTCGACCGGGTAGGGAACCCATTGGCTGGTCTCAAATCGCTGCAACATGATTTTGATCGTACCGTGCTGACTTCGAACAAGAAAAAGACAGCCGGAAGAGCCTTGCTCAGCCGCAAATGAATCGCGTCTCTGCCAATGCCGCATTCTCTCGATCGCGACAATGGCAGGACGGTCTGCGGGCCTTTCTCTTCCGGCTGGAGGAGAGGAAACACCAGCTAGTTGGGAAGCAGGACGGCATCAATCACATGGATTACGCCATTCGACTGGAACACGTCGCCAATCGTGACCGTCGCTTTGCCCCCCTTTTCGTCGGTGAGCATCAGCTTGCCCATATCCATTGAAGCCTTCAGCGTTCCGCCAGAGACTGTCTTCAATTCGGCCGTCCCTCCACCCTTCTTGATCAGGCGCGCGATATCTTTGGACGACAGCTTGCCTGCCACAACGTGATAGGTGAGGACCTTCACCAACTGATCCTTGTTCTCCGGCTTCAACAGCGTGTCCACCGTACCCGCGGGGAGTGCGGCAAACGCTTCGTTGGTCGGAGCGAAAACGGTGAACGGCCCGGCACCCGACAAGGTATCGACCAGACCAGCTGCCTTCACTGCGGCAACGAGCGTGGTGTGATCTTTCGAATTGACGGCGTTCTCAACGATGTTCTTGCTGGGGTACATTGCGGCCCCGCCGACTTCGGGGTCTTTCTGTGCACGAGCAGAAACAGCGGCTGTTGCGAGCGCGAGAAGAGCGAGAGCGGCAACTTTGATGAAGCGATTCATAAGATGAGTTCCTCCATTTCGATTGGGGACTACATCCCACCAACGCTTCCAGGCATGAATTGGATTGGAGAACACAGCTCTCTGCTTGCTGCCACCGTGACCGGATCAACACGCGGCGGTCTGATTTCAAGCCTGAAGAAAAGGAGAGCTCCGCATTTGCCACCCCGGCAGACGTGATCTTGCGTTGGTGAACAAGGCGCAATCGTTTAACGTATCGATAGTGGGCACTGACTCCAAAGATCGCCCGCACGTTCGAGGAAATCATTAAGCGCCCATCCCAGCTCTTCGCAAATCGACGCCACCATAACCAATGGTTGCTGCTGATAGCCGCCTTCAAGATAGGCCAGGCGCTTCTCTTTGTGGCCGTCGGCGTCACTGCGCTGCGGCTCATCCATCAAGATTTGCCCTATTCCCTGGCCCGTCTTGCCCACCACCTGCGCTTCGGGCCTGAGTCACGATTCGTGGACTTCATCCTCGAGCGCGCCTCGCTCGTCAACGACAAGCTTCTGCGCAGGATTGGATTCTCACTGTTTGCTTATGCCGCTCTCGGCACCACGGAGGGCATCGGGCTCTACCTCGAAAAGGCCTGGGCCGAATACATGACCCTCGGCATTACCGGCTCATTCCTGCCTTGGGAGATCTTCGAAGTCTTTCGCAGAGCCACGGTGATCCGCTGCAGTCTCCTCGTCGTGAATATCCTCGTGTTTCTCTATCTTCTGAAAGTTCTCGTGGACCGCGGCCGAGGCAAGCAACAATAAAAGCATCCCGATTCACAGCGGTCTTCGCTTTTTATTCGCCATACAATAGATCTGCCGAATCGCGCAAGTTCGCGATGCGTTTTCTTCAAATTTAGGGAATCAAGGTAGATACTCCCCACAACATCTTGTGGTTGTCGCTCAGAAATTATCAAGAATTTGGGTATTTGGTCGGCAGCCCACAGCTTGCTTCCTATATTGAAAGCCCCCGCCCCGCAACTCATTGAATTTCCACATATCCGCACAAGGATTTTTGCGCGATACTTGTGCCTGTTGGGCCAGAACGGGAGTAAACGGGAGTTTCTGGGCCTAACATTGATCCATTTAGCCAAGTGAGCGCAAATCGTGGTCGACAACCCCGAAAACCGGATTTCTGGCGATTCCGGCTCCCCGCAGGGAGCTCCCGCCCGTAGTTCGGATTCCTGGGACGATTTGCAGGTTGGGTTTTGCGGAAGCCCGCGCGCCAAGCTTGACGAACGGGGCCGCCTGAAAATGCCTGCTGAGTTCAAGGCATTCCTTGAGCGTAAGTACGGCAAAGATTTCAACGAGTTTTATATCACCAGCCGGGAAGGTTTCGACGCCGAAATTTACCCGCTCCCAGAATGGCAACAGCTCTGGGCCAAGGTCATGAAGATGCCGCCCAGCAACAAATCGCGGCAGGACCTGGTCGCCCGGTACACGTTGTACGGCGCCAAGGCCGAGATGGACCCCCAGGGTCGCCTGTTGTTGCCTGACGAGTTGCGCGCCGCCGGCATGGTGAATGAAGACGTAAGCGTCATGGGGGAAGGGAATTTGTTACGCGTCACGCCGGTAAGCCGCCTGAAAGAAAAGGTGCACGGCAAGCTGATGACTCCGGAAAGCATGGACGAGTTGGCAGGATTTGGGTTGTAGCCAGTACCGATTACCCCTCAGGGGGAGCACATGACGAACACGCATGACCGCCATGTGCCGGTTCTTTTCCAGGAAGCGATTGATTTTCTCGCGGTGCGCGAGAGCGGCACCTACGTGGACTGCACGCTGGGACTCGCTGGTCACGCCGAAGGTATAGTGCGGCGGCTAGGTCCGCAGGGTCACCTTATCGGCTTTGACCGGGATGCAGAGGCCCTCGCGTTAGCCAAAGTCAGGCTCGAAGCCGTCCTCGCTGAGCTAAGCAGCCAGGGCGCCCAGGTTGACGTTGATCAATGAGCCGTTTAGCACCATTGCTCAGCACGTAGAGCCGAACTCGGTGAACGGGCTGTTGGCGGACTTCGGCGTAAGCAGTCTTCAGTTTGATGAAGCGCACCGTGGATTCAGTTTTCAGGCGGATGCCCCGATCGACATGCGAATGGATATGCGATCGGGGATGACCGCCGAACAAGTGGTGAATGAGGCAAACGAGCGAGAGCTTGCGGACCTCATTTACGAGTACGGAGAAGAAAGGAGGTCGCGGAGAATCGCCAGAGCCATTGTTCGAGGGCGGCCGGTGAAAAGCACGGGGCAGTTAGCCCGTCTCATCACTTCAGCCGCCCCCGCAATGAAACATGAGCGCATTCATCCAGCGACGCGCACCTTTCAGGCCCTCCGTATTTATGTGAATCGCGAGCTGGATGAGATCAAGGCGTTGTTCGAGGCCGCACCAAAGTTGCTTAAGCCCTCCGCACGGCTGGTCGTCATCAGCTTTCACTCTCTGGAAGACCGGATTGCCAAAGACGCTCTGCGCGAAGGCGCGCAAAAAGGAATCTGGGAAATCCTGACCCGCAAGCCGATCCTGGCCGGGGAAGAAGAGATGGATACGAAATCCGCGTTCACGCAGCGCAAAAATGCGTGCCGCGGAAAGAACGGCTTCCGCAGTCTAGCTGGGTGTGTTTGAGCCGGTGAGTTTGTCAGATATAGCAGGGAAAGGCTGAAAGCTAAGAGCTGACAGCTGAGTGGGAGGGGCAGAAATGGCGTCGTATGCGGCAACGGCAACCTATTTTGAGTCAGGCTTGAATGAAGGCCGTCGCATCAGGGAACGGAACGAGGAACTTCTCGCGATACAGTCGGTGCGTCGTCGCGGCGCGGCCACGCCGGAGTTCTTTTTCGCCAAGCACTTCGACAACACCCGTCTCGTCAAAGCGCCCGATCCCGTGCGCGTCCGGGAGATGCGCCTCTTCTCCGCCGCGGTTGCAATTCTGTTCTCTCTGGTCATGGTCTATGGACTGCAACATTTCTATGCCATCGAGGGTGGCTACCGGGTCGAATCGGAGAAACTGGCCGTCGAACAGCTTCGCGAAGAAAATCGCCAACTGCGCTTAACCGAAGCTCAGCTCTCCCAGCCCGCGCGCATCGACGCAATGGCTCGCCATTACGGCCTCGCCGATCCGGCGCCGGGTCAGGTGATTCACCCCGACGCGCGCAGCGAATCAGGTGCTCCCGTCGTGGCGCGGATGAACATGCCGCAGGCATCGCTGCAGTGATGGCCGCGTTCCAGTGGGTTGCCTCGAGCCTTCAGTTCGTCGCGCTGAGCTGCCAGCTATGGGTTTTGCATAGCCGGTCCAAGCGCATATTGACGCAAGCCCGAAAAGGCGTAACAGATAGGTCGTCAAATCCCCTCGAACAAATCGAGAGGGAAATGGAAGTCTAAGGGCCAAAGTTCGACACCGATGGCCACGTTTACGGAGCTCTTGAAATGCAGTTGCCCGTCGGCATGAATCGAACCCGCCCTAATAGTGCGAAGCCCGTTCCGCTCAAGCGGACCCGATTCTGGCTGATCTGCCTCTTCTTCTTCATTTGGGGTCTGCTCATCGGCAGTCGGCTCTTCTGGTTGCAGATCGTTCAGCATAAGGAATACGCGGAGCGAGCCGAAAAGCAACAGCAGCGCACCTTTGAAGTCGCGCCGCGGCGTGGCGTTCTGTACGATCGCAACCTGCAGGAACTGGCGATGACGGTTCAGGCAGATTCCTTCTACGCCGTTCCCTCAGAAATCGAGGACGCGCCCACTGCAGCTCGTGCGCTGGCAGCCGTCGTACACACCGATCGCAACGACGCATTCACATCCGAAGCGCAGATCGCCCAGCGCATGGACAACGGCCGCAGCTTCGCCTGGATTGCGCGACGCGTCTCGCCCGAGGTTGCCGATCGTGTGAAGGCCCTTGGCCTCAAAGGTGTCTACTCGCAAAAGGAATTTGAACGCTTTTATCCCGACAACGAAATCGCCGCGCAGGTGCTCGGCTACGTTGGTGTAGACGACGATGGCCTCGGCGGCCTTGAGCAAAAGTTCGAGTCCATTCTGCACGGCGTTCCCGGCCGTATGTATACGGCCATGGATGCACGTCGCAAAGTCCTGGGCTCAAGTGAGCGCGAGTCCGAACCGGGGCAGAACATCGTTCTTACCATCGATGAAAACATCCAGTTTCGCGCCGAGCGCGCGCTCGATCACGCCATGGAGCGCACCCACGCGGATAACGGCACAATCGTCGTGCAGGACGTGCACACGGGCCAGATCCTCGCTCTCGCCATTCGGCCCACCTTCAATCCCAACATAGCCCGCCACACGTCGCCCGCACTTCTCAAAGATCACGCGGTCAGCGATGTTTACGAACCTGGCTCGGTTTTTAAGCTCGTCACCTACTCCGCAGCACTCGAACAGCACGTTGCCAAGCCCGACGACATGATCGACTGCCAGGGCGGAAAGATGCAGCTCCCCGGCCGCATCATCCACGACGACAGATCCGACCACTACGGCGTAATCACCGTGCACGAAGCGCTGGAGCACTCCAGTGACGTGGCTGCCGTCAAGCTCGCACAGCGCATCGGCCAGCAGAAGTTCTACGACTACATCCGCGGCTTCGGCTTCGGTGCACGAAGCGGCGTCGAACTTCCCGGAGAGACTCGCGGCCTGCTGCGCTCCCCCCAGCACTGGGGCACTACGTCTTATGCCTCGATTTCAATTGGCCAGGAGATCGGCGTCACCCCTGTGCAACTCGTTTCCATGGTCTCTACCATCGCCAACGGCGGTGTTTATCTTCCGCCGCATGTGCTTATGCCCGCGCCCGTGAGTACGGATGCAAAAAAAGCCCCGCTGACCCCGTCACCCTTCAAGCCGGAGATGGAATTGCCGAATCCGCTCCCTTCCGGCGCGCATCGCGTGCTCTCGGAGATGACGGCCGCACAGATGCGCAAAATGATGGAAGGCGTGGTGCTCTACGGAACGGGCAAGAAGGCGCAGTTGAATGGATACTCTTCGGGAGGCAAGACCGGCACGGCACAGAAGATCGATCCGCTCACCCATACCTACTCCAAGACAATGCACATCGCTTCGTTCGCTGGAATCGCGCCCGTTAACAATCCGGCGATTGCCGTGGCTGTTGTTCTCGATAACCCCCGGGGTGCTTCCTATTACGGCGCCGAAGTTTCAGCACCCATCTTCACCGAGGTCGCCCAGCAAGTCCTTGAATATCTCGGCGTACCCCACGACATCGACGTAAAGCCCGCGGGTTCAAAAAACAAAGTCGAGACCAATATCGCTGAGGACGACTCTTCCGGGGACAATACCGACATCAACACTCTCTACGCCGCTGTAAACGATCTGCCCAGCGATGATCCTCTGCGGGATCCCGCCGCGCAGGCAACATCCACCATCCAGGCCGCGGCCCGCTCTTCGTCAACTCCGGCGGACCTTCCCGTCGGTCTGCTGGCCAACACCAAATCAGAAAAATCCCCAACCGCTGCGACCTTCGAGAAGACCGCTCTGGCTCTCAACAGGCCTGATCCACCCAGCCCGCATTCCGTATTTGTGAATGATGGACGCAAGCTCAAGGTCCCATCGCTGGTTGGGCTCCCGGTCCGCGAGGTCATCGAGCAGGCTCAGGCAGCCGGCCTCGCCGTCCAGATCACCGGCAATGGCACTGTTCGCGAGCAGGCGCCCGCTGCCGGCACGCTCGTTGCCAACGGCACACAAGTCGTGGTGCGTTGCGCGCATTAAGCAGTCTTTCTTTACACCTCTTGATTCCTTCGGGCCACCGATCTGAACTATCGGTGCCGGATTCGCGGTAGCGACGCGCGGCCCTCGACGCCGTAACCGAGCCTCCAGCAAAGCAGCTGCCATAACAAGAGCTGCAACGAGAACAAGGATGACCCTCATTGCAACCGCCTCACCGCGGTCCTTGCAGATGTTGGCCAAGCCGCGGCGCTCGGAATCGCCGATGGTACGGCTATCTTCGACCTCTCACTGCTCCGATCTTCTCATCCGTCTACAATGAAACGCGGAATGAATTGGACAACACTACAAACGGAAGTCATAGCTGTAGGGTCCGGAGGCGCATCGGACGCGGAGATTACCAGCGTGGAGTACGATTCGCGCAAAGTCCGCGCCGGTTCCGTCTTTGTGGCGATGAAGGGTGGCTCGACTGACGGTAACCGCTATGTGGACAAGGCCATCGCTGCCGGCGCCCTCGGCATCATCACCGATTCTTCGGTCACCTTCGATCATTTGCTCGTATATCGCGCCGGCCTTCCCGTTCTCGAAGTCGAACACGGCCGCACGGCCCTCGCCCAGGCATCCGCAGCCTTCTTTCGTCATCCCGAACGAAAACTTGCGAGCATTGGCATCACCGGAACCAACGGCAAAACAACCACGGCCTTCCTCACCGAAGCCCTGCTGAAGGGCGCTGGCCGCACCACCGTGCTCGTCGGCACCATCGAGTACCACGTAGCCGGCGAAGTGCGTCCGAGCCTTCACACCACGCCCGAGTCCCGCGATCTGTTTGAGTTGATGGCCGAAGGCGCCGACCGTGGCGCAACCGAACTGATCACTGAAGTCTCCAGCCACGCCCTCGACCAGGGCCGCGCCGCTGGGATCTCCTTCGATGTCGCTATCTTCACCAATCTCACGCGCGACCATCTCGATTATCACGGCACAATGGAGAAGTACTTCGCTGCGAAACGGCGTCTCTTCGATGGAACTATGTATCCCGCACCACGCGTCGCCGTCATCAACGCGATGGACCCCCACGGGACGGAGTTAGCTGAAGCTGCGCGCAAAGCCGGCGCGGAGGTCCGCACTTACGGAATCAATCAGGGCGAATGGCGCGCGTCCGGCTTCACGCTTACGCCCTGCCGGCGCAGAGTTTCAGCTCGACACACCGGCCGGTTCCGCGCGCGTCGCGTCCAAACTCGCCGGTGAAGTAAACGTCCTCAACCTGCTCGCCGCGCTCACTGCCGCTCATGCACGCGGTGTTTCGTTTGCGAAACTCATCGAGATTATCCCGCAGCTCAATCCGGTCCCTGGCCGCTTTCAGCCCGTGACTGCCGGCCAACCTTTCCTCGTTATCGTGGATTATGCGCACACCGACGATGCCTTGCGCAATCTCATCCTCCTTGCGCGACAAATGACAGCGCAGACCGGCGGCCGCATCATCACCATGTTTGGTTGCGGCGGCGATCGCGATCGCACCAAGCGTCCCAAGATGGGCCAGGCCGCCGGCGAGGGAAGCAATTTCGTCGTTGCCACCAGCGACAATCCGCGTTCAGAAGATCCATTGGCGATTCTTGCTGAAATCGAGCCCGCTCTCCAAGCAAGCGGTGCTCGCTACATCATCGAGCCCGATCGCGCGCAGGCCATCCTGCTCGCGCTTCAGGCCGCTAACCATGGCGACGTCGTCCTCCTCGCCGGCAAAGGCCACGAGAAAGAACAAATCCTCGCCGACCGCACCATTCCTTTCGACGACGCTGAGATTGCACTTTCCGCGTTGAAGCAGTTGGGCTATGGTGAAGTGCAATGAGACTCTCGCTTGCAGAGGCGGCGATCGGTGCTGGCGGCGTATTGGAAGCACCGTCGAGTATTGCAAACGCCGGCGCCATCGAAGCACTCGGTTATTCCATCGACTCGCGCACAGTGGCCGCTGGCGACTTGTTTTTCGCCGTGCGCGGCGCGCGTCTCGACGGCCATGACTTTGTGCAGGCCGCGTTCGAACGAGGCGCGGTCGCCGCCGTCGTCTCTCGAGCGCGCGTAGCCGCGCTTCCCGATTCCGTTCTGGCCTCGCCGCTGCTTGTTGCAGAAGATCCCCTAACTGCTTTGCAGAATCTTGCATCGCACGTGCGCCGGCATTGGGGAAAGAGGGTGGTGGCCATCACCGGATCTGCCGGCAAGACGACCACAAAAGAAGCCATAGCGACCGCCCTGGGCGCGGGTTTCAACGTACTGAGATCCCGTGGCAACCTCAACAACGGTTTCGGATTACCTCTGCAATTGCTGCGTCTCGAGCCGGAGCATGAAATCGCCGTCGTGGAAATGGGAATGAACCACGCCGGGGAAATCGCATTTCTGTCGCGGATCGCCAGCCCTGACTGGGGCGTTGTCACCAATGTGGGCACCGCCCACATCGAAAACTTTTCTGACGGCCAGGCGGGAATCGCACGCGCCAAACTCGAGCTCATCGCTGCGCTCCCGGCCAACGGTGTCGCCTTCCTCAACTGCGACGATCCCTATCTCTCGCAGTTCGGCCGCGAGTTCCAGGGCCGGGTAGTGTACTTCGGTGCAGGACCGTGCGCTGACCCGCAAATTCTGGAAGTCCGCGAAGACCTCGAAGGTTTGCACGTACACTTTCGCGCCGGAGATCGCGTCGCGGATCTAACGTTGCACCTTCTCGGCGGCCACAACGCCTCGAATGTCATGGCCGCTCTGGCGGTCGCGCTCGAAGCGGGTGTCGATCTCGATGCAGCGATCGCCGCCCTCCAGACCATGACAGCTGGCGACAAACGCGGAGAGGTTCTCGAAGTCAGCGGGGCCACAATCCTGAACGACTCCTACAACTCCAACCCGGAAGCGCTTCGTTCGATGATTCGCACCCTGGCTGCGCGTCCTGCCAGCCGGCGCATCCTTGTCGCCGGCGAAATGCGTGAACTAGGCGAGTACGGTGTCAAAATGCATGCCGAATGCGGGCTCGCCGCCGCCAAGGCCGGCCTCGACCTCGTCGCCGGCGTTCAGGGAAATGCGGTGCACCTGGCCGCGGCGGCATGCGCGGGTGGCGTTGCTTCGCTGTTTCTGCCCGATGCGGAGGAGGCCGGCCGCTGGCTGAAACACATCCTCCGTCCCGGCGACGTCGTTCTGATCAAAGGCTCTCGCGGAGTGCATCTGGAGAGAGCCATCGAGTTCCTGACCGGCGATACTCCTTCGCAGACGCATTGACTCAACATCGACAGGGCATTGACAATCGCAATCCCTCCCGTCAAAAAACACACCCGCCCCTGTAAAATCACAGTGAATCCGCCCATCTGAGCGGAACTGCCTTGCTCGCGCCGCATCCAGCGTGCCCACTTCCGAAACTGGATCGACGGAAACAAAGTGACTGCGACGGGAAGAGAAATCCTCCCGTTCCGCGATTCCGGCTCTGGAGGCCACTTGCTTTATTGGCTGCTCTACGAAAAGCTCTACCTCTACTTCCATCCTTTTCGCCTCTTTCGCTTCCTCACCTTTCGCACGGCCTTCGCGTCGATGACCGCACTTTTGATCGGGCTCTTTATTGGGCCGTGGGTCATTCAGAAGTTGCGTGAATTTCAGATTGGCCAGTATGTCCGCGACGACGGTCCTCAGTCGCACCTCAAGAAAACCGGAACCCCCACCATGGGCGGCATCCTCATCGTGATTGCCATTTTGGTCCCCACGCTGCTCTGGTCTGATCTTTCCAATCCCTTCGTCTGGGTTGCGATCGTTTCCACGCTCGCCTTCGCCGCTATTGGCTTTGCCGACGACTACATCAAGGTAGTCAAGCGACGCAGCCTTGGCCTTACCGCTCGCGCCAAAATGGCGTGCCAGATCCTCGCCGGCACCGGCGTTGCGGTCGCGCTCGCTGTGCTCCAGCAATTTCGTCTATTCTCGACGCGCCTGACCGTGCCCTTCGTCAAACAGTGGCGTCCCGACCTCCTCTGGCACGCATGGCCCGCCAGTGTTCCGCATATGGCGTGGTTTGCGTTTCTGCCCTTCGTGGCCTGGGTCGTCCTGGTCCTGATTGGCTCTTCCAATGCCGTCAACCTCACCGACGGTCTTGACGGTCTTGCCATCGGATGCACCATCATCGCCGCCGCCGCGCTCACGGTGCTCACGTACGTCAGCGGCAACGTGGTCTTTGCCGACTATCTTGAATTGCAGCACATGCCGCGTATCGCCGAACTCACCGTCTTCTGCGGAGCCATGGTCGGCGCCTCTATCGGTTTTCTCTGGTATAACGCCCACCCCGCCGAGATTTTTATGGGCGACGTCGGGTCGCTCGCTATCGGCGGCGCCATTGGCACAGTGGCGGTCATTATTCGCCAGGAACTGCTGCTGCCCTTCATCGGCGGTATCTTTGTTGTCGAAACCGTCTCGGTCATCCTGCAAGTCGGGAGCTATAAACTCCGCAACGGAAAGCGTATTTTCAAGATGGCGCCCCTGCATCACCATTTCGAGCAGTTGGGATGGAGCGAGTCCAAAGTAATCGCGCGCTTCTGGATTGGCGCATTGGTGTTTGCAATGTTTGCACTCACGACCCTCAAACTCCGCTAGCGGTCTCGGGCCCCTTGAACCGCCGGTGCAAAATAAAATAAGCCAAGTGCACCAGAGGAATCACCGTGTGATGGAACTCAAAGGCAAGAAGGTTCTGGTCGTCGGTCTGGGGAAATCCGGGCTGGCCGCGGCGTTGTTCCTGCGCCGCCAGGGAGGCCACGTCACCGTTTCCGATGTGCGTAGCGCTGAAGCCTTGGCTAAAGACATTCCAGCTCTGCTTGAAGAAGGCATCATGGTGGAAACCGGCGGCCATGGGCTCCTCACCTTTCGCCGTCAGGATTTGATCGTTGTCAGCCCCGGTGTGCCGCTGAATACGCCGGAACTGGCGCAGGTCCGCAGCTTTGGACTTCCCGTTATCGGCGAATTGGAGTTGGCCGCACGCTTCCTCAAGGGAAATATCCTCGCCATCACGGGTTCTAACGGCAAAACCACCACCACCGCGTTGGTCGGCGAAATCCTCGAGAAATCCGGGATGCGTACGCTCGTGGGCGGCAACATCGGCGTGCCTGTCGTCGGCCTCATTGAGCAAAGCACAGACGACACTTGGTCGGTGCTCGAGGTCTCCAGCTTCCAGCTTGAGACCACGCAGCGCTTCCACCCAAAGATCGCTGTCATCCTCAACATCACGCCCGACCATCTCGACCGTCACGGCAGCTTCGAGAACTACGCGCTCGCCAAGGAGCGGATCTTCGCTGCACAAGACGAGCACGATGCGGTAGTGCTCAACGCCGACAACGCTCGCGCCGCGCAGGCTGCTTCTCGCTCGTTTGCCAAGGTTTATTTCTTCTCGATCGAGCACTCGGTGCTCCGCGGCGCCTGGGTGGAAGACGGATTCCTTGTCTACCGGTCGGGCAAAGACACGCCGATCGAAAAAGTCATGCCGCTCAGCGCCATCCCGCTGAAAGGCGCCCACAACGTTGAGAACGTTCTCGCCGCCGTCTGTGCCGCACGCCTGGCGGGCGCGACCATCGAGCAGATCCGTTTCGCCGTTGAAGCGTTCAAGGCAGTTGAACATCGCCTCGAGTACGTTGCGACCGTCAATGGCGTTGAGTTCTACAACGACTCGAAAGCCACCAATGTAGACGCAGCAGCCAAGGCCATCGCCGCGTTTTCCAACCCGATTCACCTCATCCTCGGCGGGAAGGACAAGAACTCCGACTACGCAGTGCTTGCGCCGTTGATTCGTTCCCGCGTCCGCGCCATCTACACCATCGGCTCGGCCGCGGCCAAAATCGAAGCGCATCTCCGCGGAGTCGTTCCCATACTCTCCAGTGAAACGCTGGAGCACGCAGTCAGCTCCGCTGCTTCCGCGGCGCATCCGGGCGAGGTCGTTCTCCTTGCGCCTGCCTGCTCCAGCTTCGATCAGTTCGAAAACTACGAAGAGCGTGGAAAGGTCTTTAAAGAACTGGTCGCCGAGCGGCGAGGGTGGAATGTATGGCAGCGCGCGTAGGTATCGATAAGTGGCTCTTCTTCACCACGCTTCTTCTCGTCGTGGTCGGCCTCGTCATGGTCTTCTCGGCTTCGGCTGTGGTGGCTCAGGAACGCTATAACTCGCCCTACGCCTTTGTCGGACGCCAGGCGGGCTGGGCTGTGGCCGGTGTTCTCGCCATGCTGTTCCTGATGCATGTCGACTCAAATGCTTACAAGTCGCCGCGCTTCATCTATCCCGCGCTCTGCGTTACGACCCTGCTTTTAGTCGCCGTTTTCGTCTTTCCCGGATCGCACAACACCCATCGATGGATTCGCTTTGGCGGCTTATTCACTTTTCAGCCGTCCGAAATAGCTAAACCGGTTGCCGTGCTGTTTCTGGCCTGGTTTCTGCATACGCGCCTCGATGCCATGCGCGACTGGAAGCACACGTTGTTGAAAGCATCCATCATGCCCGTCGTCTTTGTGCTGCTCATTGTGAAGCAGCCCGATCTGGGTACGGCGCTCGTGATCCTCGGCGTCACGGGACTGATGCTTGTGCTCGCCGGTATGGAGTGGAAGTACCTGCTCATGGGCATCGGTGCCGCGTTGCCTCCGCTGGCGGCGCTGCTTTTGCTTGTATCGTGGCGCTTGAAGCGCGTCCTGGTCTTCCTTCATCCCGACTCCGATCCGCAAGGCGCAGGCTTCCACATTAACCAGTCGCTGATTGCGGTGGGGGCGGGTGGCTTTGCCGGCCGCGGATACATGGAAGGCATGCAGAAGTTGTTCTACCTGCCCGAGGCCTCCACCGATTTCATCTTTGCCAACATTGCAGAAGAACTCGGTTTCCTCGGCTCCATTCTGATCGTGCTCCTTTTCGTGGCCTTCGGCGCGCGCGGGCTGCGCGCCGCTTTTCGATCGCAGGATCCTTTTGCTCGCCTCGTCGCGTTCGGCATTACCTCGACAATTCTTCTTCAGGCGTTCTTCAACATCAGCGTCGTCCTGTCGCTCGTGCCCACCAAGGGAATCCCTCTGCCCCTCATCTCGTCGGGCGGAACCTCCGTCTTCGTGACCCTCGCAAGCATCGGCATCCTGCTGAACATCACGCGGAAGGCCGAGTGAGAAGGGCAAACAAGGACGTGGGTTCAGGAAGAGCGCAAGCGCTTGGTGTCAAGGCACGAATTGACAAGCTGCACAGAAACCGATCGGAAGTCTCTGTTTTGAACGGTACCGGCTTCAGCCCGTACGCCAGATCGCGCTCACTGTCGGGAGGGGCTTTAGCCCCCGAGGGCGCTTAAGTGGCTAGTCTCCGCGTTCTGATCGCCGGCGGCGGCACCGGTGGCCACATTATCCCCGCGCTCGCCGTGGCGCGCGAGCTGGTCGCCCGTTACAACGCCGAGATTCTCTTTGTCGGCACGGCACGCGGGATGGAAAGCCGTCTCGTTCCACAAGCCGGGTTTTCGCTGCACCTCATCGAGGTGGGCCAGCTCAAAAACGTGTCTCTCGGCACGCGCCTTCGCACATTTGCAGCACTGCCGCGCAGTGTCTTTGCCTGTCGTCGCCTGATTCGCGAGTTCAACCCCGGGGTCGTCTTCGGCGTCGGCGGCTACGCCTCTGGCCCGGCCATGGCCGCGGCCGTTCAACTTGGCGTCCCCTCCATGGTTTTTGAACCGAACGCCATGCCCGGCCTTGCCAACCGTTTGGTGGGCAAACGTGTGCAGGCTGCTGCCGTGAACTTCTCCGGTGCAGCCCTTTGGTTCCGCAACTGGGAAGTGACCGGCATCCCCGTGCGCCCCGAGTTTTTCGCCCTTCCTCCGCCCTCCAGCCCCGATCCGCGCCTGCTGATCTTTGGCGGCTCGCAGGGCGCACGCATCTTCAACCTCGCCTTGCCACCCATACTGAAAAGTCTTCTGGATGCGATTCCCCGGCTTACCGTTCTCCATCAGGCCGGCGCCCGCAACGCTGAATCCACGCTTGCGGCCTATGCTGCCTCGGCAGCCGACCCGGCGCGCTGGAGCGTCGCACCTTTCCTCGACGACATGCCTGCCCGCTTCGCCGAAGCCCATCTTGTGATGGCGCGCAGCGGAGCGTCATCGGTTGCCGAACTGGCCGCCGCCGGCAAGCCTAGCCTCCTGGTCCCGTTCGCCGCCGCCGCCGACCAGCACCAGAAACGCAATGCCGAAGCCATGGTCAACGTCGGTGCGGCACAAATGCTCGAAGAGTCCGACCTCGCCATTCCCGGCAGGCTTCTCGATGCGCTCGTGGCCTTGCTTCGAAATCCAGCTGAACTTGCAAAGATGAGCGCGGCGGCTAGAACCCAGGCACATCCCGACGCGGCAGAGAGAATCGCACTGCGCCTGAGAGCGCTTGCACCGTAGCATTTCCGCGCACGGATCTCTTGCACGCAAAAGAGCGAGCGTCTGCCCAGGTGTTGTGCGCACCAGCACGGGTACAAAAACAAAGCCCGCTCGCCGAAGCGAACGGGCTCTGTGGAGCGCTTGCGCCGAGATCTGGGGTCAACTGCGCAAGCGGCCGATTTTACCGGTGACCGCCACCGCCGTGACCGCCACCGCCGAACCCGCCGGCATGACCACCGCCGAAGCCGCCGACGTGCCCACCACCGCCACTAAATCCACCGTGGACTCCGCCGCCAAAGCTGCGCGGGGCACCAGCGTATCCGTGAGCTCCGCCCCCATATCCAGGTCGCGCGCCGCCATAGCCGCCGCGATATCCATAGCCGCCGCGATATCCGTAGCCGGTGCGGAATCCGTACCCGCCGCGATAGCCGTAGCCGCCACGATAGCCGTAGCCGCCCCAGCCATGACGCCAGCCCCAGCCATACCACGGGCCAACGCCCAGGAATATGCCGCCGGAGAACCACTGCGGGCCGTAATAGCCATAGGGAGCGCAGGCATATGGGTAATAGGAGTAGTATCCCCACTCGCAGGCAGGCGGGCCGTATTCCGCCGGCGCGTCGACTACAGCGGGGCCGACACCGACTCCAATCCCCACCTGCGCCTTGGCTGTGGCAGCAGCGAACGGCAGGGCAAGAAGCATTGCAAACAGAACCAGGCGAAATCTCTTCATAAATCCTCCTCGTGCTGCCCCGTTCCGTCTTACTGGAACCCCCACGGGAATCGGACTTTGCTGTCCTCAGCACTTCCGGCCTCTTGGGCTTTTCTGCCCCGCCGGCTTGCAATAGTTAGAACAGCAATCCTGGTTTTTAGTTGCGGTCTTATTGCAAGAATCGGCCAACTTCAATAAATCTGCAAGTGGCGCCGGCGCGAACGCTTCCGCAACCACCAATGAGCGCTATTTTCAAGCATTCTATGACTCGATCTTGAACTCTCCAGCAACGAAAAACGGCCCTTCCCGTTTTGGGAAGGGCCGCCGATCGCCGTAAGTCCAGGCAGAGAGCGACTACCGGCGAAAACGATCTCGATCGGACCGGCCGTGATCCCGGTCGAACCGGTCGCGATCCCGATCGAACCGGCCGCGGTCTCTGTCGAAATGCCGGTCATAATCGTACCCGCGGGCAACCCCATAACCGAAGACAGGCCCAACCCGTCGTACACCCTCGAAGCGCCAGGTTCCCGGAACGTAGTACCCATCGGCCCAGTAGCCATCTATCCACACGTAGCCTGGTCCGGGGCAGGCAGGTACGTAGGCAACCGGCCCGCGTACCGCAAATCGAAATTCTGCCGCATTGGCTGGAGCAGCACTCAGTGCCGCTGCTCCCGCAACCACCGCCGCACCCAACATCCAATTCCGCATGCTGCTCATAAACCCTTCCTTCCAGCAGGAGCAAAATCCTCGCCCTGCTCCGGCTTTCTCTGCTCATGGGGCTTATCTCTTGCCGCCCCCGAGCCCGCCGGTTATGTCCTGATTCAACAGGGTTTGCACGGAAGAGTTGTGGTGCCGCGCGAAAATAAAGCTCCGCGACTTTCCTTCCAATCCAGGGTCTATGTGCGCCCGTTTCAGGGCGAAAACCGAAAGCTTGCGGTGCTACAGTGGAGTTTCGTTCTCCATGTTTGCAACCTCGCAGCACGCCCACTTCATCGGCATCGGCGGTATCGGCATGAGCGGCATCGCCGAAATCCTGCTGAACCTCGGCATGCAGGTATCCGGCTCCGATCTGCGCCGCAGCTCCGTTACCGATCGGCTCGCCAGGTTGGGTGCCACCATCTACGAAGGACACGACGCCAGCCATATCGCGGGTGCTACCGTCGTCGTCACCAGTTCCGCCGTGAGCACCATGAATCCTGAGGTGCTCGAAGCCAACGCGCACAAGATCCCCGTCATTCAGCGCGCGGAGATGCTGGCCGAGCTCATGCGTCTTAAATACGGCATTGCCATCGCCGGCATGCACGGAAAAACCACCACCACTTCGATGGTGGCCGCTGTCCTGGCCGCGGGCGGGCTCGATCCCACGGTCGTCGTGGGTGGCCGTGTCGATTCCATGGGTTCCAACGCGCGCCTCGGCACCACGCAATACCTCGTCGCCGAAGCCGATGAGAGCGATCGCTCCTTTCTCAAGCTCTCACCCATCCTCGCGGTCGTCACCAACCTCGATCGCGAGCACATGGACTGCTACAAGGACATGGCTGACGTCGAGCGCGCTTTCCTCGACTTCATGGACAGAGTGCCCTTCTACGGAGCAGTCACTGCCTGCGTCGACAACCCGGTCCTCAAAGGTATCCTGCCTCGCGCGCGCCGCCGCGTCTTGACCTATGGCGTGGCCCACGAGGCCGACTATCGCCTCGAATTTCTCGCCGCCGCCGATGGCCGCTATGGCCGCTTCCTCGTCCATGCCGCTGCCGGATCCCTCGGCCCCTTTGAACTGCATGTTCCCGGCCGCCATAACGTCCTCAACGCCACGGCAGCCGTAGCCATCGCCGATCAGCTTCGCGTACCTGGCGAAGCCATCGCCGAAGGCTTGAATCATTTCCGCGGCGTCGATCGCCGCTTCCAGTTGCGTGGCGTGTCGCGCGGCGTCGCCGTCGTTGACGACTACGGGCACCACCCCACCGAGATTCGCGCCACCCTTGCCGCCGCCCGGGAATGCGGCCATCGCCGCATCCACGTGCTCTTCCAGCCGCACCGATACACCCGCACCCACGACCTGCTCGATGAATTCGCCACGGCTTTTAAGGATGCCGACTCGCTCGTGATCCTGCCCATCTACGCTGCCAGTGAGGAGCCGATCGCCGGCGTTACAGCCGAATCGCTCGCTGCAAAAATCGAAGCCCCGCACGCCACATTCGCCCCCGACTTCGATTCTGCAATCTCGATCATTACGGCCAATGCCGGCGAGGGGGATCTCATCCTCACGCTTGGCGCCGGCAGTGTCAGCCAGCTTGCTCCGCAGATCCTGCTGGCCCTCAATCCGCAGCCCCTCGGCCCCACATCTTTGGTCGAGTCGCGATGACGCTTGGCGATCAGTTCGGCCAGATTGATATCTATCTCTTCGATCAGGTTCTGCGCGGCAACATTGGCAGAGGCATGCGCATAATCGACGCCGGTTGCGGCTATGGACGCAATCTGGTGTATCTGTTACGCGAAGGATGCGAAGTGTTTGCCCTCGACGCCAATGCTCAAGCCATGGAGCACGTCCGCCAGCTCTCAGAATCGCTGCAAACAGGACTGCCCGCGGAGAACTTTCAGGTCGGCGAGATCGAGCGGATGCCGTTTCCCGATGAGCTTGCCGACGTTGTGCTCTGCATCGCGGTCCTTCACTTTGCCCGCGACGAGCGCCAGTTCTACGACATGCTGGGCCAGCTTTGGCGTGTCCTCAAACCCGGTGGCATGCTCTTTTGCCGACTGGGCTCCCGCATCGGCATGGATTTCGAGCGCTTGCACGACAACATCTTTCTCATTCCCGATGGATCGGAATGGTTCCTCGTGACCCAGGAGATGCTGCTCGCTCTGACGCATCAGTTGAACGCGGTCCTGGTTGACCCGCTCAAGACCACCATCGTTCAGGACCATCGCTGCATGACGACCTGGGTCCTGCGCAAGCGGAAAAACTGAACTTCAGTAGACCGCGCCGTTCGCCTGTGTGGAGTGGACGACCCCACCCTCTACTGATAATGAATAGTGGGTCGCATCCCCGCTCCAGGTCTTCACATTGAAGTTGTGCCCCGGCGCGACCTTCTCCACCTGAAACGGGCCATAGGCAAACGCGACGCCCCTGGCCACTTTTCCGGATGCACCAGTCGCATCCACAAAGTAAGCGCTCCCGTTGCCCACCACCTTTGCCGCACCATCCGGATCCAACAAGACCGCCGCTCCTTGCTCCACGCCAATTCCGCGAACTTGCTTTCCGTCCTCTTTTAGCCGCGCCATAAACACCAGCAGCCGCCCCATGCGATCCCGTCTTGCGAAGTGTGTATCCGTAATGAGCCCTTTCATCACCGGAATCGTCACCAGCCCCTCTGTCAGCGTAATGCGGGGCCCAAAAGGATCGGCGAACGCCGTTTTCGCGTCCAAGTTCGGATCCTTGGGCGCATCGCCTTGCGCGCTGTACGCGTACTCGCCCAACACTGCCAACCCCGCGCTCGTTCCTCCCATCGGTACGCCGCGCGCAATTGCCGCGTTGAGTTCTGTCTCCACCGGTGACCCGGCCCAGAAGTTGATGTAGTTCGCCTGGTCGCCTCCGGCAATGAAAATACCCGCCGCCTCGCGGATCGTCTTAGCCACAAACGGATCGACAGCCGCATCGCGACTCGGCAGAATCAGCGTTGCCACTGAATTCAGGGGGCACAGCTTCTGGATGTAGGGGTTGTAGTCGTCTTTCCCACTCGCCCGCAAAACCAGAAAGTCCCCGCCGGAGGCCCGCTCACAAAGCCAACGAAACGCCTCGTCGAGATCCGTCCCGCCTCCCATCAGAGCAAATCCCGGCCGCGAGGTAACCGAGGCGTCCGCAGCGTTCCCCGCGCGCATGTACTTGTAAGGAGCGTGTGCCTGTGCAATCAGCGAGGCGGAGCCAGCCGCGCAACCGAAGAGCAAAACCCAGGAACGGAACATGGCTGTAGCTTAATCGGTCTGCCTTGCCAACTCGCCCGATGCACTCAATTCCACCCAGGTTTCATGACCTGTTTCGGCACCCCAGTTAACATCTAGATTCCCCCTCTCTGACTGCGGAAAAAAGCAAAGAAAGCCGACTCTATAGTGAAGTCTGGCGACTCTGCACGACTCTGCTCAGGCGTGGCTAACCAAGGAAGAACTCAATCTCGGCCTCTTATTTTTGAGGATGATCCGCCCACGGAATCCCGTTTCCGGCGTGTACCGTCTAGTGCGCCTCTTAATGGGCGTACTTTGCCGGGAATGCCTCTGCAAATGGTCGATCCCGAGGACGACGATGGCCCACGCTATGGAGTTCGCCGGTTTTCTGAGGATGCCGGACCGTGGTGGCGTCCTTCGTCGACCGCAGGCCGTGTCTTCCTCGGCCTTGGCGCACTGGTAGTGCTCGGCGCAATCATCGGCGGCGTCCTCGCGATCAAGACCTTCCTCGATCGCGATTCGCGCTTTCGCATCGCCGGCGCCGGCAATATCGAGGCAAACGGGCTGACCGAAGTCTCGCGCGCAGAGATCCTGCCCGTCTTTGGCGAAGATATCGGCCGCAACATCTTCTTCGTTCCGCTGAATGCGCGCCGCAAGCAACTCGAAGCGATTCCATGGGTCGAGCACGCTACGGTCATGCGACTGCTCCCCGACCACATCCGAGTTTCGATCATCGAGAGGCACCCGGTCGCATTTGTCCGTCATGGCTCAGTCATCGGCCTCGTTGATGCCCAAGGCGTTCTGTTGACGATGCCTGCGGCCACCATGACCCAGCATCACTACTCGTTTCCCGTCGTTACCGGGATCGACGCCCGCGCGCCGCTTTCCGAGCGCGCAACGCGCATGGCGGTCTACGAGCGCATGCTCGCTGACCTCGACGCGAGCAACCAGAATCTTTCCCGACAAATCTCCGAGATCGACCTCACGGATCCGCAGGACGCCCGCGTGCTCATGCCTGAGCAGGGAACCGACATCCTGGCGCATCTCGGCGACGATCGCTTCCTCGAGCGCTATCAGCGTTACAAGACGCACATAGGCGAGTGGCGTCAGCAATATCCCAAGCTGGCAGCGGTCGATCTGCGCTACGACAGCCAGGTCGTCCTCGAAATGACGCCCGGCACCAACGCCGTGTCTGCTGCTCTCGGTCCAGGCACGTCCACTGGAACCGACCTGGCCGCCGTGCCTCCCGAGAAGCCTTCTCCGAGTGTGAAGCCGGCGCCCTCAGTTCCAGCTGCCGGCGAACCAGCCGAGACCAGGTCCGCACCCGCACTTGCGCAGACCGCGAAGGCAATCGAAAAAGCGCCAGCCAGGCAGATGAATCCCAGTCCGTCCGCGAGTGCTGCGCAACCACCCCAGCCGGCAGTCGTACAGAAGGCGCCCGTGAATCCGCCTGCCGCCAGGCCCGCGCCGGATTCAACCCGCCAGGCCGCCATTGAATCTCTCGCCGCAAAGCAGCGCGCAGCTCATGAGCGCGCGGCCCGCCTCAAGGCAGCCCACGAGAAAGCGCTCAAGAAAAAGAAGCATCCGGCCACACAGCATGCAACCGCACTGAACGCAAACGGCAAAAAACCAGCCGTCACCCATAACGCAGTAACCCAGGGGCAATAACACGATGAGTCAGAAACAGGACAACCTGATCGTCGTGTTGGATTTGGGAAGCGCGTTCACGCGCGTGCTTGCTGCGGACTTAAATGAGGGAGCCCTGCGTTATCGCGGCCACGGCATCATCGAGTCGGCCGGCATGCGCAAAGGCCTCGTCAGCGATCTCGCTCCCGCCGCACGCGCGGTCAAGTCCGCTAACGAGATGGCCGAGCGCATGGCGCACGTCAACATCGCCGAGTGCGCAGTGGGGGTCGGCGGCCCGCATATTCGCGGTCTCAACACCAACGGGGGCATCGAGCTCGGTAGCCGCATGCGCGAGATCACGCGCGACGATGTGCGCTCCGCCGTCGAGCGAGCCCGCGCCGTCGAGCGGCCGCCCGATCGCGAAATCCTGCACCTCCTGCCGCGCCAGTTCATCCTCGACGGCCAGCCGGGCATCTTCGATCCCGTAGGCATGGTTGGCGCGCGTCTTGAAGTCGACCTGCACATCGCCACCTGCTCGGGCAGCGCTTTGCAATCCACCATTACCTGCGCCAATCGCGCCGGTCTCGAGGTCACCGAGGCGGTCCTCGAGTCCATCGCCGCTGCCGAAGCGACTCTTTCCGCGGACGAGCGCGAGCTCGGCGTTTGCCTGCTCGACATCGGTGCCCACTCCAGCGACCTCGTCGTCTTCTTTGAAGGAGCGGTCGCGCATACATCCTCGGTTCCGATCGGCGGCGCACACTTTACCAACGATCTCGCCGTCGGCCTCAACATGCCCGTATACCAGGCCGAAGAACTCAAGTGCCAGTACGGCCATGCCGTGGTCACTGCGGTTCCGCAGCTTGCCGAAATCGAGATCGACAACCCCGAGCCGCAATCGCTGCGCCTGCGCGCCATCGCCGAGATTCTCGAGCCGCGCGCCCGCGAGCTGATGTACTTCGTCAAAGAGAGCCTTCGTCAGGGAGCCGTTGTTGAGGCACTCGGCGCCGGCTGTGTACTCACCGGCGGCGGCGCCATGTTGCCCGGCATGCTCGATGTGACCGAGAGCCAGCTTCGTGTCCCAGCCCGCACGGGAATGCCCGTGCGCCTTTCGCATATGCCCGGCGAGCTCGCGCATCCAGCATTCGCCACCGCTATCGGGATGCTCTTGTATGCCCATCGCACGCGTGTAACGCGGGCTTCTGAGAACAATAGTTTGCGCGCCAAACTGCGCGCCATTTTTGCAGCCAGTTTTTAAAAACCCTTGAGGAGGGCGAACCCGCCATGGAAAAAGAAACGAACCCGGTCGGAGAAATGCGCATTCAATATCACGATGAACCCGTGCGCGGCGCTCGCATCAAGGTCATCGGAGTGGGCGGTGGCGGCGGCAACGCAGTCAACCGCATGATTCAGGCCCGAATGGAGGGCGTCGAGTTCATCGCCGCCAATACCGACGTGCAGGCCCTCAAACTTTCGCAGGCGCCCATCAAGCTGCAGCTGGGTGTGCGTCTTACCCAGGGTCTCGGGGCCGGGGCCAACCCCGACGTGGGCCGTCGTGCCGCCCTCGAAGATTCCGAAAAGATCATCGAGGCCCTCGAAGGCGCCGACATGGTGTTCGTCACCGCTGGCCTCGGCGGTGGAACGGGCACCGGAGCTGCGCCCGTCATTGCCTCCCTTGCCAGCGAGATGGGCATCCTCACGGTCGCCGTCATCACGCGCCCATTCGCTTTCGAAGGGAAGCGCCGCCTTCAGCAGGCCGAGCGCGGCATGAAGGAACTCCTTGAGAGTGTCGACACCATGATCGTCATTCCCAACGAGAAACTCCTCGTCGTCGCGCAGGACGCCGGCTTCTTCGAAAGTTTCCGCATTGCCGACGACGTGCTTCGCCAGGGCGTGCAGGGCATCAGCGACATCATCACCATCAGCGGCATCATCAACCGCGACTTCGCGGACGTAAAAACAACGATGGCCGGCATGGGCCACGCCGTCATGGGCACAGCCGTTCGCGCTGGAAACAATCGCGCCGTCGAAGCAGCTCAGGCTGCCATGGCCTCTCCCCTGCTCGAAGCCGGCGCCATCGACGGAGCCCGCGGCATCCTCATCAACATCACCGGTTCTTCGTCGCTCAAGCTCTCCGAGGTCAACGAGGCTTCGTCCCTCATTCAATCCGCCGCCCATGAGGAAGCTAACATCATCTTCGGCGCGGTCCTGGACGAGAAGATGGGCGAAGACGTCAAGATCACCGTCATCGCCACCGGCTTCCGCGATCAAATGCCTGAGCGCCGCGCACGCATGCTCAGCATCGGCGACGTGGTCATGGTCGAGGAGCCCGTTGTCTCCGTTCCTGTCATCAGCTCCGGCTCCTGGGCGAGCGAAGCTGCCTCGGCCCGTTCCCCCAAGGCCAACACGCCACCGCCTTTCATGAGCGAGATCGAAGACGGACCGGGCACAGGTTCCAATTCGGATTTCTTCACATCCACACCCGGCGTTGCCGCCGCATCGCCAAATGCCGACTTCGATTCCCAATTCGGCTCCGGATTCGGATCCCGCGAGCCGGAACTGGTTGCAGCAGCGGCCCGTCCGCAGTTCGCCGAGATGGCCGACGAGCCGCGGGCTCCACTCCCGCGCGACTTCGCCCACGACCTCGGCAACGGCGTTCGCGCTCCCGAACCTGAACCCCAACCCGCCGCCCCGGTTTTCGCGGCTGCGGATGCGGAACCGCACCGCGACCTGGACACCCCGGCTTTCCTGAGACGGTTACGGTTCTGATTCGAACGCAGGTCCACCACGGCAGGCCGCTTTCCCCCTTGGAAAGCGGCCTGCCGTGAATGTATAGTGCAAAGATAGACTTCCGGGAGAACGGCCGATCCCCAGGAAGTGCAATTGCCGGTTTCTCTTGCCCCAGCTATTGTGAACAAAATCACCAGCGCTTGTTTCGGGTGATTCGAGTCACACCGGACACCGGCTGTTCTTGCGTAAAGTAGCTCTTCCAGGTTGCGACTTCCGAGTCCCCGGGATTGAGACTTCATACGGGCCCGCAGAGACCCGAGTGCCCCGTTTCCGGGAGCATTGCACGAACTTCATGTTGAGAGGATGTCGGTTGAATGAAGCTTTCGCGCCTTTTCTTCCCATCGGTCGCCCTTGCCTTGGCTGCCGTGGGGACCAGCTCCCTGATTGCAGCACCACTCGATGCGCCTCACACCCTGCATCGCAGTAGATCTTCGGAGCCCCATCTCGCCACCACACATCGCCATCATGCTGCGCACTCTGGCGCCGCCTCAGCCAGGACGTCTTCTGGCACCCGTGCGGCCGCGTCCGCAGGCCGCATGGCCAAGCTCTCACCCCATAGCTCTTCGACGGTCCGCGCCCGTCGTGCGTCGCTCACACTCCATCGCCACCGTTACTACGAGCGCTTTACCGCCAGCTCGTTTGCCAAGGGCGACATCTTCGGCGACGACGTGACAACCGGGGAAGACCCCGTCATCCGCCAGGCTGCCATCGACGCTCTCGGCGACATGAACGGAACCGCGGTGGTCATTAATCCTTCCAACGGCCGCATCCTCGCCATGGTCAATCAGAGGCTGGCCCTCTCGCCGGGCGCCGAGCCCTGCTCCACCATCAAGATCACCGTCGCCATGGCAGCCCTCTCTGAGGGCATCGTCACCCGTGACACCATGGTCAAGCTTCCCGGCTTCCGCATGAACATGACCCAGGCGCTTGCCAAGAGCAATAACCTCTATTTCGAGGAGCTGGGCAGGGAACTGGGCTTTGAGCGGGTTCGACACTACGCCAACCAGTTCGGCCTCGGCGAGCTTGCCGGCTACAACATCGAGGGCGAGCAGCTTGGCGTCTATCCCGACCAGGAGCTTCCCGCATCGCAAGGCGGGGTTGGCCGCATGTGCAGCTTCGGCCAGGGCGTTTCGATGACCCCGCTGCAGCTTGGCGCTTATGCTGCCGCGCTGGCCAATGGCGGAACCCTCTACTACCTGCAGCACCCCACAACCGCGCAGGATATCGCCGAATTTCAGCCGCGCGTCAAGCGCACCCTCGACATCGCCAAATTCGTACCCGATCTCGAGGAGGGCATGGCCGGCGCCGTCGAATACGGCACCGCCCGCCGCCTCAGCGCCAACTTCCAGGCCTTCCCCGTTTTCGGTAAAACCGGCACCTGCTCCGACAATGGAACCCGTTTTGGCTGGTTCGTCTCCTACTCCAACGGTCCGCAAGGGAAGCTTGTCACCGTCTTCTTCCTCGAAGGCGGCCGCCCCACCTTCGGTCCGCGCGCCGCAGAGCTGACCGGCGAGTTCTACAAGAACCTCTGGGACCGCAACTACTTTGCCAGCCACAGCACCGAGGCCCAGGCGGCCCAGCCTCTGACCGTTTCCGTCCCGATCACCGACGGGCAATCGGGCGCCTCGCAAGCAACCGAACCTCAGCCGCAGTAGCCGCCTTACCGGATTTCTTGCTTGGGCTGCCGCGATTCATGTCGCGGCAGCTTTGTGTGAAGCCAATTCGTTTTTGCATCATCCCATGGAGTGAGGTCTTATCCTTGCCTCGCCAACTCCCCGGCGCGCAGGATGTTCTGGCCTGAATCCCCATCGCAGGAGCCGGCCCATGGCTTTACCCGAACACATCCTCCTCACTTACGGCTACCTGTTACTCCTCGGTTGGATCCTCTGCGGCCAGATGGGCATTCCGCTTCCGGCGACGCCGATCCTCCTCGCTGCCGGCGCTCTCTCGGCGGAAGGCCAGCTTCGTTTCCCATTGGTGCTGCTTGATGGGCGTGATCGGGTGTCTTGTCGCCGACTCGACGTGGTTTTACATCGGCAGGAAGTACGGCCATCACGTTCTGCGTATCCTCTGCAAGCTCTCGATGGAGCCGACAATTTGCGTTCGGCGCACACAGGAGTCCTACGGCCGCCGCCGTCAGTGGACACTGCTCTTTGCCAAGTTCGTTCCCGGCCTTGCCACACTGGCCGCCCCCGTAGCCGGCCAGAACGGCATGAAGTTCAGCGACTTCCTCCTCTTCGACGGTCTCGGCGCATTGACCTGGGTCACCGCCCTTCTCACGGCTGGCCGCCTCTTCGGCGATGCCCTCAAGCGCGACCCCAGCCTGCTCAACTGGGTTGGCCGCTTCTCCGGACTTCTGCTGCTCCTCGGCTTGATTGGCTTCTTCGTCGCCCGTGTCATCCGCCGCCGCATGGTCATCAAGCAACTTGTTGCCGCACGCCTCGAGCCCATCGAGCTGAAGAGCAAACTGGATGCCGGCGAGCCGGTCTACATCGTCGACCTGCGTCATCCTCTTGAACTCCTGCCCGACCCCTTCACGCTTCCCGGCGCTCTCCACATCTCGCCCGAAGCTCTTGCCGCACGCCATCTCGAGATCCCGCGCGACCGCGATATCGTGCTTTTCTGCACCTGCCCCAGCGAGGCCACAGCGGCGAAAACCGCCATGACGCTGATGAAGCTCGGCATCGTCCGCGTGCGCCCACTCCGCGGCGGTTACGACGAGTGGAGACGCCTGGGTTTCCCAGTCGATGCCGTCCAGGTCCTCTCCACCACCCTCGAGCCCGCGCAGACCCACTAAATCCCAGAGTGTGCTTCGATCAAGTCACCAATTGCGTGGCCGTGCGTCCCATTTGCAGTGCCGCACTCAAATACAATCTCCCTGATCACGATGCGCATTCCTTCCCTGATCGGGGCGGCACTTCTCGGTCTATCCCTGCAGGCTCAGCAGCCCGCCACCGACTCCCAGATCCAGCACGTCATCGACTACGCTCACACCTATCGCGCCAACGTGCCCTCTCTCGAGTGCGACGAGTCTATGCTCTCGCAGCGCGTTCATAATGGCAAAGTCAATTGGGAAGTCAAGATCAAGGCCACGCTCCGCGAACTCCGTGACGACAGAGAGCCGGGCGGTTTTCGGGACGAGTACACCTTCAAGACCGTCAACGGCAGAAAAGCCAAGCCGCACTTCCGTTCGCCCTACTTCGTCTACAACGTCTTCGCCAACAGCCTCGGCATCGGCGACAAGCCGCTCCCCGCCTGCCTCACCTACTCCGCGACCACACTCGACGCAGGTCAGACGCTCCAACTCACCATCGACGCCAAGTCCGACTTCCACAATCCCTCCTGCAAGATCCCAGACGACTACCACAAGGTCCTTCTCATCGACGTGCCGAGTGGCGCCGTCCGCCGCGTCGAACGCCGCATCTCTCCTGCCTATGCTGAGATGAATCTCGAGATCCCGTACGTCGCCATCGACTTCGCACCGCAGAAGCTGGAAGACCAGACCTTCTGGCTCCCCGTTCGTTTTGAAGCCGACGACCTCCAGGTCGAAGGCAGAATGATCGCGACCTACTCCAACTTCCACCGCTACATCGGCGAAACCAAAATCCTCCCGCAATAGTGGGAAGGCCGTCCCCGCAGGGTGCCCCATCCATGCGCTTTTTTCTGGCGCATGGGTGGGAAAGCACGAACGCCGATGCGAGCGAAAAGCGAGCGTCCGCCGTACCGCAGGTGCCGAGCGTCAGCCCCACCGCAGGTGGTCGGAGGTGGACTTAGAATGAATTGAGCATCAGCTCACCGAAGGAGTCTTCCGTGGCCTACGACGACTTGCGCGAATGGATCAAAGCCCTGGAAAACGCCGGCGAGCTGAAACGCATCACCGAAGAAGTTTCCCCCGAGCTCGAAATCACTGAAATCACCGACCGCGTCAGCAAGATCGGCGCGTCTGGCGCTTCTCATCCCAAGGGAAGAGCCACGACGAAGGCGTCCTATGCTCCCGGCGGCCCCGCCCTCCTCTTCGAAAACGTCAAAGGCCATCCCGGCCACAAGGTTCTCATCAATCAATTCGGATCCGAGCGCCGCATGGCCATGTCTCTGGGCGTAAAGCATCTCGATGAGATCGCCGGCCGCATCACCGCGCTTATGAACTTCAAGCCGCCCACCGGAGGCCTCTTCGACAAGCTCAAGATGCTTCCGCAACTCGGCGCTCTGACCGCGGCCATTCCCAAAACCGTCACCGCGCGCGAAGCTCCGTGCAAGCAAGTCATCCTGAAAGAGAACTTCGATCTCAACGCCTTCCCCATCCTCAAGTGCTGGCCGCACGACGGCGGACGCTTCATCACGCTCCCCTGCGTACACACGCGCGATCCCAAATCAGGCAAGCGCAACATCGGCATGTACCGCATGCAGGTCTACGACGGCCAGACCACGGGCATGCACTGGCAGCGGCAGAAAGTCGCCGCCGAGCACTACCGCAATCTGCTGCGCAGGGCAGCTGCTGAAGGCTCGGGCTTCGGCGAATCAACAGCGCACGTAACAGCCATGGCTGAGTCCGCAGGCGGCTCTGTCTCCATCCCCGACGGCCCCATCGGCGGCCTGCCACAAGTTTCCTTTGTCAAAGAAAAAGGTTCACGCCTCGAAGTCGCCGTGGCCATCGGCACCGACCCGGCAACAACCTTCTCTGCCATCGTGCCCGCGCCGCCGGAAGTGGAAGAGTTCATGATCTCCGGCTTTCTGCGCGGCAAGTCACTTGAGATCGTGAAGTGCGAGACCGTCGATCTCGAAGTTCCCGCCCACGCCGAGATCATTCTCGAGGGCTACGTCGAACTCGGCGAACTCCGCTCCGAAGGCCCGTTCGGCGATCACACCGGCTTCTACACCATGACCGACTCCTACCCGGTCTTCCACCTCACGTGCATCACCCATCGCCGCGACCCCATCTATGCCGCCACCATTGTTGGCAAGCCGCCCATGGAAGACGCATGGATGGGCAAGGCCGTCGAGCGCATCTTCCTCCCCGCCATGCGCCTGCAAATCCCCGAGATCGTCGACATCCATCTCCCCATCGAGGGTGTCTTTCACAACCTGATGCTGGTCTCGATCCGCAAATCGTATCCCGGCCAGGCGCGCAAGGTGATGAACGCCATCTGG
This sequence comes from uncultured Acidobacteriaceae bacterium, assembly GCA_963846095.1. Taxonomy (GTDB): domain Bacteria; phylum Acidobacteriota; class Terriglobia; order Terriglobales; family Acidobacteriaceae; genus Telmatobacter. Next base: position 82,663 of record CAWJUW010000020.1, read on the forward strand.
TCTCTCGGCCAGGCCATGTTTACCAAGTGCATCATCGTTGTCGACGAAGACTGCGATGTACAGGACATCGGCGAAGTGGTTCTCCGCGTCACCAACAACATCGACCCCGAGAGGGATATCCAATTCACCCTCGGGCCTATCGATTCTTTGGACCACTCCAGCCGCTTACCCAACTACGGCAGCAAGATGGGCATCGACGCCACGCGCAAATGGAAAGCCGAAGGCTTCGACCGCCCCTGGCCCGCCATGATCGAAATGGACGCGGCCACCAAATCCAGAATCGACGAACTCTGGAGCAAGCTCGGCCTCTAGCCGACGGATGGCATCGTTGCTGAGAGGTTGTTTTGAAGGGTACGGCCTTTAGGCCGTACATCAAGCATGCCAAGATCGGGGGCTTTAGCCCCTGAGGGAAAGTTGTTCTCCTGCAGAGCCTCAAGATCAGGCAGTCCTGCAGCTCCGGCGCGCAATGATCCGCTTTGCTAAAATCGACCAGGATCGATCCTCGCATCCATGCGTCTTCCCGCCATCGGCCGTTGTCTTCTTTCGATTGCACTGGCGCTGGGTTTCGCTCAATCCGCCACCGCAACGCAGCGAGACAACGGCGAAGACCTCCACGGCCAGCCCATTCGCGAACTCGCCGGCCCCAACGTCCGCGTAGTTGTCTTCTTCTTTGCCGCGACCGACTGCCCCATCTCCAATCGTTACGTGCCTGAAATCATTCGCCTCACCCAAAAATTCGGGGCAAAAGGGGTCCGCATCTGGTGGGTTTACCCGAACGCCGCAGACACCTCCGAACTCGTCGTAGCCCACAATCGCGACTTCTCCATCTCCGGCGACGCGATCCTCGACAAGCGTCAATCTCTGGTCGCTCTCGCTCACGCAACGGTTACTCCCGAGGCAGCCGTCTTCCGCGTTGAAGGCGATCAGCTGCGCGAGGTGTACCTCGGCCGCATCGACGATCGTTATCTTTCTCTCGGACAGGAGCGACCTCACCCGCAGCACCACGATCTCGAAGAGGTCATCGCCGACGCCCTCGCCTCCAAGTCCGTCTCACAACCCGGAGGGCCGCCCGTCGGCTGCTCCATCGTCTTCCGCGAGAAATGAAGACGATTCGCGTCCTCGCGTGTCTTCCAGTATGTGCCGCGCTGATTCTCCTTCTCGCGCGCCCACTTCTGCACACGAAAGCCGCTTCGACCGCGGTTGTCGCACACAACCAGGACGTCGCACCTTCACAACCCACCTGGTCGCACGACATCGCCCCGATCGTCTACAAGAACTGCACCACATGCCACCATCCTGGCGGCGCCGGCCCGTTCAGCCTGCTCACCTACGCCGACGCCAAGCGTTGGGCTCCGCAAATCCTGCGCGTCACCCAATCGCGCTTCATGCCGCCGTGGCTTCCCGAGCCCGGCTATGGCGACTTCGCCGACGTGCGCCGCCTCAACGACGACGATCGTGCCCTTCTCAAGCGCTGGATCGACGCGGGCATGACGGCCGGCGACCTGACAACGGCGCCACAGGCTCCGCGCTACGACGCGGCCTGGCAGCTAGGCAAACCCGACTTGGTTCTCACTATCCAGAAGCCGTTCGCTCTTCCCGCCGCAGGCACCGACTATTTTTTGAACGCCATCTTCCCGTACCTGCTGAAACAAACCCACTACATTCGCGCCATGGAGATTCGCCCCAATCCCGCCTCCGTCGTCCACCACGCCAACGTGCTCATCGACCGCACCGAAAGCCTTCGTGCAGCCCACCCCGACTGGCAAAACGGCATCCCGGGCATGGAACTCCTCCTCGACGCCGGCAACCATTTCGATCCCGACAGCCACTTCCTCTTTTGGAAGCCCGATACGCCCGCAATCCTCGAGCCCGACGGCATGCCCTGGCGTCTCGATCCCGGCAACGACCTCGTGCTCAACATCCACATGAAGCCATCGGGCAAGCAGGAGACCGTTACCGCGCAAATCGGCCTCTACTTCACGCCCGACCCGCCCAGCCGCCAGCCTATGCTGCTCCAACTCGATGGAGATGACCAGCTCAACATACCCGCCGGCGACGCCAACTTCGTCGTCGAGGACTCACTCAAACTGCCCGTCGATGTGCAGGCGCTCGGCGTTTATCCGCACGCGCATTACCTTGGCCGCGACATGCAAGGCTGGGCGATCCTTCCCAACGGCGAAAAGAAATGGCTCGTCTGGATCAAGGACTGGGACATCAACCGCCAATCCGTCTACCGCTACCGCGAGCCGCTCCTGCTTCCGGCGGGCACTGTGCTGCACATGCGCTACGTCTACGACAACTCCGCAGCCAACCCGCACAACCCTTCCTCGCCCCCGATTCGTGTTCACTCCGGCAACCGCTCCGTAGACGAGATGTCGCATCTCTGGCTGCAGGTTCTTCCCGTCAACACGCCGCCCAACGGCTCCGATCCGCGCCTCAAACTCGAAGAAGCGTGGATGCGCAATCGACTCTCCAAAATTCCCAACGAAAAAGTGACTATCTACAATCTCGCCGCCGCTCTCGCCGGACAGGACCGCTTCACCGAAGCGATCCCCTACTACCAGAAAGAGACGCAACTCGATCCAAAGAACGCACGCACCGTCGTCGCGCTCGCCGCTGCATTGGAAGGCGCAGGCCAAACCGACAAGGCCATCGAGCAGTTTCGACGCGCGATCGCCATGGGTTCAGCCTCCAGTCCCGCCGCGTGCGATGCGCGCTTCGATCTTGCCCGCCTCCAGGTCCGCGCCGCAGCCTATGCCGAGGCAGAAAAGGAATTGCGCGAACAGCTCTCGCAATGTTCCGAAGATGCCGAGACGCATAGCATGCTGGCTGCGGCCTTGCTTGGCGGCGATCGCAAAGACGAAGCGATCCGCGAGTTTCAACGGGCCCTTGCACTCGACCCCACCGACTTCACAGCCCTCTACAATCTCGGGTCCATTACTCTCGAGGCCGGTAATCCCGCTGCTGCAGCCACACAGCTTGAAGCCGCCCTTCGTTCTTTGCCCGGCTCGCCCGACGCGCATGAAAAACTCGCGGCAGCGTACGCGCAGCTCAACCGCTTGCCCGACGCCCTTACCCAGCTGCGCGCCGCCGCCCAACTCAATCCCGACGATGCGGCTATTCACGACACGCTCGCGCAGGTTCTCGACGCCCTTGGCCAGCCGGAAGAAGCCTTCACCGAACAGAAGCGCGCTCTCGAACTCGATCCGCAAGACGCTGATGGCTGGAACAATCTCGGAGCCATGTTCGCCCGCGGCGGCCAGAACGCCGCTGCCCGCTCAGCCTTCGAGCGCGCACTCAAGATCCAACCCGATCATGCACAGGCTAAAGCCAACCTCGCTCGCCTGCCTGCCTCGAATTAACCCACATCGGCACTACTGGGCGCGAAGAGCAACCGTAGGATCGATGCGCATGGCGCGGCGGGCCGGCACCCAGCAGGCAATCAACGCTACCGCGATCAGCGTCAGCGATACCCCAACAAACGTGAGTGGATCGTGATCCGACACGCCGAAGAGCAGGCTGCTCATCAAGCGCGTCAGAGAGAAAGCAAGCACGAGTCCGATCACCACGCCCACCAATGCCATGCGGAGCCCCTGCCCCAGAATGAGCATAAGCACATGCCTGCGCTCCGCACCCAGACTCATGCGCACGCCGATTTCGTGTGTGCTCTGGCCCACCAGGTAGGCAATCACGCCGTAGATCCCAACGCACGCCAGCACCAGCGCCAGCGCGGCAAAGATGGAGAGCAGGACCATGAAGCTGCGCCGCGCGGCAAGCGCACTGGCGACAACTTCTTTCATGGTCGATACCGCGTAGATAACGATGTTGGGATTGAGTTGCGTAACCGCGCGGCGAACCGGGCCCATGATCTGGGCCGGATCGCCGTCCGTCCGCAGGACCACAGCTGTTATGCCCGCGAGCAGCGGCATGAGCTTGGTCGGTGTTTGCATATAGGGGTAAAAGAACTGTGCCTCGATGGCCGCGTGTGGATCGCCCCCCGGACCCCATTGACGTACATGGGAAACGACCCCCACAATCTCAGCCTCGGTGTCGAACTGCATCAGATGCACGTGCTTGCCGATCACATCCTGGCCCGGGAAGTACATACGGGCGAAAGCATCGTCAACATCAATGACGGTGGGCGAGTTCTCATCGTCCTGGTCTGTGATCCAGCGGCCGCGCAGCAGGGTCATGCCCATGGCGCGCTGAAATCCTGATTCCACGAGATAGAACAGCGTCGAAGGCATGTCGCTTTCGCTGGCCGGTTTGGGCCGGCCCTCGATCCAAAACGGTATCGACGAGTCGTGAATCATGGGCCGCGACCCAAGGGTCACAGAAACGGCTTGAACGCCGGGAACATCACGCAGGGCGGCGTTGAACTGACGGAGCCGCGCGCGTGTCTCACTTGGCGTTGTCTTGGCATTTGAAGGCAGGCTGACGGAGAAAGTGACGGCGTGGTCCGGGTTATATCCAAGGTCCACGCGCCAGAGAGCCGCGAGGGACCGGAGCATGAGACCGGCCCCAACAAGCAGAACAAGGGCCATCGCAACTTCAACTGCGACAAATAAACCCTGAAGACGATGGCGAACGCCACTCGATGCGCGGCCGGAGGTTTGGAGGACATCCTGCAGATTGGTGCGCGACGCGCGAAGAGCAGGGGCCAGCCCAAAGACGATGCCGGCAAAAAGCGAAACGCCCAGGGTGAAGAGCAGAACGCGCGAATCCACAGTGACCTCGGCCGCTCGTGGAAGTTCGGCAGGCAGTGCGGCGACGATGGCTTTCGTGGCCAGGAAAGAGATAGCCAGTCCGCAGGCTCCGCCCAGGCCGGCCAGAAGAAGACTCTCCGTCAGCAACTGGCTCACCAGGCGGCCGCGGCCCGCTCCAAGAGCAGACCGAATGGCGAACTCCGCTGAGCGCGCCATGCAGCGAGCGAGCAGAAGGCTGGCCACGTTGGTGCAAGCCAGGAGCAGCAGAAATCCGACAGCGGCAAGAAGCACAAGCAGCAGCGGCTGAATCTTGCCGACGATGTCCTGCTTCATCGAGATAAGCGTGATGCCGGCGCCGCTCCCTTTGTCGGCCTCGGGGTATTCGGTCGCGAGGGTGTGGGCGACAGAGTCCATGTCGGCCTGTGCCTGGGCGAGAGTGACGCCGGGAGCAAGGCGCGCCACCACGTGCGCGCTCTCATCGATGCGGCGATCCCTGAAGGAGGGATCCGTCCATTGCCCGATGGGGACGTAGACATCGCGGTCGATGCCGTAGAAGACGAAATTGGGGGGCAGAATGCCTACCACGGTGTAGTCCGTGCCGTTGAGCTTGATTGGCCTGTTCAGGACGGAAGGCGAGCCGCCGAATCGACGCCGCCAGAAGCCATCGCTCAGAAGCGCAACCGGTGCGGCGCCCAGCAGATCATCGGAGGCATCGAAGTCGCGGCCAAGTGCCGGGTGCATGCCGAGAGTCGTAAGAAATGGGGCGGAAACCATGAAGCCATTGACGCGCTGGGCCGGACCCTGCAGCCCGGTAAGGTTGTAATCCTCATGGCGATACATCGCCATCGACGGCAGGGTGTGGGTCATCCGCTGCCAGTCAAGAAAGTTGGGATAGCTGACCGGAATCTGCGGCACCGCTTCGTTGGAGTTGATCGATACCAGCTGTTCCGAGCGCGCATACGGAAGTGGATTGAGAAGGACACCATTGACGACGGAAAACAGCGTCGTATCTGCGCCGATGCCGAGTGCGAGCGTGAGAACAGCGATCACCGCAAAGCCCGGCGACTTCGCGAGCATGCGGAAAGCGTAGCGCAGGTCCTGGAGAAAGGTGCTCATCGAAAATTGAATTGAAACACAACGCCGTCCACTGGAATGTCGATTTCGTGCAGCGGATCGCTCTGACCTGCATTCCCTTTCGATCGCCTCGGCTTTTTGAAATAGACAAAGCCCTCGGCAAAATCACCCTGGCGGAGCGTGCACTGGGTCAGGTACAACTCTTCAGGAGTGACGGTCACGCCCGGCTGGGTCCCGCTACTCTTCGAGTTTGCTGCCTCCAGCTTCCTGCCGGCGACCTCGTTCGGATCAGTCTTTCGCAGACCCAGCTTCGCAGCCTTGCTGGCGCCCATGCTTGTCGCCGAGCCCGGGCGCCTCGGTGTACCTGACGTATCGTCGGCCTGTTGCGCCCTGTCTGCTTCGCGTATCCGCTCCTGGATCTCCGCCGCTTTGTCATAAAACGCCAACCGCGTCTGCGCGGGATCGGAAGAAAGCCCGGAAAAGTGTTTCGGCTTGAGATCCGTCTTGCCGGGCCCCACCCGGCTCACGCGGACAAAGACCCGATAGTCTCCCTCGCCCGTGACCACGGGTGTTCCCACCGCGATGCTCGTCCCTTCATGAACAAGTGCGCGCATGGGTCTTCCCTCAATGGTCGTCGTCTTGCACTGCTGAGTATTCGCCGCATCGCATGCGACAACGTTACTCGGGGCTTGTGCTGCGGCCGCATAGCTCAGCACGAGAAGCAGAGACACCGTCTTCATTGATCAGGACCTCGCGCAGCCCATCGCCCATCAGGATACTCCAGCATCAACATGCCTGGCAGCTCCAGTGCTTCCAACCACCAGCCGTCACTTTCCTCTTGACAACTCCTAAGTCATCTATGTAATTAGTTGTCTTAGTATGAAGAAAAAAGACGCCATGCAGGGCTCCTTAGACCTCTTGGTCCTGAAAATCCTTTCGCGCAGGCCGCGCCTTCATGGGTACGCCATCATGGCCGCCATCAAGGAAACCTCGTGTGACGTGCTCAACGCTGAAGAAGGCTCTCTCTACCCCGCGCTCCACCGCATGGAAGAAGAAGGCTGGATTCGCGCGGAGTGGGTGACGAAAGAGAGCGGCCGCCCCACGCGCATCTATCAGCTCACGGCCGCCGGCAAGAAGCAGCTCGCCGCAGAAGAACAGCGTTGGCAGCTGGTGAGTAGCGCAATCAACCGGGTTCTGCTCGAAGCTTAGTGGAGATCTGAGATGGGGATTTGGCGGCGCATCAAGTATTCCTTTCGGGGCGAGCAGTTGAATCGCGAACTGAACGCCGAGTTCGAGGCGCACATCGCAGAAGCCATCGAGCAGGGCCGCGATCCGGAAGAAGCCCGTCGCTCCTTCGGCCCTCTGCTGCGGCAGCGCGAAGCGATTCGCGAACATCGCGTGCTGGGATGGCTCGATGGCGTGAAGGCCGACGTCATCTTCGGATGGCGTCAGCTGCGGCGAAACAAGATCACCACGTCGGTCGCGATCCTCTCTCTGGCTCTGGCTCTCGGCGCATGCATATCGGCCTTTCGCCTGATCGATGCTCTCTTGTTGCGCCCATTGGCGGTCTCCGACCCCACGCATCTCTACGAGATTTCCTTTGGCGGTTTCGATGCGAAGGGAAATCCGAATACTTGGGATAGCTGCTCCTATCCCATGTTTCGCGTTTGGCGTGCCGCCGCAAAGCCCGATGCTGATCTGATCGCGGTCTCCTTTGCTGAGCGCAGCGACCTGACCTTCGGCTCTGACGATGAGATGGAGAAGGCCTATCAGCAGAAAGTTTCCGGATGGATGTTCAGTTCTTTCGGTTTGAAGCCGGCGCTCGGGCGACTTCTCACCGAAAACGACGACATCGATCCCGGCAAAGAGCCATTCGCCGTGCTCTCTTACGACTACTGGAATCGCCGGTTCGGCCGCGACCCCAACATCGTGGGCAAAACCTTCCACATGGACAACGACCTTTACGAAGTGGTGGGCGTGGTGCAGAAGGGCTTCACGGGTACAGAACCCGGCACGTCCACCGACATATTCATTCCCACCATGATGAACGCCGGCTCGGTAAACAGCTCGAACTCGTTCTGGCTTCGCACCTACGTCCGTCCCAATCCGGGCACGGCGCTGGCGCCTCTCCGCGACAAACTCGATGCCCGATTCCGCACGTTCGAGCAAGAGCGCGCCAAGGGATTCGTGAACTTCCCGAAGAGGCTCCTCGAGGGCTTCCCGCACACGACGCTTTCCTTGAAGCCCGCGGCAGAGGGTGTGTCCGGCCTGCAAAAGGATTACCGTCAGGCGCTCGTGACTCTGGGCATTCTGGTTTTGCTGGTGCTCCTGATTGCGGCAGTCAACGTTGCCAACCTGATGAGCGCGCTCGCAGCAGCGCGCCGCCGCGAGATGTCGCTGCGTGTCTCCATCGGCGCGGGCCGCGCGCGCCTGGTGCAGATGGTGCTCGTGGAAAGCGCAATGCTCGCTCTGTTCGCTTCGGCTATCGGCGCGTTCTTCGCCTGGTGGTCGGCGCCGTTTGTCGTCGCCATGATCAATCCCCCCGATAATCCGGTACGCTTGAATCTTCCTGCGGACTGGCGTCTTCTTGCCTTCGGCCTGGCGCTTGTCGTCACGGTGACCCTGCTCTACGGACTCATACCCGCATTGCGTGCCACCACCGTGATGCCGGTTAATGCCCTCAAGGGTGGCGATGAGCAACGAGGCCGTGGCCGGCTGATGCAGGGCATGATCGCCGTGCAGGTCGCGATCTGTTTCGTTGTTCTGTTTGCAGCCAGCCTGTTTGTCGCGTCCTTCCGGCAGCTCTCGCAGCACGCGCTGGGCTTCTCCGCGGAGAAGCTCTTGGCTCTTGAAGTGGTTGCCAAACAAGATCAGCCGCCGGTCCTGTGGACGCAGGTAGGCGACGCGCTCAGTTCGGTCCCCGGCGTCGAAAAGGTGGCCGAGGCCTGGTGGCCGCTGATGAGCGGAACCATGCGCAACAACTTCATCTCCGTCAACGGCGCCGCGCCCTCTGAGACCCTTGCGTTTTTCCTCGGCGTCTCCCCCGGGTGGCTCGAGACCATGAAGATCCCGCTGCTCAAGGGAAGAGACTTCCGTTCCGACGACTCCAACCCGTCCGCTGTCATCGTCAACAGGACATTCGCGCAGCAGTTTTTCGACGGAGCCGATCCGCTGGGCAAATCCTTTGAGACTAAAGACGGGACCGGCAAACGAACGCATTATCTAGTCGTGGGGCTCGCGGCCGACGCGGATTACCGCAGCGTGCGCGAACCGATCCTCCCGACTGTGTACGTTCCTTTTCAGTCACTCGACAGCGCAGGCGCATTGAAGCCCATTAGCCAGGGAACATTTGTGGTCCGGACAGCAAATGACAATCCTGCCGGGCTCGAGCAAACGTTGCGCCGCGCCATTGCACAATCCCACCCTGGCTTCCGTGCAAGCAACATTCGCACCCAGCGGGAGCTCGTCGACAGTCAGACCATCCGCGAACGTCTGCTCGCCATGCTCGGGATATTCTTCGCGGCGGTGGCGATGCTGATGGCCGGCATCGGCATGTACGGCGTACTCAACTACTCCATGCTGCAGCGGCGGCGCGAGATCGGCATTCGCATGGCGCTCGGCGCGCGTCAGGGGCGCGTCGCGCTCCTGGTCACCACGGAGATTCTCGTCGTCGTGATCATCGGCAGCGTTGCGGGCATGGCTCTGGGACTCGGGTCCGAGCACTTCGTCGAATCTCTGCTCTATCACGTGAAAGCAACAAGCCTTGCGTCGATGATCCTGCCGGCTCTCGGCATGATTGCCGTAGTTCTGCTCGCAACCTCCCCTGTCGTCATTCGCGCCCTGCGCATCGACCCGGCCGAGATCCTGCGCACCGAATAGATCTCTCGCCCGCAACATCGTGCGCCCACGCGCCCGGGTGCCCTGCCCATCCACTCTTTTAGCGCAATGGGTGGGAACGCAAGAACCCCATGCGAGCGAACAGCGAGCGACTGCCGCACCGCAGGTGCCGAGCGTCTGCCGCACCGCAGGTGCCGAGCGTCTGCGGCAGCGCAGGTGCCCGGAACCACACCCGGCAACGCCGCGCGCTGGCCTCTTTCCTTCGCTACGGTGATATACCTGAAACCATGCGTTGCCTCCCCTCCCGGCACGCCGGCTTCGTTCTCGCCGCGCTCGCCGCAATGGTCCCCACGCACGCCCAAACGGGGCCCGACCCATTCCGCTGGATGGACTTCCACGCGCAGAAAGACCAGGACATTATCGTCTGGGTCACGCAGTCGCTGGGCGCCGAAAAGTGGACAGCCATCCGCGAGATCGGCGTAGAGTACGACGCGGCCCTGGTGGTGACCACCCTGCGCGGATCGACCGACGCCTCGCCCAGCGACGACCTCGTCAACGTGTGGAGCGTCAACCTCACCAACCACGCGGTGACGCCGCTGCTCAAGGGCTTCAACTTGCATTGGGTTAACTTCATGACCTTTGCCGCTGGCGAAACACCGGAGCCCGCAGCCACTTACGAAAGTTGCGCCGAGTGCGCTCCGGACTCCTACTTCACGGCTTTTCACTATGATCGGGCTCAGCACATCTGGTCCTCGCGGTTTATGCGCGGCGGGCAGGGCGCGCCGATCTGGAATGGCAACCCGGGCACCGGGGTTGACTGGACGCAGATTTATGCCGGGCTCGGCGAGCCGGATGGCCGGTCCCTGCTCGGCACCTGGATCCACATCGACCACGGCAGCGACAAACCCGCTGAAGACTTCGTTTATCGCTATGACCTTGACCAGCGCAGCGATCTTGAGCGCACCCAGCTCCTGAGCGGAAAAGACGCCGACGCGATGAAGCTGCGCGTCTGCCGACCAGCAGATGCCATGCCTGGCCTTGCGCGTGGGCAGGACTCGCCCCTTTGCCGGCAGCTCATCAATCCCCGCCCCGAACGCAAGCCCGTGACCACCCCGCCGGCAAACAACCATGGCAAATCGGTCCCGCCGGGGTCGAAACGCACTCCGCCCAAGCAGTAGAAGCCGGTAGACTTTCGCGGTCGCTGACCCGATCAAGCGCTTTGTTGTCGCATCCCGCTGGACATCGCCCGCCCAAACCGCATCCAATCCATGTTCAGATTCGAAGTTTTCCGGAGAGCAAACCATGAAGATCAATCTCCCTCGACTTGCCCCCCTGTCGTTGCTCGCCCTCGCGGCGATTTTCTATACCACCGGCTGCAAATCCAGTCCCGATCAAACGGCCCAGAACACTGCGGACACTGGCCAGCCAGCTGATTCCAGCTCCGACCCGGCCTCGGCCAACCTTGCGCCCGCATCCAACACCACTACGGCAACGGATCAGAGCGCGCCGGCCCCAGCCCCAGCTCCTGCGCAGCCTTCCGCTCCCGCCCAGTCCTCCGCTCCCGCGCAGTCTTCTGCTCCCGCTGACAACGCTTATTACGACCAGGGAAGTCAGGCTGACGACTCCTCCTATGCCGAGCAGCCCACAGAGTACGCGTCGGAACCGCCTCCGCCCCTGCCTGAATACCAGCAGCCGCCTGATCCCGGCGACGACTACATCTGGACTCCCGGCTACTGGAACTACGCCCAGACCGGCTACTACTGGGTCCCTGGCGTGTGGGTGCAGGCTCCCTACCAGGGCGCTTTGTGGACCCCGCCCTACTGGGGTTGGAATCGCGGCCGTTACGGCTTCTTCCACGGCTATTGGGGGCCACACATCGGCTTCTACGGCGGCGTGAATTACGGGTATGGTTATACCGGTCTCGGCTACCAGGGCGGCTACTGGAACAGCGGCCGCTTCTACTACAACCGCTCCGTGAACAACATCAATGTCAACGTGGTGCACAACGTCTACAACCGCACCGTCATCGTCAACAACAACTATCAACGTGTGAGCTACAACGGCGGCCAGGGCGGCATTCCGGTGCGCCCTCGCCCCGCAGAGTTGGTTGCGCTGCGTCAGGAACCGCATGCTCCACCGATGACCGCGCAGGTTGAGATTGCCCGCACCGCCTCCACCAACCGCGCCAACTTCGCTGCGGTCAATCATGGCCGGCCGGCAGAGACGGTGGTCAGTCGACCCCTTCAGGCGGATCGCGACGTGCACCCCGCGCCGCCGGTGAATGCATCCTCAGCCGCAGCCAGCCGCGCCGCAGCCACGCCCTGGCAGCGTCCAACCAGCTCCGGTGCCTAATCGGCCAGGACAACCCGAGGCGCGTCCGAATGCCGTTCCTGCACCGGGTCGTCCCAACGCGGCCCCGGCACCACGGCCGAATGAACCGGCGCCTCGAAGTGAGCCGTCTCGTCCCAACGCGGCCCCGGCACCCCGTCCGAATGAACCGGCTCCGCGGAATGAACCTGTTCGTCCCAATGCAGCTCCGGCGCCCCGGCCAAATCAACCGGCGCCCAGAAGTGAGCCTGCGCGTCCCAACGCAGCTCCAGCGCCCCGGCCGAATGAACCGGCGCCTCGAACTGAGCCGGCTCGTCCCAACGGGACGCCTGCGCCGCACGTAAATCCGCCGGCGCGTACGGAGCCTGCTCCGCGGCCAGCTCCCGCGCCGCAGCACCCGCAACCCGAAGCCCGGCCCCGCACCGAGCCGCCCGCCAGGCCCCAGGAAGCAAAACCGCAGGAGCGACGCTGAGCCCAAGGCAGCTCCCGCGAAGCCTGAACCGCATAAGGAAAACCCTGAAAAGCCGAAGGATGATAAACGGCCGCAGTAAGCGATCTGCGAAACACGGCATGACATCGAACCCCATCCGCATCTCCGGATGGGGTTCGGAATTTTGACCGACGAGTGACATTGGCCAACATCGTATACTTGGAACATGTCGATCGCGCGCAATCTCGCCGGCATCGCCAAGGGAATGAGCATCACCTTCCGGGAGATCCTCGAGCCCACGCAGGTTGAGAATTATCCCGATGGCAAAGGCCCACTGCGCGGAGCCGTCTTCGAGCAGCGCTTCCGCGGCGCGCACGTGCTGCAACGCGATGAGAACGGCCTGGAAAAGTGCGTGGCCTGTTTCCTCTGCGCCGCTGCCTGTCCTTCGAACTGCATTTTTATCGAAGCGGCGGAAAACACTGAAGAGAAGCGCATCTCCTCCTCGGAGCGCTACGCCAAGGTCTACAACATCGACTACAACCGCTGCATCTTCTGCGGCTACTGTGTCGAGGCCTGCCCGACTGACGCCATCACCCACGGCCACGGTTTTGAGCTGGCGACCTTGAACGCCACCAACCTCATCATGCGCAAGCAGGACATGCTGGTGCCCGTGGAAGCGCTGACTGCCGCGAAATAGACTACCCGGCTCAAATATCAGCCGGATTGCTCCCTGTGACCTGCCTCACTGCGTCCAATGGACGTCAACGATAGCTTTTCTTTAGCGGCATGAAAAAGCTGATCCAATGCGTCGCGGCACTGGTCGTGGCTTTACTCGCAACCCAGCCGGCCTTGGCTGGCATGGTTTGCGGGCTCGGCTCAATCGACATCGCTTGCACCTCTGCTTGTCCGATGGCCATGAGTCAGATGAGCGGAAAGTGCTCCATGCCGCAGCACGCCGCCGGCTCCGGGCTGTCTTCAGGAGTGCTGCCGCTTCGGCCCGCAACAGGCCGTCGCGCGCACCGTCACCACCAGGCCCAGGTTAGCCGTCGCTGCGACTCAGCTTTTGAATGATCTAGCCCTCCCCCCAAGCCCTCAACGGAGCGCAGTCAAAGCCGATTTAGCCCTCCCCCTCGATACCTCCCCTCCTCCCCGCTACCTCATGCTGCGGGTGTTCCGGATCTAAACCGCTCCTGATGTGTGCACGCCTGATGCAGCCCAAGTTGTTCCATCGCTTGTGGCCAGATCTTCCGCACCAGCAACATCAAGGAGATATTCAAATGAAACGCACAATCGCTCTTCTTTCGCTCACCCTCGCACTCACCGCGATGGCCTTCGGCCAGACCGCCCGCCTGAACTGCCAAAGCCCCCTGCTGCAAGACCTGCTGCCCGAACGGGTGCGGATCGTGCTGCACCGATGGCTGCGGAGATTGCTGCAAAGGCAAGTAAGTTAACCATGTAGGTCAGGGTGCCCCCAGGCCCTCGCATTTGGGACCCGGGAGCGCACTACCCATTCGCCCCCCGATCCCACCGTCATTTATCCTTGAAGGAGGGGGACTCTCCCTCCTTCGAGCGCCATGATGACCACTTCCCAGCATCCGCTGCAAAAGATCCTCGACGAACGCATCGCCATCATCGATGGCGCCATGGGCACCACCATCCGCACCTACGGCATGAAAGAAGCCGACATTCGCGGCGAGCGCTTCAAGAACGCGACCAAAGACCTGCTCAACAACGGCGACCTGTTCTCCCTTACGCAGCCGCAGATGATCTGCGACATCCATCGCCGTTTTCTCGAGGCCGGAGCAGACATCATCGAAACCAATACCTTCGGCGCCACGAGCATCGCGCAGTCCGAGTTCTTCGTCGAAGACCCGCGCGAGCACGGCGGCCGCAAAGATCCCGCCTTCTACCAGAAGATCATCGAAGACAAATTTCTCGGCGACCTCGCCTGGGAGATCAACGAGCAATCGGCGCGCCAATGCCGCGAATGGGCCGATCGCGTCGCCAGTCAGACCGGCCGCCCGCGTTTTGTCGCCGGCGCCATCGGACCGCTTACCGTCTCGCTCTCCAACTCGCCCGATGCCAACGACGCCGGCTTCCGTTCCGTCACCTTCGACCAGGTGAGGACCGCCTACGCACAGCAGGTGCGCGCGCTCATCGCCGGCGGAGTCGACCTCTTCCTCGTCGAAACCATCTTCGACTCCCTCAACGCCAAGGCCGCCCTTGTCGCCATTCGCGACGTCTTCGATGAAGAAGGCAAGGGGAAAGAGTTGCCCATCATGATCAGTGCAGCCGTTGGCCGCGGCGGCGAAACCATGATCTCCGCGCAAACCACTGAAGCCTTCTGGAATGCCGTGAGCCATGTCAAGCCGTTCTCCATCGGACTCAACTGCTCGCTTGGGCCTGACCTCATGTATCCCTTCCTCGAGGAGCTTTCCGAGAAGGCCGACGTCGCCATCTCGTGCTACCCGAACGCCGGCCTACCCAATCCATTGTCGGAAACCGGCTTCGATCTTGGACCTGCCGACATGGCTCGCTCGCTGACTGAATTCGCGAACGCGGGCCTCATCAACATCGCCGGTGGCTGCTGCGGCAACACGCCCGAACACATCGCTGCCATCGCCAAAGCGCTTGCCGGCAAGCCTCCGCGCGTTCTCCAAGTAAGCAAGGCGGCTGCGTGACCGAAAGCGTGGAACGCCGCCCGCTGCGCCTCTCCGGATCGCAGCCCTTCACACAACAATCCGGCGTCTTCATCATGATCGGCGAGCGCACCAACGTCGCCGGTTCGCCCAAATTTGCGCGCCTCGTCAAAGACGGCAAATTCGAAGAGGCTGTCAGCATCGCGCGCCAGCAGGTCGACAACGGCGCCAATGTTCTCGACATCTGCATGGACGAAGGCATGATCGATGGCGTCGCCGCCATGACGCGCTATCTCCAACTGCTCGCCTCCGAGCCTGAAGTCGCGCGCGTGCCCTTCATGGTCGACTCTTCGAAATGGGAAGTCATCGAAGCCGGCCTGAAATGCCTGCAGGGGAAGGGAATCGTCAACTCCATCTCGCTCAAGGAAGGCGAAGACAAATTCCGTCAGCACGCGCGCGCAGTGCTCAAGTACGGCGCCGCCGCTGTCGTCATGGCCTTCGATGAGCAAGGCCAGGCGGCTGGCTACGAAGACAAGATCCGCGTTTGCGAGCGCGCTTATCGCATCCTCGTCGACGAAGTTGGCTTCCCGCCGGAAGACATCATCTTCGACCCCAACATTCTCACCGTCGGCACCGGCCTCGAAGAGCACAACAACTACGCCGTCGACTTCATCAACGCCACTCGTTGGATCAAGGCCAACCTGCCCCATGCCAAAGTCTCCGGCGGCGTCTCCAACATCTCTTTCAGTTTTCGCGGCAACAACCGTGTTCGCGAAGCCATGCACTCCGCGTTCCTTTATCACGCCATCGCGGCCGGCCTCGACATGGGCATCGTCAACGCCGGCATGCTCGAGGTCTACGAAGAGATCGACCCGCAACTCAAGGAACTCGTCGAAGACGTTCTTCTCAATCGGCGCCCCGACGCCACCGAACGGCTTGTCGAATTCGGCGAGACCCTCAAGCACGTAGGTGCCGCCGTCACGGAAAAGAAAGCCGAAGAGTGGCGACACGCCTCGGTGGAAGAACGGCTTTCGCACGCACTGGTCAAAGGGATCGACACGCACATCGAAGCCGATGCCGAGG
Source organism: uncultured Acidobacteriaceae bacterium (assembly GCA_963846095.1). Classification (GTDB taxonomy): domain Bacteria; phylum Acidobacteriota; class Terriglobia; order Terriglobales; family Acidobacteriaceae; genus Telmatobacter. Next base: position 98,760 of record CAWJUW010000020.1, read on the forward strand.
AGGCGCGCGTCAAGCTGGGCCGACCTCTCGCGGTGATCGAAGGTCCGCTCATGGCCGGCATGTCGGTCGTCGGCGATCTATTCGGCGCGGGCAAAATGTTTCTCCCCCAGGTCGTCAAGTCAGCCCGCGTGATGAAGAAAGCAGTGGCGCACCTCACGCCTTTCATGGAAGCTGAAAAATCCGCCATGGCCGCCGCCGGCGAAGTCGTCAAGGCCCAGGGAAAGATTCTTCTCGCCACCGTGAAGGGCGACGTGCACGACATCGGCAAGAACATCGTCGGCGTCGTTCTCGCCTGCAACAACTACGACGTCATCGATCTCGGCGTCATGGTCTCCTGCGAGCGAATCCTCGAGCGCGCCAAGTCAGAGAAGGCCGACCTCATCGGACTAAGCGGCCTGATCACGCCCTCGCTCGATGAAATGGTGCACGTCGCGCGCGAGATGGAGCGCCAGGGCTTCAAGCTTCCGCTGCTCATCGGCGGAGCCACCACCAGCCGCGCGCACACCGCCATCAAAATCGCGCCGCACTACAGCGAGCCCGTCATCCACGTCCTCGACGCCAGCCGCGCCGTGCCCGTCACCACCAGCCTGCTCAGCGAAGACGGCAAAGCCGACTTCGTTGCCGAGCATCGCGCCGAGTACGAGAAGACTCCGTAAGGCTCACGCCTCGCCGCGTCCCAAGCTTGTCTCCGCTCGAAGAAGCTCGCAAGCGCCGCACCCCCATCGAATGGCGCGCCGACGATATTCCTTCGCCGGAATTCACCGGCGTCCGCGTTCTCAACGATTTTCCGCTCGCAACCCTGCGCGACTACATCGACTGGACGCCCTTCTTCCACACCTGGGAACTCAAAGGCGTCTATCCGCGCATCCTCGACGACGAACGCCAGGGCGAGCAGGCCCGGCTGCTCTTTAAGGAAGCGAATGCACTCCTCGACAAAATCATTGGTGAGCATTTGCTAACCGCGCGCGGCGTCTACGGTCTTTTCCCGGCAAATGCCGCCGGCGACGACGTACAACTGTTCGCCGATGGTTCGCGCAGCAAAACCGCAGCCACACTCCACTTCCTCCGCCAGCAGCCGCCCGATCGACAGCCATCAGCCCTGCCGCTCCCTCGCCGACTTCATCGCTCCGCAATCGACCCAGCTTCCCCGATCACATCGGCGCCTTCGCCGTCACCACCGGCATCGGCCTCAAAGCGTCTGTGCGACAGCTTCCGCGCCCACCATGATGATTACAACGCGATCATGGCCGAAGCTCTCGCCGATCGCCTCGCGGAGGCCTTCGCCGAATGCCTGCACAAGCGCGTGCGCGACGAGTGGGGCTACGGCCGCGCCGAAAATCTCGCCATCGACGACCTCATCCACGAAAAGTATCGCGGCATCCGTCCTGCGCCCGGTTATCCAGCCTGCCCTGATCACACGGAGAAGGGAACCATCTGGAGCCTGCTCGATGTCGAAGCCAATACCGGCATTCAAATCACCGAGTCCTACGCAATGTCTCCCGGCTCCAGCGTCAGCGGCCTCTACTTCGCTCATCCCGAATCGAAATACTTTTCTCTCGGCAAAATTGATCGCGACCAGGTTGCCGACTACGCCGCGCGCAAGGACATGTCCATAGCCGAAGTGGAGCGCTGGCTCGGTCCCAACCTCAACTACGACTCGGCCGGATAACGACGGTTCGCGGAAGCTGATCCCACCCGAGTGCAACTCAATCGTGCGCGTTAGACTGAACGGAATATGGCGATCACGCTTGTTGCCGCAACGGAAGCCGACTTCCCGACCATCATTGCCATGATGAACGCCGCTTTTCGCGGCACCGGTGGCGTGCGCGGTTGGAGCATCGAGGTTGACTTCATCACGGGCCAGCGCACCAACGAGTCCCTTCTCCGCGAAGAGATTGCCGGCGGCGCTCTGTATCTGCTTGCGAAGGACGATGCGACGTCCGCCCTGCGAGGATGCGTTTGTCTTCAGCCATCGGCTCCCGAAAAGTGGTATCTGGGAGCGCTCACGGTGAGTCCCTCGCTGCAGAACGCCGGGTTCGGGCGCGAACTCCTCACCGCCGCAGAGGAATACGCAGCGAAGCACGGCGCTCTGCTCATTGAAATGACCGTTCTCCATGTCCGCGAAACGCTCATCGCCTGGTATGAGCGCAGAGGCTACCGCCGAACGGGAGAGACCCGTCCCTTCCCATACGGAGACAATCGCTTCGGAACCCCTACGCGCGACGATCTGCAGTTTGTTGTCCTCGACAAGCACCTGGACGCTTAGGATGCCGTGTCTCCGGTCCATTGAATTCGAAGGCGCTCAGCAAGAATTCTGAATATCCCACTCTCGGGGCGGAATTGAAGGGTACAGGCTTTAGACCGTACATTGGCTTCTGTAGCAATGCGGGCTTCAGCCCCTGAGGGGAATGCGATTTCCGAGCCGTCCCATCCATCGAAATCCAAGCGGCCGAAGGGCGCCACCTCGGCGCATAACTTCGACGCGGAACTTGCCGAACTCGAGTTCCTCTCCGTATCCCTGCGCGAAGGCAAAGCAATTGGCGAGGATGAAATTCAGCACATACGCCGCGTTCTCGCGCACCGCAACAACTTTCTCGTCTCCAAAGCAGCCAAACTCGCCGCCGAATGCGAGCTCACGCAACTTCTGCCCGATGTCCTCACCGCCTACAACCGCTTCTTCCACGATGCTGCCAAGTCCGATCCCAAATGTTGGGCAAAGGAGGCGCTCGCCAAGGCGCTTATCAAGCTTGGCCATCGCAGTAGAGATGAGTATCTGCGCGGCATGCGCCATCACCAGTGGGAACCAAGCTTTGGCCCGGATGTAGACACGGCGGGCACGCTCCGCGGCACCTGTGCCCATGCGCTCGTCGATTGTCCCGGCATCTCCGACGCCGATCTGCTTACAACGCTCCTCGAACCTCTCACCGATCACGACAAAGCCGTCCGCGTCGACGCTGCCCGCGCCATCGCCAACGTCGGCGGCGTCAGCGCAACACTGCTTCTGCGCCTGCGCATACTTCTCGGACCCGCGAGCAGACTGAACGACGAACCGGAGGCGCTCGGCTCCGTCTTCGCCGCACTTCTTTCTCTCGATCCTTCCGCGATCCCAATCATCGCCAAGGCGCTCGAAGCTGAAGACGACTTCGCAGCGGAGGCCGCCTTTGCCTTGGCTGAAATGCGCACGCCCGAAGCTCTCGCCCCAATTCTCGATCGTCTTCGCGCCGGCTCTGACGCTTCCTTCGCGCCCACCCTGCTCACCGCCGTTGCGCTCACCCGGCTCGCCGAAGCCTGCGATTTTCTTCTTGCTCTCATCGCAGGCAATGCACGGGAAGCTCCGGATGCTCTCGAAGCGCTCAGCCGCATCGCGCCGTCAGACGACCTCCGCTCCCGCATCGCTGAAGCCGTAGACCAGGCCGACAGCCTGCGCGTCAAGCAAGCATTTGCGCGTTTCTTCCCGAATTAGGAACGGCGTTCGAATTCGAATCGGTCCGCACTCTCCAGGCGAATGCAATTTGCATTGAATTATGCCTTTCTGTGCCACAGTAGAAATCAAGCATTGAGATCATGTGTGTCCTCCTCGAACGGCCGCGAGGTTTCTGGCGCGGTGAGAGGCAAGCAAACTCTTGCAGCGCGGTGGCTCTGGGGGCGAAGGCGCTCGCGGCCGTTCGTTTTTCCCTCAATTTGCTCATCTCCCGCGGTTGACGCACCACACCGAGAGTGCTCTCATGGATGCGGCCGCTTGCCGTGCCCTTTTCGGGCTCCGAGGGAGAAGTTCCAAGTGAATCGAAATGCCGCTATGCTGAAACCCATTCTCATTGCAGGCGCCTTACTCTGCGGTTGTTCAGGAAATTCCAGCGGAGGCAGTGGCCCAACGCCCACGGCCGCACCCGGCCTTACCACGGCTGCCGCGCAGAATGGCGCGGTGATTGTTACCCTCGGCTCCAAGACCAGCGGAGCGACCGTGTACTACACCGTCGATGGCTCCGCACCCACCTCGTCTTCACAGATCTACCAGGCGCCCTTCCTCGTCGCTTCCAATCTCACCGTCAAGGCCGTCGCGGCGGTCGGCACAGGCACTCCGAGCAGCGTCACCACGCAGGCTTTCGCGCCCAATATCGCCTCCGGCACACTGGTCTGGTCCGATGAGTTCAATACCCCCACGGCAACCACGGCGGAGCCCAATCCTGCCATCTGGACCTACGACACCGGCAACAGCGGCTTCGGCAATCATGAGATGGAAACCTACTGCGCCTGGGGCTCCAGCACTGCGCCGTGCAACACAGTCAATCCGAACGCCTACATTGGGCCCGACGGCTACCTGCACGTCGTCGCCGAGCAGCCATCTACGGGCGTCTACACCTCTGCCCGTCTTAAGACGCAGGGGCTCTTCAGCTTTCAATACGGCCGCATCGAGTTCCGTGCCCAGGTTCCCGAGTCGCAGGGATTCTGGCCTGCGGGTTGGCTGATGGGCAACAACATCGCGACCGCCAACTGGCCCGCCTGTGGCGAAATGGACGTACTTGAGCGCGTCAACGCCGCCAAAACTCCCGACTGGAATGAGGGCTCGATCCATGGACCCGGATTCACTGGAACCTCCCTCGGCACCGTGTACAACTTTGCCGCCGGCCAAACGGCTGCAACCTGGCACACCTACGGCATGATCTGGAAACCCAACAGCGTCGCCTACTACGTCGACAATCCCGAGCAACCATACGTCACCTACACCAATCCTGCCAGCCTCTCTGGCATGACAGGCGCAACCTGGCCGTTCGATGGCGGCCAGAGCAACTTCATCATCCTCAATCTCGCCGTCGGCGGCGACTGGCCCGGCGCTCCCACCGCAACTACACCGTTCCCATCGCAAATGCTTGTCGACTACGTCCGCATCTACGCGAATTAGCTCATGGGCATCAGCAACCGCTCGGTCCTTAAAATCCGCCGTTCGCGCTGGCTTTGGCGCCTCCCACCCCCGTGCTACTTGCCCCGCCCCCCACCTGTGATAAAACCAAGACATTCAAGTTTGCCCCCAAAGGGCAAGCCTGAGTTTCATGCAGAGTGGTTGAGGGACGAGCCCTGTGACGCCACGACAACCTGCCCGCGCAAAACGGGAGTATGGTGTCAACTCTTGCCCACTTCGGTGGGGAACATGAGATTCGGGGTCGCTTCAGCACTCTTCGCGGCGCGGCTCATTAAGCAACTTCGAGTCCTTTCACGTTCGCTCCTTCTTGAGCCGGTCACACGCTCGTAGACCTTTACCCACTCGCATACATGCGAGGGAGCCTTGACGACTGTCTACGAATTGCGATGTCGCGAATGCGGCAAGTCCTACGGGATCCAGCCGCTTTCCATCTGCGACGAGTGCTTCTCTCCGCTCGAAGTTTCCTTCGACCTCGACTACGCCCGCTCCCGCTTCACCCGCGACACCATCTGCCGCCGGCCCGCTGAACATGTGGCGCTACCGCGCGCTTCTGCCGGTGCCCGAGGACTACATCCCCGTTACCCCCTCCGGCTTCACGCCGCTGCTGCAGGCCCCGCGCCTCGGCGCGCGCATCGGTGCGAAGCAATCTCTACATCAAGAACGACGCCGTCTGCCTGCCCACGCTCAGCTTCAAAGATCGCGTGGTCGCGGTCGCTCTCGCCAATGCAAAGCAGTTCGGCTTCGACACCGTCGGTTGTTCCTCGACCGGCAACCTTGCCAACGCTGTCGCCGCGCAAGCCGCACGTCACGGCCTCAAGACGTACATCCTCGTTCCCGCCGACCTCGAGCCCGCCAAGATCCTCAACACCCAGGTCTACGGAGCCACGCTCGTCCGCATCGACGGCAACTACGACCACGTCAATCGCCTCTGCTCGCAGATCGCCGATCGCTACAACTGGGGCTTCGTCAACGTCAATCTGCGCCCCTATTACGCCGAGGGATCCAAGACCGTCGGCTTCGAAATCGCCGAACAGCTCGGCTGGCGCTTGCCCGACAACATCGTCTGCCCCATGGCCGGCGGTTCGCTCATCACCAAAATCCGCAAGGCCTTCCAGCGAACTCATCGCACTCGGCCTCGTCGAAGACAAGCCGGTCAAGTTCTTCGGAGCCCAGGCCACCGGCTGCTCGCCTATCTCCACCGCCGTCAAAAACGGATCCGACCAGATCGAACCGCAGCGGCCGAAAACCATTGCGCGCTCGCTCGCCATCGGCAATCCCGCCGACGGCCCTTACGCCGCCCGCGCCATTCGCGCCTCCGGCGGCTGGGCTGAAGATGTGTCGGATGTCGAGATCGTCTCCGCCATTCAGGAGCTCGCCGAGACCGAAGGCATCTTCACCGAAACCGCCGGCGGCGTCACCACCGCGGTCACCGCGCGCCTCTACGCCCATGGCCGCATCAAGCCCGACGAACTCACCGTTACCTGCATCACCGGCAACGGCCTCAAGACCACCGATTGCCTGAGCGAAGTTTACGAGCAAGGCCAGGCCATTCGCCCGCGCCTCACCGACTTCGAATCCTTTGTCGAAGAGCGCAACGCCGTCAACGAGGCCCTGCGCCTGGTAGGAGAAAGCTATGCCCGTTAGAGTCCTGCTGCCCAACGCGTTTCAAAAGCACACCAACAACGTCCGCGAGATTTCGTTCGTCTGCCGCAAATCTGCCCGAGCTTGTGACCGAGATCGAGAACAAGTTTCCCGGCGCTGCGGCAGCACCTACGCGGCGACGACGGACAGATCCGCCGCTTCATCAACTTCTACGTCAACGAAGAAGACATTCGCTTCCTCGGCAACGAGAAGTACAGCTTTCAGGACAACGACGAAATTCTCGTCATCCCGTCCATTGCCGGCGGCTGCTGCTAAAAGAGTTCTCCCCCAGAAAGATGGCCGTCCCGGCTTTTTCTCCGGGACGGCCATCGCCTTTTGCGAGTCGTTCAGATCGCTTCAAAACACAGGCGACGGTGTGGTATTGACGGTCACCCGCGTAGCCACGATCTTGCCGACCACGTTCGCCAACACGTTCAGGCTCTCATCGTACTGAGTGATCGTAAAGCTGCCTGTGAGCTCGTTCCCGCCCGATCCAAGGGTCAGGGTCTCCTTAATCCGCGCGGGTCCGAGGATCGTGCCGGTTGGATCGGCCGTGGTCGGTGTCGGATCCCAGGAAATTGCGTAGTGGTTCAGCTCATACTTGTTAGTTCCCACCTTCGCCCAGACGCCGAGGCAGAAGGAAGTCGTTGACGGCGCGCGGCCGCCCGAGTTCATGATCTCGGTGCCGTCGCTGTGCCATTGAGCGAATCCGGCATCGATCTCGGCGCCATCCGGGATTCCTGAGTTCCCTTCGGCGATGAACTTCACATGCCACATGCCCACAACGGACTGTGCTGCCGACGCTTCATCCTCAGTCAGAGCTGCGCGGAGCAAGTGAGCCCCGGATGGGCCGCGCATCGACTCAAAGGCCGTGTGCTTGGCCAGCGCCTTTGAGAGTCCACCACATTGTGCGTTGGCCAACGGAGCAGCGATAAGTGCGAGCACGCCGAGAGCCGGCAGCCAGATTGAATGCGAAATCTTCATTGATATCGACCTCACTTTGATTCCTCCTTGTGCCGGTTTGGCCGGCGCATCACCGATTGCCTCGGCTGCGCATGAGTTCAACGCCTGCTGCCCCGCCAAGGCAATGAATAGGCGGTGAAGTCGAGGTAAAGCTTAGGTGAACACGCAAAGCATCGTTAATTGAGTAACTTACGGAAGGTAAAATTTGCCGATGCTATACTTCGACCACTCGGAATCCTGCCCTCATGCCCGGAACGATCTACGAATTTAGCGACTTTCGTCTGGATTGCGGCCGCTTCGAGCTGATGCGCGGCGGGAAAAGCCTGCGCGTTGAACGCAAGCCGCTCGAACTGCTCATCCTGCTGGCAGAGAAAAACGGACAGCTTGCCACCCGCGAAGAAATCGCCCAGCGACTTTGGCAAGGCGAGGTCTTCGTCGACACCGAGCACGGCATCAACACAGCCATCCGTAAGATTCGCCATGCCCTCCGCGACGACGCCGAGGAATCCCGTTACATCCAGACCGTGACCGGCAAGGGCTATCGGTTCATTGCTCATGTGGAAGTAATCGAACCAGAGAATGCCGCAAAGACCCGTTCGCTGCCAGAGATGTCCCCATCGGACTCCGGGCCGCCGCCGGGGGATGCACTGCCTTTACCTGGCCCGCCCGAAGACTGTTCCTGCTCCCCCGGCAAACCCGTATCGCATCAAGGCACGTTCCCCGGCATGGATCATCCCGGCCGCCGCGTGCACACTCCTTGCCCTGGCTGTCGCCGCCTTGGCTTTGTGGGCACAGCATCGTAGCCGCGCGCCCGTCGCGTCCCTCGCCGTCATCCCGCTCGACAATCTCTCCGGGGATCCGGCGCAGGACTACTTTGCCGACGGCATGACCGACGAACTCACCACCATGCTGGCCAAGGATTCCACGCTGCGCATCATCTCGCGCACCTCGGTGATGCAATACAAGCACGCACGCCAGCCGCTCAAAGACATCGCCCGCGCCCTCGGCGCAGATGGAATCGTGGAAGGCTCTGTCGCACGCAATGGGGATCACGTTCACTTGAATTTGCAACTGATTCAGGCTGCTACGGACTCGCATCTCTGGGCTGAAAGCTACGATCGCGACGACCGCGATGTTGCATTGTCCGACGAGGCTGCGCGCGCCATTGCCAATCGATTGAAGAGCGCAGCACCGATTGCCCAGGCGCCTCGCGCCATCGATCCTGGCGCGCACGATGCCTATCTGCATGCTCGCTATCTCTGGCTGAGCAGCCGCTATTCGGAATCCGGGGCGTATTACAAGCAGGCGACAGAAATTCAGCCAGACTACGCAGCGGCATGGGCCGGCCTGGCGAATTACTACGGTAAGGGGGTTGCCGGCGGCCAACTCGACCCGCGCATCGCCCTTCCCCTGGAGGAGAAAGCGTCGGAGCGCGCCCTTGCACTCGATCCGAATCTCGCAGAAGCGCACCTCGCCACTGCTGCCAACTATCTCATTGCTCGATGGGACCCAGTAGATGCCGACCGCGAAGCCCTGCGCGCCATCAGCCTCGATCCAGGGGAAGGCGAATCCTATAACTTCCGCGCCGATGTCTTGGACGCTCTGGGCCGTCATCAAGAGGCTCTCGAGGTGGCGAAGAAGGCCGTTGAGATCGCACCCTTTGAATACTCTGGCGACATGGCAGCCTTCTATGTATCTGGTCGGCAGTATGACGCCGCCCTTGCTGATTTGCGCGTTCGTCTTGAAGTCGCGCCCAGCGATCCCATGTTGTTGTATCTTGAGTGGGACTCGCTGCGCCGAAAGGGCAGTTACAAGGAAGCGGCGGACGCACTGGAAAAGTCTTTCACGTCGTTTGGCGACTCACACTCCGCTTCAGCCATTCGCAGCGCCTGGGAGCACGGCGGTTGGCCCGCAGTCGTGCGCTGGCAGTTAGAGCACGACCTTCAACGACAAAAAAAGGAGTATGTCTCGCCGGTAACCCTTGCGGGGTATTACGCTCAACTCCATGAGACCGAGCCCACTCTGTCTCTGCTCGAAGAGGGATTTCGTCGGCGTTCCATCGACATCTTGTGGGTCACGATGGATCCAGCGTTCGATTTCCTCGACAACGAGCCTCGTTTCCAAGCCATTCTTCAGCGCATCAACCTGCCCGTAACTTCCATCGCCAATCGACCGCATTGATCCCTAGAACATCAATATCCGATGAATGCATTGACCCGGTTTTTGCACCATTTTTGCATCATATTGAACGTCCTTTGACAGCATCCGCCCATACTTGCGCCGTGATCACAAACTTACGGCACAAGGTTCCGCTCGCATTGCCGATCGATTCCTCTGCTCTGGTGGAACTCGACCGGCTTGCCGTTGTTTCTGCGCCGGCGCCGCGCAAGAAGCCGCGCCTGCATGCGCAGGTCGGCCGCTATGCGCTCTCCCTCGCCGAAACCGCCGCTGAGATGCGAAGCCGCCTGCCGCCTGCGCTTTCGCGTCTTCAATATTGAGCTCGGCGAAGGGCTCGAGAGCTCCTACGAAAACGGTCTGGATCGCGACCGCTTCGACGCGTGCTGCGAACACCTGCTCGTCGAAGACACCCTTGAGTCCATTCCGGGCCGCCGCATCGTCGGCACCTATCGCATGCAATCCGGCCTCACCGCCGCGCGCAACTTCGGCTACTACTCCGAGCAGGAGTTCAGCTTCGCGCCCTACGAAGCGCTGCGGCCCGAAGTTCTCGAACTCGGCCGCGCCTGCATCGATCGCGAACACCGCACGCCGGAAGTGCTGACACTGCTGTGGCGCGGCATCGCGCAGTATGCTAATGACATGGGGTTGCGCTATCTCGTCGGTTGCTCATCCATCAACTCACAAGACCCGGTGGAAGGCTGGCAGATGTACGGCCAGTTGCAGAATCACCGCGTCCCGCCCGAGTTTGAAACCGAGCCCACCGCTGCTTATGCCTGTCCCATCGAGCACGCAGGGCGCGCACGCACAGCCGTCGCCCTGCACCTCTGAACAATCGTTGCCCGAATCCGCCGCTTCGCCTTCCGATACTCGCCCAGCGTAAAGTGCCTAAGCTCCTTCGCACCTATCTCGCCATCGGCGCGCGCATTGCCGGTCCTCCCGCCTGGGACCGCGAATTTGGCACTATCGATTTTCTGACCTTGCTCGATCTCAAGTTGCTCTCGCCGTCGGCGCGCAATCGCTTCCTGGCCCCGCTCACCCGTTGAACCTGCGCGCTGCCCGGCGCGCTGTGGCGCTGGGATGGGTCCTCCTGCTCTTTGCTTCATTCGTGCCTCCTGTTGCGCCTGCGCGGGCCCCTTACACGCTCGACCGCCGCGCCCAATGGATCCACGAGTCCGCCCTCATCGTCATGAGCCGCATGGGCATCGACCTGAAGTCACAGGCGCGTCCGCCTCGCCAGCGGTCTTCTCGTCTCCAACCATCTCAGCTATCTCGACATCATGCTCTTCGGCGCGGCCATGCCTTGCTTCATGGTGTCCAAGATTCAGATCAGCAGCTGGCCCGTTCTTCGGAACCCTCGCCCGCGCCGCGGAACCCTCTTCGTCGATCGCGCCAGCCGCGCCAGCGCCGAAGCCACCACCGTCGCAATTGCTGAACGCCTCAAGGGGCCCAGTCCCGTTCTTTTTTTCCCCGAGGGCACCAGCACCGACGGCACCAGCCTGTTGCGCTTCCACTCGCGCTTCTACACGCCCGCAATGGACAACGCCATCCCCATCACCGCTGCTGCCGTCCACTACACGCCGCGAGACGGCAGCCCCGAAAGCAATGTCTGCTGGTATGGCGATGAGGCATTTCTGCCGCATCTTTGGCGAACCCTCGGCGGACCCGACTTCTCCGCCGAAATCCGCTTCGGCGAACCAAGGATCTACGTCAGCCGCCGCGCCGCCGCCGACGCCACCTACGCCGAAATCCACTCCATGCGCGAGCAGCCATCGCTCGTTATGCAGTAAGCCACGCACACAGGGCAGGAAAGCACGAACCCGTCGGCTAAATCAGCCACTCAAGCAGGGGTGCCCCATCCTTCGCTTTTTTCTAGCGAAGGGTGGGAGAGCACGAATCCATCGGCTAAATAAGCCACTCATGCAGGGGTGCCCCATCCATCCGCAGTCTCATCGCGGATGGGTGGGAAAGCACGAACCCATTGGCTGAATAAGCTACTCACGCAGGCGCAGAGTCAGTCGGCGGCAGCGACGCCCGCCGGCGGCGCCGCCGTCGATCCTCGCACCACAAGGCTCGTCGAAACCAGGTATTCCCGCTGCATCTTCGGATTGTTCGGATCTTCCGCCTGCTGGCGCAACGCATCGAAGGCCGACTTCGCCAGATCCGCGCGCGACAGCCGGATCGTCGTCAGCGGCGGCAGCGTGAACTCCGCAAAATCGATGTCATCGAGTCCCACCACGGATACATCGTCCGGCACGCGCAGCCCCGCCATGTACGCCGCGCGCAGCACGCCGATCGCCGTCATGTCATTGGAGCAGAGAATCGCAGTTGGCCGCGAGTCCAGCGCCTGCAACTGCGAGAATCCAACCATCCCGCCCTTCAGCGTGTGGTCGCATTCGATGATCCACTTCTTCTGGATGGCCAGTCCCGTGTCTTTGACCGCCGCGCGGAAATCGTTTTCTCGAGTAATCGCCGAGTGCAACTTGTGCGGCCCCGCCAGAAACGCAATCCGCGTGTGCCCAAGGTTTGCCAGGTGCTGCACCGCCGCATGAATCCCGGTCGAGTAGTCGAGCAGAATCGTGCTCACCTTTGGATCATCCAGCCGAAACTCGGCAAGCACCATGGGAATATCGCGGTGTACTAACTGATCGAGCACCGGTTCTTCCGCGCCGAAGCTCAGCACCGCAACGCCTTCGACTTTCCGCTCCAGCATGCGTCGCACGCAGGTTGCCAGCACCGCCGGATCGCCGTTCGATGAACTCACCAGGATCTCGTAGCCATGCGCGACGGCGATCTCCTCGAAGCTCTGAATCAGCTCCGGGAAGAACGGGTTGGTGATGTTCTCAACAAGGATGCCGAGAATGCGGCTGCGTCCCGATACCAGGCTCCGCGCATGCGTATTCGGGAAAGTAGTTGAGCTGCTCAATCGCCTGCCAAACCCGCTTCGACAGCCGCTCGCTTACTGCCGGCGAGTTATTGATGGTGCGCGAGACCGTGGCAATGGAAACCTTGGCCAGTGCGGCAACGGTGCGGATATCCGGCGTTTTGGCCGCCGCCTTGCTTGTTCCTTTTCGCGCCAAGATTGGTCCTCGTCCCTCGGGTTGAAGCCATCTTAGCGCAACCGCCCGTCCGTTGCGTATAAGGAAAGTCGAGCCGTCGAGATGATATGCAACCGGCATCGTTCTTTGATCTACCGCAGGCTTCAGTCCCGTTCCGCAATCAGAGCCGCAGGTCGCGCAGGTTCTGCCCCGTCGGCCCCGTCACTACCGAGTCGCCGAGCGCCGTAAACATGGGGCATGCATTGAATGCCGCGAGCGACGACTTCAGATGAAAGCCAAATGCATGCGCACGCGCCACCGTCGTCGGATCTGCAATCGCTCCCGCCGCCTGCGTGTTCCCGTCGATGCCGTCTGAGCCCGCACTAAACACGGTCAGCCGCTCGCCTTGGATATTGCTCCAGGTCCAGCGCGCAGGCCATCGCAAACTGCTGGTTCCGACCTCCCGCGCCCGGCGTCCGATTGAGAGTCACCGTCACTTCCCCCACACTGATCAGGCACAGCCGCTTGTGCTTCGTGCGCAAGCGTGTTGAAGAGCTCCATCAGGTATCGTTCCGCGTCGGCATAGTCCCAGTCATCGCAGCTGTTATCTACCGCGACAAAATATCCGGCCTTCTCCGCAAGCGTGCGTGCGCTCTCCACCAGGTCATGGCTCGATAGCAGAACCTCAAAGACCGAATCGCGAAATGCAGGGTCTTCTCCGCTCATGGCCGTAGCCGCGGTGACCTTCCGCGCCGGTTTCCGACCTTCCCCAGTCGTGGAAAAAACGGCGGACGCCATCCTTTGTTCCCCGGCGACTCCGGCAGATCCTCGCGCTCGAAAAAGCTTCGGATCGACGCCGGCAGCTTCTCGTTCAAGCCGTACTTCTTCAGCAACTCGCGCACTTCCGCCACCGTCGAGTGATCCGGCGAAGTGGGCCCGGAAGAAAGCGCGTCCAGCGTGCGCAGCGGCACATCCGGTACCAGCAGGCTCACCTTCGTTGCCTCGCCCGCCGCTAATGCCAGCCGCCCGCCCTTCACCGCGGAGAAATGCTTGCGCAGCGTATTGATCTCGTTGATGGGCGCTCCCGACCCAGCAGCAGCGAGTGGAACGCGATCGTCTCTTCCAGCGTGATCTGCGGGTCCAGCGGCAGGTCGAACATCGCCGACCCTCCACCCGAGATCAGGAAGAAAATCAGCGTGTCTTTTTTCGCTTTCTTCAGCAGCGCCAGCGCTGCGCGCGCCGCCGCAAACGAGTCTTCATTGGGCAGCGGATGCCCACCCTCAAAATAGCGAAAACGCCAGTTGCGGCTCTTCGGCAAATTGCTCGAGCAGCAAATTCCACGCAATCCCTTGCGCCGCGGCATGCGCTTCAGCAGCGTCTCCAGCATCGGCCCGGCAGCTTTGCCCAGCGCGATCACGAATATCCGCTTGTAGCTTTTCAGGTCGATCAGTGGCGGGTCCGCTTCCATCCGGAATCAGCCTGATGCAGCGTGTTTCCGTCGAACCTCAGCCGTCGATCGAAGGCCGACTCAATATTGCAGGCCGCAATCGCGCCCGTAAAAATGTCCATCGCGGTCGTGTGGAGAGTTTCCAGCCCGACGTCGCTCACTGCCATCATTGCAGTTCCTCCTCGAGCCATCCGGCGAGCGCATTCTGCATCGCTCCCAGGTGGCCTCGGAAAAAGTGATCGCTGCCGTGGAGGAACAGCAGCCGTTTAGGCGCAGCAGCGGAAGCAACCACCTGCGCCAGTTGCCCGGCCGGCGCGTATTCGTCGTGGTCTCCGCTCAAAAAGAGTTTGGGAAGAGTGCAGTCGGCAAGGAAGGGATAGTCGTAGGTCTTGAACTGCGACTGGGTTGGAAGCCCAAGGGCAATCAGTGCGCGCACTCCCGCCCCGCGTCCGTCGCCACAGCAGGCGCTCAACGCCATCGCCGATCCAAAACTGAAACCCGCCACAATCAGCGGCAGATTGTATTCGTTTTCAAGCCAGTCCATGGCCGCCCTGACATCGCCTGCCTCCGCCGCGCCGTCATGCTTGCCTTGACTTAGGCCAGTCCCGCGAAAATTGAAGCGCAACACCGGCAGTCGCCAGCCCCAACGCGCGTCGTTCAGTACCTTCATCGTGTGGTAGACGACCTTGTTGTGCAGGGTGCCGCCGCCCTCAGGATGAGGATGACAAACCAGCGCGGCAAACCGGGCTTCCGGCACGCCTTCATTCAAAAGAGCTTCCAGCCGGCCCGCCGGGCCTTGCAGCCTGACGCTCCGCAGCAGTCCTCGCGACTCACTGCTTTCAGTCCAGTTGGGTGCGACAGACGCGCTCATTCCACTCACCATTTTATCCCGAACTCGGCTTCTCGTTGAGAAATCCGATTCCATTTGCCGTCTGAGTCGGTACCCAAGTGCAAACCAGCCAAATCGTTTAACTAAAGGGGTGGTTACCATTCCACCGCGGAACTCCGGTTGCCCAAAGTCTGATCCGTGCGAAAGGCGCAAGCCTCAGAAGACAAAAACCTCATGCGAGCGAGAAGCGAGCGTCTGCCCCACCGCAAGTGGGGTATTCTGGCAGCACCATGCCCGGTACGCCCGTCGACGAGGCTCTCGATTCCATTGCATTTACGCTCGCGCTCTGCGCCATCGACTCAACGACGTACCATGAAGGCCCCGTTGCCGACTTCCTCGAAGACTTCCTCACCAGGCGCGGGTGGGCCGTCGAGAAGACGCCCGTCGAGCAGCCGCTGGAGAGCGCAACGCAATCCGACCGCTGGAATATCTATGCCGGAACCGCAGGCGAAGCCCCCGACCTTGTCTTCTCCACCCACCTCGACACAGTCCCGCCCTTTATCCCGCCGACCCAGGACGACGAATACCTCTACGGTCGCGGCGTCTCCGATGCCAAGGGGATTGTCGCCGCGCAAGTCGCTGCTGCCGAAGCGTTGCGCGCCGAGGGTTACAAGATCGGCGTGCTTTTTGTCGCGGGCGAAGAGCGCGATTCCGCCGGTGCCAAAGACGCCAACCTCCATCCCAAAGGCAGCCGCTTCCTCATCAACGGCGAGCCCACAGACAATCGCCTGGCTCTCGCTTCCAAGGGAGCGCTGCGCGTCGTCGTTCGTGCCAGCGGCAAGATGGGCCACTCCGCGTATCCCGAGCTTGGAGACTCTGCCGTTCACAAACTCGTGCAGGCCCTTGCCCGCATCCTCGCCCTTCCTTTGCCGTCCCTTGAAGACGTAGGGCCCAGCACCCTCAACATCGGGCAAATTCACGGCGGCCACGCGCCCAATGTCATTGCAGACAAAGCCGAGGCACAGATCCTCATCCGCCTCGTTGGCGACTCCGCTCCCGTCCGTAAAGCCATCCAGGAAGCTGTAGCAGGCCTGGCCGACGTTGATTTCACTTTGGAAATCCCCTTTGTGCGTCTTAAAGCCGTTCCGGGCTTGCCCACCATGATCGCCAAATTCACCACCGACATTCCGCAACTCGATAACTGGGGCGAGCCCCTCCTCCTTGGTCCGGGCTCCATTCACGTCGCCCACACCCCGCACGAAAAGCTCGCCAAGAAAGAGCTCCTCGCCGCAGTCGACCTCTATGTCCAGGTGGCCCGCCAACTCCTCGCCTCAAAATAGGCCGCTTCCCAGGGAAAGAAACTGTTCTTCGAAGTTGCCTCTACCCCTGATCATTCCGCGATACGCAATGAATGCGAATGCAGATTCAATTTCTGGTGAAAGACTTGTGAATCCGGCCGCAACTTAAGGTTGCGTAAATCTTCACGCACTAGCCTCTGGCTAAATTTCCGAATTCCGTCACAGGAAGGAAGAAAAAGAGGAGTGCCATGCGCCGATTCTGCTTCATCTCCCTTGCATTCGTTCTGGCAGTGACCCAGGCTTTCTCGCAAACCGGAAAGGGAACAATCAACGGTGTCGTCCGCGATCAGGGAGGCGCTCTGCTGCAGGGAGCCAAAATTGAAACGCAGCCGCAACTCCGGCCCGTCAGTACCGATGGTCAGGGGGAATTCACGGTGTCCGAAGTACCCGCCGGCACCTATACGGTCACCGTCTCTTATGTAGGCTTCGCATCGTATTCCACCAGCGTCACGGTATCCCCACTTCAGCCGGCACACATTGACGCGAAGCTCCAGGTCGCCTCGGCCGCGGATCAGGTGGAAGTAACCGCCGACAGGCCCCACGGCGACGCCGAAGCGATCAACCGCACGCTGGCGGCGGAGAACATTCTTCAGGTGCTGCCGGCCGACGTCATCACTTCGCTTCCCAATGCGAACATCGCGGATGCGCTCGGCCGCATGCCCTCCGTTTCGATTGAACGCGACGAGGGCGAAGGAAAGTATGTGCAGATCCGCGGGACCGAGCCTCGTCTCAGCAACACCATGGTCGATGGCGTCACGATTCCCTCGCCGGAATCGGGCGTCCGTCAGATCAAGCTCGACACAATCGCCTCTGACCTGGTCGATTCGGTCGAGATCAACAAGACCCTGCAGGCCAACATCGACGCGGACGGCATCGGCGGATCGGTCAATCTGGTTACCAAGACCGCCAGTGACACCCCGACGATTGTGCTTTACGGCGTGGGCGGATACACGCACATCATCGGTGGCCGCGAAGTCGATCAGGGTGGCGGCACGGTCGGCAAGCGCTTCGGCCCGGGCAAGAAACTGGGTGTCTTGATTGGCGGCACATACGATTACAATGGCCGCGGCATTAACGATATCGAGCCCGTTCCCACGGCTAATGACGCGACTCCACACTACGACAGCATGGATTTCCGCGACTACATCTACAACCGTACGCGCTGGGGCGGAACCGGCAGCATGGATTACAAGTTGAATGGAGGGTCCGATGTCTCCCTTCGCGGCCTTTATTCAAACTTCCGCAACTGGGGCAACAAGTGGGTCTATACCATGAACGATGGCGCCGCACCGCAGTACAGCCAGGACTGGCGTCGTCCGAACATGGCGATCGGCAGTCTCGTATTGCAGGGCAAGCACTATTTCGGTTCAAACACCATTCTCTGGAACGCTTCGGTCGCTCGCTCTCGTTCGCTCGGCGGCAGCGGCGGCGCCAATTATCAGTGGATGGGTGATCCCAATGCCGTCTGCACCAATGACCAGAGCGTCGCACCCAGCGAGTACCGTCCCGGCTGGACAGGCTGTATCGGATCCAATGTGGCGGCGGCCGATAATGGCTTCGACAAAAACAATTATGGCTTCGTCGAATTCGACTACCCGACCCACGGATTGAGCGCGCAGTTGAACCTCGAGGCCTCCGGCTCCTACGCACGCAGCTATCACCTCGGAACGCATTACGGGACGTTCGAACTGGGCGGGAAAATTCGCAATGCGCATAAGTTCGACAACACCTACAACACCTGGTACACGGTGCCAAACGATGCCGACGGCAATCCGATTCCGGTTGCGGATTCCGCTCACCCCGAGTGGAATGCGACCTTCCACGATCCGGTCTACTACGACGGAAGCTACGGCGGAGCCTATCCCGCGGTGACCGACTGGGCTAAGTTGCGCGGCTGGGTTGAGTCGAACACGACGCAGCTTGTCTTCAATTCCGACCCGCAGCCGAACTCAGCCAACTACGATTTGATCGAACGGATTCCGGCCGGATACCTGATGAACACGATCGAACTCGCCAGCCGCGTGCGCCTCGTCGCCGGCCTTCGTATTGAAGCTACCCACGTCGACACCACCAGCTTCGATGAGACGGCAAACACCCTGTCTTACAAGGCAGGCGGCGACTACATCAATATTCTTCCCAGCGCGTCGTTGCGCTTCGCCCTGGATAAGGACTCCGATCTGCGGCTCGTATATGGGCGCGGCCTCGCCCGCCCCGATCCGCAGGATATCTCGGCCGCGGTCAGCCAGCCCACCTTGAATCAGACCCCGGTCACGATCAGCATCGGCAATCCCAACCTGAAGGCCGAACAGGCGAATGACTATGACGTTCTTTACGAACGCACCTTCAGCCATACGGGATTGCTGCAGGTGGGTTGGTTCTACAAGGACCTGACGGATCCGATTGCGTACGAGCAGTTTTACTCAACGCAAACCTTCCCGCATGTTCCTCCCGGAACCAGCGTCCTGGTTTCAGAACCCATCAACGCAGGCAGCGCCTACGTGCAAGGCGTTGAGATCGGCTTTCAGCAACGTCTGGCTTATCTCCCCGGCGTGGCCGGCGGCCTTGGTATCTCGGCAAACTACAGCCACACCGCCTCGACTGCGCGCGATCTTCCCGGCCGCAGCGACCAGCCCGCGCTGCTGCGCGACGCGCCGAACACCTGGAACATCAGCCCCACCTACGACACCAGGCGCTTCTCCATGCGCATCGGCATGACCTACGATGCGGCGATGATCTACCAGTACCAATGGCAGGACAACGCAGACACCGTGGGACCGAAGGGCCCCGTGGGCGACAACTACCTGTACGCGCACTACCAGTTCGATACGCAAGCCAGCTATGACCTGTTTCACGGGCTACAGGTGTACGCTTACGGGCTTAACCTGAACAACGAGGTCTTCGGCTTCTTCAACGGCAGTCCGCAATACGTGGTCCAGCGTGAGTACTATCATCCAACCTACGCGGCGGGACTGCGCTGGAATATTCGACACGAAAGGTGACCTATTCATGGATGCGAACCTGGGCGAGAGCGGGGCACACGTGCGCCTGAGGAGGGCAATCGTTGCCTTCGCTCTGGCAGCAATGGCGATCGGATTGGGTCCGGCGCAGGAAGCCGCGAAGAACGATGGAGTGCGCGCGGAAGACCTGCCGACCGCCGGGCTTCTAAGCCAGCGCGGACCCACTTTTCGCGTGTCGGTACGCGGGCGTCCTACAACCCTCATCGTCTATGGCGATCAACGCTTCACCGATCCGGCAAACGTCAAGGTCACTAACCCGGTGGCGCGCCGCGCTCTTGTGAAAAAGATCCTGGACGAGCATCCGGACGGAATCCTCATGAATGGCGACGTTCCGTACAGCGGAGACGTGGTCAACGACTATCATGTCTTTCGCGATGAGACTGAAGCATGGCGAAGTGCAAATCTGAATGTGTTTCCGGCGCTGGGAAACCACGAATTTCACGGAGACGCCCAGGTTGCGCTCGAACACTGGTGGGACGCATTTCCGAGCCTGCGCAACCGGCGCTGGTATTCCGCGCAAGTGGGCAAGTCGATCTACACCATTTCACTGGATAGTGACACATCGCTGCTGCCCGGCAGTGATCAACGACGCTGGCTCGATGGCCAGCTCGCCGACCTTCCTAAAAGCATCAAGTTCGTTTTCCTCAGCCTTCATCACCCTCCGGTAGCCGACATACAGACCAAAATCAATGTGAGCCACAATCCGCGGCCGAATGAAATCGCGCTGAGAGACTTTTTCGAGAGCGTTGCTCCCCGTCTGCACGCGCAGATCGTTGTGTGTGCAGGACACATTCATAACTACGAGCGCTTCTCGCGC
The DNA here is from genome assembly GCA_963846095.1 of uncultured Acidobacteriaceae bacterium. Taxonomy (GTDB): domain Bacteria; phylum Acidobacteriota; class Terriglobia; order Terriglobales; family Acidobacteriaceae; genus Telmatobacter. Next base: position 118,963 of record CAWJUW010000020.1, read on the forward strand.
AATGGCGTGATTTACTTCGTCTCCGGTGGCGGCGGCGCATCGCCTGTGCCCGTCGAACGCACGCCTGACGATCTGTATCAGAATGCGGACTTCCCCAACTACCACTACATAAAGTTCGAGTTCGACGGCAAAGGATTGCATGGGACGATGATCCGGTTCGACGAGTCTGCCTCGCCAGAAAACCAGTGGCAGCTCCGTGATCAATTCGACATTCCGCGTCGGTAACGGTCCTTCACCTTCCCAGGGAAGGGCACAAGGGCGCAGGCCGCGCAAGGAACCATGACCGTCACCCGCGATGGTCTTGGGCAATTTTTCAAGTCACAGTACACTTCCATCAGAGCAAAAGGTATGAATCTTTGCCGGGCCCGACTTCGTTGTTGCGTCTTCAATCGACTTGATTCCAGTTCCTTCCAATACCGGGCCTGACCATGCTTTGCTGGAGAAGCTAGCCCCGGTCCGTCGCACCTGTTTACTGCTTGCAGGCGCCATTGCTTCCCTCATCCTGGGCGGTTGGTTCATTCCAGCGCTGGGCCGCTTGCTGCCCCCGGGCTGGAATGTCATGCGGTGCGAAACCGCGCTCTTCCTGCTTCTCTGTGCCGTTAGCTTCGAACTCTCCGAGCCGCGCTACTCCAGCCGCACCAATGCTGTCGGCAAGGCGATCGCTTTCGGTGTCGCCCTCTTCGGTGCGGCCATCCTTCTCGAATTCACATTTCACATCTTCCTCGGCATCGACACGCTCCTTCCATGCGACCGAGCTACAGCAGATCCCTTTCCAGGCAGACCCGCTGCCCAAACCGCTGGTGGCCTCCTCCTGCTCGGAATCTCTGTCCTTCTCATCCGCGCCAAACATCGCATCGCCGTCTGGACAGGCGATCTGGCCGCGGCTGTTCTTTCCGTCTTGGTGTTGGCTCTTTTTGCAGGCGAGGTCTTCAATGCGCTGCATCTCTTCAGCTACTCCACGCGCATCCACGCCTCGCAGCAGACTCTCACCTGCCTCATTTTGTTGACAGCGGTCGCACTCATGCGCCGGGCCGAACAGGGCGTCCTCTCCATTTTTCTTGGCCACGGAATCGGCGCCACCACAGCCCGCATCTTCGGCCCGTTTCTCATCGTGCTACCCATCCTCCGTGAGATCGCCCGCGTGCACGTGATCCACTCACGCATCATTCCCGAGCACTTCGCGACGGCGATTCTCTCTTCCATTGCAACAGCGTTATCGATGATTCTCCTGTTGGTGCTCGTCTGGCGTATCAACAGCATGGAAAGAGAGATTCACGATCTATCTCTCCGCGATGAATTGACCGGCATCTACAATCTCCGCGGCTTCACTCTGTTTTCAGAGCAGGCGCTGCTCATGGCGCGGCGTTCCCAACTCCCACTTTCGGTTCTCTTCCTCGATCTTGACCAGCTCAAACAGATCAATGACTCCTTCGGCCACGACGCCGGCTCTGCGTTCCTTGTCGAAATGTCCGAAATCCTCAGGCAGACTTTTCGAGAAACCGATGTCATCGGGCGCGTAGGCGGAGATGAATTTGCCATCGCTTGCCAGGGAAGCCAGGTGGCCATAACCATTGCGGGGGAGCGTTTGAAGGCAGCCTGTGCAGAGCGCAACGCCGATTCTGCACGGCGCTTCCCCCTCAGCTTCAGCATCGGCCACGCGACGACTGAAGAGCACGCGCGCCAGTCTCTCAAGGAACTGCTGGCCGAAGCGGACAAGGTGATGTACGAAGAAAAACGCCGCAAGCGTCTCGACCGGATCTAGCTTTGGTTCGCTCCCGCCCGTAGGGGCTGGAGGAAAATGGCCCAGGACATTTCGCGACAGCGAACGCAGTCCAGGATAAAACGCAAAGCGTCATTCGTTGATCGTGAGGCGGGAAGGGGTCCAACTAACCCACCTCAACGACGAATCTCCAGCCCCGCTCGATCCCAGGCCGCGCAGTCCGCCGCCGCCTCATACGTCGACTGCAAAAACTCCAGCAAGGTCCGATCAGGATCGTCGGACAGACGCATCGCCTCATACGGCAGCACAAACTCTCCAAATGCTGCGTTGAACGACGCCGCAGCCGGCCGAATCGCATACTCCCGATAGCCCTTCGGCTCCGGATAGGCATAGCTATAGAAGAACGCCTCAACACCCGGGGCGCCCGGCCAGAATCCGCAACTGCTCACTTCGTGCGAATACGCATCGCGTGTCACGCGATCGGGCAGGCCCGGCATGCTGGGATGCTCAGGCGCCGTCCGGCCCGAAAACCGTGTGCACGCCAGGTCCATTGCGCCCCAGAACAGATGCACCGGGCTCACCTTCCCTTGGAAGCGCGCTCGAAATTCCGTGAACACGCGCGCGGTCTGCAGCAGAACGCGCCAGAACCGCTGCGCGTACTCGGCATCGTAAGCCTTGTGCACCTCATCCTTGTCGAATGCGATCGGCTCCGCCACCTCGCACGGCATCTTCCAAATGTGCACCGGCATACTCAGCGCATCGAGAGCAGCCATCAATTCCTGGTAGAACGCCGCGACGGTCATCGGCCTGAGTGGAATCACCCTGCTCGCACCGTCACTCGCCGCGACCATCAGCACGTGCTCAAGAAAATCGAAATCGATCTGCAACGTACGATCTTCGTAGTTCATGAGGCCCGTCGTAAGTCCGCGCGCCGTCGGATAGAGCGTCACGTTCCAGCACTGATTCAAGGGGGGCGTCAGCGCCATCCGGATCTTCCCCGCGATCTGCAGCCACATCTGCAGCGTGGCGCACGTGTCGCTCCACGCCGCCTGCGGCAAGGCGGGCCAAATCTCGTGGTCCCATGCGGAGGGGGAATTGTTCACACCGATTGCCGTAGTCATCATGTTCCTCGCGGCTCATCATACCGCCGCCGGTCCGAGGCGCGCACAATCGCCATGGCTCCCGGCTACGAGACCGGAACCGAAGAATAAAACTGTTTCACCGCCAATCCGCATCAGTACTTGCAGAAAGCTTGCTAAGCTGGTCTTCGCAGGGAGACACACATGAAGGTTTTCCATCTCGCCCTCTTGCTGCCGCTCGCTTTAGTAGCCACTCTTGCAGCCCCCGCGCAGGAGTCGATACCGCAGGCCGCTCGTGCCGCAAAGACCATTGCCCTTCTCAACGACACGAAATCGGGAGACGTCTCCGAAGGCGCGCTGGAGCAGTTGAAGCGCTGGGGCCATTTCGCCGTTGTCGACGATCCGGACAGCGCCGACATCGTTTTGCGCTTCGACAAGAAGACGGACCGCGAGAAGCAAAGCAGCCAGTCAACCGATGACAAGGGCACGACCACCTACTCGGGCGGCATGAGCTTTTCCTCCCAGGTACACATGCGCGCCTACCTGAAGGGATCGGATTCGCCGTTCTACGCCACGAAAACCGACGATTCCAAGAAGAAGGCTGGTGTCTCCTGCGTGACAAGTTTCGAGAGGGCCTGGATCGAGGCGCGTTAGGTGGCGGAGCAAACCATCCTGAATCGCACCTTTCTTCAGGCGGCACTTAACGGCGATCGCGTTCACCCCGCCGCCCCGCGCACGCCCTCAGCCATCGCTCAGGCGGCTCACGCTGCTATCGATGCCGGAGCACAGTCCGTTCACGTTCACGCTTTTGACGACACCGGCCATGAAACCCTCGACGGCGCCGCCTGCGCCGAGGTCCTTCGCGCCATTCGCGCGCTCTGTCCTCGCATTCCCATCTCCCTCACCACCTCGGCTGCCATCGTCCCCGATCCAGTTGAACGCCTGGGTATCGTCGCCGCGTGGAACGATCTTCCCGACCTCGTCACCGTGAATCAGGGCGAACCCGGCATTGTCGAGCTCAGCGAACTTCTGCACTCCCGCGGAGTGGCGCTCGAAGCCGGTCTGCTCACCGTCGACGATGCCGAGGCCTTCGTCCGTTCCGGCTTGGCGCCCCGTTGCCGGCGCGTCCTCATCGAACCGCTCGACGCCGATCCCGCGACGGCGCTTTCCAACGCCGCCGCAATGGAGGAAATCGTCACCGCCGCAGGCATCCCGCTCGAACAGGTTCACCACGGCTACGACCTCGCCTGTTGGCACGTGAATCGTCGTGCCCTCGCGCGAGGACACGGCATCCGCACCGGCCTTGAAGATGTCGCGGTCCTCCCCGACGGCTCGCCCGCCCGTGACAACGCCGAACTCGTTCGCGCCGCGGCTGCGCTGATCCGTTCGCACAAAACGTTCTGAATCGCCCTCGAAGGTTTGCATAGAATTAGCACGCAATCAGGCACAATTTCCTCATGAAGGTTTTCATGGGTACGCGGGTAAAGTCGGGCAGGGTGTCCAGGCGGCCTACTTCGGCGGACAGCCGGCCGGTTTATACCCGCTACATAGCCCCCCACCCCCTCCTATGTAGATCTCGTATCCATAACAAAGCAAACTGGTTATGGCAAAAATAATCGAAAATCTATACATACAAAAGGGCAATCGTATTGAGAGCAAAGAGCTTAGCCACTTCGATGGCTACTCCGCTTCGTCGGAGCGCAAGCGCGAACCTGCCTTCACTGCGGGCTCACGCGCGATTCCACCGCGGCTGCTTAGAATGAGGAGAGTCAGGAGAACCTTTTCATCATGAGCGCATCCGTTTTAGACATCCCCGTCAAGAAAATCTCCGGCGAAGAAACAACCCTCGCCGAATACAAGGGCCACGTCCTTCTCGTCGTCAACGTGGCATCCAAGTGTGGCCTCACGCCGCAATATGAAGGCCTCGAAAGGGTCTACGAGCAGTACAAAGGCCAGGGCCTCGTTGTCGCCGGCTTTCCCGCAAACGACTTCCGCGCGCAGGAGCCAGGAACCAACGAGGAGATCCAGACCTTCTGCACCACCAACTTTGGCGTCAAGTTTCCGCTCTTCGAAAAGATCACCGTAGTCGGCCCGGGAAAGCATCCGCTCTACAAGGCCCTCATCGAAGAGCAGCCCAAGGCGGTGAGTCTCTCTGAAGTCCCGTTCCGCGAGAAGCTCAAGGGCTACGGCATTGACGGCAATCCCGATCCCGAAATCCTCTGGAACTTCGAGAAGTTTCTCGTCAGCCGCTCCGGCCAGGTGGTGGAGCGCTTCGCCCCCGACACCCAGCCCGATGCGCCACAACTCACGGCGGCCATCGAAGCAGAGCTCGCCAAGAACTGATCTCTCCGCGTGGAAGCAGAATCAGCGCGTCACTGTTTCCACGCTCTGTGTCCTGGGATTTTCCTCCGCGGCCGCTAACGGCAGAAACACCCGGAACACACTGCCCCGGCTCACGCGGCTGCGAACCCTGATCGTCCCAAGGTGTTTGTCCACAATTCCCTTCGACACCCACAGACCAAGGCCATTCCCCGACTCGCTTTTTGTCGTCACGAAGGGGGAGAAAAGCCGGTCGAATGTCGAGCGCTCCATGCCGCAACCCGTGTCGGCAACCGTGAAGACAACGCCGCTCCGCCCCGCTCCATCGTGCGCCGGTTTCACCGCCACAATAAGCCGCCCGTTGCGATCCAGCGCATCCAGAGCATTGGCCACCAGGTTCGTAACCACCTGCTGAATCTCTCCCGGATAACACAACACCTTGGGTGCAGTTCGATAAGCGCGCCGCAGGTCAATATTGCGCGTCCGAATCTCAGTCTCGTGAAAGAAGAGCACACTCTCCAGTAGATCTTCCAGCGATGTTGGATTCGCGGCAGTCCGTTGCCGGTAGAACTTCAGGCTGCGCGCCGCAATGTGTGAAAGGCGCTGCAGTTCCTTGTCGGCAATCTCCAGAAGCGCCTTGGTATTCTCGGCGGCGGCTTGATCCATCTTGGCGAGATAGAGCAGGTTCGTGACTGCTTCGAGCGGATTGTTGATCTCGTGCGCGATGCTCGCGGCGAGACGCCCCGCGGCAGCCAGCTGCTCCGACTTGCGCAGCGCCTCTTCGGTCTTTCGCTCCTCCGTCACATCGCGCGCGTACATGGCCACGCCGTTTTCCGGTATCGGATACACGCGATACTCATACCAGCGCTGCAGTCCCTCGTAAAGAAATTCGAATTCCGTTGGCACTCGATCGCGCACGGCGCGCGTCAGTTCTTTCTCGAATGTTGTTCCATGTAATTCCGGGACCAGAGTGAAAAGCTTCTGTCCCAGAAAATCCATTCCCATTTCGGCAGCAATCGCGCGCCCCGCCGCATTGACATAGGTAAACCGAATCTCCGAATCGAAGATGAAAAACGCCTCAGGAATGTGTTCCAGCGCTTCCCACGCGAATTGCTTCGCCTTGTAGACTTCACGCGTCAGCGCTGCCTGCTGCTCGATCGCTTCTTTGCGAATCCGCGCCAGCTTGAGCTGTGCCTCAACACGCGCAACCAGCTCCCGAGCCGTGAACGGCTTGGTCATATAATCGTCCGCGCCCGCGCCCATCCCCTCGATGCGTGCTTCTTCCCCAGCCCGTGCCGAAAGCATGATGACCGGAATCGACCGCGTCGCCGGATCGCTCTTGAGCGCAGCCAGCAGTCCAAACCCATCCATCTCCGGCATCATCACGTCGGTCAGAACAAGATCGGGGACGCGTTGCTCCACCGCATCGAGCGCGCTCCGGCCGTTTTCCGCCGCGATCACTTCAAAGCGCCAGCCGAGCAATTCGGTCAGATACTCACGCATGTCTGCGTTGTCATCGGCCAGCAAAACTCGGGGTTTCGTCGCTTCGCCCTGCGCAGCTTCCGCATTCCCCTGAATGGCCTCGCCGCGGGCTGCGTCAGGGCGAAGGCGGTCCCCTCCCGGCAGCCAACCCAGCGCTTCCTGCACATAAGCCGCCGCCGAACCTTGCAGCGTGATGGGCTTGTGCTCCTCGTGCACGGTCCCATGGGACAGGTGCGCGACGCCGAAAGGCAGCCCAACCGTGAACGTCGTGCCCGCGCCCAGAGTGCTCTCCACGTGGATCGCACCGCCATGCATCTCCACGAGTTCTCGAACCAGGGCCAACCCAATCCCGCTGCCTTCATGGCTGCGCCGTTTCGCTCCATCGATCCGCCGAAAGCGCTCGAACAGATGCGGCAGTTCGCCGGCCGGGATGCCGGTTCCGGTATCGATGACCTGCATCCGCGCCTCGCCGTCCGCCGCCCGCATCGTCACGCGGATCTCACCCTCGAAGGTTGACTTCAGGGCATTCGAGATGAGGTTGAGCACGATTTTTTCCCACATCTCGCGGTCGACGTAGACCGGCTGCTGCAAGGGCGGGCAATCGACCACAAGCTTCAGGCCGCCCCGATCGGCCGCGGAGCGAAACACACTGGCAAGCTGTGCCGTCAAGAGCGAGAGATCCGTGGCTTCGTAGTTCGCGCGGAGCCGCCCAACTTCGATGCGTACAAAGTCAAGCAGCCCGTTTACAAGCTTGAGCAGGCGGAGAGCGTTGCGATGCAACATCTCCAAAGACGCCGGGGTTGGCGGCTCGCCGTTGTTCAGGGCGTCTTCAACAGGCCCGAGGATGAGCGTCAGCGGTGTGCGCAGTTCGTGACTTACGTTGCTGAAAAAAGTCGTCTTGGCGCGGTCGAGTTCGGCCAGCCCGGCCGCGCGCTGTCGCTCTTCCTCATAGGCCTTCGCATTGGTGATGCTGGCTGCAATCTGTCCTGCGATCAGGTCAAGGAATCCGGCATAGCCGGCATCCATTTGGCGATAAGGGTTGAGCCCGGCAATGAATACGCCCACAGCCTTGTCCTGGCCCTGTTTCCTGATTGGCACCATCCTGGCACAGGCCGGAGGCTTATCCCACGGACCGGACGGCAGCGCGTGAAAGCGCTTTTTCAGGTCATCGACCGGCACATCGCCGTTCGTTGACATGAACTCGCGCACCGGCCACGGCGCCTCCTTCGCGTCGACGGGAATCGTGGGCCAGGCCGCAGGGTGTTCCATGGGGAACCCCGTCTGCGCGACAAGATCCAACCGCTTCCTCTCGGCGTCGAAGAGATACGTGAGTGAAAACGGTATATCGTTCTGGTCGCTCAACCCGCGCTCGATGGCCCGGTAGACATCCTTCTCTGAGATGGATCCCGATAGAGCGGACGCCAGCGTCCCCAGCGCGGCCACCTGTCGCTCGCCGATGACGCGGACGGTATCTTCGATCACCACGCAAAGCATGCCCGCGATGCGCCCCTCGGGCCCAACCAGCGGACTGTACGAAAACGTGTGAAAGGTCTCTTCGGGATACCCGCTGCGCTCGATAATCAGTGGCAGCACTTCTTCCCAGCAGGCTTCCCCGGTTGTCATCACTCGCTCGATAAGGGGGCCGATGTCTTTCCAGATCTCATGCCAGACCTCATAGGCGGGCCGGCCCAGAGCTGATGGATGTTTCTTGCCCAGCGTGGCGCGGGCGTAGGCGTCGTTGTAGAGGAGGGTGAGTTCCGGCCCCCAGGCCATCCACATCGGAAAACCCGAAGTCAGCACAATCCGGACCACCGCCCGCAGGCTGTCGGGCCACTGCGATGCCGGCCCTAACGGGGTCGATGACCAGTCGAAGGAGCTCACGAGATCGCTCATCGCCGGGACGGCGTCGCGCATTTCCTTCTCTTCGGGCTCCTCGGTTTGCGATGAACCGCTCTTCAGGAACATTCGGTCAACCCTGGGCTTTGAAATCGCACATAAATAAACGGCTAAGCGGTTCAGGACTCATGTCCGATCCCGGACTTGCCACAGCCAGCTTGGATGCAAAACATTGAGACACGAGGTTGGATGCAGAAATACAGACAGTGCGGTTTTCTGCCCGTCAGATTTTGTGCGCTCCTCGGCTGGCCTGGCTCCCGCCAGGGTGGGGACGGCCATCCCTGCCGCCGATTTATGCGGGTTTAGCAACTGGAGTCTCAGTTCGCCCCTCTCTGGCAGGTGAGGGGATAAGCCATGTATCCTCGTGCCATGTCGGAACACGCATTGGGCGACACAAATCAGCTGGAGCTAACTGCTTCTGCATATCTCCGCTCCGCTCGTCATCAGCCCGTGCAGTGGTATCCGTGGGGGGATGCCGCATTTGCTCGCGCCCAGGCGGAAGACAAGCCGATTCTTCTCGATATTGGCGCGGTCTGGTGCCACTGGTGCCATGTCATGGACCGCGAGTCGTACGAAAACCCCGAGATTGCCAAACTGATCAACCAGTACTACATCGCCGTGAAGGTCGATCGGGACGAGCGCCCCGACGTGGATGCCCGTTACCAGGCCGCGGTCTCCGCGATCAGCGGCCAGGGTGGATGGCCGCTGACTGCCATCCTGACACCCGACGGACGGCCTTACTTCGGTGGAACGTACTTCCCGCCCGGGGACCGCTATGGACGCCCGGGTTTCGGCCGCGTTCTGCTTACGATGGCGCAGGCCTGGCGCGAGCGCCGCCAGGAGGCGCTTGAGTCCGCCGGCAGCGTCATGGCGGCCATCGAGCACAATGAAAACTTCTCTGGCCGGGGTGGCGATCTTTCCCTCGCGCTGGTAGACAAGATCGTCGCCGCTTCTCTCCGCCTGTTTGATCCGGAACATGGCGGTTTTGGTTCTCAGCCCAAGTTTCCGCACCCGGCTGCTCTCGACCTGCTTTTGGAAGTCGCCATGAATCGCGGTAACAGTGAAGCCGGGACCGCATTCTCTGTCACGCTCGAGAAGATGGCGCGCGGCGGCGTCTACGACCAGCTTGCCGGCGGTTTTCATCGTTACAGTGTCGACGAGCGCTGGGTGGTCCCGCACTTCGAAAAAATGCTCTACGACAATACGGAGCTGCTGCGCAACTTCGTGCATGGTTTCCAGAGCTACGTGCGCCAGGACTTTCTGAACACGGCGCGCGAGATCGTGGCGTGGCTCGATTCCACAATGACTGATCGCGCCAGAGGGGGCTTCTACGCATCGCAGGATGCCGACATCAATCTCGACGACGACGGCGATTACTTCACATGGACGCTCGAAGAAGCGCGCGCCGTTCTCGATCCTACCGAGCTTGAGTTCGCCTCCAGCTACTGGGACATTGGCGACCTCGGCGACATGCACCACAATCCCGCCAAGAATGTCCTGCACATCAAACAATCGATCGAGGAGCGCTCAGCGCAAGGCGCAGACGCAGAATCGCTACGGAAGCAGCGCGATTCTATCCGTCAGAAGCTGCTCGCGGCGCGCGCGCAGCGCCCCACGCCGTTCATCGATCGCACCATCTATACGGGCTGGAATGCGATGGCGATTTCTGCCTATCTCGAGACCGCCCGCGTGCTGCATCTCGATGGTGTTGGGGAATTCGCACTTCTTTCGCTGAACCGCCTTCTGAATGAGGCGTGGGACGGCGGGCAAACGTTGTATCACGTGATTGCCTACGGCGATTCCGGCTCTGAATCGAAGGCGGCATTGCCCCTTCGCGTGCCCGGCACCCTCGACGACTACGCTTTTACCGTCCACGCAACCATCGACGCCTGGCTCGCCACCGGCCGCATGCCCTTCTATCGAGTTGCGGTGCGCCTGACCGACGCCATGATCGAGCGATTCTACGATCGGACTGCGGGCGCGTTCTTCGATACTGCCACGCAAAGCGATGGTCCCGCTCCACTCGGTGTACTCTCCGCGCGCCGCAAGCCCTTGCAGGATTCTCCGACCCCAGCCGGCAACCCGATGGCAGCCGCTGTCCTCCTGCGTCTGGAGGCGCTTAGTGGGCGCCAAAACTATCGCGAGATCGCCGAAGATACGCTTGAGTCGTTCGCGGGTGTTGTCGAGCACTTCGGGCTCTACGCCGGTAGCTACGGGCTCTGTCTCGAGCGCTTTCTGCTTGATCCCGTTCAAGTCATCATCCTCGGCGAAGGCGACGATGCCCTTCAACTGGAAGCCACCGCCATGGCTCGCTTTGCCGTGAACAAAACCGTGATGCGCTTCTCGCCGGATCGCATCTCGGCCGACCAGCTTCCCGAGGCCCTCGCGGAGACCCTGGCGAATTTGCCTTCATCGGACGGCACTGCCCGTGCCCTCGTCTGTCGCGGCCGCACCTGCCTGCCGCCCATCTTCAGCTCGGAAGAACTTCTCGCCGCCCTGAAGCAGTAACGTTCTCACCGCAACCCGACCGTCTGGAACGGTAGGCCCGTCACCGGCGAGTGTTCCGGCTGCGCATCCACGTTGGTTGCGATGCGCGCGCCTTGCGCCGATGCCTCGTTCACGCTCACGTTCCAGCCATCCACCACGACCAGCGCGTCCTCACCTTTGAACTGGCTTGCCTCAGCATCCAGCGTGATCGTCCGGCTTTCATCCGGAAGCAGGGTGACGTAGTTGTCGCTGGCAAACACAGGAAGCACGCGCTCTCCCGAGGCCCGCCGCAATTGCAGATGGGTCATCAGCGCAATGTGCTTCGTTGGATTGTGCAGCGTGACGGTCACAAGCCGCCTGCTCTCCGCATCTTTGCTCTCGACCTTCGCGTCCAGCGCCACCGCCGGCATCGTGCTTAAATCGGTCAGCACATCTTCATACCCCGGTTGCGCGCGCCAGTAGAAGTTCGACGAAATCACCTTAGAGTCCGCATCCTTCAAATCGAGCCGCAGAAAGTGTGTGGCCGCGAGCGTAGCAGGGAACTCGACCGTACCCAGATTCGTCGCGGCCGATGCCGGCGCGGTCACCTTGACGTCGTACTCCTTCGCCAGCGAGCCATCGAGCGCATAGACGGCCACATGGGCTGTCGCTCCGGTAAGGTCTTCCGGCTTGTTGTTGATCACTTCCAGGTGTCCATTCGACTCGTTGAACTGGATGTGCATCATCTCGCCGGCCTTCTTCACCGCGAAGAGCGAAGAATTCGGCTCCATGTCGTAGTGATAGAGCTGCCACACAAAACTCGGCTGCGCGGGATGGCTCATCCACGTAATAATCGCGGTGGTCGGATGAAACATCTGCGCGTTGCGGCCTTCGTACATCGCGCGATAGGCCTCGTAGTTCATCAACTGCGCCTTGCGAACAAAGTCGGCGAGATTGGCGACTTTCCCATACCGCGCCGCGAGAATTGCCGGATAGATATCGCCGTTCTGCGCGCCATGCGTAAAGTCATGCTCGGCCCAGTCGTCGGTGATCGTCTCCCAATCCTTCCTGGGCATCATGCCGTGAATCGACTCGAGCGTGGGCACCGAAAGAGTTCCCGTTTCCGTCTTGAAGTAGTCGTCGGTGACCGTGTAGAACTCGCGCGGAACCCGCCATGAATAGGGCCCGTGTGAGCGCACGCCCGGACCGTCGGTTGAGCTTGGCTGATAGCGCCGCGTCGGCTCCAGTTCCGCCATCAGGCTCCGGAGCAGCTTATCGATCTGCTCTGGCGGCAATCCCTCGTTGCGCGCGCACCACAGCATGATCGAAGGATGGTTGCGGAAGCGCAGAATCTTCTCGCGCACGTTGGCAATGTACGTATCAATGTCAGGCGGATCGGGTCCGTCACTGGGGTTGGGCTGGAAAAACTCATCCCAGATCATGATTCCGTACTTGTCGCACAACTCGTAGAAATCCTCGTTCGTGCTCTGGCCCACCCAGTTGCGAATCAAATTCAGATTCGCCAACTGGTGCATATGAATCTCCGCATACAGGCGCTCGCGTGGAATGCGCTTCAGCGCTTCGTCCAATCCCCAGTTGCCGCCGCGAATAAACACCGGCACGCCGTTCACGGAGATCGTCAGCGTATCGGTTCCCGGCACCGAGTAGGCAATCTTGCGCACGCCGAAGCTGACATACTGCTCGTCCGAAACCTGCTTGCTCACTTTGAGGCTCAGATGCAGCTTGTAAAGAGGGTGCTCACCATAACCATTGGGCCACCACAGACGCGGATGCTCCACATGGAGCGCCGGTGTGTTCTTCGCATCAAAGGAAACCAGTTGCGAAGCATGGGGCGCCAGCGTCACCTGCTGACTGAAAGTGATGTTCTCAATCGTGCCGTCGAGTTCCGCCTTCACCGGCTTGTCCGTAACATTCTCAACCGTCGCCTGCACGCCGATGTCGGTTGAATCAGTCTTCGGCAACGGCAGGTCGGTCGTCACCAGGGGATTCTTCACGACAGCTGGCCCCGTGGCCGACAGCACAACCTTGCGCCAGATGCCCGTGTCGCGATCGCGGATCGTCGGAATCCAATCCCACCCGATCGTGCACAAAAATGTCGGCCCGTCGATGGCCGACTCGCCACCGTTCGGTCCCATGCCGCCGCGCAGTGTGTGTTCGTGCCCCTCACCCGGATGCGGCTGCGGCGCCACCATCACGGCCACCACCGCCTTCTGGCCCGCTTTGACGTGGTCGGTGATGTCGAAGATCCCGCGCATGAACGCGCCGCGCGTCGTGCCTACCTGTGCGCCGTTCACCCACACCGTCGACGAATAGTTGATCCCCTCAAAATTCAGCCAGACATGTTTGCCTTTGTACGTGGCTGGCACGTCGATCGACGCCCGGTACCAGTACGACTGCTTGACCAAATCATTGGGAATAATCTCCGGCCGGTTGTTCTCGCCATACAACGGCTCCGGATAGACCTTGTTGTTCACAAGGGTCGTCAACACGGTGCCCGGCACCGTGGCCGTGTACCATCCATCCGCGTTGAAGCTCGCGCTTGAGACCTCCGCAGCGCTCTGCGAAACCTTGGCGGCGTACTGCAACTGCCATCCGGTATTCAAATCCACCGGAGTTACCGGCGCCGGTGCAGCCCAGGCAATCACGAAAGTGGACAGGAATGAAATCGATACCATTGCGATGCGGAAAAGCCGAAGCGAGCTGTCTTTCAAGAGTTTTTCCCTCTGGATTTCTGCGGTGATGGACGGCGGATTCCGCCGGACACACGGATTATAGTCGCAATCCAGGTACTGGCATCACGGCTCGCGACCGACGCATCCGATAATAACGACATGGAATTTTCGCGATCGTCCGGCGTCTTGCTTCATATCAGCTCGTTGCCTTCTTACGGTGGAATCGGAGACCTGGGGCCAGCGGCCCATGAGTTCGTCGGCTTCCTCGCCGCGGCCAGGCAGCACATCTGGCAGGTGCTCCCCCTCTGTCCCACAGGCTATGGCAACTCCCCCTACGCCGGATCGTCAGCATTCGCCGGCAATCCGTTCCTCATCAGTCTCGAGTTTCTCGCTGACTGGGGTTGGATCGACGGCGCTCGTATCGGGGGCCTCGCCGGAAAGGCCGGCAATGTCGACTTCGACGAGGTCGAAGCGCGCAAGCTGCCTCTCCTGCACGAAGCCGCTCTGAACTTCATCGACCGCGGTCCGCACCATCCCAATCTTGCAAGCCAATGGGCCGAATTCGAGCAGTTCTGTCGCGACCAGGCCGACTGGCTCGTCGACTACACCTATTACGCTGTGCTTCGCCGCGAATTCAACACCGGCGCCTGGACCGCATGGCCCGAGCCCATCCGCAAGCGCCGCCCCGAAGCACTCGCGCAGATCGCGCAATCCCACGGCCGCGCCCTCCTCATGGAGCAGGTTCTGCAATATGCATTCGCCAGGCAATGGCGTGACCTGCGCGCAGCAGCCGCGGCCCACGGCATCCGCATCCTTGGCGACGTTGCCATCTTCGTAAACATGGATTCTGCGGATGTCTGGATGCATCCCGATATCTTCGAACTCGACGAGGACCTCCAACCCATACGCATCGCCGGCGTGCCCCCGGATTATTTCTCGCCGACCGGTCAGCGCTGGGGAAATCCGCTTTATCGCTGGGATGTGCTGGAGTCTTCCAACTTTGACTGGTGGGTGAGCCGCATTCGCCGCGCATGCAGCCTCTACGACATCGTTCGCCTCGATCACTTCCGCGGCTTCGAGGCTTACTGGGCCATCCCGGCGGAAGAAGAAACTGCCATCAACGGCCAATGGATCAAAGCGCCAGGACTCAAGTTATTCCGCGCCCTCGAGGCGGCCTTAGGTCCTCTTCCGCTCGTGGCAGAAGATCTCGGTTTGATCACGGAAGAAGTGGAGGCGCTGCGGCAGGCGCTGAAGATGCCGGGCATGAAGGTCATTCAATTCGGATTCAGCGACGTCGGCGCGCACATCCACCTGCCGCATCGATACACCCCCGACACCGTTGCCTACACAGGCACGCACGACAATGACACGACGCAGGGCTGGTGGAATACCAGCACCGATGTCGTGCGCAACGCCGTCAAGACCTACGTCGGATCCGTCGCCCAAGGCAATGCGGGAGATCGTCCGCTCTGGCCGCTTCTGAGGGCCGTCGAAGGGAGCGTGGCGCAGCTCGCCATTGTGCCCGCATCCGATCTGCTGGAATTGGATTCGTCGGCGCGCATGAATACGCCGTCGGTTGGGGCAGGGAATTGGGCCTGGCGTATGCCGGAGGCAAGCTTCGCGGTCGAGATCGCGAAGGGTCTAGCTGCCCTCGCCGAAGTCACCGACCGCGACAACGATCCCCTCACCGAACCAAAGAAGCTATGACCTCAGGTCGCAAACGTATGCCCCGATCGCTCGCTTTGCGTCCGGGCAGAGCCCAAACAGATTCTTTTTGGGGAATAGAACGAGGATTACCCGCGTCGTCCGATGTAATGGACAGCTCGTTCCAGCGGAAACTCGTACACATCGAGCATCTCGTTGAGGAGCGCGAAGGCCTCGACATCTGTAACGCCGGAACCGAACTTCTGCGTCTTGTCTTCTGCCTCAAAGCAGAAGACGCCGGGAATGAAGCCCTTGAAGATGCGGAATTCCGAACACGGTAAGTAGCGCAAGTTGCGCACTTCGGCGGTGCGGAAGACGCGCGTATCGAGCTTGATGCCCAGAATCTGCCGGACCAGCTTGAACTCAACCGGATCGAGAGTGAGCCGTGATTTACCCACGAAGCTCCAGCCAAGCCAGATCAGCGAGAGGAGCCCAACCAAGAAGAAGCCAAGCAGAGCACTCATCTGTCCGGCGCTCGACTGGCCGTCGGCGAAGATACGAGACATCAGAATGCTGACCCCTTCGATGGCCCAGATTTCGATAACGGAAACGGCCAGAATCGCCGTCCAGTCTTTCCGTGTCGGGATCTCGAAGTGAATCCCCGAACGCGTCCGCTCGAACCGGATCCTTCCAGCTAACGTCTCGAGAATTACGTTCTCCATGGCTTTCATCGTAGTCCAACCAAAACTTGCTGTGTCTAACCCTTTCGTGGCAGGCATCCCGGCAAAGGGTGAATGCAGATGAGCAGTTGGTCAGCGAGCCGCTGAAACTTGAGTCACGCGTTCTCAATTATCTCCGTGTGTTTCGCAGGTTTCCCGGGTCATTTCGCGCGCTGACTTTTCACTGCTTTCGGCTTGCCGAATGGGCGGCGGAAGTAAACCAATCGAGCCGTCGCCCGTCCACCCTAGAGGGCGCGAGCGGTGCAGCGGAATGTCCTGGATTCGGCGGAATGCACGGGTGAATCTTTGCGTTCGACCCGGCCGTCTATTCCGGCATATGGGTTCCGAGGCTCTGTTGCCGCGCTGTTCCCAGCCTCATAACCGAACGTCTTCTCTTTTCGCCGCCCTCGCTTCTGCCGCAATGCTGGCATTCTTCGCCACAACGGCAAAACCCCAATCGACCATCTTCCGCAACACCGACCCCAGCGTTGCGTACGTCGGATCCGCGACCTGCGCGCAATCGGGTTGCCATGCCGAAATCAAGGGCGAATACCTACCCACTCCGCATGGACAGTCCATGACCCTGGCCAACATCCCCAGTAGCCTTGCTCGCGTCCCCAAGCCGGTTACGGTCTTCAACACCAAAAACCATCGTTATTACACCGTCTATCAGAAAGACGGCGACCTCTATCAGAACGCCTACGAGCTCGATAAGAAAGGCCACAAGGTCTTCGACATCGCACACAAGATTGACTACGTCTCGGGCGGCGAAAGCGTGGGCTATACCTACATGTTCCAGGTTGGTCCCTGGATCATGCAGGCGCCCCTCAGCTACTACGCGCACTCAAAAACCTGGGAGCTTTCACCGGGTTACGTCGCCGACGATCCCGGCTTCACGCGCGTAATGACGACGGGCTGCCTGCTCTGCCACAACGGCCAGCCCGATCCCGTGGCCACTCGTGACGGCAAATTCAAAGACCCGCCTTTCCGCTTCGGCGAACTCGGCATCAGCTGCGAGAGTTGTCACGGCCCTGGCGCCCTGCACGTGAAGGAGATGCAGACGCAGAAAAACAAGGTTCTCGGTCCCAACGAGGTCGACACGTCGATCGTGAACCCGGCCAAGCTCTCGCCGCGCCTCGCCGATGACCTGTGCCAGGAGTGCCATCAAGCCGGCGATGCGCAAGTTGTCTACCCCGGCAAGTCGGTCCTTGACTACCGCCCCGGAACTCCGCTGACCGACACCATTGCCATCGTGAAACGGCCCATCAAACCCGAACAGCGCGACGAAGCCAACCGTCTCGAAACCGACCCGCCCGTGCGCGGAAGCCTTGAGCAGCCCCTTTGGTGGAAGAATTCCACGCTGGAACTCAGCAAGTGCTACCAGGCGAGCCATGGCCGCCTCACCTGTGCCACCTGCCACTCCATTCACCACATACCTGCCCCCGGCGAAGAGAAGGCTGCCTATCGTGCTGCCTGTCTTACCTGCCATACCGCGAAAAGCTGCACAATCAAGCCCGAAGACCCAAAGCGCGTGGCCGTTGCCGACTACTGCATCGAGTGCCACATGGAAAAGCGCCCTGTGGCCGGTATCGCCCACTCCAGCGACACCAAGCATCGCATCGTGCGCTACCCAGGTCAGCCGCTGCCCGACGTTGCCTTTGAGCAGCCAAAACCCGATCTGCCCGGCCTTCTGTGGATGAATCGCCCCGCGAATGATCCCGATGCCCGCTTGCCCGAGCTCGCACAACTCGAGGCCTACTTCACCGCCGCGCGCCGCGATCCGAGCCTGTGGCCGCTCTGGTTCCGCAAACTGAGTGAGGTAAGCAAAACGGAGCCGGATAACCCCACAGTCCTCGTGTCGCTCGGCGCCGTCGAAATCGCCCAAGCCAAAGACAATGCCAAGGCCGCTCGCGATTTTGCACTTGCCATCAAAAACGGATCGGAAGACCCCATCACTTTCCTCAATCTGGCCACAGCGCTGCAGAGTTTGGGCCGAAACTCGCAGGCAGTGAGTGTGCTCGAGCGCGGAGTGGCCGCCTATCCCTGGAACGATCAGCTGACGGCGCGCCTGGCCGTGCTTTACGTGCAGAACGGCGATGCTGAGAAGGCGCGCAAGCTGGTCGAGCAGTATCGGGCCGTCTTCCCGGAGGACCAGCTCGTACGCGAGACGGCAGCGCATCTCTCCCCTTCAGGCGGAGCTGAGCCCGTGGCACCGCTTGCGAACACCAACCCCGTTCCTCCGCGATAACCGCCGTCGACTTGATCCCCGCCGGCGCGCCCCATTTGGCCCGCCGCACCGTCCTTGTTATCCTTGCCGCAGATGGAAACACCGGCGATTCAAACGCATGGCCTCACGCGACGCTTCGGTGAACTGACCGCCGTCGACAATGTCACCCTCAGCGTAGCTTCCGGCCAGTTTTTTGGTTTCCTTGGCCCCAACGGAGCCGGCAAATCCACCACCATTAAAATGCTGACCGGCCTGCTCGAACCATCCGCCGGCTCCATTGAGATTCTCGGCCGGCCATTCGGCGCCAGTGCGCTCGAATTGAAGCGTCAGATTGGCGTCGTCCCCGAGGGAATGGCGCTCCTCGGCCGCCTCACAGCTGCGGAGTATCTGCACTTCGTCGGCACAATGTACGGCCTGGACCGCCAAACCACCCGCATGCGCACCCAGGAACTGCTCGAGTTCATGCAGCTTGCCAATGAAACCAAGAAGCTGATCACCGACTTCTCCCATGGCATGCAGAAGAAGCTTGCTCTGGCTGCCGCTGTGATCCACGGCCCCAAGGTCCTCTTCCTCGACGAGCCCTTCGAAGGCGTCGACGCTGTGGCGGCCGGCATGCTGAAGACCATGCTCACCGGCATGATCAATCGCGGCGCGACCATCTTTCTCACTACGCACGTACTCGAAATCGTCGAGCGCCTCTGCAGCCACGTGGCCATCATCAGCCAAGGTCGACTCGTGGCCAACGGATCGATCGAGGCTCTGCGTGCCGGCGTTGCTTCTTCGCTGCCCGGCGCCGAGGCTGAGCAGAGGCTCACACTCGAAGAAATCTTTCTCGCCATTGTCGGCGCAGACGGTCAACAGGAGTCGACACAGGAGCTGTCATGGCTCTCATGAACGAGCCCGCTGACGCTGGACATGGCGTGGGCGGTGAATCTCTGCTCCGTTCCAGCGGCGGTGTCTTTGGACCATTGGCGCGTGCGCAGTATGCCTCGGTGGCGCGGATGCGGTGGCACATGTTCCGCAACGGCCTGCGCTCCATCAACGGGATTCTCGATCTCGGAGCCATTGGCATCGCGTGGGTGCTCTATTCCGCATTAGGTCTCGCTCTCGCATTTGGTCTCGGCATCGCCGCGTACGGAATCGTTTCCGAGGGCAAGCTGGCGTATCTGCCCATTCTCTTCTGGGCAATCTGCGTTCTCTGGCAGGTCATTCCGGTCATGATGGCATCGTTTCAGCAGCAGACGGAGCTGAACTTTCTCCTGCGATTTCCGCTGCGTTTTGACGCGTACTATCTGATGTACCTGCTGCTGGGCCTTCTCGACATCTCTACAATTCTCGGCTGTCTTTGCTGCGCCGGCGTTCTTGTGGGGATCGGAATCGCGCGCCCGGGCATGCTCCTTTGGACGGCTCTCACACTCCTTGCGCTTGCGCTATTCAACATCCTGCTCGTGCGCGCCATCTTTGCGTGGATCGAGCGCTGGCTCGCGCAACGAAAGACGCGCGAGATCCTGGGCGCGATCTTCATGATCTGCGTTCTGTCCCTACAACTTCTCAATCCGGCGCTCTATCGTCATCCCCACGACCGGGCCCAAGGCCGACGTGGCGATGGCGAGCAGGTTCAGGAAATGAAGGAACGCTACGGACCTTGGTTGCAAAAAGCGAATGCAGTGCAAGCGTGGCTTCCGCCGGGCCTGACAGCCGTCGCTTTTCAGGACTTCGAGGTACAACAGGCGGTCCCGGGTCTCTCCGCTCTCGGTCTCGTGGGGATGTATGCACTCCTCGTTGGGGGCGTGCTCGCCCTCCGGTTGCGCGCGGAGTATCGCGGCGAAAACCTCGGCATCGCGCCAAAGCGCATCAAGATCCTGCCCCGTCAGGCTACAGTGAATTCAGGCGTTGCGGTCTTACCAGCAATCTCTCCCATTGCCACTATTTCTGACGAGGGTCTTACGTCCTTCGTTTCGGGACCCATTGGCGCGATCATCGAAAAAGAAGCGCGTGCTTTGCTGCGCACCCTACCACTTCTCTATGCCATTGGCGCACCGCTTCTGCTCGTGATTGTTTTCTCCACCATGTTTGTCCGCAACGGTGGCACGCAGGGCCATGTCTTTCCGCTCGCGCTGCCTATCTGCATGGTCTATGCGCAACTGGGATTCACGTCCGTCTTCTATAACAATCTCGGTGCTGAAGGAGCCGGAATTCAACTTTATTTTTTCTCGCCAACACCGATCCGCACAGTGCTGTTCGCCAAGAACCTCTTTCACGCCGTGCTTTTTGCGATGACAGCCATTGTCGCTGCCATCCTGGCTAGCTTGCGCGTCGGAGTTCCCGATCCCCCGATCCTCGCCGCGACGGCTGCCTGGATTCTGTTCGCTCTCCCCTGCAACCTGGCCGCAGGCAACATCGTGTCGATCAAGATGGCGTATCGCGTCAACCCCGGCCGCATTGGGCGCGCTGCCGGGTCGCAAGGGAACTCATTTTTCAGCCTTTTCATTCAATTGGCATTTCTGGCTGTGGGCGCCGCAGTGTTTGCGTTGGGCTGGTCGTTACACAACACGTGGTTGGCTGTTCCCATCTTTGTGGCACTGGCCATTGCCGCTGTCTTTGTCTGGCTCCGCGCGCTCGACAACATGGACGCTCTTGCCAACCAGTACAAAGTCGACCTCATCGAAACCGTCATGAAGACTGCATGAGCCGCCAAGACCGAATGGCGAAGGTCTCATTTTCGGATCACTTGCCACCCTGCTCGATGTCCGCCCAGTTGTCCTCCGGATTGCGGTCAATCAACTTGCTATATGGGTCAATCGCGGCACGTGTCGGCGGCTGATCAACAACGAAGCTCAGCGTCGTATGTGGCTGCGTGATCCACACCTTCTCCGTGTGCAGCGGCTCTTCGCTGTCCTTCTTTCCTTTGAACACACCCACTTCAATCAAATCGTGAATGGGGATCTCAGTCTCAGCACCCTCGCCGTTCGCGCGCATCTTCTTCGCGTCCACCATGAACGTGACCTTATACTTGTGATCCGCGGTCGGCTCAACTTTGGCTGAGGTGGTCTTGTTGTCGTAAAGCGTGATCGTCTCGAACATGTCCGTGATCATGTACTGAAGATCCGGAGGCGTCTGCTTGCGCAACGCATCCATCAACCCGTTTGTATCCGGATAAGGCGGCCCGTTCATCTTCCATTTATCCAGAAACTCCTTCAGCGCCAAGTTCAGTTTGTCTTCGCCGATTGCGTCGGAGAGTGCGTAGAACGCCATCGAGCCTTTTTGATACCAGACATAGGGCTCGTTTTGCACTAACACCAGCGGCGGCTCATGGCGCACCTCGGTCGATCGGCCGCGCAGATACCCATCGAGCTCATGCTTCAAAAAGCGCCGCATGTGGTCGTCGCCATATTTGTGCTCCATCACCCGAAGCGCCGAGTATTCCGCCAGGCTTTCCGACATCATGTTCGAGCCCTTTTCGTACCCGCCAATCAACTGGTGCCCCCACCACTGGTGCGCCAGTTCGTGCGCGGTGACGAACCAAGTAAAGTCGATGTCCTCCGGGTGCTCGAGCCGCCCAATAAACCCGATTGCCTCTGAATAAGGAATCGTATTCGGAAACGACTGCGCAAAAGTGCGATAACGCGGAAATTCAATGATGCGGAACTGATCAAACTGGTAAGGCCCGTAGTTCTTCGTGTAGTAGTCCAGTCCCGCCTTCGCCGACCCCATCATCTTGTCCAGGTCGAATGTGTGCGAGGGCAGATAGTAAATCTCGAGCCGCACGCCATTCCACGTATCCCGCTTCACTTCGAAATTCCCGGAGATGAAGCTGAAGAAGTCCTGAATCTTGGTCGGCCCCATTGAGTACTCGAAGTAGCGACGGCCATCCTGTTGCCACTCGCGCTTCAAGTCGCCGGGCGAAAGTGCAATCTGATCCGGCGACGTGCTCACAATGGAGTGATAGGTTACAAAATTCGAGTCAGGCCCGAACAGGTTCGTGTTTACCCCGTACGGATCGCCACGATCCGGAAGTTCTTCCAGCGGCGCCAGTCCCTCCTCGCGCCTCCGCACCGGGTTCGTAACCTCGCGCCCATTGTCGTAGCCCAGCGACGGAAAGTAGCTGCGATCGAAGAATGTGCCGTTATACGCAAATTCCGCCTGCTCATTGGAATTGCGGAAACCCGGATTGTCGAATCCGCATTTGAAGCGGATTTGAATCGCCTCCCCTGGATTCAGCGGCGCCGCCAGGTGGTAGATCCAGAAGCCGAGCTTCGCGTCGGTCAAAGTCGCCGTCGCAGGCCGATCAAAGCTCGTCTCCTTTAACGAACGCTGTCCATTCGTGATTGCAATGTCCTGGATCGGCTTGTCTGTTTCATTGACGGCTGTGTAGCTTCCTGTCGCGTTGAAGCTACGATTCTCGGGATAGATGTTGACCGTAGTATCGACGGCCGTGATCTTGGGTATCGGCGCGCGCTCGTACTTTTTGTAGAGCTTTTCGTATTGGGCTTGCTCGTCGCGGGTCCTCTTATCCGTGCGGAATGTATTCAGGACATGCGTGTTGTAGAAGAACCAGACCCCACTCCCGACCACCGCGAGCAAAGGAATCGCCAGCATCACGCCGTATGCCGGCAACGCTTGCCTCGCCACCCGCAGCCGCGCTCGCAGATTGATCTCCGCGCCGCGCCGCGCCAGCAGACTGGCCAGCACGCCCAGTAAAATCGCCCAAGCGCCCCAGTAGAAAATCGACCAGAAGAGCGGCTTCACATAGTGTCCGTATCCGTTCATATCCGAATAGGTATAGGGCACAACATCCCCGTACAAATAGAGCCTGTCGCTGAGCCCCATTCCATCCAGAACGATCGACAGGATGAAAAAGCCGATCACGATTCCGTGCCCTACAAACTTGTTGGATACGATCGTCTGCACAAAGAACGCCAGCAGTGCAAAGATCAGCACGGTCGGGAACGTGACGAGATAGAGCTCCTTGAAATACTGCAGCAACTCAAAGCGGAAATAGCCGCTCGTAATCTGTGAGATGATCCCGCACAGTCCCACAATCAAAAGCAGCGCCGCCTCCGCAGCAGCGAGTGCCACCAGCTTCCCGAGCGTATCCACCCAGCTCGGCACCGGCAGGGCATCATGAATTTGCTCGAACCGCGTGTCTCTCTCCCTCCATATCAACTCGCCGGCATACATGGTGGCCACGATGAAGAGAAAGAGAATGCCGTTCCCTTCTATCTCCTGCAGCATCAGGTAGGTGACCGGCCAGACATTTGTGCCGCCCACTTGCCCTGCCTGATGGCCGGCCACAAGGCAGAAGACCACCATGATGATGGAAATCGCCCAGAATGGAATCTCTCGAAAGATATTCTTGAGATAGATTCGACTCAACGAGACCAGCTGCTGCAACAAAGTCCCGAAGGTAAAGTTCGTTGATACATCGGGAATCAAATGGTGGAAGCGCGGCGCAGGCGGCGCAGTCGATTCCTGTTCCGTCTTCTTCAGCTTGCGGCTCCGTCGGGCGGTAAGTGCTTCGGCCGACATCGGGAAGAAAACAAACACGGCAGCCAGCGCAACTACTCCAACCGACATCCAGACCACGCGATTCCACAAGAACATTCCTGTGAATGGCATCCACAGCGTGTTTTGATCCGCAACCGTCCAATAGCGCGTCACGCTGTTGCTCAACAGCATGCCCACCGGATCGAAGACTGCGGGCCAGAACGGCCGCAAACTGCGCGCCTGCGACACCGTCACGAAGTCGACAAAGTAGATAGCGAACAGCGCGGCGCCTTGCAGGTAAACAACAATGACCTGACGCGTGAGAGCCGCCACCAGGAAGAAGATTGTGCCTAGAAAGAAGATCTGTGGCGCAATCAGCACCGCATAGTGATAGGCAAGCATTCCCACATCCACCGGTGCAATCCGCGTGTGATCGGCCCAGGGCGCAAAGGACCCGATCGCCTCGCCAATGGGTAGTCCTGTGAAAACCAGAAGCGTGGTCACCAGCGATCCTGCCCATCGTCCGCCCAGGTATGCGAACTTCGAGATCGGTTTCGTAAAAACCATCTGGTAGGTATCGCGCTGGAAATCCCGCAAAATCGACGTGCCGAAGATCGCCGCCATGATGAATGTTCCAAAGAACGACAGGATCACATCGATGCGCTGCGTCGCGTACGGCCCATTGAGCAGAACCTTGCCCGCGCCCACCGGACCAAAATCAGTGGCGGCCACCGATGAGAACGCGACAATGAACCACAGCCCGAAGTAACACCAGGTCGAAATGCTCTTGAGCCGAATCTTGATCTCGAACAACAGAAAGTCAAGGAACATGGCAATATCTCCTCGTGAAGGTCCCTAGTTCACCTGTTTGGAGTTCAGGGCGAGGAAATACACGTCTTCCAAAGCTGGGTCCACGGCATGAAAACCGTCCCCGGGCGCAGCCTCTGAGTAGACACGAATCTCATGTGCGCCACCCAGCAGCTTCGTTGAAACAACCGTGAACTGCGACGAAACCGCGGCGAATTCGTCTTCCGTGTGCACCAGCTTGCTCCAGATTCCGCCACGCAGCCGCTCAAGCGCCTCTTCCGGAGCGCCCTCCAGCACCAAGTTGTCCGTTGCTGATAATCGCCATGCGCGGGCACAACTCCCGTACGTCCTCCACAATGTGGGTGGAAAGAATCACGATCACATCGCGTGCCAGCGAACTCAGCAGATTCAGGAACCGGTTGCGCTCTGCAGGATCGAGACCCGCTGTCGGTTCGTCCACGATGATCAGTTTGGGATTCGCGAGCAGAGCCTGCGCAATTCCAAATCGCTGCTTCATCCCACCGGAGTAGGTGCTCAGCGCTTTCTTGCGGGCATCCCAGAGGTTCGTCTGCTTCAGCAGGGCATCCACAATGTCTTTGCGCTCGCTGCTCTTATCGATCCCCTTCATCACCGCAAGGTGGTGCAGCATATCCATCGCGGAGATACGCGGATAGACGCCGAACTCCTGCGGCAGATAGCCAAGCTGCTTCCGTACCGCGTCTTTGTTGGCCACTACATCGAGCCCATTCAGCAAAATGGTGCCCGCATCCGGATCCTGCAAAGTCGCAATGGTGCGCATCAGCGTCGACTTTCCAGCGCCATTCGGGCCAAGCAGGCCGAACATGTTATTGCCGATCGTAAGACTTAGATTGTTCAATGCCTGCACGCCGTTGGGATAGCGTTTCGATAGTCCGCGAATTTCAAGACTCACGAAGATTCTCCTGTCGATTAACGATGGATTGGGACTTTGCGAACTGGGGACATTAAGGGTAATTGGAATGGTATCGCATAAGAGTCCAAACTGGCCCGCTGAAACCACGGCGAATTCTGATCTGTCGAATAAGTGCTCGATCCGAAGCGCAGAGTACAATCGGAGCGAATCCGATCGGAGTCGTCCACGAACATGGCAAGGTTAAGACTCGACCGCCGTAACTTTCTCAAGCAGGCCGCCGGTGCTGTGGGCGCAGCCACGCATGTTGATCATTGGGCTGCGGCCGCGGCTCAGACTTCGCCATCAAAGGAAGGGAACCCCGCAACACGCGGATGCCGAATATCCGCGCCGATTCCGTGGGCGCCAGCTCCGCATGATCTCGTTCCCGCTCGGTGGCGTTGCCGCCGGAAGTCTGGGTCTTGGTGGTCGTGGCCAACTCATCAATTGGGAGATCTTCAACCGCCCCAACAAAGGCTTCCGCCCACCGTATGCGTTTCCGGCCATATGGGTTCAGACTGAAAACGAAAAGCCTGTAGCACGCGTTCTCGAGTCGCGCATCCTGCCGCCATATGAAGGAGCCAGACGGCCTGGGCTCTTCGAATGTTCCCGGGTCTCACCCGTCTCGAATCTGCGACATTCACTGGCGAGTATCCAGTGGCCCACATCGACTTCGAAGATCGCTCCCTTCCTGTGAAGGTCGCACTCGATGCGTTCTCGCCTTTTATTCCGCATGAACCCGACGAGTCAGGTCTGCCGGTCGCAGTTCTGCGCTACAACGTGACAAACCCGGGTCATACAGCCGCCTCGGTAAGTATCGCGTTCTCCATCGAGAACCCCATCATCACCAAAGAAGAGAACGACGCCGCGCGCCTGAAGTCCGACCAGGGCCGTCGCAACGAATATCGCGAAGATGGTGATCTCGCCGGCCTGGTTTTGAGCAATACCGCGCTCGCCAACGACCACCCAATGAAAGGTGATTTCGTTTTAGCGGCGACGAGCGGCAACCTCCTCGAAAGTTTCACACTGGGTCGGTTGGCCGGCCGAGCGATGGTGGAATGCGCCGCTGCATTTCTGGGATCAGTTCGCAAAGGAAGGTGAGTTAGGCGCGCAGCCTGATCCGCACAATGCGGTCGGCGTGCTTTGTCTCAAGCAACTTTGCCGGCCCGGCGAGACTGTTGCTTTCGAGTTCTTCCTTGGCTGGCACTTTCCCAATCGCACTCCGGACTGGATCGGCTGGGATGCGCCTAAAGGAGAAGAGAAGACAGTCATCGGCAATGCCTATGCCGCGCGATTCAAAGACGGATGGGCCGCGGTCGCCTATACAGCAGCGCATCTCAAGAACCTTGAGGAAAAAACGCGCGAATTCACGCAGGCTCTGCGCGACAGTACGATTCCTGCCGCGGTCAAGGAAGCTGCCTCAGCGAATCTCTCTACACTTGCGTCGACAACGTGCTTCCGCACCGCCGACGGCGAGTTCCACGCGTTTGAAGGAAGCGACGATCAGAACGGTTGTTGTCACGGCAACTGCACCCATGTCTGGAATTACGAGACGGCGACGACCTTTCTCTTCCCATCCTTCGCGCGATCGCTGCGTCGCAGCGCCTTCGGCTATTCCATGGATGAAGACGGCGCAATTCACTTCCGCCAGATCTCTGCCCGACGGCAAAGCGCGGTCCGGTTACGCCGCGGCCGATGGGCAGATGGGGCAAATTATTCACGCCTGGCTCGACTGGAAGATCTCCGGCGACGACGATCTTCTGAAGAGCACATATCCGCGCGCCAAGAAGGCCCTCGAATTTGCCTGGATTCCCGGTGGATGGGATGCGAATCGCGATGGCGTGTTGGAAGGTGTCCAGCACAATACCTACGACGTTGAATTCTACGGTCCGAATCCGTTGTGCGGGATCTACTATCTCGGCGCCTTGCGTGCCGCGGCGGAGATGGCGCAAGCGGCGGGAGATCGAACCTCTGCCGCAACCTACAACGACTTATTCGACAAGGGAAGCCGTTGGATCGACGAAAAGCTCTTCAACGGCGAGTTCTATGTGCAGCAAGTGCGCGGTTTTCGCAGCGATCAGATCGCGAAAAACCTGCGCAGCGACATGGGCTCGGAAAACACCGAGTCGCCCGAATATCAGGTAGGCGGCGGTTGCCTTGCCGATCAGCTGATCGGGCAATATCTCACTGAGATTGGCGGCATGCAGCCACTGGTTTCCTCCGAAAACATTCGCAAGACATTGCGCTCCATCTACAAATACAACTACAGACCCACCCTCACGGCGCACGACAACGTGGAGCGCACCTATGCCCTCAATGATGAAGCCGCTGTGGTCGTGTGCGATTACGGCAAAGCGGTTCGACCGCACATTCCTTTCCCGTACTACGCCGAAGCGTGGACCGGCCAGGAGTATCTCGTCGCCGCATTGATGATGAATTGGGACATGGTCAACGAAGGCATCGCGTGCGTCGCCAATGTCCGCGCGCGCTTCGATGGCGAGAAACGCAATCCTTGGGACGAGCCCGAATGTGGCCATCACTACGCTCGCGCATTGTCTTCCTGGTCAGCTTTCGTCGCGATGAGCGGTTTCCTCTATGACGGTTCCGTCAGCCGCAATCGTCGCAGTGCCTAAAACGCGCCAGCCGCACTTCACATGTTTCTGGGCTAACGGAACCGGCTGGGGCACCTACTCGCTTCAGCATCAAAACGGAAGCCTGACCTTTTCGATTCGCGTGCTGCACGGCGCGTTGCTATGCCGCAGCATCGAGATGGAAGTCGCCGGCGTAAATGCAGCCGCCCATGCCGATCAGCAAGCCTTGCCATCCCACGTCACCAGGAAGGGAAATCGGGCCGTCGTTCATCTCAAGACTCCTCTGTCTCTCGGGCTCAACAAGGAACTGCGTGTGGAGATCGGCTCGTGACGCTTGCTGCCGCCTCGGGCCGCCCTTGGATCGTGCTGGTCGGCGGCTTTCTCGGTGCAGGGAAGACAAGCTCTGATCCTCGCTGCAGCACGCGCTCTCGAGTCGCGCGGTCAGCGTTGCGCCGTGATTCTCAACGATCAGGGCGATCAACTCGTCGACACACCCTTGCACGGGCGCGCGACCTGGTGGCCCGCGAAGTCACCGGAGGATGTTTCTGCTGCCGCCTCTCCGGTCTTTTGGAAACAATTGAAGATATCTGCGCCACTCACCCGTGGATGTGATCTTTGCCGAGCCCGTCGGCAGCTGCACCGACATTTCCGCTACCGTGCGTTGTCCCCTTGCTTGAGGAATGGCACCGCTATCCGAATCGCTCCGTTTACCGTGCTCGTTGACCCCACGCGTGCCGCGGAACTGCTTCGTGCCGGACGCCGACCCCGAGATGGCCTACCTCTTCCGCAAGCAATTGCAGGAGGCGGATCTCGTCTGCTGGACGAAATCCGACATTCCCTCCGATGTCCCGTCAATCCCCGGCATCGAAGGCCGCCAGCTTAAGCGCGAAGACCGTTTGATGGCGTGGAGCAATGGTTAGACGAGATTCTGCTCGGCTCCATTGCGCCCGGCAGAACCGTACTCGATATCGACTACGCGCGCTATGCCGCAAGCGGAAGGCGCGCTGGCTGTGGCTTAACCTTGAGCTTTGCCTTGCGACCTGACATCCCGCAACTCCGGCTGGAGTCGTCGGCCCGCTGCTCGACGATCTTGACGAAGCACTGACCTCGGCAGTGAACATTAAAATTGTCCATCTGAAGGTCTTCGACCACGCACCGTCCGGATGGTTAAAAGCCGCGATTTGTGCCAACCGCAACGATCCCGGGATTGAGGGCATGCTCGATGCCTCCCCCGCAGATCGGCACGAAGTGCTCGTGAATCTCCGTGCCAAAGCGGACCCCGGACACGTACGTAATGTCGTCGAAGATCGACTGCTGCGATTTTCAGGTCGGGTCTCCGAAGTCCGGCTCGACTGCTTCAGCTCAGCCCCGCCATCGCCAGAACGCCGCGTCACACGGACCTGAAGTTGCAAACCCCGTGCCGTGGCAAATTCCGATGAGTCCGCGCCGCCACTGCCGTCGATGCCAGCATGCTGTTAGGATTATTCCGCCACAGAATAATCGTTTTACCGAGGTTCCCATGAAGCACCTGCCACGTCGCATTGAAGCGCGGATCGCCGCGCTTGTTTTCTTTGCCGTCCTGACGCCAACTGCATCGGGTCCTGGCGCAACCGCCACAGGCCCCTCCAAACCAGCTGGCCCATGGATGAATACCAGCCTCTCTCCCGATGAGCGTGCCGATCTGGTCATCAAGGAGATGACACTCGACGAAAAGATCGCAACACTTCACGGCGTGGGTATGCCGACGGATGACCCTCTGACCGTGGAGAACATGCCTTCCAACCGCGGCGTTGGGTATGAGGTGGGCGTACCGCGCCTCGGTGTTCCTGGAATCGACATGAGCGACGCTGCCTACGGGGTGCGCTCCAGCGGCGCAAATGGCCGCTATTCAACAGCCCTGCCTGCAAACGTCGCGGCCGCAGCCAGCTGGGATACGAATGCCGCTTATGAATACGGCAAGCTAATCGGCACCGAACTTCGCGCTCAGGGCTACAACATGACGCTGGGTGGAGGTGCGAATCTCACCCGCGAACCGCGCAACGGCCGCACCTTCGAGTACCTCGGCGAGGATCCCGTCCTCGCAGGGACTCTGGTTGCGAAGCTCATCGAAGGCACTCAGTCACAGCACGTGATCGGCGACATCAAGCACTATGCGCTCAACGATCAGGAAAGCGGCCGGAACTCGGTCAACATCATCATCTCCAAGCGAGCGGCCCGCGAAAGCGATCTCCTCGCCTTCGAGATCGGCGTCACGCAAGGCCATCCAGCCGCCGTGATGTGCTCCTACAACCGCGTCTTCTGGCGACTTCGCCTGCGAGAACAAATGGCTGCTGACCGATGTCCTGAAGAAGGACTGGCAGTTCCCAGGCTTCGTGCTCTCTGACTGGGGTGGTACGCATTCCACTGAGAAGGCCTCCGCCGCCGGCCTCGACAACGAGGAGCCCGGCAGATCGTTTTATGAAGGTAAGTACAAAGAGGCCGTCGAGAGCGGCAAAATCTCGCAAGCAGAGCTCGACGAGCATGTCCACCGCATTCTGCGCTCCATGTTTGCCGACGGGCGTCATCGATTATCCACGCCAGCGTGGCGTGATCGACCCGATCAAAGGGACTTGAGGTCGCGCGCAAGATCGAAGAAGGCGGCATCGTGCTGCTCAAGAACAAGGCATGCGGTGCTCCCACTCGTTCCGGCTCGTCTGCACACCATCGCCGTGATCGGGTCACACTCGGACGTCGGCATGATCTCAGGCGGCGGCTCTGCGCAGGTGGATCCTCCGGGCGGAAATGCCATCTCGCCACCCGGGCAGGGCGCGACGCACTGGCAGGAAGAAATCTGGTTCCCGACTTCGCCACTGAAGGCCATCCAGGAGCGTGCTCCGCAAGGCAACAGTGAAGTACGATCCCGGCACAGACCCGGCCGCCGCCGCAGCGCTTGCAAAGACGGCAGACGTCGCCATCGTCTTCGCCTATCAGTGGGAGACCGAGGGCATGGACCTGAAAACCCTTACCCTGCCGCATGACCAGGACGCTCTCATCGCCAAGGTCTCCGCCGCTAATCCGCACACCATCGTTGTCGTCGAGTCGGGCAGTCCTGTAACTATGCCGTGGGTCGATTCCGTCGCCGGAGTCCTGGAGGCATGGTACGCAGGCTCGGACGGTGCAAACGCGCTTGCCAATGTCCTCTTCGGATCCGTCAATCCATCCGGCAAATTGCCCAATACATTTCCCAAGAGCGATGCTGACCTTCCCCACCCCACCATCGTGCAGCCACCGCCGGAGTCTCCCGATACGATGGCGCGGCGACGCCGGCTTCCGGACTCCGTGGCTCCGAGGTGACCTATGACGAAGGCGTGAAAGTCGGCTACAAATGGTACGACGCCGAGAAGAAGCCGGTGCTTTTCCCGTTCGGCTTCGGGCTTTCCTACACCACCTTCGCCTACTCCGGGCTGAAAGTAACTCCAGGCGACAAGGTCGAGATCAGCTTCACGCTGGCCAACACCGGTGCCCGGCCAGGCGCCGAGATGCCGAGGTGTACGCCGAGCCTTCCCGCCAGCGCGGAGGAGCCGCCAAAGCGCCTCATCGGTTTCACCAAAGTCGAACTCAAGCCCGGCGAAAAGAGAGCCAGTCAAGCTCGAAATCGACCCGAAGTACTTCTCCATCTTTGATGAATCCAAGGACGCCTGGACACTCGACCCCGGCGAATACACCATTCTGGTTGGCGGCTCCTCCCAGAGCCTGCCGCTCAAGGCAACCGTGAGCCTCAAATAGCCAAAAAGGCCTTTGTAAACACGAATCCCTCCGTGGCATTTCCAGCCTCCGGAGGGATTTGTACGTTCACGGGAATTTCAACGCCATCGGATATCCGGTGAGGTTCTTGCGCCGGACGAAATCGCTTCCTCCGAGTCCAATAGAAAAGTCGCAAGGAACGCTGTTCGCGTCGTTCTCGTACCAGGACCATGTAACCTGTCAATTCTGTTCACCGCAAGCACTGTTCGCAAATGAACACTTGCAAGCGCAAGTGAACACCGGAAACAGGTGCAGGACAAGGATTTCCCCAAACTCGCCAGGATAACTCGAAGACAGTGCAAGAGATGCCCCGCGGTTGGATCTCGATGAATCGGAAGGTGGATTGCTGAGAGCCAACTGGCAATCCCCGGAGGTCGGGTCGATTGAAACAGTTCGAAGCCTTCAGACTGGATACGGCCAACGAGTGTCTTTGGCACAACGGTGCACAGATCGTGCTTCCGCCGAAGCCTTTCGCGGTGCTGCGTTATCTCATCGAGCATCCCGGCCGTCTTGTCTCGCATGACGAACTGCTCGATGCTCTCTGGCCGGAAACCTATGTCCAGCCACAGGTCTTGCGTACCTATGTTCTCGATTTGCGCAAGGCACTCGGCGACGATGCCGGCCAGCCCCGATTCATCCAGACTTTGCCCAAGCGTGGTTACTCTTTCGTTGCCCGCGTTGTGGATGCGCCCGAATCCAAAACTCAATCCGAGAATCTTGCCACGTGCGATTCCGAGCTTGTGGGACGCATCAACGAGCTTGCTGTGCTTGATGCCCAATTCGAGCAAATGGCAGGCGGCCGCCGTTCCGTAGTCCTGGTCACTGGCGAGGCCGGCATCGGCAAGACTGCACTGATCGATGCTTTCTGTCGCAAGATCGAACAAACGCAGACTACCGCCATCGCCCGCGGTCAATGCATCCAGGGTGTGGGAAGTCGTGAAGACCTCTATCCCGTCCTCGAAGCGCTCAACCACCTCTGCGGCTCGCCGGATGGCGAACTCGCTTGCCGCGTGCTCGCCAAGCTCGCGCCCGCCTGGCTCGCGCACGGCTCAACACCCAATGCCGTCACGGATTCGTCCCTGGGCGCGCCGGTTCAGGAAAAAACCTTGAGCAGTCTCTGCTCCGCACTCGAAGAAATGTCTGTCGAGAAGCCGTTACTTCTTGTCTTCGAGGATCTGGATTGGGCCGATGAGCCCACACTGCACCTCATCTCGGCGCTCGCACGCCGTCGCGTGCCGTCGCGCTTGATGCTGCTCTGCACTTTTCGTCAAAATCGTGGAACCGTCCTTCAGCAACTCAAACAAGATCTTCTGCGGCGTCGCCTCGCTATCGAAATCCCGCTTTCCCCGCTCTCGCGTCCGGCAATCGCCCAGCTCATGGCGAGGGAACTAAAGTCCGAGAAGTTTCCGGCCGGCCTCGATCGCCTCGTCTATCAGCGGGCTGAAGGCAATCCTCTTTTCGCGACGGCGATTCTGCAGCACTTGACCGTACAGCGCGTCCTGGTGTGCGAAGGCGGCCGTGGCAATCCGTCGTGGAAACTCCTCGAGCCCCTCGATCAGCTCGAAGCCGTCATCCCCGATCAACTGGCAAGCGTGATCGAGATGGATATCGCACGCCTGAGTGCGGAAGAGCAAACTGCGCTCGAAGCTGCGAGCCTGATGAACATTGCTTTCCCTGTGTGGGCGGTCGCCGCCGCGCTCGAGGAGACCGTATCGGAAACCGAAGAGATATGCGACGGCTCGTGCAGCACCTCCACTTCCTGGGTCGAGCCGGACAGGATGAATTGCCGGACGGCTCGCGCACATCGTTCTATGTCTTCACCCACCAGCTCTATCGCGATGTCATCTACAATCGGCAATTGCCGGCCAGGCGCGATCGACGCCACGTCCGCATCGCCAACCGCCTGCGCGAGCTCTTTGCTGGACGTGAAGCCGATGTTGCCCGGGAGATCGCGATCCATTACGAGGCCGCAGGAGCCTGGCGCGAAGCTTGCTCGGCCCTTCGCCTTTCCGCGGAACGTGCAACCCGCAGGAAATCGTTTGCGGACGCGGTCGAATTGCTGGAGCGCGCGCTGCGTCTGACCGAAAATCTGCACGAAGCCGACCGCGAAGCGCTCGCTCCGCAATAGTTTTCCTGCTCGGGACCGCCCGATGCGCTTCTCCAGAGCCGCGTATGGAGGAGTTGTCCCCGCAGAAAGCTTGACGATTTCTGGACGGGAACTTGACACATTTCTTTTCAGGGATCGCTACAGTTCGAATCGTAGGAGGGATACACATGAGATTCAATCTTCCCCGCGTTCTC
This sequence comes from uncultured Acidobacteriaceae bacterium, assembly GCA_963846095.1. GTDB lineage: Bacteria > Acidobacteriota > Terriglobia > Terriglobales > Acidobacteriaceae > Telmatobacter. Next base: position 153,105 of record CAWJUW010000020.1, read on the forward strand.
CCGCGTCCTGGCTTCAACTGCCGTTGCCGCAACCGCCTTGGCGGCCATCCCCGCGATGGCTGATTCCGCCAGAGTCAATATTCCCTTCAGCTTCACGGTGGCGGGCCAAGATTCTTCCTGCCGGTGAATATCGCGTTCAATCCATGGACCTTGGCAATCTCGTCAATTTCAAGAGCGCCGACTCCAAACAGTACTTCACCTGGATTGCCAGCCCTCCAACGAGGACGGCCGAAATGCGGTACTGCGTTTTGCGGACGACGGCAAATGCATACCCTTCAATCCGTGCAGATCGGTCCGCTGGTAACCGCCGCCTGGTCAAGAAGGCGGGAAGACCGAAGACATCTCGGCGCCCAACATGCGCGGACAGTAGCTTCCCCAGGGCCCTCAGGCCACCGAATGTGCGAATTACCCCTCGGAGGGCGATCTCCTGGAAAGATCACCCTCCATTTTTTTTTAAGAGGGCCATTGTCCGTCTACGTTTGGAGTCGACTCGACTGGCCTTACCTATTGCGATTATCGCGGCGGTTGCGAAACCACTTCGCGACTCCCAGCAAAGCAGAAACCCACCGAAGGGAATGCAGCCGAGCGCCACAATCACCGCGAACCAGCCGCTGTTTGTCTTCGCTCCCGTCGCAGAAACCCGCCGAGACCGTCACCAGCAGCACTCCCGCCAATATCCCCGCCCCAAGAATCGAACCACCCCATTGCAGCAGTTGATGCGTGCCGCCATCGAATCCGGCTGCAATGGATTTCGATTGTCGCGGGCCTGCCGCCATCGCTGTTCCTACCCTTGCGCCACGCGCAGCATCACGTACGTAATGACTCCGGTAACGGAGACATAAAGCCACAGTGGAAAGGTCCAGCGCGCAATCTTGCGATGCTGCCGGATACGCCCGGAAAGCGAAAAGAAAAAAGTGACCAGAACCATCGGGAGTGCGATCACCGCCAGCAGGATATGGCTTGCCAGCAGCGACAGGTAGAAGGTGCGAAATGGCGCAGCGGCTGGATACCGCACGTCGCCATGCAGGGCATGGTGCGCTATGTAGCTCAGCAGAAACAGCGTTGAGAAGCCAAAGGCCGTCATCATGGCCGCGCGATGCGCCGCAATGCGCCGCGACCGAATAAATGTATAGCCGATCAGCAAGCACACAGCGCTTAGTCCATTGAAGATCGCATTCAGTGCCGGAAGGAACGCATACTGCGTGCTTGCAGCCGCGGCCGGATGAATGTAAATCAGCCAGAAAAGAAATGCCGAAGCAGCCGCGCTGATCGCCAGGATCGCTGCAATCGCGGGGCGCGTGTTCGATTGTGGCGTAACGGCGGTTGGCATGTTCTCGAAGTTTTCCTTACACCTTCTGAACGGCGCAGAGCATGAGCGCAGTGAAAAGAAGGGGCAGATAGAGCACGCTTACCTTCAGCAGATCCCGCGCCAGCATTCTGCTCTCTGTTTCATTTTCGGCACGCAGAATTCCTCTGAAGCGGATCGTGTAGGCCAGGTAAACCAGGCCCAGCACGCCCGCAATGATGGGATAAATCGAATTCGTCATCCCCAGCCGCCACGGGGCCATGCTGACGGGAATCATCGCGACCGCGAAAAACAGCGCCTCCGCCACCGTAGACCAACCGTCCGGCTGGACCACGGGGAGCATGCGAATGCCCGCTCGCGCATATTCCTCGCGATAGAGCCACGAGATGGCCATGAAGTGCGGGAACTGCCAGACAAACAGGATGCCGAAGAGCGCGATGGCGGGCCACTCAATGTGCGGCCGAGCGGCAGTCCATCCCAGCAGCGGTCCCATCGCTCCCGGGAACGCTCCGATAAATGTCGCAAGCGAAGTGACGCGCTTCAATGGCGTGTAAATCGCCACGTAGCAGAAGGCAGTCAGCAGGGCCAGCGCCACGGTCAGGAGGTTGGTTCGCATCAGCAGCCAGACCGCCCCAACCGTGAGCGCCCCAAGTCCGGCCAGGATGCCGCTGGCCAGCGAATAGCGCCCGCTCGCCAGGGGCCGCTGCGCCGTGCGGTTCATGCGCGCGTCGCTCTTGCGTTCCAACGCTTCGTTCAGTGCGCCTGCGCCGGCGGAAACCAGTCCGATCCCCAGCAAAGCATCCAAGAGTCCCGGTTGAAGACTCGAAATCCCCGACCGCATCGAGCCCAGATAGAACCCGCCCCACCCCGTGACGAGCACCATCCCAACGACTTTAACTTTAAAGAGCTCGCGGAGGTCGTGGACAAACATAGCCGTGGCGCCGGGACTCGGTGCATGAAGGTGGGTCTGGCTCAGCGCGGCCGGCTCGGCGGAGGGCACGGGGCCTTCATCGGAATCATGGCGTGGGAAGCGGGATTCATCAGGAGTGAAAGCTGGCGAAATGGCCCAAGACATGGGAAAGTGCCTGCTTCGATGATACCAAGCGCAGTCGTCTGCCAGATTCGCCTGTCGCATGAACAGACCGAAGCGTCAGAGCTCCGGTTGCTCCAGGCCTGCGCATTTCAAGATGGCGGCAACGACCTCCTGCGGTTCCGCGCATCGGTCGGAATGGAAACATGGGCCATCCGGTAAAGCGGCAGCCTGTGGTTGAACCGCTTCTCCAGGTTGTTCTTATCCGCCAGAACCGGACGGTCCTCTTCAGTCCCGGCACAGCGCGCAATGGTGGTTTCCAAAGACACATCCAGATGAATCAGCAGGGTGCCTTCCTGCGTAAGCAACAGTTCCGCGTCCGCTCGCGCTCGATCGCACCCCCACCCAGCGCCAGAACCAGATCATGCTCTTTCGCCAGCTTCGCGATGGTAGCCTCTTCGCGATCACGAAACGCGACTTTCGCCACGTTGCGCGAAAAGCCGCAGCGATCGTCATCTCAGCTTTGGCTTCGATCACTGCGTCTACATCCACAAATCGCCAGCCTAAGCACGCGGCCAGCAGCGGTCCGACCGTGCTCTTGCCCGACCCCATGAATCCGGTGAGCACAATTCTGCGCGGCGAAGAAGTGACGAGTCTGTTGGGGAGGGGATCGATGAGCACATGGAGATTATCTTTCTTCAGTATAGGGAGTTGACGATTTCCCCCGAGCCGCCGAGAAGGCCCTTGTGAGACCTTGCCGATTCGCAATCAGGCAAATGTAATGACCACGGCCCCGGCCGTGATCAGGAGCCCGCCCGGCCAACGCCGTTCCATTCAGCTTCTCCCCCAGCAGCAGCCACGCGAACAGCATCACCAACGGAACGCTCAGCTTGTCGAGCGGAGCCACGCGCGAAGCCGGCCCGAGTTGCAGCGCGCGGAAATAGCACAGCCACGAAGCTCCCGTGGCCAGCCCCGACAGCGCGAGAAATGCCAGCGTGCGCGGTTGCAGCGACCGAATCTCGTCGAAGAGGCTCTGCCCATTGTTGCGCAGCAGCGAAGCCATGCCCCACGCAAAGACCACCACCACCGTCGTGCGTAGCGCGGTCGCCAGGTTGGAGTTCACATGCGCCACGCCTACCTTGGCCAGCAACGCGGTTGCAGCGGCAAAGGCCGCCGAGAGAAGCGCCCATCCAATCCAGCTCATGTGGCTAGGTTACTGTCTGCGCCTCCGCGGGACGCCATCCCGCCTCATTTAGACTGCAAGAGATGCAGGCCGGAAAAGCCAGCAAAACTGCACTGCGCGTGGCCATGCGTCGCGCCGCCCATCAGGTCATGGATCAGCCCCCGGTCCTCGACGACCCCATCGTTGAACGCCTCCTCGGACAGTACTCCCCTCGCGACATGGAGCGCGCCCAGCACAAGGTTGCGCGCGATTTTCGCGCCTTTATGGCGGTGCGCAGCCGCTTCGTCGAAGATCAACTGGCACAGGCCGTCGCGCGCGGCGTCCGGCAGTATGTGATCCTCGGCGCGGGCCTCGACACATTCCCCTGGCGCAATCCCTTCCCGTCGCTGCGCGTTTTCGAGGTGGACTTTCCCGCAACCCAGGAGTGGAAGCAGTCCATGCTCCACGATGCGGGACTGACCGCCCGCCGAATCTCACCTTCGTCCCACTTGACTTCGAGCACAAGACCCTTGCCAACGGTCTGACCGAAGCCGGATTCGACAGCACCCAACCGGCCTTCTTTGGGTGGCTCGGCGTTGTGCCCTACCTTACCCTCGATGCATTTCGCGCTACCCTCCGCGACATCGCCGCGCTGCCAACCGGCACCGGCGTCGGCTTCGACTACGGCCTCTCTCCGGAAGTCCTCGGCCCCTTGCATCGGCTCGCCCTGCAAGCCCTTTCCGATCGCGTCGCCGCCGCCGGCGAGCCCTTCCGGCTGCTCTTCACGCCGCCTCAGGTCGAAGACGAACTGCGTTCCGCCGGCTTTACCCGCATCGAGCAATGGACCTCAACCGACCTGAACGCACGCTACTTCTACGCGCGTGCCGACGGACTCAAGCTGCCCGAGCCCGGCCTCGGCATGCTCGTCACCGCATGGGTGTGACGAGCCAAATCCCCACAGTCCCATACCGCATTCTGGCGGATGCACTGTTTTCTTCCGCTCTGCGCACAACAGCTTGTGCGCAACAGCACAGTGGCCCAAATCACAAAGAGCTAATGTTTTCTGCACCACTGTTTCAAGGCGATACCGGTGTCCTGAATTGGAACAGAATTTTCAGTTCCAACAAAGAGCGATCTCCCGGCTACGCCGCATCCAAGGTGGAAAACTCACACCCAAGTGAGAGTAGCGAAGCTTTGCTCTTAGTCCCTCCCTGCAAAGTTGGCTCCGCCACCAGGAGCGGAACAATCTCGAGCTGACGGTAAGTCGACTCAAAAAGCAATTCCTTCCTTCGCTCCCGCATCCGCGGGCGCTCTCCCCAAGCAAAATCAGCCTCTTCGTAGAAGCGCGCTTTTCGCGTGCGTCAGAGTGAATCCTGTTCCATGAACGACGCAAGCACATCGGAACGATTGCAGGCCGGTTGGTTGCCACGACAGGAACTGACGCTGCTGGATCTCGCCAGAATCTATCAGCGCCGTCGCAGAATCATTCACGCCACCACGCTTGCGGCCCTTCTGCTGGCAACCCTTTACTGTGTCGTCTGCACCCGTCGATTCGAAGCTACAGCCACCGTGCAAATTCAAAAAGAAGACGCGGATGTGATGAGGCTTGACCAGATGATGAGCGGCCAGGCGGACACGGGCTCGGATGCCCTCGAAGAAAACATCCTCCTCGAAACACAGGCGGACATCCTCAAGTCCGACTCATTGGCTTTGAAGATCATCGAAGACCTCCGCCTCGAGCAGACCGCCGACTTCAAGCCGCATTGGAGTCTGCTTGGATGGGTTGCCGGTCTCATCTTCCCAAAGGGCGCAGAGGACGCGCCGGCTTCAACGCTCGAAGATTCTCCACGCCGGCGCGCGTTCGCCCTGCAGGTCTTCAGCAGGAACCTTACCGTAAAGTCGCTGCCGGGAACGCGGCTGATCGAGATCCACTATCTCCACTCCGATCCAAAGATCGCCGCCGCTGTCGTCAATCGCCTCACGCAAGCGCTTGCTGACTACACCTTTCAAACGCGCTTCGCCGCGACCAATCAGGCGTCGGCGTGGCTGCGCGCACAGCTCGGCGACCTGCGCAAACAGAGCGAGGACCTGCAGAAGCAGGTGGTCGATCTGCAGCGAGCGTCGGGCGTGTATGCGCTCGGCAATGTTGATGCTACGGGAAAGGAAATTGCGTACTCAGCCGTTCTCGACTCACTGCAGCAGAAGACACAAGCTTTGAATCAGGCGCAGAGAGCGCGCATCCTGCGCGGAGCGATCGCGCAAGCGGCCGCCGTCGGAGATGCCGAGTTGCTCTCAGGATTAGCGGGGAATAGCGACGTTGGGGCATCGATGAGCAATTCGATGCAACTCCTGCAGGGCCTGCGCCAACAACAGGCAACGCAGCAGGCCTCCATCAAGGAGATGGAAGCGAAGTACGGACCGTCCTATCCGAAGCTCAACGAGTTGCGCAGTAATCTTGCGGCGTTGGACACCGCAATCTCTGAAGAGTCTGCGCGCATCAAGGCGCGTGCGGCGAGCGACTACGAGATTGCGAAGAGAGATGAAGCAGCATCGCGCGAGGTGTTCGACCACGAGAAGGTCGAGGCCGACAAGATGAACGACAAGGCAATCGAGTTCGCGATTGTGCGGCAGGAGGCCGACGAGAGCCGCCAGTTATATGAAGGGCTGCTCAACAAACTGCGCGAAGCCGGTGTTCTCGAGGGTTTGAAGTCCTCGAACATCACGGTCGTCGATCCCGGCCGCGTTCCGTGGAAGCCTCGAAAGCCCAACGTGCCCATCGATCTTTCAGCAGCTCTCGCTGCTGGATTCGTTGTCGGCTGCGGCGCTGCGCTGATCGCCGATGTGTTCGACAGCAAGATCAATTCAATCAATGACGCTGAGCAGGTGATTCGCACCACGCTCTTCGGGGTAACGCCGGATTTCACGGGTTCGCCGCAGTACGTAAAGGATCGCGCGCGCTCCTTTCTCCCCAGCATTGACGCACCGAATTCCACCTACACCGAAGCGGTTCGCACCATTCGAACCTCCATCCTGCTCGCCGGAGGAAGCGATCAATCGCGCGTCGTCCTGATCACCAGTACGATTCCCGGGGACGGCAAGTCCGTCCTGGCCGCAAACCTTGCCGTCCTCTTCGCTCAGTCGAAGCGGCGCGTCCTGCTTGTGGATATGGACATGCGCCGCGGCTCACTGCGCGAACGGTTCAATCAATCCCGGCGCCCCGGGCTCAGCGAGTTGTTGGCGGGACAATCCAGCGAGCCCGGCATTGTGCCGGTTCATGGAGTCGACTCGCTTTGGTACCTGCAATCCGGCACGGTGCCTCCCAATCCCGCCGAACTCCTCGCACTGCATCGCTTCGCCGACTGGCTTACTGTTTGGCGCTCGCAATTCGATCTCATCGTGCTCGATTCGCCTCCGCTTCTTCCCGTGACCGACACCCACATCGTTCGCCCGCTCGCCGACCTCACGCTGGTGCTCGCCCGCTGCAAGCACACCGACAGAAAGCAACTGCGCCGCGCCGTCGAGATTGTTGAGACAGGCAAGAAGACGACCATCGGCGTGGTGCTCAACGGCCTTCAACCGCGCGATGAAAGTTACTACGACTATTACGGCTACAAGCGGTACGCCTACAAGTATGGAGAGAATTCCACCGATGCGTAGCTTGCTCGTCGCTCTTTTGTGCCTGCTTGCCCCGGGCCTGATTGCGCAGGACAGCGAAAGCCTGCTCATCGGCCCGGGAGATCTGCTCCACGTCCACGTCTTTGACGCTCCGGAGTTCGAAGAACGCGCCCGCGTCAATGACAAAGGCTCCGTCTCGCTAGTGTTCCTGGGAGACGTTTCCGTGAACGGGTTGGTGCCTTCAGAGGCCTCGCGGCGCGTCCAGGATGCGCTGGTTTCGCATGGGTTGCTCCTCCACCCGCAGGTCACAATAACGGTCGATGAATACGCCACGGCTAAAGTTTCCGTGGCCGGCGAAGTCCGCTCTCCGGGCGCCTTCGCCATCATGACCCCTCGATCCATCTTCGACGTCCTGTCGCTAGCCGGCGGTCTGACAGAAACGGCCGCGCGTGAGATTCGGATTAAACACCGCGAGAGCGGTCAGGAACAGGCCTACTTCGTCTCCAATGACCCCGGCAATGCCCTCGATCATTCGTTGTTGATCCGGCCGGGGGATGAGATTTTCGTTCCGCGCGCCGGGATCGTTTATGCAATCGGCGACTTCGGCCGCCCGGGCGCCTACGTCATGTCCAACAACCGCGCAGAAATCTCCGTTCTGGAATTGGTGGCGCGAGCAGGAGGGGTACCACCTTCCGCGGTGCCCTCCCACGCCCGCTTAATCCGAAGAGATAAGAGCGGCGGGTATGTTGAATCCCCGTTGCCTTTGAGCGCGATGGAGAAGGGCAAAGACGCAGACATGCAACTGAAGCCCGACGACATTGTCTACGTGCCTTTCAGTTATCTCCGCAACTTCGCGATGAACGCTGCTTCGATTGCGGCATCGATTGGCTCCGCAGCGGTTTATCGCTATTGATGGTGTTCGCGACATTTTGAGGAACCCGCACATGTCTTCAGATTTGGAAAGAATCGCGCAAGAATTCGTGAATCTGTTTGGCATTCCAATTCATGCAGTCCATACGCAAGAGGCACTTCGCTGGGTGGATGCCGCCACGCAATCGCAACCGCGCGTCCCCGTCCGTATCTCCGGCGTCAACGCGCACTTCTTCAACATCGCCATCGGACAACCACGCTTGCGGCGGATTCTTGCCGAGAACGATCTGAATCTCGCCGACGGCGTTTCTATCTGCATGGCAGCACGCATTCTGGGTGTACAAAGGCCGCAACGCATTCCGGGCATCGATTTCATGGTTGACCTTTGCCACCTTGCTGCCGCCACGGGCCGATCGGTCTATTTTCTGGGCGGAAGGGAAGGCGCTGCCGAGCGCGCGGCGCAGAGACTGGCCGCTACCCTTCCGGGGCTCAAAATCGAATGGGACCGGCCGCCTTTCGGTCGAGAGTTCGAACCGAGCGTGGCGGGCGCGGCGCGGGAGCGGATCATGGCCGCGCGCCCCGACTTTCTCTTTGTCTGCATGGGCGTTCCGCAACAGGAATACTGGATTGAGGAACACGCGCTGGATCTTCCGGTGCGGCTGGTCATGGGCAATGGCGCGGCCTTCGATGTTGTGGCCGGAGACTTTCATCGCCCTGCCGGTTGGGTTCAGGACCTGGGCATGGAGTGGTTCTATCGCCTTTGCGTTGAACCGGGGCGACTATGGCGCCGCTACACGATTGGCAATCTTCGCTTTCTCAATTTGGTTTTCAAAGAACTGATCGATCAAACCATGCACACTGCGACGCAAGGCAATGCTTGAACGACGATCTGGATCGATTATGCGCCAACCGGCCGAAATTCAATGCAAATCAAAACGCGAATTCATGCTGATCTTCACTCCGCGGGTGCGCTTCCACACTCCTCAGGGAGAGCGCCTGTGAGTCGTGTCAGCGTGATCATCCCGACAAGAGGCCGGCCGCAGATTGTGGGCAATGCTATTGCCAGCGCGCTTAATCAGACTTACCGGGATCTCGAAGTGATTGTCGTGATCGACGGGCCAGACCCGCCGACACTCGAGGCGCTGCAAGCCTATGCTGAGCCCAACCTCAAGATCGTCTCCAACCTTGTAAATCTTGGCCTGGCCGAAACACGCAATGTCGGGGTCCGTCACGCTTCGGGAGAGTGGATCGCTTTTCTCGATGACGACGATGAGTGGCTGCCGTCGAAGATCGAGCGCCAGATAGCTCTCGCAGAGCAGGCACAGAGCGATCGCGTGATCGTCGGTTGTCGCTATCTTGAAAAGACAGCAATGCTTGAGCGCGTTGTGCCAACAGTCCTGCCTTACATGCCGCAAGACATGAGCGAATACATTTACTGCGAGCGGGGCTTTCTGCAACCGTCGACGCTGCTCACTTCAAAGAAGCTTTTGGAGACGGTTCCCTTCACGAAGGGACTGGCCATTGAAGACACCGATTGGCTGCTGCGCGCGGTGCAGGACGCCGGTGCGCGCGTGATTGTGCATCCCGAAACGTTATCCATCTTCCATAATGCGCATGCGCAAGGAAGGCTTGGCGGGTCCGGTGCGTGGGAGCCCGTTCTGGCATGGGGAATCGCCAACCGTAAGCGGTTCACCAAGCGATCGTTTGCTGTCTTCGTGGTCATGGAATGCGTGGCTCGATCGCGTCGCCGCGGGGAGCCGTTTTTCATCAGCCTTCACCTTTTGCTCACCGGATGGGTTCTCGGAGGGTTCACACTGGCGTCGTTGACCTACTTCGCGGCCTATCTCTTCGTCCCTTCCGAGCGGCGTAGACGAATTCGCGCAGCTTGGACGAGAACGAAGAACTTCTTCCCGTCGAATAGCGAACCAGCCTCTATGGGAGTTCTGCCGCATGAATGACGGCTTCGGAGTTCCTTCCGCGCGTGTAGATATGTGGACGGCTGTCCTTCACTACGTGCTCGCCTTCGTTCTGCTGTATTACGCGGTCGACGGCCAATTCTCCTTCGATGCCAAACTCGGGAAGACGGAGTCCGGCAACTATCCCACCCATGGCACTTCAACCGAGACTCAGGGCGAAGGCCTGCAGCGAGTTGTGGAGACCGGCTCCGTTCTGCTTGTCGTTCTTGTTCTCGTCGCGTGCAATGTTTCCGAGGTGCTTAGCGGTCTCCGGCAGGCTCCTCTGTTTACGGCGCTCGTTCTCTGGGCCTTCGCATCGGCAGCGTGGTCGCAGAATCCGTTGGCAAGCCTGCGTAATGCGACCTATCTGCTGGTGAACACTCTTCTGGCGGCGTATCTGGTAAAACGATTCGACCCCGTACGACAGGTTCAGCTTCTGGTATTTGTCGGCGTCGTGTTTGCGCTTCTGAATCTGGCTATCGCCGTGGTGCTTCCGAGATACGGTCTATCGCGCAATCTGATGGGCGCATGGAGCCTGGAAGGCATTTGTCCGCACAAGAATGTGTGTGCCTACATGTCCCTGTTTCTGGTGAGCCCTCTTCTCTTCGTCAAGCAGGTGCCGGGGCTCTCAAGAGGCCTCCGAATCGGATATATGAGCCTTGTCGGCTTGGTTGTTCTGCTTACACACTCGCGCACCGGCTGGCTGATGGCTCTGTTTCTTGTGGCCTTCCGCGTCACGACGACAACGTTTCATCGATTTGAACGCAGGAGTGCGATCCTTCTGGTTGGCTTTGGTAGCTTTCTGCTACTGATCGGTTCTTATCTCGCCTCGCTGTCGGCGCCCGGCATCCTCACCTTCCTGGGCAAAGACGCCTCGCTGCACGGCCGGACTCCCATCTGGCGCGCCGTGTTTTTCAGCATTCAGAAACGGCCTTTCACCGGCTACGGTTTTCACGCATTTTGGCAGGGGATGCATGGGGAATCGGCACGCATTATCCCGGCCATTCCCTGGAATCCGAATAATGCGCACGACGGTTTTCTGCAGGTGTGGGTGGAGGTCGGAGCCGTCGCTCTGGCTCTCATCGCAGGCTGCATCATCAAGGCTATCCGCGATTATGTGCGATGTTGCACCTTCGCAGACGCTGATTATCTCAACTGGTATCTCGCGATCATCGCTGCAACCCTGTTGCTCAATATCGATGAGACCGAATTGCTGGGCACCATCAATGTTGGGTGGACGCTTTTCATGGTGGCCTGCCTGAATCTCTCCATCGAAAGCGCCAGAGTGAAACAACTTTCCGTTGCGTGGGAACGGGAACAGCCTTACGCGCTCACAGTAGCCTGATCAACCATGTCTTCAAGCATTCAAGGACACGCAATCGAAGCCTCAACATTGAGGATGCCCGGTCGCAGGTCTGCGCGTCTCCGCAGGTGGATCGGCCTCGATCGTGCCGTCCTCTTCACGATCGGTGCCCGGGCATGGCAGACGTTAGCGGGCGGGCTGACAATGCTTCTCATCGCCCGCAATCTCCGCCCGGTCGAGCAAGGCTATTACTACACTTTCTCCAGTCTGGTCGCACTGCAGATCATCTTCGAACTTGGGTTTTCCTTCGTGATCCTGCAGACCGCGGCACACGAGCGGGCGAGGCTTACTATCTTTTCCAGCGATGTCCTCTGCGGCGATCCCGTGGCAGTGGCTCGATTGGCGTCCCTCCTGAAGCGAAGTATCCGCTGGTACACATTCGCCGCAGCAGCCCTGGTTGCGGCCTTAGTGGCAATCGGCTTCTCCTTCTTCACCCGGAATCCGCAGGCCGGGTTCACCGTTCACTGGCAGGCGCCATGGGTCGCCGTCGTCTGCGCCACCTTTCTGACATTTCAAATGGATCCCATCGTGTCTTTTCTCGAAGGCTGTGGGCAAGTGGTGCAGGTGGCCAAGCTGCGCATGTGCCAGGCAGTTCTCGGCAGCCTTCTTGCGTGGCTGAGCCTTGTCTATCGGCACGGGCTGTTCGCGCCGGCTCTCATGATCGCCGGTCAGGCCATTTGTTCCGCGGGCTTCCTTCTCGGCGTGAATCGAAAGATCCTGCTCAACCTCTTGCGTACCGACACCAGACAGCACTCGATCAGTTGGCGCGCCGAGATCCTGCCTTTCCAATGGAGAATTGCCGTCAGTTGGGCCAGCATTTACGCCACGTTTCAGCTTTTCAATCCCATCGTGTTTACCTATTGCGGCCCCGTCCAGGCAGGCAGAATGGGCATGTCCCTGAGCATCGCCACGGCACTGGCCTCCATGGCCATCTCGTGGGTGTCCACGAAAGCTGCGCCCATGGGAATGCTGGTTGCGCAGAACCGGATCGCCGAACTCGATCGAATCTTCCGCAGGGCAGTGACGCAGTCAACCGCGCTGCTTCTAGTCGCTGTAGTCTGCGCGGCTATCGGACTTTCCGCTGCTTTACACTTTCTGCCCGCATACGCCGCGCGCGTGTTGCCCATGCCCAGCTTCCTGCTGGTCCTGCTGGCCATTGTTCTCGGGCACATTGTGCAGTGCGAGGCCTACTATCTGCGCGCGCACAAACGGGAGCCCCTCCTGTGGTTCTGGGTGCTCATCGCGTTTCTCTCGATCGCGTCTATCGCAGCGGCGGCGCGGTATCGCGGAGTCTTTGCCGTCGCGCTGGCTTATCTCTTCTGCGGCGGCGTGCTGCGGCTTTCTGCCGCGACCTTGGTTTTTGTCCGCAAGCGAAGAGAGTGGCACGCGTGCGGCGCTGTCTCCTAAGACAAAACCCAAATCCCGGAGTAGTCAGGTCCATGCGCGTTGCCCTCGTCAGTACGTTTTACGGTCAATTCGGCGGTACCGAGAAAGTCGACAATGTGATTGGAAAGCTTTTCCCCGGCGCAGACTTGTTCCTCTTATTCGGCAATCCCAGTTTCACTCCTCAGTCTCTGCGGCAGCGGCATACTTCCTATTCCATCCTGCAAAAGATACCCGGCATCCTTCGGCTCTATCATGGTCTCCTTCCCCTGTTTCCTTATGCGGTGCAAGGGCTCGACCTCCGCGGTTACGAGCTGATTATCAGCTCCGACCATGGTCTGGTGAAGGGCGTTCTCACCGACGACGACAGCACGCATATCTGCTATTGCCACACACCCTGGCGTCAGATCTGGGACCTTTACCGCCCTACGCTCGAGGGCGAGGTGCCCTCTGTGCTTCGCCCGGCATACAGGCTTACCGCGCAATACCTGCGCGAGGTGGACTTCAACGCCGCCCAACGGGTCGATCGCTTCTGCGCAAATTCAGTACACGTCGCGCGAAGAGTTCAGAAATGCTATCGGCGCGATGCCGAAGTGATCTACCCGCCGGTCGATACGGCCAAGGGTTACATCGATCGCAATACCGAGGACTACTACCTGACGGTTGGACGGCTCTCGCCAACCAAGCGAGTCGACTTGATCGTTGCAGCATGCACAAAGCTCGGACGAAAGCTGATCGTATGCGGGTCGGGAAGGGAAGAAAAGGTCCTAAAAGATATCGCAGGTCCAACCGTTGAGTTCGTCGGCGGCGTCTCCGACGACCAGCTTGCGCGCCTCTACGCGCATTGCCGTGCGTTCGTCTTCGCCGCCTATGAAGACTTTGGAATGGTCGTGGTTGAAGCCCAATCCTACGGCCGCCCTGTCATCGCTTTCGGCAAAGGCGGCGCGGTCGAGACAGTACGCTTCGACGCGGGAAACTCCGCGGAGAACACGGGAATTTTGTTCGCTGAGCAGTCGGTTGCATGCGTGATCGGCGCGATCGAACAATTCGAGGCGATCGAGCCGCACTTTAACCCGCAGACAATCCAACAGAACGCACGCCGATTCGACACCTCGGTTTTCGAAGGCCAATTCGGCAAGTTTGTTGAAGACTGCCTGAACCGCAAGGCAGCGGGCCCGCTCGCCCGACCATCCGCATGAAATCCAAAGGCGAAGATCCCGCAGTGATCGGCCCGCTCGTCAGCGTGGTGATACCCACGCGCAATCGCGCGACACTTGCGGCGCGGGCAGTTCGGAGTGCCTTGTCCCAGTCTTACTCGAAGATCGAAGTGATCGTCGTTGTCGATGGTGGCGACCCATCCGGCTACGAAGACCTCAGAGCTATCCCCGACAGCCGTCTGCGGATTCAGGTTCTGCCGCGATCCGCAGGGGGCGGCGAAGCGCGCAACATCGGTATTCGCCAGGCCGCGGGCGAATGGATTGCTCTGCTCGATGACGACGACGAATGGTTGCCCGGCAAGCTTTCGCAACAAATGGCGGTAGCGGCGCGAACCACCGAACCCGATGCGCTGATCTGCTGCCAATACTTTCAAAGAACCGGCCGCGGCCAAATCGTCAGGCCCACGCGAGGGCCCCGCGCACACCAACCGATCAGCGAATATCTCTTTTGCGAAGTTCCTTTCTTCGGTGCGCGTTTCACGTTCCTGCAAACCTCTACCTGGCTTGCACCTCGCGATCTGTTTCTTCGCATCCCATTCGATCCGGCTGTCCGCATGAACGACGACACGGACTGGCTTCTGCGCGCGATCTACGATCCGGTTCAGCAAATCACCATCGTTCCTGAACCGCTGTCGATCTATCACTGCGAAGCGAGTCATGAGCGAATGAACACCAGCCCCATCGAAAACCAGGCAGGCGAAACATCGCTGCGCTGGGCTCGATCAAGGCGAGGCCTCTTTACACCAAAAGCGTTCACCTCTTTTCTCGTGACCCAATGTTTAGCGCAGGCAGTCGCCGCGCGCCGAGGCTGGCCGACGTATTCGGCCCTGCTCAACGATTGCCGGTCTCTCGGCGCGCTTTCATCCAAGACTCTTTGGCTATTCCTGCGCACAACCATTCTCTTTCCAGCACTCAAGTTTTGTTTGCCACATGCCGCGCGCGAGGCGCTGCGAAATTTCAAAGCGACACCCGTTCTCGATAGGGCGCTGCGATGAGACTCTTCTACTTTCATGAATTGGGTCGCGCCAACTTTGGCGACGACCTGAACCGATGGATGTGGCCGTCGCTCATCCGCGATCAACTGGGCACAGACGACGGCGTCTACCTGAGCGGAATCGGGACGATCGTCAACGCCTCACTCATGCCGCAGGGCAAGAAGTGGATTGTGCTCGGCAGCGGCGCCGGCTATGGCTATCCGCCGCTGGATTTTGGTGGGGACAATTGGCGGGCACTGGCGGTCCGGGGGCCATTGTCCGCCGAGGTTCTTCACCTGCCGGTCGAGAGCGCAATCACCGACGCCGCGATCCTGCTTCGCGAAGTCGCCGGCATGGAGCAGGCTCATCCCCGAAGACCATCGCCATGGCATCGTCTTCATGCCGCACTATCAAAGCATCCTCGGCAGGCGAGTGGAAAAAGGCATGCGCACTGGCTGGATTCGAATACCTCGATCCACTCGCCGACAGCCGCCAGTCCGTCGATCGAATTCGCCACGCCAAACTCGTGCTCGCCGATGCCATGCACGCAGCCATCGTTGCCGACACGTTCCGCGTTCCGTGGATCCCCGTTGTCAGCAGTACTGCCATCAGCACCTTCAAGTGGCTCGACTGGACCCTGAGCCTCGATCTGAGGTACCGTCCCCACCGCTTGCACCCAAGCAGTTTCCTCGAGCGCCTCCGCGATGCCACCAACGGACTCTATGGCGAAGACCTTTACCTTCCTCAAGCATCCGCAGATGCTGCGCTCGACCACTATCGCCGTGCGCAAGAGCAGCGAAGTCGCTTCGTGGTGGAAGCCTTGGGTGCGCGTATCGCGTGGCGTAGCCTACACGATCCCAGCAAAGATTCTGCGTGTTATCGATTCCGCTCGGCCATCGCAACCTGCTCAGGACGAATACGTTAAGCGAGCCGCAGAGAGCCTTCGCCTCGCATCCGCAGCTTCGCCGACCCTGAGTGAGGATCGCATCTTCGAACAGCGCAGGGACCAGATGCACGAGGCTCTCGAGAAGATCCCGCAATGCCTGGCGCACCTGCAGGCGACGCAACCCATGCAGCGGCGCGCTGCCGTAATCGAGGCTGTAGCACCCTGATGCAGACCGTCCTCAGCTTCATCCTTCCCGTTCGCCACCCAGCCAACGCGCGAGACTGGGCCCGCGTGAAAGCGAATCTCGCGCAAACCGCAGCTTCCATCGCCGCTCAAACCATTCCGGCCTGGAATGCGGTCATCGTCGCCAATCGAGACGCCGACCTGCCAAACCTTCCCGCCGGCTTTAGCGTTTGCCGCGTCGACTTTCCGCCTAACCCACTACACGAACAAGGCGCCAACAACCTCGAGACGTTTCGCAACGCCTTTCGCATCGACAAAGGGCGGCGCGTCCTCGCGGGACTGCTTCACAGCAAGCTCGCCCCCTTCGTCATGATTTGCGATGACGACGACCTGGTACACATCGGTCTCGCCGCCTTCGTTGCCAGTCATCCATCGGCAAACGGCTGGTATTTCGGCGATGGCTGGGTGTGGGAGGACGGCAGCAGGCTCCTTTACAGAGAATCGCGCTTCCACCGCATTTGCGGGACGTCGCACATCCTCCGCTCCGATCTCTGCCGCATCCCCGATCGCATCGAAGCGGCATCGGAGGACTATCTCTGCCGCATGTGGGGTGGCCATCTCGCCATGGATGCTGACTTCGCAGCACGTGGGCACGCGCTGCAGCCGTTGCCGTTTCCGGGCGCGATCTACCGGATCGGCCATCCGGGAGCCCACAGCCAATCCACCGGCCTGCAGCAGCGATACTTCCTCAGCCGAAATCCACTCACGATCGTTCGCGCACTCTGCCGGCTGCGATGGCTCACCTCACGCATGCAGCGGGAGTATTTCCATGCAGCGTCGACCGTTCGAAGAGAAGGCAGCATCGATCTGAGCAGTGAGGTCGCAACACATGGGCCCATGTCATCGTAAGACGGGTTCCAGGTCAAGAAACTCCTGAAACACATCGTTCGAAAGCAGTCGCCCTTGCGGTGTGAGGCGCACGAGCCTGCCGTCCGACTCGAGCAGCCCGTCCGCCGCGAGCCGCTGCACAACCGCTCTCGCATGCGCCGCCGGTTCAGGCCCGAACTCGCTTTCAATGTCGGCGAGATCCACTCCACGATTCATGCGCAGACCCAGGAACCATGCTTCCTCGTGCTGGCGGTCGAGACCCAGCAACTGGCTTTCAGGCTCGGCCGCGCCCTCAAGGTAAGGGCACAGATCGCTGGTGTTCGTCGACCGCATCTCGGACGGGCACGGCAGCGTCATGCGATGTTGCCGCTCGAAGCATCGAAGAGGCATCCAGGCCCAGGCCAAGATACGGTTTGCGCTGCCAATAGCGAAGATTGTGACGCGATTCAAACCCTGGACCGCGCAAAGTTCGAGATCTCGTACTGCATCAGCCCTGCGTTCGCGAGCGAATCCAGCCCGATGCGAAACATTTCGGCGATCGCATCCTCGTGCGGAACAAGACCCGCAGAATAGCGCGCGCCGCCGGCAAGCATCTCGCGGCCGAGGCGCGAGTCCTCGTCTACTTCGAGCATGTAGAGGCTTGCGTGCGGCACGCCTGAGTCGATGAGCGCGGCCAGGGACTCGTTCCAGGAAGAGAAGGTCTGTCCTGGGAGTCCAGCGATCAGATCGATGCTGAGATTCGTGATGCCAACGTCTCGCAGGCGGCGGAGATCCTGTTCAATCGCGGCGCGCGAATGCAGCCGCCCACTCGCGTGTGCCTCGCGATCGATGAACGATTGCACGCCGAGGCTCACGCGATTCACGCCAAAGTATGCAAGGGCGGCAAGCGTGTCGTCGGCGATCTGGCCGGGAGCGCACTCTACTGTGATTTCGCTGTCGGGTTGCAGGTCGAACTCCCCGCGCAGCCCGGCGAAGAGTTCCTTGATCAATTCAGGCGCGAGCAGGCTGGGCGTGCCGCCGCCGAAGTAAACGGTATCGACGGTGCGCGGCAACTCGACATGGTGACGCTCAGCCCAGGCAGAAGCCTGCGCGAGATCCTCCAGAATGCGATGGACATACCGGCCGTGTTCGGCGGCCGGGTATACGCCGGAGGCAAAGTTGCAGTACGTGCATTTGGAGCGGCAGAAGGGAATGGAGATGTAGACGCCGAGTGAGTCGAGGCTGTCGAGGCCGTTGCGCATTAGGGATATTGTTTCACGCCGTATGCAGACCTGGGCGGCAGGCTGGAAACGGCAGGCAGGTTGCATTGCCTATCCTGAATGCAAACGGCGGAGCGCGTCTGCTGCAAGTCTCCGCGTGAGTTGCGCGGCCGGCTCGGGCTTCCCAAGCCCCGCCGACTGCCCAGCCCACATCTGCATGTAATCCGTCGAACCCGAGCCCTCTGAAGCCTTGCGCAGCGGCGCGATCAGCGTTGCCGCATACGGATAGGGAAGTGCGGCCTCCGCCATCGGCCCGGACTCGGCCAGGAAGCGATTCATCATCCCGCGCGCCGGCCGCCCGCTAAACAGATTTGTGATCGCCGTGTCTGTTTCGCTCGCGTGGGCCAGCGCTTCGCGATACAACGGCGACACATTCGCTTCGGGGCAAGCAAGATAGGCCGTCCCCAACTGCACCCCGCAAGCGCCAAGGGCGAATGCGGCCACGATTCCGCGTGCATCCGCGATGCCGCCGGCGGCGATTACCGGAATGGAGACGGCATCAACCACCTGTGGGAGCAGCGCGAAGAGACCAACTTGCCGGGCGCTGTCGGTTTCGATGAACATGGCGCGGTGACCGCCGGCCTCGGACCCTTGCGCGATCACTGCATCGCACCCGTGCTCCTCCAGCCACTTTGCCTCTCTTGCGCTTGTGGCCGAAGCGAGCACCCTGGCGCCACACCCCTTGAGCCTTTCTACCAAGGTTGCTTCCGGCAAGCCAAAATGAAAGCTCACGACTTTCGGTTTGAGCTCTTCGACCGCCGCGCACATCTCCTCGTCGAAGGGAAGCCGAAGGCGGCTTTCGGGAACGGTCGCGATGTCCAGGCCGAGCCGCTCATAGTGCGGCCGCAGAAGCTTCTTCCATCTTTCCAGCGCAGCCGGTTCGGGCGCCCGCATCGTATGGCAAAAGAAGTTGAGATTGAACGGACGCACGAACTGCTGGCGCAGAGAATGAACAGCGTCGCGAACCGCCGCGGGCGAAAGCAAAGCACAGGCCAATGAGCCCAGGGCTCCAGTCGATGCAACGGCGCGCGCCAGTTCGACAGAGTCCGCACCCGCCATGGGCGCCTGGATGATTGGAATTTCGAGGTTCAGCAGATCAAGCAGACGCTGATCCGGCCAGGTGGACATGCAGACATTCTCTCGCATTCCCTGCCAAGGTCCAATTCGTAGTCGATGCCGCATCTCAGGCGGCGGCAGGGTCCGCAGCAAATCATGCAAGAATTGAAGCGAAGACAAGGCACTCGGGGCAGAGAGCGAGGGGAGACATTGTTTTGAAGGCTTGGCCTATTCTGGGCATTTTATGCATACAAGCATTGTTGCTTTCCGCCCACTGGTTGATCTATCGCACTTTCATTGTGCTCTGGGGCGAAGTGAGCCCGGGCGTCCTGATGGCAATGCGCGTGGGCCTGCTTGTGCTGGCTTTTAGCTTTGTGGCAGCCGCCTTGTTGAGCTACTACCGGAACAATGCGCCTATCCGCGTGTTTTACACGGCGGCGTCGGCGTGGCTGGGCTTTCTGAACTATTTCTTCTTCGCCGCGGTGTTGAGCTGGTTGGTGTGGCTGGGCTTTCTGTTGCCCGCGCCGCATATCGTGACCGTAGATACGCAACGGATGATCGTCGCAGTGTTGTTCTCGGCGGCGGCCGCGACAGGTATATATGGAGTGATCAACGCACGCCTCGTGCGTATCAGGCGATTGTCCGTTCATCTCGCAAATCTGCCGGCGCAATGGCGAGGGCGTAGCGCTCTCATCATGAGCGACCTGCATCTGGGGCACGTCAACGGGGTTCGATTCAGTCAACGGATGACCGCGCTCGCAAAACACCTGGATCCCGACATCATCTTTATTCCAGGCGACGTCTTCGACGGCACAAAGGCGGATGCGCTGCGGTTGGCCGAGCCGTTTCGGGAGCTTAAGCCGCGTTTCGGCGTCTACTTCGCGACGGGGAACCACGATGAATTCGGGGATCGAGAGAGATTTCTCGCAGCGCTGCAGCGGGTTGGGGTTCGGGTGCTGTCGAATGAGACGGTCATCGTCGACGGCATCCAGATCATCGGCGTTCCTTACCACGACACTACCTATCCGCTTCGGTTGCGTACCAATCTGCAAGCGCTCGGGATCCAGAAGGGCATGCCGAGCATTCTGCTGAATCACGTGCCGAACCGGCTCCCGATTGTTGAAGAGGCGGGTGTGAGCCTGCAACTCTCAGGACATACGCACGGCGGCCAGATTGCTCCATTTACCTGGCTCACACAGCGGGTATTCGGCAAGTTCACGCACGGGCTGCATGCTTTCGGTAGTTTGCAGGTGCTCACGTCGTACGGCGCGGGAACATGGGGGCCGCCGATGCGGGTGGGGACAGTACCCGAGGTGGTGCTGCTGCGGTTCGAGTAATAGCTGCGGTAGGTGTGTAGCACTGCTGAATTTCTGGCTCACATTTGAATCCCCTGACTGTCACCGTACCGGCTTGGGTTAGACTTGCTCTTCGAGTGAAATGGAGAGCATATGCTACGCACAGTGAGGCGCTGTTTAGCGGCTTCGGTCTTCTGCTTCATTGTTTTCACAAGTGCAGATTCGCAAGCCCAGCAGATGGGGCGTACAGCCCCGGACCTGAACTTTCCAACCGTTTTGTACGGCGTTGCCTATTACAACGAGTACATGCCCGGCGACGATGCGGCGCACGCGGCACGACTGGAGAAGGATGTCGCGCTGATGAAGGCGGCGGGGCTGAACGTGGTGCGCATGGGCGAGTCGACGTGGAGCCTGTGGGAACCCGCCGACGGCCAATTCGAATACGCGTGGATGGACCGGATCGTGGATGCGATGGGCAAGGCCGGCATCAAGGTGATTCTCGGCACGCCGACCTATGCAATTCCGGCGTGGATGGCGCACCAGCATCCGGAGATATTCGCCGAACGCATTCCGCAGGGTATGTTTGGCGGCAAGCCGATCGCCAGCACATATGGCCTTCGCCAGAACATGGATACGGATTCGCCTGCATACCGGTTTTATGCCGAGCGATTGATTCGGCACATCGTGGCGCATTACAAAGACAACCCGACGGTGATCGGATGGCAGCTCGACAATGAGACGAGCAGTTACGACGCGGCCAACACCGATGTGTTCATCGGCTTCCAGCATTACCTCGAGAAGAAGTTCAAAACGCCCGAGGCGCTTTCGCAGGCATGGTTTCTGAATTATTGGGGCGAGAATCTGCACACGTGGGAAGATCTGCCGCGGCGCGACGGAACGATCTCCACGGGCTACAAACTTGAGTGGACCCGCTGGAGCCAGATGCGCGTCACGGATTTTCTTCACTGGCAGGCGCAGCTCGCACGCGAGTGCGCAGGCCCGACAGCAATTCATCACCACCGACTACGGCGGCATGATGAAGCGCGATGTGAACGAAGAGGCGGTCGCCGATTCACTCGACATCGTGGCCGACAACATCTACCACGGAACGCAGGATCACTACGACGGCTGGTTTCAGACACTGCAGAGTGATTTTTCGCGATCACTGAAGCACACGAATTTCCTCGTTACCGAGACAAACGCGCAGACGATCGGCTGGACATCGCAAAGCCAGTATCCGCCCTACGACGGCCAGTTGCGGGAGGACGTCTACACCTATCTCGCCGACGGCGCGGACATGGTGGAATACTGGCACTGGGCCTCGATCGCCGCCAATCAGGAGACGTATTGGAAGGGGATTCTTTCGCACGATCTTGAGCCGAACCGCGAGTATGCAGAGATGAGCAAGACCGCGCACGAACTGCAAAAGATCGGGACGCATCTTGTGGGCCTGAAGGTGCACAATGATGTGGCGATTCTGTGGAGCCGCGACTCGGCGAATGCGATCAGCTTTATGCCCTACGGTGGCGGCGTGCCGGCACGCAGCTGGACGGGTGAGCCGGATGGGTACGTTCCCGTGGTGCAGCAGATGCACAAGGCGCTTTATGACCTGAATGTCGGCGTAGACTTTGTTCTGCCCGAGACGCGGGACTTCTCGCAGTACAAGCTGCTGATCGTGCCGGTGCTCTACATCGCGGACGATGCACTTCTGCAGCGGATCTCCGATTACGTGAAGAATGGCGGCCACGTGGTGATGACCTTCAAGAGCGGATTCGCGAATGAGAATTCCGCCGTGCGATGGGAGCGCGCCCCGGGTCCGCTGCGAGAAGCCGCGGGTGTGAGCTATCAGGAATTCTCAAACCTGGAAAAACCGCTTGCGCTCAAGGATGATCCGTTCCACATGGGAGCGGAGAACAAAGTGTCGTACTGGGCAGAGTTTCTGATGCCGGAGCACGCACAGGTTCTTGCGTCGTACGACCATCCGTTCTTCGGCAAGTGGCCGGCGATCACCGAAAACCAATTCGGTTCGGGCTCGCTCGTATACGAAGGGACCTATCTCTCCGACGCACTGCAAAAAGCGGTCATCAAGAACGCGCTCGCGAAGGCCGGCGTCCCGGCTGCAGATCAGGCACTCCCTCTGACAGTTCACGTACAGAACGGAGTCAATCGGCTGGGCAAGCCCTTGCATTACTACTTCAATTACTCGGCGCAAGACGTGACGGTCAAGTACGGCTATGGTGCGGGCACGGAGCTTCTGCACGAGAAATCAATAGCAAACGCAGACACGTTCCCATTGGCGCCATGGGATTTGGCTATTATCGAAGAGCGTTAGAGCCGGTAAGACGGCACGGGGTTGTTCGGAGGCTGAGTGAGCGATGAAGCAAAACCGGCGCAGACACAGATTGACAACGTGGTGCGCGCGCGCCAGCGCGGAACCGATCTCCTGCTGAATCCGCGGCTCAACAAGGGAACCGCATTTACTGAAGAGGAGCGCGACCTCTTCGACCTGCATGGACTGTTGCCTCCGCATATCGGCACGCTTGAAGATCAGCGGGCGCGCCGCATGCGCGTACTTGCCAGCCGCGAGACGGCGTTCGGCAAGTACAGCAACATGCGCGATCTGCAAGACAACAACGAAACGCTGTTTTATTCGCTGATTGCGCACCACACCGAGGAGTTGCTCCCGATCGTGTACACACCCGCGGTGGGTGAGGGGTGCCAGCGGTTCAGCGAGATCTGGCGCAAGCCGCGAGGGCTGTTTCTGAGCTATCCGAATCGCGACCGAATGGATCAGATTCTTGCTGCACCGCGCTATGACGATGTGCGCTGCATCGTGGTTTCGGATGGGGAACGGATTCTCGGCCTCGGCGATCAGGGTGCGGGCGGCATGGGTATTCCGATCGGCAAGATGGCACTCTACACAGCTTTGGCCGGGATTCCGCCGGAGCATTGTTTGCCGGTGCTGCTGGATGTCGGAACAGATAATGAGACGCTGCTGCACGATCCCATCTACATCGGATGGCAACACCCGCGTGTGCGCGGCAAAGAGTATGAAGATTTCGTTGAAGCGTTCGTTACGGCGGTGATGAAACGATGGCCGCACATTCTTCTGCAGTGGGAAGATTTTGCGGGATCAAACGCGGCAATGCTTCTCGAGCGATATCGCGATCGCCTCTGCACGTTCAATGACGACATTCAGGGCACAGCCGCTGTGACTACGGCAACGCTGCTGGCCGCGGTCAACGCGACTGGCGTCTCTCTGCGGGAGCAGAAAATCGCATTGTTTGGGTCGGGTGGTGCGGGGCTCGGCATTGCCAACCTTCTGCTCGCGGCGTTGCGCGAAGAAGGGCTGAGTGAGGCGCAGGCCCGGCAGCGAATCTGGGCCTTCAATCGATACGGACTCCTGGTGGAAGGCGCGCGCGGGATTCACGACAATCAGGAATCGTGGCTGCGGCCGCGTAGTGACGTGGAAGGCTGGCAGTTGAGTGGCGGCCCAGACATCTCACTGTTGGATGTAGTGCGGAATGCCGGAATCACTGCCCTGGTGGGCACTTCCGCGCAAGCCGGAGCATTCACTGAAGAGATCGTGCGCACCATGACAAGGTACGCACCGCGTCCGATTATCTTTCCTCTATCGAATCCAACCTCCTGCGCAGAAGCAACCCCGGCCGACCTTCTGCATTGGACCGAGGGCCGCGCATTGGTCGGCACCGGCAGCCCGTTCGCGCCAGTGGAAGTCAATGGAAAGCTGATTCCCATCGATCAGACCAATAACTCGTACATCTTCCCAGGGCTGGCGCTCGGCATTCTGGTGTCGCGGGCGCGGCGGGTGACAGATGGCATGATCATGGCCGCGGCGAAGGTCCTGACTCGGCTCTCGCCCGCGCGTACAAGCCCCGGAGGCAGGCTGCTCCCTCCGATTGGCGAATCGCGCAACGTGGGCATGATTGTCGCGGAGGCCGTGGGCCGTCAGGCGATGGCTGAAGGTGTCGCCGATTTCGAAGGAGACTTGAGTGCCGCGTTGAAAGCCTACGCGTGGGAACCGGTGTACGTGCGCTACGAAACCATCCTGTGACGAGCGCATGCAGGATCTGCAATCGCACTCAGTCCTGCCGGGCGGCGTTGTTTTGTCGCGCTGTTCAATCCGCAGCCGTTAGAAAATAATCGACGGCAGCCACGCGCCGGCCGGATCGCTGTAGAGCCCGGTCGTCATCAGCGTCAATGGCTGCACTACGCGCAGGCCATTGGCCAGGCACCAGCGGAACAGTGCGTTGTTGCGCGACGGCACAAGAATGCCGGGCCCGGAAAGAGAATCCGCCGAAGCGATCAACGCCTGCATATCGACGTTCGTTTCCGCAGTCGAGTGCCCGAAGAAGCCCAGACTGGTTGTGTACGCAGTCACGCTGCCTCCGCGTTCGACGACCTGCGCAGTCCCCTGTTGGATAGCATTTGCTAACTCGCCGCCGCGATCGAATCCGTGCACGCGGCGTGAAAGAGCATTGCATGCGTCTCCATCGGAGGGCTGCGCCGGACGCACGGTGCATCCCGGGGCACTCCGCTCGCGCGTTCGCCCTTGCATGCACGAGATAGGCTCGCGGATGTCAAACCCGAGCGACGCATAGAGCGACAGGGAGCGATTGTGAAACGCAGCCTGGAGCAGCCGCGTTCCGGCGGCCCCGTTCTCTCGCGCACGATCCATAACCGCTTGCATCAGCTTCCGCCCGACGCCGCGGTTTTGTGTCTTCGGGTCGATCGTGATGGGGCCGATGCCCTGAATTATGCCCCCTTCAAAAAGGACGTTGCTTCCCAGGATTTGTCCATCCATCTCCGCGACGACGCAATAGACATTGGGCGCCGCGAAGATCGCCGAGAGCACACCAATACTCGCCTCCGGGTTGGGAAAGTCGCAGGGAAATCCGTGCGCGGAGCTGATCGCGGAGAAAGCATCGAAGCAGATTTGCCCGCAGACAGGGCCGTCTGCGGGGACTGCGCGGCGAATGACCAACGCGGTTTGCTCAAGGGAAGACATAGGTAACCTCAACCGGGATGCGAGGAAGCCGGATTTCCCTTTATACACCGATGCTGGCGGCATCCGATGCCGGCGCACAGGATGCGTCGCTATTCTGCAGCTCACACGGAAAGAAAACGGAGAAGGTCGTGCCGCTGCGCCCGGATCGCTGCGTGCTCCAAATGTGCACGCTGCCATGGTGCCGCTCGACCAGTTGCGCGACGACCCACATGCCCAGGCCTGTGCCGGTATCGGTCTTGGTCGTAAAGAAAGGCTCGAACAGGCGACGCTTGGTGGCGTGGTCCATGCCGACGCCGGTATCACTTAACGTGACACGCATGCCTGCGGTCTGTCGATCGCTCCAATCGTGCGAAGGTTGCAGGCGGATGACGAGCCGTCCGCCGCGCGGCATCGCGTCAATCGCATTGGAAATGAGATTGGCGAAGATCTGCTGAATCTCATTGGCGAGGCACGATACCTCCGCCTCCTGTCCGACACGGAACTCGGCGGTGACGCCCGCGGCCTTGAGTTTGCCGCGAAACATGACCAGGACCGAGTTGAGAATCTCAGACAGTTGAGCGGGCTTGGGCGCTCCTGCCTGCCGGTGAAATTTGAGCGTTTGTTGCGTGATCATGGAGACGCGGAGAAGCTGCTCGAGGGCGTCGCGCCCATAGGTACGCGCGTCTTCAACCGAGTCAGCCAGCGTGATCAGGAACAGCAGGTTCGACATCGCCTCCAGCGGGTTGTTGATTTCATGCGCGACGGAAGCAGCAAGCCGGCCTGCGATGGCGAGTTTCTCGGCGCGCAGCATGGCCTCTTCGGCGAGTTTGCGGTGGGTCACATCAGCCATCACGCCCACCACGCGGATCATGCGCCCATCCGCGTCGCAATATCCCTTGCCCTGCGACTCGATCCAACGTACCGTTCCATCGGGCCACAGGATGCGGTATTGCATCTGCTGATCGAGCTGCGCTTCACGCACCATGCGAAGAGCATCTTCGATGACGCCGGCGTCTTCCGGATGAAGAATTTCTTTCCAAAGATCGAAGCCGGGCTCGACAGAACCCTTCTCACGGCCGATGATGCGGAACACCGAGTCAGACCAGTAGATGGTGCCTTGCAGCAGGTCCCACGCCCAGAGGGCCATCCCGTTGGCTTCGACGGCGATGGAAAGAAGAGCGTCGCGGTCGCGCAGCGCTTCCACGGCGCGGGTTCGCTCTTCCGCGAGCTCGCGTTCCGCATTGGCCAGGCTCAGGCGCTGCTCAAGCTGTTGCGTAGCCGCACTGGCGCGCTGGCGCGACAAGTTGCGTATCGCCCAGCTAAGCAAAAGAGAGGTCGAGAGAAAAACCGCAAGCCGCACACCCTCGCGGACATTGCCGAGAGCGAAATGAAACTGCGATTTGGTAAGGAGCTTGTCGACGAGGAACGCGTCAGCCAGCGCGCAGGTTACGCTTCCCGCCATGCCCAGGAACCACGCGCTCAGTACCACCGTCGGAAATGCAAGTAAAAGCGGCAAGGCACGCAAAGGTGCAATGGCGTAGGTGAGTGCAACAGCGAGGCAGGCTGCGACGAGGCCAAGCAGGCAACGAATGGGCCATGGACGTTGCTCCAGAGCAGCGGCCCCAGCCGATATTCGTCCTGTGAGCGTCTCGGCCATCGTCTGTAACTAGGATGGAGTCCGCATGGATTCTAACGCACCGGTCAGATCGGCGGCGAGCGACTGCTGCACGTGCTCTGAGAGCTTCTTCTCGCGGCGGGTGAGATAAAAGACGTCGATCGCCGTCTCGCCTTCCGTGTCGATGAGGGCAACTTTGATGTCGCACTGGTGTGCGGCCAGCGTGAGCGCAATCTGCCGCAGCAGTCCGGGGACATCCTGAGAAATTACCTGCAGAAGCGTCGAGTGCGTGGACGATTCGGTATCGAACTCGAGGCGCGTGGCGACTTCGACGCGCAGGTTGGAGGGATTATTGAGGTGAATCCGTGACTTCAGCAGGGTTTCAGCCGAAATCTTCTGTGCGACCACGTCGTGTAGATTGGCGAGAAAACGCTCCTTCTCGCTGGGGTTCAACTCCAGCGTGTGGAAGACGTCAGTGAAGTGAAAGCTGTCTACAATGACGCCCGCTTCGTTCGAAAACGCTCCGGCTTTGACAATGTTCATGCCCCACGCGGCAAGCGCGCCCGCAACATCGGCAAAAAGGCGCGTGCGATCGCGGGTGATCACCGTGAGGTCGAAGAGCTGGCGATTGGGCCGCAGGTCGAGCTGCACAGGATTCTGGTCGAGATTCGAGGCCATCTGAAAGTGATGGCGGATTTGCTCGGGAAGGCGGGTTTGCAGATAGCGCTGCGGAAGCCCTTCGAGGAAATGGCCGAGCGACTCATACTGCGCGGCGGGCACCATGGAGCGAATTCTGTTGAGCAGTGTGGGATCGATGGCGGCGTGATAGCGGACCTCGTCTACGGAGCGGTCCATGAAGTTGGCGGTTGAGATGTAGAACTGCCAAAGGTTCTCGGCCTTCCACGGCGTGAGCGCATCGGGGTTCACGGCCTTGATGTCGGCGAAGGTCATGAGCGTGAGCATCTTCAACAACTGTGGGTTGCCGATCTTCTCGGCGAAGCCGCGCACGTTCTCGGGATCGAAGATGTCGCGGCGGAGCGCAATCGACATCTCGAGATGAAGGCGAATCAGGCGGAGGATTGTCTCGCGTTCTTCCGAATCGAAGTCGAGGCGCGCCAGGAACGCATCGGCCAGTTCTACGCTTTGGCCGGCATGTTCGCCGGTGCGCCGCGCCTTGCCGGTGTCATGAAGTAGAAGCGCCAGTAAGAACAAGTCGAGCCGGTCAATCTCCGGAAGAAGCTGCGCGAGACGCTGTTCGTAGTCGTGCGAGGGCGTGCGCAGCGAGTGAACATTGTCGATGGTAAGAAACGTGTGCTCGTCGACCGTGTAGCGGTGATAGCTGTCGCGGATGACCAGAGCGTCGATGCCGTGGAACTCGGGAATAAGCATTTCAAGGACGCCCAGTGCATGCATGGTGCGCAGTGCATGGGCGGCATGTGGCCCGAGCAGCACCTCGCGCAGAGCATTCCACAAGTACGGACCTTCCGGAATGTGGATGGCGAGAGCCGGGAGTGCGTCGGTGATGCGGTCTTCGGCGGCCTGGGAGAGCGTGTAGCCATGTGTCGCCATCAGCGAGAAGATCCGCAGGATGGCGCTGGTGTCGTTGAATTGCGCGCCGGCCACGATGTCGATGCGGCCCTGGTCGAGCAGGAAATCGGTGCCGGCAATGGGAGTGCGGCGTCGCCGGAACTGCCGATAAAAGCTGACCGGTGCGGGCAGGTGCTCCATCAGCAGCGCCGCGCGCCGGTAAATCACCCGCGCGTGTCGATAGTAGGTGCGCATCCAGTAACTTGGATCGGCGGTGCCGCGGGTTTCGAGGCCGATGGAGTTTGCGGCAGCTTCATCCTGCGACTGCCAGTCGAGCGTGTTGTCATCACGGCCGTGGCGGAAGTGGAGAAAGCATCGCGCCGCGGCGAGAAAGTCGAAAGCCGCCTCGGCATCGCCGCGCGCCGACTGAAAAACGCCTCCACGCTGGCGCGGCCATTCTTTCGTTTCCTTGAGATGAAACAGCAGCGCAAACCAGACCGCGAGATGGTAGTCGCGCAGGCCGCCGGGGCATTCTTTGAGATTGGGCTCGAGATGAAAGATGGTGTTGCCGTACTTGGCATGACGGCCGCGCGCGATCTCGCCGAGTTTCTGCGTGATCGTGTTCCACTCGCTGAGCACGAGCCCGGGCAGAATCGTCTGATGCAGTTGCTGATAGAGCGGGAACTGGCCGGCCAGAAAACGGCGGTCGAGCGTGGCCAGCGTGAATTCGAGATTGTCCGGGTCGAAGCGGCCTGCTTCTTTTACGGTGCGCGAACTGGGGCTGGCGCGCAGGCCGATGTCCCACATGCCCTGGATCAGCGCCCGGACGCAGTCTTTGGATTGGTCTTCGGTCTTTTCGTCGGCGAAGGCGAAGAGCACATCGATGTCGGAATAGGGAAAGAGATCCTTGCGTCCATAGCCGCCCAGTGCGAGCAGGGAGACATTCAGGGCGGGCTGCCCGGCGAAGCACCGCCGCCACATTTCAATGAGGATACGGTCCACCACGGCGGATCGGCGGCGAATGGCGGCGGTGCCGTCGCCGGTGCGCTCATAGGTCTGGCGAACCAGCGCCATCTCGCGCGTATACTGCTCCCGAAGATCGTCAACCGCCAAGGCGACTGGAGTCATGAGGTGTTGGGGCTCGGCCTGTGCAGCCAGAAGGAGTTCTTCACAGAATAAGCGATTTTCTCGCGGCGAGCCACCCGGCGGCGTGCGGTGCGGCGGCTGCGGCGCGCGTCCGTCAGGTCTTCGTGCTTTTTCGGCTTCTGAATCGAATCCTGGGATTGGAGTGAAACGTTGTGCTCGCCCACGCCTCAGAATCGAGACGTGGGCACCCTGAGTTGCGAGGGCTTGAGAGGGAGACGTTTGTGGGCTAGAGCGCTGTCTCGCCGCGCTCGTCATTGCGGATGCGGATGGCCTCATCGATCCGCGTCACGAAGATCTTTCCGTCGCCGATGCGGCCGGTGCGCGCGGCTCCGACAATCGCCTGAACCGCCCGTTCTTTCAGCTCATCGGCAATCACGATTTCGAGCTTCACCTTGGGGAGAAGGTCAACGGTATATTCGCGCCCGCGGTAGAACTCGGTGTGGCCCTTCTGGCGGC
The DNA here is from genome assembly GCA_963846095.1 of uncultured Acidobacteriaceae bacterium. Classification (GTDB taxonomy): domain Bacteria; phylum Acidobacteriota; class Terriglobia; order Terriglobales; family Acidobacteriaceae; genus Telmatobacter. Next base: position 183,299 of record CAWJUW010000020.1, read on the forward strand.
CGTGGCCGCGCGCTTCCAGAATGGTCATGCCTTCGATGCCCGCTTCGAGCAATGCATCTTTGACGGCGTCGAGCTTGGAGGGTTGAAGAACGGCTTCGATCTTGAGCATGGTGAAAATGCCTCGTTTGACAGCCTAACAGCCGGAACGGAGGGTTGGATTCCGGCAGCAGGCTGTTTTCATGAAAAGTGGTTCAATGTGAGTCAACACAAAGGCTCACTGGATGAAAGCGCCGGGAAAAATCAGGCTCAGGTGTTCAGGTCGTAGCCTTCCTCGTTGTGCTGCGAGAGGTCGAGGCCCATGTTCTCGTCCTCCGCGGAGACGCGGAGTCCGATGGTCTTGTCCACGAGGAAGAGCAGGACCAGCGTGCCGACGATCGACAGCACCCAGGCAATGGCTATTCCGGCAAACTGGTTCCCCAACTGGCCCCAATGCCCGTCGAGCGCGCCAGTGGGAGCGTCTTTGCCGAAGGCCGGGTTGATGAGCCGTGTCGCGAAGATGCCGGTGAGCAATGCGCCCAGCGTACCGCCGGCGCCGTGCACGCCGAAGGCATCGAGCGAGTCATCGTATCCGAAGAAGCTCTTCACCATGAACACCATAAAGAAGCAGAACAAGCCTGCAATCAGGCCGATCGCCAAGGCCGACATGGGTTGAACAAAGCCGGAGGCAGGCGTGATGGCGACCAGTCCCGCCACCGATCCGGAAATTGCGCCCAGCGCGGTGGGTTTGCCGTTGTGAATCCACTCCGCGATGGACCAGCCGATGGCTGCGGCTGCTGCCGCGAAGTGCGTGTTGATAAAGGCGCTGGTGGCGAGGGAGCTGGCCGCGAGCGCGCTGCCGGCGTTAAATCCAAACCAGCCCACCCAGAGCAGGCATGCGCCGATGAAGCTCAGCACCATCGAGTGGGGCGCCATCTTCACGTTGGGATAGCCGACACGCTTGCCGAGGTAGAGGCACGTCACGAGAGCCGACACACCCGAGGTGATGTGGACCACCGTGCCGCCGGCAAAGTCGAGTGATGGGAAGCGGCCGCCCGTGGAGTTCAACAGCCCACCGAAGCCCCAGACCATGTGCGCCATGGGGCAGTACACGATCAGCGCCCAGAGCGAAAGGAAGATCGCCATGGAACTGAACTTCATGCGCTCAGCAAAGGCGCCTGTGATGAGAGCCGGTGTGATGATGGCGAACATGAGTTGATAGACCATGTAGGTCTGCTCAGGAATCGTGGCCGCATAGTCTGTATTCGGTGTAAGGCTGACGCCGCGCAGGAAGAGATGGTCGAGACCGCCGATAAAGCTGGAGCCGTGCGCGAAGGCGAGCGAATAGCCCACGACGGCCCAGATCACCGTGACCAGGCCCATCATCGCGAAGCTCTGCATCATGGTGCCGAGGATGTTTTTCTTGCGCACCAGGCCGCCGTAGAAAAGAGCCAGGCCCGGGCCGGTCATCAGAAGGACGAGTGCCGCTGAGACCAGCATCCAGGCGTTGTCACCGGCGGACTGCGCACTTTGCACTGCCTGCTGCAGTTGCGCAATCTGCGCTTGCGTAGCGGGAGCTGAAGCGGCCGGCGCGGCTGCGGATTGTGCAAACGCGGAGGCGGAGAGCCCGAGGAAAGTGGAAGTGAGCAAGACAAAATGACTGCGACAGCGCATGTAATTTCTGCTCCGAAAGGTCGCCACGCAGACTGAGCGCAAGCGAGGAAGGAATCGATGAAGGCTGGAAACGCTGGAATCGGCTTCTCCCGATTTTCTTCAACTTGCCCCCAAAACGCAAGGCGCCTGCAGCCACGTGCGGTGGGGCGGACGCTTGCTCATCCCTCGCAGGGATCTTCGCGGCTTGCTGGACCACGGGTGCGGGCTTCCTCTACGCGACTACTTTGCGCTCCATGTGAGAGGGTGATAAAGCGGAGAGAACCAGATGAACGGGAAGCGGCGGTGCTGGCTTAGGTTGCGTCGGGTTGCAGTCGGGCTCACCACCTTGGCAGGCTGCTGCTCGCCGGCGTTAGGGACGCAGAGCAGCTGCGAGAAAGTCGTGATTCCCGGGGAAGTGAGTGCGGGGCACGAGTGGAGCACCAGGATCGGCGAGGGTTGGGTCTTTCGCGTGATCCCGATTCAGTCAGACAAAATCGCCTACAGCGGATGGGACCTCATCGTCGATCGCGAGGAGGGTGTCGGGTTTCCCGATGCACTCCTGCTGGCGACGCCGCCCTATGGTTCGATCAACGAGCGCGAGATCGGAACTACCTTCGGCCTGCGCGCACAGGATGTCATCGGATGGAACCCACGCAGCTTTCGGTTTCTCACCGATGCCCCGAGCCTGCGCCAGGCGCAGGAACTGTTCCGCGGGTTGAGTTCAGGGAAAGGCGAGACCGAGGCTGCACAAAGGCTGATACAACTGGCGCAACGATCGGCCCACGGTCAATTCCTCATCTTGGACGCCCGGCTAATTCCGGGTGTGGCCGATGCGGCTCCTTTTGCGCAAAACTGGGCGGCACAGTCCGCGAAGACGCGGCATGAGCAGGAGCCAGCACCGGCAAGCGGCGCGACACCCAGGGGATTCCTCAACTGGATGCAATTCACCGTGACCTTATGGCTGCCTGGGGGCTGGAAAACCCCGCCATCGCTCAGCCGCGTGCCTGGCGCGTGTGCAGAATAAAACGCGCGGCGCTATAGTAGAGAGATGGCGGAAGCGACACAAGAACGCGACCATTATCTCTTCGGGAAGCTGGAAAGCAGCGCAATCAATCGCGAAAAGCTGAACGAAGTGACCTATGGCTTCGAGGAGCCGGAGGGCGTCTTTCTTACTTCGCTCGATTTTGCGGTCAACTGGATTCGCAAGAGTTCGGTTTGGCCAATGACTTTTGGCCTGGCGTGTTGTGCCATCGAGATGATGTCGATGGGCGCATCCCGCTTCGACGTGGCGCGCTTCGGAGCCGAGGTGTTCCGCCCCTCGCCGCGACAGTCAGACCTGATGGTGATTGCGGGCCGGGTATCGAACAAAATGGCCCCCGTAATCCGGCGCCTCTACGACCAGATGCCGGAGCCGAAATGGGTCATCTCCATGGGAGCCTGTGCGACTTCCGGCGGCGTGTTTAACAACTACGCGCTGGTGCAGGGAGTGAATCAGGTGATTCCGGTTGACGTCTATGTACCCGGTTGTCCACCGCGCCCCGAGCAACTTTTGTATGCGATTACGCTTCTACAAGAAAAGATTCAGCGCGAACCCCGGAGTCTCTTGAAGACGCTGAATGCCGGATGACGGTGCCAGTTGGGATCAAGTCCGGCGCAAACCACCTCATTGTTGTTTTCGCGATGTGACCGTTTGATATCACGTCGCAATTGCACCTGAAGCAGTGCACAGAGAAGTCGGATTTTACATTGCCGACGAGTGCATCCCCTTGAAAAAATTGTGGCGGGGAAACCCCGCTATGTTACTTTGGATATTGCTGTAAGGACAGACGCTATCCGTTTTCTGGAGTGAGTTCTGTGAGTCCGAGCCGAAGTTCTTGAGCTCCAAACAGCATTCATTAAGTTGTTGCGGAGGAGAAACGCATGTATTTTCGTGGTTCGAAGTCTCTGGTCTGGGCACTGGCCCTGGGCGTCGCTGCATTGACGTCCGGTGCACTTCAAGCCCAAGACGCCCCCAAACCGGCTCCGAAGCCGAATCCAAACGATTCCCCTTCCAAGTGGGACATCTTCGCGGGGTACAGCTATCTGGCTCCCCACGGCACAGCCACAAGCGGAGGCACCGGTCAGGCAATCAACTACGGCGCCATTTTTAGCGTGGCTCGTTATTTCAATAACTATGTTGGTGTGCAAATCGAAGCCGACGAGCACATTAATAACCAGGATGTTTACATTGGAGGGTGCCCGAGCTGCGGTTCGACGTGGTCCCGCTCCGATTTCAGTGGTGGCGGCGCCGGCATGATCTTCCGTTTTCCAACGGCGGATGTGACGCCGTTCGTTCATGCCCTTGTTGGCGTCGACTATTCCGGCATTATTCCGGGCTCGCATCAGGACGGTTTCGGCCCGACGGTTACTGTCGGCGGCGGCATGGACTACAACACGCCGTTCTTCGACCATCATCTGGCCCTCCGCATCTTCCAGGCCGACTATCAGTACAATCACACGAACTATCCTGACGTGGAACCACCGGTGCGGGGCAACTGGAACATGGCCCGCCTGAGCGCTGGTTTTGTGTACCACATTGGAACGATCACGCCGCCTCCGCCGGTGACCCTGGCTTGCTCGGCGAATCCGACCTCTGTGTTTGCGGGCGAGCCGGTTACAGTGACTGCTACGGCCGGGGAACTGAATCCAAAGTACAACGTCCTTTATTCGTGGTCCGGACAGGGCGTGACCGGTAATGGCGCGACCGCGACCGTGGGCACCAGTGCATTGGCTCCCGGATCGTACACGGTCAAAGGAACCGTCAAGGAAGGTAAGCCGGGCAAGGAAGGCTTGAAGCCTGGCGAAACAGCAGACTGCACGGCGAACTTTACGGTGAAGGAGTTCGAGCCGCCGACCATCAGCTGCACGGCCAACCCGACCACCATCAAGCCGGGCGAGACGGCCTCGATTACTGCGACCGCGATGAGCCCGCAGAATCGTCCGCTCACCTACAGCTACACGGCATCGGCCGGCACAGTGAACGGCGAAGGCAATTCGGCGACGTTCTCTTCTACCGGCGCCCCAACTGGCACGACGCAGATTACCTGCAACGTGTCGGATGACAAGGGACACACAGCGACCGCCAACACCAGCGTGACCATCACGGCTCCTTACGTGCCGCCGGCCCCGCACACCCAGGCGCTCTGCTCCATCACGTTCGACAAGGACAAGAAGCGTCCGACGCGTGTGGACAACGAAGCCAAGGCCTGCCTCGACGAAGTGGCTCTTGACCTCCAGAAGCAAGCCGACGCCAAGGCAGTTGTAGTGGGCGAGTCGGATGCCAAGGAAAAGGCCAAGACCGCCAAGGAACAGGCGATCCAGGCCAAGCACAAGCATCCGAAGCCGGTGGCCGACGACGCCGCACAGCGTGCCGTCAACACCAAGGAATACCTGGTCACGGAGAAGGGCATTGATGCCTCGCGCATCAGCGTCGCGACCGGAACCACGGATGGCCAGACGGTGGAAGACTACCTTGTGCCGGCGGGTGCAACCTTTACATCGGACGTCAACGGGACCACCCCGGTGGACGAGACCGCAGTGAAGGCCGAAGTCCGCAAGCCACTGGGTCAGAAGCCGGTTCACCACAAGAAGGCCGCCGCAGCCCCGAAACAGTAAGGCTGCCGGGCCTGTGAAGAACACCGGACCATTCTTCCCGTTACGACGGGGAGAATGGTCCGAACTCAGTCAGAAACCCTTTGAGGCTGACCGGCACACCGGTCGGCCTCTTTGATTTTTGGCACCAATCGAGTCACTTTTCGACGTGTTCATTTTCTGAAGAGATAATGTTGGAGCTTATTGCCTGCATGAGGCGTATGCCGATTTGTGTTGAGTTGCGCGGACGGAGCGCCGCGTGGAGGCGCGGTCTCGGTGTGGCTGCGCTTGTTTTCGCGCTGAGGAGTGCGCCCGCGGAAACCATCTGGAACACGGTTGGTCCGGACGGCGGAGATGCGCGGTCTTTTGCCGCTGTCGCATCTCAGCCCAACCACCTTTACCTGGGAACGGTGAGCAGTTGGATCTATGAGTCAACCGACGAGGGCGCGAACTGGCATCGCCTGGCAAAGCTGGGGAAAGCAGACGATCTGGTTCTGGACAGCATCGTTGTGGATGCGGCGAACCCCACGACACTGTATGTAGGTGCATGGAAACTTGGGATGGCCGGCGGCGGCCTGTGGATCAGCCACGACGGCGGCAAGACCTGGAACGAATCTCCGGGGTTGAAGGACCAGTCGATCCGCTCTTTTGTGCAGGCGCCCTCCGATCCAAAGATTCTGTTCGCAGGCACGCTGGAAGGCGTATTTCGCTCCAGCGATTCGGGGTCAACGTGGGCGCTGATCAGCCCGCAGGGAAGCCGCGAAATTCACGAGGTGGAGTCGCTTGCCGTCGATCCGGAGAATCCCGCCATTGTGTACGCGGGCACCTGGCATCTGCCGTGGAAGACCGTGGATGGCGGTCAGAACTGGAAAAACATCAAGGAAGGCATCATCGAGGATTCGGACGTTTTCTCGATCATTGTGGATGCCGGCAGTGCGAAGACGATTTATTTGAGCGCCTGCAGCGGTATCTACAAGAGCGGAAATGCCGGCGGCCTCTTCAAGAAGATTCAAGGGATTCCGTCGACGGCGCGGCGCACGCGCGTGTTGATGCAGGATCCGGAGAACCACGAGACGGTCTATGCAGGCACGACGGAAGGGCTGTACAAGACCGAGGACGGCGGACGCCACTTCAAGCTGATGACTTCGCCCGACGTGATTGTGAACGACGTCTACGTCGACCCCAAAGATGCAAACCACGTATTGCTGGCCACGGACCGCGGCGGTGTTCTGGCCAGCACCGATGCCGGCGCAACCTTCCAAAGCGCCAACCCGGGGTTTTCCGAGCGCAAGCTGGGCGCGCTCCTGGTCGATCCCAAGGATCCTCAGCAACTCTTTGCCGGCGTGTTGAACGATAAGGCTTATGGCGGCGTCTTCCGGTCGACCAACGGCGGAGCGACGTGGCAGCAGATGAGCGATGGGCTTGATGGGCGCGATATTTTCGCGCTTGCCCAGTCGCGGAACGGAGAGTTGATCGCGGGTACGAGCCACGGGATCTTCGCGTGGACGCAGGGCTCCGATGGGAAATCGGCGCACTGGGAGCCGCGCAACCTTCTGGCCAACACCGTCACGAAGATTGCCCAGGAAACGCATTCGGGCAAGAAGATCAACGTGGAGAAAAAGGAGAAGGCGCCGGTTATCTCGATTGAAAGCGGGGTGAATGCGCTCGACTTGAGCGGCGATGTCTGGCTGGCTTCCACGCGCATGGGAATCGTGACAAGCAAAGACCAGGGAGCAACCTGGCAGGGCGGCCCGGTCGCCGGCTCGGTGGACTACCTGTCAGTTGCGGTGCGCGACAAGCAGATGGTTGCCGTGCGCGCCGAGGGTGCTGTGATCTCTGCGGATGCGGGCGGGTCGTGGTCGACCCTGCCGGTGCCGACCATGCTCACGCGGATTCGCCGCGTGGCCTTTTCCGCCGACGGCACGCTGTGGCTGGGGGCCCGCGAAGGCGTCTATTTCACCAGCGACAAGGGCAAGACATGGCGCTGGATCGAAAGACTGCCGTTTCGCGATGTGAACGACCTCTATTTTGATCCCGGCGTCGGAAAGGTTCTGGTCAGCTCGCAATCCAGCGACGCCATCTACGCGATCGATCCCAAGACGCTGAGTTGGAAGTGGTATCAAACCGGCTATCGGATCGGGCTGGTGCGGGCCTCGGGCGGGCGCCTGGTGGTCGCTTCGCTCTTCGAGGGGGTCGTGGTGGAACCGCAGAATGCCGTGGCCGTCCAAGGCTCCAAATAAGCACCGCGCCGGCTTTTCGGTATCATTAAGATATGCAGACTGAGATTGCGGGAACCCGCGAGCCTCACGCCTTCCGCAGCCACGACGCGCGGCTCGAGCCCATTGCCGCCAAAGTGCTGGCAGGGGAACGGCTGAGCTTTCATGACGGTGTCACCCTCTACGGCACGTCGGACTTTCTCGCGGTGGGCTGGCTGGCCAACCACGTGCGCGAGCGCATGCACGGCGATGTGACGTACTTCAATGTGAACCGCCACATCAACCCAACCAACGTGTGCGTCGCCGCGTGTAAGCTGTGCGCGTTCGGCCGCAAGAAGGGCGATCCCGCCGGCTACACCATGGCGCTCGAAGAAGCCTAGGAAACGGCGGCCTCCGGCTACTCCGAAGCCGTGACTGAGTTCCACATCGTCGGCGGCCTGCACCCCGATCTGCCGCTCGAGTACTTTCTGGATCTGGTGAAGGGACTCAAGGAGCGCTTTCCGCTGGTGCATATCAAGGCCTTCACCATGGTCGAGGTCGCGTACCTTGCGCGCCGCGCCAAGCTGACCATCGAGCAGACGCTGGTGAAGCTGCGGGAAGCCGGCGTCGATTCCATGCCCGGCGGCGGCGCGGAGATCTTCTCTGCGCGCGTCCGGTCGATCATCTGCGATCACAAGATCGACGGCGATGAGTGGCTTGAGACCGCGCGCCTGGCGCACAAGATGGGCTTCCGCTCGAATGCGACCATGCTCTACGGACACATCGAAAACGACGAAGACCGCGTCGATCATCTGCTGAAGTTGCGCGCGGTGCAGGATGAGACGGGCGGATTCCAGACCTTCATTCCGCTGGCATTTCATCCTGAGAACACGCCGCTCGATCACCTGCCCGTGACCACCGGCCTTACCGATATGCGCCAGATCGCCGTGAGCCGGCTGCTGCTCGATAACTTTCCGCACATCAAGGCCTACTGGCAGATGATGACGCCGAAGATTGCGCAGATCGCATTGCGCTTTGGCGCCGATGATCTGGACGGCACCGTGATCGAGGAGAAGATCTACCACGACGCGGGCGCCACCACGCCGCAGGGCATGACCCGGAAGGAACTCTGCCGGCTGATCACCGAAGCCGGGCGCGTCCCCGTGGAGCGCGACACGCTCTATCATGCGGTGACGCGGACTGAGGACAGCTTTACCGTCGCGGTTTAGTCCAATTGCGCGGAAAGGACGTGCGCTATGACAGAGTTTGGGCCTGCTGCACTGATGGGACTATGCGTTGGATTCCTGTGGGGAATCGGCTGCGCTCTGGCGATTCTCTATTCGATCTATCTGGGCGGCTATCGCAAGGCGGTCGAGGATTCGCTGTTGCCGGCAGAAGTCGAAGCGCTGGATCGAGACCATGAAACGGATCGAAGAGAAGCGAGCCAAGGACAGAGGCGAGGCCAGCCGAGAACTGAGTTCCTGCTGTGGCAACAGACGCTGCGCTTTTCTCTTGCAGGTCATTCCTTCCAGCTCAATGTTCACAAAGCGCGAGATGAGTCGACCGCATCCGTGCCGCCCACTGAATTATCGCGACAGTCTCCATTAGCCGGAGTATGATCCTCTGGCCTCCGGACATGCATATTTCCCTTTCCGCTATGGAGCGATGCAGACTTGTCTCGCGAGGCTGAGGAGATCGACCATGCACGTTACGATGAAACTCCGCCTCTGGCTTTTCGTTGCGATCGCCGCCCTGGCCTTCGCTCTGCCCTCCATCGCACAGAACAACATCCGCACTGTTGTGCTCGTCAAGGTGAAGTTGGATCAAGACGACAATTGGAAGGCGATTGTGAAAGATTTCATTGCGTTGGATAAGAAAACGGGATCCAAACAAAGTGTGACGGTATGGGATTCGCAAACCGGCCCTGCGCAACACGCCGTTGTTACGTACGCCTCGACCTGGAAGGAACTGGGCGAGGACGATCCGGCCATGAAGGGTTCTGAAGCGGCGGTCACCCAACTGTACGCCCGGTTGAATAGTATTACGGACAGCCTTGAGATCTGGATCGACCAGATGCAGCCGGACATGTCGATCCTGTCCACCGACATTCCGCCGGTGATTCGCGTGGGGCGCACGAAAGTGATCTCGGGAAAGATGCCGGAAGTGAGGGCGATCTTCCATGACGAACTGTTCCCGGCCGTGCAGAAGTCGGGCGCCACGTCCTGGGGAGTGGCTGTGGCGCGATTCGGCACGCCCACCAATGAATTTCACACGTATTTGGGCTTGAAAGGCTGGAGCGATCTGGACGGACCCGTCGGCGCAGAGAAAGGCATGAGCGCCGATGCATGGAAGGCGTTCCAAGCGAAGTTGACGCCGTTGATCGAGAGCACCGAATTCAGCATTTGGAAATTCGATTCGGATCTTAGCTACCTGGCTCCCGCGAAGTAGCTCGCAGAGCCGTAATGAGTGCAAAGGCTGGTGCTTGCCCAGGTTTCAGAATTGAGGCCTGGGCACCAACACCTGTGGCAGCAGCTACTGGCGAATGATCTCCCCGTTCTTCATTACGAAGCTGACGTGCTCAACCACGGAGATATCGCTGAGCGGATTCCCCGGCACGGCGACGATGTCCGCGTAAAAGCCGGGCTTCAACTGTCCGATCTCGTTCTCCCAACGCAGAATCCGGGCCCCATTGAGCATGTCCGCCTGCAGGGCCGCAAGTGGCGTCATCCCATACTTAACCATCAGCGTCAATTCGCGTGCCTGCGTGCCATGCGGAAACGGGCCCACATCCGATCCAACGGCGAAGGGAATCCCAAAAGCAATCTGCTTTTTGAACTCAGCGATTTTATAGTTCAGCATCTCCGCTTCCGCCGCGGCCTGGTCCTGCGTGTCGCGATGCGTGGCGAAGTAATCGAAGATCGTGAAGGTCGGCACGGCCGGAATCTTCTTCTCGACCATCAGCTTCATCGTTGCCTCGGTGAGCTGCGTGGCGTGATCGATCGAAGCCACTCCGGCCTCGGCTGCGTAGCGCGTGCCGGGCTCACCCATCGCGTGCACGCCAATATTCGTCCCGAGCCGATGCGCCTCTTCCACCGCGGCGGTAAGTTGCGCTGCGGTGTATTGATAAGGTGTCTGTAGCGTGAGCCCGCCGTGGCCGTCAGAAACCATGCGGTCTTTACCGGTCTCGTAGATCTTGGCGAAGTCGGATCCCTCTTTGTGCTGCGCGCGCATCGACGGCGACGATCTCATCCGCCGTGTTCGCGTAGTCGGCATTCGAAAGCACATGCTGAGCAGGGTTGTAGCCGATGGCGTCTTCGTGTCCGCCAAGAAGATCAATCGCATTGCCGCTCATGCGCATGCGCGGTCCGGGAATCAGCCCATGGTTGATGGCTTCGCGAATGGCCGTATCGGCGGAGCCCGCGCCTTCCGTGCCCATGTCGCGTTCGGCGGTGAAACCGGCGAGAAGGTCGGCCTTGGCGGCCTGCTCCGCAAGAATCACGCGCCAGGGTACCGACTCCTGCACCGTCTGCAGGTCTTCCGCACCCGGATGCAGGAAGAGGTGCACATGCACGTCGATCAGCCCGGGCATCAGCGTGGTGTCCCCGAGATCGAGCACGCGCGCGTTGGCCGGGTGGTCTACAGAGACGCCCACAGCGCGGATGCGATCCCCTTCGACCAGAACCTCGCCCGGTTTCAAGACCTCACCGGTCTCCACCTGCAGCAAACGCGCTGCGTGAAGCACGATCGGCGGCGATGCCTGCTGTGCGGCGAGCGGCAAGGCGAGGGCGGCGGCGAGAAAAACGATGGGCTTTGGCATAGAAAGAGTATGCCAGAGCGCCTTCAGCGCAGAGACTAGGCGTTTGCGTGAATCGATTCAGCCGGTTCGATACTGGCGCCGACGGGGAGCTGGAGCGTGAAACTCGCGCCCTGTGCGGGTGATCCATCCTTTTGTGCATCGACGGAGATGGACCCGCCATGGCGATCGACGATGGTTTGTGTCACCCAGAGGCCGAGCCCGGTGCCGACATCCTGCTTGGTGGTGAAGAAGGGCTCAAAGATACGCTCGGCGTGCTCGGCAGGAATGCCCGGCCCGTCGTCTTCAACAACAAGCTGAACCATGGGTTGAGGATCGTGAGGGAAAGTCCGGAGCTTGATGGAAATAGTTCCCTTCATGCCAACTGCGTCGGCGGCATTCGAGATAAGGTTCGAGACTGCCTGCTTCAACTCGCCGGCGAGCCCGTAAACAGGAGGGCAGGGATCGATATGAAGGTGGACCGTAATTTCTTTCCCCAGCAGCTTGTGGGAGTAGAGGCTCAACACCGATTCGATGACGCCGGCCATGTCGACAGCCTCGGGTACGCTGGTATCGCGATAGAAGCCGAGAGTTTGCCGCGTGATATGTGCAACGCGTTCCAGTTCCTGTTCTGCACGCGTGAGCAGGCTGACGACGTTCGGCGGCGCGGACGGGTCAGACTTGGCGACGAACACAAGATTGAAGATCGCTTCGAGAGGATTGTTGATTTCGTGCGCAACCGTTGCGGAGAGTCGCGCCGCCGAGGCGAGCTTCTCGGTCTTGCGCAGCACCTCCTGTGCCTTGCGTTCGTAGGTTGCATCGCGGAAAACGAGAACAACGCCGAGAAGTTGATGACGATCGTCGCGAATGGGCGCCGCGCTGTCTTCAATGGGAGTCAGCTTACCGTCCGTTCGCTTGAGTACGGTGTGGTTGGCCATGGCCACGATTCTGCCGGTACTCAGAACCTCGTCGACGGGATTTGCCGCGACTTTGCCGGTCTGTTCATGAGCAATGGGGAAGACTTCATGAATGACGCGACCAACGATATCGGCCATCTTTGCGCCGGTAAGCGCTTCGGCGACGGGGTTCATGAAGGTGACACGGCCTGCCGCGTCTGTGGCGATCACGCCGTCACCGATACAGGTAAGCGTTACGCGGAACCACTCCTCGCGCGCGCGCAATTCCGTTGCGTGTTTTTCGCGCAGATCCACCTGACGGATGATGTAGTAGGCGAGCAGAACGAGCCCGGAGAAGGCAAGCGCGCTGGTGAAATAGATGCTGTTGAACGTGCTTCGAATGCTCCTCCGATAGCTCTCGGTGCGCGCAGATTCGAGATCGGTTTCTTCACGCTGCATTTGGACGACGAGCAGGCGGATGTGATCCATGACGAGCAGGCCGGCGTCCGACAGCACGAGCGCCCTGGCATCGTCGAATCTCCCCGCATCGAACAATGCGATGGTTTGCTCTAACTCGGCGGTTTTCTGTTGCGTCAGTTTGCGCAACTCGCCCACGTGCGCCTGCTGCGACGCATTGTCGGCGGTGAGCTGCGCAAGGTGGTCGATGTGCGAAGAAATCTGGCTTACGGCGGCGTTGTAGGGCGTCAGGTATTTGGAGTCGCGCGTGTAGAGGTAGCCGCGTTGGCCGGTCTCGGCGTCCTTGAGAAGCGATTCGGTCTGTTCAAGCTCGTAGAGAACAGCGTTGCTGTGCGCCACCCATTCCTGGCCGCGAATCTGATAGGTGATCTCGCGGTAAGTGACGACGGCGTTTAGCAAAAGGAGCGCGAGCAGTATTCCGAAGCCAACCAGAACGCTGAGTCGTTTATATGCCGTCTGCATAGGAGGTTCCGGTGGAGAGGAAGCGGCACAATCCCCAAATCGCGGGGCAGAAGTTCCAGGTTGCAAAGCTTGAAGGGCCCCGAGGAAATCGCCAACCCTGGTAAAGTCTGGCGGCTGCGACAAGCGAACAGAAGAACGCCTCCAGGTTGATGGTAGGGATGGGTTCTTCGGTCGTCAAGGAGGGGGAACAGGGGCAAAGAGCGCCGGAATCCGGGGCGCGAACCTCTATTCGACGCTGGGTGGCACCTGGAAGGCAATGCCCTCCTCTTCATTGGTCTTGATCGTAGCCGTCAGGTCGAGTTGCTCAACCGGAATTGCGGGCTGATTGCCGTCGCCGATGAAGAGCGCCTTGCGCGTCAGGATATAGTTGCGAATCCGAACCGACGGCCGGCCATCTTTGAAAACGATGGTGACCGCAGCGACGCCCGGATCGTCCGACGGCGAATCTGCAGGCGTATCGAATGGGCTGGAGGCGGGAACGGCTTCAAACGCAGGTGTCGAACGCGAAGAGCTGTCAGCCGGAAGGGCGTCGGCCACAGGTTGCGTATCCCTGGGACTCGGTGAGGGAACTGGCGGCTGTGCAAAGCCGAGCGCGGGGTACGCGACGAAGTAGGGCGCGGACCAGCTCTCGAGTGCGAACGGTGTCTCGGTCGTCCGCTTATAGAGAGCTCGAGCGTGGATGGACGCATGGCGCAGCGCACCGGGCCTGACGGCACGCAGGTGCGGATGACCCATCGGCCGCGGCATCGAGAACAGATGGCCTGACACATCGGCTGCGATCGGCAACAAATGCGGTGCGGTGTTCACGACCGGTTGCGATGCATGGTGCGCAGGAACTGTCTTATGCGCTTTGTGGTGATGATGACGCGTGGCGCAGTGGGCAGAGAGCGGCAAGGCCACTGCGAAGATTGCGATCGCTGCTGCTCGGTTCTGCATGAAGGTAATGTTACCCACGTTCCCGAGCGAGACAATGACTATTGTGGGGTTGCACCTAACCAGTTAAGGCCATGCAAATACCACCTTTGGGGGATGAAATCATGCCAGGGGGGGGCGGGTTTCACGAGGAGTTATCGGTTCAGAAACAGTGATGAGCGCGTCCCGGAGCCGCCTGGCGATGGATAAGTGGAGTTATGCAGTCATCGAGGCGGAGAAGTCCGAGCGTCGTTGAGGTGAAGTTAAGGGTAGTTAGTAAGCCGCGATTCCCGTGAGGTGCTGGCCGAGGATGAGTGCATGAATGTCGTGCGTGCCCTCATAGGTCTTCACCGACTCGAGATTCATCATGTGACGCATGATCGGATAATCGTCAGTGATACCGTTGGCGCCGAGGATGTCGCGCGCCATGCGCGCCGTTTCGAGCGCCATCCAGACGTTGTTGCGTTTGGCCATTGAAATATGTTGGTGCCCGACTTTGCCCGCGTCCTTCAATCGTCCCACCTGCAGTGAGAGTAACTGGGCCTTGGATATCTCCGTGGCCATCCACACCAGCTTCTCTTGTATAAGCTGATGGCCGGCGATGGGTTGATTGTGAAATTGTTTCCTGGTTTTGGAATAATTCAGTGCTGTGTTGTAGCAGTCCATGGCCGCGCCGATGGCGCCCCAGCTGATGCCGTAGCGTGCCTGGTTCAGACACATCAGCGGACTCTTCAGACCACCCGTGCCAGGCAGCAGGTTCGACGTGGGGATGTGCACGTCCTGCAGCGAGAGGCCGCTGGTGACCGAGGCGCGCAGCGACCACTTGCCATGTACATCGAAAGCGCGAAAGCCGGGGCGATCGGTCTCCACAAGAAAGCCGCGAACCGAGTTGTCTTCATCGATCACTTTGGCCCAGATCACAGCGACGTTGGCGATCGAGCCGGAAGTGATCCACATCTTCTCGCCGTTGAGAATGTACTCATCGCCCGATTTGCGGGCAGTCGTGGTCATGCCGCCGGGGTTCGACCCGAAGCCAGGCTCGGTGAGTCCGAAGCAGCCGAGTTTCTCGCCCGAAGCCAGGGCAGGAAGCCAGGTATTCTTCTGCTCTTCAGAACCGAAAGTGTAGATGGGATACATCACCAGCGCGGACTGCACGCTCACGAAGCTGCGCAGACCGGAATCTCCACGCTCGAGCTCCTGCGTAACCAGCCCGTACTCGACGTTCGACATGCCGGCGCAGCCGTAGCCCTGCAGGTTTGCCCCGAAGAAACCAAGCTCGCCCATCAGGGGCACGAGTTGGTGCGGAAAACGGCCCTCGCGAAAGCACTCTTCAATGATGGGGAGGATGTGGTCGTCAACGAAATCGCGTGCCGTGCGGCGGACGAGCAGTTCGTCTTCAGAAAAAGTGGAGTCGAGATTCAGGAAATCGAAATTCTGGAACTTGAACGACATGAGGGCACCTTGCGGGAAGATCTTAGCTATTGGTTCTTAGCTGTTGGTCATGGAACATTGTTCCATGCCGAGCGCACAGCCGGCCATTCCGAATGAACTGCTCAGGCATAGAAGGTCAGCTGTGGCATGGGGTAGTGTTTTCGATTTCGTGTCCAGAGTGCCGCCTTGTGCTGGATCGCCGCGGCCGCGATAAGCGCGTCGGGCGTGTCGACACTATGACTCTTCGCAAATTTTCGCAACAGATCGCCGGCGAGTCGCCCCGTTTCGTAGTCGGAGGGCAAACAAACCAGCGATTGGAAGAAGTCTTCAAGGAGAGAGTGCTCCTGGGGCCGGGCTCCGGCCCATGCTTCGGCGGCAACGACAGGAGAGTACAGGATCAGATTTCCTGAAGAGACGAGCTTGACCCATTTGGCATGGATAAGGTGGTCTCTGCCGCGTTGAATCTCGATCACGATGTCTGTATCGAGCAGGACGCTCACAGAATCCCCAGTCTCTTCAGACGAGCGCCCTTTCTCAAGGAGCGAACATACGTCTCTGTATCGGGAAGGTCGTCCCGATCTTTCCAGATGCCGACAATTCCCAGGAGGGCTTTCCGTCTTTTCTCAGAGTCTTCAAGATACCGTTCGCGGGCTGCGGTGCGCACCAGATCCGAGACGGTGGTCTTCTCCATGGCCGCCCTTGTATGCAGGGCTTGCCAAAGGTCGTCATCGAGATAGAGTTGGGTGCGCTTCACGATGTATAGCATACATCATGCGTATTGGGTTGTAAATCGAGCCTGGCTACTGCAGGAATTCGCGCACAAAGGGATTGTCGCTGTGGACAAGCTCATGCAGTGAGCCGTCAAAAATCAGCCGTCCTTCTTCGAGCATCAGGAAGGTCGTGTTCGGGTCGGTCTGGCCTTCGGGCAACGGAACCATCTTGTTCTGGTCTTGATCGAAGTGGTGCGTGCACAGGGTGAAGGCATCCTGAAGCCGATGGGTGACGAGGATGGAAGGCGTCTGGTACACGTCGCGCTCCTTGATGATGAGCTCGATGATGGTGGTAGACGTGATGGGATCGAGACCGCCCGTGGGCGAGTCGTACAGGATCAGCTCGGGCTGGCGTATGAGGGCACGGGCGATGGCGACGCGCCGCCGCATGCCGCCGGAGATGTCGGCGGGGAAAAAGTTGAAGGTGTGGTCGAGCTCGACAAAGGTCAGCGCCTGGTGCACGCGTTGATCGATCTCGTCATCGGGCATGCGCTCCTGGATGAGCTGGTAGGCCACGTTGTCGCGAACGGTGAGCGAGTCGAAGAGCGCGCCCTCCTGAAAGACCATGCCTGTGCGCTTGCGGAGCGGAAAGAGCTGCTCTTCGCGCATTGCAGCGATTTCTTCGCCGAAGAGAAAGACGCTCCCTTTATCTGGCCGGAGAAGCCCATTGATGAGTTTGAGGAGCACACTCTTGCCCACACCTGCCGGGCCAAGGAGAATACGCGTTTCGCGCGGGCCGATGGCAAAGCTCACATCCTGAAGAACCGGCGGCCCGTCGAATCGAATGGAGACGTCGCGGAAAGCCACGACGGGTGTGTCCGTGGCGGGATCGGCGCCAGCCCTTCTGGATTCGGTCGTCTCGGTCATACGGGCGTGGTCACAACGGGGGAAAGAGCGTGAGAAGAATCTGGGTGACGAGAAAGTCGACGAAGATGATGAGCACGCTGGCGACGACGACTGCCTGAATGGTGGAGCGGCCAACGCCCTCCGTGCCGCCGGTGGTGCGCATGCCATAGAAGCAGCCGATGGAAGCGATGATGAAACCGGAGAACAGCGGCTTGGCAAGGCCCTGCACAATGTCGGGGTAGCGAAGATGCTCCCAGGCCATCGAGAGGTACTGCGTGCCGTTCTGGTGGTTCATAAAGACGGTGACGAATCCGCCGCCCATGATCCCGAAAGCGTCTGCCAGGATGGTCAGGAAGAAGAGCATCAGGATGCAGGCGAAGAGACGCGGCGTGACGAGCTTGCGCATGGGATCCACGCCCAGCGCGCGCATAGCGTCAATCTGCTCGGTCACGATCATGGACCCGAGTTCGCTGGCCATCGACGAAGCATTGCGGCCCGCGACCATGATGCCGGTGAGCACGGGACCCAACTCGCGAATCATCGTTGTGGAAACGAATCGGCCTGTCACGGCAGTGGCGCCAAACTGCGAGAGCGTCGCTGAGGATTGCAGCGCGAGCACGCCACCTGTGAAGAAACCGGACATGAGAACAATCGCTGCCGAGCCAACACCGATGATGTTGCACTGCAGCAGGAAGTCGGTCCAGTAGCGTGGGGGCTTGGTGAGATTGGATACGGAGCGAACCGCGAACAGGGAATAGTCCTGCACGGTGAGTACGATGTTTTTGGCCGTCCTGTCGAGAGCGTCAATCGCCATAGTTATCTACGATCTGCGGGGCGACGGGCAGGTCGTTCCATTTTTCCACCGTCCTCGACAGGATAGCGCATGCGGGGCAGTTGACTTAGAATGAAGGTGCATCGCTCTGCTTTTAGAGGACGAATGGGGCAGAAATTTCCATGCCGGCGGCAAAAAACTCCCTGAATCGCTGACCGCCCGGCAAGCCTGCGTCCGTGGTATCAACAAGTTACTTCATGGCCCTCAATGTGCTGACGTGCATCTAATGCACAGCGTGGCCTGTTCCGAGAAGGCCTGTCGAATCGGTTCAAGGAGTGATGACATGCCATTCTTTCGCATGCGGCTGATCCTTGCGCTCATTGTAGGGATGACCCTCGTTTCGGTCGGGTCGACTTACTTTGACGTGCTTGCCCACAAGCTTGCGTTGCGTCGCGAGTTAACGCGTCGCACCGCTTGGATGGGCACGATTCTGCAGCCGGAGATCGAACAGGCTGTTTCGACGGGAAATGTCAGCGCCATCAATGACGCGGTGCAGAAGCATCAGCGCGCCGGCGAGATGCTGGGCATGGCCATCTACAACCCGGGCGGGCGCTTGCTCGCAGCGGCTGGGCCGAACGATGTTCTGCAGGCGCTCACGCCGGGAGTCATCGAAAAAGTCGGCAAGCGCGGCGCCGAGGTTGCGGTGTTCGGCCACCACGACGACTGGCAATGGCTCGAAGATGCGATTCCTCTGAAAAGCGACAACCAGATGAACGGGGTCATGGTCCTGGTGGAGGACGCACGCTTTATCCGCGCGGAAGGCAATGCGGTCTGGCGGCGCAGCTTCTGGAGGATCGCGGCATTCGTGGTGCTGATCGTCGGCGTCACGCTGCTGATGGTGCGGTGGTTCCTGATGCGGCCCATGATGCGCGTGGCCGAGCGCTTGCGCCTGCTGCGCACCGGTCAGAGCGACGATGCCGATGAGAGCATCGAGGAGTTGGCCTTGTTCCGCCCGCTGGCGCGCGAAGTGGAAACGATGGCCGAGAGCCTGGTGGAAGCCCGCGCAGCGGCGCAGGCCGAGGCGCGGCTGCGCGATGCCGGCGAGCATGTGTGGACCGAGGAGCGCTTAGCCGTCCACATGCAAGAGCGATTCGGCTCAAGCAAGATCTTTGTCGTCTCAAACCGGGAGCCTTATGCGCACGTACGCCAGGGCCGCGAAGTGGTGTGCGTGGTTCCACCCAGCGGACTGGTCACAGCGCTTGAGCCGGTGCTGCGCGCATGCGATGGCGTGTGGGTCGCGCACGGAAGCGGCGGTGAAGACCGCACCATGGTCGACGAGTACGATCGCTTGCGCGTGCCACCCGGCGATCCGCGCTATACGCTGCGGCGCGTATGGCTGACGAGCGAAGAAGAGTCGGCCTACTACGACGGGTTTGCCAACGAGGGACTCTGGCCCTTGTGCCACATCGCTCATACGCGTCCCATCTTCCGCGAATCCGATTGGGAAGCTTACCGGCAAGTGAACGAGAAGTTCGCTGGCGCGTTGCTCGAAGAGATGGAGGGGTGCGCCGATCCGATCGTTTTTGTGCAGGATTATCACTTTGCGCTGCTGCCGCGGCTGATTAAGAATGCGCGTCCCGATGCACGCGTGGCCATTTTCTGGCACATCCCCTGGCCAAATCCGGAGTCATTCAGTATCTGCCCGTGGCAGCCCGATATTCTCGATGGCCTGCTGGGCGCGGACCTGATCGGCTTCCATATTCCGCTGCACTGCAGCAATTTTCTCGCGTCGGTCGACAGTGTGCTTGAGGCGCGCACCGATCGCGAGCACATGACGGCCCTGCGTTTGGGGCACAAGACTCTGGTCAGGCCGTATCCCGTAAGCGTGGTTGTCGAAGGAGCCTACAAAACAGGGCTGGGGCGCACAGTTTCGATGGGCCGCTCTCGCTCGGTGGGACGACAGAGCCTGCTTGACGAGTTCGGCGTGAATTGCGACATCGTGGCGCTGGGCGTGGACCGGCTCGATTATACGAAGGGCATCGTCGAGCGCCTTCTCGCGATTGAGCAGCTTCTGGAGCGGCATCCATACCACCTGGAGCGCCTGACCATGGTGCAGATTGCAGCACCGAGCCGGACCAGGATCCCAAGCTACGCAGAACTCCGGCGCGACGTAGAGAAAACTGCCGAGCGCATCAACAAACGCTTCCAGACAGCGTATTGGCGCCCAATCGTTCTAATTGAAGAACAGTGTTCACACCAGCAGGTGGATCGCTGGTATCGCGCCGCAGACATCTGCCTGGTGACTTCGCTGCACGACGGCATGAACCTGGTGGCGAAAGAGTACGTGGCAGCGCGCTCCGATGAAGACGGCGTGCTGGTGCTGAGCAAATTCACCGGAGCCGCCAGCGAACTGCGCGATGCGTTGCTGGTGAATCCGTACGACATTGCTGCGGTGGCCGAGACGGTGCATTCGGGACTCGAGATGAGCCGGAGCGAGCGCAGGCTGCGCATGCAGCACATGCGGCGCTACCTGATGGATCACAACGTGTATCGCTGGGCTGCCAATGTTCTGGGAGATTTGCACGATCTGCGGCTTGATGGGCAGGGCTTTGGGTTCACAAAGCCGGGACCAATTTCGGTGCCGACGCCCAGCCCTTTTGATCGGCGCAGCAAGCCTGTAGAGAAGGCGAGGATCGGTTGAGTTCTAAGGCGGACAATACATTAGAGGAATTTTTCAGCGCATTTACGAACGACGCAACCCCGCTGCTGCTGCTGGACTATGACGGCACCATGGCGCCATTTCGCGTGGACCGCTTTCAAGCGCGGCCCTATGCCGGGGTGCAGGCGCTGTTGACGCGGATCCAGCAACAGGGACGGACGCGCATGGCAGTGGTCACAGGTCGTCCAGCCGGAGAGATTGGTCCATTGCTTGGATTGAGACCCGCGCTGGAGGTCTGGGGCCTGCACGGAGCGGAACGCATCTTGCCCAATGGCCGCCGCCAAATGGAGCAGGCATCCCCACGAGCCATGGCCAAGCTCGACGAGTTGCGCGCGCACTTGAGCAAGAACAACCTTGGCGGGCACTTTGAAGACAAGCCAAATGCGAGCGTGATGCATTGGCGCGGATTATCAGCCCAGAAGGCGAGCGCCGTGGAGAAGAAGACGCGTGCTCTCTTCGAGCCATTGGCGGAAATGGACGGGCTGCGGCTGCTGAAGTTTGAAGCGGGCCTGGAACTGCGCGTCGGGCGGGACAAGGGCGGTGCGGTCGAAGCGATTGTGGCTGAGAACCGCCACCACGGACCGGTGGCTTATGTAGGCGATGACCTGACAGATGAGTCTGCGTTCCGCGCTGTAAATGCGCTGAATGGAGCGCACTTGAGCGTGCTCATGCGCAGACAGCCCCGCGCGACCGATGCTGACATTTACATGCGTCCACCAGGAGATTTGCGAGTTTTCCTGAAGCGCTGGCTGGCCGCCGTCGAATCGAGCCGGGAGAGCGAGTCGCATGTCGAAGACGAAGAACTCGCCGCGGTCTAGATGCCGTCCGTGACTACTCCCGCATCCTCTTCCGAATCTCAATATTCAGCCGCTTGATCTTCTGATTGAGCGTGGAAAGCGGAATGCGAAACTGCTCGGCCGCGTCGGTCTGATTCCAGTTGCAGCGTTCGAGCTTCTCGATGATGATACGGCGCTCGATGTCCTCGAGAATGTCGAACAGCGAAGCGTTGGGATTGTGTTCGAGAAGAGCGTCCTGAAAACTGCGGCCCGTAATGTGACCGGGTAACAGATCGGAGCCAATCACCGGTCCGGAGGAAAGAACGACGCCGCGCTCGATCGAGTTTTCTAACTCACGTACGTTGCCGGGCCAATCGTAGTCGATCAGCGCACGCAGTGCATCGGCGGAAAGCTTGCGCGGTGGGAGCCCATTTTCGTTGGCGTAGAACTCAAGAAAGTGGGCGGCGAGCAGCGGAATGTCTTCGCGGCGGGCGCGCAGCGGTGGCAGATCGACCATGATGACGTTGAGGCGATAAAAGAGGTCTTCGCGGAAGCGGCCGTCGCGAACGGCGGTGCGCAGGTCAACGTTGGTGGCGGCAATGATGCGCACATCGACCTGAATCTCCTGAATTCCACCCAGATGCATGAAGCGACGGTCTTGCAGAACGCGGAGGATCTTGGCCTGCGTGTCCATGCCCATGGTGGCGATCTCGTCCAGGAACAGGGTGCCGCCGTTGGCAACTTCGAACAGGCCTTTCTTCGAAGCGATGGCGGAAGTGAATGCGCCCTTGACGTGCCCGAAGAGCGTCGACTCGAGCAGCTCGGAAGGCATGGCTCCAGTGTTCACGGGGACGAAGGGCTTGTCCTTGCGCGGCGAGTTGGCGTGGATGGCTTTCGCGACGAGTTCTTTGCCGGTGCCGCTCTCTCCCTGAATGAGTACGGTGGAGCGGCTGGGCGCAACCTGCGCAACCAGGTCGAATGTGCGCAGCATACTCTCGCTCTTGCCTACGATGTTCTGAAAGTTATATCGCTGCTTGAGCGTGCGTTTGAGCTGAAGGTTCTCTTCTTCCGCCTTGTGACGCGCTACGGCCGAGCGGACATCGGCGAGGAGTTTCTCATTGTCCCAGGGCTTCTGGACGAAGTTCTCGGCGCCCGCGCGCACGGCTTCAACCACGTTGTCGACTGTTCCGTAGGCCGTAATCATGATGACGGGTAGCTCAGGTTGCCGCTCTTTGATCTGGGGCAGAAGCTCGAGGCCGCTTTGGCCTGGGAGCGCGAGATCGAGCAGGACGAGATCGAAGTTTTCCAGTTCCAGAACCCGCAGACCCTGTTCTCCATCGCTGGCCATGCGAACCGAATAGCCTTCGAGGCCAAGAAGGACTTCGAGGGACTCGCGAATCGCGGCCTCGTCGTCGATCACGAGGATACTTACGCCGGAAGCGGCTTCGTTGACTGCGGACGAGGATGCGGAAAATTGAACAGGGAGATCGACCTCAGGCATGTACGGAATTCCTTATGAGAGGAAACTCGAGCTGGAAAGTGGTGCCGGAGCCGACAGCACTCTCCACGTGAATTTTGCCGGCGTGCTCCTGAATAATGCCGTAGGAAACCGAGAGCCCAAGACCGGTGCCGCGGCGATCGCCGGGCTTGGGAGTGGTCTTGGTTGTGAAGAACGGATCGTAGATACGCTTCAGATGTTCCGGCGCAATGCCTGAGCCGGAGTCGGTGATGCGCGCTTCCACGTGGCCGTTGACGGACGTTGCCACATGCAGATTTCCGCCGCTGGGCATGGCGTCTTTCGCGTTGAGCAATAGATTGAGAAAGACCTGCTGAAGTTTTCCGGGATTGCCGTTGATGGCCGGAAGCTCATCGGCCAGATCGAGCGCGACAGAAATCTGCGCCGTCTTGAACTGATGTTCGAGCAGCGAGAGTGTGTCGCGAATGACCTGATTGAGGTTGGTCTCGCGGAATTCCGTCGTGGACGTGCGCGAGAAGTTGAGCAATCCATTCGCGATTTCGGCAGCGCGGAAGCTCTGCTGTGTGATCTTGTCGAGCACCGGGCTCAAACGCGTGTCCGAGCGGAGCTGCTTGGAGAGCATCTGCGCATAGCTCGAGATTACGGCCAGTGGCGTGTTGATCTCATGGGCCACGCCGGCAGCGAGCAGTCCGATGGAACTGAGCTTGTCGGCCTGCGCGAGTTGCGACTCGAGAGTAACGCGCTCCGTGATGTCATCGACAAGGATGATGCGGCCCACGGAGTTGAAATCGCGATCGAGCAGTGGAGCAACGGCAATGTTGGCGGTGCGCTGCTCGCCGGCGCGCGTGGTGATGCGGAACTTGTAGAGGTGGTGGACGCCTTGCTCGTTGCGGAAGCTGGCAAGGGCATCGACAAAGTCTGCGGGAAAGACAGAACGAAGTTCCTGGCCGAGAGCTTCGGCACGGCTGAAGGCGTACATCGACTCCATCTGGGCATTCCAGCTCTCGATGCGGTCTTCAAGGTCGATGGCAAGAATGCCCACGTTGATCGATTCGACGATGTTCTCGTTGAACTCCTTCAGTCGTTCGAACTCGCCGATTTTTTCTTCCAGGCGCGTGTACAGGCGTGCATTCTGCAGCGCAATGCCGATGTAGCTGGCGAGAGATTCCAGCAGCTCCACATCTTCAGAAGAGAGGAAGTCGCCGCCGATGGTACGGCCAAGCCCGATCACGGCGATCGTGCGCGGTGCTGCCGTGCCATCCTGCGCGGTGCTCGCTGCCACACGGCACGGCAGATAGTAATTCAGGTCAAGCAGCGCTGCGGTGCGCTGCTGATTGGGAGGGAGATGAAGAGAGGCCTGCGCGTTCTCCAGAAAGATGTGCGAGTGATCCTGAGCCTGATCGAAGTTGAGGAAGTCGAGAGCCAGCGATTCATCACTCCCGCCTGCAGGTGCAGATCGTACTTCCGGCGGCAGGCCGTGCGAAGCGGCGAGCCGCAACCGCCCCGAATCCTCCACCAGGAAAACCGCCACGCGGGCCACCAGCAGCGTACGTGGCAGGCGCTCAACAATCGAGGCCAGCAGAGCCTCGAGATTCGTCTCCGAACTCAGGCCGCGGCCGAAATCCACGAGCGCTTTGCGATAGTCGTAACGGTGGCGATCGAAAGCGCGGTCAACCCAGCCCTGAATGCGCCGTTTCAACGGATCGAACACCAGAGCCGTAAGCACAATGGCAAGCACCAGGCCCGTCTCGCGCACCGCCTCCGGCATGGCGTTGTGTACCCAAACGGAGATAAGGGCAACTGTGCCCACATACCCGGCGATGATCAATCCCGTCGCCAGCATGTAGGCCACGCCGCGCTTGAAGATCAGGTCCGTATCCATCAACCGGTAACGGACAATTGCCCAACTGAAGGTCAGCGGCAGAAAGACCAGCGAGAGCCCTGCCAGGTCAGTGATGCGGCGGTCCACGTTCAGATCGAGCAGGAAGGGAATCGCGTAGATCAGCGTGAAGGGCAAAACCGCCAGCAGCGTACCCCGCGTGACCCACTTCAACTGCTGGCGGAGCAAAGGTGAATCGGCTTTGCGCGAGCTGCGCAGGAAGAGAAGCGCGGCCAGGATGTAAAAGGCGACATCGTAGGCGGTGCCGGTTTGATCGAGCCGATGCTTGAGCAGTTCGGTCGCCTGCCGGGTTTCAATCGCCCAGAGCCACAGGCCGAAGAGCGCAGCCCCCGGCAAATAGACGACGGGCAGCAGCCAGCGCCTGCGGAGGTGCTTCAGGCGCTCCTCCGGGAAGCTGAGTGCGAAGTGGAGGAAGAGCGCCGGCTGCAGCGATTCGGCGGCAATGTTCAGCCAGAAGACGCTCCAGTCGAGAATATTGAGCTCACCTGTGTACTTCAGCGCGCACAGCGCGAAAGAAACCAGGCAAAACAAGTAGAAGTGGGTGGCGCGGGCCGCTCCCCAGCGGCGAAAAAGAACATAAATGCCGATCGCCAGGTAGACGAGCCCGATAGCGCGCTGGGCTTGCGTCAGGCCGCGGTCTGCCGGCGCTGGAATGACAATGAAAGGGGTGTCGATCAGATTTCCGCCACGGCTGATGGCGTAACTGGCCTTCTCATAGACCCCTGTGCGGTAGAGGATGCGCTCGAGATCTGCCACATGAGCAACCGCGTTCTTGGGCAGAACTTCACGCGCGGTTGGTTCCGGCGTAGCCGCAAGGGATTTCCTGTTCGCGAGGAAATCCTGCTGCGGCGCCAGTGTCGTATGTTGAAAAGTCGTGTCCCGCACGACCGCCGCGGCGGTAAGAAGATCGCCCTGCTGGATGCCGGCGCGCTGGGCAGGGCTGTTGGGAAGAACCTTAATCGCCTCAAGCCCGCCGTGGACTTCGCGCCACCAGACACCATCGTCCGGCTGCTGGAACTGGGACTCCTGGCGGAAGTTCAAGACCGCAAGCAGGATCAGACCCGCCGTGGCCAGGGCCAGGGCAGTCGCCTGCAAACGGTTGAAGAGGCTCTTCTCCATCGGTTCCGCTACATCTTTCTATGATAGAGCACGTTGAATGCCAGAGCGCGATCTCAGCAAAGCCCGCAGGGAATGGCTATAAGTAATTGATAATACATGACATGTTAATCCTTGCATACAATCAGCGCAGCGGTTCTCTCTTTCAGAGAGACGTGAAAATGCAGGAAATGGTAGGCGCGATCTGCGGAATTGGAACTGCCTATGGAAAGAGGTAGGCGGATGGAAAGGGATGGGTTAGCGAAAATCTCAAGAATTGCAATCGGGGTATTGAACTGCGATTTGCGGTTCTCGAGGGCATTTCAAAGGGTAATCACGACGGCGAAGCATCAGGACTGACCGTAGGTGGCTTTGGGTCCATGTTTGCGCTGGTAGTGATGTTCAGAAACGTACACGGGAATGCTGCAATCGGACAGTCCGCTAAGCCCGGCGAAGGATCGGATCAGCCCGGTGCGGAAGGCGAGCCGCGCCACATATTCCAGCACGTCGGCGTGCTCTACCGCCTCCTCGGGGGTGCGACCCCAGGCGAAGGGCGCATGTCCTGCGACAAGGACGCCCGGCATCGCAATCGGGTCAAGATTCCCGGCTCGAAAACAGCGTACGATCACCGCGCCGGTGGAGCGGACATAGCCGTCTGCTACCTCGTCCGCAGTGAGCGGTTCGGTGACGGGAACGGAGCCATGGAAGTAATCCGCGTGGGTGGTGCCAAGGCATGGAAGGGCCTGGCCTGCTTGAGCCCACGAAGTTGCAAACTCAGAGTGCGTGTGGACGATTCCACCGATTGTCGGAAACTCTTTATAGAGATACGTGTGGGTGTCGAGGTCGCTCGAGGGCCGCAGCGACCCTTCAACGATCTTGCCATCGAGGTCGGTGACGACCAGGTCACCCGGAGTCAGCTTTTCGTAGTCGACGCCACTGGGCTTGATGACCACGAGCGGCTCGCGGCCGTAGCGGTCGACCCCGCTGGCGTTGCCGAAGGTGTGCGGAGCCAATCCCCGGCGAGCAATCTCCTGATTGGCGCGGAGAACCTGTTGGCGAAGAGCGGTGAGCAGCATGAAGTCCTCAGGGCGTGCGGCTGCGAATAAGTGATTTCCTGACCAGTGTAGCGCGTTGGCTGTGTGGCCCCGGCGTTAGAATAGGCACGTTTCAAACGGAGAGAAGGTCGAATGGATCGACGGAGATTTGTGCAGGGCGCTGCGTTCCTTCCCATGGCGGCAGCCGCGGCGCGTGCGGAGAGCGTTTGGCCCCGCTTGGAGCGCGAGCACTTCGAGAGCGCAGCCGCAAGTGCTGCCGGCATGCCTCGGCTCGACCTGACTTTGCAGCGCGTGCTCAAGGGTCAATCGCCGGCTTACACCGAGGAGTTTTTGCTTGCCGACGTGCGTCCGGCGCCGGTTCGGCGCTTTACAGAGTTCAGTGGAGACCTTTCGGGCCGCTACATCGGCGCCTTGGCCACAGCGACCCGGGTGTATGGAATGGAATTCCCCAACCTGGATCGCCTGGTGGCCAAGGTGATCGCGCTGCAGAAGCCGGAGGGATACTTTGGCGCTGGATTTCACGCAGAGAACCTGACCGACGCTGACCTCGCGTTGCTCTGGGGCAACGGCCGGTTGTTGGTTGGGCTGATGGAATACCACCGGCTCAAGCCGACCGAAGCTACGCTTGCAACCTGCCGGCGGCTCGGCGACTGGCTGGTCGGAATCGGCCCGCTCATGCTGTCGGATCGAGTTCGCCAGCAATTCGGCGCGCAGCATTTCGCTTCGAGCTACATCTGCTGGACACAGCAAACCGAGGGGCTCGCTCTTCTGTACGCGGCAACCAGGGATGAGCGTTACCGCGATTTGACCGTGCAGATTGCAGGCGCAATCGAGCGGCGGCCGAGTGATCATGTGCATGGCTACCTGACGAGCCTGCGCGGCGTAATGGAGCTGCACTCCACAACGCAGGATGCTCGGTTGCTGCAGCAATGCGAAACGGCCTGGGAGGACATCTCCGCGTCGAACGACGCGTTAATCACAGGAGGCGTGCCGGAGGGCTGGAGCCCGAACAACCACCGTACCGAGGGCTGCGGCGAGGCGGATTGGGTGCGGCTGAACCTGCAATTGTGGTCCGCCACCCGCAAGGCAAGATATCTGGAAACCGCCGAGCGCGCCGTCTTCAACGAGCTGGCCTTCAACCAGTTTGCGACCGGAGATTTCGGGCATCGCGTGTACACCGACACGGGCTTTTCGGGCGCTGGCGCAGCACGCGCGTGGTGGTGCTGCACGTTGCACGGCCTTCGGGCTTTTCCTGATATTGACTCAAATGTGTTCCGTGTAACGGAAGACGGATTGTCCTATGAAATGCCGCTGCAAGGGCGATTCACCACGGATACGCTTTCGGCCGTGGCTGAGTCCTCATTCGAAGAGAACGGCACGGTTCGCATCCGTATCGCGGCGGCGAAGCCCGGTGTGCATCGGCTGCGCGTGCGCAAACCGGCCTGGGCCGAGAAGATGACGCTGCACGCGAATGGGCCCGGGGGGCTCGCAGAGGAGAAGGACGGCTACGCCAGCATCGAGCGCGCGTGGAACCCAGGGGATTCCGTGGAGGTCCAATACGCGATGAAACTGCGCACCAACTCCGGTCCGGATAGCCGGGTTTCGTACTGGTTCGGCCCGTGGTTGCTGAGCGCGGCCGCGGCGGACAACCCTGCCTACTTCAATGAGCTGACAACCGAAAACCGGCTGCAGGTGGGCAGGGAACGGCCGCTGCCCAGCGATCGGCAGTCACGGAATGCGTTTTGCGTGCCGATTGCCGCCGTCACCGTTCCTTGTGCATTTGCCGAGTACCCCGATCAGCCCGGATCGGTCACTCTCCGCGCAATCGCGGAACAAGCCGGTCAGAATACGACCGCGTGGGAGATGCGCTTCCTGCCAGGGCAGGAAGCAAACGCATTGCGGAAGGATTCAGGCGTAAATGCAGGTGAGGATCGGACGGGTTATTGAGGGGAGTTTGCCTTTTCGGCCGCGTCGGTGGACTTGTTTTCCTGCTTTAACGCGTCGGCTTTGTCTTTTTGCGCCTTTGCGTGTGCCTTGGCGGATTGCTCCTCGAGCTTCTGGCGTTTCCTCTGGGCCTTCATCTCGCTCTTGGTCATGGGCGGTGGAACGGGTGCGTCCTGCACGCTTGAGGTCGTCGATGTGGTTGTGGTTTGCGAGTTATCGGGTGGGGGATTTCTTGGCGTTTCCTGTTGCGCCAGGGTGAGCGTAGAGATCAGGGTAAAGGCGAGAAGAATGCCGCGTTGCTTCAGGGTCATAGATCCTTTGGATTCTGGCAGTTTTAGCTACCAGTCTCCATTATGGGCTACTCTTCGAGCCAGTGCCGGTCAGCAGTGATTTCGATCCTGTGGGGCGCAAACGGAGTTCGGCAGGGTGGACTTCTGACTCGATGGAGCAAAAGCGGATAGCCCGGCGTCCTTCAGACAGAAAGCCAGCTGCTGTGCCTTCGGGCGAGAAATCTCGATCCCACTGTAAACTCGGGCTTTGTGCGGGCGTCTACTAGGGTGATGGCAGCCGGCACTGCATTGGACGCAATGGCCATAACAACGGCAGACGAGGCCGCGGCGCAGGAATTTGCGCTCGTGGTCGAGAAGCACCGGCCGCAGATATTTCGGTTCCTGCTGGCGTCGACGCGCGACGTCGATCTGGCAGAGACGCTGACCCAGGAGTGTTTTCTCAAGGCGCACCGCAATTGGTCGAGTTTCCGCGGCGAGTCCACAGCCATGACGTGGCTCATGCGGATCGCGATCAATCTGCAAAAGGACCATTGGCGCAACCGACGCATTCAGTTCTGGCGGACGACGCGCACCAATGGCGTGGATTTGGACGAAGCCAGCGAGTGGCTGCCAAGCGGCGAGAGTTCGGTGGAGCAGAAGATGCTGGCGCGCGAGCGGGTAGGTCAGGTGTGGGCGGCCGTCCGGTCCTTGAGCGAGCGGCAGCGGACGGTTTTCCTGCTTCGCTATGTTGAGGAGCAGGATTTGAACGAGATCGCGACGGCGACCGGATTAAGCGAGGGAACGGTAAAAGCGCATCTGTCGCGAGCGGTGGCGCGGGTGCGGGCAGAGTTGGGGGGCAAACGATGAGGGATAAGTTGGACGACCCGGGCAACGGGCAGGAGCATCGGATCATGGGGATCTCAGACGAAGAGTTGGAAACAGCTCTGAACGACTTCAAGAGCAGCATGCACGCCTGGAGTGACGCCGCGTATAGCCGTCCGCGCACGCTCGCGGCCGAGGTGCGGCACCGCAGTTGGCGCGTGGCCCTGGGTTGGGCGATGGGATGCTTGCTGGTTGCGGGCACATTCAGTGGCGGGCTGATGGAACGGAATCACCGAATCGAAGCGGCACGCATGGCGGCTGCGCAGCGAGCAGCGGACCAGCAGAGACAGCTTCGCGAAGAGCAGGCGGCGAAGGAGACCGATGAAGCGCTCATGGCAGGCGTGGATAGCGACATCTCACGCCAGGTGCCAAGTGCTTTGGAGCCTCTCGCAGAGATGATGAACGACGAAGAGACGAAATGAAAATTCTTTGAGTCGACCAATTGAAGCAATGAACCCTTGGCAAGGGTGAGGAGAAAAAGATGAGAGGTACATGGGGCGTGAAATTGTTTCTGGGGGTTGCCGCCGCATTCATGGCGACAACAGGGTTTGCGCAGGGCACTCCTGATCCGAATGCTGCCGGGCCGGGTCCTGGGCCTGGATTCGGCATGCATCGTCCGCCCATGGAGCGTGCGATGGGCGAGCATGGCCGTTGGTGGAACAATCCCACCGAAGCAGCCAAGCTGAAGCTGACGGATGCCCAGCGGAAGTCGATGGATGACACGCTGCAACAGCATCGTGAAACGCTGGTCGATCTGCGCGGCACGCTGGAGAAGGCAGAACTCGAATTGGGACCGTTGATGAAAGAGGATCAGCCCAACGAGGGCAATATCCTCGCGCAGATCGACAAGATCGCGCAGGCGCGTGCCGAACTGGAGAAGGCCAATGCGCGTTTCTTGCTCGCCATTCGCAGCAAGCTGACGCCGGAACAGTGGAAGCAGCTGGAAGCAGACCGGGCAAGCCGGCCACATCCAGGACCGGGCATGCGTCTCGTGGCGCGATCGTGCGCCTTCGGCCCCGGCCGATGGTCAAGGCCCTCCCCCGGGTGGACCGCAGAGCCTGCTGGGCGATGATGCAGCCTTCGCCCCGCCCCCTCCTCCCGTGAATGGAATGCAGTAGCAACCGATCGACGGAATTCCCGTCTAACAGGTGGTAATACAGGCAGAGAGCAAATACGGTTGAACGCAAAACCGATGGCGGCAAGGGGCGATCCTCTTGCCGCCGATTTTTGTCTGCACGCAAGTGTTCCCGGCCTGGCGCGTCCGGGAGAGATGGGGATGCACGTCAGACGTGTTGCACGGCCTGAGCGAGATGCGTGAGCGTGGACTTCGCGTCCCCGTAGAGCATGGCGGTGCATGTCTTGAAAAACAGCGGGTTCTCCAGACCCGAGAATCCGCGCCCCTGCCCCCGCTTCAGAACGATGACGGACTTGGCGCGATCAACTTCGAGAATCGGCATGCCCGCGATCAGCGACTTGGGATTATCGCGCGCGTCGGGATTGACCACGTCGTTGGCGCCGATCACCACAGCGACATCCGTGGACGGAAACTCAGGATTGATCTGTTCCATCTCATAGAGGGCAGCGTACGGAACGTTGGCCTCGGCCAGCAGAACGTTCATGTGGCCGGGCATGCGGCCGGCAACGGGATGGATCGCGTACTTCACGGTAACGCCCCGCCCTTCGAGCAGCTCGGCGAGTTCGCGCACGGCATGCTGTGCCTGGGCGGTGGCCAGTCCGTAGCCGGGAACGAAGACGACACGGTTAGCAAACGCTAACTGCATCGCCGCGTCATCCAGGGTGATCTCCCGCATAATCGCGCCCGCATTGGCCGAAGTCGCTTCGGCGATGACGGCGCCGAACCCGCCAAACAGAACATTGGTGATGGAGCGATTCATCGCCTTGCACATCAGCACGGAGAGAATGAAGCCCGAGAACCCGTCCAGCGTTCCAGCGATGATCAATACATTGTTTCCGAGAACAAATCCCGTTGCGGCGGCAGCGAGTCCCGCGTACGAATTCAGCAGCGACATCACCACGGGCATATCCGCTGAGCCAATGGGAATCACGAGAAGTGACGCCGAACAGGAAGGCAAGCCCCAGCATCGTGTAGAAGGCAGCGACGGTCTCCGGATGGATCCAGAAAAAGACGAAGCTCGCAACCATGGCCAGCGCAATGAGAAGATTGAGCGCGTTCTGCCCGCGAAACTGCACCGGCTTGCCGGCGATAACGCCCTGGAGCTTGCCTGCAGCGATGAGCGAGCCGGTCGTTGTCAG
Source organism: uncultured Acidobacteriaceae bacterium (assembly GCA_963846095.1). Classification (GTDB taxonomy): domain Bacteria; phylum Acidobacteriota; class Terriglobia; order Terriglobales; family Acidobacteriaceae; genus Telmatobacter. The sequence goes on from CAWJUW010000020.1 coordinate 215,503, forward strand.
TGCGCCGAGCATGACCTCAAAGCCCAGTGCTCCGCGCGTAACCACGCTCATCTCAGGCGCTTTCACCAGGAACTCGCCGATGCCGACAAGCGCGGCCGCGAGCGCGCCAAACGCGTGCGACAACGCGGTCCGTTGCGGCATCGCGGTCATCGGAACGCTCACCGCCATCCACGCGCCGATGACAGAGCCTATGGTCAAACCGGCAATGAGCCAAACCCAGGTGACGATGTGCGCGCCGACCAGCGTACCCACGATGGCGGCGAACATGCCGCCCTCGGCCAGAAACATGCCGCGCCGCGCCGTCTCCGGGTGAGACATCATCTTGAGCGAGAGGATGAAAAGGATCGACGCAACCAGGTAGGTCGCTTCCATGAAGTAGGAGGTCAATGTCACTTCGCGGCCTCCTTCTTCTCGGTCTTGCGCTTGCCGAACATCTTGAGCATCCGGTCGGTAATGCCGAACCCGCCGACCACATTGACGGTCGCTGTGGTCACCGCCACGAAGCCCAGGATGTGAGCGGGGAGCGGGTAGCCTTTGGCGCCGGCCAGCACCAGCGATCCAATGAGCGAGATGCCGGAGATAGCGTTCGTCGCCGACATCAGCGGCGTGTGCAAGAGCGGCGGCACGCGGCTGATGACCTGGTAGCCGAGAAAGGCAGCCAGTGCGAACACATAGACCGAAGCGATAAGGACAGCAGGATTCATGAATTCAGCTCTCAGCTTTCAGCCATTAGCTAGCGGGTGCTGGTTCGAGAAGTTTGGCAACCCGGGTATTGACGGGGCTGCCGTTGTGGGCGACACAGGCGCCGGCCAGGACCTCATCGTTCAAATCGACTGTGAGCTCGCCCTTTTTCAAGATCAGTGCGAGGAAGTTGAGAATATTGCGCGCGTAGAGCTGGCTGGCGTGGACGGGGACCTCGGCCGGCAGGTTCAATGGCGCAAGCAGCGTGACTCCGTTGTGCTGTTGTTCGACACCGGGCTGGGTAAGTTCGCAGTTTCCTCCGGCCGGCGCGGCCAGGTCCACGAGGACCGAGCCGGGCTTCATCGCTTCAATGGCTTCCCGGCGAATGAGGCGCGGCGCGGGACGTCCGGGAACTTGTGCGGTAGTGACAATCACGTCCGAGTGAGCCGCGGTTCGAGTAATCAGGTCGCGGCCGCGGTCGAGTGCTTCCTCAGTCAGTTCGGCCGCATAGCCACCGCCGCCCTCGGTGTTGATGCCGCCCAGATCAACGTCAAGGAACCGCGCGCCGAGCGAGCGAACCTGCTCACCCGCGGCGGCGCGCACATCGTACGCCTCCACAACCGCGCCCAGCCGCCGCGCAGTGGCGATCGCCTGCAACCCGGCCACTCCCGCGCCAATCACAAGGACGCGCGCTGGAGGGATGGTTCCTGCAGCCGTCATCAGCATGGGAAAGAGACGCGGCAGACGGTCAGCCGCAGCAATCACGGCCTTGTACCCTGCCACGGTAGCCATTGAAGAGAGCGCGTCCATCGATTGTGCGCGGCTGATCCGTGGAACGAGCTCCATGCTGAAAAGGGTTGCAGGCCGCGCAATCGCTTCCGCAAGATATTGAGGCGCGTCCAGTGGTTTGAGAAAGCCGATGACGACCGCGCCCGGTTTGAGAAGTCTTTGATCGGCAGAACTGGGAGCATTGACCACGGGCAGCACGTCGGCTGCGGCGAGCAATTCTGCGCGATCGGCAACAACGGCCGCCCCGGCTTCAATGTAGGCGGCATTGGAGGCGCCCGCGGCGAGGCCGGCGCCGGACTCGACGTGCACCGTAACGCCCTGTGCGACGAGGGATTTCAAGCTTTCGGGAAGCAACGCGACGCGGGTCTCCCCGGGAGCTGCTTCTTTCAAAATTCCTAGGAACACGGTACCTCCGTGAAAGGTGGGAACGATGCTGGAATGAGACACCAGCGATGAGGAACTGTCCACATCTTCTGTCTAAATTCTTGAGGAATGAGCTTCCGAGGGATGTGATGTGAGTCACTCCGTTAGGACGAGGCGAATTTGCCCGGCGAGGCGGCATTTGCGGCCCCGAAAGCATCTCAATAAACATCGACGACCCGGAGTGTGGGCTCGAATGGGTACGCGGGGGACGCGTGCCGCATTTTCTTTCTCGAGGTGGAGCTATGAAGTCGGACGGACCGATCATCCTCGCAGTGTTGTTGTTAGGCGCCGGATTGACCATGATCTTCATGTACGGCCATGGAACGGCGGGTGCAAATGCGGCTTACCCGGTTTCGGCAGCGAGTGTGAATCTGTCGATCGCAACCACAGGGCCCGCGGCTGTTGGCGGCCTGGGTTTGCTGGCGCTGGGGTCTCTTGTTTTGGCCTGGTCGTTGCTTTGCGCTTTTGTCGGCCTGTTCCGCAGCGATGACCCCGAGGCCCTTATCGAGCGGATGGAGCGGCGTCGCCTTGCCCACGAAGAGAAAATGGAACGAGCCGAGCGCAAGCGTGCAGAACGCCAGGATCGCATGTTGGCGCGGCAGGAAGAACGCCGCATGCACGTGGCCGTGGTGCCGAAGGAATAGAGAATTTCTCGGAAAGAACTGCCGCGAAGGCGGAAGGGCAGACTGCGACAGTCTGCCCTTTTTTCTGCGCTTTGGCGAACTCTATTTGGAGAGTTCCTGTTTGCCCTGCACGGTAAACGTCGCTTCCGCCTTCGCTTGCGTTTCCTGAGGCTGCGCGCTGCCCAACGTGAGGATGTATTTTCCGGGCAGAATCGCACGATTGCCATCGTTGTCTACGCTGGAAAGGGAACGTGGATCAAGGGTGACGGTCACGTCGCGGCTCTCTCCGGCTGGAATATTCACGCGCTCGAAGCCGACGAGGGAGTGGATTGGCCCGTCCGCCTGCGGTGTCTTCAAGTACGCCTCAACCACCTCATCCCCGGCGACCTTCCCCGAGTTGGTGACGGTCACGGTTGCGGTGAACGGAGGGACGCCGGATGCGCTGCCCAATTCAGCCGCCTTGAGCGAGTCGGCGGAGAGCTTTACTGCCCCGTATTTGAACGAGGAATAACTGAGCCCATAGCCGAAGCCCCAGAGCGGCTTCCCCGGGTAATAGCGATAGGTGCGGCCGCCGGTCTTGGTCTTGAAGTTGTAGTCAGTGAAGGCCGGCAGTCCATCGAGATTGGAGTAGAAGGTCACGGGCAGGCGGCCGGCAGGGTTGTTCAGGCCGGCCAGCGTGTGCGCAATGGCACTGCCTCCGTCCACGCCCGGATACCAGGCTTCCAGGATCGCCTGTGCATGCTCGTTCGCCCAGTTCAGAGCGACCGCGCTTCCGCTCTGCAGAACCACGATGAGCGGCTTGCCCGTCGCGGCGACGGCTTCGAGCAGCTTCTGTTGCGGAGCGGGCAAGTCAATGCTGGTGCGGTCGCCGCCGCTGAAGCCATCGATCTTGATATTCATCTCCTCGCCCTCGAGCTGCGGCGAGAGACCCACGAATGCCACAACGACATCCGCCTGCTTTGCCTGCGAAACTGCTTCGTCGAGCAGAGCCTGTGCCGGCGCCTCCCACTTCAAAGTGAGTCCGCCGCCCGCCTGATCGCCAGAGTGTGTGTATTCGAGCTTGAACTCATGCGGATTGGTGTCGGCAAAGTCGAACGGGATCGACGGCACCTTGGGAAACTGCATGACGGGCGGCGCGGTGGGCGAAGCCCCGGGGGCGGCTTTGAAGTTGCCCATGGCCGAGAGATCGCCGCCCTGTCGCAGGCTGCCCTCGGAGATGACCTTGCCGTCGAGGGAGAGGCGGTAGGTCTCGACCGGCGAGTATGGGAAGCTGTCACCAGACTCGAGGGAAAACACGTAGTGACCCGGCGCGGGTGGCGTGATGGCGCCGGACCAGCGGACGGAGTAATTGCTGGTCTCAAGTTGCGGCACGGGCCGGGCATTCTCCCAATCCGATTGCACGGCCGGCTCGGTACGGATCGCCACGGCACGCCCGGTCAGATCCGGGGTAGGAAAGAACTCGGTGCGAAGACCCTTGCCAATCCCGAAAGCACTGCGCGGCACCGGCACACCCACGCCTTCCGCCAGGGTAGAGCCTTGCGCATACAGAATCGCCGAAGTGCGGAATTGCCGCAACATGCCATCCAGCGGCGTCACCGGCGAGACAGGAGTGCCGACATAGTTGCCGAGGATCGAGGGCAGCAGATCTGCTGTTGGCCCGACCACCGCGATATGTCCCGGCGCCTCTTTCAGGGGCAGCACCCCTGAGTTTTTGAGAAGGACGATGCTTTCTTCAGCAGCCTTCAGAGAAGTCTGGCGGTTGGGGACCGAGCCGGCCATGCCAAAGGGAACGCGGTCGAGCACCGAGGTACCGAGGATGTCAAACAGTCCGAGCCTGAAACGCGCGGTGTAGAGGCGCTCGGCCGCCTGGGTCACGAGGTCTTCGCTGACCAGGCCTTGATGCACCGCGTCCGCGAGTGTATTGAATCCCGGGGTCCATATGCTGCAGGAGAGGTCGGTACCGGCTTGCAGCGCCATCGCCGCGGAGTGGGTGATGTCCGGGGTCTTCTTGTGGCCTTGGTTTACGTCGACAATGGCGCCGCAGTCCGAGACCACGAAGCCCTTGAATCCCCACGCGTCGCGAAGATGATCTTTGAGAAGCATCTTGTTCGTGCAGGCGGGAAATTCGTCGATCGAGTTGTATGCGCACATCACCGACTGCACGTGGCCGTCGGTAACCGTAGCGCGGAACGCGGGCAGATATGTCTCTTCAAGATCGCGCGCGCTGGGGTCGACGTTGAAACCATGGCGGAGCGATTCGGGACCGGAATGCACTGCGAAGTGCTTGCTGGTGGCGACAGCGCGCAAGTGATCAAGGTCTTCTCCCTGCACACCGTGGACAAAGGCGACGCCGAGTTTCCCGGTCAAAAAGGGATCTTCGCCGTAGGTCTCCTGGCCGCGTCCCCAGCGCGGGTCGCGAAAGATGTTGATATTCGGCGACCAGAAGGTAAGCCCGTAAAAAATTCGGTGATTGTCCTGGCGTTGCGCCGCATTGAACTTCGCGCGCGCTTCGGTGGAGATCACCGTGCCCATCGAGCGCACAATGTCCGGGTCCCAGGTTGCCCCCATCCCAATCGCCTGCGGAAATACGGTCGCATATCCCGCGCGCGCAACGCCGTGCAGGGCCTCATTCCAAGTCTGGTAGTCGGGGATGCCGAGCCGCGGGATCGCGGTCGCCCAGTCCTCGAGTTGGGAGACCTTCTCCTCCAGCGTCATGCGCCCCACCAGGTCGTGTGCGCGTTTGGCCGCGGGCAGCTTGGTATCGAGATAGGGAGCTTGCTGAGCAGAAGCGCCGGAAGAAGAGAGCAAAGCGACGATGGCGATAACGGGCACGGCAAATGAGGGACGGAAAGACATCGGAAACTCCTCCGCAGGCCTGGTTCCGGAATTGAAAAGATGGCCGCTACGAACTCTACAAGGCGAGGGCTGGGTCTGGCTAGGTTTATCGGTTTACTGCACGCGATTCATCTCTGTCGGCGTCGCCAATGGACTTGGGACAGAGGCCGAAATCCGATGCGAATCCTGGTGGGAATCAGGAAGGATGCCCGTAGGAAGTGGAGGGTCCTCGCTCAGGCGAGGAATGACGTGGGTCGTTGGCCACGGCGATCTCCATTTGCGGCAGGATAAAGCGGAGTTGCTCGAATGCGGGGTTGCCGTGCAGGCGGTTGAGGCGCGGGTCGCAAAGAATCTGGAAAAACCACGGGCATCGGGACTGGTTGGAGGCATGGAGGACTGCGAGTGCCGCATCCACCTCGCCGAGTTCGAGCAAGACTGCTGGAGTGAAGCTGTTCATGACGAAGCGTTCGCGGCGGAGCCACTCGATGCGTTCGAGAATGGCCCGAGCTTCGGCAGAGCGGCCGGCACAGGCCAGCGCGTATGCCTGGGTGATGACGGCCAGATCGAAATAGGGTTGCTTCCGGACCAGCTTTTCCGCGAGTTGAATCGCACGCGCGGCGTGGCCATTGCATGCGAGGATCATCGCGCCATACAGCGCCGGTCCCTCATGATCGGGAACCAGCCGCGCCGCTTTCTCGACCTGCGCCACGCTCTCTTCTGTCCGGCCTTCCAGATGAAGTGCCCACGCGAGACGAGCCTGCAGCCAGGGAGCATACGGATCCAGCTCGATTGCGGCCTTGAGGAGTGCAACCGCTTCAGAAAAACGGTGGCGGCTGAGGGCAAACATGGAACGGATACGCGTGACCCAGGGATCGTGGGGAAGATCGACGCATTGCGCGAACGTGCGGAGTGCGGCCGGCAAATCGCGATCGAAATGAAATTGCGTCCAGGCCAGCGCCGGCAGCGCCTCGCGCGCTTGTCGCGTCAGGTCTGAAATCGGGGCAACTGTACGGCGAATCTGTTCCGCCGCCACGACCGGTGCAGAAACTCCGTAAATTGCCTGTGCGACGCTGAGATTTGCCAGATCGATGCGCGCGGCAAGCAGCGACGGATCGAGTTCGATGGCGCGGATCAAATGTTGCTGACCATCCTGCATGCGATGGCGCTCGAACGATTGCCATTCATGATGGCCGCGCAGGTACACCTCATACGCCTCCTTCTTGCCGGCAGAAAGCGTCTCGGCGGGAGCTGGGGCGGCCGAGGCGTAAACGCCGTCGAGCTCTGTATGACTCTCTCTCGAAGGCGTTGTGCCCGCGGGAATGGAGCGATTCCTGGTCCAGTCGAACGCGTGCGCGGAATGCCGGTCGTGCAGGATCGATTCCTGGAACGCGTTGGCGCGATCGAGATTTGGACGCATCAGAAGTGTCTTGACGCGGAAGTCGAGGCGGGTGGCCAGGTCGTTTTCGATTCCAGCAACCTTTTCACGGTCGACTAGCAGATCCTCGACCCAGATCTGGACGCCATCGGCCACGCGGATCATCTCGACACGGAGACGGAAGTGATCCGTGAGCGTGCGCAACGATCCGGCCAGTACGAGGTCGGCGTGCAGAGCCTCGCCCACCTGGACCGCGGTGAATCCGCGGGCCGCGAGCGTGAAGGCCGAATCCCGTGCCAGCACGGAAACCAGGCGTCCCGGTGCGTTGCTGAGCCGGGCAGTGGTTTCTTCCGCAATGACGACGCCCAGATGCTCTGGGATTCCGGGCTCGGTGGTAAATGGAGGAATGGCCAGGCGCGGCAGCGCAGCCGCATGGGCCGGAATATAAGGCTGTACTTCCGCGACAAAGCGATAACCCCGCTTGTACACGGTTTGAATGCACTCTTCCGGTTGAAGGTGCGCACGGAGCGAGGACATGCACTTGGGGAGGCTGTCCGCACTGACGTGCGTATCGCCCCAGAGCGCCTGCTTGAGCTGGAGCAAAGTCACGATCTGGCCTCCGCTCTGCAGCAGAATACGGAGTGCGGCGAGCTCTTTAGGCGGCAGATGAATCAAGGTTCCTTCTCGAAACAGGGAACCGTCCGATTCAAGGCGAAATCCCGCAAAACTGACCGGCGGATGATCCGGCGAATGAATGGGACCGGCGATTGCGCCGGAAGCTTCAGGAGAAAAGTCGATTGTCTGATCCAACATCCTACCTCGGAGTCGTTGCCAAACTGGTTGCCAAGGCCAGGCCCTGGGCACGGCGCTCCACGCAGACATACAAACTAGCTGCCCAGGCCGCCAATGCTGAACAATCCGGGGAAATAGAGTGCGACAGCATTCCTGAAGGTGCTGACAAACGGAAGATCATTGCGCTGTTATGGCAAGGCAATTATCCGTCGCGTAAAAAGGTTGTGGAAGAAAAATAAGGAAACATTTTCACCGATTTGAAGTAATCGGGATTGGTTACTAAATTAGCTTTCAGTTAACATTTTCCGACTGCGTGAATCACCGGGAAACTTGGCTTGTTGGTTGGGGTTCTCCGGTGTTCGGCATCAGGATTTCACAGGATATCGACGTCCGTTTCCGCCATTAAAACAAGGCGAAATCCATCCAGGGATCGCGGAAAGAAATGCCGAATGCCTTTTCGAGCCCCAACGGAAAAACATGGTAATCCTGCGGGGAATTAGTAACCATGTCAAAGGCTATGGGGGAGCAAAGCAGGAGTGGGGGAATATTAATGAACTTGGTTCTATTGAAGGAGTTGCGGCGGGTGTTCGCCCGCCGCAACTCCCGATGCGCTACTTGCGGGCGAAAGTGATGCCGAGCCCAGTGGTCAGGACAACATCGTTGTCCAATGTGCCTGCAGGCGGAAAGGACGTGTAGTTGTCGCTGAAGGTGGTGGCCCAGCTCAGCATCTTCGCAACCTTGGTGCTGAACGATGAGCCCAGGACGAACTGATAGTCCCCGAGGTTGCTGAGGTCGGGATAGATTGCGAAGTTTTCGGTGAGCACACTATTTGCGCCGAACTTCCGCATGTACTGCTCGCTGATCGCGAGAGCTGGAAAGCTGTTCACCGTACTCGTCGCGAACTCCGAAGCGGAGTAGTTTTCGTGGGTCCACACCAGGCCGAGAGAAGCATCCAGTGTTTGCTTTGGCGCCTTAATCACATGGATGCCTGCGCCCCCGCCGACGATGGAACGCAGAGTGAGATCCTGAAGCGCATCTGCATAAAAGTCTCCAGACGCATAAGCGAAGGCCCTGGCGCCGATGTTGTGCGAGTAGCTGATCCCGCCCCCGTCCGCGTTGGCGCTCGTCGTCGGGGTTGAGTTGCCGTTGGTGCTGTACAGCGAGGTCACGTAAAGCGCCGTCTTGTCATGCAGTGTGGCGCGAGCGGCGTTTACGCCTGCCCCGAAGGTGGTTGTGTTGGAGTTTCCACGAGCCAGGGCGAGGCTGACGTTGCCTATTCCCGCCCAGTCATGTAACCAGCCAGGGTGCAATGTCTGCTCGTAAGCTGTTTGGTCCGCGCTGCTGCGCAGGATGGTGACATCGCCCGGCTTGAGCGTGACCTTTCCACTTGCGGTGGTCACAACGATGCCGGCATCGGTGCGCTCCATGGCGGTGACACTCAGCGGGCTTCCTGACGCCTGCGGCAGAACCAAACCCTGATCGACGGTGAAACTGACAACCTGGTCCCAGCTTACGGGAACGGCATCGGCGTAATTGGTCTTAACGGTTAACTTGCCGCTATCGAGCTTGAGGACGGTTCCGGTGAGTTTGTCGCCGTTCTTCAGGACGACCGTGTCGGCCATGAGGGTAGCGGCTGCGGTCGCAAGAAGTGTGAGTACAAAGACGATGCGAGCGGAACGTAGAAATGTGGGGAGTGACATAAGGGAGCTCCTTCTAACGAATGAAATGAAGTGGTTCGGTCAGCGCTGCTTTCTTTCTCGCAGTCACTGCCACAGATTGACATTGGTTAACTCCATGGTATCTCGCGATGGATGGAACATGAAGAAAACACGGAAGAAACCTTCAGAAATCTTTCAGGAGAGTGAAACGATTGCGGTGACAAACTAGTTACGGTCACGGAAGGTGATTCGGGCCACGATGTTTAACCCTGTCCCGCTGGTTTGCGGGACGAACGAAAGGAACCGTCGATGGCAAAATTGGTCCCCCAGGCGCAGTGGTCGCTCGAGTCGTACAGCATTGGATTGAAGCTCCGTTCTCTGCGGACCCAGAAACGGCTGACGCTCGCCCGGCTCGCCGGCGAAACAGGCCTGTCAACGGCCCTCTTATCGAAACTCGAAACGGACAGGATGGTGCCGACGCTTCCCACTCTTGCCACCATCAGCCGTGTCTACGGTGTGGGCATGAGCTACTTCTTCAAGGAAGCGACGCGCCATACTGTTTCGGTTACACGCAAGGCACAGTTACAGGGAACGGACCGCGGTCCCGACCATGTGCGCATCACACCGCTCAATGCGCCGAATGCGGATGGTCCTGCGGACACTGCATCGGTGGGGGGAACACACGAGGCGGGCGCGCGGCGGCCGAACCGGCTAGCTGCGCAACTGATCGAGTTTGCGCCGGGAGGCACGGCAGCCATCTCCGACTCGATCCGCAAATCGTGCGCTGTCCTTTATGTGCTCGACGGCCGGTTGCAACTCGATTCGGGAGGGATGCAGGAGTTCCTTGAAACCGGTGACTGCGCCTACATCGACACCGACATGACCATGGCCTGGAGCGCGGCAGGCAAACACCGGTGCCGCATTCTGGCTGTCTTTCCCGGCTCCGAAACAGAGGCGGAGGGATAGCGCACGGGCGGGCCCGAGCCGGGTCGTTGCGGCTTCACTTTGCCACCTTGTCGCTCAGTTGAAACGAATCGAGAAAGTGCGCAGTGTCGGGGCAGGGCGAATTGAGCGGCGAAATCACCAGCTGCTGGTAGAGGCTTGACCCGCGCAGGTAGATACGTCCCGAGATATGCTTTGAGTCATTCTCGGCTTCGAAGTCCACACCCCGCGCATCCCCACGGCTGATCTTCTTTGAAGTGATGGGATGCGCCTTGAAGTTGTCGAGGGCTCCCTTTTCCGCGCCACTGAGAAGCGTGTCCGGGTCTTTGCCGGCAACGGATGTTCCGTAGTCGCAGACTGCGGCGATGAGCGCCGAGCTCGAATCGGCCACGGTGTACGTATGCAGCTCGAACTGTCCGGCATCGGTAGCGATGGTTTGCTTCTGAACGATCGGCTGGACAGGGAAGGCAGCACTGAATCCGTCCGACTCGTAGCGGTACGGCTTCCAATCGGCAGCCGGGGCCTCTCCGGTCGCAGCGGCATGGTGCGGCATCAACTGAAAGCTATCGAAAAACCGGTCCGCGTCCGGGTACTGCTGGCCGAGGGGCGCCGTCACCATCACTTCGTAAAGCAGGCCTTCCGCAAAAAACATGCGCACACTGAAGTGAAGCTTGTCGCTTTCTGCTTCGAAGGCAATGCCGGGGCTCGAATCGAGCGCGATTTTCTTCTCAGAGAGGTTGTGCGCGTTGACGTGCGCGATGGCGCCCTCTTTGGCGCTGTTCAACAGCATCGCCGGGTCAATGGTGCGGCCCTTCACGCCGTAGTCGCAAACACCCACATACAAGGCTGTCGCACCGGCCTGCGCAACGTACGAATGCAACTCGTAGGTCTCAGACCCCGCAGGAATCGTGTTTCGCGATACGTCGGGAGCCGTGGGAAACAGGACATGAAACCCCTCGCTCGCGGTTCCGAAGGGCTTCCATTCCTGGCCCACCGCAGATGCGACGTTCAACGCCCCGACGGCAATCAGAAGAAGAACGAGGCGGGTTGCCACTGCGGAGCGCTGGTGCGGCCAATCGGTCATGTTGTTTTGGATGCCCGTCGTTGAGATTGGTTGGGAAAGGAACCGATCATGCAACGATACGCCTCAATCAAGACTGCCTCTCACAGCCCCGCTGCTCGCCAACTGGGCGGTTTATCGAATCCGCCGAGCGAGGCATAGGGAGCGGTTTGCCGCGGGCGAAGAGGGTGTGTACGATGGTTTAGATTTCCAGGGGTAACGATTCCATGCGACCGAACTTCAACCTCACGAAGGCGACGCTGACCGGCGCGCTGGGTGGCCTGCTGTTTGGCTTCGACACAGTGGTAATTTCCGGCGCCATCGAAGCGCTCGTAAAGCTGTACGGGCTGAACCCGAACCAGGAGGGATGGACGGTTGGTATCGGTCTGGTTGGCACCGTCATTGGCGCGCTCTCCGCGGGCTTCATCGGCCAGAAGCTGGGCAGCCGCGAAACCCTGCGCCTCACCGCCATCCTTTATATTGTTTCCGCATTCGGCTGCGGCCTGGCCTGGGGATGGACGCCTTTTCTCCTGTTCCGTTTTATCGGTGGCCTGGGGATCGGCGCTTCTTCGGTGCTCGGCCCGGTGTACATTGCCGAACTCGCCCCCGCCAAGTGGCGCGGCCGGCTGGTTGCCGCGTTTCAGTTCAACGTGGTGCTCGGCATCGTGGTGGCCTACACGTCGAATTACGTGATCCGATTGATGAATCTGGGAGCGGCCGAGTGGCGCTGGCAGGTGGGCGTGGCCGCGGCGCCCGCGATCCTGTTCCTCGTCATGCTGTTTGGCATTCCGCGCAGCCCGCGCTGGTCGGCGTCGCGCGAACGCATCGATGAAGCTTTGGAAGTGCTCAAGATGATGGGCGAGCCCGAGCCTGAAGCTGAGCTCAAGGATATTCGTGCTGCGCTGGCTGAGGAGAACGCTTCGGCGCACGAGCCAGTCTTCAAGTGGAAATACAGACTGCCGCTGTTTCTGGCGATCTCGATTGGCGCATTCAACCAGCTTGCCGGCGTCAACGCGATTCTGTATTACCTGAACCCGATCTTCCGCGCGGCGGGATACAGCCAGCTCTCCGGTGACCAGAAGGCGATTGCCATCGGCTTGACCAATCTGATCTTCACCATGATCGGGATGACTGTGATCGATAAGCTCGGCCGCAAGACCTTGCTGCTGATTGGCGCGGCGGGCACAGCCTGCTGCCTGGGCGGGGTCGCCTGGGTGTTTTCCGCGCATGAGCACATGAGCGCGCTGCTCTGGCTGCTGGTTACCTATATTGCTTTCTTCGCGTTGTCGCAGGGCGCGGTGATCTGGGTCTATATCGGCGAAGTTTTCCCCACGCATGTGCGTTCGAAGGGACAAGGACTGGGCTCGGCCAGCCATTGGTTCATGAATGCGGCGATCGCCACAGCGTTTCCGCACGTCGTGAACTCCATGAGCCAGGCCGCACCATTTGTCTTTTTCTGCACCATGACGGTGGTCCAGTTCTTCGTGGTGCTGTTTGTGTATCCGGAGACAAAGGGGCAGAGCCTGGAAGCCCTGCAGCGCAAGCTTGTAAAAGCCTGACGCCTGTCGGTTGGTGACTCCAATCACCAACCGGCGATTTTCGTGCCACCTATAATGGATGTGTCCGGCGCAGAAGCAGGGCCGCATGCGCGCAATCCGATATAGAGAGGTCGATGATGGAGCACACAGTACTTTCGGCGGAGCAGGCGGTGGCCAACAGGGAAACACCACGCGGCCACGCAAATGAGAAGGAAACGCCGCTCGAGCTCTTCAACTCCGCGGAAGCCAATGCGCTGCGTGCCGAGATCATCCTCACGGGCCGCAAACTGTGGGATCGCCAATATGTCGATGGCAATGGCGGCAACATCAGCGTGCGCCTTGGCGGTGAGTACGTACTGTGCACGCCCACCATGCTCAGCAAAGCCGACTTGACGGCCGCGGACATCTGCCTCTCGGACCTGAACGGCAAGATTCTCGCCGGCGACCGGACGCTTACGAGTGAACTGCTTCTGCACCTTGAGATTTACAAGGCAAACCCGCGCGCCAAGGCCGTGGTTCACTGTCATCCGCCTTATGCGACGGCTTTCGCCATCACGGGTACCGTGCCGCCGAACGGGTTGATTCCCGAGTACGAAGTGTTCATCGGTCCCGCCGCGGTGGCGCCGTATGAGACGCCGGGCACGCAGGCATTCGCCGAAACCGTGCTGCCCTTTGTGCACGAGCACAACACCATCCTGCTCAAGAACCACGGCGTGGTCTGCTGGTCCGACACGGTGACCCATGCCGAGTGGCTCGCCGAGATCATGGACACCTATTGCCGCACTTACTTGATCGCGAAGCAGATCGGCGAGCCGATGGGCATCATTCCCGACGAGAAGATCGACGATATTCTGCGGCGCAAACAGTGGATGGGCCTGCCCGACGCACGCATGGCCCGCATCGGCGGCGATCCCCGTGGCGGCGAGCCGAAGAACAACGCCGAGGTCGTGGAGCTGGTGAAGCGGCAAACCGGCCGGATTCAGGGACGATAGTTCGCTAGGATTTGCCCGCGTGGTCGCCGTACTCCCAGTCGTAGGGAACTCCCGTGTCGCCGAGGATGAACTTCACGAGGCCGGCAAACCCCGCCTCGGCCCGCACGTCATTCGAAAGCACAACAACGCACCGCCGGCTTGTATCCAGGCAGACCATCGTGTTCGCTGTCTGGCCGTCGTGGCCACCCTTGAAGAATCCATGCCCCTGGGGCCCATCGAAAACCACCACACCCAATCCAGCCGCGAGGTCTTTACGCTGCTGGTTGATTGGGAGATCCGGCTGAAACAGAGGAAACTGATTTGCGGTGGGAATGTGCAGGCTGGGCTTGATTATCTCCGCGTGGGACGCCGGTGTGAGCCCATCGCCGCGCACCAATGCCGCCGCGAATTTTGAGAGATCAGCGATCGTCGTGTTCATCGAGCCTGCGGCCCGCACTTTCTTGCGCTGGCTGTGCTCCTGAGGCTGGCCCTGATCGTTCCAGCCGTCGGCAAAATTGGTTTCCGGTCCATTCACAAACGTAAGACTCGTGCGCGTCATTCCGAATTTCTGAAAGATGTTGTGGGTGAGGTCGCCGACATCGACACCCAGGCCTTGCGCGGTGCGGCCATGCTCGATGACGAATTGCAGAAGGATCATTCCTTCGCCGGAATAGCTGAAGTGCGTGCCCGGATCGAAGTGAATGTGCAGCTTCTGGTCCGGCTCGATGAAGTAAAAGTTGCTGAAGCCTGTCGAGTGCGTCAGGCACATGCGTGGCGTGATCTTCTGCCAGCGCGGATCGTCGGCGAGCGTGGGATAAGGGCCGTACTTGTCGGGGAAGACCGGATCGGGACCGTAATCCGTGAGTGGCTTGTCGAGATCGTCCTTCAGGGGCGTATCGAGCTTCAGCCGGCCCTGGTCGACCAGCTGCATCACCGTGTACGCGAACACAGTCTTGGTGAGCGATGCGCCGTACATGATCGTGTCCGGCGTCAGCGGATCGCCCTTGGCATTCCGGGCCCCGAATGCCTGAACATACCCGACTTTGCCATGATCGATGACGGCAAGGGCGATGCCGTGCGCGTGCGTCTCGGCCAGTATCGACTTCACCTTCGCATCGATGGCGCTGTCGCCGGGGATCGTTTGCGCAATTGCCGCGATCTGGAGGATTGTGACGAAAAGCAGGGAAAGGGAAGCAAACTTCAAGGGCAAGGGAGCTCCTGTCAGCGCGGAGAGGACACGCCTAAAACGCCGCGGCGCATGGTTAGAGTTACGTGCGCTGAGCGTGCAAAGTTCAGTATCAGCGCAGGTTCCGCGGCACCGGACTTTTGTGGGAGTCAAATAAAAAGCGAAACTGTGTTACACTGGGTTTGCGCTCAGTGATTTGGCCGTGAGCAGCGGATTGCCCTTCATACCGGCAGTTTGCCTGGCACAGAATTTTCCCCAAGCCCCTACAGCGTATATCTGTAAGTCTCCCGCCCGGAGTGCTCGCATTGGACCGTAAACGGTCTGAAGTGAGGGTTCGAACAGCGCGGCCCGCCTTGAATGGCCTGGGCGCCCTGCCTCGAATGCAGCCGGGACAAGAATGGAGCTGGATAGCCAGACCGGCAATGTGCCCGCCTGGCGTACTGGTAGCGTGTGGCAGACTCGGGCCCAAGTGAACGGGCCGGTCCTTTGGACGACGTTCGGTTCTCCCTTACGCATAGATAGAAAGCAGGCTCGCTCGACGTGTATTTGCGCGCCTCACGACAGGTTCCGCTTGCAGGCAGCCAGGGAAATGGCGCCCGCGGGGCCGAATAGAGAGACTATTTTGATCACCAAGTTTTCTGAACTACCCCTTTCCGCCGCCCTGATGACGCGGCTCAACCAAAACAAGTTTGAAATCCCAACCCCTGTGCAGGCAGGCGCCATTCCACCGGCGCTCGAGGGCCGCGATGTACTGGCGACCGCACAAACAGGCACGGGCAAGACGCTCAGCTTTCTGATTCCGATTATTGAAATGTTGCAGAGGACGCAGGACCGCAATGCGGCCCAGGCGCTCATCCTGCTGCCCACACGCGAACTCGCCATGCAGGTCGAGGTGGCCTTCAAAGCGGTGCGCACAAACTCCCTGATGACGGCCGCTTTGGTCGTTGGTGGCATGCAGGAACGGCCGCAGTTGGATGCGATTCGTCGCGGCGCGCGCCTGATCGTGGCCACGCCGGGCCGGCTTGAAGACTTCCTCAAGCGCAAGCTCGTCCGCATGGACCAGATTCAGTTGCTGGTGCTTGATGAAGTGGACCGCATGCTCGACATGGGCTTTCAGCCCGCCATTGCGCGCATTGCGGCCATGCTGCCTGCGACGCGCCAGACGCTCTGCTACTCCGCGACGCTCGAGGGCGCTGTGAAGGATGTGGCGCGCCGGTATCTGAATAATCCTGCGCGGATCGAGATTGGCTCGGTGCTTAAGCCCGCCGAAAACGTGGAACTGCGCACCTTTGAGGTGGAAGCAGACAAGAAGCAGGAGCTGCTCGAGCATCTGCTTGGCGCCGAGCAGGGCAGCTTCCTCGTCTTCGTGCGCACCAAGCACGGCGCAGATCGCGTGGCACGGCGGCTGGTTCGTTCCGGCCACTCGGCAACCCAGATCCACGGCGACCGCACGCAGTCGCAACGCAACCAGGCGCTGCGCAGCTTCAGCGAAGGCCGTCACCGTGTGCTGGTAGCGACAGACGTGGCCGCACGCGGCATCGATGTGGCGCATGTTGCCCACGTGGTGAACTTCGACATGCCCAAGGTCGCGGAAGACTTTGTGCATCGCGTGGGCCGCACCGGGCGCGCTTCGGCGCGTGGCGTGGCTTCAACGTTTGCCGGTCCTGCGGAACGCGGCGATCTGCGCAAGATCGAGCGCACGCTCTCGATTCAGATGAAGCGGTTCCGTGTACGGTCAACCGTGTAACCACCGGGAACAACACGTCCGGAATCTCAGTTCGACAAAGCGGGCAACTCACTCTTTGTGCCACGGCGCTGGAGGCGGGTTGCCCGCTTTTCTTTTTAGTCGAGATGGGTATGGAAGAAGGCGGCGATGCGGCAGCGCGCATCCATCGCGGATTCTTCGTTCCAACCCATGCTGGTGAACCGCATGAGGGCCATGGCGAACTTGCCGTGTTTGTTCATGAAGCTGTGGCCGGCGTCTGGGTACTCCTTCACATCATGTGGGATAAAGGCGCGTTCGAGGGCCTGGGCAAGCTGTTCGGCAATCCCTTGTTCCCACCTGGTTCTTGCGCCATAGCTTGCGACCACCGGGCACGCCGCGTTGAGAAAGGTACCGAGATCCCTTGGGAGCGGGCCGCCGTAGTTGATGCTTGCGGCAGAGAATCCATGGTCGGCAACGAGCAGCAGCGCGAATCCGCCGCCCATGCAGAAGCCGATGACGCCGACACGTCCGTTGCATTGCGGCTGCTTCAGGACCCAGGTCCGCGCGGATTCGACGTTGTCGAATGCCGGGCCTGTGCGGGCAGTCAGGTCGCGAATGATCTGGCGGACACAGAGCAGGCGGCCGCCTTCGTAATAAAGGTCAGGAGACACGGCAAGAAAGCCCGCATCGGCAAGCCAGTTCGCCTGATTGCGATGATCGTGCGTCATGCCGAGGACATCGTGCAAGACAACCACACCCGGGGCCTGAGCGATCGATTCAGGAAGGGCAAGCCATGCCGACATGCGGCCGCGTGCGGTGGGAATGACGACGTTGGGCATCCTCGTTCTCCCAGTCGGCCGGTACTGGCGCAGCCGACAGAGCATTCTACGCGCGCGTCGATTGCCGTTCTGTGACAAGGAAAAATATTGCGGCAGATGGTTTCGGTATGATGTTCCGTTGGGTTGAGCGAGGGTAACGATGCCATTTCTAAGGATCTTTGCAGCGGCAGTTGTCGCGATTTCTTCAATGTGCGTGCTTGCGCAGAGTGCCGACAGTGCCGCGCCGCGAGCGATGACCACGGACGAGAAGCAGGCGATGGCCGACCGCGTGAAGGCCGAAGCCCTGCGCTCCTGGCAGGCGTACAAGAAATACGCCTGGGGTCACGACGAATTGCATCCGTTGAGCAAACAGCCCTTCGACTGGTATGGCAAGACGCTGCTGATGACCCCTGTGGATGCGCTCGACACGCTCTACATCATGGGCCTCAAGCCGCAAGCCGACGAAGCGCGCGAACTGATCGACACCAAGCTGAACCTCGATCAGGACATCTACGTGAAGGACTTCGAGATCACCATTCGCCTGCTCGGAGCCTTGCTTTCGAACTATGAATTGACCGGCGACAAACGACTACTGGAGCTTGCCGATGACTTGGGGCGACGCATGTTGCCCATGTTCAACTCGCCCACCGGCATGCCCTACGAGTATGTGAATCTGCACTCCGGCGCAGTGCGCGGAACGAAGAGCAACCCGGCGGAGATTGGCACGCTGCTGCTTGAATACGGCATGTTGGCCAAGCACACCGGCAAGCAGGAGTACTACGACAAGGCCAAGCGCGCGCTGGTGGAGCTCTACAAGCGCCGCTCGCCGATTGGGCTGGTGGGTTCGGAGATCGACGTCGAGACAGGGAAGTGGAGCGATCCAACCGCCGGCATCATGGGCGGAATCGATTCCTACTACGAATATCTGCTCAAGGCCTCCATTCTCTTCAACGATCAGGACTGCGCGAAGATGTGGCGCGACAGCGAGACGGCCATCGACAAGTACCTGGCCGACCGGCGGCCCGACGGGCTCTGGTACGGCTATGCCGACATGAATACCGGCAAGCGCACGCATACCTTCTATGGATCACTGGATGCGTTCTACCCGGCGGTGCTGGTGCTTGGCGGAGATGCGCAGCAGGCGGCCGACCTGCAGGCTTCGAGCTTCAAGATGTGGACGCTGGCGGGCATTGAGCCGGAGCAGCTCGACTACGCGAAGATGCAGATCACGGCAGGGAACTACGAGCTGCGGCCCGAGATCATCGAGTCGACCTACTACCTCTACCACGCAACGCACGATGGTAAATACCTGGCGATGGGGCAGACGTATTTTGACTCGCTCTACAAGTGGTGCCGCACCGACGAGGCCTATGCGGCCCTGGCCGATGTGCGGACGAAGAAGCAGAAAGACTCGATGGAGAGCTTCTTCTTCGCGGAGACTTTGAAGTACCTCTATCTGCTGTTTGCGCCGGAAACTACGCTGAAATTCGATGAGGTCATCTTCAACACCGAGGCACACCCTTTGCAGCGCAGCGCGGCGAAAAAGTAGAGCTCTGCCTATCCATCTTTCGATGGATGGCTCGGGGCGATGCGCCGGGTAGACTCCGCTGCATGAGCTTACCCACCGAACCGATTGGCAGCATTCCGCGTCCATCTTCACTGCTTCAAGCGATTGCCGCGTTCGACGCGGGGGAGATCGATCAACCGGCACTCGCCGAAGCGTACGCGGCGGCACTGCGGGACACGATCGAACGGTTTGAACAGACCGGATCTCCGGTGATTACGGATGGAGAACAGACCAAGAGCAGCTTCGCCACCTATCCGCTCTCCGGTCTGAAGAATCTTGCGCCCGACGGCGTGGTGATTTCCTTTGCCGACGGACATACACGCCAGTTGCCACGGCTGTCGGCTGCGCCATTTCGCTATGGTGTACACGCTGAGGCGTATGTAAAGGCCGCGCGCAAGTTGACGCAGCGGCCGTTCAAGCAGGCGGTCATCTCGGCGTCGGCGTTGAGCCTGCTCTATCCCGCAGACGGAATCCCTGGCTACCCACGTGAACAGTTTGTTGCCGACCTGCTGAATGAAGCGGAGGCGGACATTCGGGGCGCGTTGGCCGCGGGCGCGGTGACGGTGCAAATTGACTTCACCGAGGCACGGCTGTCCCTCAAGCTCGATCCGTCGGGCGGATTGCTGCGCAGCTTCATCGACCTCAATAACCAGGTCCTGGGCCGGTTCAGTGCCGATGACCGGCGACGCATCGGTGTCCACGTGTGCCCCGGCGGCGATCATGATTCCACGCACAGTGCCGATGTGGACTACGCTGCGCTGCTGCCCGATCTGTTCCAGTTGGAAGCAGGCCGCTTTTATCTGCAGATGGCCAGCGAAGCCGATCGCACGCGTGTGCTGGGAGTTGTGCGCTCGCTGCTGAAGCCGGAGCACACCGTGTTTGTCGGTGTCATCGACCCGATCAACCCGGTTGTCGAGTCCGCGGCCGACGTACGCGATCGCGTGCTCGAAGCGGCGCGCATCCTTCCTCCTGCGCAACTGGGAACTACAGACGATTGCGGGTTCTCTCCGTTTGCCGACGATACGTCGACCTCGCGGGATATCGCCTTCAGCAAGATTCGCGCGCGGGTCGAGGGAACGGAACTCGCCGCGCGCGAACTTGGCATCTGAGGCAAGCGCGGATCAGGCCGCCACGCGCTTGCGATAGCTCTCCATGCTCAGCCGCACAATGTCCACCAGCAGCGTGACTACGATGATGGCGCAGACGAGATCCATGCTCAGGTTGACCATGTGGTTGATCGCGGTCAGTTTGCTCGCATAGGTCTCCGGATCGAGGACCGAGCTCTTCAGCACCACGGGTGCATGATGCGTCGCCGTCAGGAAGAGAAGGATTGGCGTCAATCCGATCGTCTTGAAGACGATGTGCGCGCCCGGGTGTGGGGTTTGCCACGTTCCGCGTGTGAGCCTGTACGCGTTCCAAAGCAACTGCAGCAGGTTGAGCGCGACGATGCACCAATAGGCAGTGACCCAGATCGGCGCCAGCGTGTAGGGCAGGGAACGGAGATAGTAGATCCCCGGCCCGAACATCAGGAACGGATGCGCCGGCACCAGCAGCAGCCAGACAAGCCAGAAGAATCCAAAGATCACTTCGGCGACGGCTGCCGCGAAGCTCTTCGGCTTCTTGCCGCCTGCGACCTCCGGGCTGAAGGGCGGCAGCTCGGTCACGGACCAGCCGGATGAAGGCGCGCAGAAGTCGGGCAGCGTCAGATATCGATGCGCCACCGCGATTTCGATGGCGGCGAAGGCGAGCGTGATCCACGCCGCGATGGTGAACAGAACCAGTGGGGCCTGGAAAATCGCTCGCATGACGTCGATGACTTGCGGCGATTTGGCAAGCAGGCTGGCGGCGCTTGCAATGCAGTAGATGACGGCGCCCCACGCGAGAGCAATCTTGAGCACATTGCGATAGACGGGGTAGAGAGCCGGGCCAATCAGGTATTGCTGCGGCTGATACGGCGCGGCCATGCGCAGCGGCGATCCCAGGCTCTTCAGCCACTGCTCCATCTCCGCCGGTGTGAGCGGGCGGCCGAGCTCGGCCTCTTTTTCTTCGAGCTGGGACTCAAGGTTGGCGCGCAGTTCGGCGAGGATGTCGTCCTGCCGCTGCCAGCGGCAGGTGCTTGCGTACGGCGAGGAGATAACGATCGAGAAGTTCCATGGCGGATTCCTTTGCGTTTTTCATTGGGCGCTCCCGGTGCGGGCGTCGATGGTTGCGGTCACGGAGGCGTTGATGGCCTGCCATTCGGAGAGCAGCTGCGTGAAGATCTGGCTGCCTTCGGGGGTGATCCGATAAAAGCGCTTGTTCCGCTTCTCTTCCTCGCGCCATTCGCTGGCGAGCAGGCCTTGGGACTCGAGGCGGCGGAGAAGCGGATAAAGCGTACTTTCATCGATGGCCAGCCCGTCGTCGGCCAGGGCCTTGCGCAGCGTGTAGCCGTACCGCTCTTCGTGGAGCTTGGCCAGGACGGCGAGGGTAAGGCAGCCGCGGCGAAGCTCAAGGCGAAGGTTTTCGAAGAGGTTTTCAGTGAGTGTCATTGCTGTGCCTCGTACACTGTACTTCACATACTGTGTCATATACAGTGTGCGACGTCAAGTACTTTTGAAATCTTTTTTCAAGGGAGCTTCGTTCAGAAATAAAAATCGAACTATCTTGCAAATAAATTCTTGTTTTTCAAAGACATGACGCGGCAATAACATACTTGACTAACGATGGCCCTTAGATCGACACTAAAAACGCCGTGACAGGGCAGCGAAGATGGTCGAGAGTTAAGTGCCGGGGAGAGAAATGAGAATGATTGGATTCAGGGCTCGAAAATATCGTCATTCTGCGGGAAGAGCGACCTGAATTCTTCAGTGGGACTCATGGGCTGCTCGTCGATGCTGGCGGGGCCGAGCAGGGGCAGGAACGAGTCAACAATGTTGCTGACGTAGTCTGCCAACTTACACAGCGTTGGGAGCAGAGCATTAGTCCTGCCAATCGTCGGTTCAATGAGAGATTCGCCAGCGGCGAGATTCACATTCTCTTTATCGTTAGCGAACGCGTACAGCCCGAAGTCGAAAAAATATGGGTCGTTGGCTTTGAACGAAATCCCGTCCATGATGAAATCGCTGCCGACGGCCAAAATCAGCCGGTGTTTGTCGTGGATGTCAAGCTTGTAGAGCAACCACAGAGCAGCATTCCCGCCTTTGTATGGTTTGAGCCTATCGATTGCCTCAATCGCTTCCCGCCCCGCACCCTCTATGTATCGCAGCTTTCTGGATTTGTAAGTGTCCGCGTCATGCGCGAACGGAAATTTGATTTCTTCCGCTCTTTGATTTCTAGCGATACCCGATTCGATTCCCACACAGACCAACTGGTAAGCGAGATGGTCCAGAGCACTCATCAGGTTGTGAATGACATCGCCTGCGATTGCGGGGATGCTGGAATCGTAGATGTGAAGCGGACTGGACTTAAGTATTGGCTCTCCGGTGTCCAGATCGCGATCAAAGCTGACAGTCTGGGTTATTGCATTGCTGAACGGTCGAATAGCGTCTTCCAGGTCCTCGATGTGCTTATAGGCCCGTTCAACTTTTACGCGAATCAGATGCAATCGGTGGTTGGCCGGAAGCATAGCGATCTCCATTGATGGCAAACGCGCCACAAAACGCTATTGGAGTGGACGACCCTTCAGGTCTATTTTTGCGAGCACTTCTTGAGCATCGAGATCGAGCCATCGTTTCAGACTTTCTTCGGTCGCTCGCTTCACGGCTTGCGCTCCAGTCTCGTCTAAATCCGGCATCTTCAAAATCCGTTTCACTCTGCTCTGAATTGCTCGCTCAGATAAACCCTGCCTACGCAAAATGCTTCTTAAGGCATCATTCTCGCGCCTGCAAAGATCGGCAGTATCAAAAACTGCGAGCATAATTCCAATGTGCGGCGGAAAATCCCTTCCTTTATTTCGAGCCATTATCAAAACCCCATTTTTGATTGCGCTATCATAGCCGCATGAAGGCAAAGCCAACGTCTCCCGAATACACCGCGTTCGAGAATCTTCTAGGTTCTGTCCTGAAGGTTTCAAAGACGGATCTAGACAAACGCATCAAGCAAGGAAAGCGCGAGAAGCGAACGTCTAAATCCGCTTCCCGCGCCGTTGCCGTCCCAACCAAGCCAGCCTAGACCTTCGTTTCTCCCACCTTGCCGGTCAGCTCTGCATATGTGAGGCGTTTCCCTGCCACTTGCGAAACTGCCAGCGCGAATCGATCGGCGTCGGTCAGAGGATTGTCTTTGGTCGCCCGATTGTTGAAGCGAAACACTTGCTCAGTCAGATAGCCGTCAAGGTGGAAAGGCTCAACAGCAACGTAGGTGCCGCGCAGAGTCCTCTTGAGCAGTGACCAGAAGTTTTCGATTCCCTGAGTGTGGACTTGCCCGTTCACATATTCCTGTGAGTGATTGACAACCTTGTGGACGAAGTTCTTGCTCAGGCCGTCATAGCCGATGTGCTCATCGGTGTACACCTTTGAGAACGGGGTCACGTTCTTGAGAATCATCTCCTGCAATGTCGAGCGCTTCACGTTGGGCAGCACCCTCGCGCGGATTTGGCGCAACTCGCGGTCAAGGATTCCTTGCACTGCAGTCTTGCCGACGAGTCCACCCTTGTTTCCATCTCGCGCTTGAATCTTCGCCTTGCGGTCCTTGTGCATACGCTGAGGATTGGGGCCGATGTAGGTTTCATCGCCTTCGACGGGTCCACCGAAACCGAACTTGATTACTGACCAGTCGGCTTTCATCGCTTCCCGAATCCGATGGAGCATAAACCAAGCTGATTTCTGAGTGACGCCGATAGCCTTCGCCAATTCGTAAGAACTAATCCCGTTCTTGCAGTTCGCCAGAAGCCACATGGCAGGGAGCCACTTGGTCAGCGAGATCGCGGAATCCTCGAAGATAGTCCCAACCTTGACGGAATGCTGTTTGCCGCAGTCCCGGCACTGCCAGCGCTTCTGATTCTTGAGCCAGTGCTGACGATCTTTGGCAGCGTTGCACTTGGGGCAGGTAGGGCCATCGTCGGCCAGCCAGCGCATCCCGGCAACGGTATCAATGCAAACTTGCTCGTCAGAGAAGTATCTGATTGCATCTGCAAGGGTTTTGACTTGGTTTTCCATCGCAAGAAAAGAATATCGAAGAATTCGTCATTAGTCAAGTATATTATTGCCCATGACGCAGGTCTGCGGTCGCAAATTCTTTTCGCAGGTAGTTGCGTACAGATTCTAGAAAATAAAGGAACTTAGGCCCCAAACCGCGCCTCAGGGGTTAAAGCGACGTTGCTCATCGTCTTTTTGGCGCCTCGGCTGACGCTGTGCCGGTTACAGAACCCTGCTCAAGAACGGCGACCGCGCGATCCTGATTCGCTTCCGCAGCTTCTCTTCAGGCGAAGGAATGTTTTCATTGTGCGCTTTTTGCAGTGAATTGCATGCAAACCAGAGACGCCTTTTTTCCGACCATCATCACAAACAGGGAATCGAAGCCGAGGCGATCTATGTCCAGCCGTCTGACGATCGATGGATATGGCCGATTCCTAAGCAGACCAGAGCAAGTTCAGGCCAGGCCAAGCCGGCGAGTGAGCGGAAGCGCCGAGGAGCGCGAAACCGGGCGGATCGGTCGCTATTTCGAACACGCAAACTCGTTGACTCGCCTTTACAAATCGAGTATTCTGGAGTCCTTGCGCGGTGTTGCGCCTGGGGTCTGCGTGCGGCTTCCTCATTGGTCTTTCGAGTGAGGGCGGGCACGGATCGAGACCCGGCTGGTTGATACCCCTGGTGGGGTTTGACTGGAGCAGGCCACGGCAGCTGAAGAAAGCCGATTCAGCCGAGCCCAACCCCTTCGAGGGCAGCTCCCGCAGTTTTCTCACCCGAACAGGATTGTTTGGAAGTGGGTAGAACTTGGGCCCATGCGCGTTTTGCGCGGGCCAGAGCGTTTTGTGCCGGGTTTTTTACCCGTGAAGTGAGGCGGACCAGGGCCGCCGCAGTATTTGATCGAGGGCAGGAGAGAGATGGGTACCTTTGTTCCGAGTGGTAAAAACATCGCCCGCAAGTGGCATGTGATTGATGCGAGCGGCCAGACACTGGGCCGGCTGGCGACCAAGGCCGCCGATTTGCTGAGCGGCAAGCTGAATCCCCAGTACGTGCCCTACATCGACATGGGCGATCACGTGGTGGTGATCAACGCGGAGAAGGTTCGCCTGACGGGCCTCAAGAGCCAGCAGAAACTCTATCGCCGCTACACCGGTTTCCCCGGCGGCCTGCGCGAAGAGGAGTTCACGCGCTTGTTGCACCGTAAGCCGGAAGCCATTCTGGAGCAGGCCATTAAGGGCATGCTGCCCAAGAGCAAGCTGGGCCGCCAGATGGGCACCAAGCTGAAGGTTTATCGCGGCGACAAGCATCCCCACCAGGCGCAGATGCCGGTGGAGATGAAGATTGCTTAAGAGCAGCTATCAGCTGTCAGCTTTCAGCTTTCAGCCTGATCTGTTGAGCGGTTTGCAGTACAAGCTTTGATCGAGAGAGAAACGAGCTGACGGCTGAGAGCTGACAGCTGAAAGCTAAGAGGAAAAATGGCAGATCTGGTTCAGTATTACGGGACGGGACGGCGCAAGTCGGCGATCGCCCGCGTTTTCCTGCGTCCCGGAACGGGCGAGTGGAAGGTCAACGGCAAGGCATTCGACGAATACTTCGTCACCGAGCAGCAGCGCGTGTCGGCCAAGCGGACGCTGGTGGTCGCTGAGCTCAGCGGCAGCTTCGACGTCGTCACCACCGTCAAGAGCGGCGGCGTGGCTTCGCAGGCCGATGCCGTGAAGCTGGGCGTTGCCCGTGCCCTGGTTCAGTTCAACCCTGAGCTGCGCAAGCTGCTCAAGGGCGAGGGCCTCATGACGCGCGATGCGCGCCAGAAGGAACGCAAGAAGTACGGTCAGAAGGGCGCACGCAAGCGCTTCCAGTTCAGCAAGCGCTAGTACGAGCTTTCAGCTGTCAGCCTTCAGCTTTCAGCTCAGAGTGCCGGGTCGAAAGTTGTCGTTCGTTGATTTCGATCGGTTCGGCAGAATGAGCTGAAAGCTGAGAGCTAAAAGCTGACAGCTGGTTTTTCACTCTCCCGCTGCGGCGGGACTCAATCCGGGTCACAGAAGTGAAGCCCGGATGCAATCCAATAAGGAGGCCCATTGGCCACGATCACAATGAAGGAGCTGCTCGAAGCGGGTGTTCACTTCGGGCATCAGACGAAGCGCTGGAATCCCAAGATGAAGGAGTACATCTTTGGCGAGCGCAACGGCATTTACATCATCGACCTGCAGAAGACGCTCAAGCTGTTCAAGGACGCGTCGAAGTTTGTCACCGACCTGTGCGCCAGCGGCAAGACCGTGCTCTTTGTGGGCACCAAGCGCCAGGCCCAGGATGCGATTGCCGAAGAGGCAAACCGCGCCAGCATGCCCTACATCAACCAGCGTTGGCTGGGCGGGCTGCTCACCAACTGGGTGACCGTGCAGAAGAGTGTAAAGCGCCTTCAGGAACTGGACGACATGGCCACCGATGGGCGTTACGAGCTGCTGACCAAGAAAGAAGTCATCAAGCTGGAGCGCGAGCGCAAGCATCTGCAGGCGAACCTGGCCGGCATCAAGAACATGAAGCGGCTGCCCGATGCGCTGTTCATCGTGGACTCGAATAACGAAGCGATCGCCGTGAAGGAAGCCCGCAAGCTGGGCATCCCGGTCGTCGCCGTGGTCGACACCAACTGCGATCCAACGGTTGTGGACTACGTGATTCCGGGCAACGACGACGCGCTGCGTGCGATTCGGCTCTTCACTTCAAAGATTGCCGATTCGGCAGCCGAGGGCGTGAACCTGGTGGGCGACAAGACCTTTGCCGAGGAACTGCCGGAGACGGTTTCGGCCGAAGCGGAAGGCACGGACGCAGCGCCGGCAGAAGATGTCGACCTCGAAGCGGCACTGGGCGGCGGCATCCGCAAGGCCCCGGCTGTGGTCGAAGCGCTCGACGAAGCCGAAGTCGCCGAAGGCTGAGCTTCACTCGCACAGAGTGCGCAGACGAAGGACAGCGTGGCCGCTCAAGTCGACAGCCACGCTTTTCTTTTGCCACCACCTGCGGTGGGGCAGACGCTCGCTAGGCGCTCGCACGGGGTTCGGTGGCATCTGCGATGGGTAGACGGCAGGGCGGCGGTGGCGGAATCGAAGGAGTTGGTTTCCACAGCCGTAACCTTTATCAGGCGATGTCATCCTGAGCGAACGGGGCCCCAAGCGTAGTTCCGCTTGGGGGTGGTGAGTCGAAGGATCTGCAGTTGTTTTTACGGCCTGCATAAGTATTAGGAATTGCAAAGCCCCCTGGGGGCAGGAATAGGACAAGAGAGATGAGCACAGTGAGCGAAAAGATTGAAGCAAAAGTGGTGAAAGAGCTCCGCGACAAGTCTGGAGCCCCGATGGGCGACTGCCTGAAGGCATTGCAGGAGACGAAGGGGAACATCGAGGATGCCTTCGTGGTGTTGCGCAAGCGCGGCATGGCGTCCGCACAGAAGAAGGCGGCTCGCAGCACCAACGAGGGCGCGGTGGGCACCTACATTCACGCCGGCGGCAAGATCGGCGTGCTGATCGAAGTGAACTGCGAGAGCGACTTCGTTGCGCGCACCGAAGACTTCCAGGAGCTCTTGAAGGACATCGCCATGCACATCGCGGCGAGCGATCCTCGCTATGTGAAGCCGGAAGACGTGACCACCGAAGATCTGGAGCGCGAGAAGGAGATCTATCGTGCGCAGGCGGCGGCGACAGGCAAGCCGGCTCCGGTGATCGAGAAGATCGTCGACGGCAAGATGGCGAAGTTCTACGAGGAAGTCTGCCTGCTCGAGCAGCCCTTCATCAAGGATCAGGCCATCAGCATCAAGGAACTGATTGCACAGAAGGTGGGCAAGCTGGGCGAGAACCTTACGGTGCGCCGTTTCGCGCGCTTCAAGGTCGGCGGCGCTGACTGGACCGTCGCGCAGACCAAGGCAGTTGAGCCGGCCGAATAATTCAGGGCGGCAGGAGCAATGGAAAAGGCCCGTGGCATCCGCCTCGGGCCTTTTTGCGTTTGCCGCGAAAAGTGTTCTCTAGAACGAGAGCTTGAACGCCAGCGACGGGCCGCTCGTTTTCCCAACCGCTGGGCCAAATCCGGCGACGGGAGCACCGGCAGCGCGGTGACTGCCGAAGTCCGTTCCCGCCGAGAACCTGACCCCGTTGCCGAGATCGGAGTTCGCGAACATGGTGGACGAGGAGAAGTGGGTTCCGTTGTCGTCGAAGAGGCCACCGATACGAGCCGCGTTCTGGTTGAACGTCCGGGGGCTGTAAACGCCGAGCGTCGGCGACGTGCTTTTCCGCAAAGCCTGGGTCAACGAGGGGAGTTCAATCGGAGTGGTCATCCGATCGAGCGGGTTGGTCTGTCTCCCATTAGGAGCAAAGAGACTCGCTGAAGATTCCCGGCGTCCTCCGGGAGAGAACGTCGCAAACGGATTTGAATTGGCGGAGTTTTGCCGGGGAGTGCCGAGTCCCATGTCGCGACCGGGATCGAAGGTCGGCTTGAACGGGGAGATGGCCGTGTAGCCGGACGTGGGCGCAGAAAGTCCGCTGGCATCGCCAAAAGGAGTGGCGGATCCAAAGCGTGGCACGAAGGCCGGCGCGGTGGGAGTCGCTACGGCCGAGGCCGCAACATCATTGGAGGATTCGCCGGCGGTTTGAGCTTGAAGTCCCAGCACTGACCCGGCGCACACAAGAACCCCGAAGACCAGTGCGGACAAGAAACGGCGGGAAGGGCTCGCATCGAGTTGAAACCAGCGTGTCATGGGAACCCCGTGCAGCGAGAATAACCTGTTTCTCTTGCGGAGCGCCAGCGTCACGATGATCGTACCCCCAACCGGCGCGGGATGGCGAAAGAATCTCAAAAGAAATCCCTCTGGAAATCTACCCGAAGGTACTGAATTGGCTTCAGGCACCGGGGCAATTTCGCACGCCGAAGCCCCAAACTCTGTATGCGATACTCGAAGAGGCATGTATAAACGCATTGTTCTCAAGCTCTCCGGCGAAGTTTTGGCCGGTCCGCGCGGGTTCGGACTGGACGCGGAGAAGGTGACGGCAATTACCGACGAAATTGTCGACGTACACGCTCTTGGAGTCGAGATTGGCATCGTCGTCGGCGGCGGCAATATCTTCCGCGGAGTTGCCAAGCAAGCCCGGGAGATGGATCGCGTGAGCGCCGACAACATGGGCATGCTCTCCACGGTGATCAACGCCATTGCCATGCAGGATGCGATCGAGCGGCGCGGCGTGCAGTGCCGCGTGATGAGCGCGGTGTTTATGAACCAGGTTGCGGAGCCGTACATCCGCCGCCGAGCTGTGCGCCACCTGGAAAAGGGTCGCGTGGTGATCTTCGCGGCAGGTATCGGCAATCCATTCTTTTCGTCGGACACAGCGGCCAGCCTTCGGGCGATGGAGATCAAGGCCGATGTTCTGCTGAAGGCCACCAAGGTGGAGGGTGTCTACAATGCCGACCCGGTCCTCGACAAGGACGCGGTGAAGTACGACGAGATCACCTATATGGAGATACTCCGCCAGGGACTCAAGGTCATGGACCTCACTGCCGTCAGTCTCTGCAAGGACAACAACCTTCCCATGATCATCTTCAACATGAACCACCCCGGGAACATTCGCAGGGTGGTGATGGGCGAGAAGGTCGGCTCGCTGGTGAGGGCGTAAAGCAGCTACCAGCTTTTAGCTCTCAGCTTGATCACGCGGGGGCAGGGAATCGTCTTCTGCTGAGATTTGGAAGCTCGATGCCGAACGTGGCGTCTAATTACCCAGTGGACAAGCGCAAACCAGCACGATTGAACGGATTGACCGGGTTGCGCACGTTCGCGGCCATCAACATTGTCTTCTTCCACTTCTCCAATCCCCAGTGGTTCGGTTGGTTCGCTCCCGTTGTGAACGCCGGCTATGCGTCGGTAAGCTTCTTCATCCTGCTTTCGGGATTCGTGCTTGCGTACAACTATGCCGATCGCGCCCGCGATGGCGAATTGAGCAAGCCCCGCTTTTGGGAAGCACGCTTCACGCGTCTCTATCCCATCTACCTTCTCAGCTTGCTTCTGAGCTGGCGCATGATCCCGTCGGAGTACGCATCGCACACGCACGCGATGTTCTGGACAGGGATGGTTCTGTCGCCTCTGTTGCTGCAGGGATGGATTCCCGAGATCGCAACGTTCCTCAACACGCCCGCCTGGACGATGTCGGCCGAGGCGGCGTATTACCTGGGCTTCCCCTGGCTCGCGAAGATCAGACGCTCGGACAGCGTGGGCAGCCAGATCCTGAGAATGTCCGGGGTCTGGCTCCTCGGCATGGTTCCGGGCACGCTCTACATTTTGTTCAACCCCGATGGCATCGCGCACCCCGATCGATGGAGCTACGGTCACTGGCTGCAGGCTCTGAAGTTTACTCCGCTGCCCCATCTGCCCAGCTTCGTTTTCGGAATCATGCTCGCAGGCCTCGACGAACTGGTGCCGCGCGCCGGGTATCTTCGGCTGGTGCTTGGGCTTTTCGGCTTCTTCGCACTCTTCGGGCTGCTCACCCAGGGTGCGCATATTCCGTATGCACTCATTCACGATGGGCTGCTGATGCCGCTCTTTGCCTGCATCATTCTGGGCTTGTCGGGCGAGAATCCGCTGGCCCGCGGAATGGGATGGGGGCCGCTCGTGTTTGTCGGCGAGGCAAGTTACTGCCTCTATCTTCTGCACTTCAACCTGTGGAACCTGATTCACGATTCGCATGTGCTGAATCGTCTTGGGCTCGCGCGCTTCGATCCATGGATCAGCTATGTGTTGCTGATCGCGCTGGCGCTCCTGGCCTTGTATGCGATTGAGAAGCCGGCGCAGCGGCAACTGCGCAAGTGGATGGGGGTCACAACGGTTGTGAAGGAGCGGAAGTTGGCGATGGCGAGCGCGGATAAGGATGGACCGTGAGGATTTAGACAGGCGAAGAATTCGCATCGCAGACGCGAATGTGGGCCTCAAATCGGTAAGGTTCAACGGAGGAACGGATGGCCGCGGTGGAGTTCGGTTTTCTGCAGGGACAACTGGAAGAACGGAAGCGGAGGCTGCAGGAAGCGCTCGTCTTCACGCCACAGAATTCTGACGTCAGCGGTCTTTTGCGCGAAGTCGATGCCGCTCTGGATCGCATGGCCGACGGCACCTATGGCCTGTGCGCCGAGTGCCACGACACAATCGAACGCGACCGCCTGCTCGCGGATCCCCTGGTGCAGTATTGCCTGGATCATCTGACCAGGACCGAACGGATCGCGCTGCAACGGGATCTCGATCTCGCTTCGCAGTTGCAGCGCAACCTGCTGCCGCAGAAGGGCCTGTGTGCGGGCGGCTGGGAGACGAGCTATCATTTCGCGCCCCTCGGAGCGGTCAGCGGCGACTATTGCGATCTGATCCCGTCCGACGGGCAACTCTTGTTTCTGCTCGGGGACGTCTCCGGGAAAGGCGTGGCCGCTTCCATGCTGATGGCGCAACTGCACGCCTTGTTTCGCAGCCTCAGCCATCTGGCTCTGCCGCTCGGCGACATCGTTACGCACGTCAACCGCTTTTTCTGTGAGAGCGTGCTGATGGGGCAATACGCCACCCTGGTGTGCGGACTGGCCAAGTCAACCGGAGAGGTGGAGCTTCACAATGCCGGGCACTGCCCGGCCATCGTCGCTGGGCGCGACGACGTGTACCGCATTGAATCGACCGGGTTGCCACTGGGAATGTTCCGCGAGACGGAGTTCTCTGCCACGCGCGTGCAAATGGAAGCCGGCGACACGCTTTTCCTCTACACCGACGGTCTCTCCGAGGCCAGCCATGAGGGCGATGAGTACGGAGTGGATCGCGTCCTCACGTTGTTGCGTAAGCAGTCGGCGAGGCAACCGGCAGAATTGATTGCCGCATGCCTCGACGACGTGCGAACCTTCACCCGCGGCGGTCCGGGCGTCGACGACGTGACGGTGCTGGCGATGCGGCGCTGTAACTAGAACCCTCTCTTGGAGGTTGACCCAGGAGCGCCGGGCCGCACGGCCGCGCGTGTTTGTGGAATTTTCGATATCGAGTAGCCCCGCACAACCTCTGGCAAAGCATGCCCATCCTAACGAAAGCTGTAGCGATGCGCCCGCCGCACAAGGATCTCGCATCTACGTTTGAGGTCACGCATCGGTGTCAAGGCGGAAGCGCACGCCTAATTTTTCTGAGGAGAGGTAATATGGCGAACAATACGGCAGTCTTTGGTCTTTATGCCACTCCCAACCTGGCAGAAAATGCCGTCGACCACTTGAAAGCGATCGGATTTGACAACGCGGATATCTCCGTTCTGCTGCCGGACGATGAGACCACTCGCGCCTTTGCGCACCAGAAGCACACGAAGGCGCCAGAGGGCACGGCAACGGGCGTGACCGCCGGGGGCGTGATCGGTGGCGCGCTGGGCTTGCTTGCGGGCGTGGGAGCGATTGCGATTCCGGGAGCTCTTCCACTGATTGCTGCGGGGCCGATTGTGGCGGCGCTCGCGGGCGTAGGCGCGGGAGGCGCACTCGGCGGCATTGTCGGCGCTCTCGTCGGCATGGGTATCCCCGAGTACGAAGCCAAGCGCTACGAAGGCGCAGTGAGAGATGGCGGCACGCTGCTCTCCGTGCACTGCGTAACCCGGGAGAATCTCTCGCTGGCCATGCAGGCTTTGCGCGACACCGGTGCGCGCGACGTTGCGTCCAGCACCGAAGAGCCTTCGGAGAGCGAACCCGTGGTTGTGACCGCGGACAACGGCGACGAATTACAAAATGCCTACCGGCGCGAAGACGGACCACGCAGGACCGCCGACACGGTAGACGAGTTAGACAACGCCTACCTGCGCAAATAACGCCTACTTGCGGAAATGGGAATGCGGCGAGGCAGTGCTGCCTCGCCGCGCGCATCCGAATAAAAGCCAGTTAGTAGTCCACGCCCTTCCAGTAATTCGGCGCGTTCACATATTCGAAGCGGTCAGGATTGCTCTGCACGAGCCGGGCCGCATCATCCGCCCACAACGTTCCGTGGGCTGTGTTTTGTGTGTCTGCAACGACTGCGTACCCGAGCTGATAATTCTCGAACTCCTGGCTGCGGCGGTCCATTGAATCCCAATGCTTCTCGACGCCGGCCCGCTGAATGTCCTCCGCCTTGTGGGCGGCATCGATGCGGTTGGAAACCATCCGGCCGATATTCTGCGTTTGAATGACCGAAGGTGCGGCGATGGCAGCGGCCTGTCCGGCGACTCTGCGCTGGTCGACCTGAAAACTCTGCATCATTGCGCCCAGAGTATTCCGTTCCGCACCGGCAAGAGCCATGGGCACGGTGGTCATGGAAGCAAAGCTCATCCAGTTGCCGGCCGGGCCCGGCGGATTGGCGCAATAGACCGCGTTCAACTCCCGCTGTCCTTCGCCGTCGCGAAAATCGACGCTGCCCATAATGTGTGTGCAGTGCATCGCTGAGTTGGTTGGCATCGGGGTCGCGCTTGCGATCTGGTAGGCTGCGGGCTGCAGGCCGGCCTTGTGGCGAACACCCTGGAGAAGGTCTTCGAAAGTCTTCGCCTGATTGGCGCCATAGGGATAGTAAGTTCCCTGCGCATACGCAGTGTTGCGCAGGCCGCCGTTCTGCAACGTCCGCAGCAGTTGCTGAATGCGCGGATTGTTGGTGTCGCCGGCGAGAAAGGTGATGCCCATCTCCGCGGACTCGCCGTGCGGACCTTGCGCAACCAGCGTCCCTTCCATGCTCATATTCGGAATCAGCTGCCAGCCGGAGGGGAGACCGATGGTTGCCGAGCCGTCGCGCGTTGAGACCGGATGCAGGGGTGCGGCCGCGCTCGACGCGCTGCTCTGTTCTGAGGCTTCATGCGCGGCGCCCGCAAAGGGATGCCAGTCGCTCATCAAAGTCTTCATCATTGGGTTCAAGGTCCTGGGGAAGCGAGACGATTCGTCGGACACCAACCCGACTTCCACATGATTGTCCGCAACCTTGGTCGCGATCAGCAGGCCGGAAACCTGCATGGGGGCTTTGCCTGCTCCCTGGTCGTGCCGCGTGACCGTGAAGAACGCGGCGTAGGATTGCGAACCGCGAACCTCAAACAGTTTGCCCACGCGCGGCTTCTCGCCGAGCGAGTTATGAATGTTGCGCAGCACGATCGCCATGGCGCCCGCCTCGGTGGTTGCGCCTGCCGGCTGGCCATAGGAGATCTGGCCGCCCTGGGGCGGATTGATCGCCTTGATGCCGGACTGTGCGGCCGCGAGTACGGTGAGAAACTGGACGAAAACCAGCAGCTTCGCTTTTGAGAAAGCAAGTTCAAACATGCGGTGCGCCATGACCAACCTCCGGGGAACGAATCTGGAAGGAGGATCGGAGGAACTGGCTCCTGGCTTCGTCCTTCTACACCAGTGTGCGGAGCGGCGAGAAAAACTGAATCAAGCCGCAGGGAAAGGGAAACAAAAAGCCCAGCCAGATGGCCGGGCTTTTCTGTTCTCGGGGTCGATTCCGTCTACGGGCTGACCGTCTGAATGGAATGGTTGCCGTGCGGTACCGCAGCGAGTGCCGAGGGGGCGCTGCCGGTGGGGTAGGGAGTGGAAATGGTGGCCGTCAGCGCTCCCGTGGTGGGATTGATCTGGAATCCGGAAATCGAGTCGCCAAGGACATTCGCCGTGTACACGAAGCGTCCCAGCGCCGGATCGATCACTTCCGCAACGGGGGTTGTGTCGGTGTAGTTGAGCTGGGTTCCCGTTACGTTCACAGCAGCCGATGGCGTCCCCGTCGTCAGGTCGATAACGTAGGCCGAAAGCGTCGAGTCGAGCCGGTTGGGAATGTACATATACTTGCCGCGCGGATCGATGACCACGGCAATGGGTTCGTTGCCGGTCTTGAACGGTCCGTTGATGAGGAAGCTCAGGGTGCTGCCGCTCTGTATCGTGTAGCCGATCACTTCGCTCGACGCATAGTCCGTTACGTACACGAAGCGGTTGGTTGGGTCGCTGGTCAGCCCGGAAGGCTTGACACCCGCTTCATAGGGGCTGTTCGAGGAAGGGGTGAGGGCGCCGCCGGAACCGACCGCATAGCCGAAGACCCATCCAGGATTGGCTGTGCTGGTCACGCTTCCACCGGGGTTATAGGCAGACTGATCGTATGCGGAAACAAAGACCGCACCGTTGTTGGCCAGCACATTCACGCCCGTGGGAACGATGGTGTCTGAAGCAAAGCTTGGCAGACTCAAAGTCTCTGTGGCCACAACCGAGCCGATGGCTCCGTTTGAGAGCGTGTACTCCGTCAAGACAGAAGGATTGGGGCCGGAGACAACATAGAGGTAGGTCTCAGCCGTATTCACAGCAACCCAGACCGGCGAGGCGCTGGTCGTAACCGCGTCCTTTTGTGTCAGGACCCCGTTGCCCGCGATGGCAAAGTGCACCACGTTGTTGCTGCCCTGATTCACAACATAGAGGTTGGCATAATCGGCCGTGGTGGCCATGGCAACGGGATTGACGCCGCCGCTGGCAACCGTGGGTTGTCCAGAGCGCAGCGCTCCTGTTTCCGAGTCCGCATCGTAGGTCTGGATCTGGCCTGCACTTCCCGAACCGGACCCGGCGGAGTCGGCCACAAAGATGTAGTCGATAGTGACGTACGCACAGGACGTCAGGAATGTGGCCACAGCGAGGCCCAGGATAGAGACCAGAATAAGCTGGCTCGTTTTGCTCAACTTCATGCGCTTCCTTCGTGAAGGACCGCAGCACTGCGGCCCCAGGAAAACTCGTTTAGGTTGCCCCGCATTCATTGTAAAAGCCCATTACGGGGTGTTGCTATGGACCGGTTCTGCGACAAAGGCGTTAGCATGCACCGGCGAAACACTGCTACTTTGACGAACTCGTGGTGCTCCCATGCGGAATAGCCGCCAAGGCTGTAGGCAGCGCGTTCACCGTGTAAGGAGAGTTCTGCGAGTTGACCAGCGTGCCCGCGGTGGGACTCAGCTCAAAGCCCGAAACCGTTCCATTGGTGACTGTGCCCAGGTAGTTGGCGGTGTAAAGAAAATGGTTCAAGGACGGATCGATTCCGATAGCGACGGGTTGATTGCCCGTGGCGTAGGTCCCGATCGCGGCGAGCGCTCCATTGTTGATCGAGTAGGCAGAAACCGTGTTGTCGATCGAGTTGGCGACGTAGAGGTACGGATACTTTGGATCCACGACAATGGCCTGGGGCTGACTCCCCGAGACGAACGGACTGCCGTTGAGCGTGGTCAGAAGACCCCCGGAGCCAATTGTGAACCCCAGAACATTTGCGCTGCTCTTGTCGGTGACGTACAGATAACTGCTCGAAGGGTCGCTGGTGAGAGCGGAAGGATTGATACCCGCGGCGAACGGAACCCCGCCGTTGAGGGGCGTCAGTCCGCTGCCGGAGCTGGCGGCGAAGGCGAAGACGTAACCGACGTGCGGCGTCACCGACGAGTCATAGGTCGAAACGTACACATAAGAACCGGAAGGCGTGACGGAGATGCCGGTCGGAACGATCACGTCTGTCGGGCTGGCCGGCAAAGTCAACGGCCAGTAGGTCAAAGCTCCGTTGGCGATCGGCGTGCCCAGCGTATCGCTCGGCGGAGAAGTGGTGCCGACCGTGATCGGGAAGACGCCGACGGAGCCCGAACAGGGAGCCGCAATCGAGCAGGTGGGTAGAGGCTGAAACAAGTCGAGGACGTAAAGGTTCGTCCCGTTGATGGCCTCGGCCAGGGGGTAAATTCCCGGGGTGTTTACGGTGTTCTGGGGATACACTTTGCCGTCGTTGCCGATGACGAACTGCACGATCGTGTTGTCGTCCTGATTCACGACATACAGATTCGAATTGTCGGCGGAGACTGCCTCGGCTACGGGATTCCGGCCGCCGGATGGGAACGGCGATGTGGGGATATGGCGCATGTATCCCGATTCAGAATTGACTTCGAGCACGTCGATCTCGCCGTAGTTGTTGATTCCGGCTGCCTTGGAACTGGTCACGTAGACGAAGTCCACGGTCAGTGTGGCGCAAGCCGAGACAAGCCCAGCGACGAGAAGGCCAGCCGCGGACACAAGCAGGAGCTGGCTCGATTTGTTGAACTTCATGCGCATCTTTCGTCAGGGGCTTGATTCGTCGTGCCCCAAATCGGGTTTGGAATCGAACGGGATCCTGACGAGTACTGCTGCAGGTCTGGCGTTCGAGTCGTTCGTGAAGACGGCAAATGAAAAGCATTTCCACTGCGTCTCCAGACTCTTCGCAAGCTCGAAGGGCTCTCAAGGAAGCCGTCTACTTGCAGCGGGCCGGAGACGCGGGGTAGAGCAAAGCGCATCAGTTGGTGCGTCCATCAACCAAACACCACGATGCTGGTCCTTGCAGGGCCGTGGTCGGTTTGACGCGCAGATTGTTCAGCACTCCCGAGTTCGGATCCACCACGCGGCCGTTGATCGAAGAGTCGTTGTAATCGGCTGTGTAGATGAACTGGTCGGAGGGATCCTCGACAAGGCATTGCGGCCCCGACCCGGTGCCGAAGGGTTCCCCGGCGATGAAGCTGAGCTGCTTGGTCGTGGGATCGATCACGTAGCCGGCCATCCCGCTCTCAGCGTTTGTACCCTGCACGTTGTTTCCCTGATTGGCCACGTAGAGGAACTTGCCCTTCGACTCAACCAGCAGCACCAGCGGATTCGCGAGCGTGGGATCGTCAGCAACCACGCCACCCGTCTGCGCCTGGAGCGCGCCGCCGCTGCCCACCGTGAAGGGCAGAATCTGGCTGGTCGCGCCGGTTCCCGCAACGTCGGTGCCCTCGTTATCGAGGACATAGAGGTATCCCGATCCGATGCCGAGCGCCGTAGCCTGGAAGATGTTGAGCGTCTGGGCGCTGTTCTGGTTGATGGTCAATTGCCCGTTGGTGGTGCTGTAGGTATAAGGGAACACGACATCGCCCGCGGTGGAGTTTCCGGCGAGCGTCAGCACGTATCCCGATGCGATGTTAAAGTCAATCGGATTGGACGGGATCGGAAAATAAGGCAGCGCGGTCCCATTGGAGGCAGTTACCTGCGCGTTCACAATGAGCGAAAGCCGCCCCGTGGTCTGATTGATGGTAAAGGCGGTTATGTCGCCACAGGCGGTTGTGCCCGCGCCCAGCGCCAAAGCGCATGCTGCACCATTGGGTGCGTCATGGTCGAGAACGTAAAGAAAGTTACCGGAACTGTCGGCGATGAGGCGGAAGGGATTAATGCCCTGCGTGAAAAACGTCTCCTGCGGGGTAAGAATGCCATTGCCGCCGACGGCGAACTCCTGGATGTTCGAGTTCTGGCACGGGTCCGCTGTCGTACAGTCGGCGCCACCCGCCGCGTTGGTTCCGCGATTCAGCACGTAGATGAATTTGCTACCGACGGTGAGGACGGCGCGTACCGGGTTCGCTCCGCCCGAGGAGACCGGCAGTCCGTCGATCGGGTTCAGCTTGCCGGTGTTGTGGTCGATATCGAAACCGCTGATGATGCCGTTGCCTGAGTTCTGGGACGTCACTGTTCCCGTCACGTACAAATAGCCCACTGTGTAACTCTCAACGCAAGAGGTCACCCCGAGGAACACCACACCGGATACGGCGCTCATCAGAAGTGCCTTGCCCAATTTCGTAAACTTCATGCGATTCCTTCATCCTGATCGGGCGTCGCCGTCAGGTTTGCTAGTTCCACAGCAGAGCTGGGTTGGGATGGGTCCCTGATGCATTGTAAAAGCCAAGGGGCTGTTGTGCCTAGCTCTGCGCGGAACTGGACACAACGAGCACTGTTTTTCGCATTTTCGTCCTTCGGAAGAGCCTTGACGCCGCAACCGAGAGCCTGAATGCATGGATTTCAGGTGCAGTCAGATTTTGGACTCTTTTACGTGGGCAAACGTCAACCCGGAGCCCCGTGCGACCGAGCGATTTCGCCGCCTTACCAGACCCGGCAGGTGTTCGCCGGATACATGGGCTGGCCTTTCGTACATCCAAAAGCCTTGCCGAATTCGTCGAAGTTCTGCACGGAGCCATTGGCGCGCCAACGCCCCGGTGAGTGGGGATCGGTGAGCGCCGACTGCCGCGCTGACGAGTCTGTCTGGTTCTGGCACCAGACCTGCGCGAAGCCAATGAAGTAGCGTTGCGCCTCGGTGTAGCCATCGATCTTATCGGTGATCGATTTGCCTTCCCCGGCCAGCGTATCCAGTAAAGCCATCCACGCAATACGCAAGCCGCCGTTGTCTGCGGTGTTTTCACCGAGGGTGAGCCGGCCGTTCAGGTGTTGCGCCGGCACGTCGCCCTGCGCCGGAGCCGCCTCAAATCCGTTGTACTCGTTCACCTCGCAATCGGTGCGCTCGTTGAAAGCCTTGCGGTCTTCCGGAGTTTGCCACTCACGCAGGTTGCCCTTGCCGTCGTACTTCGATCCCTGATCGTCGAAGCCGTGCGTCATTTCGTGGCCGATCACCACGCCAATGCCGCCGAAGTTTACCGCCGGATCAATGTTGGGGTCGAAGAAAGGCGGCTGCAGGATGCCGGCGGGGAAGTTGATGTCATTGTTCGACGACGCATAATAGGCGTTCACCGTGGGCGGCGTCATGCCCCACTCTTTCTCGTCCACTGGCTTGCCGAGTTTGTTCAGGTTGTAATTGCGCGCGAAGACAACCTCGCGTTCGGCGTTGCCGACGAGATCGTCGCGGCTGACTTTGAGGGCGGAGTAATCGCGCCAGTGTTCGGGATAGCCGATCTTGTTGCGGATCATCGACAGCTTCTCTTCCGCGGCCTTCTTGGTCTCGTCACTCATCCACGGCAGCGTCTTGATATCGTCGCCCAGGGACTTTTCAAGAGCGGCCACCAGCCTGTCCATGCTTTCCTTCGCGGCGGGCGGAAAATTCTGCTTCACCCAATCCTGACCGACGGCTTCGCCCAGTGCGCGGTCCGTCATGGCGCTGCATTCCTTCCACCGCGGCGTGGGCTCTTTTTGGCCTTGCAAAGTTTTCACAAAGAAGTTGAAGTTCTCATCGTAGAAGGTTTTGGGGAGGTTGGTCGCCAGCCCGTGCACGGTATGCCAGCGCAGGTACGACTTCCATGCATCGATGGGTTCCTTCGAAACCAGATCGTTGAGGCCCTTGAAGAAATCAGGGGTCGCGACATTGAGCGTTTCGAAGGGACGAATCTTGATCTCCTTGAAGTAGTCGCCGAAGTCATAATCGGGCGCGAGTTTTTCGAAATCAGCCACCGTATAGATGTGATAGCGCTTTTCCGGATTGCGCAGCTCCGTTCGATCGGTGGCCGCGGTTGCCAGAGCCGTCTCGATCTCCATCACAGCGGCGGCTTCTTTCGCTGCCTCATCCGGACTGTCGCCTGCAAGCGTAAACATCTTGGTCATGTGCTCCACATATTGCTTGCGAATCTCGGTGAAGCGCTTGGTGTCCTTGATGTAGTAGTCGCGATCGGGCAGGGAGAGCCCGCCCTGGCCGATCTCCGCGATCTGTTTTGACGAATCTTTTTCGTCCTGGCCAACGCTGAACCGGTAGAGGGGAGCCGGACTGCCTTCAGCAGCCAGTTCGCCCACGAGCCCGGCAAGCGCGTGCGCATCCTTGAAACCGGCTATTTGCTTGAACGCGGGGTCGAGCGGCTCAAGGCCCTTCTTGTCGACCAGATCGGTATTCATGCAGGCAGCAAAGTAGTCGCCGTACTTCTTTTCCAGCGGTGTCTTCGGATCTTTGGCCGCAGCGTCCAGCTCCTGCCACAGCAGGTAGCGGTTGCGCTCCGCGAGCAGCGAGAAAGAGCGTGCCCAACGCGCCTGGTCGGAAGGGATGGGGTTGTCCTTCACCCAGTTGCCACAC
Source organism: uncultured Acidobacteriaceae bacterium (assembly GCA_963846095.1). Classification (GTDB taxonomy): domain Bacteria; phylum Acidobacteriota; class Terriglobia; order Terriglobales; family Acidobacteriaceae; genus Telmatobacter. The sequence continues at coordinate 256,372 of CAWJUW010000020.1, forward strand.
GCGAATTGATAGAAATCCACGCAGGGATCTGCCGTCTTGTCGATGGCGGAAAGATCGAAGCTCTTGATGGCCTGCGGAGGCTTGGGCGCGGAGTTGTCCGACTGCGCCAGAAGAGAAACCGCCGCGAGGCAAGAGGCGGAGACGAGCAGCAGCGAAGCGATCGTGCGGAGATTGCGCATGGCGTTTCCTCGGAGTGTGGGAGTGCGGGTCGACGCGGCAGCAGTCAGTAGCCGCGGCAAGCGTCCGGGCCAACTTGACGGGCCCAGGAACCACCCTGCAAGGCTAACACGCGACCCAGCGGCCCTAAGCGCTGAGACCCGAGCCGACAAGCCGCTCGAAAAGGCGTTGCATCTCTTCGGCGGGGGCGTCGTTGCCGCTGTTCAGCATGTATGCGCTCACGCTCAGCAGCACCGAGATCACGAAGCGTTTCACGAGCGGCTCAGGAATGGCAATACTCTGCCTGTTGGGAACTGCCAGCAGCGCGCCGTCCAGGTGCAGTTCGAGGACTTCGCGGATGACCCGTGCACCGGTCTGCTGGCGTCCCACCAAAAGGGCTTTGTAAATATGCGGTATGGCGCGTATGTGCGCGAAGAAGGCGCGGCAATCGAGCAGGAAGGGTTTATCGGGCAACACTCCCAACATGGGCAGCACGAATCGCTGCATTTGGGACCGCAGCAGGTCGTCCTTGGAGCGGAAATGCGCGTAGAACGTGGCGCGCCCGACTCCCGCCTTGCGCGTGATGTCGCTGACGCGCATGGTTTCAAACGAACGGTGATGCAGCAGCGCGACAAAGGCGCTGTCGATCTGCGCGCGCGTGCGTACGCTGCGGCCATCGGTGAGTTCCGCTACCGCGCTGTGCCGATTCGCCGCTTTGGAGACACTTTGCGATTTGTGTCTGGTAACGCTCAAACGAGTCTCTTTTCGATTGCAAACGCCGTTCCCGCCGTACCAACATACATCCCATGACAGACAATTCACCAGTCAGCCGCAATGCGAGCGCCGTCGCCATGATGCTGTTCCCGCTGCTGTTCATTGGCGTATTCGTAATGCACTTCCGCCATCCCGGGGACTTCTTCCACTTCCATCTGCATTACATCCCGCGCGATCCCGCGGCCGTCGTCACCTGGTTTGTGCATGCGCAGAATCGCTGGCCGCTCTTCAGCGACCCGCACATGATCGGCTACCTGGGCCTGCCGCTGCTGCCGCTCTGTGCTTACGCGCTCTATACGGTGGGCCGCACGGTGCGCCCTCTGCTCAGCGGGATCGCGTTATTCACCACGGTTGCGGGGACCATTTATCTGGGCGGCATCTTCGGCATGTGGACCGCCTTCTATCGCGGCCTCGGCAACGTCGACCCGCAGTACACGGCCGGCGCCATCGCGACATTTCAAGGCATGACCGCGCCGCATGGAGCGTTTCTGGTAACCACAACTCTGGGCAAGCTTGCGTTCGTCGGCCTGGCGCTGCAGGCCATTGCCCTGCTCGGTGTGCGCGGCTATCCCCGCTGGGCGGCCGCATGCGTGATTGGCGGCGCCACGTTCTTCCTTCTTTTTTGGGACCTCGACAACTGGATGCTCATCGGCATGGCGCTCATCCTCACAGGATTCATTCCCGCCTTCCGCCTGGTTCGCCGACTCGACAGCGCCGGCGACGCGCATCGCTCCTGAAGTCAAGAATCGTTGGGGAAGGGATAAGAGCGGAAGCATGTGGATCGGTCGTGCGGGTTTGCTACACTCCCTTCACTAGAGAACCCACATGGAGGATGCGGCATGTTTTCGCGACGGAAGCTGTTGGTGATGTTGTGTCTGTTGACCTGGACGGCCGGACTGCAGGCCCAGGCGAAGCCGGCCGAAGGACGCACGCTGGTGCGCGCCGGTCATCTGCTCGACGTGAAGTCGGGGAAGCTGCTGGATGGGCAGACCATCGTTGTCACTGGCGAAACGATTGAGTCGATCGCGCCATCTGCGCAGGTAACCGCTAAGGCGGACGATAAAGTGATCGACCTGGGCGCCATGACGGTGATGCCTGGCCTCATCGACGTGCACACGCACCTGACCATGAACACGGACTTTGATCCGTTCCATGAAGTCACGTCGACGGATGCGAAAGAAGCCATCAACGGCGTGGTCAATGCGCGCAAGACACTGATGGCCGGCTTCACCACCACGCGCAACGTCGGCGCAGGCGGCTACACCGATGTCGATTTGCGCGATGCGATCAACTCCGGCCAGATACCCGGCCCGCATCTGCTGGTCAGCGGCCCGGCGCTCGGCATCACCGGCGGTCATTGCGACGACAACCTCTTGCCGTTCCACTATCACATCGTGGGCGACGGAGTTGCCGACGGCGTTGCGCAAGTGCAGCAGAAGGTCCGGCAGAACATCAAGTACGGCGTCGACGTCATCAAGATCTGCGCTACCGGCGGCGTGCTTTCCAAGGGCGACGATCCGCAGGCTTCGCAGTACACGCTGGAAGAAATGCAGGCGATTGTCGCTGACGCGCATCGGCTCGGCCGCAAAGTTGCGGCGCACGCGCACGGAGCGCAGGGAATTCTGTGGGCTAGCGAAGCCGGCGTGGATTCGATCGAGCACGGCAGCTACATCAATGACGAAGCCATCGCGGAGATGAAGAAACGCGGCACGTACCTCGTCCCCACGCTCTACCTCGAAGACTGGATGATCGCCAACGGCAACCTCCCCCCCTTCTATCACCAGAAGATGCTGGACACGATCGCCGTGGCCAAAGGAAACATCAAGCACGCCATGCAGGCCGGCGTGAAGATCGCGCTGGGCACCGATGCGGCCGTCTATCCGCACGGACTGAATGCGCACGAACTCGACGTGTACGTAAACCAGCTGGGCATGGCCCCGCTGGCCGCGCTGCAAAGCGCTACCGTCAATGCAGCAGATCTGCTGGGTATTACTGCGAAGACAGGCAGCCTGGAGCCAGGCAAGTGGGCTGACATCATCGCCGTCGACAAGAATCCGATCGACGATGTGCGCGTGTTGCAGGACGTGAAGTTCGTGATGAAGGCCGGCGTGGTCTACAAAGGCGGATCGAAAGCCGAGTAGCTGCGACAGCGCAGGGGAAACCAGCTGTCAGCTTTCAGCTCTCAGCTCATCCTGCCGAACCGATCGAAATCAACTCTGGATTCTCAGACTTGGGAGAGCTTAGGCTCAGGCCAGGGCATCCGTACTCTTCGTCGTTGCAATGGCAGCAGCGAGGGCCGCCCCTATCAGAATCTCTGTAAGCACTGGCGCGAAGAAAAAGAACTCATAAGAATTGATGGCGAAAACGAAGTACGCCACCATCAGCGTCGCGATCATGGGCCGCAGTCGCGCGGCTTCTCGGCGCGCCAGCGAAGCCAGAAACCACATCAGGAAAGCGTCGGTCGTCAGTCCGATGGTCACGCCGAGGCCCATGCCGCGATAGAACTCCCAGAAGGTCCGCGTGCTTCCCATGACCACGACTTGATTCGCCTTCATCGCCGCGACCGCAACGGACGCCGGGCCAGGATCCACCTTGCCGAAAACGCCGCCGACGGTGTGCAGCACAGCGTGAATGAACGTGAAGACAGAGGCAGTGCGCAGAAAAACGACAGGCTTGTTCATTGGGCTCTTCCGGTCCGTTGATTTTTGGTTCGATTTTGGGAATCGTACATCATCACGCGAAGCGGGGTACAGACGAAATTGTCCGCCGCCTCAGAAAGAAAAAGCCCGCAACCTGAAGTTGCGGGCCTTCTCTACGATTCGAAGCCAGTTCTATAGGAAGCACGTCTGCTCATGCGAGCGCACAGCAAGCGTCCCCACCTCAGGCGATTACATGCCGGGGATTTGCGGTCCTTGTTGCGCCTTGGCGTTCAGGCGGATGCGCTTGTTCTTCTCGTAGTCGCTCATGATGCCGCTCAGGAAAACATTGAAGGCATCGGAGCGGCGCTGTTCGAGCATCTGATCGCGAGTCTGATCGAAGTTCTTGGCAACCTCGTCAGCGGTCGGTTCCTGCTTGTCGAGGATCTTCGCAACCACGCCGTTTTGCGCAGCAGTGATGGGATCACTGACCCCGCCCACGGGCAGTTCGAGCAGTTGCGGAGCCACCTGCGAGACTTGACCCACCTCCGGCACCTGTCCTTCGGGAGTGACCAGGTCGCTGGTTTTCACCGTGGCATTCAACTCCTTGGCTGCTTTGGCCAGGTCGCCGCTTGCCTTCGCCTTATCAGCCAGTTCCTTGGTCTTGGCGGCTACCAGTTGCGGCAGCATCTCAGCACGGTAGTCATCGAGCACATGCGACTTCCAGTCGGCAAATGTCGGCGCGTGCGCGGCTTGAATGCCTGTGACCTGGAAGATGGCGTAGCCTTCACCGGTCTGCGCCGACTGCGGTGCATCGCCCTGCTTCGCGTCGAAGGCCTTGGTGATGACCTGCGTGCCATCGGGCAGTGCCGAGATCGTTCCCTGGCGCGCCAGCGGCGGTGTCGTCACGACTTCAAGATGATGCGCTGCGGCGGTCTTGGCGAGGCCGTTCTTGCCGGCTTCCGAGGTGAGTGCGCGCGCAAAGTTATCTTCGGCCGCGGCGGTCTTCTCGCGGATGAGCGTTGCCTGGATGGTCGGCAACACTTCGCTGATGTCCTGCTGATGCGCCGGCTTACGTTCCTCAACCTGCACGACGTGATATCCGAACTGGCTCTTCACAATCTGCGTATCGCCGATCGCCTGCGAGAAGATGGCCTTATCGAACTCCGGAACCATGGTGCCGTGCTGCGCGAAGGGCAGTTCGCCGCCGGAATCCTTGCTGCCTGGGTCGTCAGAGTTCTTCTTGGCCAGGTCGGCGAAGTTGGCGCCGCCCTTGATCTGCTTCAGGATGTCCTCGGCCTTTGCTTTTGCAGCGGCGTCGGTCTTGGCATCCGCGTTGGGCGCAACCTTGATCAGGATGTGCCGTGAGCGCGCCTGCTCCGGCGTAGAGTACTCGCTCTTGTGCTGGTTGTAGTAGGCCTGGATTTCCTGCTGCGTGGGCTGAGGCACTCCGCCCGGAAGATCGTTCGGCGTGAAGGCAAAATAAGTGATCTGCCTCTGCTCCGGAACTGCGTTCGCATAGCGAGCCGAATTCTTCTTGAAGAAAGCCTCGAGATCGCTGTCTGAAGGGTTGATGCCCTTGCGGATTTCGTCCGCGGAGACAACGGCGTAGTCGAACTTCACCTTGATGGCGCCCTTGCGGTAGTCGTCGCGCACTTCCTTGTCGCTGATGGTGACACCGCCGGTAATGAGCGCCTGCAGGCGCCGGATGACGATGTCGTTCTTCACATCCTCTTCGAACTCGGGCACCGACATGTTGAAGCGATTGGCCACAAGAGCCGCGTACTGGTCGTCGCCGATGAACTTGCCGTTGGGGAAGAGAACCTGCCCGGCCGCGCCGGTCTGCAGATACTGCCGGACGTCGTCTTCGGTGGCGTGAATGCCGAGCTTCGACGCCTCATCGAGCAGAATCTGCTGCTGGATGAGCTGCTTGCCGATGCGCTGTTCGAAGAGCCCGAGGATCATCGGGTTGTCGGGATAGCGCTGCTGCTGAAGCTGCGCGCGCGCCATCTTGTCCACTTTTTCCTGGCTCACGGTCGAGCCGCTGGAGAGAAGCCGGCTATACCAGTGCGGGTAGATCACGGCATAGGTGTCGGCGGAGCTGGCGCCCTGGCCGGTCAGACCGGGGATCAGGTAGACCACCATCGACACGGAGGCCATGCCGATGATGACCACGAAAAACGCTTTGACAACGCGGCTGTCTTTTTGCAGGAAACGAATCATGGATGGATCTGGACCTTCTGCTCTCTACGCATGATGCGGCGAATTCAACCCGGCCGAAGACCGTCCAAAGCGACGGCCCAAACGCGGGTGCAAGCCCCACATGCGCAATCGTCGCGCGGTTCTTGATAGGCGCGGTTCCCTCCCATTATAGACGTATCTCTTCGGCGCTGACGGCCTCGGCAGGGAACTGGGAAGCCACCCCAAAGCAGAACGGGCACCCGGTGGTTTCCGGATGCCCGCTGGTACTGGCGAAGGCCTGGTAAGTCTAGCGCCAGTAGTACTCGCCACCGGCGATGTAGTAGGGCCGGTAGTAAACAGGGCCATAGGCATAGGCGCCGCCGTAGGGGCCAGGGCCATACGGTCCGTACGCATAGGGACGACGGCGATAGAGGTTCGGTCCGCCCTGGTAAAGTCCCTGCGCCAGCCGAGCCGCTTCCTGCGAACTCACCGGGTCAACGGTAAGCGGCGTATTCAGGTGGAAGGTGACGAGTGCTTCCGCGGGGATCCACGCACGCGGCCCACCGGAGGCCGCGGTCGCGCCAACGCCTGCAGCGACGCCGGCGCCCGCACCCACAGCGCATCCGACGCCTCGCCCAACCGCGCAGCCGATGATGGTGCCGATGATGCCGCCGCCCACCGCATTGCCGACCGTCTCGCCGGCCTTGTTCGGACCCTTCACCTTGAACTGATCGGTATCGAGGTCGTAGCTACGGCCCCCAAGATCGAGCGAGGTCAACCGGAGGGCCAGTTCGGCGCTGCCACCCAGCTCGCCCGCCCTCTTGGATTCAGTCACCACGCCGTGCACGGTTGCGCCCTTTGGAATCGCAAGCACTCCGCCGATGGCTACGTCGCGAATGACGGTGAACTGAACCGGCGAGCCATCCTTGGCGCGTTTGTTATCCAGAGATTCGCTGGTCCGCACCTGGAGCAGCGTTCCCTGAGGAACCGAAACCGGGCCGCTGGGCTCCCTGTACTGCGGGGGAGGCGGTCCCTGCTGCGCATACTGACCCTGCGGCGGGTATGCGGGAGGATAGGGCGCCGGAGCATACTGCGGCCGTGCCGGTGGATAAGGAGGCGGCGGCGGCTGCCCATTGGCCTGGTTCTGGTCCGGGTACTGGCCCTGGTTCTGATACTGACCCTGGTCCTGGCTGGGATACGGTGCCTGCTGCGGCGGCGCCTGGGCCTGCTGGCTATCCGACGGCGCCGGAGCTTGCTGGTCGTCAGCCTGGTTGTCTTCCTGCGGGGGAGGGCCAGCCTGCGCGTCCTGCGGGTTGCCGACGTTCAGGTTATTCGTGACTTTGGTCACGCCGGAAACGTGGGCAACAATCGACTCGGCCAGCTCTTTTGATGCTTCGGTCGAAACCGTGCCCGAAAGCGAAACCACGCCCTGGATCGTCGCCGCGGTGATCAGGTCGTCTTTCAGCGCGCTCGAGCTGTCGAGCGCATGCACAACGTCCATTTCAATCTGGCCGTCGGTCCGCTGTCCGGCGGGCGCCGAGGGAGAATTTGCATCGAGAGGCGGTGGATTCTGGGCAAGGCCGCTTCCGGCTCCCACCAGCAGCAACCCGGCCAAGACAAATCCCTGTGGGACAACTTTAGAAAGAAAAGGTCGATTCATTGCTCATTTTCTCCTCTGCCTGAGGCGACTCTCCCTGATGTATCCGGTCTAGATTCCTTGCTCCTTTAGACGGCAGGCTCAGAGAGCTGTCTTATTTTTCAACCCCCCTTGCGGGAAAAAGTTCCGCGCAGGGGAACGCCCTAGTCAACTGATGCGGAACCCCCGCCAGGGGTAGCGTGAAACACTTCGCGGAGGTGTGTCTATCCCCAAAACGAATCAATCGGGTGGGTGGAACATCCAATGTGCACAGAGGTAGAGCTATGGCGGCACGGCTGAATTACGCAAAGGCGTTTCCCGAGGGCATTCAAGCCATGTTGAGCCTGGGAAAGGCCATCGGCAACAGCGGTTTGGAGAACTCGCTCCTGGAACTGGTCAAAACCCGTGCCTCGCAGATGAACGGCTGTGCGTATTGCATTGACATGCACACCAAAGACGCTCGTGCGGCCGGGGAAACCGAACAGCGCCTCTACGCACTTTCCGCCTGGCGCGAAACGCCGTTCTTCAGCGCGCGCGAGCGAGCCGCGCTCGCCTGGACCGAGGCACTCACCAACATCCAGCAGGGCCACGCTTCCGATGAGGTTTACGCCGAAGCGCGCAACCAGTTCGACGAGAAGGAACTCGCGCGGCTGACCCTGGCGATCACGCAGATCAATGCCTGGAACCGCATCGCGATCGCTTTCCGTGTTGAGGCAGGCAGCTACCAGCCGGCCGCGCATCTGACCGCCTGAAGGGTATGGCCTTCAGGCCGTCATGAGTGCTTCTAAGAAGACTTCCGTTCTCAGCGATTGAAGGGTACGACCTTTAGGTCGTATGAAGGGTACGACCTTTAGGTCGTACATTAGAGCGCTCCATTGAGTGGTTTTCAGGCTATCGAAGGAGTAAGTCCCGAGGGACTTACTCCTTCGATAGCCTGAGGTTGAAAGCGTACATCGTGGACGTACGGCCTGAAGGCCGTACCCTTCAGAACAGCAGGTCGCCAGCCTCTTCCCGAACCTCCGACAGAAAGCTCTGCAGGATCCGCACCTTGGGCTCCGCCAGCCGCCGGGAGCTCTCCAGGCGCAACTTCCCGGGTAAGGTCGTGACGGCCTTTTCCAGCACCGGCACCACGCTCGAGAAGGTCGGAAATCGCGTATCCCGGCCTACCTTGCAGACCGCACGCAAGACCCCGACGGCGCCAAGCTGCTCCAGAATATCGGCGTCGCGCAGGATAATCGCCTCGATGGCCTCCGGCTCATCGTGCGGCTGGTGCGTCCGGATCGCCGCGGCCACAGCGCTGGTTTTCTCTGCGGGAAATCCCCACGAAGCCAGCAATTCTGAGGTGCGTGCGATGGTATAGGGGACGTGGTCCCAGCGAGCAAGCTGGTCGGGATCGCTGGGCCGATGGCCGGCGAAGACGCCCAGGTCGTGCATCCACGCCGCCGCGAAGACAACGTCGTCATCGAACTGCAGGTCCGCGCCAACCCGGCAAGCCAGCGCGTAGAGCCGCGGCTGATGGCCGAACTTTTCCGGCGGCTGCGCTTCCTCGCGAATGTAGGCGACCACAGAAGCCCGCCAGCCCGTCAGGGTTCCAAGTCCTTCGCTCATCTGACCATCCTACCGGCGGATTCCAGGCCACGAAACGACGCTCATTCCACAGGTCATGCGGGAAACACCGTGGATCAACCGTTAAACTAAGGGAAATGCACTTCATCCCTGTTATCGGGGATCTCTAAAAGAGAGAAGAATCGACTTATGTCGAAACCAGTTTCAATTTGCGTTATCGGATCCGGTTATGTCGGACTGGTAGCTGCCGTCTGCTTTGCCGAGATGGGCCACGCGGTCATCTGCGTCGACAACGACGAGGCCAAGGTCAAGATGCTCTGCGAGGGCGGCGTTCCAATCTTCGAAGACCAGTTGTCCGAGTTGCTCGCGCGCCACCGCGGCCACGGTGTGCAATTCACGGCCGACCTTGCCGACGCTGTGCGGCAAAGCGATGCCATCTTTATTGCGGTGGGAACGCCGCAAGGCGACGAAGGCGCGGCCGACCTTTCCTACGTCGAAGCCGTGGTCTCCGAGATTGCGCGCCACATACGCTCCTATAAGGTCATCGTCGAGAAAAGCACCGTCCCTGTGTACACCAACGAGTGGATTCAGCGTGTCCTGCATCGTCACGGAGTCGATCCGGAAAGCTTCGACGTGGTATCGAATCCCGAGTTCCTGCGCGAGGGCACCGCGATCTCCGACTTTCTCCATCCCGACCGCATTGTGGTTGGCGCGAACTCAGATCGTGCCGCCGATTTGCTGCAGCGCATCTATGAGCCGCTCAGTTCGGGAAGCTACTACGCGCAGCCCGACGCGCTGCCCGGCCCGTGCAGCGTGCAGCATCCAGCCCACATTGTCGTCACCTCCGCGCAGAGCGCCGAGATCATCAAGCACGCCTCGAACGCCTTTCTCGCCCTGAAGATTTCGTTCATCAACGCGGTGGCGAATCTTGCTGAGGCCGTCGATGCGGACATCGAGCACATTGCCGAGGGCATCGGCCTCGACAGCCGCATCGGCCCCAAGTTTCTGCGCGCCGGCCTGGGCTATGGCGGCAGCTGCTTTCCCAAAGACGTGGCGGCATTTCATTGGGTCGCGCAGCAGCATGGCGTGAATTTCCAGTTGCTTGAGGAGATTCGCAAGATCAACGACACGCAGCGCGACATCTTCTTCAACAAGGTGCTCTCGGCGTTGTGGACGCTGCGCGGCAAGCGGCTCGCGGCGCTGGGTCTCTCCTTCAAGGGCGATACCGACGACATTCGCGATTCTCCCGCGATCGCCGTCATCCGCAAGCTGCTGGAAGCAGGCGCATCGATCTGCGCATACGATCCAGCCGCCATCGATCGAGCGAAAGAGGTTCTGCCCGCATCGGAAAAAATGCGCTACGCAACAGGCGTCTACGAGGCGGCAAAAGACGCCGATGCCGTGTTGATCCTTACCGACTGGAAGGAATTCGGCCAGCTCGACCTGGATCGACTGCACCAGGTGGTCAAATTCCCCATCGTGGTCGACGGGCGCAACCTTTACAAGCCCCAGCAAATGCAGGAGCACGGCTTCAGCTACGTGAGTGTGGGCCGGCCCGCAAAATACCAGGCGCAACTGGCCAGGCCACGCGGTGCGCGTGCCGTGGGCGTGCCTACCTAAGACTCAGCACCCGGGCGTTCATTTTTATCCTTCATTCCGAGTTCGAGGAAGTCGAATGCATGTTCTTGTTACCGGCGCGGCCGGTTTTCTGGGTTCTCATCTTACCGATCGCCTCCTAGCCGAAGGACACTCCGTGCTGGGTGTCGACAATCTTTCGACGGGAGACAGGGAGAATGTTGCCCACCTGAGCGAGGAGCCGCGCTTTCGCTTTGAGGAGCGGGATATCTGCGAGCGCTTCGATCCCGGTCCCGTCGATTATGTCTTCAACTTCGCATCCCCGGCCAGCCCGCCGGGATATATGCGGCTGCCCATCGAAACCTTGCGCGTCGGCTCGACGGGAACGGAGAATGCTCTGGAAATCGCCGCGACGTACGGGGCAGGTTTTCTGCATGCATCCACTTCCGAGTGTTACGGCGATCCGCTGGTCCATCCCCAGACTGAAGATTACTGGGGAAATGTGAATCCGGTCGGCCCGCGTTCCATGTACGACGAAGCCAAGCGCTACGCCGAGGCTCTTGTGATGGCCTATCACCGCGCCCGCGGGGTCAATACGCACCTGGTGCGCATCTTCAACACCTACGGACCGCGGCTCTCGCCCGGCGATGGGCGGGTCATCTCCAACTTCATGATGCAGGCCTTGCGCAAAGAGCCGCTGAGCATCTATGGCGACGGCAGCCAGACGCGCAGTTTCTGCTACTTCGAAGACCTGATCGACGGCATCGTGCGGCTTTCGCGCAGCGACGAGCACATGCCGGTGAACATCGGCAATCCCGATGAGTTCACGATTCTCGAATGTGCGCAGGCCGTGTTGGACGTAACCGGATCGCACAGCGGTCTTGCCTACGAGCCGCTCTTGGCAGACGATCCCACCCGCCGCAAACCGGATATCGGCAAGGCGCGCTCTTTGCTGGGCTGGGAACCGCACATTCCACTCCGCGAAGGCCTGGCCAAGTCGCTCCCTTATTTCCAGAGCAAGCTTCTCGCGGAGCAAACGCCGAAGCTTCACGCTTTGTAATCAGGGCACGACCTTCAGTCGTGCCGACGAAGCCGCCGAAATGAAGAGCCAGGGCAGCCGCGCGTAAGCTCCAACCACCCTGCTCGTCCGGTACCCTTGCCCGGCCGCCCATTGTCTACCTTACCTTTCCCTGTGTAGAGTTCTATGCGGGCCGGGGAGCGGCCTTGCCACGTTCCGTCTTTATCAGAGCCAAACCGATTTTCTTCCGGCATCCAGTGACTTAGGAGCGCGCCTTTCCGTCTTTACATCCAGACCCCCCGGCTGGAGTGACAAGGTGCAATGCGCAGGCTGATCCTTTCCGCACTGATGGCTCTGCTGGCGCTGCCCGCCCAGGCCGCCAAACGCGTCACCGTGCAGCAGCTGGAGCAGGCGCTGACAGAAGATTCGGCCTCGCATCGCGCCGACGCGGAGGTGGCCCATCGGGTAGCCGAGCTCGAGCTTTCGGAGCGGCTTACCGACGAAACGCTCGATCGCTTTGCACGAAAGATGACCCTGGGACCGAGAACCGCCCTTGCCCTGGAGATGATCGCCGACCAGTCGGCATTGCTTGACCCTCCGCCAGGCGAACTGCCTGGGACCGCAAGCCCGGATCCGGCTGAGCAGCAGCGCATGATGGATCGGGCCCGCGGCTATGTGGTCAGCATCTGGCCGCACCTTCCTGATTTTTTCGTCACACGCGTCACGGCGCGCTTCAGCGATGCGCCCCAGATTGTCCACGAAGGGGACTGGCCGATGAAGCTCGGCCTGCACCTGGTTGGAACGGTCACGCGCAACGTCACCTACCGCGATGGCAAGGAGACATTGGACCAGGCGACCGAAACCTCTGCTTCAGGATCGACCGCGGCAGTGCCCGCCGAGCAGCAGGAACGAGGGATGACAGCGTGGGGAACCTTTGGTCCTGAACTGACCATCGTGCTCACGGATACCGCCAAAGGTGATGTGAAGTGGAGCCATTGGGAGCGCAGCGCGCTCGGCCTTGCAGCAATCTACACCTATTCCGTCCCCAAGACCGCATCGCACTTCGACGTGACCTATTGCTGTCTGCGCGAAGACGCGCCCAGCCAGCGCCGCGAACTGCGTTATAGCGGTCGCCAGCAGCAACCGGTCGGTGTGGCCACCGCGCCGGCGAATGCCAAGGTGTTTCGCTCCACTCCCGGCTATCACGGCGAGATTGCGGTCGACCCCAACACCGGCGCGATTCTTCGGGTTACGCTCGAAGCCGAATTGAAGAACGACGATCCGATCACGCGCGCGGCCACGGTGGTTGATTATGGCCCGGTCCTGATTGGCGATCGCAAGTACATCTTTCCAACGCGCAGCATCGCGTTTTCGATCGAACAGCCGGCCCTCAACGGCCGCGGCGACGATGCGCCGGTGCTGCTGATCAATCAGACACAGTTCACGCATTATCACCGGCTGGGAAGCAGCATCCGCCTGCTCACCGACGAAGCCAGTGCGAGCGCGCCCGCCGCTGGAACCGCTGCTGCCGCGCCGCCTCAACCGGCAGCAGAAGCAGCGTCTGCAGCACCGCCGGCTTCTCCCGGCGCGGCGCCGGAGTCAGCACCATCGACAGCACAGAACGCCGAAGTCGCATCCGCGCCGGCGCCTCCACCCGCACAACCCGCTCCTGCAGCGACACCGGAGATGAGCGTCACCGCCGCGAGCGGCGTTCCCGACGAGCCTGCCGGCGACGCGCAGCCGCAGTCGGGCGACTTTCAACTCAAGGTCACCTCGCGCCTTGTCGATGTGGGCGTCATCGCTTACGACAAGAAGGGCCACCCCGTTCGCGATCTCAAAGCCGAGGACTTCGAGATCTATGACAACGGCCACAAGCAGGACACGCGCTTCTTCAGCGAATTCGCCGCGCCCGCAACCTCCGCTCCCGACTCAAGCCCCGTGCACAGCTTCACCAACCGCGCGCCCGACGCGGCGTCCACCACAGCCACCGGTTCCGGCGCTACGGTGCTGCTCATCGACGCGGACCACATCGCCTGGCCCGACCTGACGCATGCCCGCCAGGAGATTCTTCGCTTCGTCGGCACGCTCGCCCCAAGCGAACGCGTCGGCGTCTACACGATGACTGCTCTGGGCTTTCGCATCCTTCAGGAAATCACCACCGACCACGCCGCGCTCACCGCGAAGCTGAACGCCTGGATGCCGACCGCGCGTTCCGCCGCGCTTGCCCAGGAGGAGGAGACGCGCAACCGCCAGTCCTTTAACGAAGTCCACAGCGCCTCCGATCTCAACTCCGTCAACGGCAACTTTGCCGATGTCCCCGATGCGCAACAGACCGTCGACCCCATGTTGCGCACCATGGGCAGCAATCCCGGCCGTGCCTCGCTCATCATCCTGCGCATGGTGGCGCGCCATCTCTCGGCTGTGCCGGGACATAAGAATCTCGTGTGGGTTTCCTCTGACAACGTCTTCGCCGACTGGCGCAGCAACCAGGTCGCTATCGACAAGAGCGCGAAGGAAGTCGACTCCTTCGCCATGCACGCGCAGGAAGCGATGAACGATGCGCATGCGGCCGTCTACCCGATGGATGTGTCGCAGCTTGAAGCGCAGACGGTGTCTGCCGACGTCCGCACTCGCAACGTGGAACTGACTCAGGCCGCCGCGGATACCGCCGCGCTGAACGGCGGGCAATCCACCGGAACGCTGGCCCCCGGGCGCATCACCGCCGAGATGCAGCAGGATATGCACCCTATTCAAGGCCCCATCCGCATGGTCGCCGACGCTACCGGCGGCCGCGTCATCCGGCGCGCCGGCGATCTGGCCGCGGCGCTGACCGGCGTCGTCGAGGATGGCCATGCATCCTACCTGCTGAGCTTTGCGCCGCACGATCCCGCCGACGATCAGTACCACACCATCACCGTCAAACTCGCGGGCAAGCACAAAGACATCTCCCTGCGCTATCGCACCGGCTATCTTTACACCAAAGAGGCAGTGTCGCTGAAAGACCGCTTCCAGCAGGCCGTCTGGCGGCCCACCGACGTCAGCGAGATCGCCGTCAGCGCCGACTCCTCTCCGGAGTCTTCGCGCACGAATCTCAAGCTTGGGATCACTGCCGCTGACCTGGGCCTGCGCCAGCAAGCCGGCCTCTGGATCGACAAGCTCGACATCTTTTTCATCCAGCGCGACGATGCGGGGATCAAAGCGCAGGTCGAAGGCCAGACGCTGGGCCTGCGCCTCAAACCGGAGACCTACAAGAACCTTCTCGCCTCGACGGTCCCCTTTGAACACAGTCTGCAATTGCAGAAGGGCATGGGCTCCGTACGCGTGCTGGTCGTGGATGAAAACTCCGGGCGCATGGGCTCCGTCACCATTCCCTCCGATGCACTGGAGAGCAGGAAATGATGAGCGTCCTCCAGCCGGCCAGAAACTCCGAACCAGGCGAGCGGTGTGCTGGGACCGGGCATCCCTGCCTGCGCAAAGAACTACGGGGAAGCCGATGTTTTGAAGGGGCTGGACTTCAGCCCAGCAATCAGGCCCAAAAAACTCTACGCGGGCTTTACCCCCGAGGATGTTTTTCGCAATTTTTGCCGGAAAACACGAGTTTTTCGGCAGCCTCACCAACGAACCGTGTCACAACAACAAATGCCGTAACCAGCATTTTTTTCGCAAGTCCAATGAACGTCCTAGCGTCAATCGAAGAGGGGAGTAGCAAGATGAAACGGATGGGTTGGATTCTCGTTCTTCTTCTGGCAGCGTCGCCCGCCTGGGCTGCCAAAAACATTACCGTGCAACAACTCAAAGACTTGCTCACGGCCGATCAGCAAGCGAAGAAGTCCGACACCGATGTGGCCACGGAACTCAAGGAAGTGACGCTCACCGAAGAGCTGACCACCGCGACCATGAACGGCCTCAGCTCGCTCGTTCCGGGCCAGGCCACGCTCGAGCAGGTCTACGTGCTCGAAGCCAAGAGCGCGATCCTGGCGCCGCCTGCCACGGATATTCCCACCACCGCTGCTCCGGATGCGGCGGCGCAAAAGGCCATCCTCGATAAGACGATGGACTACGCAAGCAAGACCTTCGCCGCGATGCCCAACGTAACCGCGACCAAGACGACCATCCGTTTCCAGGACAACGTCTCCGCCATGGCTGCCGGTTCAGGCCTGCACTCCGGCGCGACCGGCGATTCCAGCACCGATCCCAATCTCGCCAGCGGAACGCAGTTCATCCACTACATCAACACCAGCGAGGCGCCGGTAAGCATCCATAACGGCATTGAGGATAATCCGCTGGCCAAAGACAAGACCCGCT
This sequence comes from uncultured Acidobacteriaceae bacterium, assembly GCA_963846095.1. GTDB lineage: Bacteria > Acidobacteriota > Terriglobia > Terriglobales > Acidobacteriaceae > Telmatobacter. The sequence continues at coordinate 272,219 of CAWJUW010000020.1, forward strand.
GGGGCGCCAACGGCTACATCGCGCTGCTTGGTCAGGGCCCGGTTCTCACCACGGTTCTGCAGGAAGCCAATGCCGCGGGAAAGTTCAATTTTGTCCGCTGGGAAACGGTGGCCGGCAAGAGCACGGCCGTTTTCTCTTTCGCGGTCGACAAGAAGAAATCGCACTATGCCGTCAACTACTGCTGTTTCCCGCAGCTCGAGCAGGCTGGCGTTGCCACCTTTACCTCAGCCTCGGCCGGTGGAGCGCGCGGAGGCGGCGGTGGCGGCGCGAAGGGCAACTTCCAGACCAACACCAACTATGACAATTACAAGGCGACGGTACCCTATCACGGCGAAATCTTCGTCGATCCCGATACAGGCGTGGTGCTGCGCCTTGTAACCATCGCCGACTTCAAGAACACCGATGTGGTGCACGTGGAAGACCAGCGCATCGACTACCTACCGGTCGATGTCGGTGGCAAGAGCCTTGTGCTGCCTTCAAAGTCCATCGTGAACACCGAGGTTGTGCCCAACGGCGACTCCGGCGGCGGCAAGTTCATCATCCGCCATACGCTGTTTACTTCTGAGTACAAGGGCTACCAGGCAGGCGCGTAGACCCTGACCCGGCGCAGGATGGTGCCCCCGGTCCCTCGCATCTGGGGACCGGGGAGAGCACGGAGGGTTCCAGCAACTGCACTTCCCATGGCAACGCTCGTGTCCCTTGACTTCCCGGATTCGGCTGCACCCACAACCCTGTTCAAAATCACACCCTTTCTTTGTCTGAATCCATAGAATTCTTTCGCAGTCTCAGAGGATGGAATCCATGAAACGCGTCTTTTGCCTTGTGCTTGCCTGCACTCTCGTCACGCCGCTCTGGGCGGCAAAGAAAGCCACGATCCAGGAGCTGAAAGACACACTCACCGCGCTCAACACGGCCAAGAGAACCGATGTGGAAGTGGCAACCCGCCTCAAAGACATCGTTTTAGGGGAAGAACTCACCAGGGCTACCATTAATTCGCTCGCGCCGCTCATTCCCGGCCCGCTTTCGCAGGAACAGATGAACATCCTGGAAGGCCGCAGCGCCCTTCTGCCGCCTCCTGCATCCGACCTGCCTTCGACCCCGGCCCCGGACGCGGCGACGCAGAAAGCCATCCTTTCCAAGGCCGCGGATTATGCCAACAAGGTCTACATGCAGAATCCCCACTTTGTCGTGAAGAAGGTGACCGCCCGCTATCAGGATGGAGTGGAGGGAATTCGCACCAACTCTGGAATGACGTCCAACGTCGGTCAGGCCGACCGCGCGTGGGAACTGCCCAACATGTACATGCGCTTTTACGGCAGCCACCTCGACGAGATCGAAACGGATCATGGAATCGAAAAGCGGCCTGTCGAGAAAGTGAAGGTTCCGTGGGGCCAGAATGGCCAGGTTTCCGAAGGTGGAGTCGGGCCGAACCTGAGCGTCATCCTGCAACAGGCCAACGACGATGGAAAGCTGAGCTGGCTGCGCTGGGAATCGATCGCGGGCAAGCCCTTTGCGGTTTTCTCCTTTGCCGTCGACAAGAAAAAATCGAACTACGTGGTGAACTACTGCTGCTTCCCCGTCACCGGGGACACAGGCCGCATGGGCTATGAGGGCACCGGCGCCAACTTCCAGACGGCGACTGACTGGAAGGAATTCAAGTCCACCGTTCCTTATCGCGGCGAGCTCTTCATCGATCCCGATACAGGCATCATCGTTCGCCTCATTACGCAGGCCGGTTTGAAGCCGACCGACTTTGTCCACCAGGAAGACGTGCGCGTCGATTACGCGCCACTGACGGTCGACGGCAGAGAACACATGCTCCCCGTCGATACTTTTACGATTACCGAGGTTGTTCCCAACGGAGACAACTACGCGGCCCGCTACTCCATTCGCCACACCGTCTTCGTCTCCACTTATCAGGACTACCAGCTCGCCGCCGACTCGGCGAGTCCCGGGACGAAATAAATAACCCTCCAACCGCCCGGCTGGAGAAAACAGGTTTTTCTCGCAACGACGGTCCGGAGAATGATCTTCTCCGGATCGTCAATCATTTTGATTCCTCTCCCCGGTTCTCTCCGCAGATAAACCGCTTTTCTTTGTAATCCGCCTTATGCTGTGTCTTAATGCATCTTTCCCCGATCCTTGACCACATGTTCCAATTGCCGCTTCCCCTCCTCGAGAAGCTTGCCCGCCCCGCCGTCGTTTATATCGTGCTGGTTGTTCTACTCCGCATTTTCGGCAAGCGCGAACTGGCGCAGCTCAACCCCTTCGACCTCGTGGTTCTTCTGTCGCTTTCGAACACCGTGCAGAACGCCATCATTGGCGACGACAACTCTGTTACCGGCGGCGTGATCGGCGCGTTTGGCCTGCTCGCCATCAACTGGCTCGTCGTCCGCGTTCTTTTCAAGTCGGGCCGTCTCACGCGCATGCTCGAAGGCCGTTCGTCCGTGCTCATTCGCAACGGCCACATCGATCTGAAAGCCATGAACAAAGAGATGCTCACGCGCGAAGAGTTGCTCTCGGTTATCCACCGCCAGGGGTTCGAAGGCTTTCACCAGGTGCGCTCCTGCGAGCTCGAGCCGAACGGAACGTTTTATGTGGAGGCTTACGAGCCCTCTGTCGACGACAAACGTCACGCCGATTTGGTGGCCCGGCTCGAATCTCTCACCCGCGAGATCGCCGCGCTTCAACCTAAGACGGCGGCAGCTCCGGAAGGCCAGTAGAAGAAATACGCGGGAGCCTGAAAATTCCCTAATATTTCTGTTGCGGATATATCTGTAACGGATATATAGTGGCTTTCATGGAAAACGGAAGCCCACAGGCAGCCCCGCCGACGCCGGCAGTCTTTGCCATCCTTCTATCCCTGGCCGACGGCGGCACGCCCTCTGCGCGCCGCGGTGCTTCGCGCCCGCAAACCGGCAAGCACGGCTACCAGATCATGAAAGACGCGCGGCTGCCCGAAGGCGGCGGGGTGAAGATGGGCCCCGGCACGCTTTATGGCTCGCTCGATCGCATGATTCGCGACGGCCTGGTGGAAGAGACGGGCCTCACCGACGACGAGCGCCGCCGCTACTACCGGCTCACGCAGCAGGGCCAGACCGTACTTGTCGCGGAACTGGGACGGCTGGACGCAGCTGTGGCTTCGGCTCGCTCCCTCGGTCTCCTGCCGGAAGGCGGCCGCGGATGACAGACCAGCGGCTTAGCCAACTCTATGCGCGTGCGCTGTGCCTGTATCCGGGAGAATTCCGCGAACGGAATCAAGAGCCCATGTTACGTACCTTTCAGGACGCGATGGACGATGGCGAGAATCTTCGCCGCGAGTTGATTGCGCTCACCCTCAAAGACCTTTTCACTTCGCTGCTCAGGGAGCATATGACCATGCTGCATGATACTTTTGCCCGACCGGTTCTTGTTTACAATGCCTTGGTTCTCGCCGCTCTTTCCACCGGCCTCGCGCTGGCGCTTTACGCCATCCCGCAACAGGTGCTCAGACAAGGAGCCAACGACCCGCAGATTCAGATGTCGACGGACGTTGCGGCTGCTCTGAATCGCATGGGTCTAAAAGACGGAGCAAAGCCGGCGACACTGGGCCTTCCTGCCGCCGCAGTCGATATGGCAGAAAGTTTGTCGCCGTTCCTGATCGTTTACGACGACCAGGGCCAGGTGGTTACTTCCAACGCGCAACTCAACGGTCAGACGCCGACGCCGCCGAAAGGCGTTTTGGATTACGTGAGAACGCACGGTGAGGAGCGCGTGACCTGGGAACCCATTGCCCATTCGCACGCCGTTCGCATCGCCGCGGTGGTCGAGCGCGTGAATGGTCCACAACCAGGCTTTGTCCTCGCCGGCCGCAGCATGCGCGAAGTCGAGGACCGCATTGCTCAGGTAAGACTGATGGCCCGCCTCACCTGGTTCGGCATGCTGGCCGTGATTGCTGTGGGCACCGCTGTCTTCGGCTGGTACACCCGGCCCAGGGCGGCGTAGGAAAGCTTCGACAATCCGGTTCTACTCCCACTCGATGGTTCCCGGCGGCTTCGACGTGATGTCGTAGACCACGCGGTTGATCCCGCGGACCTCGTTCACGATGCGGCTCGAAATCCGTTGCAGCACCTCGTAGGGCAACGGCGTCCAGTCCGCCGTCATGCCGTCTTCGGAGTGAACGGCGCGCACCGCGCAGGTGTAAGCATAGGTCCGCTGGTCGCCCATCACGCCGACCGTCATCACCGGCAGCAGAACCGCGAAGCTTTGCCAGATCTTGTTGTAGAGCCCGGCGGCCTTGATCTCCGCGACGACAATCTCGTCCGCCTCCTGGAGCAGGGCGACGCGTTCCGGTGTAACCTCACCGAGGATGCGCACGGCAAGGCCGGGCCCGGGAAACGGCTGCCGGCCGAGAACATCTTCGGGCATGCCGAGGTCGCGGCCGATGCGGCGGACCTCGTCCTTGAACAAATCACGCAGCGGCTCGATCAGCTTGAGCTTCATGCCCAGGGGCAGCCCGCCGACGTTGTGGTGGCTTTTGATGGTTTGGCTCGGACCTTTCACGCTGCTCGACTCGATCACGTCGGGATAGAGAGTGCCCTGCACAAGCCAATCCACCCCGCCGGTCTCCTTGGCGATGCGGTGCGCTTCATCGTCAAACACGCCGATGAACTCCGCGCCAATGCGCTTGCGCTTGGTCTCGGGGTCGGTCACGCCGGCCAGTTGCGCCAGGAACCGCTTGCCCGCGTCGACGGCGACGATGTTGAGGCCGAGTTTGTCGCGCAGGTTCTTCTGCACGCTCTCGAACTCGTTCTTGCGCAGCACTCCATTGTTCACGAAGATGCATGTGAGCTGCTTGCCGATCGCCTTGTGCACCAGCATCGCCGCAACCGAAGAATCGACGCCGCCGGAGAGCCCGCAGATCACATGACCGTCGCCAACCTTGGCGCGGATCGCCTCCACCGTGGTCTGCACAAAATGCGCGGGTGTCCAGTCGCCCGATGCGCCGCAGATGTCGAAGACAAAGTTGCGAATCAGTTGCGGGCCAAGCGGCGTGTGATGCACCTCGGGATGAAACTGCACCGCCCAGATGCGCCGTGGTTCATCGGCAATGCCGGCGAGCGCATTCGAGGTGATCGCCGTCCGATGGAAACCGTCCGGCAGCGCCTCTGCCTCGTCGCCATGACTCATCCACACCTGCATGGTTTCCGGCAGGCCCGCGAAGAGCCGGCACGCTGCGTCTTCAATGGTGACCTGCGCATGGCCGTACTCGCGCAGCGCACCCGGCTTCACCTTGCCGCCAAGGTGATGCACGATGTAGTGCAGCCCGTAACAGATGCCGAGCACGGGAATGCCGAGGTGCAGAATGGCGGGATCCGCATCGGGTGCGTCGGCGTCATAGACCGAAGACGGCCCACCGGAGAGGATCACGCCCAGCGGGTTGTGCATCCGGATTTCGTCGAACGGGGCTGTGCAGGGAAGCACCACCGAGAAGACGTTTTGCTCACGGATGCGGCGTGCGATGAGCTGCGTATACTGCGAGCCAAAATCGAGAATGACAATTGTCTGGGTGTGCACTCTCTAGTGTGGCAGGGCTCTCCGGAGTATGACAAGAGGAAGATCTCCGGCGACCGTTTGCACTGTCGCGCGTTACTCGCCGGAGAAGGGATTGGTCTCACGGGGCTTGAGCGTGGTGGGATCCGCTGCCGTGGCCGGCTCGTGCTCGGCGCGATTGGGTACCGGCGCATTGTCCGTGGCGCCAAAGGTGCGGAACACGCGGTTCGGATCGCCGGGCAGCAGGTGGGCAGCTTCGAGGCTGAGGCGCACGCGGCGGCGGAACTCGCGCACCGGGGCGTATTGCTGGTTGGGCAGCGTCTTGAAGGTGACGGGGAAGATCATCTCCGAGCCTTTGACCGAATCGACGCCGAGAATCTGCGGGTCGGCGACGAACACAGACTTGAACGGATCGCTGGTCCGAATCTCCATCGCGGTGTCTTTGAGCAGTTTCATGACCTGATCCGGATTGGCCGAAAAATCCACGCTGACGTTCACGGTGGCGACCGAGTAGCCCACGCTCTGGTTGGCTACGGTGGTGATCTGCGAATTGGGAATGACGTACAACGTGCCGTCGCCGTCGCGAACGGTGGTCTTGCGCAGCGTCATGGCCTCAACCACGCCGGTAAGCCCCGCGATGCGAACGGTGTCTCCCACGTTGAACTGGTCTTCGACCAGGATGAGCACACCATTCAGCACGTCTTTAACGATGTTTTGTGCCGCCAACCCGATGGCGATACCGACCACCCCGGCGGAGGCGATCAGGGGCGCAAGGTTTACCCCCAGCGCCGCCAAAAACTGGAGCCCGGCGATGAGCCCGATCACTGCCAGGCCCGTGGTGCGGATCACGCCGGAGAGAGTGCGCACCTGGCCCACGCGCTCCGGGGCAGCCGCATGGCGTTCCGCAGCGCGCACCATATTCGTGGTGATCAGCCGCAATAACCTGCTCAGAATGAAGGCGATGAGCGCCACGACGATCAAGTGCGGCACCTTGGTGCGGATGAACTCCTGGGTGTCGTAAACCCACTCGTCGAGAACGCGGCCGAGGAATCGCCCTTCGGCAAACAGCCCCGATCTCGATGCAATCAAAAATGCACTTAAAAAAGGGTGCATCCTAAACTCCTGTTTCTAGACTAGACTGTGCGCAGGCAGAGCCCGGCATGGTGGCGCCTGGCCAATTCAGGCCGGGTCAGCGATAAAGCCGGCAGCAGCGGCGCCTCTACGGTTGGCAGAACCGTTCTGATGCTGATGTGTGCCCCAGGGGTGTTTTGATGCAAACTACCCGGGAACCCTTCTCCACCCTTTGTCAGAACGCAACAGCAACTTCACGTTCGGCCTGGTCTGCAGGCAGAATGGTCTTGCTTCTTCCCTTGCTGGCAACGGCCGCCGGGCTGGCCTCCGCGCAAAACAACACGCAGACGCCGCTCGCAAATCCCGCACCGCGCCCGACCGGAATTCTCCTGCCGGCCGCCAATCGACTGCCGGACGCCAACCAGGTCATGGAGATGCGCGAGAAGAAGAATAAAGAGCAGAACTTCGCCGCCGCCAATGCGGAGCGAAAGAAGCAGATTGCCGACGACACCGACAAGATGGTCAAACTGATCGCAGACCTCAAGACCGAGATCGACAAGACCAGCAAGGATGAGCTCTCGATGGGAGTGATTCGTAAGGCCGATGAAATCGAGCGTCTCGCGCACAACATCAAGGAAAAGATGAAACTGACGGCCGGCCCGGGCTAGACTCCGTGCGGCCCGGTTGCGGCTGCGAGGCCGACGATGCATCAGTCATTGTGCAAAGGGGGGACTATGCAGGAACGAATCAAAGCGATCGCGGCCGAGACGGCGCCACTCCTGTTTATCGCGGGCGGCATGCTGGCGTTCGTCGTGGCCGTCGGCGCGGTTTCGCTGGCCGCGGCGCCAACTCAGCAGAACGGGCCACCGCCAGCCGGCAGCCAGGCGCAGGGCCAACCGCCCCCCGATCGTGCCTGGACTACCAGCGGGGCGGTTGCGTTTGCCAATCCACAAACAGAGAAAGCGAACTCCGACCCCGCCAATGAGGAACGGAAGAAACAGCTCACCGAAGACAGCGCCAAACTGCTCAAACTTGCGACCGATCTGAAAGCCGAAGTCGACAAGACAACCAAGGACACTCTTTCGATCAGCGTGATTCGCAAGGCGGATGAAATCGAGAAGCTGGCCCACAGCGTTAAGGAAAAAATGAAGGTCTCTGCGGCGGGGAATTGATGACATTTTTGTCTTTGAAGCGAGACGGCCATGCACGTTTGGCGGAGGAAATCTCGAAACGCGGCTCGGGCAGCCTGCCAAATCCGGCTGAAGTCAGTGAGACTGGCAGCGCACCTGCTTGTCCCAGGCGCGGTTTTTCTCTCCGTCCTCGTTGCTGCCGCGCAGAATCCCACACCGCCGCCCGCCGGCCTGCGCAGCGATCGCATCGACCTGCCGACCCCGATTAACCAGGCGCCCGATGCCGTTGCACAAATGCGGATGGCGAACCGGGCGGCAACCTCAAAACGCTTTGCGGCGATCAATGCCGAACGTAAGAAAAGGATCACAGAGGCAGCCTCGAAGCTCATCGAACTGACAGGCGAGTTGAATGCGGCGTTAGAAAAATCCGTGGACGCACCCATGGATCTCAACCTGATGCGCAAGGTCGACGAAATCGAGATGGCGGCACATGCTGTGAAGGAAGAAATGAAACTGAGCGTAACTGCAAAATGATGCGTGCGATTCTGTCTGCAGCTTTTCTTGTGTCCATGCCGATTGCCATGTCGGATGGGCAGTTTCAGAACACGCCTGTTTACCACCTTCCCGGCGCATACGACACAGAAGCGGACGAACCGAGCGGAGCCAATCTCAATCCAGTTGAAGAACACCGTCTCTTGAATGCTCTGAATGCCGACCGCCAGCGCGCCATGGTTTCCGATACAACGAAGCTGCTTCGGCTTGTGAACGAGCTGAATGCAGAAGTCGCAGGCAAATCTCCCCAGGAGCTTTCGCCCAACCAGTTGCGCAAGGTTGCGGAGATCGAAAAGCTGGCCCACAGCATTCGGGAAAAGATGAGTTATTCCGTGCGGGGAACGGCCCCTTATCGCCAGCCGCCTCCGATCTTTAAGCGGTAGCGGCAAATTGGGCAGCATTTGCAAGATTTCCGGGCGGGCGAACCACTATTCCATAGGCGGATGGGTTGCTACAATCATGGTGGCTTTTTGTAAAAGCCGGTATCTTAGTGCGGGCCCCAGCCTAAGTACCCTGGCAATGGATTTCAGCAAATTCCGGCGAATTTTCGACGCAGAATCTGCGTGGGCGTTCGGGGTGTGACTTTGTTTGGAGAGTAACGGGAATGGAAGTGGCCATTTCGAGCGCACATCTACCGGAGCAGGCTGCTGCTCTCAGCTCCGAGCAATTGGTTCACATCTACCGGCTCATGTATCTTTCCCGAGCCGTGGACGACCGGGAGATCCTTCTCAAGCGACAGCAGAAGGTATTTTTTCAGGTTTCCGGGGCCGGGCATGAAGCTTTTCAGGTCGCGGCAGCCCTCGCCATGCGCCCGGGCTACGACTGGTTTTTCCCGTACTACCGCGATCGCGCCCTCTGCCTGACTCTGGGCGTTACACCTACAGATATGCTGTTGCAGGCCGTCGGCGCATCCGGCGACCCGGCAAGTGGTGGGCGGCAGATGCCGACCCACTGGAGCAGCCGTCCCCTTCACATTGTCAGTACATCCTCTTCGACTACGACCCAGTTGCTGCATGCCGTGGGTTGTGCAGAGGCGGGTCGGTACTTCACACGCCATCCTGAAGCGGCCGCGAAGGCTGCGGGCGACTATCGCGCCTACCACGACGTCGAGTTTCACGGCGATGAAGTGGTGTTCACCTCGCTGGGCGAGGGATCCACGTCACAAGGGGAATTCTGGGAGGCCATCAGCACCGCTTCCAATAAAAAGCTGCCGGTTGTGTTTTGCGTGGAAGACAACGGCTACGCCATCAGCGTGCCGGTCGAAGTCAACACGCCGGGCGGCAATATTTCGCGGCTGGTCGCCAACTTCCCCAACTTCCACTTTGTCGAGGTGGATGGAACCGATCCCGAAGCGAGCCTGCGCGCATTCCAGGAGGCGGTTGCGCATTGCCGCGCGGGCCTCGGGCCGGCCTTCGTCCATGGGCATGTGGTGCGGCCGTATTCGCATTCGCTTTCCGACGACGACAAGCTCTACCGCTCGAGTGCGGAGCGCGAAGCGGATGCCATGCGGGATCCGCTGGCCAAAATGCAGATTCGCCTGCTGCGCGAAGGCATTCTGACCGATGAGCAGATCAACGCGCTCGAAGCGGAACTGGATCGCGAAGCGGAGACCGCGGCAGCACGCGCCCTTGAAGATCCGTTGCCGAAGCTGGAAAGCATTCCTATGCATGTGTACTCGGAGGAGCTCGACCCCACGAGTGCGCAATTCGCGACGCAACCGGCAGAGAACGCCGGGAAGTCGTCGGGCGGAGGCAAAGCCGGCAGTGAAAAAGCGAACGCGCCCCGCACCATGGCCGATCTCATCAACGCATGCCTTCATGACGAGATGCGCCGCGATGAGCGCATTGTGATTTATGGCGAAGACGTGGCCGACGCCAGCCGCGAAGCCGCGCTGGGTGAAGTCAAAGGCAAGGGCGGCGTCTTCAAGCTGACTGCCGGTTTGCAGGCGGAGTTTGGTTCCGAGCGCGTGTTCAACTCGCCGCTGGCCGAAGCCAACATTGTGGGCCGTGCCGTGGGCTATGCGACACGCGGCATGAAGCCGGTGGTGGAGATTCAGTTCTTCGACTACATCTGGCCTGCCATGCATCAGATTCGCAATGAGCTGGCCTTGATGCGCTGGCGTTCCAATGGAGCGTGGGCTGCGCCCGCAGTGCTTCGCGTGCCCATCGGCGGCTATCTCACCGGTGGCGCGATTTATCACTCGCAGAGCGGGGAGAGCATCTTCACCCATATCCCGGGGCTGCGTGTGGTGTTTCCATCCAACGCGCTCGATGCCAATGGGCTGTTGCGCACGGCCATCCGCTGCGACGACCCGGTGCTTTTCCTGGAGCACAAACGGCTCTATCGCGAGACCTATGGGCGCGCGCCGTATCCAGGCCCGGATTTCTCCATTCCCTTCGGCAAAGCCAGGATTGTTCGGCCTGGGACACATATCACGCTGGTGACCTACGGTGCCGTGGTTCCACGCGCGTTGCAGAGCGCGCAGAAGGCACAAGCGAAAGGCATCGAGGTGGAAGTGCTCGATCTGCGCACGCTTAGCCCGTATGACTGGGAAGCCATCGCGACATCGGTACGCAAGACGAATCGCGTGATCGTGGCGCACGAGGACATGCTGAGCTGGGGTTACGGTGCGGAAATCGCGGCGCGTATCGCCGACGAGCTTTTTGAGGATTTGGACGCTCCGGTACGCCGGGTGGGCGCCATGGATACATTCGTGGCCTACCAGCCTGTTCTCGAAGACGCGATCCTGCCTCAGCCCGAGACCATACTCAAAGCGATACTCGATCTGCATGCGTACTGAATGCGGTGCAGGCGATGGGCAGCCTTTCGATACAATACTGGGATGGGATTTTCCATTTCATTCCGGTGGGACGGGGCAATGCTCGCAGGTCATGATGCGGGTCGGCCGGCATGAAGAATTTCCTGCGCCTGCTGCGGTACGGCGTTCCCTACACGCTGGAGTGGATCCCAGGTGTTTTGTTGCTGGCGGTTGTAGGCGCGCTGGACTCGTTTCGCACCCTCCTCTTCCAACCCATCTTTGACCAGGTCATGGTTCCCACCGCTCCCGAGGGACCGATCCTTCTGGGATTGAAGAATAGCCGGTGGCAATTCGATCTGCGCGCCTTGATTCCGCACTTCATTCACATGCACAATGCCTGGGTTGTCGTGGCATCGGCACTGATCGTTTCCACGTTGCTCAAGGGCCTGGCCGACTACCTGGGAACGTACCTGATCAGCTACGCCGGCTTCGGGCTGATCACCGACCTGCGCAATCATCTCTACGAAGCGACTCTGCGCCGCAGTTCGAGCTTCTTCCACAAGCACCCTACCGGAACTATCCTTTCCACGCTCATCAACGATGTGGACAAGGTGCAATTCGCCGTCAGCTCGGTGATCGGCGAATTCCTGCAGCAGTTTTTTACATTCGTCGTTGGCGTTGTACTGGTGATCCGGCTGGGCGGCCAACTCAGCTGGGCTCTGGTCTTGTTCATCCCAGTTGTCATCACTTCTTCCCGAAGAATTGGGCGCGAAGTGCGGACGCGTACCCGCTCCGGCCAGGACAAGCTCGCCGAGATCCAGAACATTCTGCACGAGACGGTGACGGGCAACCGCATCGTGAAGGCCTTCAGCACGGAACTCTGGGAGGTGCTGCGGTTCAAGAAGGCGGCAGGGCGGCTCTTCCGTGCAAATCTGCGCAGCGTGCGCATCCAGTCGATCAGCTCGCCGTTGATGGATACCGTCGGCGCTATCGCCATCGCCATGTTTCTGTTCATCGGCCGCAACGAGATACTGCATGGGCGCATGACGATGGGCATGTTCGGCGCGTTCATCATTCTGCTTTTCAAGCTCTACGATCCAGTTCGCAAGTTTGCCTACTTTTACAACTTTTTCCAGCAGGCGATGGGTGCATCTTCCTCGATCTTCGCGTTCTTCGACACTGAAGACGACGTGAAGGAAAAGGCGCACGCCGCGACGCTCAAGGGCTTTGCGCAATCAGTGCGTTTTGACGATGTGGGTTTCTGTTATTCGTCAGAAGAGGGCGAGCATCAGATTCTGCACAACGTGAATCTCGATGTGCGGGCGGGTGAGTTGCTGGCGCTGGTGGGACCAAGCGGCGCAGGCAAATCCACGCTGGTCAACCTGATTCCGCGCTTCTTCGATGTGACGTCGGGATCCATCAAGATCGATGGGCAGGATATCCGCGACTTCACGCTGGTTTCGCTGCGCAAGCAGGTTGCGCAGGTGACGCAGGAAACGATCCTGTTCAACGACACGGTGCGCAACAACATCGCCTACGGCCAGCCCGAAGTGAGGCACTCCCTCGTGGAGCAGGCGGCGAGGAATGCCCTGGCGCACGACTTCATTCTGCGCATGCCGCAGGGCTACGAGACGGTCATCGGCGAAAAAGGCTTTCGCCTTTCCGGCGGGGAACGCCAGCGGCTGGCCATCGCGCGCGCCATCCTGAAAAACGCACCGATCCTGATCCTGGACGAAGCGACCTCGGCGCTCGACGCCGAAAGCGAATCCCTCGTGCAGGCCGCCCTGGGCAACCTGATGCAGGACCGCACCGTGGTCGTGATTGCGCACCGTCTCTCGACCATTCGCCGCGCCAATCGAATTGCCGTGCTTGAAGACGGCCGCATCACCGCGATCGGCTCGCACGACGAATTGCTCGTCGCCTCGCCGACCTATCAGAGGCTTTACCATTTGCAGTTCCGCGACATGCCCGAGGCCGAGGTAAGTCCAACCGTGGTTGAGGATGTATCGGAGCTCGCCCCAGCCTTTGTGCACAGCCCGCAGGAGTAAGCAAGACAATGGCACTTTTCTCGATGACAGGATTTGCGCGCAGTCAGGTGCGCGTGCACGACCATCTGAGCTACACGCTGAGCCTGAAAAGCGTGAATCACCGCTTTCTCGACATTCAATTGCGCATTCCCGGCGGAATGGACGCGCTGGAGATGGAACTGCGCAAAGTGCTCAAAGACACACTGGTGCGCGGGCATGTGGATTTGACTCTTTCCATCGATCGCAGCCTGCAGCAGAAGGCCGGTTTCAACGAAGAACTGGTGTCGAACTTTCTGGCCGCCTATGATGCAGCGCAGGCCAAGTTCAAACTCGCCGGCAAGCCCGATCTGAACGTGATTCTGCGACTCCCCGGCGCATTGCAAAGTGAAAGCCGGGGCGAAGATGATCTGGGCATTATCGCGGAGAGCGTGCGCGAGCAGATTGGCCCGCTGCTTGAGGAATTGAAGACGATGCGTGCGCGCGAGGGCCAGGCGCTTGGCGAGATTTTGAACGACACGCTCGATCGGCTGACCGAAACTACGAACGAAGTGATGCAGTTGCGACCGGAGATTGAGCAGCGCTTTCAGGATCGGCTGACGCAACGGCTCCTCGCGGCAACCGGACCGGAGTTCAACCGCCAGCGCCTGCTCGAAGAGGTCGCAGTCATCGTCGAACGCAGCGACGTGTCAGAGGAACTGGCGCGCATGCATGCGCACATCAGCCACTTCCGCGAGCTGCTTGCGGCGGGCGGCGAAGTCGGCAAGAAGCTCGATTTTCTTTTGCAGGAGATGAACCGCGAAGCCAACACAATGCTCTCCAAGACCGGCGGCGTGGGTGGCAAAGGCACGCGCATGACGGAACTGGGTCTGGCCATGAAAGCAGAAATCGAGAAGGCGCGCGAACAGATTCAGAACATGGAATAGACAGTGATGAGTGGTTCGTGATCAGTGGTTAGTAAGCTGGCCATCGATCGAGCTCAGCGGTATTCAAAGGGAAGCGGGTAAGGATACACGTGGCAGGAATTCTTTTTATTATTTCGGCGCCTTCGGGATCAGGCAAAAGCACGCTGGTCAGTGAATTGCGCAAGCAGGTGATTGGCGTCGATTTTGCCATCAGCTGGACGACGCGTGCTCCGCGCGGTTCGGAAGAAAATGGACGCGAGTACAACTTCACGACGCGCGAAGAATTTCAGCGCATGATTGGCGAAGGCGTTTTTCTGGAGTATGCCGAGGTCTTCGGACAGTACTACGGCACCGCGCGCCAATCGCTGGACGAAGCGCGGTCGGCAGGACACGATCTCCTTCTCGACATCGATGTGCAGGGTGCGGCGCAGATCCGCAGCAAGATGCCGGAAGCCGTCAGTATTTTCGTGTTACCGCCAAACCCTAAAGTCTTACGAACACGGTTGCGCAATCGCAGCCGCGCCGAGGGCGTCGTACACGAGGCCGAACTCTACCGGCGGCTCTCCGAAGCCAGCAAGGAGATTGAGAATTATCGCGAGTACGGCTATATTTTGGTCAACGACATCCTCGATCGGGCGGTGGCACAGTTGGAGGCGATTGTGCTGGCGGAACGGTTCTATCGGAACGGCGAAGCCATAGCCTACCGGTCGCGCAGGGTGTTGGAGGTCGCCGCGGCCTGCTTGCAGCACAACTCGCAGGATCGGCTCAAACCTGTGCTGGAGGCTTTCGGTATCGATGGAACCTCCGGGCAACAGCAACTTCCCTTTGGAGATGATCCGGATGACGATTGAGACCCAGTTCGACTCGAACTACCGCAAGGTACTGGTCGCCGCGCGCCGTGCACGGCAGTTGCAGAGCGGAGCGCATGCCCTGGTTTCCAGCCCGTCCAACAAGGTCTGCCGCGTTGCCCAGGACGAGATCAATGCCGGCAAGATCGCCTACGTCAAAACCGCAACCGACGTGCAGAAGCCGTTGATTGAAGGCCCCGCGGTTCCCATTCTGTTGAGCTGAATCCTGCCGTTGCAGCGCCGGCGAGCTTCGCATGGAGTTCGCCGAACCTCCTTCTGTTCTAAAATTGAAGCATGAGGGTAACGGTCGGCGTGAGCGGCGGCATTGCCGCGTACAAGGCGGCGGAGTTGGTACGCGCTCTGCAGCGCCACGCCGTCGATGTCCACGTGGTGATGACGGAGAGTGCCTGCCGGTTCATCCAGCCGCTCACCTTCTCGGCACTTACCGGCAACAAGGTGATTACAAGCTTGTGGGACGAGCCGAACGCCGCGCCCACGCCCGCCGAACAGAACGGTATCGAGCACATTGGCGAAGCGCAGTGGACAGACGCCCTGGTCGTCGCCCCGGCTACCGCAAATATCCTTGCCAAGTTCGCGCACGGCCTTGCCGATGATTTCCTGACAACCATGTATCTGGCCACGCGCGCCCCTGTGCTTGTGGCTCCGGCCATGAATGTAAACATGTGGGAGCACGCTGCGACCCAGGAAAATCTGGAAACCTTGCGCAGACGCGGTGTCTCCGTGATCGAGCCGGGAACAGGGTCGCTTGCCTGCGGTATGGTGGGCACGGGCCGTATGGCCGAGCCCGAGGCCATTGCCGAACGCGTGCTGAACGCGATGGGACGCCGTCATGACCTGGCCGGTGAAGTTGTGCTCGTGACTGCGGGAGGCACGCGCGAGGCGCTCGATCCCGTACGCTTTCTCGGCAACCGCTCCAGCGGGAAGATGGGCTATGCCCTGGCGGATGCTGCGCAGAATCGCGGAGCCAAAGTGATTCTCGTCAGCGGGCCTTCGGCCTTGCATCCGCCCGTGCACTGCGAGGTAATCAGAGTCACGACCGCAGAGCAGATGAAGGAGTCCGTCCTTGCGCACTTGCCTGCGGCAACGTTGGTCATCAAGGCCGCTGCGGTTGCCGATTACCGGCCGGTTCTCGTCTCCGATCAAAAGTTGAAGCGTACCGGGCCCATGGTGCTCGAGCTGGCTCCGACCGAAGACATTCTTGCCGAGGTTGTGCGCCGCCGCCGCCCGGGCCAACTGATTATCGGCTTCGCTGCCGAGACAGAGAATCGCATGGAGAACGGGCGCGCCAAGCTTCTGCGCAAGGGCGCGGACGCAATCGTGGTGAACACGGTGGATGGAAACGGCGTGGGCATTGAAGCGGACACAAACGCGGCGACATTTCTCACACCGACCACCGCAGTCGAACTCCACGAGATGCCCAAGCGGCAGCTCGCTGACCGCATCCTCGACGAGATCATTTCCATGCGGCGTCCGCGGCCCGTCGTGGTTGAACTCGATGAACAAACGGATCTGCGATCGCGCCAGGATGAGGTGCTGAAGGAGACCGTCCTCGGTTCCGAACGCCGCCGTCCGATGATTGTGGAGTAGCCACTCGTTTCTGGAGCGATCAGGTTGGCGCAAACACTCGATCCGAAAACCCGGGAAGCTCTTGTGGCGCGTCTGCGTTTCTACCGCGATCTGGGGCTGACGGAGTTCTATCGCCGGCCCGTAGACCCGGCCCTTGCCGCCCTCGTTGAGGAATCGGCGACCATTTCGACCGGACCCGATACGCTGGAAACGCGGCAGCCCATCGTGCCAGAGGAGAACACCATCGCACCGCGCAAACCGATAGCCCGTCCATCAGACGAGAGAGTGAACATTCCTGCCGCTGAAAAGCCTTCGCTCCTTCAGCTCATTCGCGAAGATATCGGCGATTGCACCCGGTGCGCACTGCACAAAGGCCGGCACACGATCGTGTTTGGCGACGGCTCGCCTGTCGCGCGCCTGATGTTCGTCGGCGAAGGTCCGGGAGCCGACGAAGATGCGCAGGGCATCCCTTTTGTCGGTAGGGCAGGGCAGCTTTTGAACAACATGATTGCGGCCATGGGGCTCAAGCGCGAAGAGGTTTACATCGCCAATGTGGTCAAGTGCCGGCCACCGGGAAACCGCACCCCCGAGCCCGAGGAAGGCAACACCTGTTCGCCGTTTCTCTTCCGGCAGATCGATGTAATCAAGCCGCAGGTGATTGTCGCGCTTGGCGCAACCGCCGCGACCTATCTGCTTGGCTCACGTCAGCCCCTGGCAGGCGTGCGTGGGCGCGTCCACACGTTTCGCGGCAGCCAGTTGATTGTCACGTATCACCCGGCCTATCTGCTGCGCGATCCGCGCCAGAAGAAGGAAGCCTGGGCCGATCTGCAGATTGCCATGAAGGAGCTTGGGCTGAAGCCGCCTGCGAAGGGGTAGACCATCGGAAGCGTGCTTTCCCACGCTAACGAGTCAGGGCGGGGCACCCAGATTCATCAGAAAATCAGACCTAAATCCGCCTCAGGCCTGGTCCTTCCACAGATACACGCCGCCCAACAGGCCGCTTTCATTGGAGACGATCTCAACATTCTTCGGCGGTGTGAAATCGATCTTCTTGGTGTTGCCGCCGCCCAGGTAGAGGTGGTCCCAATTGAAGAGCGCTTCCGTAGTCTTGATCGCATCCTGCAGAAGCTTGTTCCACTCTTTCTTCCCGAAGCGGTCGAGACCCCGGCGGCCCAGGTAGTCCTCGTAGGTCATACCCTTCTTGCGCCAGATGTGGTGGCCGATCTCGAGACCCGGGCAGAGATGGCCATTTGTGAAGAGCGCTCCGCCAAGTCCGGTACCCAGCGTTAGTACCAGCTCTACGCCGTCGCCTTTGATGGCTCCGTAGCCGGCCACATCGGCGTCGTTGCCCACGCGCACGGGTTTCTTCCAGCGCTTTTCCAGTTCATGCTGCAACGGGAATCCACCCGCCCATAGCGGGTGCAGATTGAAGGCGCCAAAGGTCTTTCCATGCTTCACCACGCCCGGAAACCCAACCGAAACTCGATCGAAATTGCCCATCAATTTGCGCAGTTCATCCAGGCCTTTCAGAACCGCGTTGGGCGTGGGGACTTCGGGCGTAAGCACGCGCTGGCGTTCGCTCACAGGCTTGCCGCGCGCGTCGAGCAACATCGCTTTCAAGCCCGACCCGCCGATGTCGATGGTCATGGTGATGGGGGGCTTGGCGCTGGAAAGTGGGATGGGCGTCAGGACGGGGTTCGGAACCGGTGCGGATTCGGCTTTGGGTGTCATCAGCAGGAATTGTAATGGGTCGGGGCGGGTCACGAGCGTGTCGCGGCCGGGATATTCACATGGAGCCCGCCAAAGCCAAATCTCCTACACTGAGGGTTGCCCACGATGCCCGCCTGCTGTGAAGTAGCGCTCCCGGTTCCCCTCGACCGCCTGTTTACCTATGCGCTCGCCGACGGCCAGTTTGCGCAACGTGGCGCGCGCGTCATCGTGCCCTTTCGGAACGAGAAGATGATCGGCGTGGTGGTGACGGAAGAGGTTGCGCCGCCGGCCGATGTTGACGTGAAGCCGATTGAAGCTGTGCTCGACGATGAGCCTCTGTTGAGCGAGCAGTTGCTCAGCCTGGCGGAGTGGATGGCAGGCTACTACCTTGCCCCTCTGGGCGAAGTGTTGCGCGGCATGCTCCCGCTCATGGCAGAAGTCCGGCGCTCCGTCAGCTACCGCATCACGGATATCGGCCGCGATGTGCTGGCAAAGCGGATGGATGGGGATGATGCGAATCGAACACGAGGCAGTGTCGAACTGGAGTCGAAGGTACTGGAGCGCCTGTCGTCCGGGGAAGCAGTGAAGATGTCCGCCTTGCGTTCGGCGACTGGAGCAACGCCGGCCGCTCTGGCAGCGCTGGTCCGCAAGAAGTGGATTGCACGCGAGACTGCGGCTGCGGAGCGCGATGCAAGCCGAACGGAGCGCTTTGCTGTTTTGATTCCCGAAGTCCGGCTGCCCGGGCTCACGGAAAAGCAGCAGGGCGTCCTCGCCGAGTTGGCCGGCAGTGGCGGCGAACTGCCGACGGCCGAGCTGCGGGCGCGGAACCTGTCGCCTTCAACCCTGCAGACCCTGGTGCGGCGCGGCCTGGTCCGCATCGAGGAGCGCGCGAAGGAATTCCGGCTGGGCGGGATTCGTCCCGCGATGGAGCCTGTGCGCCTGAGCGAGCCGCAGACGGACGCGCTCGCGGCGATCGCCGGCGCACTGGGAAGTTTTCAGCCGTTTCTGCTTCACGGCGTCACGGGCTCCGGAAAGACCGCCGTGTATCTGGCGGCGATGCAGCGCGCGCTCGAACGGGGCCTTGCTTCCATCCTGCTGGTGCCGGAGATCGGGCTCACTCCGCAGACCGCGGGGTTGCTCGACCGGGCCTTCGGGACTCGCGTGGCCCTGCTGCACTCCGCGCTTACACCGGAAGAGCGCAGCGAGCAGTGGCGGCGCATTCGCAGCGGCGATGCGCCCATTGTGGTGGGCACGCGCAGCGCCATCTTCGCACCCGCGCCCAACCTTGGCTTGATCCTCGTGGACGAGGAGCACGACCAGAGCTACAAGCAGGAGGAGACACCGCGCTACAATGCCCGCGATGTGGCGGTGATGCGCGCCAAGCTGGCCGGTGCGGTGGTGGTGATGGGCTCGGCAACGCCATCTCTTGAGTCCTGGCAGAACTCGGTGCGCGGCAGGTATACGCGCATCGAGATACGCCACCGCGTGATGAATCGCCCGCTGCCTGAAGTGGAACTGATTGACATGCGCAACGAGTTCAAGGAGGTTGGGCAGGAGCATCTGTTCTCGCGTGCGTTGATCGACCAGACCCGCGCTGCGCTGGAGCGCGGGGAGCAGGTGATGATCCTGCTCAACCGGCGCGGCTATTCTTTTGCCGTGATGTGCCGCGCCTGCGGCGAAAAGCTGGAGTGCCGCAACTGCGCCATCTCCCTAACCCATCACAAGCCGCCTGCGGAAGACGCGGGCGTTGCGCGCGTGGGCCAGCGGCTGGAGTGCCACTACTGTGGCTTTCGCAGCGTCGTTCCCGCGCGCTGCCCCAAATGCGATAGCGAGCATCTGTTCTATCTGGGCGCGGGCTCGGAGCAGGGCGAAGAGCGGCTCGCCGAGATCTTTCCCGGCGCCCGCATTGGCCGGATGGACCGCGATAGCGTGCGCGGAAGGCACGATCTTGAGCGGCTGCTGGCGCGGCTCCATTCGGGCGAAATCAACCTGCTCGTCGGCACGCAGATGATTGCCAAGGGCCACGACATTCACGGGGTCACGCTGGTGGGCGTGGTGGGCTGCGATCACTCGCTCTCCATGCCCGATTTTCGCGCTGCTGAGCGGGTCTTTCAGCTCATGACGCAGGTCTCCGGCCGCGCCGGCCGCGGGGATCTGCCGGGCCGCGTGGTGGTGCAGACCTACTACCCCGATCACTACGCCATTCTCGCCGCCAGCAAACATGACTACGCGAGCTTTGTGGAGCGTGAACTGAAGTTCCGCCGCTGGATGCATTACCCGCCATTCGGCGTGCTCGCGAATGTGCTGGTGCAATCGCAGAAGCTCGAAGAGGCGGCCAGGTGGTCGGCCGAACTCGGCAGGTTTTTCGAAAAAGCTACGCCGGAAGGCGTCCGCGTTCTCGGGCCGTGCACCGCTCCGATTGCGCGCATCAAGGGGACGTACCGCTTTCACCTCATCCTGAAGGCCGCATCGCGCAAAGCTCTGAGTGAGGCCCTGCGCTGGATGGTGAAGTACGCCGAAGAAGAAGGCGTGCCCCGCCGCAACTTCATCGTCGACGTAGACGCCCTCCGGCTCATGTAGCCCCTGCGTTCGCACGAACATTCGTTGTTCTCCCCGCCCAAAAGCGAGGGTGCCCCATCCATGCGCGCTGTTTGCGCATGGGTGGGAAAGCACAAGCTCAAACCGCTGAAGAATGGGTTCCCCATCCTTCGCGTCTTTCGAGCGAAGGGTGGGAAAGCACGACACACACGTGCCTACTGCGTGGAGCGGAAGGGATCCAGGTGGAAGAAGTGCATCAGCGAATTGTCGTGGAAGGGCGTCGGCGTAAAGGTGAGAAGAAAGATCAGGACAGCGACGGCTGCCAGTCCGATACGGCGTTCGCTCAGTTCAGGTACGACGGGAACCTTGGGATGGCGCATCGCGGGAATCATCAGGAAGATGCCCCACAAAATCCAGCCGACCCAATACAGGGTGCCCATGATGAACAGCACGATGGGAAGAAAGTTGGTAATGAACTTGTGCGCCTTGGGCGAGACGGAATAGAGGATGTGCCCGCCGTCCAGCTGACCGCCAGGAATCAGATTGAGAGACGTTATGAAGAGCCCGATCCAACCGGCCACGAGCACCGGGTGCGGCGCGATCTGATCGAACGCCGGAATCGACGGATCCCATTGCACAAGGATGGCGTGAATCAGCCGGATGGTCAGCGGCTCGCTCCCAAAAACGACGATGGCCGAGGGCGCGTTGGCGGAGGTATTGAAGCTGAGCGCAAAACCCACGGCAACTGCAATGGTCGAGGCCACATAGCCCGCCAGCGGCCCATAAAAGCCGACATCCATGAGCGCGTTGCGGTTGGGAATGCGGTTCTTGATGCGGATGACGGCCCCGGCCGTGCCGCTGAGCGTAGGCGCCGGCAGCACCCACGGCAGCGTGGCGCGAATCTTGTGGTAGAGGCAGGCGAAGTAGTGGCCAAACTCGTGAATCAGCAGAACGCCCAGCAGGGACGCGGAAAACGTCCAGCCCGTGACGAACATCTCGGGGTGATCGGAGAGCCAGGCCCAGGGCCAGAGATCGCTGTCGCGCACAACCGGAGGCAGCCCCTCGACGAAGTTCTGCATGAAGCGCGCGCCGTTGGCGGTGGTGGTGAGAATGCTGATGCCGAGCAGCAGCAGAGGCAGTCCGTACTCACGGAAGCGCGAACGCGCGGAGACCTTGGAAAGAGAGCCTTCCCGCGAAACCGAAGGCTTGGGACGCACCAGTGCGCCTTCCCCAGCGCGCTGGAGCAAAGGCGCATCGGCGGCTGCCCCTTCTTCAACTGCGCGGTGCGGCACCGTTGTCCAATGAATGCAGTTCTTTACCCGGTTTGAAACGCACGGCCTTGCCGGGGGTAATGCTGACTTCCGTGCCGGTGCGCGGATTGCGGCCAATGCCCGTTTTCCGCGCGCGCACGCTGAAGACGCCGAAGCCGCGCAGTTCAATGCGCTCGCCGGCGGCGAGGGCTTGCTTGAGGCCCTCAAACACGGTATCCACCGCAGCCTCTGCCTTGGTACGCGGCAGGCCCGTGCGCTCAATTACGTGATGGACGATGTCCTGTTTGATCAAGGGGATGACCTCGCTGGCGCAACTTGGATTGAATGTACTACGGCTTACGGTGTTGATGCTACAGGTTTTGCCGCGATTTTGGGAATAGTCCGAAAGTGGAAATCCGGATACGTTCGGGGTTCCTGATGCCTCCGATCGTGATTCCTGTCACACATGATGGGAGAAATCCTCAGAAAATGTGACGATCGATTGTCAAAAATCGATTGTCTTCCCTAAAATCAACATGATCCTTTCCGCCACAGCAAATCTTTTGCCGGACAGGAAAACGGCAAACTCAGGGGAATCATGTCCATTCAAAGCGACCGTTGGATCCGGGAGCAGGCGCTCCAGCACCGGATGATCGAGCCTTTCAGCGAAAAACAAGTGCGCGAAGGCGTTATCTCCTACGGTCTTTCGTCTTACGGATACGACCTCAGAGTTTCTGACGAATTCAAGATTTTTACCAATGTGAACAGCGCGATCATCGATCCCAAGGCCTTTGACGAGCGGTCGTTCGTCTCGGTGCAGGCGGAATCGGTGATAATCCCCCCGAACTCCTTCGCTTTGGCACGCTCCATTGAATACTTTCGTATTCCTCGGGATGTACTTACGATCTGCGTTGGAAAGTCGACCTATGCGCGTTGCGGCATCATCGTGAACGTGACGCCATTCGAGCCGGAGTGGGAGGGATTTGTAACCCTCGAGATTTCAAATACCACGCCGTTACCGGCCAAGGTCTATGCCAACGAGGGGTTATGCCAAATTCTGTTCTTCCGCTCTGATCTAGTCTGCGAAACCAGTTACGCTGACCGGAAAGGCAAGTATCAAAACCAGCAGGGAATCGTGCTGCCCAAGCTCTAGAGTTTCGTTCCCGATACCCGTGCTGGCCTCTTGTTTCAACTGATCGGAAGCAGCAGCTCTGTTTGACTGGGAGTGTTTCTCCAGCCAAATGTGCGGCCTCGCCCCATATATGGAATTGGAAAGGGAAAGATTTTCCATGCGCAACATGGGGCCCCTGAATGTCGGCTTAGTCTCTGATCATCCTATCCGCCTTGAAGGTTTAACCACCATCTTCGATCTGCCCGCTGAAGAGGGCAAGGTCGCGCTGCATCCTGTTCCCGGAAATCTGTCCGACCTGCTGGGACGCCATGACATCGATTACCTCGTCCTCGACATGCTGGCTGCGCATGGCGGCGTTGCGCTGCTGGATTCGATTCGGCGGACCCGCCCGTCTCTGCATGTGCTGGTGATCGGGCCCGAGGGCCAGGATGAAACCGTGCTCGAATCCATCATTGCGGGGGCGCGCGCCTATCTGGATGTAAATGCCGATCCGGCTGCGGTTCGCCACGCACTCGAGACCGTGACCAGCGGTTCCATCTGGGCATCGCGTCGATTGCTCTCCAAGTTGGTCGACCGGCTTTTGAAGACGCCCGACGCTGCGGTCAGCATCGCTCCGCACCTGACGGAACGGGAGAAGGAAGTGCTGGAACTGATCCTTCTTGCGCGCTCCAACCGCGAGATCGCACGGCAGTTGGGAATCGAAGAGCGCACCGTGAAAGCGCATGTGGGGCGCCTGATGCGCAAGACGGGATCCGATAACCGCATTGAGCTCACCATGCGCGCGTTGAACCATTCCTCGCCGCGTTACGCGTCAAACGAGCAGCGTCGTCGTCCCCATCATGGGGAATTAAGCGCAGCCAACCGCTCAGAGAACCAGGCGCGGGCGGGTGTTAACTCAAAGTAAACTGGGTTTGGTTACTTTGAGTCACAGTCCTTGTGTGACGTTGATGCGGTTAAGAAATAGCGGCACGATGTTCATAGAAACAACGCAGATCTGGGGAAAGGAGTTCTCACGCCTCATGTGAGCCATGGCGCGAGAGGACTCCTCTTTTTTGCTCTGGAAGCCGTCTGTGTCCCGCCCTCTCTTTACGTCCATTCAGAAAGCAATTCATCCGAAGCGCGAGTTCCATTCCGGCACATGTTTGCAAAATGGTAAAGCTTGGGAGTTACTTTGTGCCAACGCCCTTCTGTGACGTTGCGGAAACATCGGGCATTCTCCACACTCACTTACAGAAACAACGCAGATCTGGGGAAGGAGTTTCCGGGAGACCGGGAACTCCTCTTTTTTTGTTGAGCCGCGAATCTCTCTCTTCTTCCCCGATCTTGGAATTCAATCGCTGCGCGTGGTACTGCTTAGGATTGACCATGCGGATTCTGCGCCGGCGCGGATCGATGGGCACGCCGGTTCGATGCTGTACCCTGATTCAAGATCGCCAACCCACCCCGGCTTTGTGGCAGATCGACTCCTCCCCGCCCCTGATCTCAGGCAGCGGAACGAAAGGGAACTGGATATGAGAAGGAAAATTGCCAGTGTCTGCTTCTCGGTAGCGCTTCTTTGCACTTCTTCGTGGGCCTCCACCCGCGAGGATCTGCAGGCACGCATCGACTCGGCCAAAACAGTTCTGGATGAAATCATGAACGCGAAAGACGCCACGATTCCGATGAACATCCTGCAGCAGGCCACATGCGTCGGCGTGGTGCCCGGCTTGATCAAGGGCGCCTTCCTGATTGGCGCGCAGTACGGGCAGGGCGTGGTCACCTGCCGGACCGGCCATGGGTGGAGCGCCCCGGTCTTCATTCGCATGGCGGGCGGTTCGTTCGGCTTCCAGATTGGTGGCCAGTCGACAGATTTGATCCTCGTCGCCGTCAACGATCGCGGCTTCCAGGACCTGCTCAAAAACAAGTTCAAGATTGGCGGCGACGCCTCGGCTGCGGCCGGTCCGGTGGGACGCAATGGCAGTGCGGCTACGGACTGGAAGATGAACGCCGAGCTCCTGAGCTATTCGCGCAACAAGGGCTTGTTTGCCGGCATCGACCTCGATGGAACCAGCGTGAGCCAGAACTCCGAAGACACCGAACTCTACTATGGCCGTCCTGAGCGCTTCGAGACGGTGCTCAAGGGCGAGGTGGATGTTCCGCAAGGTGCGGTGGAATTCGTGCGCGACGTCGCGCAGACCTTTGTGCACGCGAAGAACCAATAAACCTCGCTCGCGGGAAGGTAAAGAGGGACGGCGGACGACTGCCGTCCCTTTTGCGTTTTATGAACCGCGCTGCGATCACGCCTGCGTCGGCGGACTAAACTGGTCTTTGCCATCCACCATGCGGGAGAATCTTGAATATTGGCTCGTCGTCTCCGTGGCCCGCGTGCTGGGTTGGCTGCCACGGCAAGTGAGCCGTCTTTGTGCGGGCGTGCTGGCCTTCGCCGTGTACCACGGGTTGAGCCGGCTGCGCCGCGTGGGCGAGCGCAATCTCCAATTCGCCTTTCCCGAAGTCACGTCAGCCAAAGAGCGGGCCACGCTCCTGCGCGGCGTTTACCGGCATCTCGGCTGGCAGCTTGTCGAGTTCTGCCGCATGTCGCGCTATACGCGGGAAAACACCAGCAACTGGATTCGCACCGAGGGACTGGAACACTATTTGGCGGCGCAGGGGCGCGGCCAGGGCGTGCTGATTGTCACGGGCCACCTGGGTGCCTGGGAATTGTCGAGTTTTTATCACTCGCTGATGGGATATCCCATGGGCATGGTCATCCGGCGCCTGGACAACCGGCGTCTCGATGCATACGTCAACGCGATCCGCTGTATGCACGGCAACCGGGTCATGCACAAAGACGACTTTGCGCGCGGCCTGCTCACGGCAATGCGCAAGGAGCGAGACGGTTGGCATTCTGATGGATACCAACATGCAGCCGCCACAAGGTGTGTTCGTGGAGTTCTTCGGTCGAATGGCGTGCACCGCGTCAGGGCTGGCGAAAGTGGCGCTCAAGACCGGTGCTGCGGTTCTGCCGGGATTCATGCTGTGGGAGCCCGCTGAGCGAAAGTACGTGCTGCGGTTTGGGCCGGAGATTCAGTTCACGCGCAGCGGCGATGCCGAGGCCGATGTGCTGGCTGCAACCCAGGCTTGTGCCGCCATCACGGAACAGTGGATTCGGCGCTATCCTGACCAGTGGCTCTGGATTCACCGGCGCTGGAAGACGAGGCCGCCGGGAGAACCCGGCGTTTATTGAAGCTGCGCAAAGGATGATCGATGGCTCAGGATCCGAAACTGCCGTTGGTGCCGACTGTCGGCGAACTGATCGAGAAGCTTGGCGGCACTTTGGCGCAGGGCGATCGCGGGCAGCAGCTCGCCGGTGTCAATTCTGTCGAGCAGGCAAGCGCGCAGCAGCTCGTCTTTGCCGAGAATGCGGATTCGGCGGCGAAGGCATTCAAGAGCGAGGCAGGTTTTGTCGTGTTGCGCGCCGGGCTCGGAGCCCCGTACCCCCAGGGAAAGACGATCATCGAGACAAAGCAGCCGCGCTTGTGGTTTGCGCGTGCCGCGAAAGCCATGCGCCTCCCGCAGCGCAATGCGGGCGTGCATCCTTCCGCAGTGGTAGCGGAAGACGCTGTGTTGCGCGAAGGCGTGTCGGTGGGCGCCGGAGCGGTGATTGAAGCGTGCGCGACCATCGGAGCCAACACCACGATCGAAGCCGGCGCGGTCATCGGCCGCTGGGTTCGCGTTGGCAGAGACTGCCACCTCTATCCGCGAGCGGTGCTCTACACAGGCACAACTCTTGGCGATCGCGTAGTGGTGCATGCCGGCGCGGTGTTGGGCGCGGACGGGTTTGGTTACGTGCGCGATGCGGAGACCGGCGCGTATACGCAATTTCCGCAACAGGGGACGCTCGTGATTGAAGACGACGTGGAGATTGGCGCCAACTCCACCATCGATCGCGGAGCGCTCGAAGAGACACGCGTGCGTCGCGGCACGAAGATCGACAACCTGGTGCACATTGGGCACAACTGCGATATCGGCGAAGACGTGATCCTGGTCATGGGGACAGGTATCTCCGGTTCCTGCACCGTTGGCAAAGGCGCTGTGATTGCGGGGCAGGTGGGCATTGGCGAGCACGCGCATGTAGGCCCAGGCGTGATTCTCGGCGGACAGGCAGGTGTGCTCAGCGGCAAGACCGTCACCAACGAGGGCTTGCGTCCTGGAACTGTGCTTTGGGGAACGCCGGCGCGTCCCTTGCCGCAGGTGTTGCGCGAGATCGCGATGGTGGAGCGAATGGCGAGGCGGCCGCGCAAGAAGTCCGAAACCGAAAAGGACGCCGAGTAACGCGCGAGGCATCGGGGCATGGCCATCATTGTCGTGGGCGGCAGCAATCGCGGGACAGGGAAGACGGCGCTGGTGTGTGCGCTGATTGCTGCGCTCAACGATTTTCGCTGGAACGCCGTGAAGATTACGACGCGGGAACCGGGGCAGGATGCGCGCGTGACCCTTCGACCGATTGCGAATCCGTCCTTCGAAGGCGCTGCCGTGAACTCAGGCGACAACCGCCTTTGGGAAGAGACGCGCCCAGGCGAGGAGACCGACACCAACCGCTATCTCGCAGCCGGCGCAGCCCGTTCTTTCCTTGCCGTCGCGCCGACCATCGGCGATCCCCCCAAGCCGCATCTCGACGAACTGCTCGACGATCTGTGGCCGCACTTTGGCCGCGGCAGCAACTTCATCTTCGAATCGAACAGCGTGGTGCATCATGTCCGCCCCAACGTGTGCCTCATGATCCACGCGGTCGCCAGGCGCACCTTGCCTCTGCCCGAACGCGCACCGTCTTTTGTGGCAGCCGTCGGCTATGCCGACGCGATGGTGTCTGTCGACAATCGCGAGGAGCTGATCCCGCAAGGCATCAGTCTTCCCGATCAGCAGCCGAAACCGATCTTTCATCTGACAGATTTGAGCAAGGCCTCAGCGGAGATGCTCGACTGGATTCAAACCAGGCTTGCGGAGCAGGCGAAGTAATCCAAACAACTACTTGTTTTCCGGGAAGTTCTCAGCCTTCATAGTGCCGTCCCGCTGCTTGATCAGCACCTGGACCTTTCCCTCTGCCGCATCGAGCTCCTGCTTGCAGACCGCCGATAGCTCCACGCCCTCTTCAAACAGTTTGATCGATTGCTCCAGCGGCAGGTCGCCCTTTTCCAGTTGATCGACGATGGTTTCGAGCTTCTTCAAGGATTCTTCAAACGTGGGCATTCGCTTACTCCGCGGTATCGTAGGCAGGCTTGGGTAGTACGTTGGCAATGACTTCGGCAGCCACGGCGTAGCGGCCGAACGGCGCACTCACCTGCACGCCCTGCACCAGCGGCCGCACCGCCTCGAGCATCTCCTGGGCAATGAGCACACCCTCTCTCCGGGCTGCATCCGGCGAGTCGGTCTGGGCCATGCGCAGCATGATCTCTTCGGGCATGGAGACGCGCAGATCGTTCTTCATGAACTCCGCGTTGCGCAGGCTGGTGAGCGGCCAGATGCCGGCAATCACGGGAATGCGGAACTCGCGGATGCGCTCGAGGAAGACTTCCAGCAGCCGCAGGTCGAACACTGGCTGCGTGATCGCGTACTCAGCCCCGGCTTCCACCTTGTACCGGAACCGCCGCAGTTCATTCTCAATATCCGGCACACCGGGGTTGGCGGCAACGCCGATGGTCAGATTCGTGCTCGCGCCGATCGAATTGGCGCCAATGTCCAGCCCGTGATTCAGCCTGCGCACGATGTTGACAAGACCGATGGCATCCACGTCAAACACCGCAGTTGCATCCGGATAATTGCCCAGCTTGGGAGGGTCCCCGGTCAGGCACAGAATATTGTGCAATCCGATCGACGAGGCTCCAAGCAAGTCCGACTGAATGGACAGAATATTGCGATCGCGGCAGGTGTAATGCAGGATTGTTTCAATCGAGGTGTGCTGCTGAATCTGGATGCAGAGGCTCTGCGCGCTCATGCGCGCCGAAGCGCGCGGCGAATCGG
The DNA here is from genome assembly GCA_963846095.1 of uncultured Acidobacteriaceae bacterium. GTDB lineage: Bacteria > Acidobacteriota > Terriglobia > Terriglobales > Acidobacteriaceae > Telmatobacter. The sequence goes on from CAWJUW010000020.1 coordinate 301,253, forward strand.
GCACGTTGATCGCATCCACGCCGAGCCCCGCCAGCAAACGTGCGCCATCGACCTCCTTCACGCAGTTGATGCCCTTGGGCGGCACGATCTCGACCAGCGTAATGAACTGCCCGTTTTCCAGGCGCGATCCAATCCGCGAACGCTGCCCCAGCGCAGCCGGCGGCGTTTCGGAGCTCACGGTGGGCGCGGCGCCGAAGCTTTCTACGCGGCTCTGCGCGTCGATGGCGCGCATCGCCGAGCGCATGGCGCGAATGTGGTTGGGCGTGGTGCCGCAGCATCCGCCCACGAACTGCGCTCCGGCCTGGATCGCCTTGCGCGCGAAGCTGGCCATGTATTCGGGCGAACACAGGTAGATGTTGCGCCCTTCCACGGCGCGCGGCATGCCCGCATTAGGCATGGCTGCCAGAGGAATGGTCGTAGCCTTGCGCATCGCCTCGAGCGCGGTCAGCACGGTTGCCGGGCCGGTGGAGCAATTGACGCCCACAGCATTGGCTCCCCACTCCGTCAAAAGCGCCGCGGCCTGCTCCGGGGAAGAGCCGTCGAGGCAGTTGCTCTCGTCGTCCACGGTCACCATCACCAGCACGGGAAGCTCGGGAGCCATCTCGCGCGCGGCAATGAGTGCCTCGCGGGCCTCGTTCAAGGCGGGCATGGTTTCGATGATGAGCAAATCCGCTCCGGCTCCGGCGAGCGCACTGATCTGCTCGGCGAAGGCGGCGCGCGCTTCGTCCAGCCCCGTCTTGCCCAGGGGTTCAAGACGAACGCCAGTGGGACCCACCGAGCCGGCGACCCAGGCTTCGGCAGCCTGCTTTTCCTTGATGTGTTCCACGGCCTGGCGAGCCAGTCGCACCCCGGCGGCATTGATCTCTGCCACTTTCTCCGCAAGCCCGTGGCGCGTCAGGCGGAAGCGATTGGCCCCAAAGGTATTCGTCTCCAGAATCTCTGCACCCGCCTGCAGGTAGTCCTCGTGAATGGAAAGAATCAGTGCGGGGTCGGAGAGGTTCAACTCGTCGTAGCAACGATTGATGAAGATGCCGCGGCTGTAAAGAACTGTGCCCATGGCGCCATCGGCAAGAACCGATCGGTTGGCAAAAATGTCGGCGAATTGTGCCATCGTTTCTTCATGGTAAGGCCAAGCGGCGGCGAGTGGGGCTGCAGAGGCCTGCTTTGTTATACTTCGGGAGTCACAAGCCTGCTAGAAACCGGTTCCAACGCGGTGCGTTTTTCCCGGTGCGGCAGCATTTTTTGTCTGTTTCGCCGGCCGGTGTCGACTCTGAAAATGGTTCATGCAGCGGCTCGCTCCGCGTTCTTCAACGAGGTAAGGGATTTTGAATAAGAGAAGTCTATGGATGTGCGCAGCCGCGGCGCTCCTGGTCGCAGCCGCGCTCGCCGGTTGTGGCGGAACCACTTATTTTGCAGGCAGAAATTTGCCGCCGAGCGGTTTGACCAATCGCGTCATGATCGCAATCCAAAACCCCAGCGCTTTCGCCAAAGGGTCCCTCTCCTTCGTTGACGCTTACTACGATGTCCGCAGCGGATATAACGGTAAGCCGGCGGGTTTCTCGATTTCAGGCTATTCAGGGGCGATCCCGGTAACGATTCAGAATATGCCGGAAGAGCAAGCCGGATACGTCTACGGATCCGGGGACGGTAGCTTTACGCCCGTCAGCTACGCCAAGGAAAGCACCACCGGCGCGATCAGCGGATTGAACAGCGTTTCCTCCAGCATTTTTGTTACCCGCAGCCAGAACTATGTGTTTGCAGCGAGCCAGGGCGCGCACGTGTTTACGGTGGTGGACCGCACCGTGAGTGGTGCGTATTCGCTCAGTTTGCCGGGCGTTTATCGTGTGAGCACGAACCCGGGCGGCTCCATGGCGTTAGCCTTCGTTCAGAACTCCAACTATGCGTACTACCCGGTGAAGCTCTCTGCCACGCAGACGACGGATTTCTCCGGTGGTCCGGCGACCTGGCCCAAGGCGGCGGTAGACTGCGAGCCGCAGGCAGCCCCCGCGTGGTGTCTCTTCCAGATGCAGAGCCCCGACAATGTGGATACGGCCGGCTTTCACTACGGTGCTCCCCTCTCCTTCGACCGGCCTGTCAAGGCAATGTTTTCGACGGACGGCGGAACCGCCTATGTGTTGAATTGCGGGCCGGAGTGCGGTGGTTCGGTCGCGTCGATTACGGCAGTTCCCGTTGCGCCGCTCATCTTTGGGGTCGGACAGGCTTCCGGCTTGTTGCCCACTACGGCTTCGCTTCCGGCTTCCACGTTGGCAATTCCCGGCGGAGCCAGCAATGCGCTCATCGATTCTTCCACGATGTACATCGTGGGGCAGGCGGCGCAGTCGATCAACGGGCAAACCCTGTGGGGTGGCAACCTCACCGTGGTGAACCTCGGCAGCTTTGCGGTTTCCAGCAACACGTCGATCAGCGATGGGATTCCCGGTGGGCCCAGCCGGATCCTCGAAGCCGACAACAACACGCTTTGGATTGCCATGACGAAATGCAACAACGGCGTTCGCGCGGCAACCGGCCAGGCTTACGGATGTTTGACCATGTACAACACCTCGACGAACTCGGTGACGTTGCTTGAGCCCTACCTGGGCGATGCGACCGGCATTGCCGCGGTGCAGGGCCTGAATAAGATCTACGCTGCCCAGGGCGGCCAGGTATACATCTACAAGACCGCCGACGGAACCGCGCTCGACAACCAGTACGTGACGGTGACCGGAACCGCGTACGACGTGGCCTACATGGACGCGACCACCGACGCAAATAACACTGTGTACTAGCCATGAATCGAGCGGCCGACTCAGATACGGAAGCGGTCGACGTTCTTGCCATTGCCGCGCATCGAGATGATGTCGAGCAGACCTGCGGCGGAACTCTCCTGCGCATGGCCTCCCGCGGATTGCGCACCGGCATACTCGATCTCACGCAGGGAGAAGCGGGCACCCGCGGAAGCGCAACCGAGCGAGCGCAGGAAGCCACCGAGGCAGCACGATTGCTGGGTGTAACCTGGCGGCAAGCGCTCGATCTGCCCGACGGCGCAATTCAGAACACCCTCGAGAATCGAGCCAAAATTGCGGGCGTGCTGCGTTTGCTGCGGCCACGCGTGGTGATCCTGCCGTACTGGGAAGGTCGCCATCCCGATCACGCAATCACCGGCACCCTGGGCTACGACGCCTGCTTTCTTGCCGGCTTGGCGAAGAGCCCGGTGCCGATCGCACTGAATTCGGGGGCAGACGCGCCACCGCATCGTCCGTTCAAGATTGTGTATGCCAGCTTGTACGCCGATGTGCGGCCATCCTTCGTCGTCGACATAACGCCATTCATCGAGCAGCGCCACGCGTCGTTGATGGCCTACAAATCGCAGTACGCCAATCAAGTCACGGGGAGCGGTCTGTTTGTGCCGGAAGAAGAGATTCGCGAGCGAACCTTTGCGGAAGCGCGCCACTACGGGCTGCTGGCCGGTGTTCGCTATGGCGAACCGTTCGTACAGCGCGAAGTAGGACTGGTCGACGACTTGACCTTGATCCCGGTGCAATCGATCTAACCGGTTACTGGCTTCATCAAGGGCTCTCTTCCGGAACCTGGGAGAGCACCTCGCTATTCTGTTGCACAGGAGGCGAAGAAAACCATGACACAAACCTGGGATCCGCAGGCATACGCGCAGAACGGCTCGTTCGTCCATGAACTCGCCGGCGGCGTTGTGGAGTGGCTTGCCGCCAAGCCTGGCGAGGCCATTCTCGACCTTGGTTGCGGCGATGGCCAACTGACGCAGCGAATCGGCGCAGTCGGCGCCGATGTCCAGGGAGTGGATGCTTCGATGGAGATGGTGGAAGCTGCGCGGAAAAGAGGCATCCGGGCCGAGCAGGGAAACGCCGAGTTGCTCCCATTTCTCGACGGCGCGTTCAACGCGGTGTTTTCCAATGCAGCCCTGCATTGGGTCCGCGATCAGGACGCGATGCTGGCTGAGGTGTATCGCGTGTTGAAGCCGGGTGGCCGGTTCGTCGCTGAGATGGGCGGCCACGGCAACATTGCCGCGATCCGCGTGGCGCTCATCGCCGTTCTGGAGAAGCACGGGCACGGCGATCGCGAAGACGGCGTCAACTACTATCCCACTGCCGAAGGGTATGCTCGGCGGTTGGAACACCATGGGTTCAAGGTGCAGCAGATCTCGCTCATTCCGCGCCCCACGCCGTTGCCGCAGGGCGGAATGGAGGGCTGGCTGCGGACCTTTCGTCGCGGTGTATTCGAAGGCCTTCCTGAAAACCTGCGCGAGACCGTGGTGAAAGAGACGGCCACGCTTCTTTCCCAGGCCCTGCGCGATGAAGAAGGCCACTGGGTCGCTGATTATGTACGCCTGCGCTTTGTCGCCACGACCTGAGAACCGGGGATCGAGCCGAGTTCAAAGGCAAAACCGGGATTGCATTCCCGGCTTTCCTCGCGCAGACGACCGACCTCATTCGGCAGCCAGCAGGCCCGTGCGGAAAAGCAGACCGGCCACTGCGCCCCCGAGCGTGGGAAAGACAAGAAACACCCAGAGCTGTTGAATCGCAGCTCCACCTACAAAAACGGCGGGACCAAAGCTGCGCGCGGGGTTCACGCTCGTGCCCGTGATGCGGATGCCGAGAAGGTGGATCGCCACCAGGGTCAGGCCGATGACGAGTCCGGCGAATCCGCTGGGAGCGGCTTTCTGCGTGGCCCCAAGAATCACGATGACGAACAGCAGGGTCGCAAAGAATTCATAAAGAATTGCGCCGGTCAGGCTGTAACCCGCCTGGTAGCCTGCACCGAAACCGTTCTGCCCCAGGCCGCTCGTGGCAATGCTGTATCCGCCGCCCACCGCGCTGGCGATCAGATAAACCACCAGCGCGCCCAGCGTCGACCCAATAAACTGGCCCACCCAGTAGCCGATCAGGTCGGCGGTCTTCATGCGTCCGGCCAGCCATACGCCCATGCTCACGGCTGGATTGATGTGGCATCCCGAGATGGGGCCGATGCCATAAGCCGCTGCGATCAGGCCCAGTCCGAAGGCGAGCGCGATGCCGACGATGCCGACCAAACCGGGAACGCCGCCCGTGACAACCGCCGTGCCAACACCGAAGAACACCAGGAAAAAAGTGCCCACAAGTTCCGCGAAGTATTTCTTCATGGTTGCTCCTTGAGTTTCAGAATCTGCGCGCGTTGTCGAACGCGCTGTGCGCTTGACGTGAAGGTTTCTCAGGAAGAATCGACGGGTGCCGACCCACGAATCTGCGTGCAAACCGCTAAGAATGCGCCGAATGCGTTCCCGAAGTGTCGCAGAGGCTCACCAGCGAGTCAAGTGAATTTGAGTGCTTCGCCGCCTCACCGCGCGTCACTCCAGGCTGGTGTTCTGCGACGGTCGACGAACCATGCAGGAAATGCGCGGACAACCGAGTGCAGGAGATTGCGTCTAAGGGAATAACGCCCGCATCCCGGCCTACTTGCGCAGGCGCAGTTCGCATGAAGCTTCCCCATCTTGAACGCCGTCCCGAACTCGACGCGCTGCGAGGCCTCTTCCTTGTCTGGATGACGCTGACGCATCTCCCTACGCGTTTCAGCGACTTCACCAACTCACCCATCGGTTTTGTGTCCGCGGCGGAAGGGTTCGTCTTCATCTCCGCGCTGCTGGTGGGACGCATTTATATGCGGGACTCCCTGCAGAACCCAATCGGCGTACGGTCCAAGCTTTGGAAGCGCTCGCTGAAGATTTACATGTACCACCTGCTGATGCTGACGCTGGTATTCACCGTTGCGGCAGCTTTCGCAGTGCATACCCATCGAGCCGCAATCTACAACCTGCTGAACTTCTACCTTGCGCATCCCGTGGTGGCGATCATTGGGTCAGTGTTGTTGATCTACTGCCCACCCTTGCTCGACATTCTGCCGATGTATGTGTTGTTTCTCTTCTTTTCGCCGCTGGCGTTGACGGCCGGCGCGCGCTTTGGGTGGAAGAAGCTTCTGCTCGTGAGCGGCGCGCTTTGGGTGGCGGCGCAGTTCGGGCTGCGCGACGTCGTCCACAACTGGGTGGTACACATCACGCACTTGCATATCCCACTGCAGGAGTCGGGCGCCTTCAATCTCTTCGCGTGGCAGGCTGTCTGGCTGATGGGTCTCTGGATTGGAGCGAAATCCGCACTGGGTGAGAATCCGCTCAACAATACGCCGCGGTGGATCGTCTCGATCTCGCTGGTTGCCTGCCTCTTTTTCATCGGGATTCGTCACGGCTGGCTGGGTGCACACCTCACGCAGCAGGCCCTCGGGCTCCAACTGGACAAGTGGCAGCTTGGACCGATGCGGGTGATCAATCTGATCACATTTACGGTTGCCGTCTACTGGATGCGTCCGGTATTGGTGAAGCTGATCTCCATCGAGCCATTCCTGACCCTGGGCAAAGCCTCCCTGCGCGTCTTTTGCGCCCACCTGTTCTTCGTCTTTGTTGGCCTTTCGCTCCTGTACCAGGATGTTGGCGATGACACCAGCGGCACCGCCGAGCAGCTCCATGGCCTTGCGGCAATTGCCCTGGTTGCCATTACATTTACCTCACTCTTTCTGGTGGCTGCCAACGAGGTGCGCAAAAAACGGGCCGAGCGGGCCAGGCTGAAGGCAGAAGGCGCGCCCGATCGGGATTCGGTCCCGGCGTTGCAGTAACCCTGGACGCCTTCCCAGTTCGCTGTCTTGCATCGGCTCGCGTCCCTCGACCCTTGTGCCTGGCGTAAACTTGTGCACATGACGAAGGCGGAACTCGACGTGGTGGCGGAAGGATATATACGCTACCAGTTGGCCGCTGAAGGTTCCAGGGACCAAGCAGATCACTGGAACTCGGTATCGACAGCTTTTGAGATTCGCGCTGGTGATCCAAACCTACTGTGGCAGTTGATTCTGGCGATCCATTCACGCAGCCAGTCCCCCGACGTCCGCTGCGTGCTCTCCGCTGGTCCACTCCAAGACTTGCTTGCTTACCATGGCCCTGCATTCATCGACGTAATCGAGCGACAGGCTAACCTCGACCCGGAGTTCGGCAGTTTGTTAGGCGGTGTTTATCGCCGCTCGATGAGCGATGATCTCTGGCAGAGGGTGACGGACATAGCTAATCGGTCTGAGATAGCGATCAAAAATCACACCAAAAGAGCGGTTTAAAATCGCAGGCGTGCACAGCGAAGTGGTGCAGAAAGGAACTGATTTCTGTGATTCCGGGAAAGTCACGGGCAACCCGGAAATAGCTCCGAAATTGGGTTTTGTCCGGATTGGCAACCATCCTCTCGTTGTGCGAGTGGGTGGCGTGTCTATCCCTTAAACTGCGTATGCAAACCACGACGGGACAAAAGTGCGATGAGCATACAGCTAGACAGCGGCATTGGAATTGTTGTTGTCCTCGGCGTCGTGATTGGACCGTTCCGCGTACTTCACTTCTGGGTCTGGGCGATCTGGAGCATTGTGGCGGTGGTCGCTTTGCTGCTCGGGATGTCAGCATTGCCAATCAAGCGCAGAGTGTCTCCTCAGGATTACGCCGATGAGCTTGAGCGCCATCTTCTTGGGACGGACGGCGTTTTTGACTGGGATCGAACAACCTCCGTAAAAATCCGAGATCCGCAGCTGGAAGACATTAGGCGATCTCTCAGTAATCGATTCGACACGCTGTCAACTCCACAAAATCGCGAGGAGCTACGGCAAATCATCGAAGCTTTGAGGCATGGCGAATTCGCGGGCGCGATCTCCGAAAAGGGCAAGACAACCCCTCGCGAAGACAGCTCAGGTTCATAGCCCATCATTGAGCTGGCGGGAAGTAGCAAGAAGAGCGTGAGCGTTACGTGAACCGCAGGCGGATCGAGTTTGCAGAGCGTGATTTTGCACGGGAGGACCGGATGACTTTCCTTATTTGATCGCTCCTACGGCGGATTTTGCGCGAACGCGGGGTATTTTGGGTGGCACTTGGGGCGAGTGATCCCGCCCAGAGCAAGGTAAGAGTGGCCGACGATTCGGGCGCAACCTCAATCCTGAAGCCAGCGGCGCTTGTTGGGGACCTAGAACGCCACCTTGGCGATTCCGCCATTCAGGTCAAAGTCTCCACCGCTTGTGCTGACCCATTCGCCAGCTCGTTAGTCTCGCTCCAATACAGTGAAATCGAAAAAGCAAACCACCACGCTACCGTGAGTTTCGGAGAAACGATGTCGCCGTTGAGATTCGCCACTCCATGAACGTACCCGCCGAACATGTCGGGAGCAAGTCCGGCCAAACACGTCGCGGCGACGCAAAGCAATGCCGTTCTAAGCCAGTCTGCCCACCGAAGGGTTTTCAACCAGAACAGGCGTATTCAACAGCCAATATCCCGAGACCCCAATTGCCGAGCCAGTAAGAAAAATCGCGTAGGTGCCTAAGTGATTCTCACGCAGAATGTCGCCTAAGGGTGCCCACACGATTGACCCCCACAACCCCAAAACAGGAGTCACGGCACTCAGGAGTGTAGCGAGCATGACGAATAACAGCGCATAGATCGGAAACGCGATGATCGGATGGGTCACTCTGTAAACTCGCAGCGAAATAACGATGCATACTGCGTGAAGGGCACCCATCAGCGCGTAGTGAAAGAAATCAAAATTTGAAATCCAATAAGGGAGATAACGGTCCTTCAGTAGCCAGAATGTGACCGCTGCAACTGTTAAAGCGGCGAAGTGAAGGCCGTATCGAATCACTGTCATAGCACGCAAATTGTAGCGCCGGCATTTCCGTTTGGGGACCCGACTGTTCAAAGGTCCACGATCTGTTGGGGCTGAAGACGATACGCGGCCTTCGGACGGGAACTTAAGGCTTGCGCTCAGGCTTGATCGCGTATGCGGTCCACGCTACCCAAATTCACAGAACGTTTGCATTCTATTTGCCTGTTTGCAGTAGTCTGTTCTTAGTTCCGCGCGGCTCAACATGGCACGCAATCCGGCCGCCGGGCGAGGACAGACCGTTTGAGCCAAACTGTATTTGTTCTGGAAGATGACACGGACATCGCGCGGCTGGTGCAGCATCATTTGGAAGCCGCAGGATTTTCAACCCGCCTTTTTACCACTCCCACAAATCTGATTCCCGATGCCGAACGGCAGCCTCCCGCGCTTTTCCTGCTCGACATCATGGTGCCGGGTGGCGACGGTCTCGACGTTTGCCGGCGCCTGCGCTCGAATGCCGCCTTGTCGACGATCCCCATCATTTTCCTGACCGCACGCGCGGGGGAAAACGACCGCGTGCTCGGCCTGGAACTGGGCGCGGACGACTACATCACCAAGCCTTTTGCCACGCGGGAACTGGTCGCCCGGGTCAAGGCCGTACTCCGCCGCTTCGAACGGCCCACCACTCCCTCCATCATCAGTTTTGAAGAAGTCATCATCGACGCCAACGCCATGCAACTGCGCGTGCGCGGCGAATTGACCACCACCACGGCCACCGAGTTCCGCCTGCTGGATTACCTGGCCCGGCATCCGGGCCGCGTCTTCAGCCGCGACCATCTCCTGGATGCTGTCTGGGGCGATGCGCGCTTTGTAACGCCGCGTTCGGTCGACGTTTACGTGCGCCGCATCCGTGAGAAAATCGAGATCGATCCGGAGAACCCGCGCTATTTGAAGACCGTGCGCGGCGCCGGATATCGCTTTGAGCTGCCCAAAGGCGAATAACGATCCGGTGCAAGCCCGACAACCCACCGGGCCGTCGAAAATCGGAGCCTAGCGTTGACTCCCAAAGTTTTCTCCAAGCTGCTCGGACTCTTCGTCCTGCTGCTGGTCTTTCAGACCGCGTTGATGGAGTTTGTGTTTCGCCGGCTGGTGGAGCGCAACGCCGGCGAGACGTGGTCAAGGCTTGCGCGCGAAGTCGTTCTGGGCCGGCGTCATCGCTTTGCTCATTGCCATTCCGGTCGCAGCGTGGACAGCGCGTCGCATCTCTGTCCGCTTGCAGCGCGTGGTCGCGTTTGCCCGCCGCATTGCCGAAGGCGACCTGGGCGCCCGGCTCACTCTCCAGGGAGAAGACGAACTCACCACCATGGAGGCCGCGCTGAACCAAACCGCGGAGCGCCTGGGTCGCAACTTTGCCGAGATCGAGAACCGCCGCCAGGAGCTGGCGACCATGCTCGACTCCATGCAGGAGGCCGTGGTCGCCGTCACTCCGGAAGGGACCGTGCGCTGGTCGAATGCCGTGCTCAACCGCATCGCCGGAACGCAGGTGCATCCCGGCCGCCAACTCGTCCACTTCGTGCGCGACCCGGATGTGCTGGCCTGCCTGAAGTCTGCGCTCGAAGACCGGGAAGTCCGCTTCGGCCGTGCGCATTCGCTGGCGCCCGGGCGCATGTTCGAGATCAACGCCGCGCCCTTGCCGTCGGGTGGAGCGCTTCTCGTTCTTCACGACGTCACGCGCATCGAGGCGGCGGAGAAATCGCGCCGCGAGTTCATCGCCAACGTCAGCCACGAGCTGCGCACGCCGCTGACATCCATTCAGGGATACGTCGAAACCCTGGTGGAAGAACCGCGCCCCGATCCTGCCACCGCCCGCGAGTTTCTCGGCGTGATTTACAAGAACGCCACGCGCATGAATCGTCTGACAGAGGATCTGCTGGCGCTGGCCAGCGTCGAGAGTCCGGACTACAAGCTTGCGCCGCAGCCTGCGCGCGCCTCGTCCCTCGTGCGCGACGCCATCGAAAGCCTCGGCGGCATGGTCGTGGATTCTGAGGTGTCCATCGAATCCTCCGGCGCGCCGGACACGCTGGTGATGGCCGATCCGGATGCGATGAACCAGGTCTTCGGCAACCTGATTGAAAACTCCATGAAGTACGCGAAGAGCGGCAACCGGATTACCGTCGGCGCTCGCCAGCTCAACGGTGAAGTGCAGTTCACCGTGCAGGACTACGGTCCCGGCATTGCCTCCGAACACCTGGACCGCATCTTCGAGCGCTTCTATCGCGTCGACAAGGCGCGCTCGCGCGACTCGGGCGGCACCGGACTCGGCCTCGCCATCGTGAAGCACATCGTGCAGGCCCACGGCGGCCGCGTGTGGGCCGAGAGCGAATTGGGCCAGGGCGCAGCATTCCACTTCACTCTGCCGTTGTCTGCCCAAGTCCCTCCGCCCGCGCAGCCCGTGGCGCAGAACACACCCGCCGTTCCTGTGAAATAGAACTGCGCCCCGCATCCCCGGGCAGCGCGGTTTTCTTCGCGCTGATTTGCATATCCTCCTCACCACCCACTTCCGCGTCAACCGTTTATGCTGTTGGTGGTTCCAACGTGGGTGAAAAATGGAAACGATTCCAACCAGCTCTTTCTTCGCGCATGCTCGTCGTGTCTTCTTCTGGTCGGTGATGGTAGTCTTCGCCGCATCGCTCGCCGCCGCGCAGGAGCGCCCGCCGGCGGTCCCGCTCATCGCGCACAATCCCTACTTCAGTGTGTGGTCGATGGCCAATCACCTCACCGACGAGAACACGAAGCACTGGACCGGCAGGCAGCAGCCCATCTACGGGCTGGCGCGCATCGACGGCAAAACCTGGCGCTTCATGGGCGACGATCCGCGCCAGGTTCCCGCCATGGAGCAGACCGCGCTCGAAGTCACGCCGACGCACACCAACTACAGCTTTCAGGCCGGCGGCGTCACCCTGGGCGTCAGCTTTTTCACGCCGGCGTTTCCCAAAGACCTCGACATCCTCTCGCGCCCGGTGACGTATCTGACCTTCACCGCGAGCGGGCAGGGAAGCCACGACGTTTCGATCCTCATCGATGTCGACCCGGTCATCGCCGTCAACAGTCCCGACCAGCCGGTCACCTGGGGCCGTTCGCGCGCCGGCGGAATGACGGTGCTCAACGTTGGCTCGCGCGATCAGCATGTGCTGGGCCGTCCCGGCGACGACCTGCGCATCGACTGGGGCTACTTCCATCTCGCCACACCCGACAGCGAAAACGCCGAGACCGTGCTCTCCTCGAAGGCCCTCGACACTTTTGTCCGCACCGGCACCGTGCCAACTTCCGACGACATGGACATGCCGCTGATGCCGCGCGAGGGCGCAGCCGACCTGGCCACGGTTCTGAAGCTCGGCAAACTCGGCGACCAGCCCGTCAAGCAGCATGTGCTGCTCTCCTACACCGAGGGCTATGCCATCGAATACCTGGGCCGCAAGCTGCGCCCCTACTGGCAGCGCAATGGAATGTCGGTTGAGCAGATGCTCACCGATGCCGAAGCCCAGCTGGCCGCACTCGAGCCGCGGGGCCAGAGATTCGATCACGAGCTCACCGCCGATCTCGAGAAAGCCGGCGGAAAGACCTACGCCCAGCTCGCAACCCTCGCGTACCGTCAGACCCTCGCCGCGCATGGATTCGCCGCGGATGTCGACGGCACGCCGCTGCTGTTCCCCAAAGAGAACTTCTCCAACGGCTGTATCTCGACAGTCGACGTACTCTATCCCTCCGCGCCGTTTTTCCTGTTCTTCAATCCCGTCCTCCTTCAGGCGCAACTGAAGCCCGTCCTCGAGTACGCCGCGCTCCCGCGCTGGAAGTGGCCCTTCGCGCCGCACGACCTGGGCACCTATCCCCTGGCAGACGGCCAGGTCTACGGCGGCGGCGAAGTCACCGAAGAGGACCAGATGCCGGTGGAAGAGAGCGGCAACCTGCTCATCGTCGTCGCTGCCATGGAGCGCGAGCTGGGCAACTTCGACTTCGCCCGGACCTACTGGCCGCAATTCACCAAGTGGGCCGAGTACCTCAAGCAGGAAGGCCTCGACCCCAGCAACCAGCTCTCCACCGACGACTTCGCCGGCCACCTTGCGCACAATGCGAACCTCTCCATCAAGGCGATCGAAGCGTTGTCGGCCTACGCGATCCTCGCGCGTGGCGTGGGCAAGCCTGAGGTCGCAGACCAATACGCCCATACCGCCGAGGAGATGGCCGGCAAGTGGCAATCGATGGCCATCGATGGCGACCACTACAAGCTGGCCTTCGACAAGCCCGGCACCTGGAGCCAGAAGTACAACCTGGTTTGGGATCAGCTCCTCGACCTCAAGCTTTTCCCGGCCAAGGTTCGCCAGACCGAGCTGGCCTTTTATGCGCAGCATATGAATCAGTTCGGGCTGCCCCTCGACAACCGCGCAGACTACACCAAGCTCGACTGGTCCATCTGGACCGGCACGCTGGCCGATCCCGGTAAGCCGGCGGAGATGGAGACGTATCAGGCGATCCTCGATAAGATCGGCCATTGGATCAGCGAAGGACCAACCCGGGTGCCCCTGACCGACTGGTACGACACCAAAACCGGCAAGCAGATCGGCTTCCAGGCCCGCTCGGTTGTGGGCGGTATTTACATCAAGGCACTGGCCGACAAGGCGCTGGCTGAGAAGTGGAGGAGCGCCCCGGGAAGCTAGACGAAAGATGGTCCAGCGCCTGTACTTAGCAAAGAAAGAGCGTCTTCATTCAAATCCCCGTAACATTCGGAATGGAGAATGGGCTACGGCATCCTTTCAAGATGGGGGAACTCAGTGAAGAAGACATGGATTGCGGTTGGATTGTTGGCTCTCGCCGTAAATGGAGTGCACGCTCAGAAATTGACGGGGGCGGGCGCGACATTTCCTTACCCAATTTACTCAAAGTGGTTCGCGGAATACGCCGGGGCGCACCCCGGTGTCGAGATTAACTATCAGTCCATCGGGTCCGGCGGCGGCATCCGCCAGGTCACCTCGGGACTGGTCGACTTTGGCGCCTCCGACATGCCCATGAGCGATGAGGCTCTGGCAGGCTCGAAGGTCAAGCTGGAGCACATTCCCACCGTGCTGGGCGCGGTCGTGCCCATCTACAACGTTCCAGGCGTCACCAACGTGCGCTTCAGCGGCGAACTGCTTGCCGAGATTTACCTGGGCAAAGTCACCATGTGGAATGACCCCCGCGTCGCCAAGGACAATCCTGGAGTCAGTCTGCCTGATCAGAAAATCATCGTGGTGCACCGTTCCGATGGCAGCGGTACGAGCTTTATCTGGACGGACTACTTGAGCAAGGTCAGCAAGGAGTGGGAAAGCGGCCCGAACAAGGGATCGTCTCCCGCATGGCCGGTGGGCGTGGGCGGCAAAGGCAACGAAGGCGTTGCCGGATTCGTTCGCCAGTTGCCGGGCTCCGTCGGATACGTCGAGCTGATCTATGCCCTGCAGAACAAGATCGCGTTCGGCTCGGTGCAAAACGCGGCGGGAACGTGGGTGACGGCCTCGATTGATGGCGTGACGGAGGCAGCCGCCAGCGTGAAGCAGATGCCTGCCGACTATCGCATCTCCATCACCAACGCGCCGGGCCAAAACGCTTATCCCATCTCCAGCTTCACCTATCTGCTCGTCCCCACCCATCCCGGGGACGCTGCCAAAGAGAAGGTCATCAAGGACCTGCTGAGCTGGATCGTGAAGTCGGGTGAGGCCGAAGCGGCAAGCCTCTCCTATGCTCCGCTTCCCATCGCGCTGCAGGAGAAGGTGCTGAAGACGATCTACGCCCTGCCGTAGATTCCGTTCCGTATGCAATGAAGGGTCCGGCTTCGGCCGGGCCCTCTTCTTTGCGCAAAAAAGTCGCAGGCTTCCCGCCTTGAAAACGCAGGTGGCCTGGTCATAGGACGAACAAGGCCAATCATAATCTGTGCCCCGTTCATCACAGTCTTATCGTGATGAGCGGGCGGGTGACCGAATTGCAGGCTTCCTGTCTCGTCAATCTGTCGATGTCCCTAATCTTTAACGATTGGCAGGTGGCCCGGTCATCGGACGAACAAGGCCAATCATGATCTGTGCCCCGTTCATCACAGTTTTATCGTGATGAGCGGGCGGGTGACCGGTTCACAACCAACTATCGTCTATCTTCTACTGAGCTCCGTCCTCGACTTTGCCTCATCACAGCTATTCAGGGCCATATCAAGAACGAAACTCTGTGTGAGCGGAAAAAGCACCTGCCGTCAGAGCTCCGGCCTTGGGAAAAATGGCGCATCGTCGAGTGAGAGATCGGGGTCCAGCGCAAACGCGCGGGGATCTCGTAGCCAATCACGGTTGTAGTGGAAGCGGATCTGACCGCGGTCATGCGCCAGGATCCCGACTTGGTAAGCGGGCTCCAGTGCTCCGCTCCCCAGCGCGCTGCAGGAGAAGGTGCTGAAGACGATCTACGCCCTGCCGTAGATTCTCTGTTCTGTATGCAGTGAAGGGTCCGGCTTCGGCCGGACCCTTTTCTTTGCGCAAAAAAGTCGCATGCTTCCCGCCTTGAAAACGCAGGTGGCCCGGTCATCGGACGAACAAGGCCAATCATAATCTGTGCCCCGTTCATCACAGTTTTATCGTGATGAGCGGGCGGGTGACCGTATATTCGGGGCTCTCTGGTTTGGCTTTCATCGCGCTCATCATACTCGCATGAAGAAAACGCGAATACCTGTTGAAATTCTCGCGCCGCTGACGCTAATCTGGGATGTAAGGTCGAAGGGCGAAATTTACGCAGCACAAACCCCGCTTGCGGAAGCGGGGTCAGATTGAAAATCCGGAATTGTGCCGACTCTTGAGGGAGTCATCCTGTTGGTTCCATCCTCTTTCAACCCCCCTCAAAAGTCAAGCACGAAAAGTAACCCGACTGGGTTGCGAATAGAGGCTTTCTGCCTCCGAAAAGGATGCGGCAGACTAGCCCCTCACGGCCTGTGTCTTCAGCACAGGCCGGAGAGGATTCCATCAACCACGCTAACAACGGAGGCCATTGTGGCTAAACATACCCCCAAAGTCGTCTATCGTGATTCTCGCGATGGACAGTTCGTGCCCAGGAATTGGGCCGATAAGCACCCGGCAATCTCAGAACGCGAGATTGTCTATACCCCTTCTCCCAAGAAGGGCCAGTAAGCGGAAGCGTAGCACAAGTGACCCGGCCAGCAATGGGCCGGGTCACTAGATTGGCAACGGGTGCGCTGTGAAGGAATGTGCGTTCTGTTTTAAGACCGCGAAGATGACCGGGGAACACGTATTCAGCGATTGGATGAACGAGATTCTTTCAGGGCCTTGGGTTCGCTCATTCCATAGCTCGGAGGGACCAAACTCGGAGCACAATCACACAGATCTTGATTGGACAAGGAAAGCTGTATGTGAACGGTGCAATGGCGGCTGGATGAGCGACATTGAAAATGACCATGCACGACCGGTCATGGGTCCTCTTATGGCCGGTGAAATTAACATCACTGTGACTCAGGCCGACGCGCGATCCATCGCCCTGTTTGCGTTCAAGACAGCGGTCATTCTTGACACGCTGCCAAAACACCGAGCGCCATTTTTCTCAAGGCGTGTTCGCAATTCCTTTAGGACAAGGCTTGCCATTCCCAGCAATGTCAACATCTGGATGTGCGCCTATGCCACTGGAACCAACCGGGCAGATGTGCTTTTGACCTATTACAAAGGAAATTCCCCCCTGATGGGTCGGCTTGAGCTTTTCGTATGTACCTACGGGGTGGGTTGTTTTGCCTTTCAGGTTCTCGCGGTCAAAAGTCTTTGGGATGGGCGCATTTTTCCTGCCCCACACTTCGACAAACTGTCTGTGCCCTTCTGGCCGCAACTTCGTCCCGGGTTCGAATGGCCCCCTCGAAACGGTGCGCTCTTCAGCCTCGAAGAGTTCACCCAATACCACCGGAGATGGCAGGCTTGCATCTCCAGCCCATAAGTTTTCGCACTCCCCCGTCACGGCATCATCGAGTTTGGCTGAGTCAAGTACGTTATTGCCGATTTTCACATGGCCTGCGTTTCAGCACTTCGTGGTCCACCAGCAGCGCAAAATCGCAGGCTTCCTGTCAGTCAAGTTGTCAAGAAGCCCAATCTTTAACAATCTCATTTTAAACAACTTACCGTCGCGCCCGTTTGCATGCAATTAGGCATGCTCGCTGCACAATGGAAGACATGGTCGATTTCGCTCCAAACACGATCGCCCGTCATGGCGTTGCTCAAACCCTGGATTTCCGTCACGCCCGGTCCGTACCCGCTACATAGCCCCCACCCCCCTCCCCCCTTTTTCGGCAATCCATCTGGAATGTGCATCGTACAGCCAAAAATCATGCAATCCGATCGAACACAAACAGCGCAATCGGCGTGCCAAACTCATTGCTGACCGTCTCCACGGACCCGTCCCTCCGTTCAGGAGGGACACCGGGGGTGAGGCTGCTCACATTCGCTGAGCGCGCCGGTGCCCAGACCGTACCCGGGGGTACCCCCCTCCCCCCTCCCCCCTGTGGCTCGGGACCTGGGACGAAGAGGAGACACAGGGAAAATGAGATTAGGGGTTTGTTGAAAATAAACGACTTACGATTTTTACCGGCAGTCAGCCAGGTGTTGACAGGCTATCTTCCGAGGTTTTCCGCGATCAGCCGGTCAACCAGCGGGATCAGGTGTTCGCCGGTCTTGGGCAGCACGAACGTCTCCGCAGCGTCGCTCCAGTCGAGTTTGAAGCTGGTCGCGAGCGCCGAGATCCAGATTTGCTGGATGGGGGCATTGGGCGTAATGACGAACTTTCCCGGCGGGTCGTCGAAGAGTACGTTGAGCACGCCCTGCTGCGCTTCCACCTCGAAGCCGGCGTCGTCTTCCTCTTCGAGGGCGATCAGGTGCTGCAGGAGTTGATCGAGCGCGCTCTCGGCCAGCTTGCGGAATTGAAGTTCGTCCATCATGGGTCCAGTCTACCAACCGACGGGGATCTCAATGGAACCCGACACCCGAATTGGGATGTTCGGCACTTTCGTCACGCGCGCAGGCAAATCAGGCTGAAGCGTGCTGCGCAACGGCCGATAGAACACGCTGGAGAAAGTCATCGAAGGAAGGAGGCACTATGGGAATCACGCCCGTCGCCAATCTAACTCCCTTGGCTCCCACTGAGCCACGCCGCGCATTCCAGTTTGTTCCGGTAGGTCGCGCGGAGAACGCATCGAGCAGTGGCGATCAACACACAGGGGATGAGTCTGCGTCGTCGCAACACGAGCGCCTGCACGCAGACGCCGAAGACGAATTTACCCCGACTCCAAAGGAAGAGGACTTGGAAGTGATTCGCGAAACCGAGGCAGAACCGTCATCCGATGAGGAGGGTTCTTCGATCTCGCTCAACATTTACGTCTAGCTCACGACTTGATCTTTTGCATCACCCGTATGCCCTCGATCGACATCCCCTTGTCGACGGCCTTGCACATGTCATACAACGTCAGCGCAGCAACCGAGACCGCGGTGAGAGCTTCCATCTCGACGCCGGTTCGGCCGCTGTTCGAGACCGATGCGTGGATGCGAATGCGGTCTCGTTCGACCGAGAAATTCACGGCGATGCCGTCCAGTGGCAGCGAATGACAAAGCGGAATCAGTTCGGGTGTACGCTTGGCTGCCTGGATGCCCGCGATCTGCGCCACGGTCAGCACATCTCCTTTGGGCAGCGCCTGTTTGCGCAACAAATCGATGGTGTCCGCAGAGCATAGAAGAAAGCCCTCGGCGACCGCCTGGCGATGCTGGATGATCTTTGCGCCGACATCGACCATCTGCGCATTGCCCTGCATGTCGAGATGACTGAACTCTGCGTGCTTGCCTGAAATCTCGTCTTTTTTCATAAGCTCATTGTGCCTGCCAGAGATGCAGGAAAGGTACGGTTGCACCCGCGGCTGGGATCGCTGTGTCGACTTCAAGATAGAGCAGCGCATTGGCGCTGGCGATACCGATGACGTCTCCCGACGACAGAAAGCGGCATGGGTGCAGATGGGGAACACCATTTGCAATGGCGGCTTTCGCCGGCCAGAAGGTTGGGCGGCGCGGAACACCTGTTGCCGGAGGAACCTCGAGGATCCCATTCAACAGTTCAGGCTCGAGAAGGGAATCTCCTTCAAGAGCGCGCAGAAGCGGAATCACAAAGAGGCGGAGCGCAACGAGATGAGAGACCGGGTTTCCGGGCAGCGCGAATGCCCACTGCCTTCCGCGCCGGGCAATGCCGATTGGCTTGCCGGGACGAAGATGAACGCTGTGGATGAGGAACTCGAAGCCGTTCGCCTCCAATGCCATGCGCGCAAAGTCATAGTCGCCGACGCTCGCGCCTCCGGAAATCAGCAGCAGATCGCACTGCTTCGCGGCTTCATCGACCGCAGCCGCCAGCAAAGCGCGGTCGTCCTGGATGCGCTGCTGCGTGGTGATGGCATAGCCTGCGCGCTGAAGCATGCTGCTCACAAGCACGGAGTTGGAATCGCGTATGAAGGAGCCGGCCTGCGCCACATCCGGCTCAATCAACTCGCTCCCCGTGACGATGTGGGCAATGCGAGGACGCGCGGCGACGCGAACCCGAACCGCGCCCACAGACGCCAACAAAGCCATGGAGATCGGATCGAGGCGCAAGCCAGGTGAAAGCACCTGCGCGCCCTGCATTGCCTCGCTTCCAGCACGACGTATGTAAGTGGCATTGGGCAGCGAGTCGATCCATAGCGATGATCCGTCCGTGTGTGTCGACTCCTGAGGAATCACGCGTGTGGCGTGCAGAGGAATCTCGCCACCCGTGAATATTCTTCTAGCAGTCCCAGCCTCCAGAGGAGATCCCGGTCCGCCGCCAGGAAAATTCTCGCCGCTCACGCGATAGTCTTCGCGCTGTTCATCCCCGACAGCGTAGCCGTCCATCGTGCTCAAGTTGCCCGATGGGTAGTCTCGATCCGCGACGACCGTCTCGAGCAGTATGCGCCCGAACGCCTCTTTGTAGCTGATCACTTCAACGTTTGGCGACGCCACGCAAGGCAGGCATGCGCCAAGAACCGATCTCCATGGTGTATCGCTCACTGTGTTCTCGCCACCGATCCTATCTTCCAGATGGGCACGTCTTCCTTCAGGCGGTTCATAAAGGCCGAGGCAAGTGCAAAAGCTTCGGTTCGATGACTGGACCAAATTTCAACAAGAATGGCCGTTTCGCCGACCGGTACCTGGCCGATCCGGTGCCTGACACGCGCAAGCATGCATGGCCAAGTGACGGCCATTTCGCGGAGGATTGCTTCGATCTGAAGCTGGGCCATCGGCATATACGCTTCGTAGAGAAGTGCGTCGATGACCTTACCGTCCTCCTCAGGACGCACAAGGCCTTCAAAGCGCACCAGGGCGCCACTGCCTTCGACAGGATTGTCGTCTCGCTGCAGTGGCGTCGGCTGAATTTGCACATCGATCTTCATGCGATCGTATTCCCTCTACCCACCCGACACAGGAGGAATGAGAACCACTTCATCCCCTGAGCATAACGGCTTATCCGGGGAAAGGAACGCGTTGTCGCGGGCAAGCCGGATGCCCCGCCGGAACTCGTTCAAGGCTGGGAACCGTTGTATCAGCAGTCCCCAGAACGCCTCTTGAGAGAGTTCGGAGGGGCAGGGAAGTTCGAATTCATCGGTTTGAAGCGAGTAGCGCAACGGGCCCATCAGCAAGACCCGAAGCACCGGAGTTGTTGAGGACGAGTTCATGATCGACAATCCATTATTCCTCTTCACGAAGGAGATCGGCTATCATGAGCGGATCTAGCTGGTTTCCTGTGTTTCAAGAATCCGACGATTCCGCAGAATCAAGGCAATCACAAAAGGCGCATACCGGCCGTGCGCATGTCGTAGCCGGTGCGGGATTCGACTTCGCGGCGAAACGACACGCGCCCCAGCATTTCGAGCAGAGTCTGTATTGACGGTTCGTGCAGCCGCTGGCGGCGAAGCACAAGGTGGTAGGGTTTCTGCGCCAGGGGAACGAAGTCCAACGCCAGGGCGCGCGCGACCGCGCGTGTACTGATGCAGCAGTCTACTTCTCCCTTCCGAACCAGACGGGCCGCTGGGAGATGTCCTACGGTAATGCGCTCATACCCGTTGACCTGCTTGGGTGGGATCCGGCCCTTCGAGAGCAGGTCGTCAAGAAGCCGCCGGCAGCCTGCGCCGGCTTCTCGATTGATAAATTGCACATCGTGCCGGGAGAGATCCGCAACACCCGCAATGCGCTTCGGGTTTCCCTGGGCGGTGACCAAACCCTCTTCCCACACCGCATAGGTGAAGACGACAACCGAGTTACGGGTGAACATCTGGGTGATGGGCCGGAGATCGGTTTCGCCCGTCGATTTGTCGACGAGGTGGGTCCCGGCGATATGAACCAGGTCGTCCTGCAACAACTGCAAGGCGCGCGAGCTATTCTCATAAGTCACAACGAGTTCGCAACCTTGCGCCTGCAGCGACTGAGCAAGGATCGAGACGCCGGGATCACACCCTGCGATCAGCACGCGGGGAGCCGATTTCCACTTGTCGTTCAGAACCCGAACCCGGGCGTGTGCCGGCGTCTTGCCTTTGCCCACCGGATCCAGCAAAACGGCATCCGCGGGCGGGAGACCCCAACCGCTCGACTCGGGAGCAACCGCAACAATGGACTTGCCAACGCTGCAAATTCGCATGAGCTGCCCCGGTTCCAGAGCTTCGGCCTGCGAAATCACTTTCGCGACAACGATCTCGTCCGGTACTGATTCTTCCGTATCGATCTGAAACAGATCTTCAACTGTAGTGTCGAGCGCTTTTGCCAGTTTTAGACTGACTGTTGTATTCGGAACATAGGTCCCGGCCTCAATGGCATAAATGGTCTGTCTGCTGATTCCAACCTGGCTGGCCAGTTGGGCTGCGCCAATTCCACGCTGCGCTCTCAATTCAGAAAGATTCGTTCGGACTTCCATAGCGGCCCCGAAGCCCATTATCGGCTCAATGCCTTGTACTGTAAACGAGACAATTTTCGTCGATACGCGTCTTCTCCAATCCAGGTTAACCAGTTGTGGTCCGTCGCGCTTCCGATGCCGGATCGCCTCCCTCTGAAGGTCGTACAAAAACGACGATGGTGCTTATACACTACAGACACGTTTGTTTCTCCGTGCCATCACCCGGTTTGAGACACGGGAAGGCGAACACCTGCTTGATACAGATCCCGTTCCGAAACCCGCAAGCTTCATGTTTTGGAAATTGGTCTTGGGGGACCAGATGTCAAAGAGCACCAGGGACACTATTTTTGCGGAAGGCTATGTGAAAGCGAAGAAAGTCTGTTGGGCGGCGGCGGTTCTTTTATCGCCCGCACTGGTGTTGGGACAGGGCGCCAAAGTCGATACGAAGGAACCACAGAAGGCTACCGATCCGTGCGCGAGCGTTCATGATTTCGCTACTACCGATTGCACGCTCACCTGGCACGGCATCACGCTTTATGGCGCCTATGACGCAGGCGTCGGCTATGTCAGCCACGGCTTGCCTGAGAATGGCTATAACTACGAAGGCGAATCCCTGGTGAACCGAAACGGCTATCAGCATCGATTCGTCATTGCACCGAACAACCTTTCACAGACGGGTTTCGGCATCCGGGGCAAGGAAGAGTTTCTGCATGGCTGGTCAGTTGTGTTCAACGCTTCGACCGGCATCAATCCGCAGTCCGGGCTACTGGCCAACGCATCGCAGACCGATATCACCAACAACGGTTTTCCCAGGAGCAGCTATTCGATCGCCATCGACGGCGCGCGCGCGGGTCAACCCTTCAACGACGAATATTATGCCGGGGTAGCATCCAAATATGTGGGTACGCTGACGTTCGGTCGTCAACGCGCGCTGGGCACGGATGCGATGCTTCTTTACGATCCAGCCAGCGGATCCTATGCGTTTTCTTATATCGGGTATAACGGCACGATGGCCGGCGGCGGCGACACCGAGGACAGCCGTTGGGATGACGCACTGAAATATCGGCTTGCCTATGGCCCGGCCCATTTCGGCGCGATGTATAAATTCGCCGACGGGTCTGCCGGCTGCTATTCGGCCTCTGCAACCTGGACTGCTGCCACGTGTACGGCGGAAGAGGCGCACAACAACGCCTATGGATTCGACCTGGGCGGAACGTACGACAAGATCTCGGCGGATCTCGTCTTTCAGCATTACAACCAGGCGATCAGCGTATTAAACCCCTTGCTCGGACCTCAGAGTCTGTCGAGTCCCTATCAGTCGACCATGGACAGCATCAATACCAATCCCATCACTGGCGTCAATCTGATCGGAACAACCAACACTGTCTATGGCATCGTGACGGACAACAACGCAATGATGGCCGCCGCCAAGTATTCGTCGGACTCGTTCAAGGTCTTTGCCGGCTACGAATACGTTTGGCAGAATAACCCGGTGCACCCATTGGGCGTGGGCGCTTCGGACCAGGGCGGATACATCATGAGCGGGGTCGAAGACAACAATCTTGATTCTGAGAAATTGGTGAATATCTGGTGGACGGGTGCGAGGTATACCTACCGCAGCAAAAGCGACGTCACTTTCGCCTGGTATCAACAACGGCAAAACGACTTTCGTGTGCCGTCGACCTGCTCGACGAACCCCAGTATCGGTAATATGCGCGCGTCCTGTGCGGGAACCCTCAACGAGGGATCGCTCTACTTCGATCATCACTTCAGTAAGCGTTTCGACTCGTTTGCCGGGGTTGCCTATTCCTTCGTGAGCGGCGGTCTGGACATCGCCATACCTCATGGTCCCGGTGTCCCGTACGTGTCCGACAACAACCTTTCGCCGACGGTCGGCAGTCGTTTCACCTTCTAGCCGCCGCGCGCAGACGGGCGCCGTTCTCGATGGGAGAATGAGGCACGCTCAGTCCGGGAAAGGTCACCCGGCCTGAGCGTGCCTATCAGTTGGAAGAGGTGATTGGTTTTGAAATCGCGACGAAAGAGTCTTCGGCAATTGTGTTTTGGGAATGCCCTGCTTGCGCTTGGGATGCTTGTCAGCGGCTGTCACGCGCCGACTCGCATTGTATTAACGGTCTCTGTTGCGGCCAGCCTGCAGGATGCCCTTGTGGAAACAGAGGCTGCGTATCGCACCGAACACCGGGATATTGAGTTCCGTAACAACTTCGGTTCCTCGGGAACGCTCGCGCGCGAAATCGAAGACGGCGCACCGGTTGATGCGATCATCTCGGCCGGCGTGAAGCCGGTGGATCAACTGGAAACTGAGGGACTGTTGCAGCCGGGCTCGCGCAGCGACCTGCTGCGTAACTCGCTTGTCCTGATCGCGCCGAAGGGGGCTGCCTTGCAGGGATTCGAACAGCTCGCTGACAAACAGGTGCGACTGATTGCATTGGGAGATCCATCCAGCGTGCCGGCGGGGCAGTATGGGCAACAGACGCTTACCTTTCTCCACATCTACGACGCGCTCAAGGCAAAGATCGTTCTCTGCAAGGATGTGAGGCAGGTGCTGACCTATGTGGAAACCGGCAACGCCGATGCGGGCCTTGTCTACGCAACAGACGCGCGGATTTCCAACCAGGTTCGTGTGAGTGCAATTGCTCCCGAGGGATCTCATAGTCCGATCGTGTATCCGATGGCCGAAATCAAGGGGACGCGCAATCGTGCTGCTGTTGAGGGATTTCTCGCTTTTCTCAAATCGCCCGAAGCGCGAGCTATTCTCGAGCGGTACGGATTTAGAATGGCGTAACCGTGCGCGTCCCTATCGACACGTCTCCGCTCCTCATCTCCACGGCAACGACTTGCAGCGCCACGATCGCCACCTTCTTTCTCGGACTCTTTGCGGCGAGAGCGATGTACGGTGTGCGACGTGCCTGGCGCGTCTGGATCGACGGCGTGCTCACGCTGCCTTTGGTGCTGCCGCCGACTGTCGTGGGGTTTTTCCTCCTTCTGCTCTTCGGACGGCGAAGCTTCGTGGGGCATGCGCTCGAACATATCGGCGTGATGATTGCATTTTCGTGGCCTGCGACCGTCATCGCCGCGACGGTAGTGGCTTTCCCGCTGATGTATCGAACCAGTCTGGGAGCTCTTGAACAAGTCAACCCGACGTTGCTGCAGGCAGCTCGTTCGTTAGGCGCGTCGGAATGGGTTGCGTTTCGGCGTGTACAGCTACCGCTTGCGGGGCCGGGTGTGATCGCCGGAACGGTGCTCGCTTTTGCACGAGCCATGGGCGAATTTGGCGCGACCCTGATGCTTGCAGGGAACATCCCGGGACGCACCCAGACCATGCCCATCGCAATCTTTTCGGCGGCGGAGAGCGGCGACATGCGTGCTGCAAAGATCTGGGTGGTTCTGATTGTGGCCCTATCGTTGGCGATTATTCGGCTGCTGCATTATGAACGAAAGACGCGACCAGCTTTACCGATTGAAACGGGATCGTCGAGCGTAATGCCCATCGCGGTGGTTCCGGGGAAGAAGCATGGTAGAGAGGACGATCGTTCGCTACTGCTGGAGATTGACGTCGAGCGGAAGGTTGAAAACTTCACATTAAAGGTGGCATTCAACGCACGGCAGGGAGCAGTGGGGCTTCTTGGCCCCTCGGGCGCAGGCAAATCGATGACGCTGCGCATGATCGCCGGGCTCTCTACACCGGACAAGGGGCGCATCGTACTCAATGAACGTGTGCTCTTCGACAGCGAGAAGAAGCAAAACCTGCCCGCGGCGCAACGACGGATCGGCATTGTCTTTCAGGATTACGCGCTGTTCCCCCACCTGACGGTGGCGGAGAACGTTGGGTTTGGCCTCTTTTCCCTCACAGCGGACGAGCGGAGGGTTCGGGTGGACGAGCAGCTTTCCGCGATGCAGATTGCGGAACTGGCACATCGTTATCCCAAGGAGATTTCGGGCGGGCAGCGTCAGAGGGTTGCGATCGCCCGCTGCATGGCGATCAAACCTGATGCGCTTCTTCTGGATGAGCCATTTACTGCCCTTGATCCGCACCTGCGAAGACAAACGGAAGAGCAATTGAGAAGCACCCTGGCGGAATTCAACGGCGCGGTTGTCTTCGTGACACACGATATGGAAGAGGCTTTTCGCTTCTGCACCGATCTGCTGGTCCTGAAGGATGGAAAGGTGATCGCGAGCGGGCCCAAGCACCGGCTCTTCGAAAACCCAGGAACTGTGGCTGCGGCGCGCTTGACGGGATGCAAGAACATTGTGCCTGCGCTCGCATGTGGTGCAGACCGAGTGTCGGTGCCTGCGTGGAACTGCGAGCTGACAACGGGAGACCCGGTCGATCCGAATCTAACGCATATCGGCTTTCGCTCGCACCAGATTCGCTTCGTCACAGATGAGGGCGGCGCGAATGTGTTCCCATGCTGGCTCGTGACAACGAATGAGGCGCCGCATGAGATGACGCTCTATCTCCGCTTGCACAGCGGGAGGGAATTTGCGCCGTCAGCTCATCTGCAGGCCGACGTTGCGAAAGACCTGTGGCGGGCCTTGAGCGAGCGGCCGCAACCATGGCACATCGCGCTCGATCCGGCGCGGCTACTGCTTCTCCGGGGATGACTCCTAACGCTCGCGCATACTTAACCGGCAAAAGTGAATGGATTTGCAATTTTGGCTTCCGCGGAGTACTTTACTAACCAGTTAGTTAAAATGAAATCGCCATTCCCAATTCCCAATCCGTCCGACCTCGCCGACGACGCGCGCACCCGGATCCTTGCAGCCGCCATGCGAGAGTTCAGCGCCAATGGACTGGCGGGCGCGCGCACGGAGCGTATTGCCGAGAGCGCCGGGGTGAACAAGGCGCTGCTCTATTACTATTTCCGGAGCAAAGATGCGCTGTACGCCGCAGCCCTTGAGTCCGTTGCGGCGCGCATCGCGGCGACCAGCCTGGCTGTCTTCGATTTGCCGTGTTCGGCCGGCGAAAAGCTGCTGCGCAGCGCGCTCAACCACTTCGATCGCATCTACTCGCAGTCGGTCTTTCAGACGTTGATGCAACAAGAGATGGTGCGGCTGCGCAACGGCGAAACCGACGTGCTCAGCCCAATCATCGACAAGCTTTTCCGACCCATGGCCGAGAAGATGATCGCGATTTCCGAAGAAGGCATGCGCGCGGGAGAACTGGTGCATGTAGAGCCGTCGCAACTGATCTACGCGGTCTTCGGCCCCAACACGTTTTACTTCCTCTCGTGGCCTATGATGCGGTTGATCGGCGGCGCTGACGTGTTCGATCCCGCTGCGCTGGCCTTTCGGCGCAAAGCAGTCGTAGAGTTTTTGGGGCAGGCCATCTTTATCGATCGCAAGAAGGGCGCGCGCGTGTCGACGAAAGTGCTGGCCGCGACGCCGATGCCGGATGTCGAGCCGCGCGGAACCCCGGCGTGGCTTGTGAAAGCCATCGGCGTCGCCAACAAAATCGGAAACCAAGAACCGTCAGCAGCAGGAGCAAGACGCAAGTGAACGCACGCAATCGAGTTTTTCTCATCCTGGGGTTGCTCACGATCGGCTCGCTGATCTGGTACCTCGTCACGGCCAAGCAAAGCAGCGACCTGCAACTTATTGGCACAGTCGACGCGAACGAAGTGGTGGTCAGCTCCAAAATTCCAGGGCGCATCCAGTCACTCCTCGTGGACGAAGGCCAGGAAGTGAAAGCAGGCCAGCTTATCGCGGTCATCGAGAGCGAGGATTTGCAGGCGGCACGCAAAGCTGCCGAAGCCACTGCTCAGAGCCAGCGCTACAAACTCGGTGAGACTCTCGAGACCGAGCGCCAAACACGAGGCGAAACCGGCAGCGCGACGATCAATGCACGGGCGATGGTCGAGGCGGCAAAAGCCACATTGGCGCAGGCGCAGGCAAATTACGCGCACCAACAAGCAGACACGACGCGAACCGTGGCGCTGGCGCAGCAGGGAATCATGAGCGACCAGGCCAAAGACGACGCTACAACCAGCCTGAACGCTTCAAAGGCAGCCGTGGATTCGGCGCAGGAGAATTTGCACGCTGCCGAGGCTTCGTTACGCCAGGCGCAGGCGCATGAACTGCTTACGAATGTGGCTGCGCGAACAGTCGATGAGACCCGCGATGCGGCCGCAAATGCGCGTGCTCTGGCCGAGCAGGCGAACGTGGAACTCGGCTACTCCAAGGTCTTCGCCCCAGTGAGCGGCAAGGTGAATGTACGCGCGGCGCGCGAAGGGGAAGTGGTTGCCGCCGGTTCGCCGATCGTCACCATCATGGACCTGACGCAAACCTGGATCTATGCGCCCCTGCCCGAGACGCAGGCAGATGCAGTGCAAATGAATGACTCACTGAACGTTGTGATGCCCTCAGGAGCGAAGCTTCAAGGCAAGGTCATCAACAAAGCCGCCGAGGCCGACTTCGCCACGCAGCGCGATGTGAGCAGCCGCAAGCGCGACATCAAGACTATCCAGTTAAAACTGTTGATCGACAATGCCGGCGAGAAGTTTGTTCCCGGCATGACGGCCGAGGTCTACGTTCCGAAGGCGAAACTGGTGAGGCCATGACCGCCGTTTCGCCTGCGGCTGAAGCGAAGACCGCGCCAATACCGGCGATCGCTGTCGACAAGATCGTCAAGCGGTACGGCACGTTTGAGGCCGTCAAAGGCGTCAGCTTCTCGGTGGCCGACGGTGAAATCTTCGGTCTGCTCGGGCCGAATGGGGCAGGGAAGAGCACGCTCATCCGCATGATGACCACGCTTGTTCCGTTGACAGCCGGGACGGCTGTAATTTCCGGTCATGACGTTGTGAAGGAGCCGGATGCCGTGCGCCGCATGATCGGGGTGATCCCGCAAGCGCTCACCTCCGATCCCGACTTGACGGTCGAAGAAAATCTGAGCATCTACGCCAAGCTCTATGGCGTTTCGAAAGTTGAGCGTGAGAAGAACATTCTCGATGTGCTGGAGGCAGTGGACCTGGTAAAGTGGCGCGATGCGCAGGTAAAGACGCTCTCCGGAGGCATGCGCAGACGCGTTGAGATTGCGCGCGGCCTGGTGCATAACCCGAAGATCTTCTTTCTCGATGAACCGACAACGGGACTCGATCCCGTTTCGCGCATCGCAGTGTGGGAGATGCTCGATAACCTGCGCAAGACGCGCCACCTCACCATGCTTCTGACCACACACTACATGGAAGAAGCCGACAAGCTCTGCGATCGCATCGCCATTGTGGACCACGGGAATCTCGTCGCGCTGGGCACGCCAATCGAATTGAAACGGGGTGTCCCAGGCGCGAACGTTGTGGAAGTGCACTTCGACCGCGAAACGGCAGAATGGAAGTCACGGCTCGAAGGTCTGGATGGCGTTACAAGCGTGCAGGCGGAGTCGGCCGGATTCTACCGGGTACTTACTTCCTCCGGCTCGAAGACGACGATGCAGCTGGTCGAGTTGGCCGCATCGCTCGGCGAGACGCTCACTTCGCTGAGCGTGCAGAAC
This sequence comes from uncultured Acidobacteriaceae bacterium, assembly GCA_963846095.1. Classification (GTDB taxonomy): domain Bacteria; phylum Acidobacteriota; class Terriglobia; order Terriglobales; family Acidobacteriaceae; genus Telmatobacter. Next base: position 330,422 of record CAWJUW010000020.1, read on the forward strand.
ACCACGCTCGATGACGTTTTTGTGCACTACACAGGCAGACAGTTGCGCGACGAACAGGTGAAGCCGGTAGGCTTTGTCATGCCGCCAAGGCCGGGAGAAAGACAATGAATCGAATGCTTGCGATTATCGAGCGCGAGATGCGCAAGTTCTTCCGTTCACCCACATTGATGATCATGTCGCTGATGATGCCGATTTTGCAGCTGCTGATCATGGGCAATGCCTTCGGCGGCAAGATCGTGGGTGCGCGGGTCGCAGTCGTGGATTACGATCACGGTCCGGAAGCGGTCAAGATTCGCGAGGGTTTCGACGCGATCGCGGTCAACATCAAGACATTCACCACGGTCGAATACCAGGACGAGAACAAGGCGCGCGAAGACGTGCGCACCGGCAGAATCGATGGTGCGGTCGTGATTCCGGCACAGTATTCGCGGCGCGTGGCCGCGCAAGATGCGCCACAACTCGGCTTTGTCGTGGATAACTCGGACCTGTTCACCTCGGGCTCGCTCGAGTCAGAAATGCAACTGCTGGTCAACGCGCTCACCGCGCCGGTCCTTCAGCCGCGGCTTGCCAATTCGATTGCGCTCGAGATCGTGGAACTCTATCCCTACGTGGACTACATGAAGTTCCTGTTGCCCGCCTGTGTGGCGCTGGCTATGTATATCTCCGTGATGATCGGCGGTGGCATGCTGTACATCGACGACAAAGCACGCGGCGTGCACGAGGGCTACCTGGTTACGCCCATCACGCGGTTGGAACTCGTCTTCGGCATGAACATTGCGGGGGCCATCAAGGCTGTGCTCTCGGGCATTAGTCTCACGGTAATTGGTTCGCTGATGGCGGGCCTGGGCGTGATCTTCAACCCCATGGTCGATCTTGAAATCCTCTGTCTCATCATCGTCACTTCAATGGCATTCAACGGGATGATGTTCCTGATGATGGTGCGCGTCGACGACCCACTGGTTCCGCGCGCGATGTTTGGCGTGTTGAACCTGCTCCTGTTCTATCCCTCGGGCGCCATGTATCCCGTCACGGCATTTCCCAAGTGGCTGCGCGCGCTTTCGATCATCGATCCCTTCACCTACTGCGTGCACGGCTTCAAAGCAATCCTGCTCAAAGACGGCGGTTTTGCTGCGATCCGGTTTGATCTCCTGTTTCTCTTCGTGTTTGGCATCGGCACATTGCTTGCCGCGACGCCACTTTTCAAGCGCACGCTTTGAAGGAAGAGCGTTGACCTTTTGCCTCGTCGCCCGTAGCCTTGATCGCAGAGACCAACAGGCAACCGCCATACGCTCGATACCTGCTGACCGGGCCGGAAGGGGATCGCTGTATGAGATCGAAGCCAGCGCCGCAGCGATCTGGCTTGGTGAAGCCGTTCTGGGCGAGCGTGATCGGACCACCCTGGGTGATCGCGCTGGCAGTCTATGCGGCGGTTGCCTGTGTGCGGTTCATAGCGTTCCAGAGCCCGTGGTCCCTGCAGGAAATCTACTTCCTGCAAACGCTCGCTCTTTGGGCGTTGCCCTTTGTACTTCTGACCCGGGAAGGGCGGCACAAGATCGGGCTCACGGGAACGAGAGTCTCTCCTGCCTCGACTGCGTTAAGCCTGCTTGCCGGCGCAGCGTGCGGATTGATCTTCTTTTCGCTTGGAATGGCGATCTACGGAAACACCCCGAACAACTGGTGCATCAGCGTTCGCAATTATCTTCATCTCGATGAGATGCGCGGACTGATGTCGCCGGTGAGCCTGTTCGCTCTCTACGCGCTGCCCGCAATCTTTCTTAACCCGATCGGCGAAGAGATATTCTTCCGGGGCTTCGTTCAGGAATCCTTCGGGCGTCGTTTCACGCCGGTCGTGGGAGTTCTTGTGAATGCCTCACTCTTCGGCTTGCTGTATCTGTATCTGCACGGTCTGTGGCGCGATGCCGCAGGATTTCACTTACGCGCGGGCTCTGCGGGCCTGGCGGTTTTCCTGATAGCGTGCACGGGCTGCGTGTACACGCTATGCCGAAATTTGTCCGGATCTTTGTGGTCTGCATTAGCGGCGCACGCAGCGTTTAATCTCGCAATTCTGGGCATGGCTATTCACCAATTTACGCGCTGACTTAGATAGCCTTTCTAATTGCACCTTTTATGCTGCAAAATGGCCGGAAGTACATATGAAATCTGTCAATTAAGATTTCCACCAAACCACGTTAATTTCCACAGAATTTTTCGTTCTGATTCCATTGACATCGCGAATTCAAAAGGCGCATAGTTACTTTCATTCCGGGTTGCTAGGCAGACGTGAAAAGCTTCATTCGTGAAGATTGATTAAGGTTTGCCGGAAGGTCCCAACGCGGAGCAGTAAGTGGTGACAGTGGAGAAATCCAAAGTCATCACGGGGTACTTAGGGAAGGGTGCAGAGCAATCTGTAAGTGGAACTAAGTATCAAGTGTCGAACACGAAGTAATTCGAGTTCGGGGCGGAGCGATAAGTAACGGGTCCGGAGCTACGGACACGAGACAAAGCTCGAAGCGGTGAAAGTGGAGGCGTCCACAGTTGCCGCAGGGCGTGAAAAGACGCAATCGGAGATATCCGGAAGCGTCAGGAAACGCCAAGTGTCGAGTCTGGAGCAATCCAGAAACGGTGCGGAGCTAGGTGTAGAGCGCGGAGCAATCCGCAAACCACACCGCGAACGCAAAGTGTCTGCGTGCAGAGCGATCTGCAGACCGTCACGGAGCGTTAAGCGCCAAGGTTGGAGCAATCCAAGCGCGGCGCGAAGTGCGACGAGTCGAGCGAGGAGCAATCCAAGCGCGGCAACGAGCACGAGGCATCGGCAACGGAGCAATCCTGAGCCGGGGCGAAGCTCTCAAGTGCTGAGCACGGAGCAATTCGTGGGCGGCACGACGCAAGGCGAGGCGGGTGGAGCAATCTACCCAAGGCGCAGGGCGTAAGCGCCAGGCGGCGAGTCAAATCGGCGACTGGTGCGGGGCGATGGAAGTCGGGTGCGGAGCAATCTGCTAACGACCGAAAGAGCCAAGTGTCGAGCTCGGAGCAATCTGAGACTGGCGCGACTGCAAAGCAGGGGCCGGCAACTCGGGACGTGATTAGCCGAAAGGCTTCAAGGCGCACTTAGCGATAAGTGCGCCTTGTCATGTCTGGGGAAAACTCGACTGATCTGCAAATGAATCCAGGCGTGGATGATGGGATCAAGACGCGCCCGTCGGATGCTCGATCCATCTTCGAACCTGAGCGCGGATAGCGAAAGGGAGTTTTCCATCGGTTCTCCGACTGAAGAAGCCCAGCGAGAATATGCTCATGGCGCCCTCTTATCGATTGCAGTTCCACCGAATCGCCTTTTTCGAGGCCCGCAGCCTACAATGGGGAGACGAACTTTTACCCATCGAGGAGATCCATGCCGCTGTCCGGAGAAGCAATCCGTTTGATGAACTACATTGATGACGCTGCCGTAACACTACGCCGCATTTTGTCCCTGGTTCCGACTCTGTCGGCCGAGGAGCGTGCCCGCGTTGCCGATCATCTCGCCGCGTCCACTCCAAGCATCGAGGACGTGGTCAAGGCACTGACAGCAAAGTAAGCGCATCTTGCCTGAGACTGTCGCCATTATCGGAGCGGGAAGACTGGGCCGGCGGCTCGCTTTGTCCGCAGCCCGTGGCGGATTCAGGGTAAGGCTCGAAGACTTGATGCCGCGAAACCTGGAAGACGCGCAGGAGTGGATTCGGCAGGAACTTGGCTCCGAGGCCGCGAGGTTGGACCTTGTTTCCACCATCGAAGATGCCGTGCGCGAGGCTGACCTCGCCATCGACTGCGTTCCCGATGAGTTGGAGTCAAAGCTGGAGATCTTTTGCCTCCTCGATCGCATGGCGCCGCCCAGGACTGTTCTAGCGACTCCAACAACGCAAATGTCCATCGCCGACTTGGCCAGTTGTACGTACCGTCCGGACAAGTGCGTGGCAATCGAGCACGATGCCGCCCATTTGGCTGAACTCACGACTGGCGAGGTGCGCCTGCTTACAACTAGCCGCACCAGCCCTGAGACCGTAGACTTGGTCGGGCGATTCTGGAGCCGGCTTGGATTGAGTCCTACTTTCTCGCCCGATCGGCGTGAGGCCCTGCCGCCCGACTCCAAACCTGCTCTCGAAGAATTGCGCCTTGGAAAACGGTAATCATTCGATCTCTCTTGTTCCTTTGCTGCAGTCGGCCTTCGGCTTCTCGTGCTTTCGCGCCAACCAACAGGAGGTCTGCGAGGCTGCGGTTCGGGGAGAGGATCTGCTGCTGGTCATGCCGACCGGTGCAGGGAAAAGCCTGTGCTACCAGTTGCCGGCGTTGGCGCGCGGCGGCACCGCTCTGGTGATCAGCCCCTTGATCGCACTGATGGAAGACCAGGCTGCGAAACTGATGAGTCTCGGATTGCGAGTGGCGCGCATTCACTCGGGGCTCGAGCGCGGGATGGCGCGGCAGGCCTGCGTCGAATATTTGCAGGGAAGCCTCCAGTTCCTGTTCATTGCGCCGGAGCGGCTGAGAGTGCCGGGCTTCCCGCAAATGCTGAAGAAAGGCAAGCTGGCGCTGATCGCGATTGACGAGGCTCACTGCATTTCGCAATGGGGCCACGATTTCCGGCCCGATTACCGCACCCTCGGTCAGTACCTTCCAGAGCTTCGTGGCAGCACCGGCGCGCCGGTTCTCGCCATGACGGCTACAGCGACGCCTAGAGTGCAATCCGATATTGTTGCCCAGTTGGGACTTCGGCAACCAACGTTGTTTATTCACGGCTTCCGCCGCAACAACCTTGCGATCGAAGTGGTCGAGGTTTCCGTTCCCCAGCGGGCAGCCGTGATTCGAAAGCTGCTCGCCAAAAAGGAGCGCCGCCCGGCCATCGTGTATGCCACGTCGAGAAAACAGGCTGAGCGCCTGGCGGAAGAGCTGTCGCAAAGCCCTGCGGGGGATGTTTCGCACAAACGCCCCGCGGCGGCAGCGTATCACGCGGGCCTCGACGCGGAGATGCGCGAACGCGTGCAGACGGCCTTTCAGTCAGGCTCGCTCGATGTGGTGGTGGCGACCATCGCGTTCGGTATGGGCATCGACAAGGCCGATATTCGCACCGTGATTCATGCGGGTTTACCGGGCACGCTCGAAGGCTATTACCAGGAGATTGGCCGCGCGGGGCGCGACGGCGCGATGAGCCGCACCTTTCTGATGCATAGCTACGCCGACCAGCGAACCCATGATTTCCTGCTCAACCGGGATTACCCGCCCGCCGAACACCTGGCAGAGGTGTTTCGTGTTCTCGGCGCCGATCCGCGCGGCGTTGAAGAAGTGCGCACCACATCAAAGCTGAGCGATGAGGAGTTCGACAAGGCACTCGAGAAGCTCCAGGTTCACGGTGGAGCACGAGTCGATTTTGACAACACCGTCACGCGCGGCGGTATGGAATGGAAGAGAACCTACGGTGTACAGGCGCAATTCCGCGTCGATGAGTTTGCAAAGGTGGTCGACTTCACGCAGCAGGGCAACTGTCGCATGTGTGCACTTGTGCGGCATTTTGGCGATGTGGAAGATGCGAACAAGCCTTGCGGTGTGTGCGATGTCTGCGATCCGGCCGGCGCCGTGCTTCGGCGTTTTCGGCGCGCAACGGTTGTGGAGTTGCAACTGGCCGAGAAGATCCTCAAGGAGCTCCGCGCCGCGGAGTATAAGGCATCAGGAAGCTTGCAACGCAAGCTCGACCCAGGCGAAACGCTAGGCCGCGAGGCCTTTGACGGGATCCTGGGCGCCATGGTGCAAGCGGGGATGATCGAAATCGAAAGCGCCGACTTCGAGAAAGACGGACAGGTGCTCAAGTTTCGCAAGGTGCGGCTGACGGAGCAGGCGGCCGCGCGAAACCATCAGCAGCGCTTCGACCTGTTGATCAGCGACGGCGTGGCTGACGAGTTTGACGATTTGAGTGTTGCCGCGAAAGCGAAGAAAGCGAAGCTGGAAGGCGCGGCTCGTGGTGGGAATGGCAGCCGAAAGAATCAACCACCTGAAAGACCGATGGAATTTTCCGCCGAGTCTGAGGCACTCGCGATGCGGATTCGCGAGTGGCGCGCTGCCGAAGCCAAGCGACTCCGAGTTCCTGCGTTTGTGGTGTTGCACGATCGCACTCTGTCGGCGGTGGCGCTGGCGCGCCCGCGAAATACGCGCGAATTGATGACCATCGACGGCATCGGACCAGCGAAAGTGGAGCGCTTCGGAGCGGACCTGCTCCGCTTGTGCGGCGAAGTTTAGTCGGCTTGCGCGATTGCCACGACACCCATTCCTCGATGAAGATTCTCACTGTGCGTACTTGAACGACTTGTCGGGATAATCCGGATGTGGAGCCACCGGACGCGGGTCGTCCTTGATCTCCTGCTGGAGAAGTTTGATCCCTGCATCAAGCTGCGCATCGCTTCCGCCAAAGGTAGCGTGCGGCAAATTGTCGACGACGATGTCGGGATCGACTCCATGGCCCTCAATCAGCCAGCGCTTGCCATCGATGCTGTACACGCCCGTTTCCGCAGCGGTGGCTACGCCGTTATCGGCCTGGACGTTATCGCCGGAGAGCCAGATCTCGCCACCCCACGTGCGCGTGCCAATCACCTTGCCCAGTTGAAAGTGTTTGAAGCCTTCGGAGAACGCTTCGCCGTCAGAAGCTGTCTCCTGATCGCACAGCACCACGATGTGACCGCGGAAGGCGTACTGCATATTCCATTCCGGGTTGCCGACACGCGGTTGCCAGTAGAACCAGGCTTTCCGCAACAAGTCGCCGAGCAGCCATGGGTCGATGTTGCCGCCATGATTGTGGCGCATGTCGATGATCAAGCCCTGCCGATCGAAGACCGGGTAGTACTCCCGCGCCCACTGATCGATGTCATTCGGACCCATGGCTTGCAGATGAACGTAGCCGATCTGGCCTTTTGAATCGGAGTCGACCTTGGTCCGCCGCGTATATTCCCACTCCGCGTAGCGCATGCGCCCGTCCTCACGCACGCTGATGGGTTTCACGAGAATGTCGTGCGCTTCGCCCGTGGAGGGCTTCACGTGCAGGAGTACTTGCTGGCCGGCCTTGCCGCGCAAAAGAGAGCGCTCGTCACTCACCTCAAGCACGCTCTGGCCATCGATGCTCACGATGACATCGCCCTCGTTCACGTGCGACTCCGGGCGCGCAAGTGGTGGCGCCTGATTGGGAAGGTCGGGATCGTGGGCATAGATGTGCTGAACGACGTATCCCCCAGCCTTGTCGTCGCGTCGGAGAATCGCGCCCAGTGTGGCGATATCTACGTTGTCGGCAGCTTTGCGGTCATCGCCGCCTTGAACGAAGGTATGCAGCGCTGAGAGTTCGCTGACCATCTGCGCGATCACGATGTTCAGTTCGTCGCGATCGGCTACGCGGTCAACCAGCGGGAGATAGCGATCACGCACGGCGGTCCAGTCGACACCTTGCATGTGGCGATCGTAGAAGTAGTCGCGCTCCATCCGCCAGGCATCGAGGAAGAGGCCGCGGAACTCTTCGCGTGGCGTGGTTGTGATGGTCCAATGCGATAGGTTGATCTGCGCCTTGCCCATCGCTTTAGGGTCCGAGAGCCCGCTTGCTTTCACGTCCGAGTCGACAATATAGAAATCGTCTCCTTTACTGATGAGCGTCTTCTTGCGATCGAGGGAAATCTCAAAATTCTTGACCTCGGAGAGCACTGTCTCAACTTCGTCGCCTTTGTTTGCGATGTCGATGCATTGCAGCGCAACGTGCTCCGATGCGTCGTCGGCCCGGCTGAGCCAGCAAAGGCGCTTGTCGGTTGCCTGAAGACGGGTGAAATCGCCTGCGGGTGCGGGCACCTCAGCGAGGCGTGAAGGTATATCGGTGAAGTCGATCTTGACTTCAGCCGGCTTCTTCTTTGCCTCGTCCTTCTTGTCGGCGGCTGCCTTGTCGCTGTCAGGCTGATCCTTCTTGTCCGCAGGCTTCGCGTCCTTGCCTTTGTTTTTGTCTTTGTCTTCGACGGGTTTTGATTCGTCCTTCTTCTCCGGCGTGTCAGGATGCAGCTCATCCGGCGGGAGGAAGGGCGACCGAAGTCCCGGCGTTAGCGCAAGCTCGTAGATCTTCAATGTGTGGGCGAAGTGCGGAGCCGGGGCACGCGGCCCCCATGGGGCCTGAACCGTCGTTTTCAAATTGCGATCGGAGAGGAAGTAGAGCCACTTTCCGTCCGTGCTCCACACGGGGTCGCCGCTGTTGTACCGGTCGGACGTGATGGTTTGAAGCGCGCCCGTCTCGACGTTGAGCACCTTGATCTGTGCGAACTTGTTGTCGGCGTTTTCGACGAAGGCAAGCCATCGGCTGTCGCCGGACCAGCTGAGGCTCTCGAAGCCCCCGTTCAACGACTGCGCGATTCGTTTGTCCTGTTTGGTCTTGATGTCGTAGATCCAAAGCTGCTGGTCGATATCATGGTGCGCGAGCCAGTGACCATCGGGTGAGGGGATCCCATCCCAGCGCTGCACCTTGGCATCGTTCGTCCATTGCTCGGGAGGTCCCTCCCCGTTCGCAGCGAACTTCCAAAACTCGGTTTCGTCCGTCTTCGTGGAGAGAGCAATGATGCCTTTACCATCGGGTAGGAAGCGCGCTTCGCGATAGCGGATTGCGCTGTCTCCGGCGACCTTCACCATGCGCCCGCTCTTTGCCGGAAAGGTGAAGACTTCGCCACGCGCTGTGAAAACAGCACTCAAGCCATCCGGCGCAATGTGCACGGCGGTGAGATAGTCGTGCGGCTTTTTCACCCAGTGCTCGCGCATCTGGTCGAAGTCTGAGAGCAGCGTGACCGGAATGACTTCCTCGTGGCCTGAATTCAAATCCAGCAGCCAGAGGTCTGAGCCGGATGCGTACACCATTCGGCCGCCGTCTAGCGAGGCCGATTGCACGTCGAAGATCTTCTGATGACTTTCTTCCTTCACGCCATGTCCCTGCGCGTCCATGGAGTAGACGTTCATTACGCCGTCGCGGTCAGAAAGGAAGTAGACGCGATCTTTCCATACCATGGGGCGCGCGGATGTACCGGCAAAGTCGGAAGTGAGGGGAACCGCTTCGTTCTTGCCATCGAAGCTCCAGATGTTCTCAGCCCAACCACCTTTGTAGCGCTTGGTTTCACTCCACTGGCGGAACCAGCGTGTGAAGAACAGTGTGTGCCCATCGGGGGAATACGCGCCTTGTGCGGCCTGCGCCAGCGGCAGAATCTCGCGCCCACCGTGATCATCGAGCAGTACAAGCTGAGAGCCCGGCAATGTTGAGTATCGTTCGGTAGCCACGAGCAGGCGTCCGTCCGCTGCCCACCCCTCGGGTTCAGAGTCCCCGTCCCAGGTGCGGCGCTGCGGCATGCCCCCCTCGACCGGCATGGTGTAAACCTCGGAAGGGCCCTCATAATTCGCGCGGAACGCAACAGTTTTGCCGTCGGGCGAAATCGCTGCCTTGTTCTCCGTTCCAGCACCCGTGGTGAGTCTGTGCGCCTGTCCGCCGTGAATATCGACTGACCAGAGATCGCCTTCCGACGTGAAGATGACAGTATCCCCATGAAGAGCGGGGTCGGTGTAATAGCCGCGATGCAGCGGTGGCGCATCCGCGGCGAAGCCGGGTTGAGAGCAAAGGAAAAGGCACGGGATTGAGGCGAACGCAAACGAGCGCAAAGCGGTCCTGAAGGTCATTTCCAGACACTCCGTGAGGATGGGTCGAAGCGAGGTTGTGCAAGACGACTCGATGCCCTTTGCCGCCCCAAAAGACATAAAGCTGCATTCCTGCTGATTGAGGAATCATACAACTTCGCGTTGCGAAGACTGCTCGGGCGCAAGAAAAGGCCCTCAACGATCGTCAAGGGCCTTTGATGATTCTGGAGGAGACTGCTTTAGGCGACGCGCTCAATGGTGACGGATTCAAGGACCACCGGCTTGTGCGGCTTGTCCTGGCTGTTGCGTGGAACCAGCGAAATTTTGTCGGCGATGTCCTGGCCTTCGACGACCTCACCAAAGATGGTGTGGTTTCCGGTGAGCCACGGCGTCGGAGCCACGGTGATGAAGAACTGGCAGCCGTTGGTGTTCGGTCCGGAGTTCGCCATGGCGAGCTTGCCGGGTTTGTCGAACTTGTGCGCGGAGCCCTTGGTCTCGTCCTGGAAGCGATAGCCGGGTCCGCCCATGCCCGTGCCGGTCGGGTCGCCGCCCTGAATCATGAACTGTGGGATGACGCGGTGAAAGACGGTGCCGTCGAAGAGCTTGTCGCTGGACTTGGCGCGCGTGGTCGGGTGGGTCCACTCTTTCTTGCCTTCTGCCAGTTCGAGGAAATTCTTCACGGTAATGGGCGCGTCGGCCTCGAAGAGGCGAACAGTGATTTTGCCTTCGGTCGTGTTGAAGACAGCGTAAGTGCCGGGGGTGAGTGCCATGCAAACTCCTAGACGTGTTGAAGGACCGGAACTACAAGCTCCGGGCTGCAGTTTGAATTATTGTTGGGGCGCGGGAGCTGCCGCGTGTGCCGGCGAGCCCGCATCCGCCGGCGCGGGCGGCAACGGCTTGCCTTCGGGGACGATGGTGACTTTCTTCAGAGTGACCGGCGCGAGCGGCTTGTCGTTGGAGTCGCGCTGGACTCGGGCAATGGATTTGACAACTTCAACGCCAGGCTCGTCGCACTGGCCGAAGAGCGTGTAGTGCTGGTTGAGCGAGTCGTACGCCTGTTCGGTGATGAAGAACTGGCTTCCATTGGTATTGGGTCCGGAATTGGCCATCGCGAGTCTTCCCGGCTTATCGAAGTTCAGGTCGGGGTTGACCTCGTCTTCAAAGCTGTAGCCAGGATCGCCCATGCCTGTGCCTGTCGGATCGCCGCCCTGAATCATGAATTCAGGAATCACGCGGTGGAATGTCGTGTTGTCGTAATAAGGCTGGTGGTGTTGCTTCTTTTTCGTTGTCGGGTCTGTCCAGTCGATGGTGCCTTGGGCGAGGCCAATAAAGTTGGCGACGGCCTTGGGAGCCTGCTGCTGGAAGAACTGGCAAGTGATCCGCCCCATCGAGGTATCCATCACAACGAACGGGCCGTTGGGGCGGATCGTGGCTGCGGCAGTCGCCTGTGGCGCATCGGGCAGCTCTTGTGCGGGTGCCGCCGGTGCGGTGGGCGTGGATTGCTGAGCGGGTGCGCTGACAGCAATCAGGCCGGAAAAAAGGAGCGCGTACGAAATTCTCATGCCTGTTCGAGGGTAAATCATGCGGCATATTCGCTGCCAGAGCACGGCGCCGAGCATGTATTGTTACGTCATGAAAATCCCAAGTGTTGCAACCCTCGCCGGACGCATAGCCTTGTCGTGGTGCCTGTTCGGTTGTTTTTTCGCAACAGCCTTGCCGCTCCACTCCCAGGAGCGTGGCGACGCCGACAAACCACCGTCGCCCCCCGCACAGGCGGGCGCCGAGAAGCCCGGGGGAGATAAAGCCGGCGACAAGAATGCCTTGCCGCCTTTGCCCGCCGATGCTCACACTCAGCAGTCGATTGAGTTGAATGGAAAGACGCTTCACTACACCGTGACTGTGGGCGCATTGCCGGTTCGCGATGAGGAGGGCAAGATCGCCGGACAGGTGGTGGTGACGGCCTACACGGTCGAGGGCGAAAATCGCCCTGTTACCTTCGCCTTCAATGGAGGCCCAGGCGCATCGAGCGTGTACCTGAATTTCGGCGCCATCGGCCCCAAACACCTGCAGGCCGGCAATGAGGGCGACAGTCCGTCCGATCCCACGACGCTCAAGGACAATCAGGGCACGTGGCTTGATTTCACCGACCTGGTCTTTGTCGACCCGATCGGTACAGGATTCAGCCGGGCCAGCGTCCCTGAAGCGGAAGCCAAGAAACTCTTCTACTCCGCTACTCCAGATATCGAGTACCTCTCTCGCGTCGTCTACGACTGGCTGGTGAAGAACAACCGGCTGGGCTCGCGCAAGTACCTCGTCGGCGAGAGCTACGGCGGTTATCGCGGCCCGCGCATTACGCACTATCTACAGGCGCAGCTTGGCGTCGCGCTCAATGGTGTCGTGCTCGTGTCGCCCTATCTGAACCCGGGCATCAACGATAACGCTGACTTGTCCCCGGTGCCGTGGATGATGACGCTGCCCTCGATCACGGCCGCGCACTTCGAACGCGAAAAGAAGCTGACTCCGGAGGCGATGAAAGATGTCATCGACTACACCCAGGGTGAGTACGCGACCACGTTGCTGAAGGGTCATGCCGACCCCGAAGCTGAGAAGCGCATGATCGCCCACGTTACCGAACTCACCGGCCTCGATCCGACATTCGTGAAGTTCTCAGGGGGGCGGATCGAGACTGAGGCTTACCTGCGCGAAGTCTGGCGCGAGGCAGGGAAGCTCGGATCCGTTTACGACTCGAACGTGACCTCCTACGATCCGTTCCCGTTTGCGCCGGAACAGCGGGCGAACGATCCGATCCTGGCCAGCATCATCGCTCCGATGACCACCGCAATGGTCGATTTTGTGACCCGGGTGGTGGGGTGGAAGGTTGACGCCCGGTATAACGCGCTTTCGTATGAGGTTGGCCGGCTCTGGGATCGGAGTGGCCGCGACATGCGCACAGGCGCGGTTCCGGACCTGCGGGAAGCCGTGGCAGCCGACCCCAAGCTGCGCGTCCTGATCGTCCACGGGTGGAATGACCTTTCCTGCCCGTTCATGGGCTCGGTTCTGACCGCAGACCAGATGCCTGTGATGGGCGACCCCGGTCGCGTAGTGGTCCATGAATTTCCGGGTGGCCACATGTTCTACACGCGCGACTCAAGCAGGGGCGATTTACGTAAAGAGGTCATGGAGATGTACGCAAAACATTGAACCTCGCTCTGAGGCACCCAACCGGAAGTATCTGATTCCCCGGTTTGAAGAGGCTGCTCGATTGTGAGCAGCCTTTCTCTTTTCCACAATCTCCACAATCCCTTGCGAGAACTCCATTGATTTTCTACCCATAGATAAGCTATATATACATCCATGTCTAAGAAAAGTGAGCTCTTACCCGGAACGCTGGACATGTTAATCCTCAAAACTCTCGCCCGAGGGCCTCTGCACGGCTATGGGATCGCCCTGTCGATTCGCAGGCTTTCCGACGAGATTTTGTCGGTGGAAGAGGGGTCGCTGTACCCAGCCCTGCAGAGATTGCTGCTTCAGGGGTGGGTGGAAGCGGAGTGGAGGATGACCGAGACCAATCGACGCGCTCGTTTCTACACCCTTACTGTCGCCGGACAGCGGCAGCTCGGAGTGGAGCTTACGCAGTTTGCCCAAGTTGTCGCCGCCATCGGCCGGGTCCTGAGGGACCCACAGGAGGCCTAGATGAGGAGTTTTCTCAAGAGACTGGCGCACTTTCTTGATCGTCAGAAGTTTTTTGCGGATTTGGACGAGGAGATGGAATTCCATCGCGAGGAGGTCGCCCGCGAACTCGTCGCACAGGGCATGGCTCAGAAAGAAGCCCGACTTGCCGCCGTACGGCAGTTTGGAAATTCAGCCCGCTTGCGCGAGGCGAGCAGGGACGTGATCGGCCTGCGCGGGGAGGGGCTTCTGCGGGACTTTCGCTATGCCTTCCGGCAGCTCGTCCACTCACCCGGATTCGCGTTAGCCGCAATTTGCACCCTGGCGCTTGGGGTTGGAGCCACCGCTGCCATTTTCACCTTGATCCAGGCCACACTTTTGCGGCGGTTGCCCTACCCTCAGGCCGATCGGATTGTGAGTATCAGCGATGAACGTCTGCACGGCCGATCGACTGGCGGGCTTGTTGGCGTGCCGCGCTTCTTCGATCTCGAGGCGCGTAACAGCTCATTTGAGCACCTTGCCTGTTTTTACTTCGACCAAGCGACCTTGATTGTTGGAACGCATTTGCCGGTTCCGCTGCGCGCCGTTGGCACGACTGGCGACTTTTGGCGGCTGCTTGGCGTTCAGCCCGTGCTGGGCAGAACGTTCGATGAGAGGGATACGCGCCCCAACATGCCGCAGGTGGTCGTGCTGAGTTACGGCACCTGGAGACAGAATTTCAGTGGCGACCCGAACGTGATCGGGAAGGTCGTCACGGTCGACAAGAAAGCGGCGACTGTTATCGGCGTGATGCCACCAAGCTTCGACATGCCGAGCGCCACGGAGCTTTGGCTACCATCCACCTTTACGCAGGATAGTTTTCGCGGATGGCGGGGCGATGGTTCACGGTTCGTGAACGTCTTTGGACGGTTGAAGCCGGGTGCGTCGGTCGCGTCGGCGCTCTCTGATCTACATCGGATCGGCGAGCAGTTGAGGGTGGAGCACCCGGACTCCGATGGAGACTGGCAGTTTGGCGGCGAGGCATTTCGCGATCACATGTACGGGCAATACAAGCCGGCGCTGGTTGTGTTGTTGAGTGCGTCGGGGCTGCTCCTGGTGATTGCCTGCATCAATGTAGCGAATCTTTTGATGTCGCGCGCCACGACGCGGCAGCGCGAGGTAGCTCTTCGTCGAGCTTTGGGTGCGTCACAGTCGAGGATTGTGCTGCAGTTTCTGACCGAGAGCACGTTGCTGGCCTTTGGGGGCGGCGGCTTAGGTCTGGGAGCCGCATTCGCGCTGGTCCGGGCCGCTGCCACCAAGCTGCCGGGCCGGCTGGGTCTTCCCGGCGCGGTGGCAGTGGACTGGCCAGTAGTCTGGTTTGCTTTTACGATCTCCGTTGTAACAGCCATTGTGTTTGGCCTCGTGCCCGCATGGCAAAGCCGCAGGGTTGAGCTAAATCTCACATTGAAGCGAGGGGAATCGCGCATTGGCGGGATACACGGTGATGGGATACGCAATGCGTTCATTGCACTCCAGGTAGGGATCTCCGTCGTGCTGCTGGTAGGCGCGTCGCTGCTGACCGAGTCGCTTTGGAAGCTGATGAAGTCGCCGCTAGGATTCGAGCCCGAGCATGTGCTGACGTTTGAGATCACGCTGCCTTGGAACAACGGACCGGGGATCGACGACTTCTTCAGGGAAGTGCAACGACGCACGGAGGCCCTGCCGGGAGTGGCAGCAGTGGGCCAGATTGACGCTTTGCCAACGGCTGATTGGCATCTGCGGAGCAACTTCGACGCGGACTGGCTGCCGAAGATTGCGAATCATCCGGCAATCAATGCGGAGGACCGGCATATTGCCGGCAATTATCTCCAGACGATGGGCGTTTCACTCCTGGCCGGCCGGGGATTGACGGAAGAAGACGCGACCGCAAAGGTAACTCCGATCCTCGTCAACCAACAGCTCGCGTTGCAATATCATCCAACAGGAAATGTGATCGGCCGACATCTCTCGATTGGCAAAGAGTCCTTCGAGATTGTCGGCGTGATGACGAATGCACGCGGTACGGCGGGGTCGATTGCGCAGACTCCAGGCGCGGAGGTGTACTTTCCCGCCGACGGCGATCAGGGCGTGGTGCAGCGCTTCTTCGTTGTGCGATCGCAGTTACCGCCGGAGCAACTGACGCGAGCGATTCAGGAACAGGTGCACGAGGTGGACGCGCAGCAGGCCATTCGCAGCGTGAGCACGATGGACGACCTGATCAGCACATCGGTTGCGCAGCCGCGGCTGAACATGATCCTGCTGGGGTCGTTCGCAGCGCTCGCTCTTGCACTGGCGTGTGTCGGAGTATACGGCGTTGTTGCCTACTCGGTGGCCCAGCGCAAACAAGAGATCGGAATTCGCATGGCGCTGGGTGCAAAGCGTTCTCAGATTTGCGCTGTATTCATGGGACGCGCACTTCGCTTTGCTTTGGGAGGGCTCGCTTGCGGCTGCGCAATGGCCTTCGTGCTGGCTCGGCTGCTGGCGAACCAGCTTTATGAGGTGCAGCCGAACAATCCTGCAATCTATTTGTTCGCGATCGTGATTTTGTTGATTCCGATTCTTGCGGCAACATTGCGGCCGGCCCTGATTGCCGCATATGTCAATCCAGTGGAGGCGCTACGGGCGGAGTAGCGCGACCCCGACGAGGAGAAATCAAGATGATGGACAGATTCCTTGGAAAGATGACGCTATTCTTCCGCCGTGCCCGCTTCCGCCGTGAGCTTGATGAGGAGATCGACTTTCATCGCGAAGAGACAAAACGGAATCTGGTCGCAGAGGGAATGCCTGCGAGAGACGCGCACTACGCTGCGCTGCGGCAATTTGGAAATCCGGCACGTGTACGCGAGAGGAGTCACGAGGTGGTGAGCTTCAAAATCGAGACTGTGGCACAGGATTTGCGTTTCGCGCTGCGCCAGTTGCGCAAGAACCCGGGATTCGCTCTAACGGCAATCGTGATACTCGCACTGGGAATGGGTGCGAGTCTCGCCATCTTCGCGTTTGTGGATGCAGCGCTGATTAAGCCACTGCCGTATCAGGATCCGACAAAGCTCGTTGCCGTGAACGAGAGCACCGCTGCGTTTGATCAAAACCCGATATCGTATTCCAACTATGCTGACTGGAAGAGGATGAACACCGTCCTCAGTTCACTCGAGGTCTTCACTGGAACTGGATATGTGCTGAACACGCCCACCGGCACAGAACCTGTGCCCGGTGAGCGGGTGAGCGCCGGCTTCTTCTCAACTCTGGGGGTTCGGCCTGTGTTGGGCAGGGACTTTCGCACGGGCGAGGACGCGGCGGGTGCGTCGCCGCTGGTTCTTCTGAGTTATTCGACTTGGCAGCGGAGATTCGGTGGTCGAGCGGAGGTTGTTGGGCAATCCGTGAACCTGAGTGGCGTTGCGCACACCATTGTCGGCGTACTTCCGCAGGACTTTCAGTTCGCGCCCCGGGATAATGCCGAGTTTTGGGTGACTCTTCAGCCAAACCGGGAATGCGAGAAGCGGCGCAGTTGCCACAACCTTTCCGCGCTCGGGCGCCTTAAGGAGGGTGTGAGCCTGGCGACGGCTCTCACTCAGATGAAGTCGATTGCGGCAGAACTCGAGAAACAGTACCCCGGGGACAATCGTGGCGCCAGTGCGAGCATTCTGCCGTTATCCGATTCGATCGTCGGCGGCATCCGTCCGATTCTTCTGGTGCTGCTCGGTGGTGCAGGACTGCTGATGCTGATTGCGTGTGTCAACGTGTCCAGCCTGTTGTTGGTACGGTCGGAGAGCCGTCGTCGCGAGATCGCAGTGCGCGGCGCGCTAGGCGCCTCGCGATTTCGGCTGAACCGCCAATTTGTGACTGAGGGCCTTGTGCTGGTGCTGGCCGGGGCGGCCGCCGGCCTTTTCCTCGCGGAGATCGGAATGAAGGTGCTGACCGGACTGATCTCGCGAGACATGATGATTGGAATGCCGTTTCTGCGCGGGCTTGGATTGAATGCACATGTGCTTCTTTTCGCTGCGGGCTTGTCTGCGATCGCCGCAGTTTTGTTTTCGGTCACGCCCATCGTTCACCTCAAGTTCTCCAAGATGCGCGAAGGGCTCACAGAAGGTGCACGCGGATCCGCAGGCGTCCTGTGGCGGCGGATGGGCTCAAACCTCGTCGTGATCGAACTGGCTACTGCGGTCGTGTTGCTTACGGGCGCGGGTTTGCTCGGCAAGAGCCTGTACAAACTCCTCCACGTCGACCTTGGATTTGAAGCCGATCATCTGCTCACGGTCAACATAGGCCTGCCGGAGGCGGCCTTCTCAAAAGATGCGCAGGTTGTGGCCTTTGCGCGAGACGCGGTGCGGCAGCTTGAGAGTCTGCCTGGCGTCGAATCGGCGGCAATTACGTCGCAGACTCCAGTCACCTGCAACTGCAACACCGATTGGGTGCGCTTCGTCGGCAAGCCATACAACGGCATTCACAACGAAGTGAATGAACGCGACGTCAGTTCGGAGTTCTTCAGAACGATTCACGCAAAGATCGTGCGCGGACGATACTTCAATGATGCGGAAGACGGATCGAAGCCGTTTGTGATCATGATCAATGAGTCCTTTGCGAAAAAATACTTTCCCGGCGAAGATCCTATCGGCAAGATGGTCGGCGATACGGAGCTTACGCCGAAGTCGATTCGTCAGATTGTGGGTGTCGTCGCCGATTTCAAGGACGCCGGGCTCGACCAGGAACAGTGGCCTGCGGAGTACTTCCACTTCAATCAGAATACGGATACCTACTTCACATTCCTGGTGCGGACACGCGGCGATGAGAAGACGGTGTTGCCCGCGCTGGCCGGCGCGATTCATCAGGTGAGTTCGCAGGCTGCCGTGGAAGATGCCAGCACGATGACCGACAACATCAACAATTCTTACACCGCCTACCTTCATCGTTCCGCCGCCTACCTTGTAGGTGGATTCGCGGCGCTGGCGCTGGTGCTCGGAGTGGTGGGTCTCTATGGCGTCATCGCGTATTCGGTAAGCCAGCGAACCCGCGAGATTGGCGTGCGCATTGCACTGGGCGCGCAGAAGAGCGCGGTCTATCAACTCATTCTGGGTGAAGCGGGTCGGCTGATTCTCATCGGCGTTCTTCTCGGGCTTGGCGCTTCGATTTGGGCGGCAACCGCTATGGGCAAACTATTGTTCGGCGTGCAGCGGTGGGATGTGGGAACGTTGGCGCTGGTGGCATGCGTGCTTGGCACTTCGGCAATGATTGCCAGCTTCATTCCCGCCCGACGCGCAGCCTCTGTCAACCCGACAGAGGCACTACGGGCCGAATAGCTAGAGGATGCGCAGAAAGCGATCAGGCTTTAACTGCGCATCGGGAAACACCGCGTCGAGATTGTTCGCACCGATTGACTTCGACACAACTTCACTGAGCACCTGGCGAAAGTCGGTGGTGACGGCGAGGTCACGGCCTTCATTGAGTTGCTCGTTGGCAAGGCCGGGCCAGCGGCCATAGACTTTGCCGCCTTTCACTTTTGCGCCGAGGACGAACATGGCATTGGCATGTCCGTGATCGGTGCCGCCAGTGCCGTTCTGGCGCGCGGTGCGGCCGAACTCCGACATGGTAACCAGCGTGATGTTTTCCGCCTCGTCGCCCATGTCGCGCCAGAACGCCGAAATCGCGGAAGAGAATTCGCGCAGCCGATCGGAGAGCTGGCCGTCCACGCCGCCCTGGTTCTGATGCGTATCCCACCCACCCACATCGGTGAACGCGGCTTCAACACCGAGGTTCGACTTGAGCAGTTGCGCGATCTGCTTCATGTTATTGCCGAACTCGTTGTTGGGATATTCGATGCCCGGCGCCGGCTTGTACTGCGCAGGGTTTGCAGTCGCGCAGCATCTTCACCGCTTCAAATGTTTCTTCGCCGGTCGCGTGAAAGATGCTGATCGCCGCTCTCGCCATACATCGCTTCAAATGCGTTGGCAGCCGGCGATGGAGCAGGCCCGCGCGCCGCCAACCGTAAAGTTGTTGACGCTTGCTGAGCGCAATGGCGGGAACTTTGCCGGCCAGCGTGCGCGGCACCTGCGCGCCCAAGGCCGAGCGCGCGAAACGCAGTGTGCTCCTGGCGATGGCGCAGGTCTTCACTGCCTGCAAGCGCGCGATTAAGCCAGCCATCGTCGGTGCTCTTTACGCCCGGGCGTGCCGGACTCCATGAAGTCCTGCGCGTCAAAATGGGAACGCGACATATCGGGCGATCCGGCGGCATGAACAATGGCGAGATGTCCTTGATCGTAGAGCGGCTTGAATGCGGCCAGCGAAGGATGCAGGCCGAAGAAACCGTCGAGGTCGAGCACCTGATTCTGTGGGATGGCGATGCCGGGCCGCATGGCGTAGTAGTTCTTTTCGCGATAAGGCACCACGATGTTCAGCCCGTCGGCAGCGCCGCGCTGGAAGATGACGACCAGACGCCGATCCGGGCACGCCGCCGGTTTCCGCAAGCACAGAGCGCACCAGAAAGCTGGGAATTGCTGTGGTGCCGGCCAGAGCAATCGCTCCATTGCGTAAGAAAAATCTTCGGTTGGTCTGCATAAACTGCCTTCCTTCACGAATCGACGGCATCACGCCGCACTTTGCTCAACGGCGTTGAAACTCCGGTGATCCAAGCAACAAGCCTGCAAGTAACTGATCTTCTCTTGCAAGGTTCCTAGCGGCTTGATCGGCATTCTTCGTTGCCTGTACGGGTCGCGGGGAAACCTGTACTGCTGCGGACTGGCTCCGCTGATGGAATTGCTGAAGAACGGCCGTCCGGGTAGACGGACTGAGAGGGACTGAAAGCAACATCGTTTCCAGCCGCAATTCCTCGGCTTCGGGTGTTGTAATGTTTCCGTTCGTGCTGGGGGCAACCGGATCCGGCGCAAGCTGATGGGG
>CAWJUW010000021.1:0-50906 GCA_963846095.1 uncultured Acidobacteriaceae bacterium
TCCTAAAACCAAAACAGGCACATGGGGAAGGCGCTCATGCAGTTCGGCCACGAATGCAGGACTGTCGATGCAATCCATCTCCTGGCCACTGACGACCAGTCCAAGACGGCCTGCAAAGTGAGGCTGTTCTACCAGGCAAAAAGCCTCGGCAGCATCGCTCACCCGCTGCACGTCAGGGTACTTGCGCTGAAGGATGGATTTGAAGAGGAACGCGTGTAGCGGGTCCCGGTCCACAAGAAGAATCGTTGCCATATACGGTCGAATACCCCTGCGGCGGACTGAGCCCCCGAACTACGCCTGTCCATGGATGAGATGGGGTCAATCGATTTAGGGTTGTCCCGAAGGTTCATCCTTTTACGCTCAAGTTCGGCTCAGCACGGCCCGCTCAACCGATAAGAAACTCCTTTTCTTTTAGCTCCTTGATGGAATCGCGCAGCTTCGCCGCCTTCTCAAACTCAAAATGTCTTCGCCGCCTCGCGCATCTCGGTCTCCATTTTCGCGATGAAGGCGTCGAGCTCCGCCTGGGTCTTGAACTCCGGCACAGCCTCAGCCGCTTCGACTTCCACCTCGCCGTACTCGGCCTTCAGAATCTGCGCCAGGCCCATGTCCATGGTGTTGATGACCGATTGCGGCGTGATGCCGTGCTCCTCGTTGTAGGCCCGCTGGATGGTGCGGCGGCGATCGGTCTCGTCGATGGCCCGGCGCATGGAGTCGGTCATCTTGTCGGCATAGAGAATCGCCCTGCCCTCCAGATGCCGCGCCGCGCGGCCGATGGTCTGGATCAGCGAGCCGGACGAGCGCAGGAAGCCTTCCTTGTCCGCATCGAGAATCGCGACCAGCGAAACCTCCGGCAGATCCAGCCCCTCGCGCAGCAGGTTGATGCCGATCAGCACGTCATACTCGCCCTTGCGCAGGCCCGCCAGAAGCTTGACGCGCTCCAGCGTCTCGATCTCCGAGTGCATGTAGCGGCATTTCACGCCGACCTCGGTGTAGTAGCCGGCCAGATCCTCGGCCATGCGCTTGGTCAGGGTGGTCACCAGCACGCGCTCGTTGCGCTTGGCCCGGTCGCGAATCTCGCGCCAGCAGATCGTCGATCTGGCCCTTCACCGGGCGAATCTCGACCTCCGGGTCCACCAGGCCCGTCGGGCGGATCACCTGCTCGACCACCACGCCGGCCGACTGGGTCAGCTCGTACGGCCCCGGCGTGGCGGAGACGTAGATGGTCTGGTGAATGCGGTTCTCGAACTCCTCGAACTTCAGCGGCCGGTTGTCCCGGGCCGAGGGCAGCCGGAAGCCATAGTCCACCAGGTTCTGCTTGCGGCTCTGGTCGCCGTACCACATGCCGTGCACCTGCGGAACGGTGGCGTGGCTTTCGTCGATGAAGAGCAGAAAGTCGCGGGGAAAGTAGTCGAGCAGCGTCGGCGGCGGCTCGCCCGGCAAGCCGCCCGGAGAAGTGCCGCGAGTAATTCTCGATGCCGTGGCAGTAGCCCATCGACTTGATCATCTCCAGGTCGAAGCGCGTGCGCTGATTCACGCGCTGCGCCTCCACCATGCGGCCCTCCGCTTCGAGCTGCGGCACCCAATCATTCAGCTCGGTCAGGATCGAATCGATGGCCTGCGTCTTGCGCTCCGGCTGCACCACGTAATGGCTCTTGGGATAGATCGGCAGCCGCGAGTACTTCTGCTTCACCGTGCCAAACAGCGGATCGATCTGGGCGAGGCTCTCGATCTCGTCGCCGAACATCTCGATGCGATAGGCCGCTTCGTCGTAAGTAGGGAAGACCTCGATCACGTCGCCGCGCACGCGAAAAGTGCCGCGGCGAAAGTCGGCATCGTTGCGCTCGTAGAGGATTTCGACCAGCCGCCGCGTAATGTCTTTGCGGCTGATGTGCTGGCCCTTCTCGAGCAGCAGCAACATGCCGTAATACGCCTCAGGCGAGCCGAGGCCGTAGATGCAGCTCACCGAGCTGACAATGATGGAGTCGCGCCGCTCGAAGAGGCTGCGCGTGGCCGAGAGGCGCAGCTTGTCCAGCTCCTCGTTGATGGTCGCTTCCTTCTCGATGTAGAGATCGCCGGCGGGAATGTAGGCTTCCGGCTGGTAGTAGTCGTAGTAGCTGACGAAGTATTCGACCGCGTTGCCGGGAAAGAACTGCTTGAACTCGTGATAAAGCTGCGCGGCCAGCGTCTTGTTATGCGCCAGGATCAGCGCCGGCCGCTGCGACTCCTCAATCACCTTGGCCATCGTGAAGGTCTTGCCCGAGCCGGTCACGCCCAGCAGCACCTGGTGCTTTCCCCCGCGGCCAGCCCTTCGACGAGTTCAGAGATGGCGCGAGGCTGATCTCCGCGCGGTTTGTAGCTGGTGACAAGCTGAAAATCCATGGCAACTAGTATACCTTAGAAGCGAACAAAAAGCGAAGCAGCTTGAGCACTAAACAAGGGGTGCCCCAGGGACACCACGAACCCGCTCGAGCGGACAGCGAGCGTCGCCCCACCGCAGGTGCTGGTCCGAGCACTTGGGACAGGGAAGCGACGAACCCGCTGCGAGCGAACAGCGAGCGTCTGCCCCACCGCAGGTGGGGGGTGGCTACCAGGGGAGCGGTTTCCCCAGGTGGAAGTAGCCGCCGGTGGGCCCGTCGTCCGCCAGAGTGGCCAGGGCCACGCTGGTCTTTGCGCCTTCGCTCAGCTCCATCGGGGCCTGGTCGCCGCCCATGTCCGTCTTCACCCAGCCCGGATGCGCCGAGTTGACCTTGATCTTGGTGTCGCGCAGTTCGTAGGCCAGGTGGATGGTGAAGGCGTTGAGCGCGGTCTTGGAGGCGTCATAGGCGAACGATTTGGCGTTGTAGATCGGCGATTTTGGGTCGGCATGCAGCGTCAGCGAGCCGAGAATGCTGGAAAGGTTCACAATGCGTCCCGCCGGGCTCTTGCGGAGCAGCGGAAGCAAAGCGTCGGTGAGCGCCACCTGGGCGAAGAAGTTGGTGTCGAAAACCCGGCGCAGCACCTCCGCCGGCACCTCGGCCGCGGAGTGCTCGGGGCCTGTGCCGGGAAACTTTCCGGCGGCAACACCGGCATTGTTCACCAGGATGTCGAGCCGCCCATACTTCGAGTCGAAGTAGTCGTAGGCCTTCTTGGCATCGCCGGGCTTCGTGATGTCGAACTCGAGCACGTCGGCATCGACTCCCGCCGCGCGTAATTTCTCAACGGCCTTCTTTCCCTGATCCAGGTCGCGTGAACCAATCACGACCTTCACCTTGTGATCTTTCAACTCGAGCGCCGTCTGGAAGCCGATTCCCCGGTTACCTCCGGTGATAAAAGCGATTTTCTCAGCCATCAATTCCGTCTCCTTTGTGTTCCAACCCACCTGACAAGAGATTCAGCGTCGGAGCGGAAGATGCAGTGAATCGGAGATGGCTGAATCGCCGTTCGCGGAAGCATTGCCGATTTGCCTGGTAACTCCGCGCCGTTACTTTCAGGTCACGTGTAGCAACGATGGTTCCTTTTTCGAGAAAGAAGCAAGAAGTTCGTGGTGGGGCGCCCTGGGGCGGTGAAGAATGGAAGCTCTCTCCAAGCAGCGACGTCCCTCTTTCACCCTGTCGCATGTTGGCTTGTGGGCCCCTGCGCACCGGAAGAACGATACGCCGCGACGCATTCGCGCACTATGGGAATGTGCGGAGAATCGTCACCGGAATCTGCCTGCACCGATGAGGAAAACTTGCACGGAAATTCTATTGCAGCGGGAACCAAAGATGGGTTACGATCACGTTACATTCTCGATAGGCAAGCCTTACCAGGAATGCCCGCTGCTACCCCGGCAACGAAGAAGAATGGGCTCTGTTCAAGCATCGAGTTACGGCGGTCGCCGTTTTTGTTTTCCGAGCGCATTTGTTGAGAACACCGGATTTTTCGGGTTTGTGTCTGTGCGTTTTTTCCAGGCCCAGAGCAACTTTGTCTTTCAATCACTGTTGAAGGAAACAACCAGGCCGCGATCGACGGCCGACCATCGAACACAGCAACCAACGGGCCGTTTCGCGAGCCCGAACCAGCAGCGCGAAAACCGTGGACAACCAGCGCCCAAAAGCAAGTCAAGCGGATCGTTCTTAAGCTCCATTCGACAGTAACTTGGGCCGCCGAACCGAGTACCTTTTTCGTGAGTACCATTTGAGTATTTTCATTCGGTTGGCTGTTTGCCATACTCAAGCTCACATTGGATCAAACGAGCAAGGAAAGACTACCCAGCTTTCCAGCTCACAGGCTTAGCAGCACCCTTTGCACCACCGAACGCTTGTACCACTGCCTTAGGTTCTTCAACCCGGCTGCTTACCTCTCCCTATTCAGAGAACAAGCAGACAAAAGCATTTTGCGGGTCCGGATTTCCGGATTCGTTTTGGAGGCATATGTCCGCTGCGACTATTCCCACTTCGTTGCTTGATTCTTCTCGTGTTGCTGGTTTGGGGAGTAAGAATCCCCTCAGTTCGCCCAAGCAGTACCTGGCCGAACTTGTCTCACGTGCCCAGGCCGGCGATCAGGAAGCATTCTCTGAGATCTACGAACGTCAACAGAAGCGCGTCTTCTCTGTATGCATGCGCATCGTGCGGGACTTCTCCCTGGCCGAAGACCTAACCCAGGAGACGTTCCTCCAGGTTCACCGCAAGCTTTCGTCCTTCCGCGGTGACTCCGACTTCACTACATGGCTGCATCGCCTGGCGGTCAACACCGTGCTGATGCACCTGCGTAAGCGTGTTCTCTCCGTTGTTTCCCTTGATGACCTTATGTCCGAAGTTCCCGAAGAGCGTGTGGCGCGCGATTTTGGAACCCGTGACCTTGCCCAGGCCGGCGTAATCGATCGCCTTGCCATCGATCGCGCTCTGGCCACACTCGCTCCCGGATATCGCATCATCTATCAACTCCACGACGTCGAAGGATTCAACCACTTCGAAATCGCCGAAATGCAGGACTGCACCTGCGGCAATTCCAAATCGCAGCTGCACAAAGCACGGCGCGCACTGCGCTCGACTCTGATGGCGCAAGCCGGCACGAGTGAGCGCGCTTCGCAAACCATCCAGTAACAGTGGACTTTGCAACAACGCCGGTCGTGGGAATCTCCGCGGCCGGCATTTTTTCAATGAACCCAATTTCTGCCTGACTTCGCACGCATCCCGGGCGCTTCAACAAAGGGTTGGAATGGATCTCGAGTACTTTCTGGCACCCGTTGTCCTGATCCTTGTTGCGACGTTCGTCGTCTGGTGCGGCCTGCGCCATCTCGCCACGATCTCTACGCGCTTTACACGTTCCTGGCCGCAACTGGTTGACCGCACCATGATTGCCGTGGCTGCCGGCGTCGCGGTCGCCTTTGCCGCCACCGCTACCTTCAACGCAGTGGCGCTGGCGCGATTTCCGCGCACTGCATCCATCGCCGGGCGAAATTTACACCGTCAATGGGCGCGCCATGCACCTCAACTGCACAGGCAGCGGATCGCCGACGCTGGTGCTCGACTCGGGCCTCGGCAGTGACGCCTTGATCTGGGGCCGCGTTCAGCCGGAGCTCTCCGACAACCACCCGCGTCTGCTCCTACGACCGTGCCGGCTATGGCTGGAGCGACGCACAAGCCACGCCGCGCGATGCCGACCACATCGCGGCCGACCTGCATGGGCTGCTCAATGCCGCCGGCATCCGCGGACCGCTGGTGCTGATGGGCCACTCGATCGCCGGAATCTATATCCGCGACTACGCGGCCCGCTATCCGCAGGAGGTGGCCGGACTGATCTTCGTGGATGGCTCGACGCCGCTTCAGGAGGACAATCCCGCTCTCAAAGCCGCCGGCGAGACGGGCCTGGCGCGCCGCGCCTCGCTCATGGTGATGCGTGCCGCCGCGGTGACGGGCATGACGCGGCTTGCCGGCACCTGCGGGCGGCCGTTTCCCGGTTTTTCTGCCGAGGCGGGCAAGCTTCTCGCGGAAGACTTGTGCCATCCGCCGTTCTTCGCTATCACGCATGAACTCGACGCCATGCATGCGTCGGGAGAAGAGACGGCCTCGATCCACTCCTTTGGCGCGCTGCCGATTCTGATCGTCTCGCAGGACCCGGCACGCGTGCTGTCGGCGCCGCATGCGCCGCCGGCGATGGTGGCCATGGCGAAGGCCTGGAATCAAATGCAGGAAAACCAGAAGCTGCTGTCTTCGCGCAGCAACCGCATCATCGCGCGGGGAAGCACCCACGCCATCCAGATCGACCGGCCGGACCTGCTCGAGCGCGCCGTGCCCACATTCCTCAACCAGATTCGCGGCACGGCACCCGAGCCCGCGAGCTACGGCGCCACCGTGATCGAGTAGCAGAGAAAAGGGAGCAGGGAATAGGGAATAGGGAAAAGGGAAAAGGGAAAAGGGAATAGCAAACAACTCTGGGTGCCCCATCCATCCGCATCCTCATCGCGGATGGGTGGGAAAGCACGAACCCGCCTGCGAGCGCAAAGCGAACATCCGTTGCGCCGCCGGTGCCTGAAAAAGCTTCGTAAGCCGAGAACCGCGCGCCTGGCTAAACTCCGCCTTCTATTCCCTAGTCCCTATTCCCTGGTCCCTAGAAAAAGCCTCGCGCGTACAATGAAAATCTCCTTCAAGATTGACTCGTTGCCGGAGGCTTCATGCGCAAATTCCTTCTTGTCGCACTCGCAGCTGCATTCGCCGTTCTGACCTCATCCCAGCCCACGCGCAGGGCGCGCCGCCGCAGGGCGGCGCCGACCAGCCCTACACCATCGAGTACTACTACAAGTGCCAGTGGGGCCATCAGCAGGAGTTCCACGACCTGTTTTTGAAGAACCATTGGCCGCTGCTGAAGAAGATCGAAAGCACCGGGCGCATCGTCAGCTTGAAGATCGAGTCGCCCGCCTACCATACCACCGAAGACGGCCGCTGGGATTACCGCGTGACAATTCGCTACAAGAATTCCGCCGTGGCGACGACCGCCAATCCCGACGAAGAAGCCTTCATCAAGCAGCTCTGGCCCGACCAGGCGACCTACCAGAAAGAAGAGCAGCGCCGCTTCGAGATTCTTGCGTCGCATTGGGATCTTCCGGTCACCGACATCACGCCGAAGTGAAAGGCAGGGAACAGGGATCAGGGAACAGGGAACAGGGAACAGGGAGATACGGGACATAGGGAACAGCGCTGCGCGGTTCGAGATTGCTACGGTCATCGCGGTATGGATGGCAATTCGTGACTCTCCCGTGGTCTCGGAATCGAGACCAGGGACACCTACATCCCACTCGATCGTGACCCCTGATTCCCTGATTCCCTGCGTCTTCATTCGCTGTTCTTCCACTGCCGCACCAGGTCTTCGGCGGCTTCGGACCAAAGAGGAAACTCGAAGCGAAACCCGGCTTCGAGCAGCCGTGTCGGAACGACGTAGCGGCTCTTCAGCACCAGTTCCGATTCGGTGCGCAGGAAGAACGCGCCCAACTCCATGGCAAATGCCGGAATGGGCAGCCCGTTCGGAATCCCATAGGCTTCACGCAGGGCCGCCATGAACTCCCGATTCGGCAGGGGGTTTGGCGAGGCGAAGTTGACCGGCCCTTCGAACCCTCGTGCGCGATGAGAAACTGCGACCGCCCGTGCGAAATCGTCTTCGTGGATCCAGCTGACGATCTGTTTGCCGTTTCCTTGCCATCCGCCGAAACCGATGCGCACCAGGTTGAGCAGGATCGCGAAGGCATTCCCGGGCTCCGGGCTGAAGGTGATCGCCGACCGCAGGGCGACCTTGCGGGTGCGCGGCGTCGGCATGCGAAAGAACTCGGCCTCCCAGTCCTTCGCCACCTGGATGGAGAAGTTCCATGTCTCGGGCGCACGGCGATTTTTTGCCGATCCACTCGTAGCCACCCAGCTCGCCCGTGGCTTCATCCATGGGCCGGTCGAGCGCATGCCGGTAGATGGTCGCGGTCGACGCATTGAGCCAGACCGGCGGGAGGCGCATGGAGACCCGCAATCACGTGGTTCAGCAGCCGCGTCGTGCCGATGCGCGAGTTGTAGATGTCCGCGCAATTGGCGGGGGTGTAGCGGCAGTTCACGCTTCGCCCGGCAGATTGATGCAGACGTCTGCGCCGTCGAGCGTCTCCGTCCACGGGCCTTCGGTCTGGCCGTCCCAGTGCACCGTTTGCCAGGGACGCCGATAGGGGCTGCGCGTGAGCACGGTGACGAAGTGCCCGCTCTCCTGAAAGAGCTGCGCCAGCAGTGTGCCAACCTGCCCGCTGCCGCCAGGGAGGACGATGCGCAATGGGCGCAGGTCCAGGCCGACCGGTGCCGCGCTGTTGCGTTGCCCATGCATTCAGCCTAACGCCTGCTGCAGCCTAAGGCTGGGGAGGGAACTGGTAGCCGCGCAAGAACAGCCTGCGGCGATACGAGCGATACTCGCGCACCACCAGGATAATGATCGCATGCGAGAAAGATCGCGGGCCCGAAGAACACGATTGCCGGCTGCACCACGCGGTCTCCACTTACGGTCAGATTCCCTGGCCCGTGTGCAACGCGCCGAACATCGAAACCAGGTCCTCGCCGACGTGCACATCCTACCCCAGCCGCACATGGCCGAAGAAGCTCACAATATTGTTGCCGATGCTGGCATTGTCGTCGGCGGTCACATTTCCGAAGAAGTTGACCACGTCGTGCTGCGATTCGCTGGAGACGTGCGTGTTGCCAAAGAACACCACCACATCGCCCGTAGCCTTGCCCTCGATGTTAACGCTGCAAAAGAAACACACGGCGTCATGCACGGTCGACCCTTCGGAGACATGGATGTTGGAGAAGAACTGGACATCATCCTGGTCGGCGCGCGCCTGCACGGACGTCGCCGCAAGGCAGACGCCCAGGACCAGCAAGGGAAGAAATCGCGGGGTCATGGTAGGCTCCACTACCAAGGGTACGCTAGAACCGCCGAAAAAGTTCCGAGAGCCAGGGGCAAGGGACTAGGGAATTAGGGAATAGGGCCCGCGTGCAACCGGACCCGGTTGCGGCTTTCCCCTGGACGTGGACCCCAACCGCAACGCGAGGGCGATTCTGAGACCTGGGACAGCACGCCACTAGCAGAGCGCCAAAAAGAAGCTGACAGCTGAGAGCTGATAGCTGAAAGCTGGTCTTTAGAACTGGAACCGCATGCCCAGCTGGATGCGCCGCGGCGGAGCCACGCCGGTCACCTCGCCAAACTGCGGCGAGTTCTCGACCGTGTCGACGCTGGTCGCGTTGGGGTGGTTCAGAAGGTTGAAGGCCCCGGCCGAGAAGCCCAGCCGCGGCGCCTCTTCATCCTTGTTCGGCGTGATGGCGAAGTCATGCCCCCAGCGCAGATCGAGGTCCACGTAAGACGGCATGGTCTCGGAGTTGCGGGCGACGCCGTCGGGCCGTGCATTGAACAGGTCATCGCCATAGGCATCCGTGCCGGTCGTGACCGTCCACGGCGTGCCCGAGTTGGCGAAGATGCCGGCGGAGAGGTTGAAGACGCTCTCCGGCTGGAACATGGCGTACATGCCGAGCCGGTTCCGGCGATCCCAGTTGGTGCGCGCCCACTCGTCGTTGGGGGCGTACTGGTTCTGCGGGAACCAGCCGATGCCGCCGGTGTCCGAGTCGTAGTGCGACCAGGTATAGCGGCCGAATCCCGTGAAGTATTTGTTCAAGCCGGCCGCGATAGGAGATGTCCAGCCCATTGCCCTCCCAGAAGGCCTCCGACTGCATCTGCCGGATGCGCCCGTAGGCGGGGTTCGGCCGGACTGTATAGCCGGACTGCGGCGTCGGCGCGTTGATGTCGACCGAACGGAAGCTGTCGATGCCGCGCGCGGAATAGACGCTGACGACGCCGGTCGCCTTCTCGCCCAACTGCCGCTCGATGGAGAGGCCGTACTGAATCTGGTAGGGGAGCTTGGCATTGGGCTCGAGCTGAACCAGGGAGGGCGGCAGCGCCGCCAGCGTAGTAGCAGTTGGAAATCGGCACGCAGCCCGTCGCGGGCAGCGTCGTCGGATTCAGCGACAGCAGGAGCGACCCGACGCCGCGCATCTTCATAGCGCGCAAGATCGAGCAGCGGGCCGGAGCCGAAGCGGTCGTAATAGATGCCGCCGCCGCCGCGCACCACGGTCTTCGACTTCTCGCTCGAGCACCCACGCGAAGCTGACGCGCGGCGAGAAGCCAAGCCGCCGCGTGGCCAGAAAATTCTGCCAGTCGTAGCGGACGCCGGGCGTGATGCTGAAGCGGTCGTTCACCTTGAACTGGTCCTGAATAAACGCGCCCATCTCCTGCTGGTGATAGACGAAGTGCACGTCGCCGGTGTTTTCGCTGAATCCCGAGGGCAGGTTGTTCTGCGTAATTCTGCAAGTGCCGACTGCAGCACGGTGCCATCGGACGCGAGCGTCGGGCCAAAGGTGTAGGTGCCCAGCGCGTTGGTGTTGTCGTCGTAAGCGCGGCGATCGATGTGCGGCGTGCCCGCGCCGATCTTGATCAGGTTGCGCCCGTGCGTCCACGTCAGCATGTCGTAGAGGCGCAAGTTGTACTCGGTGCCCAGCGAGTCGGCCTGCGCCGAGCCGGATGACAAAGTCACCCGCCACGCTGATCTGCGGCGCTTCGCGACGTTCGATGTTGTGCGATGGTAGTCGTGCTCGCCCACGATGGAAACCTGGTTCAGCATGCACGGCCGACAAGCGTCTGGTCGAGGTGCGCCACAAAGTCGTCTTCGCGGAATTCGTTGTTGTAGCCGGCTGCGGCCAGCGCCTGACCGCCGACGCCCTGGTTCTGCGCGGTCGCAATCCTGATAGCTGTACTGCGCGTAGCCCGAGTGCTTGTCGCTGAACTTGTGCGCGACGCGCGTGCTGAACTCGGTGTCGCGCGAGGGCGTGTAAACGTTGGCCTGGTATGCGCCGGTCGGATTCTCCGCGGTGGGAACGATGGTCGCGTCAGATCACCGAATCCTGGTCGTAGAGAACGCGATTGAACGAGCCCAGAAAGCTGCGTCTTCGGCGAGTGCGGAATCGGCCCGGTGATGTGGCCTTCGTAACGTCTGGCGCTGCTCAAAGGGCTTGGTCGGCGCCAGCGCATTCTGCGCATTCAGCGCCGAATCGCGGAAGAGAAAATTGAATTGCCCGTGATAGTGGTCGGCGGTCGACTTGGTGATGATCTCCATCTGCCCGCGGCCCGGCCAGTAGTACTGCGCGGAATAGGGATCCTGATTGATGCGGATCTGTTCGACGGCGGAAGCGGAAACCGTGGCGCGGTTTGCCTCGACGCCATCGACCATCAGTCCGGTGCCGCCCGAGTCGCTCACGTTCTGATCGAGGAACGCGCTCATGGCCGTGGCGTAGTCGTTGTCGAAGATGGGCAGCGCCTTCAAGTCGCCCGACGTCATCACCGACGAGTCGTGGTTCGCGTCCGGCGCGGTCAGGTCTTCGCTGCTGTCGCCATTCACGCGGACAGTCGAAGCCACGGCCGCGATCGGCAACACAATGTGCACCGGAGCCAGCGCGGGCAGAACCGTCGAAGCGAGTCGCGCCGCCGGATTTCAAAGCCGCGGGCGGCCACCACGATGGGCGTGCGCACGGTTTCAAATCCGGGCTCGGAAACCACCAGCGTGTAGTTGCCCGCATGGGGAGCGGCGAGTTGGAAGTTGCCCTCGCCATCGGAGTGAATGGTGCCGGCCACCGTGCCGGTGGTGTCGAGCAGGTCGACTTCCGCATTGGGCACAATCGCGCCGGTTGCGTCGGCAACAACGCCGTGCACCGCCGGTGCCGCTGGCGCAGATGTGGTTGGGGCGATCGTGGTGGCGACAAGAGTGGTGGGCAGCAAGAGAAGAGCAAGGCTGAGGGAGTGCAAACGCATGATTCAGATCTCCAGGCAGAGAATTCGCCAGAACGATCAGGCAAAAAAGGTCGAGCTTACTACAAAAGGTATCGTTACCATTATCGGGCAGAAATTGGACTAATTGCGTGCAAAAACCGAAAAAATTTCAGTATTGAACCGATTTACCCATTCAGCGTCTGCGGGCGCACCCATCGCAGTGCGGCGCAACTCGCAGCATCCTAAGGCCTTGCGGGAAGGGAACTGGGGCTGGCCTGGGGAATCAGCGCCTCCATCCACTCCAGCGGCGAATCGACCAGCACGTCCGGCTGCGTCTCTTCCAGGGTGGTCGGCGCGAGACCGAAGGTACAGCCGATCGACCACGCGCCCGCGTTGCGAGCGGTCAGAACATCCACGTTGCT
Organism: uncultured Acidobacteriaceae bacterium; assembly: GCA_963846095.1. GTDB lineage: Bacteria > Acidobacteriota > Terriglobia > Terriglobales > Acidobacteriaceae > Telmatobacter. The sequence continues at coordinate 12,216 of CAWJUW010000021.1, forward strand.
GTCGCCAATCACGGCGGTCTCATCGGGAGCCGCGCCTGCCTGCGCCATCAGCGTCCGCAAACCCTCCGGGTCGGGCTTCTTGGTGTTGAAGCTGTTGCCGCCGAAGATCTCCATGAAGTAAGGCGCAAGCCCCAGCGCCGAGCAGATATCCCGCGCCGGCCGCACCGGCTTATTCGTAAGAACCGCCATCTTGCGCGGCAGATGATGCAACACATGCAGCGCCTCGAGCGACTCGAGCACGCCGGCATAGGCATACGTGAAATCGAGCTTGTGCTCGCGGTAGTACTCCAGGAAGAACGCGAACGCGGCCTGCAGAAACGATTCCTCCACCGGAGCGCCGTAGGCCCGGCTCATGGCACGCCGCATCAGCATCAATGCGCCGTCGCCGATGAAATTCGCAATGGTCTCATCATCGAGCGGCGCGTGGCCGAAGTGTGCCAGCGTCGCATTCACGCTGTTGCACAAATCCTGCGCCGAATCGATCAGCGTCCCATCCAGATCGAAGACCAGAAGTTTGAGACGCTCGACGGGAATCGGACGAAAAACGCGGATCATGCTTCCAGTTTAACGGTCCTCTGCATGAGCAGTCGTATGCGCGGGATGCCACGCGAACCTAGCCGCGGGTGAAATCGATGGACCTGAACCGCCAAGAACGCCGCTGCGGAGGGTGCGGCGTGATCTACCCGCGGCTGCCAAAGAGAACCGCCCCGGAGAATTTGAATTCTCCGGGGCGGGGTGAAACAACCGGGAGGGGGCGACCTCCGGCGTCTCACAACTCAGCGAACACAAGCCTGGATTCCCAGGAGACAGACGCCTAGTGAACGCGAATGTCACCCGAGCCTGTTTCGATCCGTACCGTGGGGCCGCCGCCATTCAACTTGCCGGTGACATGGTGACGATCCGTCGAGCCTTGTGTCAGCATTTCGCGATCGGTGTGCACGGTGCCGGAGCCGGTCTCGGCATCCAGCGTCATAGGAGCGTCGCCGGCCCACAATTCCACGCCGCCCGAGCCGGTCTGCAGCTTCCACGGTGCGGTCGGTGCGCCGCTCACCTTGATGCTGCCGGAACCCGTTTCAGCCTTCAGGCTGCCCTTCACGCCCTTCAACTCGATGCTGCCGGAGCCCGTCTCCGCCTTCACATCGCCGCCCGAGTCTCCCTCGGCATAGATGCTGCCGGAGCCCGTGTTCACGGTGTAGTTGCCGTGCAGGCCGGTGGCATGAATGCTGCCCGAGCCGGTGTTGAGCTTGGCGTTCTCACCCACGCCCTCGTCCACCACATCGCCGGACCCCGACCCTGCGTCGAGATACGAATCCGCAGGTGCTTCAATGTCGTAGTCGATGCTGATGTTGTGGTAGTTCTGGTGGCGTTCGCCAATGTGGATAATGTTGCCCGTCTGCTCGATGGGAGGATTGGCGGCAATCTGCTGCACCTGCTCATCGCTTCCACCCCAATTCGACTTCACATGCGCAAACACATGAACCCGGCCGCTCCCACCCTGTTTCAGATGAATATGACCGGAGCCGGTGGCGACCGATAACTCGATGCGGCCGCTCGCGTTGAGTGTGCGCTCAAACGTTGCCTCGGAGGCCAGTGCGGGCGCCGCCGCGAGTGCCAGAGCTGCAGCTGCCAGAACCAAACGCTTCATACATTACCTCTCTTTTCAGTGGTCAATGATCTCAGTGGTCAGTGATCAATGGTTAGTGGTCGGAAACGCGTCGGATGTTCATTACCGAAACTACGACGAACTTGATCTCGGCATATCGGAAGGCATCTCAGTGGCCAAACTGTTACAGTCAGTAACCCCTTTGCTTGATAGCCCCTGCCCAGGTTCCACAGATTTTTCGGGCTCGCCGCAGTGTCCGCTTGCGAACACCTATGTGCGCCGCCGAACAGAGAACCGGCACGCGCACGTCGCACTTGCCATTCCTGTACGCGCCGCGATCAATCCCGGTTCCCCGCATCCCTACCGTTTTATATTCCCTATTCCCTTGGCTCTCTTAGTCCCTGATCCCTGACCACTGAACTGCTATCCTCACAACCAGATGCACGGTCTTTCGCTGCTCCAGTTTGTTGCGGTGGTCCTGTTAATTCTGGCCAACGCATTCTTTGTGGCTGCGGAATTCGCCCTCGTCTCCATCCGCGACACGCGCGTGGAGCAGCTCCTCGCCGCGTCCGTTCCCGGCTCCCGAGCAGTGCGCCGCCTGCAACTGGATCTCGACGACTTCCTGCCCGCCGTGCAGCTGGGCGTCACCCTCTGTTCGCTCGCGCTCGGCTGGATCGGCGAACCGCTCGCCGCCTCGGTCCTGTTCAGCTGGCTTAATGTCGTGCCGATCACTTCGCCGCACGCGCTGCTCTACGCACATATCGTTGCCGTGGCGCTGGGCTTCTGTGTCATCACCTATTTCCATGTTTTGGTCGGCGAACTGGTGCCCAAATCGCTGGCCCTGCGCCGCGTGGAAGCCCTCGCGGTCGCCGTCGCCCCGCCCATGCTGCTCTTCATGGCGGTCTCGCGCCCTGCCGTGCGCTTCCTTAAAGGGTCGGCCGCGTTGATCCTCCGCGGCTTCGACATTCAGCTTTCGGAACGCGGCGCTGTCCACTCGCCCGAGGAACTCAAACTCATCGCCACCTCGGCGCGCCGCATGGGCCTGCTGCCGCGCTTCCAGGAAACCCTCATCCATCGAACCCTCGAGCTCGACGACGTCACCATCCGCGAGATCATGACCCCGCGATCGCAGATATTCTCCTTGCCGTCGAACATGCCGCTGGAAGAGGCCAGCGCGCAGGTCATCGATCATATGCACTCCCGCGTCCCGATCTACGACGAGACCCGCGGGCCCGAGCATGTGGTCGGCGTGGTGTACTCCAAAGACCTGGCCCGGCTCATGTACTTCCGGCCCGCGCGCCAGGCGACGCCCACATCGTTTCATGAGCTGCGCGTTGCCCAGGTGATGCGCGACGTGCTGGTGGTTCCCGAAACCAAGACGGTCCTCGACTTGATCCGCGACTTTCAGCAGCGCCGACGCCACCTCGCCATCGTCGTGGACGAGTTCGGCTCAACGGTTGGCCTGGTTACCGCGGAAGACGCTATCGAACAGCTCACCGGCGAATTCGAAGACGAATTCGATCACCCCGCGTTGCCGGTGCTCCCCACGCCCTCCGGCGCGCTCCTGATGGATGGCAGTGTGAACCTGCGCGATCTCGAAACGCAGATGCAGTGGAGCCTGCCGCGCGACGGCGGCGTGGAGACATTGGCGGGCTTTGTGCTGATGCGTCTCGGACACATTCCCGTCGTCGGCGAGAGCACCGACTTCGAAGGCCGCCGCCTCACGGTCACGGAGATGGACGCCCGCCGCATCGCCCGCATCCGCGTCGAGCCCATCGACGAAGCCCCGCAACCAGCCGACTAGCACGGCGCTCAGCTTTCAGCTCTCAGCCGTCAGCTCTCAGCAAGAGCCGGGTGCCCCAGAGCCTGTCCTGAGCGAAGCCGAAGGATCCCTCGCATGCGGGGACCTGGGAAAGCACAAACCTGTACCAACCTCGAAGTGTGCCCCATTCATCCGCAGTCTCATCGCGGATGAGTGGGCGTCCATGCCCCGCAGTGTTCGCCTCCCGCGTGAGCCGATCATCCGTCTGTTTCGACAGACAGCCATCGACGAGATCGCCGAGCCCGCTGATTGAGCCACACGACGCCCAATGCGATTTCGCGCGCAGAACGATGCGACGAGTCAGCAAAGGGACGATTCGCGGTGACACGACCACCAGGAGACAGGGCGAGGTCTGGTGCCGGCAAAGGGATTGCCGTCCATTTTCCAGCCGTTGAACGACTATTCAATCGCAATCGTTGTCTTCTGGATTGCTTGCCCGCTCAGGCTCAGCGTGAGCTCGATCTTTCCAGGTCGGGATTCCTTGATCCCCGTTACGTCGTATTTCGCCAGCTCATCGGCCACGGGGAATATCTTCGACCTGGCGTGGTCAGGCCCATCCGCGAGGTTCACGAGGACCAGTTCCATCTTTCTGTGGCCGCCGGAAAGATCTCGAAGGGCTGCGAAGGCCAGTTCGCTTCCGGTCAGCATCTTATAGACAGAGCCAGCAAACGCATACCTCATTGCCTCCGATTCAACATGGTTCAAGTAGGATCTATGTTCGGCGTTGCTCTCGGGGAAAACCGGTATTCCGACTTGAACAGGACGGTCCTTCCGCTGCGGAGGGATTCTGGAAGATTTGTCCAGCCGGTTCTCAAGGGGTGTTTTAGAGAGATCGTAGATCAAGAGAACATCGGTCGGTGTTTCGGCGGTCATCGAAGGATAGTACTCAACGCTCGCGATCATTGAATCGGAAATTCGTTGCGGCGAATAGCAAAAGAACCAATCTCGCTTCTGGCCGGTATCGATATCGAAGATCTCTACTGCCTGGGTCCTTCCTGCCTCTCCAAGAAGGACAAGGCGGTCGTCCGAAACGTAAGCAAGATCGATTTTGATCGAGACAACCGGACCTTCGACTTTGATTCCATTGCGCGCGTCTCCCATCCTCGTGAGTTCTGCATGCAGAAAGCCTCTCCACTCGCCAGTGCCGGGCTCGATCCGCGCAGATTCGAGGCGCCACGTTTCGTTTTTAATCTGACCCTGCAAGTTCAAGGTCGAGATGCCGACAATGAAAACAGGAAGCCAGAAGACTATCTTTCCTGCCATGCGGTCCTTTCAGTCAAGAATCACTGTTATTGCATTCGGAAGACGATGCACGCGACCGCTTGCAGTGCCAGTAGTTGGGTCTGTCCCTCGGAAATCAAACCCACTTAGAACCTGTCCGGGCTTCGATTCGCAGGCACTAAGACTAACACCGGCGAATACGGAATTCGGCGAGTGGACTTTGGGGCTTGGGGGAGCGCAGACGCCCGTGCGAGCGCGAAGCGAGCGTCTGCCCCACCGCAGGTGGCTACATACTCGCGGGCGTGCAGGTATTCTTCTGCAGGATCGCGTTCGTCACAGGGATCGGCGGCGACGGCGGCGTAGCCCACGGCACATTCACGAAGTCGAAGAAGTCGAGCAAGTCCGGCTGCGCCGCATCGCGCGCCGTCAGATGGGCCGACGGCCCGATGAAGCGATTCTCGACAAACTTCAAGACCGCGGTGTGATCCATGGGGATATGCGACACATAGTGCCGCCGGGTAAACGGAGAGATCACGATATTCGGCAGCCGGAAGCCAAGCTGCGCTCCGAAGCCCTTGATCGTCCGCGGCCTGGCTGGCCAGCGCTCCGGGGCTGTCGCCCTTCAGATCGCAATGCGCTGTCGCCGTGACGCCCGCCGGCGGCATGCAAGGATACCAGCTGTCGGGCTGCACCGAGATCGAACAATATCCGGAATCTTCCCCAGCGAGGCATCCGTGTTGTCGTTGGAGTGGCCCGGGACCGGCGGCACGTGGTCGTACGGTCCACCGCCCTCGTCGTAGCTGAAGAAGAACACTGAGTCGTTCCATGCGGAGCTTGCCATGAACGCGTTGATGATCTTCGCCATCGCCGTCTGCCCCACCAGTACCGGCTGAAACGATCCCGGATGCTCGTCGTTTTGCCCGTAGCCGGGCTCGATGTACGCGAAGGCCGGCAGCGTTCCATTGGTCAGGTCGCTGAAGTAGTACGACAGCGGCGCAATGTGGTTGGGGTCGATGCAGAAGAAGTTCGACGCGTCGCCAACCACGCTGGAAGGCTGCGTCGTGCCTGTGCACGCGGCATGGGTCGGGTTCTCGTAGAAATACTTTTGGAAGTAAGTCAGATAAGCGAGCGTCGTCGAAGGATAACTGGGATAACCACCCGGGCAGTCCGCAGGGTCGAGACACTGAGCGGTCGTTACCGTGTAATACACCCTCCACGAGATACCCGCCTGGTCGAGTTCCTGAAAAATCGAGTTGATCGGCCTTTTCCCGATGTGATCGTCGCTGCCGGGATCGAAGACAAGTGCCTGGGTCGTGCCTCCGGTCATCGTCGCCAGCCGGTTGGGCGTGCTCTTCGCTGCGATGGGCGAGAACCATCGGTCGGAAACCGCAAACTGCGCAGCCATGAAGTAGTAGTAATTCAAATATTGCTGGTCGAAGTAGCCCATCGCGCGCTGGCCTGCTGTATCCGTGAAGTCGCCCGAGCAATTGCCTGAAGCCGCGCAGCTGGCCGCGTAGCCCTGCGCATCATGGACGAAGCCATCCATCTTGATGGGGCGGGTCAGGTTGAAGTTCCACCGGTTGATATCGCCGAAGCTCTCCAGCCAGCCCGAGGTCGAGTCATCCATGCAGGTACTCGTGAACTTGAAGAGCGGGAAGAACTGGCCCTGATCGCTTTCATTGGTGGTGTTCAGCTTGTCCTCAATGCCGTCCACGTTGTAGGTCACGCCGTCGTCGCCCACGTTCCAGCCATTTGCCTGGCGGTACGGGTTAAGCATGCCGAAGTACGTGTCGAAGGTGCGGTTCTCCTGCATCATGAAGACAACGTGGTTGATGGCTTGCGATGATCCCACCTGCACCGTCGCGGTTGCCGTTGCCGAGAGTCCCGACGCCTCGCCCGCAGCGGTTGCGGTGTAGGTAACCGTCGCCGCAGGGCTCACGGCTTGCGTGCCGCCGGTATCGGCCAGCGTGTAGCTGCTGCTGTCGGAACCGGTCACGGTGACGCTGGTGGCGTTGGTCGCCGTCACCGTCAACGTGGAAGACGCGCCGGCGCTGATCGTCGTCGGGCTCGCGCTGATCGCGACGGTTGGCGCAGGCACGGCGCTCACCGTCACCGTCGCTGTTGCGGTCGTGCTGCCTCCCGGCCCGGTTGCGGTGGCCGTATAGATGGTGGTCGCAGCTGGGCTCACCGGCTGTGTCCCGCCTGTCGCCGCTAGCGTGTAGCTGCTCCTGTCCGATCCGGCCACGGTCACCGCGGTGGCATTGCTCGCCACGACAGTGAGTGTCGAAGATGCTCCAGTCATGATCGACGCAGGACTTGCACTGATCGATACGGTCGGCGCCGGCCCGGCAGTCACCGTCACGGTGGCCGTCGCTGTTGCATTGCCGCCGGTGCCCACCGCCGTGGCTGTATAAGTCGTCGTCGCAGCCGGGGTCACTTCCTGCGTTCCGCCGGTGGCCGCCAGCGCATAGGTGCTGCCATCGGATCCTGCTACGGTGACCTTGGTCGCATCCGCCGCCGTCACTGTCAGCGTTGAGGAGCCACCAGTCGTGATCGAAGCAGGGCTGGCGGCGATCGTCACCGTTGGCGCAGGTCCGGTCAGCACCGAAACCGTCGCGGTTGCTGTTTTGCTGCCTCCGTCGCCTGTGGCCGTCACCGTGTAGGTCGTGGTCGCCGACGGTGTCACCGAGGCGGTCCCGCCCGTGGCCGCCAGCGTGTAACTGCTGCCGTCCGACCCGGAGATCGTTACGCTGGTCGCGTTGGCTGCGCTGATGGTGAGCGTCGACGCGCTTCCCGCTGCAACAGAAGCCGGGCTGGCTGCGATCGTCACCGAGGGCGTAGCGGGCGGAGGTGTGCTCGAGCCGCCTCCGCCGCAACTTGTCATGAGAACCGGAACTGAGATTGCCAGGGCAAACAACAAAGAACTGCAGAAGAGAGAGTACAAAGACCGCGCCGTTTTCACGTCATTTCCTTTTCTTGCAAGGGGGCGTCGCCCGTTGGGCTGGTCAGATGATTATTTCGCACAACTGAGTAAGTGCAGGATGATTCAACTCGGCACACCAACGCGTGCCATGACTAACTCTACATCGAATTAGATTCTGTACGGAGAGGTTATGTTTGCTTACTGCAAAGTCAGTAGTAATGAATAAGATGGGTACCTATAAAGCAAGTTACGTGTGAGGAGCGTGAGTTAGATCACATTTCTATGTCACAAGCCTATGTGATAACTAGGCAAGATACCCAAAAACCCGCCGGCTTCCTTGACTAATGTGGATTGATTTCATTGTGCGCCGAGAGGGGATAATTCAATGCAAAACGGGACGAAAAAAATGAGCGACTCTCTGCAGCCCTGATATGGACGGGAACGGGAGGTCGTGGCTGCCCACTCATCCGCGATGAGACTGCGGATGAATGGGGCACACCGCCGCCCGGATCGCCCTCGCACCTTCGCGCCTGAGCCCGTATCCGCAAAGAACGTGCCCACAAACGGAGGACCCCCTGCCTACCCTCCCGTTTTGGCCTCAGCAAACAAAACAAATAGGTTAGGCGGTCCCGCGGTTTTTCAACGGCAGGAAGGGAACCTGCTTCCCGGCAACTGCCGGACGGCGATCCTTGCCGATGCGCGCACCCGCCGTCGGGAATGCCAACCGACCGCTATGATGGAGAACGTGGAATTGAGAGCCCTCACGACACTCGCCGCGGACGGCTTGTCCGCGCGGGACCAACACATTCAGAAGGGGCTCCGTTCCTCGCTCGTCAGCATTGCTGCGAACTTTGGACTGGCCGCGGCCAAATGCATCGTGGGTTTTTTCGGCCACTCCTTCGCGCTCATCGCCGACGGCGTCGAGTCGCTTTCCGACGTGTTCAGCTCCGGCGTGGTGTACCTGGGCCTGCGCGTGGCGGTCAAGCCGCCCGACAACGATCACCCCTACGGCCACGGCAAAGCCGAACCCGTTGCGGGAATGGTCGTCGGCCTGGGCATGGCCCTCGCGTCTCTGCTCATCGCGCTCGAGAGTATCGCCCTCATCCGCACGCCGCACCCCTTGCCCCTGCCGTACACGTTATGGGTCTTGGTCGCGGTGATCCCGCTCAAGGTGATTCTTTCGCGCTACGTTTCCAAGATCGCGCGCGACATCGACAGCACGGCGGTGCGCGGCGATGCCTGGCACCATCTCAGCGACGCAATCACGTCCCTGTTCGCGTTTGTCGGAATCTCGGTTGCTCTTGTCACCGGGCATGCCGCTGCCGACGACTGGGCCGCATTGTGCGCCGCGCCGGTGATCCTCTATGGCGCATGGCGGCAGATCCAGGCGCCATTTGCAGAGATCCTCGATACCGCGCCGCCGCACGAGATCGAAGGAGAGATTCGCTCCGCCGCGGCCTCTGTCGACGGCGTGCTCGGCCTCGAGAAATGCTTCGTGCGCAAGGTGGGTTTCAAGTATTACGTCGACCTGCACGTGGTGGTGAAGGGAGATCTCACGGTGCGTTCCGGCCACGCCATCGCCCATGAGGTGGAAGACAGCGTGCGCACGCGAGTCGACCGGGTAGCCAACGTCCTCGTCCACATCGAGCCGGAAGAAGAGCTGTTCAACCCCTCTCACAGCCAGATGTAGAGGCTTGCTGCTGCAGGAGAAGCACAACAAGCTGTGCCCCATTCATTGCAGTTTTCTCGCGATGAGTGGGCGGGAGCCGTCAGTTCGTTATCACCCAACGCGAAGGACAACCTCCCGCTCATCGCAAACGACGCGATGAACGGGGCACAGCACGAAGAGCCCGGAAGAAGGACAAGGAACTGTTCCCCATTCATCGCAGTTTTATCGCGATGAGTGGGCCGAAGCCGTCAGTTCGTTATCACCAGACCGAAGAACAACCTCCCGCTCATCGCAAACGACGCGATGAACGGGGCACAGCGCGATGAGCCCGGAAGAAGGACAAGGAACTGTTCCCCATTCATCGCAGTTTTATCGCGATGAGTGGGCGGGAGCCGCCAGTTCCTTATCACCCAACGCGAAGGACAACCGGCAACCTCCCGCTCATCGCAAACGACGCGATGAACGAGGCACAGAGCAGTCTCTATCGAGCCAGCGTCACAATCTGCGCGTCAACCTCTTTCCCCGCCTCAATCATGAGCATCCCAATCGACACCGGCAGATTGAAGCGCCGCGGCCCGCAGCTTCCGGGATTGAAATAGAGCACGCCCTTCTTCCGATACGTGTTGGGCATATGCGTATGCCCCGACAACACCGCAGCAAACTTTGCGGCCGCGGGGTCGAGGTGCAGCGCCTTCAGGTCGTGCAGCAGGTAAAGATAGTGTCCTTCGAACAGCACAACCTCGGTCTCCGGCAATTCCGCGCAGGGCCCATCGCGATCCACATTGCCGCGAATCGCTGTCACCGGCGCAATCTTTTCGAGTTCGCGCAGAATCGCAATCTTGCCCACATCGCCCAGGTGCAGGATGTGTTCAACGCCCGCAAGCGCCGGCGCAACCTCGGGCCGCAGCAGGCCATGTGTATCGCTGAGGATACCCACATTCATCTGTCCAGAATAAGCGGACAAGCGCGGAGCCGCTCCGGGTTAGGCTGAGAGAGGACACCCGATTCCCGCGATGACCGAGTCCTCCCCAAGCAACGAAGTTGGCGCACCAACCGGCTGGCGGCACGCCCTTGCCACGTACACCAAGCCGCGCGTGCTGCAGACGCTCGCTCTCGGTTTCGCGAGCGGCCTGCCGTTCCTGCTCACGTATTCCACGCTCTCGGCATGGCTGGCGACCAACGGGGTGCGCCGCGCGGCCATTGGGACGTTTGCGCTGGTCGGAACCCCCTACGCATTCAAGTTTCTGTGGGCGCCGTTGATGGATCGCGTGCCTCCGCCTCTCCCGTTAGGCCGGCGGCGCGGTTGGGGCATCACTGTCCAGATCCTGCTGATGGGCGCAATTCTCGCTCTGGGCATGAGCGATCCGAAGCATAACCTGCCGCGCATGGCGATGCTGGCGGTGCTGGTTGCGTTTCTTTCCGCGAGCCAGGACATTGCGATCGATGCGTGGCGCGTGGAGAGCCTCACACCCGATCAGCAGGCGCCCGGCGCGGCCATGATTCAGTCCGGCTATCGCATTGCCATGCTCGTTTCCGGCGCGGGCGGCCTGCTGATTGCGAACTACGCCGGCTGGTTCGCGGCCTATGCCACCATGGCCGCGCTCGTGGGCGTGGGCATGCTGGTTTTCCTGCTGAGCCCTGAACCGAAAGTTGCGACGAAAGACCCACGCGCCGCGCCCTCCGGTTGGAAGGCGGTCGAGCAGGCATTGGTCACCGCCGTCATCGGTCCCTTTCGCGACTTCATGCGGCGGCCGCTCTGGCCGCTCATCCTCATCTGCATCTTCGGCTATAAACTCGGCGAGGCCATGGCCGGTGTCATGTCGACGCCGCTCTATATCTCGCTGGGCTTCTCGCTTCCCGAGATTGCCTTCGCGTCGAAGGTGTTCGGATTTTTCTCCATCGTGACCGGCGCGCTTCTCGGCGGAGTCGTGACCACACGATTCGGCATTCGCCGCTCGCTCGATCCTCTGCGGTGTCTTGCAGTCGATCGGCAACCTGTTCTTCGTGCTGCAGGCCGTGGGCGGGCATCGCATCGGCTACCTGGCCCTCTGCGTGACTGCCGAGAACCTCACCGGCGCCATGGCCGGAACCGCGCTGGTGACTTACCTTTCCAGTCTTTGCTCTCCGGCCTACACGGCGACTCAATATGCGCTGCTCGCCGCGCTCGCGTCGCTGGGCCGCACCGTTGTCGCCTCCTCGGGCGGAGTTTTGTCAGAAAAAATCGGCTGGGTCCGTTTCTTTCTGGTCACCAGCATCGTCGCGCTGCCCGCTGTCATTCTTCTCATCTGGATCGGCCCGCGGGACGATACAGCGAAGAACCAGCTCGAGCCGGCGCTCAACGTCGCCGACGGCGAGTCGTGATCGCCTGTCCCACTTTCGTGTTAGGTGCGCTGGAATCGAGCGACATTCTTCTACGTTTTGGGGTTGAATAAGTCATGATCGCTTTTCATCGTGGCTTTGTTCTCCTCTTGAGCGGGATCGCGCTGGCAATTGCCGGCGCTCCGCGGCAGTCGTTCGCCGCAGAGCCGCAGTACGCGCAGTCGGGCCAGTCCGACATGCGCGGGGCCGTTGAGCAAGTCTTTGCGCTCGCCAACCAGGCGCGTGCCGCACAGGGCTTGCCCGCACTCAAATGGGATCCCGCGCTCGCGCAAGCCGCGCTTCGTCATTGCCAGCGCATGGCGGTCGAGGGGCCCATCGCGCATCGCTATAACGGCGAACTCGATCTCACGGAGCGCGCCGCGCAGGCCGGGGCGCACTTCAGCCTGATTGAAGAGAACATCGCCGTCGCCGCCTCTCCCGCGAGCCTGCACCAGGGCTGGATGAATTCTCCGCCGCACCGCGCCAACCTTCTCAGCCCCGATGTCGATCACGTGGGCATCGCCGTTGTGGCCGCGCAGGGCGTTCTCTTCGCCGTTCAGGATTTCTCCAAGTCCGTGGAGACACTCACGCAGGCCCAGGTCGAAGGGAAGGTCGCCGGCATGTTGCAGCGATACGGGCTGGCCATCTCCGGAGATCCAAGAGAGGCCCGCGCCTATTGCGCATCGAACGGCCACTTCAACGGATCCGATGCTCCCCACTTTTTAATGCGCTGGCAGAACCCCGACCTGACCGTGTTGCCGGACGATCTGGTGAAGAAAGCCCGCTCCGGCGAGTATCGAAGAGCCGCCGTAGGCAGCTGCGAACCGCAAGGCCTGGAAGGCACCTTCACCGCATATCGCCTAGCGGTGCTGCTCTACTGAAGGCACGGATCTAGTTGATCTTCTCGAAGAATCTGCGTCGTCATCCTGAGCGAAAGGGGCCCCGAACGTATTTCAGTTCGGGGGTGGTGAGTCGAAGGACCTGCTTTTTTAAACGCCATCACCACGCATCCGCTCACCCGAAGTCCTTGTGTTCCTTCCAGACCTCCGCCCACGGCTTCCGCGGCGGTCCGCAAACAAAAATATCCGGATGGCTCTGGCTCTCTTCGTTGCGCACGCCTTCAGCATTTCCGTTGTGGCCCGCAAGACGGCACCCAGTAAAGATCTCGTTCGCCTGATCCTCGCTGATTCCCAGCGCAATGATCGTCGTGGGCTGCGGCGTGGGGTAGCCGACGAGCCAACCCGTATTGGTGGTGCTGATGACATGCGGCAAATGATAGGCGGGCCCAAGAATCTCAATCGCTCCGGCCTCGCCATAGTTACCCACGGTAATGCCCAGATGCGCCTGCTGCTCCGGCGTGAGCGAATCGCGAATGCCGGCGACGGTGCGCACCAACTCATTCCAGCCAAACTCTTCGCGTAGATCGCTGCTTCTGCTGAGCGCAAAGTCGCGCAGCGGGCCACTCGACGCGACAGGGACGAGCAACGCGATGGCGAAAGCACCCACTGCGGCCACTCCGGTGAAGAAGACAGCTTCGATGGTCACGCGCTGCCAGGTCTTCCGCGCGTGCGACCCAGTGCGCGGCAGCAACGGCGCCCATGGCAAGCAGCGGGGGATACGCCTCGGCGACGTAATAGAAGCGTCCCTTATTCAGCCAGAAGACGGCGACCGGCACAACATACATCCAGGCCAGCATGCGATAGCGGGTGCTCATGAAGAAAGCAATGAGTCCCAAGATCCAGAGCGGCGCCGCAAACACATTGGCATCCGCGAGGAATTGGTCCTTCCAATATCCCGCGGCGCGCCCAATGCCCACGTCGCGCGCATGAATGTGCTGCAAAAACTGGTAGGAGATGAAGTCATGCCGCATCAGCCACACAATGTTCGGCGATAGCAGAAGCAACGCGATGCCCACGCCACCCCAGAACCACGGGGACGCGAAGTATCGGCGCGAGCGCGTAAGAACGAGCGCCACCAGCAAGCCCGCGACGAAGAAGACCACGGAATACTTGGTCAGCATGCCCATGCCGAGCGCCGCACCGATGGCAAGCCACCAGCGCGGATTCTCGCTCTTCAGCAGGCGGATCGTAAACCAGCTCGCCAGGATCCACCAGAAGTAGCTGAACGAGGTGTACTGGAATTCGGTGCCTTCAAAGATGGGCACGGGAGAAAGGCCCACGGCCAGTGCCGCCGTGAACTGCGCGAGCCGGTTGCCGCCCAGATCGCGCGCCATCAGGGCGGAGACCACAATGATCGCCGCCTGGGCAAGAACCGATGCCATGCGTAGTCCGACGATCGACAAGCCGAACAGATGCAGGCTCACATTCTCGACAAAGGGCGTGAACGGAGGATAGGCCACGAATCCCCAGTCGAGGTGGCGCGCGTCGTAGAGAAACTGCAGTTCGTCGCGATGGAATCCGTAGCGGCCATTGGTGGCGATGTGCAGAGCCGTGATGGCCGCGGCGACCGCGAGCACAGGAGCCCACGCGATCGGTGCGACGGCGTGGGTCTGAGCCGATTCAAGTCCAGCAGGGGTGGATGTCAAGGGGGTGGGCATGCCTGTTCAAATCCTACGATGGAAGGCCTGCGCCGGTTCCGTTCAAACTTCTTCCGGCCGATTCCGCTCCATCGGCGAAGGCACCTGCACCGAAGCCATCCCCGCTGCGGTCGCGGCCTGAATGCCCAGGTCGGTATCTTCGAAGACCAGGCAGTCCTTGGGTGCAACACCGAGCCGCTCGGCCGCAAGCAGGAATCCATCCGGCGCCGGCTTCGAGCGCGCGTAATCCTCGGCTGCCACGATGGTCTGAAAGCGATCGAGCAAACCTACCGTCGTGAGCGACCGGATCACCGACTCGCGGTGGCTTCCCGACACCACCCCGAAGGGAACGCGTCCCTGATCTGCATCGATATGCGCGAGCACCTCAGGAATTGCTTTCAACGTCGGCAGCAAATCAAAGTAAAGGTTCTCCTTACGAATTCCCAGTGACTCAACCGGCATGTTCAAGCAATGCATGATGTTCAGCGTCGAAATAATCTCCGGCACCGGCTTGCCGCCCCACGAGTAAAACAGATCCTCGGGAAAAGGGCAGTTCCATTCAGCCAGCGCGGTGCGCCACGCGACAAAGTGCAGCGGCATGGAGTCGACGATGGTGCCGTCGCAGTCGAACAGGTAGGCGGCAAAGTTGCCGTCAGGTATCTTCAGTTTCATCGTTGAGTCTTTGCTCCTGAGCGGGAAGGGGATCAGTCCCTTATGATCCCCAGACAAACTCGATCGGCGCCTGAACGTCCGGATGCAGGCTGCGCTTCACCGGGCAACCATTGGCGGCATTTTCCAGCCGCTGCTGGATCTCAGCGTCGACTGTGTGTGGCATTCTCACCGTCGAAACCAGGCGATCGATCTTTCGCGGCGCCGTGGTCGTCATTTCCTTATCGACGGTCGCCGTGGCGCCCACGATGTTGACGTTGAGATTTTTGGCAACGATGCCCATCGTCGTCAGCATGCAGGTGCCGAGCGCCGTTGCCACCAGGTCGGTAGGAGAAAAGCTTTCACCCCGGCCCTGATTGTCCACGGGCGCATCGGTTGCCAGTTCCGTTTTGGATGGGGAATGAACGGACGTGCAGTGCAGATCACCCTGATAATCGATTTCAATGCGAACCATAGTCTATTCAGTATGGCATCAAACGACTGAGAGCCTGCGCGGCAACCACTTCACGCGGCTCAATTACCGCGACAGCGATTCTTCAAACCGCGGCCGATAGGTACGGCTCATGCGCAGGGTCGTGCCATCCCGCAGGGTGAGCACTGCATCGCGGTTAGCCAACGGTTCCACCCGCACAACGCGCTCCAACTGCACAATCGACGAGCGGTGCACCCTCACAAATTGCTTGGGGTCGAGACTCGTCTCCAGATTTGTGAGAGCTTCGCGGATCAGGTGAGTCCTGCTGCCCACGTGCAGTCCGGCATAGTCGCCCAGACCTTCAATCCAATCCACGTCCGAGGCCGGGACAAAGGCGATGTTGTTTCCGCTGCGCACCGCGAACCGCCGAATCACGCCGTCGTTGTCCCGGCGTTTCGAAGCGGCCATCAACTCGTAAAGCTGCTCGAATCTGGATTCCTGCCGCTGCAGGGCAAGAGCGCGCCGCACTCGCTCAACGCAAGCCGCAAAGCGCGCGTCCTCGATGGGCTTCAACAAGTAGTCCGTCGCCTCCAGATGAAAAGCGTCGAGCGCGTATTCTTCATGCGCGGTCAGGAAGACCAGGCATCTGCCCGGGTCGCGCGGCAGCGCTCTGAGCAGATCGATTCCGGACATCCCGGGCATCTCTACATCCACGAACAAGAGGTCAGGCGCGGCCGCGGGAATGGCGATCAGCGCGTCTTCGCCGGTTGAGCATTCGCCCACCACGACCATATCCGCATAGGCGCCGAGACGCGAGGTAACGCCCAGTCGCGCCAGCGGCTCATCGTCAACCACAAACGCGCGAATGCTCAAAGCGCGCCCCCGCCGACCGAGATTGTGGAGAGTGGAAACTGCATCGAAACCAGAAAGCGCTCGTGGTCGAGAGAGGAAACGGAGAGGCTTCCAAGCGGCCCATACAAAGCTTCCAACCGCGTCTTCGTGTTGGCCAGCCCCACACCGTCCCCAAACTCGGCGGCATGCGCTGCGGCTTTCCCTCGATCGTTCTCCACTTCAATGCGCAGTTGCTCCGCTGCAGTCGAGGCGCGGATAACGACCTCGCCTCCATCGGGCCGGCGCGCAATGCCATGACGGATCGCATTTTCAACAATCGGCTGCAGCAGAAAACGCGGCACCTTTGCTTCATACGCCTCGGTGCTCACACACAGCGAAACGGCAAGACGCGGCCCGAAGCGCACTTGCTCGATGGAAAGATATTCCTGCGTCACAGCCAGTTCTTCCCGCAGCGTCACGACATGCTCTTCGGGACTGCTGAGCGTCGTCCTGAGCAAACCCGCGAGCCGCGCGATCATGTCGGTTGCCAACTCCGATTGCTTTGTCACCACCAAGCTCGATATCGCATTCAGGCTGTTGAACAGAAAGTGCGGCTGCAGTTGATACCGCAAGGCCTGCAGCTGCGCCTGCCGCGCCGTCGCTTCAATCTCCAGAAGCCTGGTTCTTTGCTCCTCCACCGTAAGGAAATGCTTGATGCCGAAGTAGAACGCGCTCCAGGCAACCAGCACGATCGTGGGTTCGAATGCCTCGGCAAACACCAGGCTCCAGCTGATCGGTGTGTTGGGGTTGGCAAAGTGCAGTGAGAGCAAAGCCGACACCGTGGTGCAGCACACTCCCAACACGTAGGAAAAACCAATCGAGACCATCACAGCGGAGCTCAGCTGGACCTGTCGGCGCCAGAGCCCGCGGCAAACGGCATGGAGAAGAAAGCTTGCCAGCAGAGTGGTGACGAGAAGAGCTCCCTGGTAAATCACCTGGCCGCGCATGTGCCGGAAGGGAATGTAGGAAATCGCGCTCGCCAGCATATAGAGCGTCCACGCACCCAGCTGCAGAGACCAGAAAGAAGGCGCGCGGCGTTTTAGATCGGCAAGCGGCACAGCAACATCTTATCGGTCGCGTTCTCCGCCAGGCACCGACCGGGCGCACGCCATGCACGGTTCATCGCATTCGCGTCACCTTCCCGGCGATTCCAGCCTGCCCGGGAGCCCTTGGCGCCGCTACATTCACAGGTACTATGCGCAACAACCTACTGGCAATCGGGGCTGGCGGTCTGGTTGCAGGAACCATCGACCTTACCCAGGCCATGATTCTTTTCGGCAAAGACATTCCACTGGCAATCGCTGGGGGCCTGCTGGGGCCTCCGGCATTTCACGGAGGCGCGGGCACGTATGCCCTCGGGGTTCTGCTGCATTTCTTCATCGCCTGTGCCGCCGCCGCCATCTACTTCGCGGCCAGCCGGAAGCTGAAGTTTTTGGCCGAGTATCCGCTCGTCTGCGGCCTGTTCTTTGGCGCCGCGGTGCAACTGGTCATGAGCCTGATTGTGCTTCCGCTCTCCGCACTGCACGCAATGGGTCCGTACACCTATCGCGATCTGGTCTCAGGGTTCCTGGTGCACATGATCGTGGTCGGCCTGCCCATTGCCTACAGCGTGAAGCTGTTCGCCCGGCAGCCCCAATGACCTCCGCCGGATCGGGTATCGTTATCTGGACAACCGATCCGAGGGGAAAATGCGGAACCTGATCTTTGCAATCAACACGACGTTGGACGGCTGCGTCGACCACACCAAGCGGGTGGGCAGTGACGATGTGCTTGAATTCCATGCCCGCTTCCTGCGGGCGACCACCGGTGTGCAGATTTTTGGGCGCAAGACCTATGAGCTGATGGTTCCTTACTGGCCTGACGTTGCAAAGAACCCGGCCGAGACGGGGCCGTCGCGGGAATTCGCGCAAGCGTTCGCAGCCGTCCCCAAGGTTGTGTTCTCCCGTACGTTGATCAGTGTCGAAGACCCCAATACGAGAATCGTCCGCGACAACCTTCAAGATGCAATCCTGCGGTTGAAAGAGGAGCAGGGGAAAAGCATTCTGGTCGGCGGAGTCGATCTCGCCTCGCAATTGATCGAGCTTGGCCTGGTGGATGAATATCCTGTTCGTCGTTCAGCCGATTGTTGCGGGGGAAGGCAGACGGTTGCTGGACGGCGTAAGTCTCACAGAGAAGCTGAAACTCAAGCTCGTCGAGTCAACCGTTCTGAAGTCAGGATGTGTGGCCCTACATTACGCGAAGCAATGAAAGGAAAACAGAAGGAAGAGGCGCCGTCCCGGCCAAGTTTCCAAATGAATCAGGCAGCCAAACTGTTCAGACCAGCGGCAAAATCGCAAATGAAAGAACACTGGGTGAGGTGACTTCCAGTCGAGACTTTCACTTGAACGAAAAAGTCGGCATATCGAACAAGCGGCTCCTGTTCCCAAATAGGGGCGCAAAATGAACTAACACAACCCATGCTTCGCAACCTGCTTCTGGTCAGCGAGAGTCGAACAGCGATGAGTGACCCAGCCTCGCTCGTTCGTAGCGAAGACTCGACCCAATGGAGGATGGGCCAGCCCGCTTACACAGTCACTGTCTTCTTCGCTTCGAGTGCCGGTAGAAGAAGTTTCAGAAGCGCCTCGTCCGAGAACGGGTTCTGACCCGAGATCAACTCGCGATCCTGAAGGACATAGCTCTGCCACGGAGCGGCCACACTCACGTCCCCACCCGCCGTGCGCAAGGCAACGTCCGGGTAGAAGAGAACCTTACCACCAATCTCAAGCGGTTCCCGCTGCTGCTCTTCCGCTGTCGAAAAGATCGTCATCTTATATCCGGCATAGATCCATCCTTTGGCCCTGGCCAGCGCTCCAGCGGTATCGCCCGCCGCCAGCGCGGCGACAAACGCCTTCGATTCGGGAAGCGCGGAGAGCAGTGAAATCGGGCCATGGCAGAGCACCGCAGTAGGCTTGGATGTTTCATGGAAATGTCTCATCACGATGCCCGCGTTGGGATCATCGAGAAGATCGATCATCGGGCCATGGCCGCCGGGAACGAAAACGGCGTCGTACTGATCGAGGCCTGATGCAACGACATCCGAGATGCGAGTTGGATTTCTGAGGCCAGTCAGGCTGTCGCGGAATTTGAAATAGTCATGGAGCCTGCCCTCATCCCCGCCGAAGAAATCGGGGACAGCGGAATGGAGATCCAGTTGCGGCGTGTTGCCCTTGGGGTTGGAGAAAGTGATCTCGTAGCCTTCCTGCATGAGCGCGCGGACCGGAACCGTCAACTCGTTCAGGTAATAGCCGGCACCGCGATAACATCCGCCATTTTCCAACGGTAAGCCGTGTCCGCTCGAAACCAGCACTAAGACCTTTCCTTTTGATGCCATTCCATTCTCCTCTTAAATCGAATAGGCGCGGGCACGTGGGTGTTCTCGTTCGGTCTACTTGTGCCATCCACGTACGAGTCGCTTACATTTTCGGCGCGAGCGACCGTGCAAGCCGAGATTGCCAGAACTACGACGACGGGTCTATTGGACGAAGGTATCGACCAATACCACAGTTTGAATTGGCCATATCCGAAAAGAGTGTTGCGTACCCTTTATCGACGAATCAATCACCGCCAGCGTGCGCTCCGACAGCCAGGCATATCCGTTCAGCCGGGAGAGGTGTAAAGCTCCATAAGGGTGGACGTATTTCGGTTGTCTGCCACGACACTTTATTTGCCTTGGTCGTACCCTATGCCGACGGTGCAGGCGTAATCAGCAAATAAACCAAAGCAGGATTGTGCTGGTGCAACTTTCACGCGATCCTGAACAAGTCGCACCCCTCGTACGGACACACGGTGGAGACTTGGGGGAGGCTTCTTCGTGTGTCCTGAGAGGACTGGCAAAATGACAGGAGCAGCCCAAAGGCCGCCCTCTTGTTGATCCCTTTTCAGGTATTGGCTATTTCTTCTTGGCTGCCCTTTGGCCTTGCTCGTAATTTCCTGCGAATTCCCCGGAAAGTACTGATAGTTCGAATATTCTCGATAAGTTGATTATTTTAGAGACTTTTAGCGCTGGATTGAGCCTGTTTGCGAACCGGTCTCTGAGGCAGAATTCCCTGCTAACAGGACAATTTACGGGGAAAATTGCAGATTCCGCGCATGGGTTCGGTTGGAACCCCTCCCTATGACGCTCGAATCAGTTGGCCTCCTGGACCGATCCTCCGTTTCTGAGTGCATACCGAACAGGGAATGAACCCCCATATCAGGGAACTTCATTTCCCTGATATGCGACATTTGGGGTTTTCCATTGCGGGCGCTTCTATGCGGCCTCCGACCGCGCCTCATGGCCCGTAAGAAAGCTGCGATAGTTTGCGGCTGTTTCTTCGCTTCAGCGCCAAGTAAAAGGCCGTGATGAGCAGGAGAAATGACAGGAAGCTGGGGAGCGAGTATCGCAGGCCGTCGACGTAGAAGGTGCTGAGGGCGAGGGCGACGAGGCCGATCAGAGCGACGATTTGCATTCCTGGGGAGAAAGAGAGGCGGACGGGTAGCCGGGCAACACGGGCCTGGCCCAGGGAGCGGCGGAAGGCCAGGTGGGCAAGCAGGATCACGATCCAGACGAAGAACATGCCGGCAACTGCGACTCCGTAGAGCAGCAGGAAGGCCCGTCCGGGAGCAAAGATGGCCAGCAGGATGGCGGCGACCATGCCGCCGGTAGACGCGACAGGGCGCAGGTGCGGAACGCCATTCCGGCCAAGGCGCCGAGCGCCGCGGCACATAGCCATCGCGGGACAGGGAGAAGAGCGTGCGGGTGGTGAGGTAGAGATTGGTGTTGGCACTCGACAGAGCGGCAGTGATGACCACGAGGTTCATGATGCTCGCGGCGTAGGGGATGCCGACGGTCGCGAAGGCGAGTACAAACGGGCTGCCGGTGATGCCGCTGCCCATCTGGTCCCACGGCGTCATCGAGAGCATGACGATCATGGAAAGCACATAGAAGAGGATGAGCCGGAGAGAGACGGTGCGCATGGCGCGGGGAATCGTCTTTTCCGGTTGCGCGTGCTTCGCCGGCGGTGACGCCGATGATCTCCACGCCCATGTAGCTGGTAAGAGTGAGGCGTCATGGCCAGCCAGACGCCTTTGATGCCGTGGGGAAGAAAACCCGCCGTGGGCGGTGAGATTGGAGAAGCCGACCGCAGCGCATGGGGCCGAGGCCGAAGATCAGTCCGAGGCCGACGAGGATGAAAGCGACAATGGCAATGACCTTGACGATCGCGAACCAGTATTCGAATTCGCCGAAGTTGCCTACCTGCATGGCATTGATGGCGATGAGGCCGACGGAGACTGCCGACGACCCAGACCCACTGAGGGACCGCAGGGAACCAGAGGGAAAAGTAAATGGCGACTGCCGTGACCTCCGCGCCGATGGCGATGATCTGGACGAAGGCGTAGGTGGCGCGAACGGCGAAGCCGGACCACTCATTGAGGTAGGTCTGCGCATAGACGCCGAAGGAGCCGGCGACGGGATGCACGACGGCCATCTCCGCGATGGAATAGGCAACGATGACCGCGATGACTGCGCTGAAGAGATAAGAAAGGATGACGCCGGGACCGGCCAGCCGAATGGTGACGGAACTGCCAAGGAAGAGGCCGACGCCGATCGCGCCGCCGATGGTCATCATGGTCAGCTGGCGTTGCGTGAGCCGGCGTTTGAGCTCGGGAGAGCTCAGCCTGCTTCCCGGGACGGATGAGACACCGTCGGATCAGGGCCGGATGCGCCTTGCTCAGTCGCGCTGAACGATGTCACGGAGCACCTTCCCGAACTCGTGAATCTCCTCGATGGTGTTGTAGTGGAGCGATCGATGCGCGGATGACGCCGGTTTCAAGGGTGACGCCAAGATGCTTCATCAGCCGCGGCGCGTACATGTGCCCGTCGCGAATGCCGATGCCGCGCTCTGACATGGTTTCAGTGACGAGAGCGGGCGCGACATCGGGAAGGTTGAAGCAGAAAGTCGGAACGCGTTCGGCGATGCGAGCTGGATCGTCGACGCCATAGACGATGGCCCCGGCAGCCATCAGGAGCTCAGCAAGCATGTCGCGGGAGAGCGTGGCTTCGTAGTCGCGAATGGCCGTCATGGCGCGAACGATGGCGCTCGCGCCGCGATGCGGCGCTGAACGCCTTCCTGCTCCGCGACGAGGCTGTGCGCCGAGGGTTTCAAGATAGGCGACAGCGGCTGCCATGCCGGCGACATTCTCGTAGATGAACGTGCCGGCTTCGATTTTGCCGGGCGGCGCGTCAGGGATGAAGTCTTCGCGGAAGGTGGGGAGAGCTTGCAGCAGCTCGAGTCGTCCCCACATGAAGCCCATGTGCGGCGCGAAGATTTTATAGCCGGAGCAAACCAGATAGTCGCAGTCGAAGGCCTGCACATCGATGAGGCGCGTGAGGAGCATAGTGAACGCAATCGAGAGCAACTTCCGCACCTGCGGCGTGCGCCAGTTTGCTGACCGCGGCCACATCGACGATGGTGCCGAGAGCATGAGAGGCAACGGTGCAGGCGACCAGACGGGTCTTTGAAGTGAGCAGAGGCGCGAGGTCCTCGAGGTGCAGGTTGTGGTCGTCGCGCATCTTCCACCAGACGATTTTGGCGCCCTCGCGCTCAAGCTGCAGCCAGGTGGCGATATTGGCTTCATGGTCGAGGTCGGTAACGATGATCTCGTTGCGGGTCTCGAGCGTGCGGCCGATGGCAAGACTGAGCAGGCGAAGGAACGACGTGGCGTTCATGCCGAAGGCAATCTCGCTGGGGTCGCGCGCGTTGATGAGGGCGGCGACACTTGCGCGCGCGCGAGCAATGGTCGAGTCGACCTCCATGCTCCTGGGATAGCGCCCGCCGCGCTGCACATTGCGGTGCAACAAATGTCCGTGCACTGCATCAAAAACGACTTGCGGAATTTGCGCGCCCGCTGCGTTGTCCAGGAAGATGAAGCGCGGCTCTTGATGGAGAGCGGGGAAGAGCGAACGGATTCGATCAATAGGGAAGGCGATGGCTTGGGGTGCGAGTTGCTGCTGGTTGACCACTGAGCTCCTCACTTGGATTCTGGCGCAATGGGATCGAGCGGTCCAGCATGCTGTGCAAGCTTGGCACTCCATCAAGCCCTGCGACGGATGGGTGTCGCTAGTATACAAAGGAAAACGGGACGCACCTTCAGCTTGCGAGCGACGTCAGGGAATGGACGGGTCGATGAGTTTGTGCGCGGTCTCGGCGCCAAATACCGGGAGCGCCGGATCGGTAAGCAAGCCAATCTGTTTGAGCACTGAGGCCTGGTCCCAGTAAATGCGCTCGTGCGCCAGCTTGCCCTCGCGAAAACCGACTACCACGACGAGGGGAATCTCAACAGGTCGGTGCGTCGGCGGGACACCGGGAAGCATCCAGGGCATCTCTTCGGTGTGCGTGAAGGAGAAGATGATTTCGTCCACAAGTTGATCCTGGCCCACGGTGCGCGCGATGAGCCGGATCGAGGTGTCCGCCGGCATCGACGAGATGAAGTCTTCCGCATAAAACTTCTGCAGGGCCCCATGGCCGTAACCGCCGGTCATCACCGGTACGTGGTTTACGTAGGCATCGTCTACCATGGTGGCGATGGTTGAAGAGACATCGCGGGTGGAAAACTCATAGCCGATATGCTCGTCCCATCGAGCGATCATTTCTGCCTGGTTCATGTCTCAAGGTTCCTCTGGAAAGATGTTAGCCGAAGGGTCGCCGGAGGGCTCTGGCGCATGCCAGGCGCGCTTGGCCAGCCGAGTACGTATACGACAGTATTGGCCTTGTTGCGCGTGAAGCGGATGTCCTTTTCGCCGAGCTTGTTGACGCTCTTGCCCTGGAGCGAACCTGCCTTGATCATGTTGGTGACCTTCGCCGGAGATCTTCCATGGCCGCGTCTCATAGATGGCTTCGCCGTTGACCTCCATTCATGAAGTTATGCCATCGAGCACTGCGATCTCTTTGCTGTCGATGGTTCCGTCCGGCCTGCCGGGCACGTTGAGAATGAGGAGGGTAGCGCCGTCGATGCGGCTGCTGCGGCAATGGATTTGCAAAACTGTCGTCTCTGCATAGACTCCTGCGCTCCGCGTTGCACGATCCAACCAGGCTATGTCGGATGCCATAAGCGGGCTAATCGGTAATGGGCCGCAACCCTTCGGCTCGCTAACCGCCCCTATACCGGCGGAACTTGAAACGACGGAATCCTATACCAGCGGACGTGCTTTAATAAAGCGATTTTTTGGCTTGTTTTGTGCACCATATCCTTTATATAGTCGTTTGGTTCCGATTTCGCAGGAATCAGCGACGACTTGCAATATGGCAGGTGCGGCGAAGGGTAGTAAGTGTTTGCAAGGAGCGCCTCGGGGACCAATGCTTCGCTGCTTCGCCCCTTCAGCGTGAACATTTACTCCTACCCGGTGCAATAGCCCGACGTGCTTTGAGAGAGACACAGATGAGAACAACGAAATTGATCCTTGCCTGTGCAATCGCAACGGCGATTGCATCCATCGCTCAGCTTCACGCTCAGGTGCAGACCATCGTTCCCGACCCGGTGCCGGGCGCAAAGCCCGTCGCGGTGGAACACATCAAGATCCACGGCGCGGCATTGGAAGGAAATCTCGAAGGCGAGGTTGTCGATCGCGATGCCATTGTCTTTCTGCCGCCGAGTTATGAGAAAGACAAGAAGCGCCGTTACCCGGTGGTATATGCGCTGCACGGCTATTCGATTGGAGCGGAGCAGTGGACGCACGAAATTCACGTTCCGCAGACCGCTGAAGGAGCGTTCGCGCAAGGAGCGAAGGAGATGATCGTCGTCCTGCCCGATTCCAAGACGATCTACAACGGCTCAATGTATTCAAGCTCTGCGACGACAGGTGATTTTGAGAACTATGTCGCGCGCGATGTCGTTGCCTACATGGACGCGCACTACCGCACCATTCCGGATAGGCAGAGCAGAGGATTGGTCGGTCACTCAATGGGCGGGTATGGTGCGTCGCGCATCGGCATGAAGCATCCTGATGTTTTCGGCGCTCTCTACATCATGAGCCCCTGCTGCCTCTCGTCCATGGCTGGCGGCGGACCAGGAACCGCGGATCAAATCAAAGAGCGGGCCATTGCGAACGAGAAGAAGGTTGCGGCGGCCAAGTCTCCGGGCGACCTCGCAGCGCAATCGCCCGGTTTTCAATCGGCGCAATACGCGACGGCAGCGGCCTGGGCTCCTGATCCTAAGAACCCGCCGCTCTACTTCGATCTGCCGACTAAGGATGGAGTACCCGTGCCGGAGATCGTGGCGAAATTCGCAGCCAACTCACCACTGGCCTTTGTCGACCAGTACATCGGCAATCTCAAGCAGTACCGCGCCATCGCAATGGACGTGGGCGATCAGGATGGCCTTCGGTTCGATGCCACGAAGCTGCACGAAATCCTCGATAACTACGGAATCGCAAACGGTTTCGAGATCTATTCCGGTACGCACACCAGCGCCGTGGCCGATCGCTTCCAGAACCATGTGATGCCGTTCTTCAGCAAGAATCTCTGCTTTACCGATGGCTGCCGTTAGCACGCGCCGGAGGGTCGAGACTGCGAATTCTGGCTGGCTCACACAGGAGATAGAAAATGAGGATGGGTAAGCGAATTGCCGGCAAGTTTGCAGTCTTCGCCGGACTATGTGTATCCCTCTTGGCGTTCGGTCAAGCGGCACAGCAGGTGCCCAACCGGCCGGCGATGCAGATGCCCGCGCCCACGCCCAATGACACTCTCAAGTCCGTCGAAGTCATGCCCGATCGTCATGTTCGATTTCGCCTCTGGGCGCCCAGCGCGACCGAGGTGAGACTGCATGCCGAGGGGCCTGAGGCCACGCCCGGCATCACTCCTCAGGAGGCGAACAAGTACCAGGGTGGAGTGGCGATGGTGAAGGGGGATCAGGGCATTTGGGAAGCCGTCATCGGTCCGATCGAACCTGGGACCTATCGCTATACGTTCACTGTCGATGGCGTAAGCACCACAGATCCACGCAATCCACTCACGTCGCAATCGCTGACTCACTCTTCAAGCATGTACGAAGTTCCGGGCGCGGAGTTCATGGAGTACAAGGCCGGAGTACCGCACGGCGCGATTTCGGCAGTCTATTATGACTCCTCGGCGACCGGCGGCCAGCGCCGAATGCACGTCTACACGCCGCCCGGGTATGAAAGCGGAACCGCGCGGCTGCCGGTGCTTTATCTGCTTCATGGTGGAGGCGACTCCGATGATTCCTGGGGCACCGTGGGGCGAGCGGGAGCCATTCTTGACAATCTGATTGCCGCTGGCAAGGCTGCTCCGATGATGATCGTGATGCCGGCGGGCCACATCTCAACCGAGTTCCGGCTCATGCCCGGAGTTCGCATGGGACATGATGCCTTCAACGACGATCTGACGAAGGTGGTTCTGCCGTTCATTGACGCGCACTACCGCACCATCGCCGACCGCGATCATCGGGCCATCGCCGGTCTCTCCATGGGCGGCCTGCAAGCACTGGACATTGCGCTCGACGATTCGGCGGACTTTGCCTATGTGGGCATCTTCAGTTCTGGTTGGTTTCCGAATACGCAGAAGGAAGAAGAGGAAACCGATGTGGCACAATACCGCACGTCAGGGAAACCCTTCCGCCTCTTCTGGGTAAATGCCGGCCAATACGATATCGCGTTGCAGAACAGCGATGCCACGGTTGCCATTCTCAAAAAAGCCGGAATCGACGTGGAACAACATCAAAGCGCCGGCTTCCACGCGTGGAATAACTGGCGAGACTACCTGAATCAGTTTGCGCCGCTGCTCTTCAAGAAAAGCAGTGCGCAATAGGATGCACGATCAATAGCTGTCTTTCAAAAAAGTATGTCTTCGGCTCGAAGCTCGAGACGAATCTGGAGAGCTCTATGAAGAACCGCGTAACACGAGTATTCGAGTGCATTGTTATTTGTCTGGGAACGCTGCTCTTCGCTGTCGCCGCGAAGGATGGAATTGCGCAGGACTCGGCGAATCTGCCTTACATGAATCCGCAGCTATCGCCTGAGCAGCGGGCGACGGACCTGGTGCACCGCATGACGCTGGCGGAGAAGGCTACGCAGATGCAGAACAATTCTGCGGAGGTCCCGCGGCTGAAGATTCCTGCCTATCAGTGGTGGAGCGAGGCTCTGCACGGCGTCATCAACGACGGCGTGACCGAGTATCCGGAGCCGGTTGGCCTGGCGGCTACATTCGATGCGCCGGGCATTCACACCATGGCGGCGCAGATCGGCATCGAAGGCCGAATCAAGCATGTGCAGAATCTGCGCGAGGGGCACACCGGCATCATGGGCGGCCTCGACTTCTGGTCGCCCAATCTCAACATCTTCCGCGATCCACGCTGGGGACGCGGACAGGAGACCTACGGCGAGGATCCTTTCCTCACCGGTCGCATGGGCGTTGCTTACGTAACCGGTTTGCAGGGCGATGACCCGAAATACTACCTCGCCATCGCGACGCCAAAGCACTATGCCGTGCACAGCGGACCCGAACCCACACGCCACTTCGCGGATGTGGACGTGAGCAAACACGATGAGGTGGATACCTATGAGCCTGCATTCCGCGCCGCTATTGTGGAGGGCAAGGCGGGATCGGTGATGTGCGCCTATAACGCGATCAATGGCCAGCCGGCGTGTGCGAATCAATATCTGCTGCAGGATCAGTTGCGCGGCAAGTGGGGATTTCAGGGGTATGTCGTCTCCGACTGCGACGCGGTGAGAGATGTAGCAGCGAATCATCGCTACGAGCCGACACAAGCGCAGGGCGCGGCGATTTCGGTCATCCGCGGCATGGACAACGAGTGCGTTACGTTCACATCGCGCTTCGGCGATCCGGTGGAGAAGGCCTATATCGATGCCGTCCAACAGGGGTATCTGCCCGAGAGTACGTTCTCGACGATGCGCTGATTCGCCTCTTCACCGCGCGGATCAAGCTCGGCATGTTCGATCCGCCGGATATGGTCCCTTACACGAAGATCGATGAAAAGGAACTGGACAGCGCCGAGCACCGTCAGCACGCACGCAAGCTCGCAAACGAGTCCATGGTCCTGCTGAAGAATGACGGCCTTCTTCCACTGAAATCCGGAATCAAAAAGATCGCCGTTGTGGGACCGCTTGCCGATCAGACTCGGCCGCTGATCGGCAACTATGCCGGTCAGCCCACGCACATCGTGTCGATCATGGATGGGCTCAAGGCGGAGTTTCCCAACGCGACCATCACCTTCGTCCCCGGAACGCAATTCCTCCGTACGGATGGGACGGCAGTGCCCGACGCTCTCTTGACGACTCCCGACGGCAAGCCAGGTCTGAAAGCCGACTACAACGAAGGCATGCGTGGAGGACCAGGTCTGAGACTAAGCCTGTCCACGATTGTGAGCCGCACCGAGCCCAATGTGAAGCTCACCAAGGAAAGCCTGCCGTCGCAGGTGGCCGAGAGGAAAACATTTGGGGTGCAATGGTCGGGCTTCCTGACTCCGAATGAATCGGGTGACTTCCTGCTCGGCATTCGCTGCAAGGGTTTTTGCCGTCTCACAGCGGATGGCAAGCAGGTTACGCTTACATTCGGCGGTGGCAACGAACCTGTTTCGCAAGTCGGCCGCGTACACCTGGAGAAGGGCCGCAAAGTTGCGGTTGAGTTCACCTACGGAGCCAGAGAGGGGAGAGCGCAGGCAGAGTTGATCTGGACCAAGGCAAACAACGCTCCATCGCCTGAAGCGATCACAGCTGCAAAGAATGCGGATGTCGTCATTGCCGTTGTCGGCATCACAAGCCAACTCGAAGGCGAAGAGATGCCGGTCAGCGAACCCGGCTTCCTCGGTGGAGACCGCACCAGCATCGACTTGCCTCAGCCGGAAGAGGACCTGGTAGAGGCGGTGGCCTCTACGGGCAAGCCTCTCGCCGTGGTCCTGATGAACGGGAGCGCTCTGGCCGTCAATTGGATCAACGAGCATGCCAATGCCGTTCTCGAGGCGTGGTATCCGGGCGAAGAGGGCGGCGCCGCAGTCGCCGAGACGCTGAGCGGCAAGAACAACCCTGCCGGTCGGCTGCCCGTCACCTTCTACAAGGGTGTCGATCAGTTGCCGAACTTCGAAGACTACGGGATGGCGAACCGGACCTATCGCTACTTCAGCGGCAAGCCGCTCTATCCCTTCGGCTATGGGCTGAGCTACACGAAGTTCAGTTACAGCGATCTGAGTGTTCCACGCGCAGCGATTGCCGCCGGACAGCCGATTGGCGCAGACGTGACGGTCACGAACACCGGCAACCTCGCCGGAGATGAGGTGGTGCAACTCTACCTCAAGTTCCCGCCGGTGAAAGGTGCACCCAACGTAGCTCTGCGAGGATTTACAGCGCATCCATCTCGATCCGGGCGCGAGCCAGAAGGTCCATTTCGATTTGAAGCCGCGCGATCTTGAGATGGTGACGGAAGATGGCAATCCCATCATTGCTCAAGGCGATTACACCATCAGCATCGGCGGAGGTCAGCCAGACACAGCAGCGCCCGTTGCGACTGGCCACTTTCACATCGACGGCCAGTATGCATTGCCCGAGTAGCAAAGGAGAGGAATTCATGTCTGAATCTTCAAAGCGCATCCTCACTCGCCGCGAGGCACTGCTTCTGTCGGCCACTGCGGGAATCGGGCGTGGTTGCCGGTCAATCCGCACTCGCATCGGACAGCATCAAGACCGCCGCTCACCAGGAGCCCGGCAATGTCTCAACGCCGCGCTCGGCGATTGCAAAGACGCAATACGGCAAGGTGCGCGGGTTTGTCGATGGCGGTGTGATCACCTTCAAAGGTGTGCCCTACGGCCAGACTACGGCCGGAGAGAATCGCTGGCTCCCGGCCAAGCCGCCCACTCCGTGGACGGACGAGTATCCAGCCCTGGTGTACGGAGCAAACTGTCCGCAGAATCTGCATACCTGGACCGGCATCGAGCAGACGTTTCTCTTTGACTGGGACGACGGCTGGCAAAGCGAGGACATGCTGAAGTTGAACATCTGGACGCCGAGTCTGACAGGGAAGCGGCCGGTGATGTTCTACATGCATGGGGGCGGGTTCAGTTTCGGATCGTCGTACGAGTTGCCATCGCACGAGGGCGCACAGATGGCGCGCCATCATGATGTGGTGCAGGTGTCAGTGAATCATCGCCTGAACATTCTTGGATTCTTCGATGCCTGCGGAGATTGGCGGCTCGGCGTACGAGGATTCGGCGAACGTGGGAATGACGGACCTGGTAGCGGCGCTGAAGTGGGTTCACGAAAATATCGAAAATTTCGGCGGTGACCCGGATCGCGTGATGATCTATGGGCAGTCCGGTGGCGGGTCGAAGGTGACTACCCTGATGGGGATGCCTTCGGCGGTGGGGCTGTTCCATCGTGCTTCGGCGCAGTCGGGTGGCGGCGGGAATATTCCCAGCAGGGATCAGCAGAAGGAACTAGCCCGGCAGGTAATGAAAGAGCTCGGGCTTGCGGCGAATGACATTGGAGCCCTGCAGAAGATGGAATGGGCCAAGCTGTTTGCAGCCGGCAATGCGGCAGCGGCGAAGATCAATCCGCCGGGGCCTCCAGTGGCGGGGCCGGGAGCGCCGGGCACACCGCGGGTCGGGTGGTCGCCTTGTGTCGATGGGAAGGTGATCAACATGCGCTCATTCTTCGACGCAGCTCCAGAGATCTCGAAGAATGTGCCGATGCTCGTAGGCTCGGTGAGCGAAGAGGGCAATCGAATGTCGTCGCGCCCCACCGAAGAAGAATGGCATGCGAGCCTCTCCAAGATGTACGGCGAGGAGAAGGCGACAGCCATCGCTGCTGCTTTGAAGAAGGCCTATCCCGAGAAGAAGATCCAGACCTTGTCGTACATGTGCAGCGGCACTCCAGGGCTGAATGGACTTTCCATGCGCAACAACGTGGTGAAGATGGCGCGATTGAAGCACGAACTGAACGCGGCGCCGGCGTATGCTTACTACTTCACGTGGCAGACGCAGATTCTGGATGGCGTGGCTGGAGCGTGGCACACTGCCGAGCTTCAGTTCTGCTTCGACAACACCAAGCGGTGCGAGCAGGGGACTGGCAATACTCCGGAGGCACAGGCGCTGGCAAAGAAGATGGCAGCGTCCTGGGCCGCATTTGCCGCAACCGGAAACCCGAGCATACCGGGATTGAAATGGTCACCTACCGATCCGGAAACGAACAAGACGATGATCTGGGATAACGAGTGCCGCATGGTAAACGACCCTGAGGGAGAAGCTCGCAAGATCATCCTGACCTGATCGAAAACCATCAGCACAACATTGCAACGAAAGGATCCTGTCGATGAGGGGCGTTTCACGCAGGGAATTTTTGAAGACAGCTTCGCGGACGGGACTGGCGGTCGCTGCCGGCGCCGCGGCTGGGCATTCCAGCATGGCGCAAAATGCGGCCTCGCGCGTGGTGATCGATACTGACCGCCAGATTGCTCCGGTCAGCCATGAACTGTTCGGATCATTTCTTGAGCAACTGGGGCGCGCGATTTATCAGGGAGTCTATGATCCGGGCTCGAACCTTGCAGACGAACACGGGTTCAGAACCGACGTGGCGAAGGAAGTGCGCGAGCTCGGCGTCCCGATTGTGCGATGGCCGGGCGGAAACTTTGTATCGGGGTATCACTGGCTGGATGGCGTGGGCCCGAAGGACAAGCGCCCGGCCGTGCTCGATCGCGCGTGGGACACGCTCGAGACGAATCAGTTCGGGACCAATGAGTTCATCACGTGGGCCCGGCTCGTCGGAACAGAGCCGTTGATGGGGCTGAACTTCGGGACGGGATCCGCTGAGGATGCTGCGGCATTGGTGGAGTATTGCAACGTATCCGGAGGAACGAAGTGGAGCGATCTGCGCCGCGCCCATGGGTACATTCAACCGCACGGTGTGCAGTTCTGGTGCGTGGGCAACGAGATGGACGGTCCCTGGCAGATCGGGCACATGGCAGCGCGCGACTATGGGCTGAAGGCAACAGACGCTGCTCGGCAAATGCGCGCAGTGGATCCGACGATCAAGCTCATTGCTTGCGGATCGAGTGGGCCGTTTATGCCCACTTATATTGACTGGGACCGCACTGTGCTGGAAGAGTGCTACGACGTGGTGGACGGAATCTCCCTGCACCATTACTGGGGAAACACAGAAGAGACGAAGCGCGATAGCCAGATTTATATGGCCATGAATCTGGCGATGGACCGGCAGATCCGCGAGATCGCGGCCGTGTGCGATACGGTTCGCGCACAGAAGCGTTCGGGCAAACAGCTGTGGTTGTCCTTCGACGAATGGAATGTTTGGTATCGCGCCCGCGGTGGGGATTTCGCCGATGGCCATCGCGACCCCCATCCACATCTATTGGAAGAACCGTACAACCTTGAAGATGCCCTGCTCGTGGGTGGGCTGGCGAATTCGCTGATTCGCAACTCGGATCGCGTGAAGGTCGCGTGCCTGGCGCAGCTTGTCAATGTGATCGCACCGATCGCGACCAATGAGAACGGGATATTGCGGCATACCATCTACTACCCGTACGCATGGGCTCTGAAATATGCGCGCGGGCGCGCCTTGAGCATTCAGCTCGAGGGTCCCGGATACGAGGTGCCTGCTCTGGGCCGGCCGATTGAGAGCACCGGGTTGCCGCTTCCAGGATTTGGCGCAGTGCCCTGGGTCGACATCGCGGCGACCATCGATGCCGGGAACAAAACGGCCGCATTGTTCCTGTTCAATCGCAATCTGGAGAAGGCGCAGGAAGTAGAAGTGGTGTGGCGCGACGTGACGCCAAGCGCGGTGAACGCGTTTTTGACCATGACGGGACCGGACCTGAAGGCGGGCAACACGTTTGTAGATCCCAGGCGGGTGATGCCGCAGGCGTTGGAAAAACCCGCGGTTGGATCGCGCATGACGATTCAGTTGCCGGCGCGGTCGTATTCAGTCTTGTCCCTTGCCATGTAACGGAATCGAAGTAGTGGCGCGATCTACCTTTTTGACGTATAGGCGTTCTCTGGCTTGTCGGCGGATCCCGCAGGGCGACAACTGCGGAGTGGGGAACGCGCATCGACTTCTTTTTACTATTCCAGCGTTACTTTCCCTAGCCACATCTCTGCATCCCGAAATATCATCGATTCTCCGGCAGGGGAGGATTCATGAACCTCTGGTTGCAGGATCTCCGCTATGCCTTTCGCATGCTTCGCAAGAACGTGGTGTTGACGCTGGTGATTCTGGCCTCGCTGGCCATCGGCATCGGCGCCAATTCCGCCATCTTCAGCGTGGTGGACGCGCTGCTGCTGCGTCCGCTCCCCTATCCGCATCCCGACCGGCTGGCGGCTGTCTGGCTGCATTCTCCGGGCATCGGCATTCTGCGCGATTGGCCGTCTCCCGGCCAGTACATCGACATTCAGAACCAGAACCATTCGTTCGACCAGATGGCCATCGCGCAGAGCCGCACATTCACGCTTGACGGGCCGCGAACAGCCGGAGCGGGTTGACGTACTGAGCACGCAATCGAGCCTCCTCACCATGTTCGGCGCAAAGCCTCTGCTTGGCCGCACCTTGCTGCCGGAAGAGGACACGCCAGGCAAACCGGCTGTAGCCATTCTCAGCAACGGCGCCTGGCAGCGCCTGTTCAACTCCGATCCCGCCATCGTCGGCAAGAGCATCACGCTCAACGGCAAGTCGTTCACCGTCGTCGGCGTACTTGCAGCGCGGCTTTATGCTCAACGCGGAGGTGATGCCCTCGGAAGGTCCAATGGACAAGGTGGACATCTTTCTGCCCTTGCCCTTGGGACCCGATGCCGCACAGCGCCGAGGCGATGAAAACTACAACATCGTCGTCCGCCTCAAGCCCGGCGTTTCAGTGCAGCAGGCCCAGGCGGACATCGACATCATCGCCAGCGGCATCCGCATCAAAGACAAGCGCGACGCCAGCTTTGGCATGGATGTCATCGGCTTGCAGAAGCAGGTCGTCGGAGACGTACGCCGCGCTCTGCTCGTGCTGCTCGGCTCCGTAGCGCTCGTCCTGCTGATCGCCTGTGCCAACGTTGCCAATCTTTTGCTCGCCCGCGCTGCGGGCCGCGAAAAGGAAGTCGCCATCCGCACCGCTCTGGGAGCGGGCTGGCAGCGCCTGGCGCGTCAACTGTTGACAGAGAGCATTCTCCTGGCACTCCTCGGCGGCGCCGCCGGGACTGCTTGTCGCACGAGCTGAGCCTTCTCGTCGTCCGCACCATGAATCCCGGCAATATTCCTCGGCTCGATGAAATTGGGATCAACGGCGCCGTGCTCGCTTTCACATTTGGCCTCTCGCTCGCAACCGGCGTCCTCTTCGGCCTCGCGCCGGCATGGCGCGCCATCAAGCTGGATCCGAACTCGTCGCTGAAGGCCGGCGGCCGCAGCGGCCAGTCCGATGGCGGTCTGTATCTGAAACGTCACCGTCTGCGCGGCTTGCTCGTCGTCTCCGAACTCGCGCTTTCGCTCGTACTGCTGATCGGCGCCGGACTGCTGATCCGCAGCTTCATCCGCCTGCAGAGCGTAGCGCCAGGATTCACCGCAGACCACGTCCTGACCATGCAGATCGTGGCCAGCGACCCAAAGTATCGACGACGAGAAAGTCCTCGCCGGCTTTCTACCGCGAAGTCGAAACCCGCATCGCCCATTTGCCCGGCGTCGTCGCCGAAGGTGCGGTTTCGGCGCTCCCGCTGACCGGCACAGTGGGATGGGGAGGAATCCATGTCGAGGGATACACTCCGCCGCCGGGACAGGAGCTGCAGGTCGATCAGCGTACCGCGAGCACGACTATTTCCGCGCCATGCAGATTCCTCTGGTCGCGGGCCGCTTCTTCTCCGAGCAGGACGACCGCATCGACATGCCGCAGGTCGCCATCATCGACGAGAATTTCGCGCAGCGCTTCTGGCCGCACAATGACGCCATCGGAAAACATCTCTGGTTCGATCCGAAAAAGCCCATCACCATCGTTGGCGTCGTCGGAGTAGTCAAACAGTACGGTCTGGAGACCGACGGCAAAATCGCGCACTATTTTCCGCTGCAGCAGGACCCTGACCGAGGAATGTTCCTCGTCGCCCGATCCACGTCCGAGGACGCGGGACTTCTCCACCGCCATCGCCAGCGAAATCCACGCCGTCGATCCCTCGGTTGTCGTCTACGGCGTTCGCACCATGCAGGACCGCCTGTATGATTCGCTCGCGCGCCAGCGCTTCTCCAGCATCATGCTCGGTGCGTTTGCCGCTTTCGCGTTGCTGCTTGCCGCCGTGGGCCTCTACGGCGTGATGTCGTATCTCGTCACGCAGAGCACGCGCGATATCGGCATTCTCGTCGCATTAGGCGCTCGGCGCGAAGAACATCCTCTCCCTCGTCGTCCGGCAGGGAATGCAACTGACGTTGATCGGCATCTCTGCCAGGACTATCGGCGCGGCAGCCCTCACGCGCGTGATCGCCAGCCTGTTGTTCGGCGTAAGCACCACGGACGCCGCTAACTTTCCTCGCCGTGCCCGGCACTGCTAGCTGTCGTTGCATTCGCCGCTACCGTCATTCCCGCCTGGCGGGCCAGCAGCGTGGACCCCATGGTGCCCTGCGCGAGGAATAGCCGCTGAGCCGGATAACAACTTGGCGTGCTTGTATCCGGTGCGGTGCCCGCCTTCTTCATCGCTTCAAGACCATCTTTCGCGCCGATCAGCGTTGTGGTCTTAACGCTCTTGCAAGGCGCCTGCGCTCGACCTTCTCTTCGGGACGAAGGTGGGCATGGAGCAACCGGGTACCTGATAGCCAGTTGCGCAGTGGAGTTGTTAGTGTGGGATTTTGTGGGGATCTAATCTTCTGGAAACCTGGTCGTGGACAGAACAGTTAGAAGTTTTGACTGCACTCGGTGTGATTTGCGCGGTGTAAGGGCAAGCAGAAACCGCGAACATCGATACGATTGGCAAGATCACGCATCGAGGTGAATTGTATGTTGCTGGTCCAATAAGATGTGAAACACGGGCTATCGTGGAGGATGATTGCGGCTACCGTTCACGCCGACGGCTATTCTGTCGCTCGTTGTATTGGTGTGGTGCGCTTCCGCATTTGCATTGAACCCGGATCGCGACATCCACCAGCTTGCGCACCGGTCGTGGGGCGAAAAGGACGGGTATCCCGGCAGGGCGGAGGCTCTGGCGCAAACTGCAGATGGATTTCTGTGGATAGGCACTGATATCGGGCTCTTTCGATTCGACGGCGTTCACTTTGAACGGTATGTACCGAGATCGGGAGACAAGCTTTCAGAAGGCCCGGTGCATGGCCTGCTGGCGCTTCCCGATGGCAGTTTGTGGATCGCTTATAGGCTTGAGAACGAGATCTGTGTCCTGCGGAACGGCAACGTCAAGTGCTACGGCAAAGCTGACGGTGTAACATCTAGCCCCACGCCATCGTCCAGGACCACGAAGGCACCATCTGGGCAAACACCGAGACTGGAGTCATACGCTTCAACGGCACGCGATGGGAGCACATCGGCAAGAACTGGAACTTCCCGGAAGACGTGCCACATATGACTTCAGAAGCATTGTTTGTGGATAGCCATGGAACTCTCTGGGCCGGCGTCAACCATACCGTCCTGTATCTCAAACAGGGATCGAAGCGATTTGAACCGACGGGCGTATTTGCCGGTTGGTCGGTCTCAATCGCCGAGGCGCCGGACGGCACGATATGGTTGGCGGACAACTATGAGCTATGTCCGGGCCATCAGCACGTCCGTAAGCGCGAAATCCGCCGCGATTGCCAAGTGCGAGGTGGAGACGCCTAAAGGGAGCCCTCCAGAATGTCCTGGCGAAGATCCGCTGGTGGTCAAGATTAGTGCCGCGAACGACTTCTTTTCGACCGCAGTGGAAGTCTTTGGATGGCGACGGATACTTCCGGAGTGGTCCGCGTTCCGCATCCTGAGCGGCTGAGGAACGGGCCGATTTCGGAGACCAGCGAGCCCTGCAGACGTTCACTTCAAAGGACGGTCTAAGTGCCGACAACTGCACTCCCATACTCGAAGACCGGGAGGGAAATATCTGGGTGGCAACGCGGGATGGACTGGACCAGTTCCGCGATACCGCATTGGTTCCGGTTGCCTTGCCAACATCGATCTATTCGAGTCGGCGATCGCGCCGGCTGACGGCGGAGATGTCTGGGTTGTCGGCAGTTGGGACTATGTTGGAAGAATTCATGGCGACTCGAGTGACATGGTCTTATCCCCGCCGAAGCGTTCAAACCTTATCGAGATCCCGCCGGTGTTACCTGGTTGTTGGGTAATTCGCTTCGACGATGGAAGGACGGCAGGTTCCGAAAAGTGGCGAAGTCTCCAGATGGCCGCGGCTGGCGGCGCCGGCACCTGGCAGGTAGCGGGTGACAGATCAGGAACACTGTGGGCATTTTCCAACGGTCATGGTTTCTTCTCTTGAGACCACGACCGATGGAAGGCTTGGGCAACTCCGCCGGAAGTAGCGAAGCAGCGAGTTGCAAACATGTTTTCCGATAGCACGGGGCGCATCTGGGTATCAACCTACGAGGGCGACATCATCACGATGGACAAAGGAACTGTCGTGGACTATCCCGCCAAGCCAGATAGCCCATTGCGCTATGTCAAGGCCTTCGCCGAGCATGCTCCGCAGGAGATATGGGCGGGCGGTGCAGGTGGTCTGGCTCTGATCGACAAGGGCCACTTTCGCCTATTAAACCGGCGAGCGCATGCTTTAGAGGATGTTACAGGAATTGTCGATGCGGGGAGCCAAGGGCTTTGGCTCAACACGGCAGATGGCGTCATTCACATTTCCAAAGATGAGGTAGACCGGGCTTTGCGGGATGCCTCCTATCGCTTTCATTGCGAGCGATTCGATTCCTCCGATGGCCTTCCGGGGCAGTCCGAAGATATTTCCATATCCAAAGGCAATTAAGGGAACGGACGGGCGGATATGGTTCACGGCGACAAGAGGCGTCGCCTGGATCGATCCGAAAGGGATTCGAAGAATTAATGCTGTTCCGCCGCCCGTGCACGTTGAGCAGATCGTTGACAATGGTAGGGAGTACGCGGTCTCGAATGGACTGAGATTGCCGCCGCATGTCCGCGATTTCTCTATCACATACGCGGGGCTAAGTCTGGCCGTGCCGGAGAGGGTGCATTTTCGCTACAAGCTTGACGGACAGGATCCAGCTTGAAGAGAAGTGATCAACGACCGCCGAGTACAGTACTCTAACCTGTCTCCCGGCAATTATCACTTCCACGTGATCGCATGTAATAACGACGGAGTGTGGAACGAGACAGGTGCTTCGCTGGATTTTTCTATCCTGCCCGCGTATTACCAGACAGCCTGGTTCCGCGCTTTATGCGGGACCGCGATTCTGTTGTTGCTATGGACTATCTATCAGATCCGCCTCCGGCGACTGCATCACCAATTCACCATCGGAATGGAGGCACGGGTCAATGAGCGGACCCGAATCGCGCGTGAATTGCACGACACGCTGCTTCAGAGCTTTCAGGGGGCGGTATTTCAATTTCAGGCGGCTCGCAAAC
>CAWJUW010000022.1:0-48126 GCA_963846095.1 uncultured Acidobacteriaceae bacterium
GCTCGAAGCGCGTGTGCGCAAACTTCTCGCAGAGCACCTTGCAGCGGCACGCCGTGCTGCAGAGCCAGCGAGATGGAGGTGGCAAAGGCATCCATGAGGCCGGAGACGGTGGAACCTTCCTTGGCCATCTTGATGAAGATTTCGCCCGGCTGCCCGGTGGGATAGAGGCCGACGGTGATGTAGCCTTCATGTCCCGCGATCGAGAACTTGTGCGTGATGGAAGCGCGCTCCTCGGGCAGGCGATGACGGACGGCGCGCGGCGGACCGTTGAGATCCTGCGCGGGTCGTGTGCGCTGCGGCATGACGGGCGCTGCAGGAATGACGGGCACGGCGGCTGCCTTGGCGATTTCGTCGAGCGCGTGCTGGAAGGCTGCGGCCGCGGCGATGACCTGCTTCGCGGTGACCTCAAGCTTCTCGCCGATCTTGGCTTCGAGCGCCTTCATGTCGGCTTCGGCTGGCGGCGTGGCCGCGGCGAGATTGCGCCAGGACGCGCGTTCCGGCCGCATCGAGCGCGGAAGGCTCGCGCTTCTTTTCGTCCATGCTGGTGTTCAGAGGCTGCGTGCCCTTGGAGCCGTCGCGATAGATGGCCACGGCCTTGATGCCCTGACGCCAGCTTTCGGCGTAGGCCTCGGCCACGTCGTCGACGCTGGCCTCGTGGGGCAGGTTGACGGTCTTGGAGATGGCGCCGGAAAGGAACGGCTGGGTCGCGGCCATCATCTTGATGTGGCCCATGTAGTGGATGGAGCGCGTGCCCTTGGCGGGCTTGAAGCTGCAATCGAAGACGGCGAGGTGCTCGGGCTTGATGCCGGGCGCGCCTTCAATGGTGCCGGTCGCGTCGATGTAGCTGACGATGGCGTTGACTTGGTCGTTGTTGTAGCCGAGCTTGAAGAGCGCGGAGGGCACGGTGTTGTTGACGATCTTGATCATGCCGCCGCCGACGAGCTTCTTGTACTTGACCAGGGCGAGATCGGGCTCGATGCCGGTGGTGTCGCAATCCATCATGAAGCCGATGGTGCCGGTGGGCGCGAGAACGGTGGTCTGCGAGTTGCGATAGCCGTAGCTGCTCGCCGAAGATGAGCGCCGTGTCCCAGCTTTCGCGGCTGGCGTCGATGAGCGCGTCGAGCTGCGGCACGCTGAAGGGCTCGCCGCTCTGTGCGCGACTTGCCGATGTTGTTGACTTCGGCGCGATGCATGCGGATGACGTCGAGGAACGGCTCGCGGTTGACATAGAAGCCGGGGCAGGCGCCGCCCTGGCGCTCGACGCGATGCGGTGAGCGGCGTGGCCGAGGCGAGCGGCGGGCAGTTGGCGGCGATGACGGCCGACTGCAGATAAGCCTGTCCGCACATGATGGCGGTGAGGCGGCGGCGAGGTCGCGTCCGGCGGCGGAGTCATAGGGCAGGCCGAAGGCCATGAGCAGCGCGCCGAGGTTGGCGTAGCCGAGGCCGAGCGGGCGATAGTCGTGCGAGTTGCGCGCGATCGCTTCGGTCGGGATAGCCGGAGTTGTCGACCAGGATCTCCATGGCCGTGATGACGACGGAGATGGAGTGGCGATAGGCCGGGATATCGAATGTTCCCGACGGCGTAACGTACTTGAGCAGGTTGAAGCTGGCCAGGTTGCAGGCCGAGTTGTCGAGGAACATGTACTCCGAGCATGGATTCGACGCGTTGATGCGCGCCGTGTTCTTGCTGGTGTGCCACTTGTTGATGGTGGTGTCGAACTGCATGCCGGGATCGCCGCACAGCCAGGTGGCTTCGGCGATCTTGCGTCATGATGTCGCGCGCCTTGTAGGTCTCGACGGGCTGATGGCCCTTCACGCGTGTAGGTGGTGAAGTCGCCGTCGTTCTCGTAGGCGCGCATGAACTCGTCGCTGACGCGGACGGAGTTGTTGGCGTTCTGGAAGAAGATGGAGGAGTAGGCTTCGGAGTCGGGACCGGAGCCGTCGTAGCCGGCGCGGATGAGGGTGAAGGCCTTGGCTTCTTCCTTGGCTTTGCAGTCGATGAAGTCCATGATGTCGGGATGGTCGACGTTGAGGATGACCATCTTGGCGGCGCGGCGGGTCTTGCCGCCGGACTTGATGACGCCGGCGAAGGCGTCGAAGCCGCGCATGAAGCTGAGCGGGCCGGAGGCCTCGCCACCGCCGGAGAGGGTTTCCTTGGATCCGCGAATGGTGGAGAGGTTGGTGCCCGTGCCGGAGCCCCACTTGAAGAGCATGCCCTCAGTCTTGGCGAGGGTGAGGATGGAATCGAGCGAGTCTTCGACCGAGTTGATGAAGCAGGCGGAGCACTGGGGATTCTTGTAGCCGGTGGCGGAGTAGCGCACGCCGCCGGTAACGGGATCGAAGTGCCAGTTCTGGCCGTCGGAGTTGGGTTCGAGGCGATCGCAGCCGACGTTGAACCAGACGGGCGAGTTGAAAGCCACCTTCTGGGTGAGGAGCATGTGGGTGAGTTCGTCGTAGAAGATGCCTGCATCTTCAGTGCTGGCGAAGTAGCCGCCCTTGAGGCCCCAGTCGCGAATGGTCTCGGCGACGCGACCGACCAGCATGCGCACACCTGTCTCCCGCTCCGGCGTCCCGATCTGGCCATGGAGATACTTCGAGGCGACGATGTTGGTCGCGGTCATGGACCAGTCGATGGGAATCTCCACATCGCGCTGCTCGAAGATCGTGTTTCCCTTGGTGTCGGTGATGGACGCGGTGCGCTTCTCCCACTGGATCTCGTCGTAGGGCGAGACGCCGTCTTTGGTGAAGCGGCGGGTGAACTTCAATCCTTGTTGCGAGTAGGGAGCGTTTTGTGCGGTGGTGCTGGACGTCTGCAGATAAGCCTCGTTCATGGATGATCCTCTCGTCGGCGAAGGTGGTTTGAAACGGCCTTTGAGCCGGCGTAGTGCGGCTGGTGGAGGCTTTGGTACTCGGGGCGCAATGCGGGAAAGGGACGCGAAAAATTCAAGCGGCCTGGTCTTCCTGCTTCCCGCTTGCAGCGGCTTCTTAAGAGCCGACCCGGTTGCAGTTTCTTTACAGTCCGATTACAGCCGCAGATGAAAAAATACCGCTCCCTGTGGTGCAAGTCAACAGCAAACCACAATATCTTGTGTTTGCTTTACAAATCCCGCACCAAGCCCCTAAACACGGGCATTTGGCTGTGGAAAGCTTCAAACCGCCTTGTCCGGAGCGGTTTTTCGCATTCTTTCGTGCACCAAAAGCTGTGCAAACGCGGCCAGGAATCGGGACGGGCCGTTCTTTACGAGGCTAGTCCCTGGGCGTGCTGCAAACAAGGCGCAAAACCGGTGCATTTCGGGCGCGATCCTGTGCGAACTGTGGACAATTCGCGCCTTTCTTTTAGATGAATGGGGGAGTGACCGGATGCAGTGTGGAGGCGCCCGCCAGGAAACTCAGCCGTGGGCTTTCAGAACATGGATTCGGGAGGTGGCTCGTGAGAAAAGACGTCTCTCCGCGGCTAAAGCCGAAAGGGGACTTTTTGTCCTTGTTTGGCACAGATGAAACCATGCCCTTTCAAAACATAGGAACCTTCCCTCAGGGGCTCAAGCCCCAGAGTTTTTGGCTCTCTGATGATGTACGGGCTAAAGCCCGTACCCTTCACTAAAGCCCGTACCCTTCACTAAAGCCCGTACCCTTCACTAAAGCCCGTACCCTACTAGAGCTCGTGCCCTTCGGCTGAAGCTCGTGCACTTCGGCTGAAGCTCGTGCCCTTCAGCCAGAGCCCGTGCCTTTCGGCTGAAGCTCGTGCCCTTCAGCTAAAGCTCGTGCCCTTCAAATTCGGGAGCAGGTGGAGTTCGAGTTTTTCGCATCTTCTGAACGCGTAGTCTTCAGACTGGTAGGCTGGTTTTGTGACCCAGTCCAATTTGATTGCATGGAAGCCTGTTGCTGCGCCGGCGCCTGTGGTTCTGGAGGGGCGCACGGTTACGCTGGAGCCGCTGAGCGCGGCGCGGCATAGCGATGCGCTGTGGAAGGCGGTGCACGGCCATGACGAGCTGTGGGCGTGGCTTGCGGATGGTCCTTACGCCGAGGAAAGCGGACTGCGCGCGGCGCTGGCGCAGAAAGAGACCGGGAAGGCGGCGCTGTTCTTTGCACTCGTGCCGAAGAGCCTGGGAAGCGCGGCGGGATACGCGAGCTACATGCGCATCGACTCGGCCAACGGCGTGATCGAGGTAGGCAACATTCTGATGTCGCCCGCGTTGCAGCGAACGACTGCGGCGACGGAGGCGATGTACCTGATGGCGCGGCATGTGTTTGAGGATCTGGGCTACCGGCGCTACGAGTGGAAGTGCAACGCGCGGAACGAGCCGAGCCGGCGCGCAGCGCTGCGGTACGGGTTTACGTTTGAGGGCATCTTTCGCCAGCACATGGTGGTGAAGGGCGAGAACCGCGATACGGCGTGGTTTGCGATGCTCGATTCGGAGTGGCCGGAACGCAAGAGGGTGTTTGAGGCTTGGCTCGATCCGGCTAACTTCGATGCTGAGGGGCGGCAGGTGAAGAGCCTGACAGAGATTGCAGCGGCGCGGGGCTGAATCGGTGACGGGATCGCACACTCTGTTCGGCGACGCTCTTTCTTACCAGCGCTCGCACGTTTTCATAGTCCTGTGGCGCGTGCCGATGCACCGCTCCTACCCTCCCCAATCGAAGATGCGATCTGCCAGCCGCGCCCGTGACGAGTCTTGATTCAGGCCTTGTTCTTTTCCTTCATGAAGTAGAAAGCGGCGAAGTGCGTGAACATCAGCATGGGCACGTAGAGGATCGGGATGATGTAGACAGCGCCCAACTGCCCGGCCAGCGCCGGCAGGCCAAGCCGAATGGCGTGGTAGTAGGCGAGAAGTAGATCGGCGGTCCCGAGGAGATTGAAGGCGACGACAAAAAACCAGAAGAGGGGACGAATTCTTACGGTGAGGAGCGCCAGGATGGCGAGGACTCCGGTTGTAAAGTCGCCATACGCGGCAGAGACGGCAAAGGCCGCGGGCAGGTTGGGACCGACTACGCCGGGTAGGAGAAACACCAGCCCAAAGAAGCGGAAGCTGTGTACGGTGGCGATGACCCTTTGCGCATGGAACCGGCTCATCGATTTGAGGCGGGGCAGGACGTAAACACAGAAGCAAAGCAGGCACGCGACATAGCCCAGGACGAGCTGGATGAGAAAGATCAGTTGTGGCGGCATAGGACACTCCTGCCGCATAGGATTATCTTTATAATCCTATCGATTCAGATTT
Source organism: uncultured Acidobacteriaceae bacterium (assembly GCA_963846095.1). Lineage (GTDB taxonomy): Bacteria > Acidobacteriota > Terriglobia > Terriglobales > Acidobacteriaceae > Telmatobacter. The sequence continues at coordinate 5,220 of CAWJUW010000022.1, forward strand.
TATTGCAAGCCCTTCGGCGGAGGCAGGGAAAGTCGTGAGATGATCGCCGGCATCTTACAATGAGCCATGCGCTACCAGCCCCAACACAAAGCCGAAACCCATCAGAAGATTGTGAAAGATGCCTCGCGGCGGGTTCGCGCGGAAGGCATGACCGGCGCCGCGGTTTCAGCGGTGATGCGGGATGCCGGGCTGACCCACGGAGGCTTCTACAAACACTTTGAAAGCAAGAGCGCGCTGCTGATGGAGTCGCTGAGCGAAGCATTCAAGGAAATCGCCGACCGCCTTGCTCATGCTGGAGAGCAGTCCCCACCCGAGACGGCCTGGAAGGCGATCGTGAAGAGCTATCTGAGCCTGGACTCTTGCAACCACATAGAATACGGATGCCCGTTGCCGGCTCTCGCACCTGAGTTGGCGAGGGCCGATGGTGCGATGAAGCCCCAGATCTTTGAGGAACTGAAGAAATACAGGAGTCGCATGCTTCGGTTTATGCCTGGGCAACGAACTGCCGACAAAGAGCGCGCTTTCTTTTCCATCTTTTCAACGATGGTCGGGGCAATTGAAATCGCCAGGATGCTGCCAGAGCCCGCGATGCGCGAGAAAGTACTGGCGAGTGCAAAAGACCTTCTGTTGCGCAGCTTTTGATTCCTGGGTGTCGAATCGGCAGAATCAAAGACGCCATCCGCACAAGGTCGGCGAAGTGCTCCGGGATTGCGGTGTGCGGCCTGGTTGTTCGATTGTCGTGAGTTCGGAAGGGATGTGGCTTGGACGTGCTTAAGAGCAACTGCGGATCCTTCACTGCGTTCAGGATGACATTGCTGGTGTGGAGGGAGGTTTGTGCATGCCCACCCATCCGCGATGAGACTGCGGATGGATGGGGCACAGGTTTTTTTGTCAAGACGGCCCGCGGGAGGAAGCGCTTCAATTGGCTTCAGCTTAACGCTGCGAGCAGAGACTGCACGTCGGCCTGGTTGTTGTAGATGGAGGGCGAGACGCGCATGCGGTTTCGGTTCAGAGACACGTCGACTTTTGCGCGCTTGAGTTTTGCGGCTGTGCCTGCATCGTCTTTGACGGCGAAGCTGACGATGGCATCCCTGCGCATCGGGAGGCGTGATGCACTCGAAACCTAGACTGGGCATCTGCCGGCGCAGGGTGGCAATCGAGGCTGTGTGCGTGCTGCTGGATGTTGGCGACACCGAGCTGCTGGATCCAGGGGAGCGAGTGGCTGAGAGCGGCGAGCACTGCGTTGGCGTATGTGCCGGTTTCGAAGTAGCCCGCGGCGGTGTGGAGCTGATCGAAGGTGGCGGGAAAGGGGCCGGGCGTGTCGTGGGGAAAGGCGTGATACTCGATGTCGGAGAACTGACGGTAACTCCATTGCGTGCGGTGCAGGGTGGGCAGGACGTCGGCACGGGCGTAGAGGAAGCCGAGGCCGAAGTCGCCCATGAGCCACTTGTAGCTGGCAGTGGCGAGGAAGTCGGCGTTGACGGCGCGGACGTCGATGGGGACGCAACCTGCGGCCTGCACGGCATCGAGAAAGAGACGCGCGCCGTGCGTGTGGGCAAGCGCGGCGAGCCATGCGACGTCGTGGGTGAAGCCGTTGATCATGGAGACCCAGGAGACGGCAATGAGGCGGGTGTTCTGGTCGACGGCTTTCTCGATGTCGGCCTTGTCGATGGACCAGCCTTGATCGGTGATGTGCGGCTTGACGATGCGGACGTCGACGCCACGGCTCTTCAGTTCGGAATAGAGATAGAGCGAGCCTTCAAAATGCAGCGCGTCGGTGACGATGTTGAAGTTGCCGGGCTGGGTGAGGCCGAGGGCGCTGACGATGAGGTTCTCGCCGGCGGTGGTGCTCTGGACGAAGGCGATCTCGTCGGGGGCGGCGTTGATGAGCTTTGCGAAGGATTCGCGCACGAGGATGGAGGTTGGGCTGGTGATGCCGTTCTGGTCCCAGATGCCGCGGGCTTTGTATTCGAGGTAGTCCTCAGTGGCTTTGCGGGCAGCGATGGAAAGAGGGTGCCAGCGCGCGTTGTTGAGGCAGACTTCGAACTGGGGCGTGGTAAAGGCGTCGCGTGCGGGGAGTGTCGTGGTGGGGGAGAGGCTGTTGGCGAGCGGCTGCGCGGCCGTGGTGTGGGTGGCGAGTACGGCGGCGGGGATGGCCTGCACGAAGGATCGGCGCGTCAGCATGGTGCGTATCAGATTGACTGTAGCACTGGTGCGACGGCTGAGGGGTTCGTGCTTGCCCACCCATCCGCGATGGGGCTGCGGATGGATGGGGCACAGCTTTCTATTGGGTCTTGCCTGAAGTGCGCGAAGTCTGAGGTTGGTCGAAGACGTTCAAGCAGGTTCTTCGACTCACCACCCCCGAACTGAAATGCGTTCGGGGCCCCTTTCGCTCAGAATGACAGACGGGTTAGTTCCCACCCATCCGCGATGGGGCTGCGGATGGATGGGGCACAGCTTGCGATCAGTTCTTGTCCCCAGATTCGATGCGCATGCCGTAGAACGAGCGCCACACGAAGATCACCGAGACCGTGAAGAAGATCACGGCGAGGATGTGGGTGAGCATCGCGTTTTGGGCGGTGAGGGTCACAGCCAGTTCGACGGCGAGCAGGCCGAAGAGCGTGGTGAACTTGATGACCGGGTTCATGGCCACCGAGGACGTGTCCTTGAAGGGATCGCCGACGGTGTCGCCGACGACGGTGGCGTCGTGGAGCGGAGTGCCCTTCTGCTTCAGGTCGACTTCGACGATCTTCTTGGCGTTGTCCCAGGCGCCGCCGGCGTTGGCCATGAAGATGGCCTGGTAGAGGCCGAAGATGGCGATCGAGATCAGGTAGCCGATGAAGAAGAACGGCTCGATGAACGCGAAGGCGAGGGTTGCGAAGAAGACGGCGAGGAAGATGTTGAACATGCCCTTCTGCGCGTACTTGGTGCAGATTTCGACCACCTTCTTGCTGTCGGTGACCGAGGCTTTCTCGACGCCTTCAAGCTTGATGTTCTTCTTGATGAACTCGACCGCGCGATAGGCGCCGGTGGTGACGGCCTGGGTGGAGGCGCCGGTGAACCAGTAGATCATGGCGCCGCCGGTGATCAGGCCGAGCAGGAAGGGCGCGTGCAGCAGGGAGAGGTTGGCTACGTCGTCGGTGAGGCCGTGGGTGAGGGCCATGATGATGGAGAAGATCATGGTGGTGGCGCCGACGACGGCGGTGCCGATGAGCACCGGCTTGGCGGTGGCCTTGAAGGTGTTGCCGGCGCCGTCGTTGGCTTCGAGCAGGTGCTTGGCGCGTTCGAACTTGACGTCGATGCCGAAGTCCTTCTTCAACTCGGCTTCGATGCCGGGAACATCTTCGATCAGCGACAGCTCGTAGACGGATTGAGCATTGTCGGTGACCGGGCCGTAGGAGTCGACGGCGATGGTGACCGGGCCCATGCCGAGGAAGCCGAAGGCGACCAGGCCGAAGGCGAAGACGGCGGGCGCGAGCATCAGAGCTGCCATGGATGCGCCGGTGGTGAAGTAGTAGCCGAGGCCCATGAGCGCGACCATGCTGAGGCCCAGCCAGTAGGCGGAGAAGTTGCCGGCGACGAAGCCGGAGAGGATGCCGAGGGAGGCTCCGCCTTCCTGCGCGGACTTGACGACTTCCTGCACGTGGGCGGATTTGGTGGAGGTGAAGACCTTGACCAATTCGGGGATGATCGCGCCGGCGAGGGTTCCGCAGGAGATGATGGAGGCGAGCTTCCACCAGAGGGTTCCATCGCCGAGGGTCGGGATCATGTAGTAGGAGACGACGTAGGTGAGGGCGATCGAAACGATCGACGTGATCCAGACCAGCGAGGTCAGCGGAGTCTCGAAGTCCATTTCGTCGGCGTCGGCGTACCTGGCATGAGCGATGGCGCTATTGAGGAAGTACGCGCCGGCGCTGGAGACCAGCATGGCCACGCGCATGACGAAGATCCACACCAGCAGCTGGACCTGGGTGGTGGGATCTTTGACGGCGAGCAGGATGAAGGTGATGAGGGCCACGCCGGTGACGCCGTAGGTCTCGAAGCCGTCGGCGCTGGGGCCGACGGAGTCGCCTGCGTTGTCGCCCGTGCAGTCGGCGATGACGCCGGGGTTGCGCGCGTCGTCTTCCTTGATTTTGAAGACGATCTTCATGAGGTCGGCGCCGATGTCGGCGATCTTGGTGAAGATGCCGCCGGCGATACGCAGAGCCGCGGCGCCCAGGGATTCGCCGATGGCGAAGCCGATGAAGCAGGGGCCGGCGTAGTCGCGCGGAACGAAGAGCAGGATGAAGAGCATGATGAGCAGCTCAACGGAGATGAGCAGCATGCCGATGCTCATGCCGGCCTTCAGCGGAATGGCGTAGACCGGGTAGGGCTTGCCGCGCAGGCCGGCGAAGGCGGTGCGGGAGTTGGCAAACGTGTTGACGCGAATGCCGAACCACGCCACGCCGTAGCTGCCGGCGATGCCGACGAGCGAAAACAGCAGGATGATCGGCAGGGTCACGCCGATGGATTTTCCGGGGACCGGCGCAAGGTAGCCGAAGTAGAGAGAGATGATGACCGCGATGAAGACCCAGAGCAGAAGAATGAACTTGCCCTGCGTGATCAGGTAGGTCTTGCAGGTCTCGTAGATCAGTTCGGAGATCTCGCGCATGGTGCGATGCACGGGCAGATTCTTCAACTGAACGTAGATGACAAGGCCGAAGAGCAGGCCGGCGACGCAGAAGAGCAGGCCGATCATGAGCAGGGCATGGCCGTTCATGCCGAAGAAGTTGACGGAGTTCAGATCGGGCAGGACGAGGTTGGCCTCGCCACCGCCGTGATCAGTCTGGGCGAAGGCGGAGGCCGGCAGCAGAAGTCCCAGGGCGGCGATGGCGGTCCTGAATCTGCGATTGGAAAATGCAGCGGCAATTGTGGAACGCATGAAGATGGAAGCAGCAATGAGCGCGAGCATGCTCACTGCGAAAAAGAAGTACCCCGAAAACTGTTCTGGCACAGTTCCTCCCAATTTTGGATTGAAGCCATCACTGGAACGGCCTCAAGAAACGCAGCCCCTCGAAAGGCCGGGGCAAAGTCACCGGAAGCCTATCATCCGTATGAACCTCTGTCGAGTGACTGTAATCACAGGCGGGGAACGAGAAATTTCGCCGGTTTCGGAATGGGGCGCGAGGACCGGTTTTGGACTCATCCTTCAGGTTGAGTTTTTGGGCAGGGGCTGCCGGTTGGACCTACTCGAGAGGCACTTCGAACTTGTCCTCGGGGAAGCGGATGCGGAGGTTTTGGTCGGCGGGGTCCAGGATGCGGCCGTCGGGCCAGGGATGGAGCTTGAAGAGGACGAGCACGTTGCGGGTGGGGTCGTCGAAGGCGCGGAAGGTGGCGACCTGCTCGACGGAGTAGACGCTGTGCAGGTCTTCAATTGCGCCAACGTCGAGCTGGTTCCAACAGGCATACCAGCCGGGCCTGTAGAACTGGAGCTTGGCGGCCATGTCGGGGATGCGCGGGTCGGGGCCTACGAAGAGATCGTTGATGGAGGGAAGGTCGGTGAAGAGCGATATCTCATCGCCGCTGACGGAGACGAGCAAGCGGCGGCCGTTGGGGTGGGAGTCGATGTAGCGCGCGAGGCGCGTGGCGGCATCGGCGAAGGTGTACTCGGGATGGGCGGCGTCGTTGAGAGTCCAGATCGCGTTTCTGAGGGCTGCAGCGACGACCAGCAAGAGGACAAGTGCGGCGGCGATGCGGAGTGGATTCGAAAGCGCGCTCGGGGATGGATGCGTGCGGCTGTTTTCTTCCGGCTCGTTTCCGAAAAAAGCGCCCAGGCTTTGGGCGACGACAAAGAAGGTGAAGAAGGCGATGACTGCGTAGTAGCGCGGCTGGGGATGATTCTGCAGGGTCATGAATGCGAGGTAGCCGACGATGGCGAGGATGGATGCGCCGCATACCGGGTCGAGGAGAAGTTTGCGACCGTGCGCATGTTTCCATCCGAGCAGGGCGGCCAGGACGAGCAGCGCAGCGAGCGGATACAGGATGGCGTCGAGCCAGAGACCGCCGTGGATCGACCACCAGAGACTCAACACGGGCCAGTAGGCTTCGGGCGGCTTGGGATATTTATTCACGAAGAAGAGGAAGCGGTAGTCGGGCAGGAGGCCGGCGTGGATCACGATGCCGATCCATAGGCCAAACAAGAGAAGGAAGCTGAGCGCCGCGGCGGCTGCACAGCGGGCGATCGCTTTCCAGGCGGGCCACAGCGGGCGTGCGATGGCCCAGGCGAGAGCAGGCAGCAAAAAGATGGCCGTAGTCTTGGTGAGCATCATCAGCGCGAACAACACGCCGATGACGACGGAGGCGATGATCTGGCGGCGGAGTTGGGGCAGACGCACGGCGAGGTTCAACGCGGCGAGCGTGAAGGCGGTCAGCATGGGCTCGAGGATGGCGAGGCGGCTGAAGGCGTAGAGGAACGGACTGGTGACGATCAGAGTGACTGCGAGGAGCGCGACCCACCGCGGCGCACGGGTTCTGAGCAGGAAATAACTGAGCGCGAGATTGGCGAAGAAGAAGGCGACGGCAAGGGCGCGTGCGGCTTCGGCGCTGACGCCGGTGAAGAAGAAGAGAATCCACTCAAGGAACGGCCAGACGGGAACCGCGGGAGCGGGATTGAAGTCGCCGGCGAGGTACCAGCTTCCGAAGCGATGCGCGCGAATGGCGGCGTTGCCGTACCAGCCTTCGTCGGTGTACTTGGCCCAGTCCATCCACCAGGGGGAGTGGTTGGGGAAGTCGGCGCGCAAGTTGATGGCATGCAAGACAGCGAAGCCGCCGATGAGGACCAGCCAGACCGCGTAGAACCAACGGCGTTTCGACCTCATCGGCCCCGTATCCCTCTGTTGATGAGAGAACTCCCCAATTTGAGCGTGCGTCTGGATGGTTGAGAGTATACCGCCCGCCCGCAAACGGAGCTTGCCTATTGCTCGCGCAAGAGGACGAGCGGATCGACGGCCAATGCCCTGCGCGCCGGAACCCATGCGGCGATCATGCCGAGCAGAAGCATGGTCAGAGTAACGCCACCCAGCACATAGGGATCTTTGGGCGTGGCCTGATAGACGATGAAGGACAACACGCGTGTGGCCAGGAGGCCGAGGCCGATGCCGCAGAGCGAGCCGATGGCGAGCAAGCGGAAGGCGCGGCCGAGAGAGGCTCCCAGGATCTGGCGGGACCCGGCGCCCAGAGCCACACGAATTCCAAGTTCGCGCAGGCGTTTGCTGACGACATAGGATGCCATGCCAAAGATGCCGGTTACGGCGAGCATCGCGCCGAGCATGCCGAGAACGCCAAGCGCCACCGTTGCGACGCGCGCGGCAAAGAGCGCGGTGTTCATCTCCGCGACCCACGGCGCTTCAGTGAAGGGCAGGCTGGAATCGAGTGCGCGCAAGGTGCGGTCCACTGCGGGTCCGATCTCCTGCGCTTCGCGGTTCGAGCGGATCACCAGCCAGGTACCGCTTTCCGGATGCTGCCGGTAGGAGAAGAACATGGCGGGCATCGGGTCTTCGGTCAAGGAACGATATTTTCCGTCTTCCACTACGCCGACGACTTCGGCGCGCTCGCCACCCCAGTATTTGAAGTGGCCTCCGATAGCCTTGTTGACCGAGCCGAAGACCTTCTCGGCGAAGAGACGGTTCACCATGGCCACCTTGGGCGCATTCTTGTCGTCGAGATCGGTGAGGTCGCGGCCGGCCAGCAGGTGGGTGCCGGCGGCTTCCATATAGTGGGGCGACACGTTGTATTCCATCGCGTCGGCCACATAGTTCGTGGGGCGGAAATCGGTGGCGCTGTCGGGATAGACAAACGAATCGCCTGCGCCCAGAGTCAACGGCAGAGCGCTGGTGCACCCGACCGCGGTTACACCGGGAATTGTGGATACGGCATCGAGCATGCGGCGCTGCATCTGCGGCACCTTGTCTTGGGTGTAGCCCGCCATACGGAGGTCAGCGCTGGCGAGGAACACGTTATGGGGGTCGAATCCGAAGTTGCTGTGCATGGAGCGCACCAGGCCGCGCACGGCGACAAGGGAGGACGTGACGAGAACAGCGCAGATGGCGATCTGGGACACCAGCAGAACGTCGCGCAGGGAGAAGCGCTTCACTCCGGGTTCGCCGCTCATGCCGGTGCGGATCATCTGCCACGGATCGGAGCGCATCACCTGCCGTGCGGGGACGATGCCGAAGAGCAAGCCACTGGCGAGGGAAAGCAACATGGCCACGGCGTAGGTACGGACATCGGGATTGACGGGAACGTTGATGGGAATCTCGGGAATTGGCTGCCAGGCACTGAGCAAATGCAGCAAGCCCACGCCTCCGGCAAGGCCGATTGCACCTCCACCTAAAGAGACCAGGATGGCCTCGGTGAGCAGCTGGCGCAGAATGGCTCCGCGGCGCGAACCCAAGGCAAGGCGCAAGGCGACTTCTTTGGCGCGATCGGCGGCGCGGGCGGCAAACAGGCTTCCGAGATTGGCGCAGGCGGCAAGAAGGATGAGGCCGGCAAGCAACATGAGGCCGCTAATGAAGGCACGGGCCGGGCCAGCGAAGGCGTCGCCCATGAGGCCGGGGCGAGCGAGCGTGATCTTCAAGCCATCGTCATCTGCTGGATAGGCTTTCGACAGAGAGGCTGCCACAGTGTTCAGGTCGGCGGTGGCGGCCTGCGGGGTCACGCCCGCTTTCAGCCGGCCTACCAACATCGTGGAGTGGTCGCCGCGGTTGGTGATGCCGTTGGTGCCCTGCACCATGGAGGATTGGACGATGGGAATAAAGAGGGCGGGCGCGAAGAAGAGCTCGGTCCCGCGGAATTTCGGCGGGGTGACGCCGATGATGGTGAACTGGTGCTTGTTGATGGCGACGGGGCGGCCTACCACGCTCTTGTCTCCGTGGAAGTGGCTGTTCCAGTAGGCATAGGTCAGGACAACATAGGGCGCGCTGTTGTAGCCCTTTTCGTCGGCTGCATGAAAGAGGCGGCCCAGGTAGGGCTGAATGCCCAGGGCGTCGAAGTAGTTGCCACTGGTCATGTAGGGCCACGCCGTGGAAGAGTTGCCGCCCATATCCACGCCGACCGGACCGATGATGTCGTAGGCAACGATGCTCTCGAAGGTGCGGTTGCGGTCGCGCAGGTCGAGGTAGTCGGGATAGGACTGCGAAGGATAGGTGAAGCGCTGCACCATGAAGAGGTTTCCTGCACGGGGCAGGTCGACGGGATGGAACACCACAGCATTCAGGACGCTGAAGACGACTGCGTTCGCGCCGATGCCGAGAGCCAGGGTGATGATCGCGGTGAGAGCAAAACCCGGCGACTTCAACAAGTGCCGCATGGCATATTTCAGATCGTGCGTCATGATGATCTGGAATACGCGGGCCGGAGGGCGGGGGTTCCGAAGAAACCTGGTTGTGGCGGAGTCATTCCCAAATTGGGAATGGGTGTTTCGTTGAGGGACATGTTGCAAGACGCGTCAAAATTTCGCTGTCGCCTTCCCTGCTGGCGGCGAACCAGTCTCAATGCGCGGGGGCGGCCTGCTGTTTGCGCAATTCCTGCTCGAAGGTTTGCTGCGCGTCGGCGACGTAGGCCTTGTACCCGGCGGGATCGATAAAGACACGGGGACCCTGCTGCCGATAGTGCTTCAGTTTCGCGAGCATATCGAAGTATCCGGCGTGGGCTCCGAGAAATACATCGCAGGGCAGAGCGCGCAAGAGGACAAAGGTATGTTGGAAATCCTCGGCAATGCCCGGGTAACTTGCGGGGTGGGTGGGTGTCGCGACGAAGTGGATACTCCGACCAGAAGGCTGTGCCGCCGACAATGACAATGTTGCGCATGGTCGCTGCCGGCTCCCCAGGGAGATGCGAGCGCATGGTCCACGTCGTACATCCGCGCGTGTGTCCCGCGGTTTTGTGGGCCGTGAGGGTCACACCGCCGAGGGTCACCGTGTCCTGGTCGTGCAAGATCCGGTCAACATGGGCGGGAGCGTAACCGGGGACATTGGGTGACGGGGCAAGGAAATCTGTTTTCGCGCCGGTCTCGACAACGCTCACATCCCCGTCCATCACCATGTTCTTCGCATGGGTCTCGCGAAGGATCGCAGCGGCGCCCCCCATGTGATCGTCGTGTGCCTGGCTGTTGAGAAGAATCTTTGTATCTTGCCAACGGAAGCCGAGTTTCTCGACACTCGCACGGATGAGCGCCGGCGATGCAGAGAAGTTTGCGTTGATCAGGATATTCCCTTGCGGCGTGACGACGAGGTAACTGGCCAGGTCCTCGCCGCCCACGTAATAGAGGTTGTCGGCGATCTGGAAGGGTGCGATGGGTGTCGTCCACGAGGGCTTTGGTTGCGCATGGACGCAAAGGGAGGCGCAGGACAGCACCAGGAACAGGCGGCAGAGTGCGACGCGCATTTCTCGATTGTAGTGGTCTTGCGAAACGCGCGGGATGCCGTTCAAGGCAGGTGCTCAGAGCGTTACTTGGCTGCCAGAAGTCGCAGGAATCACGCGGCCGGGCATGGCATTTTTCCTGATGAACGTGCAGCGACGTTGCCGCCCTTCTTTGCGTGGAAGCCGGGGGCACCGACCTGGCATGGAGCGAGCGGCCATTCCATCGCGCAAACGAGGCGCTGTATGATGTTTCTGCCTTCAACAGGGAGAACCAATCGATGCGAGTCAATCGCTTTATCTGCGCCTTTGCCCTCTGCGCAACGACTTCGTTCAGCTTTTCTCAGATTCCTTCGGTCGCGTGGAGCATTCCGATCGGGGCGGCGCCGCCGAATCCCGGAGGGCAGCGGACCGAGCTGCACGGCGTGAACATTGACGATGGGCCGATGCAGGGTGCGCCGGTGGGAGGGTTCGGCGCGGGGACGTTTTCGCGCGCGGAGAATGGGCATTTTGTGCGCTGGCACGTGAAGGCGGGGATTCACAAGTACCAGGATGTGCCGACGAATCAGTTTGCGGTGTTCGCGCAGCCGGAGGGCGGGAAATCTGTGGCGATGGCGCTGGCGACGGGCAAGCCGAAGGATGGCGCGCTGGGCGCTTGGAACTGGAGCTATCCGGTGGGGGATGGCGAGTACGCGGCGCTCTATCCGAAGAGCTGGTTCGCATATGGGACGAAGGCGCTGCCGGTGAAGCTGACGGTGGAGCAGTTTTCGCCGATTCTGCCGGACAACTACAAGGAGACGAGCTATCCGGTTGCGGTATATCGATGGACAGCGGAAAATCCGACGGCCAAGCCGGTGACGGTTTCGCTGCTGTTTTCGTGGACGAACATGGTGGGGTGGTTCCGCGACCCGTCGCGTTCGTTCGAGGGCGCGCTGAATCAACAGAACACGGACCGCTTTGTGACGGAGAAGGTGGCAGGGGGCACGGCTTCGGGCATTCTGTTCGATCGGCTGCGGCAAGGTTCCGTCGAGGACGAGTGGGACGGTCAGTTCGCGATTGCCACACTGCCGGGAGACAACGCCGAGGTCACGTACCTGGCTACGTATCCCGTGAACTCGGATGGCGCGGAGGTTTGGGAGTCGTTCGCGAAGGACGGCAAGCTGCCGAACCTGGCCCCGCCCATTGCTTCGAGCGGCGATGCGTTCGCGGGGGCGTTTGCGGTGCGGTTCACGCTGGCTCCGCATGAGAAGCGGCTGGTGCCGATGGCGCTGAGCTGGGATTTGCCAGTAGTCGAGTTCGGTGGCGGGCGGAAATGGAACCGGCATTACACGCATTTTTTTGGCGCGGAGGGCACGCATGCCTGGGAGATTGCACGCACGGCGCTGGAGCACCAGGAGGAGTGGAGCAAGGCGATCGATGCGTGGCAGAAGCCGGTGGTTGCGGACGAGAGCAAGCCGGGGTGGTATCGCGCGGAGCTCTTCAACGAGCTGTACGACCTGGCCGATGCGGGGACGCTGTGGGGACAGGAGCGCGGCGCGGCGGGAAAATCGGGCGCGGAGGATGGGTTTACGTACCTGGAGTGCTTTGACTACCCGTTCTACGGCAGCCTGGACGTGCGGTTCTATGGCACGTTTTCGCTGCTGCGCTTCTGGCCGGAGATTGAGAAGCAGGAGATGCGCGAGTACACGGCGACGCTGCCGGAAGCGAATCCGCAGCATTATTTGTGGGGATGGAAGAGCATGCGCGAGAACCGCTTTGTGGAGTACACGCGCAAGGTAGCGGGCGCGGCTCCGCACGATCTGGGATCGCCGTATGAAGACCCGGTTGTGAATCCGAACCAGTACAACTACCAGGATGTTTCGAACTGGCGCGATCTGAATTCGAAGTATGTGCTGATGATATGGCGCGATTACGCGCTGACCGGCGCAAGCGATGACGCGTTTTTGCGGGAGAGCTGGCCGGCGGTGAAGCTGGCGATGGAGCATTTGAAGCAGTACGACACGAATGGGGATGGGCTGATCGAGAATGGCGGGTTTCCTGATCAGACGTATGACGACTGGACGGCGGAAGGCGAGAGCGCCTATACCGGCAGCTTGTATCTTGCGGCTCTGAAGGCTACGGCGCGCATTGCGGAGAAGGTCGGCGATGCTGCGAGTGCGCACGACTACGATGCGCTGGAAGAGCGGGCCGCGCAGGCGTTTGTGAAAAAGCTCTGGACCGGCAAGTATTTCCGGTATGCGGTGAAGGGGCAGGACACCGAAGCGGTGATGGCTGAGCAACTGGCTGGGCAGTGGTGGGCCGATCTTACCGGGCTTGGGGCGCTGGTTCCGCGCGAGATGAGTGTGGCGGCGCTGCACAAGGTGTACGACACGAACGTGCTGAAGTTTCAGAAGGGCGAGATGGGCGCGATCAGCGGCATTGCGGCGGATGGATCGCCGCTGCACGGGAATCCGCAGACGGAAGAGGTTTGGACGGGCGCGACGTTCGCCATCGCGAGCCACATGATTGCGGAAGGGCTGAAGGACGAAGGATTCGCGACGGCGAAGGGCGTGAACAACGTGGTCTGGCGGGATCGGGGATATTTTTTCCGCACGCCGGAAGCTTACGACGTGCATGGGCTGTTTCGGGCGAGTATGTATATGCGGCCGGGGGCGATCTGGGCTATGGAGTATGCGCTCGGCGGAAAGTAGGCGGCCCGGAACGGGTCAGCGGGTCAGCATTTCCCAGCACCTGCGGTGGGGCGGACGCTCGCTCTTTGCTTGCCAGGAACTCTGTGGTTTCCCACCCTAAACGACAGAAGGCGTCGTTTAGGATGGGGCACCCAGATCGTGCCTCAATCTTTCTTACAGGAGCTTGGTGCTTTCGCCGGTCCCCAAATGCTTGGGACCGGGGCTCACGCCGCGCCCTCCGGGGCGGCTGCGCTTTTTGGGGGTTCAGTTCCACGGGTTTCACCCGTGGCTAAGATCAGGGCATCCCCTCCTGGATGCCTTCTGAGACATTTCCGTTACATGCAGCCTGGGTTGTTTGCGCCGGGGATAGTGATGAAGGCGGCGCTGGCGGGGGCCAGGGAAAGAATGCCTTTCTTTGCGCTCTCGGCTTTGGGGAGGTCGATGGAGCCGTCGGCGCCGGCTTTGAGTTCTTTGCCGTTGAGAAGGACTCTGTCGCTGGCCAGATCGGGTGCGGTCAACACGAGCTTTGTGTAGTTTGCGGGGATGGTTAGCATTTGCTCACCTGCGGCATCGGTGTTGAGCGCGACGAGCGTAACACTGCCCTTCCCTTCTTTGGAGCAATGGGCGAAGATGCGGAGGCTCTGATTCTTGGGTGTGCCAGGGTCGAGGACGACGTCGCCCATGGTGTGCTTCCAGAGAAGGCCGGCCCAGAAGTCGGGGCGGGGATCGAGGGTGTCTTCGTTGAGCAGGCCGTAATCGCTGGCGGCGAGGGTGTTGTGCATGACGACCTGCACGCCTTTCTGCGCGAGCGAGCCAAGCTGATTCAGATAGCGAAAGACATCGACGAACTGAGCGGCGAAGGCATCGCCGCCGCAGGCGGCTTCCGCGGTTTCGGTCAACCACAGGGGCTTGCCGGGGAGATATTTGTCGCGGAGGTCGGCGTAGAATTTTTCGGCGCTGTCGGTGCGGTCGAGCCACTCGGCGGTGAGGGCCTGGTCGGCGGTCATCTTGCCCATGCAGCGTTTGGAGACCGATCCGTAGAAGTGGTAGGAGAAGGCGTCGAAGAGGGAGCCGGAGGCCTGCAGGATTTCCGGCGTGCCGAGCAGTTTCATTCCCGGCGGGGTTAAAGAGACACCTTCGCCCACGCCGCCGGGACCGAGGAAGACTGTCTGCGGCGATTCTTTTTTCAGGAAGGTTGCAAACTGCTTCGCGTCGCGCGCGAAGGCCGCGCCATCGTAGTCAGCCGGAGCGCCGCCGATCACGGGGAAGGTTGGCTCGTTCATGAATTCGGCGGCGGCTATGTTCCCGCCGATGGCCTTGGTGTAATCGAGGAAGGTTTTTGCCTGATCGGGAGTCCAGGTTTCGTCGGCTCCGCGCGTTCCGGCGCTGACGGCGAAGGATGTGACGATCTGGTCGTTGACCGCGTGCGCGAAATCGATCACGCCTTTCCACTCGGCTCGGGTGAGGACGCCTTTGAATCCTTTCGGCGCTTCGGCGGCGGGCGGTTGATCGTCGTTTTGGAAGTAGGTGCTGTTCTGCCAGGTTCCGCTGACGCGCACGTAGGAAGGGCCGAATGCTTCGGCGAGATTGCGCAGACGCGGGTTGGCGAGGTTGATGGGCGGGCGGTATTGGTAGAGGTCGGCCGACATGCCTGGGGGTTGATTGCCGGTCGGCTGAGACGGGACCTGCGCCGTGGATTTGTAGGGCTTCCAGAAGCGGCCGCCGGTGACCTCGACCATCTCGATGTTGTAGGAGACGAAGCTGGGATCGACCGAGCCGAGTTTGGGCATTGAGGATGGGTTAACGGTGACGGGGGAGTTGGTTTGCGCGGCGAGTCCTAGCGCTGTTGTGAGAAGTGTGACTGCGGCGAACCGTGCTGGGGATTTCGATCCGATCTTCATTGCAGTTCTCCCGAATGCGCGATTGTACATGCGTGCGTCGTCCACGGAGCGGCTTTCCCCGGTCCTGGGTTTTGATTAGGCCTCGTTCACGCCGCCCCTCCGAGGCGGCCGGACGTTTTTTCGCGTTCGGTTCCACGGGTTTCACCCGTGGCTACGCTCAAGGCATCCCTCCGGGATGCCTATGGTGCGGAGGTTTGTTCTTCGTGCGCATGGTTCGTGCTCTCCCACCCACATTGTGCGGACAATCTTTTTCACATGAGCTTCGTGTTCTCCCACCCTAACGACAAAAAACGTCGTTAGGATGGGGCACCCACATTGTGCGGACAAGCTTTCTCACATGAGCTTCGTACTTTCCCACCCCAAAAAGACAAAAACGTCGTTTGGAATGGGGCACCCACATCGTGCGGACAATCTTTTTCACATGAGCTTCGTGCACTCCCACCCTAACGACAAAAACGTCGTTAGGATGGGGCACCCTATTCGTGGGCTGTTCGCGGAAATGGCTATTCGTAGGCGAGGGCTTCGATGGGGTCTTTGCGGGCGGCCATCCATGCGGGATAGAGAGCGCCCACCATTGCGCCGAGAAAGGCGATGATGACGCCGCGGGCGATCCACACGCCGGTGATCTCGAAGTGCTGCATGGGGAAGAAACGCGCCATGAGCAGTTGCACGCCGTAGGTGGCTGCGATGCCAAGCACCACGCCGGCAAGAGCCATGGCCGCGGTTTCGCGCAGGACGACGTCGACGATGGTGAGCTTGGACGCGCCCATCGACTTGAGGATGCCGATCTCTCGGGTGCGTTCGAGGACGGCCGTGTACATGGACTGAAAGATGGCGAGGAATCCGACGACGACGGCGATGACGGTGACGACATCGAGGGCGATGTTGAAGCCGGGCAGCTTGTCGGGAGTCATCTCGGCAAGGTATCCATCGACGGTTTCGACCGGATAGTTCTCGAGGCCGCGCGTGGAGTGAATCTCCTGGATCACCGCGTCATCATTGGCGGGGTTGTCGCACTTGATATAGAACATCGAGGCCTTGTCTTCGGCATCCGTCAAGCGGCCCATGGTGTCGATCGGGATCATTTTTCGCGCGCCTTTGCCGTGCTCGACGATTCCGGAGATGCGGAAGGGGTGGTTCTGAACGGTCAAGGGATCGCCGACATGGTATCCCTTGCCGGAACCGGCGAAGATGTCGTCGATGATGACGTCGTCAGGATTCTGGAATTTGCCTCCAGAGATGAATTGGAAAGGCTTGAGGGCATCGAAGGACGCAAAGTCGATGCCGTAGATGATTTCGATCTTGCCCTCGGTGACAAATTTCGCGTTGACCGGCGAGACGATTGCGACGTGCGGGAGTTTGCGAACCGCCTCGGCAAATTTGATGGGCATGGGCGCGCCGTTCATGCCGATCATGACCGAGGCGCCGGGCGGGCGCATCATGAGGTCGGCGCCGATGCCGTTCTGGCGCTGCTTGGTGTCGTTGAGCATGCCCATGAAGACGCCGGCGATGGAGAGAATCATCATGACTTCGATGGCCACCGCAAGGACGCTGATGATGGAGCGGACGGGGCGGTGCACGAGGTTGGCAAGGATGAGCTTGTTCATCGGTTTCTACCGGAGCGCGAGCCTACTAAGAGAGGTGCGCCTTCCGTTCTCAGGCTAACAGCCGCGGGCACCTGCGGTGGCACTTGCGTGCGGCAGCCGCTCGCTTGTCGCTCGCATGGGGTTCCGCTTTCCCGGTCCCCAAGTGCGAGGGACCTGGGGCACCCGGGTTCGATAAGGCCTCGTTCACGCCGCACCCTCCGGGACGGCCGGGCTTTTTGGGGGTTCAGTTCCACGGGTTTCACCCGTGGCTAAGATCAGGGCATCCCTCCGGGATGCCTGCGGCAGGCACCTGCGGTGCGGCGGACGCTCGCTTGTCGCTCGCTTGGGGTTCGTGCTCTCCCACCCTTCGCTAGAAAAAAGCGAAGGATGGGGCACCCCTGTTCTTCATTTCTATTGGTTCGTGATTTCCCAGGTCCCCAAGTGCGAGGGACCTGGGGCACCCGGGTTTTGATAAGCCTCGTTCACGCCGCACCCTCCGGGGCGGCCGGGTGTTTTGGGGGTTCAGTTCCACGGGTTTCACCCGTGGCTAAGATCAGGGTATCCCTCCGGGATGCCTGCGGCAGGCACCTGCGGTGCGGCGACGCTCGCTTGTCGCTCGCGTGGGGTTCGTGCTCTCCCACCCTTCGCTAGAAAAAAGCGAAGGATGGGGCACCCCTCTTGGTTCGTGCTTTCCCAGGTCCCCAAGTGCGAGGGACCTGGGGCACCCGGTGGGTGAATGGGGCACAGGCCGACGAACTGAGGAGACGCGCGGTGACGAAAGGCACATTGCACGGTGGCGGGGAGAAGTATAGTTTCGACGTAAATCCCAATCTGGTGCTCTTGTTCGGCCGGGTTGAAAACAAAGGGGAATCCCCTTGTTTTCGTTGACTCGCAAATCAATTCGGCTTATGGTTAGAGGCAGGTAACCTTCCTGGTACGTTACCTGATTCGGTTTGAGAGATGGGCAAATTTGGTGAAGACCTGCGCATGGAGCGGATATCCCGCGGCATTGCGCTGGAAGACATAACGGCAATCACCAAGATCAGCCAGCGTCACCTGGTGGCACTGGAGCAGGAACGGTTTCGCCTGCTTCCCGGGGGGATTCTCTCCAAAGGGATCGTGCGCGGATATACGGGCGCACTGGGACTCGACACAAATGACTGGACGCAGCGCTTCCTGCAGGCATCGAGTGCTTCGGGAGCGGCGATCGAGGACGACCGCGGCTGGACCGCGTTTGCTTCGAATGTGGGGCGCGCCCGCATGGAACGGCGCGACGCGATGGAAATTCGCATGCGCTGGGCCGGAGCCGCCTTGCTGTTTGTGGCTGTGCTTGCGGCGAGCTTCTTGTTTTATCGCTATATCGGCGTGCGTGCGGGATGGTGGACGAGCGTGCTGCCCGGGCACACGGCGGCGATATCTGCGACGACCCATCACATGTCGGCGAGAGTGCTCTCTATTTTTTAAGCGGTCAGCTCTCAGCTTTCGGTCTTTTCCACTAGCGTAAGAATTCAATTGCCGGACCGGGATTGAGCTCCTTCCACGATCGCTTCTTCTCTCGAAGCGCCTAGAGCGCGGTTCAGGGTCGTTTGGCGGCCATTCGCTGCGGGGCGGTTGGTCCCCGGCTTCTGCGCTGCGTTACCATAGATACGTACTCGTTGGCGCCAGACCGCTATGCTTGGGGCCCTTGTTTTGGGCCTGGGTGCGCTCGCGGCTGAGGCGGCTTTCCCGGGATCCTCCCTGCGCGAAGATCGTTGCTCCTGGCGAGCCCACAAATCCCATGTTTGGGAAGGAGTTGGAAGTTGAGCGATCGTTTTTTGTTTACCTCTGAGTCTGTCACCGAAGGTCATCCTGACAAGATTGCCGACCAGGTTTCGGACGCCATCCTGGATGCCTGCCTGGAGCAGGACCCTTACAGCCGTGTGGCTGCGGAAACTCTGACGGCGACCGGTCTTGTGGTCATCGCCGGCGAAATCACGACCAAGGCTTATGTCGATTTCCAGTCGCTGGTGCGCGGCGTGGTGGCCTCGATCGGCTATGACAATGCGCTGTACGGCTTCGACTCCAACACCTGCGCGGTGGTCTCGACGATCAACAAGCAGTCGGGCGACATTGCCCAGGGCGTGGACACGGGCGGCGCGGGCGACCAGGGCATGATGTTCGGCTATGCCTCGAACGAAACGCCTGAGCTGATGCCAGCGCCGATTTCGCTGGCGCACAAACTGACGCGGCAGCTGACGGCGGTGCGCAAGTCGGGCAGACTG
This sequence comes from uncultured Acidobacteriaceae bacterium, assembly GCA_963846095.1. Lineage (GTDB taxonomy): Bacteria > Acidobacteriota > Terriglobia > Terriglobales > Acidobacteriaceae > Telmatobacter. The sequence goes on from CAWJUW010000022.1 coordinate 24,032, forward strand.
CCGTATCTGCGGCCGGACGGCAAGAGCCAGGTGACGGTGGAGTACGACGAGAACGGCAAGCCGGCGCGCATTGACGCGGTCGTGATCTCGAGCCAGCACGCGGAGACGGTGTCGAACGAGGATCTGCACGCAGACATTCTGAAGCACGTGATTCAGGCCGTGCTGCCGGCCGCGTGGCTCGACGAGCACACCAAGTACCACATCAACCCGACGGGGCGCTTTGTGATTGGCGGGCCGATGGGCGACACGGGGTTGACAGGCCGCAAGATTATTGTGGACACCTACGGTGGAGCGGGACGGCACGGCGGCGGCGCTTTTTCGGGCAAGGACCCGACGAAGGTGGACCGCTCGGCGGCGTACGTCGCGCGCTATATCGCGAAAAACATCGTGGCCGCAGGCCTGGCCGATCGCGCCGAGGTGCAGCTTGCGTATGCCATCGGCGTGGCTGAGCCGGTGAGCGTCCGCATCGATACGTTCGGCACGGGCAAGGTGGGCGAAGCGAAGCTGACAGAGCTGGTGCGCAAGAACTTTTCGCTTACGCCGAAGGGCATTATTGAGAGCTTGAACCTGCGGCGTCCGATTTATCGGAAGACGGCGGCCTACGGGCACTTTGGGCGGACGGAGCCGGAGTTTACGTGGGAAGCAACCGATAAGGCCGCGGCGCTGGCGGAGCAGGCGGGGTTGGTGGCGGCGGCCGTCAAGTAGGCACCTGCAGTGCGGCGGACGCTCGGCACCTGCGGTGCGGCAGACGCTCGGCACCTGCGGTGCGGCAGATGCTCGGCACCTGCGGTGCGGCAGATGCTCGGCACCTGCGGTGCAGCGGATGCTCGCTTTTCGCTCGCATGAGGTTCGTGCTTTCCCACCCTTCGCTAGAAAAAAGCGAAGGATGGGGCACCCTCTTCTTTGCTCGCATGAGGTTGGTGATTTCTTAAGTCCCCACGTGCGAGGGACCTGGGGTACCTGTCGTTCCGTGAGTTCTTCCATCCGAACCTGTATACGGCAACTGCAAAGGGCTCCTGCGTGGGGCCCTTTGCTGTTGCGCGGTATTGCGTGTTGGCCGATGCCTTAAAATGCATTCGGGCTCTGAACGCGTCTGAGATAAAGAGGACTTCTTCATGCGTCTTGCATTTTGTGCAGCACTTTGGATGAGTGTGGCTACGATCGCTTTCGCGCAGCAAGCGACAACCGCAACGGGAGCGCCGTGGGATTATGTGGGCAAGCGTGGGGTGCTGGAGTGGGGCAAGCTCGACCCCGCGTACAAGGCATGCTCGCAGGGGCATGAGCAGTCGCCAATCGACATTCGTGGCGCGCATTTGAACAAGGCGCTGCAGCCGATCGAGTTTCACTACATCTCCGGTCCGGTAACGCTGGAGAACAACGGGCATACCATCATTGCCCACGTCGACCCGGGCAGCTATATCGTTGCCGGCGGCGTGCGGTATGAGCTGCAGCAGTTCCACTTTCACCATCCGGCGGAAGAGGCGGTGAAAGGCAAGCTCACGGACATGGACGTGCACCTTGTGCACAAGAGCGCGGACGGAAAGACGGCGGTGATCGCGATTCGCTTCAGCGAGGATCGCGGCGATGCCAATGCGGTGCTGGCGACGCTGTGGGATCATCTGCCGACCCAACCGAATACGACGCAGAAGGTCGCGACGTTCGTGAATCCCGGTGGCTTTCTGCCGACGGATCGCGGGTATTGGACCTATATGGGCTCACTGACCGTGCCTCCGTGCACGGAAGGTGTGCGCTGGTTTGTGTACGAGGATGTGATGGCGATGAGCCGCGAACAGCGGCTGGCGATTGCGGCGATCTTCAAGGTGAACTCGCGACCGTTGCAGGATCTGCATGGGCGGCGGATCGAGGCGAACGAATAGGCACCTGCGGTGCGGCTGACGCTCGCTTTTCGCTCGCATGAGGTTCGTGCTTGCCCCGGTCCCCAAATGCGAGGGACCGGGGGCACCCGGTGCCTTGCTTGCATGGGGTTCGTGCTTTCCCACCCTAAACGACAAAAAGATGTCGTTTAGGATGGGGCACCCGTTCTTCGTTTCTATTGGTTCGTGCTTTCCCACCTCCTTCTTTGTCTCTATTGGTTCGTGCTTTCCCAGGTCCCCAATTGCCAGGGACCTGGGGCACCTGGCTTGTTGCTTTGTGGTGTGCTTGACAGATTGATTGGTTTTCTTCTATAGCTAGCTACTATAGCTGGCTAGGGGAGAGAGAATGCGCACGCACTCGAACGATCGACTCAAGGGAACGCTGGACCTGCTGGTGCTGAAGACGCTGTCTTCGCAAGGCAAGATGCACGGGTATGCGATCACGCTGCGGATTGAGGAGATTTCGGAGAGCGTGCTGCGGCTTGAAGAAGGGTCGCTCTACCCTGCCCTGCATCGCATGACGCATGCAGGGTGGCTGAAGGCGGAGTGGGGCCAGTCGGAGAGTAACCGGCGGGCACGTTATTACTCGGTCACCGCAGCAGGCCGCAAACAACTGGCGGAAGAGACAGAGGAGTGGTCGCAATTGACGTCGGCCGTAGCGCGCGTGTTGAGCCTCGCATAAAGGAGCCTGTGATGAGTTGGATCGATCGATTCGCGAATTTGTTCCGGCGTGAAGATCTGGGCAAGGACATCGATGAAGAGTTGCAGTTCCACCTGGACGCGCGCGTTCGGGACAACCGCGAAAAGGGCATGAGCGCGGAGACGGCGCGGCACGATGCACGGCGGCGGTTCGGCAATGCGGTGCTGGCGAAGGAGCATGCGCACGAGACAAACATCCTGGTTTGGATGGAGGCAGCCGGGCGCGATCTGCGGTTCGCGGTTCGACAGATGATCAAGTCGCCGGGGTTTACAGCAATTGCGCTCGTGACGCTCGCGCTGGGCGTGGGCGCGAATACAGCTGTGTTCTCGCTGGTGGATGGGTTGCTCCTGCGAGCACTCCCGGTCCCGCATGCTGAGCAGCTTGCTTTGTTGCGTGCTGTCGAAGGCCAACCGGATCCCGAGGATTACATTTTCTGCACACCTTTTTTTCGCGGGCTCGAAAATCACCACGAAGTCTTCTCGGATGTGTTTGCGTACAACGGCGACACCCTGCTGGTGAAGAGCGATTCAGGAAACGAGAATGTGCCCGGCATGCTGGTGAGCGGTCAGTTTTTTCAGGCGATGGAGGTGCCTCCGCAGCTTGGCCGCTACCTGACGCCACAGGACGACCAGCCGGGCGGGAATCCAGCGGGGCTCGCCATTGTAATCAGCGACAGCTTTTGGAAGACGCGGTTCAATCGTGCGCCGGATGTAGTGGGGCGGGTACTGGTGATCGCGAATACGCCGTTCACGATTGCAGGCGTGATGCCGGCGAGCTTTACGGGACCGGACCCGACACAGAGGCCGGAGATCTATGCACCGCTGTCGGCAGACCCGATCATCGATGCGCCGCGCAATCATATCGACGCGGGCGTGCACGCGTGGTGGATCAACGTGGGCGCCCGGCTGAAGCCGGGGATGACCCTGGACCAGGCCAATGCGGCGCTCCTCACAGTGTCTGATGGGGTGTTGCGCGACTCTGGCGGGGATGGGGAGTTTGTCGCGGTCCGCGAGAAGGAACATTTTCATTTCATGGCGGAGCCGGGATCGGGTGGATATACGTATGCGCGTTTTCTGTTCCGCAAGCCGCTGGTGGCGATGTTTGCGATGTGCGGCGGGATACTGCTGCTGGCGTGCCTGAACCTGGCGAGCCTGCTGATGGCGCGCGGTGTCGCTCGCAATCGCGAGTTTGCGACGCGGCTGGCGATGGGCGCGACGCGGCGGCGTGTGATTCGGCAGCTCCTGACGGAGAGCCTGGCGATTGCAGTGATGGGCACGGCGCTGGGGTTGGCTGTGGCTCCGATTGTGAGCCGCACAATCGCGGCGTTGGCGCAGAACAACTTCACTGCGATGCGACTGGACACGTCGCTCGATGTGCGGGTGTTTGTATTTGCGGCTCTGATTGCGCTGGTCTCGTCGGTGCTGATCGGGCTGGTGCCGGCGCTGCGCGCGACGGCTGGCAACTTGAACGACGCGATCAAGGAGGGCCAGCAGGCACGGCCCGCATTCGAGAGCAAGAAGCTTTTGCCGCGCGCGCTGATGGCGACCGAGGTCGCTGTGGCATTGACGCTGGTGATTGCGGCGGGGCTGCTGTCGGCCAGCCTGGTACGGCTGTTCAAATCAGGCGCGGGGTTTGACCCACACGGCGTGGTGAACATCAGCTTCAAGATGGACAAGCAGGCACTCGAGGGCGATGCGCTGATGCGGCTGTATCAACAGCTAGGGGACGGGCTCCGCCACCAGCCGGGCGTGAAGAACGTGAGTTACGAGTTCATCGTTCCGCTTTCAGGGCGGGGATGGGATGGAAGGTATTCGACGCCGGCAGCCGGAGTCAAGAAGATGATGATGAATGCGGTGGGGCCTGAGTACTTCGCGACGATGCGCATTCCGCTCTATCTCGGCCGCGAATTCAACTGGAACGATACGAGCGCTTCGGGTTTGAAGATCATTCTGAATCAGGCCGCGGCAAACGCGTTCTTCCCGGGCCAGAATGCAGTGGGACAACAGATCACCAATCCGCGCGAGAAGCTGACCTATTTGGTGGTGGGCGTTGTTGGCGATACGAAGTATCGCAAGATGCAGGCGCCGGCTCCAGCTGCGGGCTACGTTCCCATCCAGCAGGATGAGCAGCCGAAGCCCTCGTTGACTCTCGTTGTGCGCACGGATGGAGCGGAGGGGCCGCTAACCTCCGCAGCGCGCCGACTAGCGACGCAGCTTGCGCCGTCGATTCCACCGCCGGTGATGACTTCGGTTGAAGAAGTGATGAATCGCTCCCTGAGCACGGAGCGCATGATGGCGCTGCTGTCGCTGTTCTTTGCGGGATGCGCGCTGCTGGTTACCGCGATTGGCCTGTATGGAACGCTGGCGTATGCGACGGCGCGGCGGACGAGCGAGATTGGGATTCGCATGGCGCTCGGGGCGCGGCGCGCGGGCGTGGTGGCGATGGTGTTTCGCGAGAATGTTTTGATTGCCGCTGTGGGAACCGGAGCGGGGCTGATTGCCGCGGTGCTGGCGTCGCGGACGCTGGCGAGTTTTCTGTATGAGACGTCGCCGCGCGATCCTTCGGTGATGGTGGGGTCGGTGGCGGCGCTGGCTTTGATCGCAAGTGCGGCGTCGATTTTGCCGGCTTGCGGGCCTCGCGGATCGATCCGATGCGGGCGTTGCGGAATGAATAAGGCGTTCTCTTCGATCGAATGGGGTCGTGGCCGCCCACCCATCCGCGGTGAGACTGCGGATGGATGGGGCACAGGGGTCGTGCTTGCGCTCGGTCTTTCTGTCGTTTGAGTCTGTGCTTTCCCACCCTAAACGACGAGAAGATTTCGTTTAGGATGGGGCACCCAATTCCTTTTTTGTATTGGCTTCGCTTTCCCAGGTGCCCAAATGCGAGGCACCCTTCGGCTTCGCTCAGGGCAGGCTCTGGGGCACCCACATCCTGCGAATCAGCGGGGGAGGGGGGTGAAGGTTAGTTCTATGTCCTGGCTGGGCAGGGTGTTTCACTTCTACGCCGGTTAGGTCGGGGATCAGATAGTCGGCGGCGGCCAGGGACTCTGCGGAGTGCGAGAAGGTCGTGGCGATGACGGTGCAGCCTGCGGCATGGCCGGCCTGGGTTCCTGAGGCAGCATCTTCGAAGACTACGCATTCCTGCGGGGCGAGACCGAGCAAGGCGGCGCCGGCGAGGTAGGGATCGGGATGCGGCTTGCCGTTCTGCACGCTCTCGGAGGTGACGAGACGCTCGGGGATGGGGATGCTGCTTGCGGTGAGGCGGACGCGCGCCAGAGGCTCGGTCGCGCTGGTCACGACGGTCCAGCGGTTCCTGGGCAGGGCGGCAAGGATGCGCATCACCCCGGGGAGAATGGCGACTCCGTCGGTGTCGGCGATTTCATAGTTTTCGACGATGGCGTTTTCTTCTTCGGGATCGAGGTCGGGGCGCAGGCGCGCGACGGTCTCAATGCTGCGGCAGCCGTGGGCGATGCTGATGGCGTAGGCGGGATCGACACCGCGCAGCAGAGCCCAGTTGGTCCAGCTGCGCTCGACGGAGCCGATGGAGGAGATCAGAATCCCATCCATATCGAAGAGGATGCCTTTGCACTGTACCCGCACGGGGGAAGAAGACATAGTTTTATCTTAGTGGTTAGTGGTTAGTGGTTAGTGGTTAGTGGTTAGTGGTTAGTGGTTAGTGGTTAGTGGTTAGTGGTTAGTGGTTAGTGGTTAGTGGTCAGGGGTCAGGGGTCAGGGGTCAGGGGTCAGTCGGATGATGGCACGGCCTGGGCTTGTTTGGGGGCCTCGAAGCTTACTTTGGGAGGGTCGGCAAAGACTACCGATGCCTGCACGGATTGTTTGCGCGCGGACTGCTGGACCTGATTCTGCTTGAGGGTGAGGGCGCGATCAGCGATTTCGGCGTCGGCGGTCCAGCGGTCGAAGCGGGATAATGCGTCCGGAACTGCATCGAGGCTTTCGTCGCTTTGCGCAGCGACGCCGCCGCGCTTCCAGTCGAAGTGCAGATTCCCTTTCGCCGATGCGGCGAGATCGTCTGCAGTGAACCCGGCCAGATCGATTTTTCCACCAGCCGCAAAATCACCGCCGGTCCAGTTCAAGCCGATGAGACGGCCGACGGCTGCGGGCTTGAGCCTGGTCAGCTGCCCTTCAAGAGCATAGACGGGTTTGCCCTGGCCAGTTTTGAGGGTTCCACTCGCCTCGAGGTGGCCACCGAGCAGGTCGGCGTTCAGACTGGAAATCTGCGCACCATCTTCCTGAATTTGCAGATCCGCGCTGATGCCGGTGAGAGTGACGGGACCCAGCGTCAGCGAGTCTGCGGAGGCTGTGCCTTGCACCGCGGGCCACTTGTTTGCGCTGGACGAGCCGGCAGGCTTCAAGCGCGTCAGCAGCGTCGAGAGAAGCGTGCCGGGCTCGCGCGCGCCGAGCAAAGCTGCCTGTACAACGGCGGCGTCCAGGTCTGCGAAGTGCACCTGAAAGTCGGGTCGGCAGGCCTCAGCGCCGTGACACCCGATGGGAAAATCGATGCCGGCAGTGCCCTTGACTGTGCCGTAGGTGAAGGTGACGGGACTCCAACGCACTGCGTCCGGATCGAGGTGCAGAATGGCCTGGGTGATCGCGACTGGATTGGCGAGGTATTCGGCTTTCCAGGTGGCGTTGCGCACGGTCACTGTGCCCAAGAGCCGGTCGGTTGGATTTGCATCCTGCGCGATTGGGCCGGTGGACGAGCTTGCGGCGACAGCGTCTTCAGGAGCGCGCGGAGCGTGCAGCCACGGACCCTGTGCATTCAAGTCCAGCGTTGCCGGGCCGCCAGTGACCGAGTTGAGTGCCTCGACACGAGGAAAGCCCGCGACATGGCCCAGTTCCCTCACCCGCGCGATGCTCGATTGGCCGTACAGTTCGAGTGCATACCCTGCGAGCGCGAGATGAGCCGAAACGGTGAGCGGGGCGGGAGCGCCGGCAGGCAGGGACGCCGTGACCTGCAAGGCGAAAGGACCTGATTGCGCCTGAGCATCTGCGGGCGCTGAATTCGCGGCTTCGACAACAAACCGAGAGGCTTGAATCGGCTCGGTGATTCCGTCGCCGCTCAAGGCGAAATTTTGGATGGAGAAGCTCCCCGTGAGAGGGCCTGGAGGCGGAGCATGCGCCTTTGCTGGGCGTGCGAGCTTTGACGCCGGCTTTGCGTTGCTTGCTAGATCGGCGAGGATGGGAGCGTAGTTCATCTTTCCGCTGATGGCGCCGGCCGCTTCGAGCCCGGTAGCGAAGTCGTTGCGGACGGTGCGCAAGGCGTCGAGGGCCGCGCCGACGGGGATGCGATCGAGCTCAACGGAAAGGTGGGAGGGTGCGCCGTTGCCGGGCTTGTCTCCGGTCACGCGGATGCGACCATCGCCAAGCGGCGAATTGCATTCGAGGTTTTCGAGCGCCTGCCGCGCATAGTGGTAGAGGAGCGCACAGCTGGCGTCGAAGTCCATGGGCGCGACGGGGGTGAATTCGGCGCGGTGGACACCGGTGGCGCGCAGACGAGTTTGGATCTGCGCTGACTCTGCTGTGCCGTCGAAGTGAACTTCACCGGTGAGGTCGCCGCGCCAGCCTTCGTCGGAGCCGATGAGCAAGCGGGTGAGCTGGCCGAGTTGGGCTTCGCGCCAGTCGAGGTCGAAATGAATGGGGAGCTGGGGAGACTCCACAGGGCGATGAATGCTTGCTTCGAGACGGACGAGGCCGGTGTCGGCGAGATCGAGATTCACATCGGTACGCGCCGGCTGGCCGCGAAGACGGACGTGCCACTCGCCGGGCTGATCTTGCCAGAGAGAAAGATCGGTACTGAGGAGCGAGAACGGAAGCTTTTCGACGCCGCGCTTGAAGTTGACACGGGAGTTGGTGGCCTCAAGATAAGGGAACGGAATCGGGCGTTGATTTGTGGATTGCGATCGCGGGCTGGCGTTGCCGGCGGCGTTGCGGAAAAGCGAGTCGAGGTTCCAGCGGCCCTCGGGGGTGCGCACGACGTTGAGGCTGGCTTCGTCGACGCTGATCTTGCTGATCTCGAGGCGCCCGCGCCAGAGAGAGAGGAGCCGGATGGAGGCAATCACGGTATTGGCATGAATGACGGGCTCGGCGCCATAGGCGGGGTCTTCCTCGACGGCGAGATCGCTGAGCACGAAGCCTGGGGTGGGGAGCAAACGCAATTCGACGGACGCGAGATGAACCGGGCGGCCGAGGGATTCGGAAACAAGATGGGTGATGCGATTTTTGTAGCGGTTGAGGCTCACCATCGGCGGCACAAAAATCACCGCCAGGAGCACCGCCAGCACGGCGACCAGCGGCCACACGCGCCGATGTTTTGTTTTACCGCCTTCCAAGTCTTCCATCCTTCTCTATGGTAATTGGGGGTCGCGCTGAATCCGTTTTGGCGGTGTTATCGGCACGAGTCAAGCCGTGCCCTTTCAAAGCGTGGACCTGAAGAAGGTTCGCGCCGCTTGATGACCCCATTCCCTCGGGGGCTGAAGCCCACGGCTGATTTGGGGCATTGACGTACGGGCTGAAGCCCGTACCCTTCAGAGTGCACTTTGCACGGCATTTGCAGGGGCTAAAGCGTCTGGGTGAGAGCTCGTTCCGAAGCCATGGAATCTCGATTCAGGTTGATCCGCGGCTGAAGCCGTCTCAATGTCTTGCCGCTTATCAGCAGCCTAAAGGCTGCTGTTCCCTCCGCCCATTGTTCGTTCTGCAGCCCTCAAGGCTGCTGCTCCCTCCAATGTGCGCGAGTGGGCGGCTTGAATCGCGAGCTACTTCACGGGGTGGAGGGTGCGAAGCCAGCGCGTGTCGGTGAAGAAGTGGAGGACGACGTGTCCCATCCACGCGACCTGGTCGGACATGCTGGTCTTGTATTGCTGCTCATCGGGGGTCGTGAAGGACCAGTAGTTGAAGAGCGGGCGGCCAACGATGTTTTCTCGCGGCACGAATCCCCAGAAGCGGGAGTCGGCGCTGTTGTGGCGGTTGTCGCCCATCATGAAGTAGTGGCCAGCGGGGACAACGAGGTCGCCGTTTTGAAGATGGTTGGCGTAGTCGACAGCCCAGGCTTCGGTGATGAAGTTGCCCGGCTCGGGTTGCGGAGCGATGGAGGGAAACTCGTCGAGAAAGGGTTGCTCCATGGGACTGGTGGGGAGTTGCTTGCCTTCGCGGGGCAGGTTCTGCGCCACGCCGTTGAGAAAGACGACGCCGTCGTGGAGATGAATATGGTCGCCGGGGACACCGACGAGGCGCTTGACCAGGGTCGGATAATCCGGGTTGCCGTCTTTATCGAGGTCGGCGACGGGCTTGATGAAGACAACGATGTCGCCGCGCCTGGGCTCGCGGTAGTGGACGAGGGGCATCCATTTCGATGGCGGCGAGAAAGTGATGCGATCGACGACGAGATGATCGCCGACAAGCAGGGTGTCTTCCATGGAACCGGAGGGGATGACCATGTTCTGGGCGAGGAAGTAGAGGATGAAGACTCCGATGACCAGGACGAAGCAGGTGCCGGAGAGCGATTCGAGGAAAGTTTCCTGCTCGCGGGGCTGGTCGGCGGCTGCTTTTACGCTGTCGGTCATTGAACGATGTGGAGGGTGCGTTTCCATCGCGTGTCGGTGAAGAAGTGCAGGACGACGTGGGTCATCCACCCGACGCCGTTGCCGATGCCGGTTTGTTCGTACTGGTCTTCGGGAGTCACGAACGACCAGTAGTTCAACAGCGGGCGGCCAACGATGTTTTCGCGGGGCACGAAGCCCCAGTAGCGCGAGTCGAGGCTGTTATGGCGGTTGTCGCCCATCATGAAGTAGTGGCCGGGCGGGACAACGAGATCGCCATCGACGATGTGCTTCGGGGCTTCGACGGCCCACCCTTCCGTTGAGCTGGCATCCATGGCGGGAGGGATCGACGGGAACTCGTCGAGGAATTCCTTTTCACCCGGATTGGCGGGGAGTTCTTTTCCATCTTTGGGCGGATTTTGCGCTACCCCGTTCAGGATGACGATGCCGTCGTGGAGATGGATGCGATCGCCGGGGACGCCGATGAGGCGCTTGACCAGGAACGGATAGTCGGGGTTGCCGTCTTTATCGAGGTCGGCGACGGGCTTGAGGAAGACAACAACATCGCCGCGCCTGGGCTCGCGGTAGTGGACCAGAGGCATCCACTTCGAAGGCGGCGCGAGGGTGATGCGATCGACGACGAGATGATCGCCGACGAGCAGTGTATCTTCCATGGAGCCGGAGGGGATGACAAAGTTCTGGCCGAGGAAGGTAAGGATGAAGAGGCCGATGACCAGGACGGAACAGATGCTCGCCGCCGCTTCGAAAGGCGTTTCTTCGACGCGCTGTTCGGCGGGGAGTGCGGTTGGTTGGTCGAGAGTATTGGTGGACATCATCAGTGGTTAGGGGTCAGGTTTCAGGGGTCAGGTTTCAGTCATCAGTGATCAGTCATCCGTGGCAGCAGGGCAAAACTGATCCCTGAAACCTGAACCCTGATCACTGGGTTTTAGTGGACTACGTGGAAGATTCGCTTCCAGCGGGCGAAGCCGGTCAGCCGGGCGCTCAGTTCCCTATCGTGTCCGAGTCTATCATCCGCGGCTTGTTGCACATCGGTGGTGGAAGGGCGGGCGAGAGAGAAGTAGATGAAGAGCGGGCGGGCGATGATTTGCGAGCGCGGAACGAAGCCCCAGAAGCGCGAGTCTTTGCTGTGATTGCGATTGTCGCCGAGGACAAAATACTCGCCGGACGGGATGATCAGCTCGCCGTCGCGGGTGAGGCTCTGCATCTGACGCCACCAGGTGGGATCGACTTCAGGATCGGTGTAGATCTTGGCCGGGAAGTCGTCGCGGAAGGGATTGACGGCCGCGGGTTCGAAGGCTGCGTAGGGTTCGTCCTGCGGGGTTCCGTTGACGAGCACGCGGCCATCTTCAATGCGGAGGCGATCGCCGGGGATGCCGACGACGCGCTTGACGAGGAGCGGTGGGTCAGGATGATTGAAGACGACGACATCGCCGCGGCGCACATCGTGATAAGGCAGGAGCAGGCTGCTGAGCGGATCGGGCTGGGAAAAAACCTGCTTGTTGACGAGCAGAAAATCGCCTACGAGCAGGGTGTGCTCCATGCTCTCGGAGGGGATGAGATACGGCTGAAGAAAGAACGTAAGCAGGAAGAGGGCGACGACCACGGTCTGGAGGAGCGACGCGAACGCTTCGGGGACAGTCGGCAGGTGGAGACGCCAATGATGCGCACTGTGCTGTGGCGCTGCTGCCGGTGCCTGGACGGGCGTACTCATTCTGCTGAAACAACTCCTGGGGCATTGGATGCGCTGCCGGCGACGATCTCCCCGGAGCGAAAACGCTCGAGGGCGCGGCGCGCCGCATCCTGTTCCGCGTGCTTTTTGGTGCTGCCCTGGCCACGTGCTAAAGGCTGCACGGCCACACCGACCTCGCTGGTGAGACGGACCTCGACAAGGAAACGTTTGCGATGGGCGGGACCGGATTCGCGCGTGACGCGGTAATCCGGCGCGCCCAAATGTTCGGCTTGCAAAAATTCCTGCAGCGCCGACTTGTAGTTTCCGAGCGCGGCGCCGGCGTGCAGTTCCTGGGCGAGCTGTGCAACGGCTTGCGCCATAACATGCTTTACGGCAAAGCTTCGAACCGGTTCCAGCCCGCCGTCGAGAAACAGGGCGCCCAGCACTGCTTCCATGGTATTCGAAAGCACGGTTGCCTTGGTACGGAGACCGCTGCGGTCTTCTCCCTGACTGAGCAGGAGATGTTTGCCGAGGCGAATGGATTGAGCGACTTCCGCCAGATGCTGGCGGCTGACGAGTTGGGAGCGGACGCGGGTCAGTTCGCCTTCGGTCCAGGAGGGGAACTCGCGGAATAGCGCTTCGGCCACGACCAGGCCGAGGACCGCATCGCCTAGGAATTCGAGGCGCTCATTGTCCGGGATCGGGACATTGGGCTCGGTGGTGCGTTCCTGGACGGCTTTTTCGTTGGCGAGGGATCGATGGGTGAGGGCGCAGACCAGCAGCTCGGGGTTGGCGAAAGCGTACCCGAGTGCGGTTTCGAGGGTTGACCGGCGTGCCTTCATGCGCTCCTGGACCATTCTTCACGATCTGGAGGCCGATGGGTGGGTTTCCGGCGTTTCGATCTTGGTTCATTTCGGGGCGGAGTGGGGTTGGATGAAGCCCGTACCCTTCAGAGTGCTCGGCATTTGCAGGGGCTGAAGCTCTTTCATTTTTGGTGGTTTTATCGGCACGACTGAAGTCGTGCCCTTTCAAAGCGTGGACCTGAAGGAGGTCCGCGCCGCTTGATGATCCAATTCCCTCGGGGGCTACAGCCCACGCTGATTTGGGCCATTGACGTACGGGCTAAAGCCCGTACCCTTCAGAGTGCACTGCTTCCGGAATTTGCAGGGGCTGAAGCCCCTTCGTTTTGGTGGTTTTATCGGCACGACTGAAGTCGTGCCCTTTCAAAGCGTGGACCTGAAGGAGGTTCGCGCCGCTTGATGATCCCATTCCCTCGGGGGCTAAAGCCCAACGCTGATTCAAGGCCGTTCACGTACGGGCTGAAGCCCGTACCCTTCAGAGTGCACTTTAACCGGCAATTGCAGGGGCTGAAGCCCTTTCGCTTTGGTGGTTTTATCGGCACGACTAAAGTCGTGCCCTTTCAAAGCGTGGACCTGAAGAAGGTTCGCGCCGCTTGATGATCCCATTCCCTCGGGGGCTAAAGCCCACGGCTGATTTGGGCCGTTCACGTACGGGCTGAAGCCCGTACCCTTCAGCACTTTGCCCAGCAATTGCGGGGCTGAAGCCCAACGCTAATTCGAGGCCATTCACGTACGGGCTGAAGCCCGTACCCTTCAGAGTGCAGTGCTCGCGACACTTGCAGAGGCTGAAGCCTGTGCCCTTCGAATCGCTCGGGTGCGATTCATTGCGGTTTTGGTGCGGCGGGCGGTGCGGATGCGCCGGTGTTGGGTGCGGGCCTGGCGGCGTCTGGGGCTTTGGGGTCGGCGTCGTCGGCATCGTCGTCGCAGCCCTTGTCTTTTCTTGGGTAGGCGGTTTTGATGCCGCGCTCGGCCGCGATGCGTGTGTCCTGCTGGCCGTCGCGGGTGGACAAGGCTAACTGATATTCCGATACGGCCTCGTCGCGCTTGCACTCGAGATCGAGCATGCGGCCGAGGTAGATGTGCGACCACGCGAGTGTGCGCTGATCTTTACTGGTGGCGAGGGTTTTCTGGAAGAGATCGATGGCCTGATCGGGCTTCCCTGTCATGAGTGCGGCACGGGCGAGAATGAAGTTGGCGCGTGAGTCGGTGGCGACGGCCTCGAGGCTATCCGTCTTTTCATTCAGGGTCTGGCGGGCGAGTGCGGTGGCCGTGGGGATATCGCCGGAGGCCAGCTTGGCCTCGGCGAGATCGAGGCCGGTGAGCTTGCGCGGAGCGGTGCGGCTGAGCACTTCGCCGTCGGCCTGCTTGTCGAACTCGAGTTGGCGCGCACGATGCACCTGCTGATCCACGTCCATGCTGTAGACCATCTCGCCGATGGAGTCCTTGAGGCTGGCGGGGTCTTTCTCGAACAGGAGCAACTGCTCGTAGAAGTACTGGGTGAGGACGAAGCCCTGCGCCATGTCGTGGCGCACGGCGGCCAAGCGAACGGCGTTGACCTTCTGCTCGTAGACGCTGCGCTCATGTTCGAGTTTAGGCAGGTCTTCACGCGGCGCGTTGGGGGGAACCTTGTATTCGGGTATGCCTGTGTCCATGGTGCGGGCTTCGATTGCCTTGATGAGGCACTCGATGGTGAGCGGCACGGTGTCAGACCGATAGCGGAACTCGAGGGGAGCTTCGCGGATTTCTTTCAGGATGGGCTGCGCGCGATCGATGGCATTGGCGCGCGCGTTGAGCAGCGGCTCGATGACGTAATGCAGATAGGTGTGGCGCACGTCGTTCATGCGGATCTGGCCGTTGACGGGCGAGGTAACGACGATGAAGTCGGTGCCGTAGATGCGCGCGTTGACGACGCTGGGGGAGAGCATGGGCTCGATCACCACGATGAAGCGCAGGCCGTAGTTGGTGGAGGCGGGCATCTTTAGGTAGAGGTTGGTGGAGACGATCATCTTCGAGAGCGGATCGTGCAGGCTCTCGGCTTCCTTGTCGTAGGTGTTGTGGACGGAGAGCCAGATGCCGTGGAGGTCGACGGCGGCGACGAAGTCCTTGAGGAGCGGCACGATCTCGACGACCTGGGTGGAGTCGGGAGGCATCTCGGACAGCTCGTCGGAGGTCTCCATCTCCGGTGGCGGGGTGAGGTAGAGGGCGAGGGAGATGTACTGGGCGATGTCTTTTTCGCCGCCGGTCATGCGGTGCTGGGCGATGTAGAGGCAGACCTTGTCGCGCCTCTGGCGGGCTTCTTCGCTGCGGGCCAGCGCATCGTTGATTTCGTCGCGGACCTTCTGGCGGATCGGCGCGCTTTCTTCCAGGCCTTCGTTGTAGCCGCAGGCATTGAGGGCGGCGGCCATGATGAAGACGGGCTCGGAGCTGACAAGGGAAATCATGGGGCCCGCGGGGTCGATGAGCGAGGGCGCTTTTTCCTGCGCAACTGGCTGAGAGGACGAGCTTTGGCTCTTGGGAGGGGCGGCGGGGGCCTGAGCGAAGGCCGCGTTGTGGGGAAGATTGGCGGCGAGGAAAAACAGGACCAGCGGAAGGCCAGCCAACGATCGGAAAATGCGCAAAATCATCAAGGATCCTTGCCTGCAGTCTATTTAGACGCAGGGGGTGGGTCAAACGGGGCGTTCAGGCCGCGAGGGCTGCGATGGCCCTGTTGAACGCCCTTGATCTATCTCGAACAGTTTCTCAGGAAAGAACAGGCGCGGAATTCAAGTGGCGCGGTGTGTTCGGATTCGGACGCGCCCGGCATTTCCGAACACCTTTTCACGCTTCCCATGCTGACTAAGCCTTTTGTTACCAGCTGTAACAGATTGGTCCTGCAATTGCTGTTACGGAACGTAACAAATGGGTTGGGTATGTCGGGTCCTCCGGGACTCGGAACGCAGCGTTTCTGGTGTCTTCATTCTTTATGTGGTGTTCGGAAGTTCATAGCAAAAATCGGCGTCGCGAAAAGCAGATCCTTCGACTCACCACCCCCAAACTGAAGTGCGTTTGGGGCCCCTTTCGCTCAGGATGACAGGATCCAATTAGGTCGTGAACTTTGGAGACAGGAAACTAGAGGGTCATAGCATGCAATCGTTCCTTCAGAATCTTCGGTTCAGTCTGCGGATGCTGGCGCGCAAGCCCGGTTTGACGATCACGGTGATGTTGACGCTGGCGATCGGCATTGGCGCCAATACCGCGATCTTCACTGTCGACTATGCGACCCTCTTGGCTCCTCTTCCCTATCCGCAGCCAGAGCAACTGGTGATGGTGTGGTCGAAGATTCAGACCTATCACAATGGAGTCGCGGCCGGGGATTTCCTGGATTGGAAGGCGCAGAATACCGTCTTCGCGGACCTTTGCGCCTGGTCGGGAACGAGCTTCAATCTGGCGACAAAAGACAAGCCGGAGTACGTGAACGGCAACATGGTGACCTATAGCATGCTGCAGATGGTGGGCGAGCCTCTCGCGCTGGGCCGCTATTTTCTGCCGGAAGAAGGCGTGGACGGCCGCGATCACGTCGTAATCCTGACGCACAAGTTGTGGCTCAAGCTGGGCGCGAATCCAAAAATCGTCGGGACAACTCTCCGCCTGAACGAAACCCCGTACACCGTCGTCGGCGTGCAGCGTCCGGGTATTTACGATCGACAGCAGTCGCAACTGACGGTTCCTCTTGTCTTCAAGCCGGAACAAATCAATCATGACTTTCACTGGCTGCTGGTGATGGGGCGGCTCAAGCCAGGCGTCACACTGAAACAAGCGCAGCAGAATATGGATGCGGTGACCGCGCACATCGCGGAGGTCTACCCGAAGAGCGACAAGGGCTGGGGATCGTATGTTGAAGAGCTGAAGAACGACTTCATGTCGAAAGAGCGCATCAAGATGCTCTGGCTCCTGTTGGGCGCTGTCGGGTTTGTGTTGCTGATTGCTTGCGTCAACGTCGCGAATCTGCTGCTGGCGCGGGGCATGACGCGGCAAAAGGAGTTGGCTGTTCGCAGTGCGCTGGGCGCCAACCGAAAGAAGATCTTCGCGCAACTGCTGACGGAGAGCCTGATCTTCGCCCTTGCGGGAGGCGCATTGGGAATCGGCGTCGGCTACGCGATGTTGCAAGGTTTCATCGCAGCGATGCCGCCCGATTCGCTGCCCAGCGAGGCGGATCTACGGCTGAACATCCCCATTTTGCTTTTCACGCTTGCGGCGACCACAATTTCGGGAATCCTGGCGGGCTCGGCACCAGCCTGGTATGCGTCCCGCGTCGATCCCGCCGAAACTCTGAAGGAAGGCGGCCGAACCGGAACGAGCGCAGGCAAGCACTTTCTGCGGCGCATTCTGGTGATTGGCGAGTTTGCCCTTGCTTTGGCGCTGCTGGCCGGCGCCGGGCTCACAATTCACAGCTTCTGGAATCTGGGCCATGTCGATCTGGGAATCAAGACCGACCACGTTCTCACATTCTTCTGCCGGTGCCGGAGACCCGCTCCAAGGATCCTCAAATTATCTCGGCGTACTACCGCGACATGCTGGCACATATCGCAGCGGTTCCCGGCGTTCAGCATTCTGTCGCGATGACTGGCCAGCCTCCCTATGGTCCCGGCTTTGGGATGCCCTTCATGCTCGAGGGCGGGCAGACCTACTCCGATCCTTCGCAGCGACCCGGCACGCGCTTCGGCATGGTCACTCCCGATTACTTCAACACCTATGGCATTCGGATGACCTCAGGCCGCGCGTTCACCGAGGGGGACACTACCGCCACGGTGAAGGTCGCGATGGTGAACGAGGACTTCGTTCACAAATACCTGAAGGGGAAGAATCCTCTCGGGCAGCGCGTTCTGGTTGAGGAGCTGATTCCAGGAGTCACAAAGCTGGGTGGATACATCCCATGGCAGATCATCGGGACTTACCACAACGTCCACACCGCCGATCAGAGGGATGAGAATCCCGAAATGCTGATCCCCTTCTACCAGATTCCCTGGCCGCAGGCCGGAATGGCGGTACGCACGTCGGAGAATCCATCGACGATGCTGAACAGCATCTCCGCGGCAGTGCACCAGGTTGATTCCAGCGTGGCCCTTGCGGAACCCAAGACACTGGATCAGGTCGTCGACGAGTCGATGGCCGGCCAGCGATTCACACTGATCCTCTTCACGAGTTTCGCGGCGGTCGCCTTGTTTCTTGCGGGCCTGGGAATCTATGGCGTGATGTCGTTTTCCGTGGCGCAGCGCTCCCATGAGATCGCTCTGCGCATGGCGCTCGGTGCTACGCGCAATCGCGTCGTGTCGCTCGTCATCCGCGATGGCCTGATCCTCGCGGCGCTTGGGTTGTGCCTTGGACTGATCGGGGCCTATTTTGTGGGACGCGCCATGCAAAGCCTTCTCTTCGGCATTCAGGCGCTGGATTTCACCGCTTTCCTGTCGGTGGCCTTCGTGCTGCTCGCCGCAGCCATCCTGGCCTGCTTCCTCCCTGCCAGAAGAGCTGCGTCTGTTTCTCCCATGCGGGTGTTGCGGACTGAATAGTGGCGGTCGCTGGATTGCATGCTCGCTGCCGACGTGTTCTTTGGGCCGTTCCGCGGGCTGTGCGGACATTCCTCCTTGTTCCGATTCCCTTCGCACCGACCCGGGAGGTCTGCGGTGGCGGGCGAAGGTGAGGCGCTACACCCACTCGCATCTGCTTCTGCACACCCTGTTGACATTCCGCGACGCGCTCCAATAGCCTCGACCAACAGTCACGCTGAATTCCGAATTCCCTCCTTCGATTCGGTCCAGAGCATCGTCGCCAAGATGATCAAGGGGGTTGTGCATGCTGTCGATCGTTTTACGCGTCTCGAACCTGCGTCCGCATTTGAAGATGCGGCAATCTCTCAACCTCGCCCTGTGGGGCGCAATGTTGGTGGCGAGCGTGGCGCAGGCTCGCGCATCCACCGCGGCATTCAACTGGACCTTTAAAACGGATCGCGGACCTGCGCCTCGTGGATACGCGGCCATGGCTTACGATGCGGCGGAAGAACGAGTGATCCTGTTCGGAGGAATTGGAATGGGCGGGCCACTTTCCGACACATGGTCCTGGGACGGCTCCAAGTGGGTGAAGCAGCACCCGAAGACCGTTCCGCCCGCTCGTTATGGCGCGGGCATGGCCTACGACGCGATCGACGAGAGAGTGGTGATGTTTGGTGGGGATGTGGGTCCGTTTCATGGGGAGCTCAAGCAGTTGACCGACACCTGGGTGTGGGACGGCACGGACTGGACCGAAGAACACCCTGCGACAGTACCGCCAGGATTGGAAAACCCAAAGTTGGATTTCTACGCGGCGGACCGCAAGGTGGTGATGTATGGAGTGACCCCGGGGAAAAAGGGCTTAATTCCCGAAACCTGGGTGTGGGACGGTACGGACTGGATCGAGCAACACCCGGTGACGAGCCCGCCCGCGTTTGCGGATTACTCCATGGCCTCCGATACGGCGAAAGACAACGTGGTTTTGTGCGGAGGAATCCAAACGGGCGGAGAGTTGAGCCCGCTAATCTATTCGACCTGGGTATGGAATGGGGACAACTGGGCCAAGGAACCTGAGGGATCGGTGCCAGAGAAGGCCGACCACTCATTGGCCGTTTCGATGGCCTACGATGCGGACAATGGCACAGTTGTGATGACCACGCAAGATGGCGTGCACAATATTGGCTTTAGCTTTTTGACATGGGAGTGGAATGGGAAGAACTGGACGCTTGAGCATCCTAAATCGGGTCCCACCGGACTCCATGGTGAGGCAATGATCTACGACTCTGCGCACAAAGTGGTTGTTCTGTTTGGGGGAGATAGTTCGGCTTTTTATGCCCCCCTCGGCCTTACCTGGGTATGGGGTCAACCATAGACGGGGATCACTGTTGAGCGGCCGTCGCTCGAAGGTTCCCGAGCGAAAACTTGCAGTAACCCGAGATGCCGCTTCGCCGTCAAATTCGCGGTTCCCTCGAAGAGCGACATACCGGAGTTCGGCGAAGTTCTCACGCATCCCCGCGATCGCGTAATAGCAGGCTTTGATTTAAAGGCGCCGGGAACCCGCGTAGCATCTGGTTGCTGAAAGGTTCTTCCTAATGCGAAATACGATGGTTCTGTTGATTTGCCTGGCGACTGGTTCTCCGGCATTTGCGGGGAAGCGCGTGAACCTTAAGCAATTTGAGCAGATCGTCGCTTCCGTCGAGAAGAAGGCCGACGCGGATGCTGCCGACAGGCTATCGCAATTTGAATTGACAGAACGCATCAGCCAGACGCGCATGACAGGCTGGGAGACAACATTGCCCGGGCCAAAGGCGAGAGCGGCATTGCTCATCCTGATGGATGCGTCTTCGTTCAGCCCGCTGCCTGCCGATGAAGGTATTTCGGAGCCGGCGCCGGATGCGGGTCAACAACACGCCATCCTCGATGCGGTCGGCCTCTACGTAGAAGAAACACTTTCACGGCTGCCCAATTTTTTGCGACCCGCGAGACCGTTCTGTTCATGGACGCGCCGCAAGCTCCGGGCAGCGGCATCGTTCCAGCGGACCAGGCAATGCTGTTCGCCGCGCGCTCGAATGCGACCGTGCTTTACCGGGAGGGCAAGGAAGTTGTGGCAGCGGAGGTTGAAAAGGGGAAGACTCAAGCTGCCGAGGGTCTGATCACTTCCGGCGAATTCGGACCGATCTTGGGCACGGCGCTCGCCGACGCGCGCAGTGGCGAACTGACTTTCAGCCATTGGGAACTGATTGAGAAAACCAAGGCTGCGGTCTTTCATTACACCGTCGCCAAGCCGAAATCGCATTACGAGGCGAAGTTTTGCTGTGTGGCCGCGAATGGCGGAAGGGCCGTATTCAAGCGGCTGACCGGCTATCACGGAGAAATATCGGTTGACGCTGCCAAGGGCACCATTCTGCGCATCACGATGCAAGCGGATCTCAAGCCGCAGTACCCTATGTCGAGGGCAGACCTGCTGGTCGAATATGGCGCGGTTGCGATCGGGGGCAGGAGCTACGTTTGTCCCGTCAGGAGCATCGCTCTGGTGCGCGGCTATGAGCCGGCCTGGATTCATCTGAACGGGGACCCGAAGAGCGTTGCCGGAAGTCTTTATACGGTTGACGATGCCAACGCCTTGTCTTCTGGCCCGGAAGTGCTGCAGACCATGATGAACCACGTGGTCTTCAAGGACTATCACCTGTTCCGTTCCGATGCGCGAATCCTAACGGATGGCAGCCAAGGGTCCGTGCCGAATCCGCCTGACCCCAACTCAGCCGATCCGGCCGCAAAGACTCCGCCGCACTAAGGCAGCCGCGAAGGTATCGCTCATGGGACATATCCGTCCGATTCGCGTCGAGTCCGCGCTGCGGTTTACAGTTCGCGAATCGCGGTCACGGGGTTTCGGCGCATCGCTCGATGTGCGGGAAGGTAGCATGCCAGCAAAGACATTGCTCCCAGGAGCATGACGACGGAAACCACGGTGACGGGATCGTTGGCGCCGATTCCGTACAACAGCCGGGCGATCACACGTGTAAGTCCTAACGCAAACACCAGTCCCACCGCCAGCCCAATACCTGTGAGCCATAAGCCCTGGATCAATACGAGCCGCAGCACATCGACACGGGAAGCGCCCAGAGCCATTCGTATTCCGATCTCGTGCGTGCGCATTTGGGTTCGATAGGATACGACTCCGTAGATTCCGGTTATCGCAAGGACCAGCCCAATCAGCGCGAACATTCCTGCCAGGGCGCTCTGGATGACGGCGAAACTGCTCGCTATCTGGGTGCTTTCGCGCATGGGGCGCACATCGAAAACCGGCAGCCGTTATCGATTTCGCGGATGGTGTTTTCCACCGCCGGCGCCAGGTCGGCTGGATTTCCCTCGGTCTCCACCTGCACGATCGTCTCGTACCCCACCTGGAAAAAGCTCATATACACCATAGGCTCCGGCGACTCATTGATTAACATATGTGTCGAATTTTTCGCGACGCCGACAACCGTGAAAGGGCGGCCCCACACCATGAGTTTCTTTCCCAGCGGATCCTGTCCCGGCCAGTAGCGCCTCGCCGCCGTCTGATCCACGATGAGTACCCTCGGGGCCTTTTCATCGTCCTCCGGCGTAAACTCTCGTCCTTCCAAAATCGGTATATGGAGGGATTCGAAATACCGCGCGGCCACCTCGGCGTCGTACACCTGCAAAGATTCATGGGGGTGCGGCACATACCCTTCCGGATAAGCATCCACGCCCTTGTGGCCCAGGGTCATCGGAATCCAGTCGGTAAGAGTCGCAATCTTCACACCGGGCAATGCCGACACGCGATCCAGGATCTTGTGACGGATCACGTGTTCCTCGTCGCGGCTGTAGCCGACAATATTGGCCCCCACGGACGCAGTGAGAATGTGATTCTGCTCAAATCCGGGATTCGCGCCTGCCAGATTCCGCAACGTGTGCAGAAATAGCCCGGAGCACAATAGCAGCGGAAGAGAAAGCGCGATTTGCGCCACCACCAGCCCGCTAAGCAGCTTCCGGTTGCGTGAGCCGCCGGAGATGCTTGCCGACTCCGCCTTGAGCACCTCAACCGCCGGCGCGTTCGACGAACGCCACGCGGGGAGCGCTCCGCAGAGCATGCCGGCCAACAGGGAAAATGCGGCAATCCCGATCACCACGTTGTAGTCCATGCTCCCGTTCAAAACGATGGGATTCGTGTTCCTCGGAAAGAACGATGCGAATGTCTTTGATGTCCACGATGTCAGCAAAAGGGCAGCGGATCCCGCGACGATGGAAATCGCCACGCCCTCCAGCACCATCTGCCGCACCAGTTGCATGCGATTGGCCCCAAGCGATTGCCGGATCGCAAGCTCACGCCGCCGTGAGATAAACCGCACCAGCGTGAGCGTCGCTACGTTCGCGCAGGTGAGCAACAGCACCACAGCGGCGAAGGCCAGCAGAATGGGCAGCGTCGCCGCCATATATCCGTTGGCGCCGAAGGGCGAGCGCCACATGGGATCCAGCGTGATCCGGTTATCGCCCAGATGATCGTCCGGATATGCCGCCACAATATGGTGCATCAGGGTGTCGAGATCCTGGGCTGCCTGGCCACGGCTCACGCCGGGCCGCAATCTTCCGATTACGTTCAGCCAGACCGCGCCACCACTGCGATGCGTCATCCGCCATACATCCGACCCAAGAGGATCAAGCGTGATCCACAGATCTTGACGGATTCCGGGCATTGCTCCGATAAACCCCTCCGGCGCCACACCGATCACCGTCACAGGATGCCGGGCGAACTCGATCGACTTGCCCACGATTGCCGGGTCTGCGGCATAACGCGTCTTCCAGAGCGAGTAACCCAGGACCACGTTGGGACAGCATCCGGCCGCGTCTCTTCTTCCGGCAGAAAGAAACGCCCCAGCATCGGCTTGATGCCGAGCACATCGAAGTAGTTCGCCGTCACGTTCGCAATATAGGCGCGCTCCGGCTGCGCGCCGCCGGTCAGCGTGATCCAATCGTGATGATATGCAAGTATCCCGGTGAAGGTGTGGTTCTGCTCGCGCAGATCGCGATAGTCGAGATACGAGAAGGGCGGAGTCGGAGAGAAGTTCCGTTCGCCTCTCTGCAGGCTCACAAGTTCGCCCGTATGCCGCGCGCCAGGAATCGGACGCAACATGGTGCCGTCGATCCAACTGAATACGGTGCTGTTGGCGCAGATAGCCACAGTCAGCATCGCCGTCGCGGTGATCGTAAAGCCGGGGCTCTTGCGCAGTTGCCGCAGAGCATAGCGGACATCCCGGCCCAGTTGTTCAAGCCAGCCCTGGCCCCACATATCGCGCGTCGCCTCCTGCACCAGGGGAATGTTTCCAAACTCTCGCGCCGCTGCTTGTCGCGCGGTCTCCGCGGACTCGCCTCGCTCCACTCGATCGGCAATCGCCATCTGCAGGTGCCCATCAATCTCTTCCTGCAATTCGCGCTTGCGCCTCTGAAGACCTAAGCTCGGAAACCACTTCACGACTCACTCTCCTTCGGCTTCACGTACATCACCGACCCAATCGCTTCCACAATCCGCTCCCATCGGCCCAGATCGGAGGCCAGCTGCTTCTTCCCCTTGGCCGTGATGCGGTAGTATCGGGCTCTTTGCTTGCTCTCGGTCTGCTTCCACTCGGACTGCACCCAGCCCTGGCGCTCCAGTCGATGGAGAGCCGGATACAGCGATCCGGTCTCCACCTGAAGCGCATCTCCGGATCGCAGACGGATAGCCTGCACAATGCCGTATCCAGGCTGCGCGCCCCATTGCAGGGTCTGAAGAATCAGCATGTCGAGTGTTCCCTGCAGCAGCTCAACCCGGTTCTTATACTGCTCTTTTTCGCCCATAGACGTAGACACTCTACTTCGATGTAGACACTCTACTT
>CAWJUW010000023.1:0-12799 GCA_963846095.1 uncultured Acidobacteriaceae bacterium
TAGTGCGTGTGGCTCGTTGCCTCCGGCGAACTTCGAGCAGGCCTCGCGCGTCGATGTGCGGCGCGTCTGTCTCACCACACCTGGCGTTCCCGAGCGACCGCAGGTCACCATCATGAATCCCATCGGCGCCAGCTTCGGCGTGGTGGGCAATTACATCGAGTCACGCCGGGCCGCTGGTGCCCAGCAGGAAATGCAGGCCGTGCTCGCCAGGGCGAGTTACAACTACGAGGCGGCGCTGAGCGAGTCGGTGTTCGTGGCCATGAGCAAGGCCGGCTTCGCCATGGTCCACTCCCAGGAGTCGCGCCCTGACAAAGAGCGCTCCAGATTCATGGAGCACTATCCGACGACGGCCAAGCGCGTCGATGCTTACCTGGATGTCTACGCGGATTACATCGGGTTTCAGGCGATGCGGTCTTCGGAGGAATATTGGCCGCACTTGGAGATCAGTGCTCGGCTCGTCGACGCCAAGAGCGGGAAGATTTTGTACCAGGGGCGGATTGTGTACGGGTTTTCCGTCGCGACTGACGAGGACGCCGTGTTGGTACATGCGGAGAACACGTTCCGGTTTCGGGATCGCACTGCGCTGCAGGCCAATCCGTCGGACACGGCGCGGGCGCTACAGGGGGCGATCGACGCTGTGTCGTGGGAGTTGGCGAAGCAGTTCATGTAAAGTGATTGTCTCGCAGGTGCGGCACCAGAAGCTTCTCTGGCACCTGTTGACTCACGTGCGATACAATTACACGTCTAGGTTGGCTACCGACAGCGCGTTCTTCTCGATGAACTCGCGGCGTGGCTCGACCTGGTCACCCATCAGCGTGGTGAAGACATCGTCGGCCGTCACCGCGTCGTCGATCTTCACGCGGAGCAGGCGGCGTGATTCCGGGTTGATGGTGGTGTCCCACAACTGCTCCGGATTCATCTCACCCAGTCCTTTGTAGCGCTGGATGCTCTGGCCCTTGCGCGCCTGCTCGAGCAGCCACTTCATGGCCTCCTTGAACGACCCGATCTCCAGCCGGTCCTCGCCGCGCATGACAAAGGCGCCCTCGCCTATGAGGCCAGCCAGGGTGCGTCCAAGGTCCGCGATGCGTTGGTATTCGGCCGACTCGAAGAACTCTCGCGGCAGGTATTTCTGACTCGGCGTGCCGTGCTCCGTCCTGTGGATGATGACGCGAGCGGCGTGTCCATCCGAGGCGTTGCGGACTTCAACGCGATAGGTGCGCGTGCCGTCGGCAAGAGCATTCAAACTCTGGTGGAGATGCTGTCCCCAATCGCGCAGCCAGTCGGGCTGATCGAAGTTGTCCGGCTTGACTTCCGGCATGTACACCAACTGATCGAGCAGTCGGTCGTCGTAACGACGTGACCAGCGCTTGATGATGGCCTGCACTTCCATGTACTTGTGCGCCAGATTCTCGAGACCCGTTCCCTGCAGCGGGGGCGCCTCGGAATTCACGTGCAGCGCGGCGCGCTCGAGCGCCGTGTTGAGTAGCACAGCGTTGAGCTCGAGGTCGTCTTTGACGTACGACTCCTGCTTGCCGCGCTTCACTTTGTAGAGCGGCGGCTGCGCGATGTAGATGTGGCCGTTCTCGATGAGCGCCGGGATCTGCCGATAGAAGAACGTCAGCAGCAGCGTGCGGATGTGCGAGCCGTCGACGTCAGCGTCCGTCATGATGATGATGCGGTGGTAGCGCAGCTTGGCGATGTCGAAATCGTCCTTGCCGATTCCGCAACCCAACGCGGTGATGAGAGTGCCTACCTCAGCGGACGACAGCATCTTGTCGAAACGCGCGCGCTCGACGTTGAGGATCTTCCCCTTGAGCGGAAGGATCGCCTGCGTGCGGCGGTCGCGACCTTGTTTGGCGGAGCCGCCTGCGGAATCACCCTCGACGATGAAGATCTCGGACAACGCCGGATCCTTTTCCTGACAGTCGGCGAGTTTTCCGGGCAGGCCCGCGATGTCCAGCGCGCCCTTGCGGCGGGTCATTTCGCGCGCCTTGCGCGCAGCTTCGCGAGCGCGAGCGGCTTCAACGATCTTCGCTACGATCGCGCGAGCTTCTTGCGGGTGCTCCAGCAGGAACTCGTGCAGCTTGTTGCCGACCGCGTTCTCGACAATGCCTTTCACCTCTGACGAGACCAGTTTGTCCTTGGTCTGCGAGGAGAACTTCGGATCGGGCAGCTTCACGGAGAGAATGGCGGTAAGGCCCTCGCGCGCGTCATCGCCCGTCGTCGGGACCTTCTCCTTCTTGGCCGACGTTTCCTTCTCGATGTAGTCGTTCAAGGTGCGCGTCAGCGCGCTGCGGAATCCGGCCAGGTGGGTACCGCCGTCCTTCTGCGGGATGTTGTTCGTGTAGCAGAACATGCTCTCCTGGTAGGAGTCGTTCCACTGCATCGCCACTTCGACGGCGACCGGGCCTTCCTGGGTCTTGAACCAGAAGACGGAATCGTGGACCGCGACGCGGGCGCGATTCAGGTACTTCACGAACGCCTGCAGGCCGCCGGCGTGCTCGAAGACATCTGACTTATTCTCACGCTCGTCGATGAGCTCGATGCGCACACCGGAGTTCAAGAAGGACAGCTCGCGCAGGCGCTTCGCCAGAATCTCGTACTCGAATTGGATGTTCGTGAACGTCTTGGCGCTGGGCTTGAAGCGAATGACGGTGCCACGCTCGGTGGGGTATCGCCCGCGATCGGCGAGGGGCGCAACGGGCTCGCCGAACCGGTACTCCTGCTTATGCACCTTGCCATCGCGAAAGATGGTCAGCTGCAGGTACTCGGATAGCGCATTGACGACCGACACGCCGACGCCGTGGAGACCGCCGGAAACCTTATACGAGCTGTCGTCGAACTTACCGCCGGCATGCAGGATGGTCATGATGACTTCTGCGGCGGATCGACCCTCTTCAGGGTGGATGTCCGTCGGAATTCCGCGGCCGTTATCGGTGACGGTTACGGATTCATCGGCATGAATGGTGACGACAATTCGGTCGCAATGGCCGGCCAGAGCTTCGTCGATCGCGTTGTCGACGACCTCGAAAACCATGTGGTGCAAGACCCGATCCGTCATCGGTGTCACCGATGTACATTCCGGGGCGTTTTCGGACTGCGTCGAGCCCTTTTAAAACTTTGATTTTGCTGGAATCGTAGACGTCGTCTGATGCCATGAAGAAGCTCAATCTTTGGATAGGACATTATACCGGCTGGACCCTCCCCTGTTCCACGTGGAACACGCGATTGGGCGTGCCGAAGAGATGGGATTCGGAGTGCAAGGACGTCAGCACGAGCTGGGATTGGAGGCGCATCACCTGCTCAATAAATCGCCTCAGATGTTCGCCGTCCAATTCGGCTGCGGGGTCGTCCAGGAGGAGCGTGGAAGTCGTTCCAGTCGCCTGCTGCAATAGATTGAGCTGAGCAAGGGTCATTGCAACGGCTACCAGTTTTTGTTGTCCACGGGAGAGCACTTCGCGGGCCGGGCGGCCGTTCATGCGAATGATCACGTCGGCGCGGTGGGGCCCGGGGTGGGTTAGGCGCCTGGATTCATCGCGAGATTTTGCGGCGATCAGCGCCTCGGCCAAGGTCATATCCTGGGCCCAGCCTTTGAAGTAGTGGAGCTCGGGCTCCAGGCCACTCAGGGCCAGGACGGATTCGCGCCAATACGGGAGCGAGGCTCTCTACGAATCGGCGGCGCGACTCAGCAATGAGTTCGCCTACTCGCCGCTAGCTCGGTATCCCAGGCGGTCACCTGTCCCGGCTGGGTCCTGAGCGCGGCGTTGCGCTGCTTCAGGATGCGGGTGTACCGGAGCCACCAGTCCCCGAACTGATGTTCCACGTGGAACACTGCCCAGTCCATCCAGCGCCGGCGGCGGTTGCTGCCTTCCTCGACGAGCTTATGGATGCCAGGGTCTATGACTTGGACGGGGAATGCTTGGGTAAGCTCGGTTAGGGAACGCGCGGTGGCCCCGTTGATGCGGGCGGTGGTGCCATCCGGGCGGGAGACTTGGATGCCTAGGGCTTGGGTTGGCGCTTGAACTGAAGCTCGCGCATCGGAAGCAAGCGCCGGGAAAGCGGGGACCTGGCCGGCAAGTTGGCTGTCGGCGGCCGCAGTTTTTTCGCCCCCGTTCCGCGCCGCGAACTGCCTATCTTCCGCTGAGGCCGACCGCAGGTCCTGGCCCAAGGGTTCACCCGCAGTGGCCAAGTCGATGCGGACGAACGGGCCATCACGCTCGGGAGACACGAGGGCGTCACTCTCCCCGGACCCCGTTCGCCCAAAGACGACCAAGCGGTCGCGGCCGTGGCGTATGAGGCGCTCGGAGTTCCGGGTTCGGAAAGAGCGACCACGCCCAAGCAGGAAGATGGCCTCAAGCAGCGAGGTTTTTCCTGAGCCATTGCCGCCCCAGATCAGGTTGTGGCCAGGGTGGAGGTGCAGCTCGGCACGCTCTACGCAGCGGAGATCATCGATGGTGAGGTCGAGGAGGCTCATGGCGTAAGTCGTCTCGACCTCAGCATGATGGAACTCATGTTCATGAGTGGAACGGTGCTCCACCGAACGCCATGCCGGCGTAGCAGGGTTCGGATGCCGAGGACCCACCGACAACCCTGGCTTGGCGGGCCCGTTGTGCCAACGACGGCGCATGGCGCGCAACGAGAGCGTCCTGCGCCTTTGAGCGCTTTGTCTGGTTGACCGGCTCGCGCGCGCCCCTGGTCGACTCGGGAGACGGCCGCAAGATGGGGCAACGGGCGCATTGGGAGCACACACGACGGATCGACGTGGGAGTGGCGTTGACTGTTGCGACGCGCCCATCCGATAAAGAGCCCTGGTTCTCCCCGTTGGTTAGGGGCGTCGAGACCAAGGGACCGGCCGTGAAATAGAGCCGGCAGACTGAGCTGGACGCATGACAGTTCGAGGTGCGAGTGGCCTCGAAGGTTGCGACGCGGCCCCCCGATAGAGACCTTTGCTTGTCCCATTTGGTTGATGGCGTCGGGACGCATGGGCCGGCCGGTCGCGTGTTCCGCTGGTGGGGGATCGCTAGGCTCTGGGCGTGGATACCCCACCATGGCCTTGCCGCTGGCAACCGGCTTCTAATCTGGAGGGCTTTCCGGGCGGTCTGTCGACGTGTTGCGCAAAGCTCTCTATCGTGTGTCCACGCCGCATGGGACGTGCAGGGAGCGCGTGAAATCATCGGGAATATGGAGCTCGGTCTCTAGTCTGCTGAGCCAGCGCTGGTCGGGTTGCCGCCGCGGCGGGATCGTACGAGATAATCGGGATGGTAACGCTATGCGAAGGGGTTGCTGGCGAATGAATGCGCTGAGGTTTCCGCCGCCCGGCTGACTTGCCGACGGGAGTTGCCCGCCGCATATCGGATCCCGGCGCAATCGGCCCATCCAGCGAGCGCACTCCATCCCAATTCTCCGTGACTTAACCCGCTCCCTAAACACAGAGTGCGGCGTGGACACACGATAGAGAGCTATTGCGCAACACGTCGACAAACCGCCCGGAAAGCCCCCCAGACTAGAAGCCGGTTGCCAGTGGCAAGGCCATGGCGGGGTGTCCACGCCCAGTACCTCGATCCCCACCAGCGGAACACGCGACCGGCCGGCCCATGCGTCCCGACGCCACCAACCAAAGGGGACAAGCAAAGGTCTCTATCGGGGGGCCGCGCGGCAACCCCGAGCCCATCACATCGGGAACGAACTCCGGCCCTCCGCCGCCATTGCCACGCCCCTACAGGTCCACCCGGGACCACCGACGCCCAATACCCGCGCCCTCCGCCGAAGCGCCTCCAAGACTACGGCCCCGTGTAATAAAACCCCGCCGCTCGCTCAGCATGGCTCGGCCGAAGATTGTTATCGACCAGCCATTCCACGGCCGATGAGTCGCCACACAAGAACGTGTGCTCGGGCATCCGCGAGCCGATCTTTGGCGTCTTGTCGATCAGGCAGTAGTACTGCTTGGAATCATCCATGACGGGCAAATAGCCGTGTTTGAGAAGCTTCGGATCTGCCCAATCCGCGCTCTTCATCAGAAACCACGGTGACCCATCGCTGACCCGCAACGTCGGCGTTGCTCTTCCGAGCTCGTAGAAACTTTGTAGGTGGACGGACTGCGATTCAGCTTGAGGGGCAGCGAGCGCAGTGGAGGTTATCGCGACCGTCGCGAGACACACAGAGCATCCAATAGCAACGCGCATAGGTGATTCCTCTATAGCCGACCACAAGCGACCCTACGCCGAAGGATCGGCGCGTGCGAGGCGATCCGCAACACCAACTGCTACAGATTCGGGTAGGGAGCTCCCTCGTAGTACAACTTCCCCTTCTTGCAAATCGCCTCACGAGGCACACGAACGTGGACGCCCCGTTGGCCGCCGACGTCGAACAGCAATCGACCCTTTGCGATGTAGAGGTAAGGCTGCGCTGTGTTGCCGAAGGGAATGTCGATCTGGTTAGGGGCGAGGATCGTGGCTTCGCTCCACTGACATTTACCGGTCTCGGGAGAGACCCCGTAGTTGAGTACCTTGTCGGAGGTGATGACCCACCAATTTTGGAAGCCCGGATTTACGTTCGTCCAAGTGCCGACAAACTCTGGAGAGATTTGGAGGCTATGAGAGAGCGACTTAGGCGGCGGGGGCGTGGAACATGCGGAGAGAAACTGCAGCGCGATCGAGAACGCGAGTAGCGTGGCACCGAACGGAGGTGAGCCCCCTCTCGGCGGGTACTGCGACGGCGCGACGACCGAGCAACGTCTCATCGTCGCGGAGCTAGCGA
This sequence comes from uncultured Acidobacteriaceae bacterium, assembly GCA_963846095.1. Taxonomy (GTDB): domain Bacteria; phylum Acidobacteriota; class Terriglobia; order Terriglobales; family Acidobacteriaceae; genus Telmatobacter. The sequence continues at coordinate 6,757 of CAWJUW010000023.1, forward strand.
CAGATGTCCGGCCGAGACGCGCCACACACCGACGAGCCTCCGCACTAGAGACGCATCGGCATTACGACGTATCGCGTGTGCACGGTGCCAGGAGCGTGAATCAAGCAGCTGCTGTTAGCGTCCGTCAGTCCGATCTCCACTTTTTCAGTGTCGATCGCGCCCAGGGCATCGAGCAGGTAATTCACGTTGAAGCCGATTTCAACCTCATCGCCCTTGTAGTCAACCTCAACCTGGTCCTCGGCCTCTTCCTGCTCAGGGTTATGTGCTTGAATTACAAGCAAATCCGGGCGAGCGGTGAGGCGAATTCCGCGATACTTCTCGTTCGAGAGAATGGCGGTACGCTGTAAAGCGGCGCGCAAAGCCTCGCGATCGGCCTCGACTTTTTTCCCCGGATTTGCCGGAATGACACGCCCGTACTCCGGGAAACGACCATCGATCAGCTTCGAAGTGAAGCGAATTTCGCCGATCTGGGCGCGAACGTGATTAGTGCCGATCGCCAGCTCGATGGTGTTCTCGGTCCCCAGGATTCGCTGCAGCTCCAGGACGCCTTTACGCGGCACGATGACCTGCTGCTGGCCGGTCTTGCCGTCCTTCAGGGCCATCTCGCAGATCGCCAGACGATGGCCGTCGGTGGCGACCGCACGCAGGGTCTTCCCGTCGGTCTCGAGCAGTAAGCCGTTCAGGTAGTACCGAACGTCCTGCTGAGCCATCGAGAAATGGGTCTTGTCGATCAGCCGGCGGAACTCGCCCTGCTCCAGGGTGAGGGTCTGCTGCGCATTGATCTCCTCGATGACCGGGAAATCCGTCGCCGGCAAACTCGATAGCGTGAAGCGGCTGCGCCCGCCTCGTATCGAGACACGCTCCCCTTCGGTACTTAACGTAACGCTCGTCTTCTCGGGGAGCGACTTGAAGATGTCGAGAAGCTTGCGACCGGGGATCGTGACGTCACCGGCCTGCTGAACGCTTACCTGCTTCGTGGCGACGAGTTCGACCTCCAGGTCGGTACCCGTGATGCTCAAGCGATTGTCCCGCGCTGAGAGCAGCACGTTCGCGAGCACGGGCATCGTCTGCCTTCGCTCGACTACACCGATTACGCTCTGCAGAGGAGCGAGAAATTCTTCGCGTGTTGCCGTTAGCTTCATATGAATCTCTTTTCTTCGGTCTCTATCTTAATCTTAGATCTTCTTAAATCTTAAAGATTGTTACTGCAGTTATAGAGGGCCGTGATAACGGGGATAAGAATACTTGTTCAGCGTCATCAAGACTTTGCGTCGCAAATTCTGCCACACAAGTCACGGCATCACCTGACCAACACCTGTGCGTTGCCTGTGCGTAACTTATCCCCGATTTCACCCACAAGTAATCCACAGGCTTGTACATATCATCCAGCCAGGGTTCTCAACAGGTTTGAATAGTCCTCGCTCATGCGCTGCTCGCCGCTCGCGCAGCTCCTTGATTCGCTTGCACGCGTGCAGCACGGTCGTGTGATCGCGACCGCCAAACGCATCGCCGATTTCCGGCAGGCTGTGACTCGTGAGCTCCTTCGACAAGGCCATCGCGACCTGACGCGGCCGTGCCACCGAGCGGCTGCGGCGCTTCGAGAGCAGATCGGCCATGCGAACTTTGTAGTAGTCCGCAACGGTCTTCTGGATGTTCTCGATCGTGACCAGCTTCGCCTGCAGTGACAGCAGGTCCTTGAGCGCTTCCTTCGTGAATTCCACGGTGATCGGATGTCCCGTGAAACGCGAGTTGGCGATCACGCGGCGCAACGCCCCTTCGAGCTCGCGGACATTCGAGCGAATTCGTTTCGCTATGAAAAACGCGACTTCCTCGGGCAGCACCACCTCGGCGAACTGCGCTTTGGTCATCAGGATCGCGACACAGGTCTCGAGCTCCGGCGGCTCGATGGCAACCGTCAGACCCCAACCGAAGCGCGACTTCAGACGCTCCTCGAGTCCATCGACTTCCTTCGGATAACGATCGCAGGTGAGGATGACCTGGTGCTGACCTTCGAGAAGCTCGTTGAAGGTGTGGAAGAATTCTTCCTGCGAGCGCTCTTTGCCGGCGAAGAATTGGATGTCGTCGATGAGAAGCGCGTCCAGCGAGCGGTACGCGGTCTTGAACTCGTTTATCGCGTTGTGCTGCAGGGCTCGCACCATGTCACTGACAAACCGCTCTGAATGCACGTACGCAATGCGTGCCTCGTTGTCGCGTTCTTTGATGAGGTGCGCGATCGCGTGCATCAGATGCGTTTTACCGAGACCTACACCACCGTAAAGAAACAGCGGGTTATATGCGCGGCCGGGATTCTCGGCGACCTGCAGGGACGCGGCCTTCGCGAGCTGGTTGCTCTTGCCTTCGACGAAACTCGAGAAGTTCGAATCAGGATTCAGGCGCGCGCCGACCACGAGCCCTTCGGCTCTGCGCGCGCGCACGGGCGCACTTGCGGGCGCGACTGCGCTTCGCATCGGAGCAGTCCGGGATCCGACCTCTACCGTGATGATGGGCACGTCACCCGTGCCTCTCATCACGCAAAAGCTCGCCGATCCGCGGCAATAAATTCTCATTGACCCAGTCGACGACGAACCGATTCGGCGCGAGCAGTTTGAGCGAGCCCGGGCCCTCAACTGCCTGAAGAGGACGCACCCACGTATTAAACTGCTGCTCCGGAAGCTCGGCCTCCAACGCGCCAATGCACCGAGTCCAAAGCGACGCTTCCACCGCGTTGCCTCCGCGACCGTCGGCACGAAACCGAACGGGACCTGAAGAAAGGGCTGCGGAGTCTATACCGATCGCCGCGCGTGCTGAAGACTTAAAATCGGTAAATCTATTGACACCTTGGCGCTCAACGGCTTAGCCTTGCCGCCCTTTTTAGATCGGCCAGAATCGTCTTTGGAGCCCCCGGTATGAAGCGTACGTATCAACCGAGTAAAGTGCGGAGAGCACGCACACATGGGTTCCGTGCACGCATGGCCACTAAGAACGGCCGTGCGGTACTTGCACGGCGCCGCGCGAAGGGTCGTCGGAAGCTGATACCCTAAGACCTGCGCTAGCCTCGATAGAAAGCGCTGTTCCTGCCGGTAATCCCGGGGAGCATCTTTTTTATCTGCCGCAGGAGCTTCGATGCGAGGGCGGCTGACTCATCCCGCGCAACGTCGCCTGCGGCGCAAATCCGATTTCGAGGCCGCCTACGCGCGCGGACGGCGCTTTGGTAATGGATTTTTCGCGGTGACTGCGATGCCTAATGATATTGGCGGGCCGCGCCTCGGGTTGGCCGTTTCGGTCAAGAACGCGGGCAGCTCCGTCGAGCGCAATCGTATTCGCCGTACCATCCGTGAGTCTTTCCGCCTGCACCAACATGAGCTACCCGCCATGGATCTCGTCGTGAGTGCCCGTGGACGCGCTCGCGACGCGGCCGGAGCGGAGCTGCGCGCGAGCCTCAGCGCGCTGTGGCAGAAAGTGACTGAGCAATGCGCCGCGCCGTCGCATTCCTGATCCGGTTTTATCAGCGCTTCGTGAGCCCGCTTCTGGGTCCGCGGTGCCGCTTCTATCCTTCGTGCTCCAACTACGCTTTGCAGGCGATCCAGCAATTCGGGACACTCCGCGGCGCCTGGCTGACAGTGAAACGTCTAGCCCGCTGTCATCCGTGGCATCCAGGCGGGTACGATCCCGTGCCCGGAAGACCAATGGGCCAGCCTTCCGCTCCCGGCACGGTCCCCTGCACGCATCACGCACATGAATAACAACCCACGTATTTATCTTTGGATCGCGCTCGCGCTCGTCGGGTGGCTGAACTACCAGGCCTGGATGACCGACTATGGTCCCCGCCCGGGCGCCAACACTGTCACCGGCACGCAGAACTCGGGTTCGGCACACAACACCGGCGCCGCCAACGACCTGAGCAGCAAGATTCCGCAGGCGTCTAAGGCGGAATCGTCCGGGCCGAGCGGACAACAAGTCCGCTCCGCCGCCTAACGCGGCCTCTCCGGCCGCGGCCGCAGTCCCTGCAGAGACCGCCGCGGCGATGCCGCGACCGCCGCCGCCCAGGCGGTACACGTACACACCGATGTGCTCGATCTGGATATCAGCACTTTGGGCGCGACGATCAGCAAAGCCGATCTGCTCAAGTTCACCAAGGTGAAGGGCGAATCCGCGCTCGTTCGTCTGGAGGACGACAGGCGATCCGCTGACGACGTACCTTCTGCAGTCGGGACTCATCGGCCCGGGCAAAGGCGCGTATCCAACACATCTGGCGACGTGGTCGGCTGCCAAGACTTCCTACGACATAGACGGTGCCGCCGATCTGCAAGTGCCGTTTACGTGGACGAATGACCAGGGTGTCACCGTCACGAAAACCTACACGTTCCACCGGGGCCTCTACAGCATAGGACTCGAGTACAAGCGTGCAGAACCACGGCGACGCACCGTGGCAGGTTGCTCCATATGTGCAGCTGCTGCGCAACGACCCGCGCACCAAGAGCTCCATGTTCAATGTCGAGAGCCGCGCGTTTCACGGCCCGGCGATGGACGACGGCACGAAGTATCGCAAGCTCGATTTGGCCGCCGACTCCGAAGACAGCCATCTTTCGCGTGATGTCACCAACGGCTGGATCGCCGCCGTCCAGCACCAGTTCATCAGCGCGATCGTTCCTCCGAAGGATGCGAAGTATCACTTCACGATGAATCTGTCGGGTGACCAATACCTCCTCGCGGCCACCGGCAGCACCACCACGGTAGCGCCGGGGTCATCGGCTACGTTCGGAGAGACTCTGTACGTCGGTCCGAAACTGCAGTCGCAGCTCGAGAAGATCAGCCCTCGCCTCGACCGCGTCGCCGACTACGGCATGCTGACCGTCCTCGCGCAGCCGCTCTTCAATGCGTTGGATTGGGTCCATGGCGTCACCGGCAATTGGGGCGTCGCCATCATTCTCGTCACTCTCCTGCTGAAGGCGCTCTTCTATCCGCTGTCGGAGACGAGCGGGCGCTCCATGGCGAAAATGAAGTTGCTTTCGCCGCGCATCAAGAACCTGCAGGAGACATACAAGGACGATCGCGACAAGCTCGGCCGCGCGATGATGGACTTGTACAAGCGCGAGAAGGTCAATCCGGCCACCGGCTGTCTGCCCATGATCATTCAGATCCCGGTGTTCTTCGCGTTCTACCAGGTGCTGCTGGAGAGCGTGGAGATGCGGCAGGCGCCGTTCGCCTTCTGGATCCACGATCTTTCGGCGCGCGATCCGCTGTTCATTCTGCCGGCCATCATGGCGGCGGCCATGTTCATGCAGTACAAGCTCAATCCCACCGCGGCGGACCCGGTCCAACAGAAGGTCTTCATGATCATGCCGTTGGTCATGTCGTTCACCTTCGCGTTCTTCCCGGCCGGGCCTGGTGCTCTATTGGGTGACCAACACGCTGCTGTCGATAGCGCAGCAGTGGAATATTAACCGCCGCATTGCAGCAGCGGCGGCGAAGAAGAACTAGAGCGTAGCAGTTCGCTCGAGCGCGTGGTGGCGTGCCGCCGTGGGGGACCGCAACTCGCGCGCGGAGATTGTGGTCCGCGGCACTGCCCGGGTGCCCTCGGGTGACGCATAGCGAGTACCATGCGCGCGAATTACTCGCTTAACCTGCGTGATCGGGTGTCGCGGAGACGCCCAGCGGTTGGCACGGCGCCGGGGGGCAGCCATGACTCGCACCGAAACCATCGTAGCTGCTGCAACACCACCCGGACGCGGTGGTGTTGGGATCGTGCGGCTGTCGGGACCGAAGGTTCCTGAGTTCGCGGCGATCATGCTGGGCGACCTGCCCGCGCCGCGCCGTGCGACATTTGCCCGCTTCCTTGACGCTCGGCAAGAGCCGATTGATGCCGGCCTCGCCCTCTTCTTCCCCGGGCCACACTCGTACACCGGTGAACACGTTCTCGAGCTGCACGGACATGGTGGCCCTCTCGTCGTCGAGGCGGTGATCACTCGCCTGTTGGAGCTGGGTGCCCGCCGTGCGCAACCTGGCGAGTTCACCCAGCGCGCGTTTCTCAACGACAAGCTCG
>CAWJUW010000024.1:0-309761 GCA_963846095.1 uncultured Acidobacteriaceae bacterium
CGGCATCATCGTCGATCAGAACAACAATGTCTGGTTCACCGAGTTCATGACCAATAAAATCGGCGTCGTTCCGGCAGGCACGACGAAGGTGCTCGATTTCGCCATACCGACGCCCAATAGCGGTCCCGAAGATATCTGTGCGACCTCCAGTGGCAAGATCTACTTCACGGAGCAGTACGGCAATAACATCGGCCAGATCATTATTCCGGGGCTGTCTGCGCCGTAACCATCCCAGTTCGAGAATAGGCGCATCCGCAGGTCATTCACGCCCTTGCAGAGGTTCTCTGGCACTTGCTCAGGGATGACGCCCGCTCAAGAGAGCGGGCGGCGTTGCCGCCACCGATGTCACTCGCTCGCCCTCGGTCATGTCCGGGCTGGGAATGGCCACCAGCGTCTCCCGGCCAGTCAACCCCCCGGTAATCTCCACATAACTAGGGGATTGTTGAGCCGTGGGATCGAGGAGAGGATGGCGTGCAAACAGAAGCGAGCTTGCGCACACCTGGGACACAAACTGCCGCCGTGTCAGTCGACCTGTGCGAAGTTGGTTCATGGTCTTGCGACAAATACTACTGGGGTGGTGGTCCTGTAGATTCTGCGGAATGTTCAGCAGAGCTGAGGCTGCGGAGAATTGCAAATTCCTTTTCTGCTTCGGCCTTGTTGCCGGTTCTTGCTAATGCGGTCGCCAGCGCATTGTGGATGTCGGGGTTTCTGGGGGTCAGGCCCTCGGCGTGCCGCAAAGGAGCGATCGCCTCTTCATACTTTTTCTCACCGAGCAGAGAGACGCCCCAACCGAGGTAGGCTTCGGCGAAGTTCTGATTGAGTTTTGCAGCCTGCGAGAAGCGGGCAATGCCTTCATCAAAATCCTGGGAGCGCTGCGCGAGGACTCCGAGAATGTAGTCTGCATCCGCGTTTCCCGGATCGATTTCGAGCTCTTTCAGGAATTCTGCTTTGGCACGCGCGGGAGCATCGGGCCCGCCATCCGGTTGCGACAGCAACACTCTGCCCAGCAAAAAATGAATACCGCGGGCATTGGGGTCTTTCTTGAGAATTTCTTCGTACTCGAGCTTCGCCGGTTCCCACTTACCCTGTTCTTCCAATGCCTCCGCATTCAATTTGTGAGCGGCCGTGGATTGCGGCGACGTTCGGGCGAGATCCAGGGCTGTACGCGACGACAGGTCGGTATACGCGTGAACGATGACAAAGAGCACATCGGGATCGTGGCCGAAACTTGAGTTGAGCAATCGGATGAAATTCAGGGTGGCAGGGCGATCGTCAATGGCAAGCGAGCAGCGAATACCAACCACGCCGGCCTGCTTGCGCGTTTCCGCTGGAGCCTGCGCCGCCATGGCGCGCTCGAGTGCGGAGATAGACTCGCGGCAGTGTCCCTGGCTGGCCAGGGTGATGGCTTGTTCGGGAGAAATATGGGGCGCTGCTGGAGCTGAGGCGGGGTGTTGAGCGCTGGAAGTTAAGCCAGGGAGCGCGGCAACTGACAGGAGAAAAAGAGTGAAGGTTTTGATCGAGTAGCTGCGCATTTCTCCGCAATCTGCATTGCAACGATCTTCGATCCAAAGTAACAAATTGCCGCTACAGGCGCAATCTGCGCCCATAGCGGCAATCAGCGGTTCTTCGATTCGTCAGTAGTAGATCTTCAAAGCGAGCTGGATATTCCTCGGCGGTTGAGAGCCCGTAATTTGCCCCATCGTTGATCCGATTGATGTATTCGGGGCGTTGTATTGGACGTGGTTGAAGGCGTTGATGAAGTCGGTTCGGAATTGCACACGGAATCGCTCGGTTATTGCGAAATCCTTGTGAATACTCGCATCAACATTCGTGTAGCGCGGCGAGCGCAGACCGGAGAGTTGCGGCGAGCAGTCTCCGAAAGTGCCAACTGCGGGCTGGGTGAAGTTGCCATTGTTGGTGAACCACTGGGTGCCAATGCCTGGAATCGGAGTGTTTTCGATGGACGGCAGCCCGTTGCAGTCGGCCCGGGCACCACGGCTGAAGGTTCCGGAGTTGTCTGATGCTCCATAGATCGGCAATGGCCAGCCGGTGCGGAACGACAAAATCGGACTCACAGCCCAGCCGCCGATGACTTCATCGACAGCCTTCGGAATGCCGCTTGCGAATTGCTTGCCGCGTCCGAAGGGCAGTTGGTAGACCGAGTACGCAGACAAGACGTGGGTTGCGTCGTAGTAGCAGGGCGCCCACTCGGATCGTTGATCGTAGACGTTCTGCCAATACGCTGAGGCACTCAGCGCATTATTCCATGCGCCGTAGTAGCCTGTGCTATCCGACATGCACTTGGAGTACGTGTAGGAGACTTGTCCCTGAAGCCCGTGCGACATTTCTTTCTCCAGGATGGCTTGAAGAGAGTTGTACTCCATGTTTCCGTTTGATTTCGTACCTGAAACATAGGCTCCCTGGCCGCCCAGTCCCGGGTTACCCAGCACGCCGTAGAGATCCATATTCTTGGCGAAGTAGGGGCTCGGCGCCGTGCATGGCGGGGTGCTGCAGGACGAGTTCGAGAGCAGTTCCCGTTGAGCGAAATCGAATGGAACCATCAGGTGCGTGCCCTTCTGTCCCACGTAGCCGACCTGGAAGGTTGTGCCCTTCGAGATCTGCTGCTGAATGGTCAAGTTATATTCGTACGCGAGCGCCGGCTGCACGTTCGGATCCCAGACCCGGAGGTAGGACTGCGCATAGCAGGCATACGCCGGAGCGTCGCACGATGCGTTGGTGCCAGAACCGACGATGCCATCGGTGGTATCGGTAAGGGGCAGGCTGATGTCGTTGTAGCTCGCGTTAATTTCCGCCGGTGTAAATGGCGGATTCAACGTGAGGCGAAGGTTTGTGCCGGTGCCCTCGAGATAGGAGGAGACGGTGAACGCACCGCGCAATACGGAGCGGTCCGCCCAGGCCTGCAGGTGTCCACGCAAAACCGAGACGCGGCTGGAAGTCCCTTCCGCCATAGAAGCCGTTATAGAGCGCGCGGCTTGCTCCATTCTGGCCGGCGAGCTGAATTGCTCCGGTGTTGATGTTGTAGTTGGCCTGTTGATCGTTCTGTTCAACCCATGGCGTGTGTGTGTCGTAACGCAGCCCGAGGTTCAAGGTGAGATTGTCGGTTAAGCGCCATGTGTCTTCAGCATAGATACCGATCACGTTCTCATATTGCTGCCATGTCGCACCTGTGCTGACGCCACGGCCATACGATTGTGGCAGTCCGAGCACAAAGTCCGCACCGCCGTCGCCCGTTCCGCCTCCTGCTGAAGCAGCATCGACCGAAGTGAACTGGCCATTGAAGTCCATCAAGCCCAGCTCGCCGTTGTTGCCGGCATAGAAGGTCTTGATGATCTCGCGCCAGTATTGGCCACCGAACTTGAAGCTGTGCCGTCCATGTGTCCAACTGAGTGAATCTTCCGCCTGCCAGACGTGGTCGTCGAAGCTCTGGGTCGATTCCGCTGCGCCCAGATCGCCTAGAGTGGTGTTGGAAAAGTTGAGGGCGAGCAACCCATCAAGGCCCGAAGGATTGCCGTTCCCGATACCCAGGGTGTTGCCGAATTGGCCCACACTCGAATCCCAACTATTGCCGGTGTTGAGAGTGATGTGGCTCCAGCCAAAGCGAGCGGTATTGAGAAGACTGTTCGAGATCGTTCTGCTCCAGTCTCCCACTGTGTTGTAAATCGGCGTCGTTGCATAGCTGTTGGAGAGCAGTGCAAACGAATTGTCGGAGGGATTGTTCTGATAGGCCCGGGTGTAGCGGAAGGAGATGTTGTCCTTCGGGTCGACTGTGTAGTCGATCTTCAAGTCGCCTTGATCCACATTTTCGGCGGAGACGGAGGTATTGACCGCGTTGTTCTGCAGATTCGCGTTGGTGGGGGTGGGATAGAGGCTTGAACTGAACAACGCCGACGCTACCGGACTGAGCATGGCAGCGGGAATCTGGTTATTCGGGAAAGGGTTGCGCGGTGAGGCGGGTGCGGATCCGGGCGTACACGGCGCAGTGAAGGAGGCGCAGGGGTTATACAGCTGACCCGTTCCCAAGCAGGTTCCTGAGGAGTCGAAGCCGGCACTACAAAGTGCGCTGAAGTCGCCAGAGCGTTCAGCCGCGGTGAAAACGGTTATCTGCCCCTGAGAACTCGGTACATCGAACCGCTGTCCCTGGTAGTCGGCGAAGAAGAAGAGTTTGTTCTTGAGGATCGGGCCGCCGGCGGTGAACCCAAACATGTTCCAGCGGATTTTGCTCTTGGGCAGGTCGGTCAGGTTATTGGACCAGCTGTTCGCATTGAGGACATCGTTGCGCATGAACTCCCATACATCGCCGTGAACTTTATTGGTGCCCGATTTGATGGTGGCGTTGACGATGCCGCCCTCGAAGTTGCCGAACTCGGCTGGAGCGTTGTTCGTGATGAGATTGAACTCCTCAATCGCATCCGGCGCGGGAGTGTAACCCAGCAGATTGTCGGAGACCTGGTTATTGTCCATGCCATCGAGCAGAAAGTTATTGGCCTGCTCACGGTTGCCGTTGATGAGGGGACGGCCGCCGTAACCGGCGGTGTTGTTGCCGTTATTGAAGCTGCTGGGATCGGTGGTAACGGCGCCCGGAGCAAGAAGCGTCAGCTGGACATAGTTGCGTGAGGCAAGCGGGAGATTGTCGTTGGTCTCCGCGTTGATCACGGTGTTCACCTGCGTGGAATCTTTTTCCAGAACTGGCGGCGCACCGGTCACTTCCAGGGTCTCGCTGACCTGCCCAACCTTGAGAGAGAGGTCGATGCGTGCAATCTGGTTGACGCTCAGGGCAAAGGCGTCACGAGAAACGGTAGCGAATCCCGTTTTCTCGATCCTCAGGGTGTAGGTGCCTGCCGGGAGCTCCGCGATGCGATAGAGACCGGCCTCGTTGGTGACAGCGGTGTAGCTCGTGCCTCGATCTACAGAAGTTGCTTTGACCGAAGCACCGGAAACAGCCGCGCCGCTTGGATCATTGATCGTCCCGACGATCGTTGCGGTGACCTCCTGACCCCATGCTGCAGAGGTCAAAGCGGTCAGAAGGGCCAAGACGCACCCGAACAACGAGAGTGTTTTCTTGCTCATCTCCTAAGCCTCCAAATTAAGGGTGATCTGCGTATTTCTACTGCTTGCACACGAATCGCTACAGAATGAAAGCGGGGAATTTCAAACCAATGCGCTTGAGCTTTACAGATCACAAAACTGAGCAAAAGTAACGAAATCGATCACTTCTGACAGGAATTGAGGAATCAGCAATAAAGATGTGGCACCCAGCATAAGTCGAATTGCGTAAAAACGCAATTGGTTTTTTAGAGATGTTTATAAAGCCTATAAATGATTGTTTTAAATATGCTTAGAAGCAATAACCCGTGAGTAAAAGGCGAGGGAGTGAGGATCTATGATTTTGGCGGAAGACCGAACTAATGGATTTTTTGAATTCAGGCAGATGATCGTCTTGGGGTCCAATTGATCAGAAATACAACCAAAGGTGGGTCATCTTAGCGCGGTGAAAGCCAAATGTATTATTTTCTTCGTTGCACGGGAGATTCTCGTTCCCGGATGTACCGGGCCAGGCTGACTCCTGCGAAGGTCATTCTGTCTATTGGCAGCCCACGCCTGCGCATTCCGTTGTGATGGTTTTCCTTATTCCAGGAACTGGGGAGGATCGAATCAAGTGATTCTTTTCCGATGGATGGCTCGTTCCGCCTTCCGAGCGATCGGGTGGGTGGTACTGATGTTTGCAATCGTTTCCGCGCTTTTGAGTTGGGCACCGGCGCAACAATCCACTGGCGCAATGCCGATGAAGCCTGATCTGGCCACCGGGGCTGAATACCGTCAGTTGCAAAAAAACGTGCTGCGCTCTCGCATGCTCGATGGGATGGAAGACCTTTCGCACTGGAAGTTGACGGGGGAGGGTACGATGACGCTCTCGACAACCGAGGTGAAAGAAGGGCGGACGTCTCTGCGCATTGCTTCGACAGATAATATTGGCCGCGTTCAAGGCAGCGGAGACTGGCAGGATCTTGTGGCCACGCGCATGTCTCCGTCGGAAGACTGGGGCGAGTACAACCGCGTCTCTGTGTGGGTGTTTCCCGATATCGACGGCGCGCCCGCAGTTTCGCTGAACATGACGCTGCACAACGAAGGCGCGCATTTGCTGCCGGACGACCAGAACGAAGGACGGGACGATTCCATTCCCGTAGTCAATCACCAGTGGAACCACGTGGTGTGGGAGATTCCCTCGCTCGATCGCGACAAGGTCACGGGTCTCAGTTTTGGTTATTCCCTGCCCCGCATGCTGCCCAACCCTGGCGACCAGACGGTTTTCTATCTGGATCAACTCGAGTTGCAGAGCGTTGCCGCCGACTACGTGGAAGGGTGGGGCGTGGCTCCGGGGAAGATCGCTTTCAGCCACGCAGGTTATGCGCCCGGTACGACGAAGACGGCTGTGGCGAGCGGACTGACTGCGCACGATTTTTCTTTGGTCGATGAAGCTACAGGCAAAGTGGTTTACAGCGGCCCGGTCGAGGAGAACAAGGCGAGCCTGGGAACGTTCCAGGTGCTGGATTTTTCTTCGGTGCAGCGCCCGGGGACCTACTTTCTACGGGCCGGCGATGTGAGTACAAGGTCCTTTCGGATCGGTACGGATGTGTGGCGCGACAGCATCTGGAAGGTCATCAACTTCATGTACAGCGAGCGCTGCGGCACGGTGATTCCGGGCATTCACGGCGTGTGCCATGAGGATGACTACACGGTGCATGGCGATCAGCGCATCGTTGTGAATGGCGGCTATCACGATGCGGGCGACACGAGCGTGACCGGCAATACTCCCGCGATGACGTATGCCTTGCTCACATTGGCAAGCCGTCTGCAAGAACAGAACGACGATCCAAAACTACTGAGCCGCGTGATCGAGGAGGCGACGTGGGGGTTGAACTGGGTGCTCAAGACTCGGTTTGGCGATGGATTATCGGAGCACCGGGCAGAACATCAGCTACTGGACCAACGGCATCATGGGCGATGCCGACGACCGCTTCGGCAAGGCGGTCAACGATCCGGAGTGGAATTTTCGGGTGGCCGCGGTGGAAGCCCTTGCCAGCGAGGTGCTGAAATCGAGCGATCCAGAGCTGGCGCGCCGCAGCCTGGTGACCGCGAAAGAAGATTGGCAGTTTGCTGCCGAGGGTTTGAAGAAGGCACCGCCTGTGCCGGAGGTGTACGGACAGAAGGACAACCTGGAGCGGATCTCATTTGGTGTGACGGCGTCGATCGAGCTCTACAAGGCAACCTCCGACCCTGCTTATGCGCAGGAGGCCGTGGATCTGGGAAGCCAGATTCTTGCGTCGCAAGAACGCGTGCTGCAACGATGGAGCGTTCCGATGACGGGATACTTCTACAGCGGACCGGATCGGAAGTATCTCTTTCACCGCTTCCACATGGGAGAAGAGGAGCAGCCGATTGTGGCGCTGGCGCATTTGTGCGCGGCGCTGCCCGAGAATCCAAACTGGATCAAGTGGTATGCGGCCATCGTTCTGCACACGAAGTATTACCAGGAAGTGGGGGCGGGGCTGGATGCGCCGTACAACGTGCTTCCTGCCGGCGTCTACACCACCGGCGAAGCCGATGTTCTGCCCGAAAGCCCGACATGGCGTGCGCTCGAGACGGCGAATCGCGCAATGTTCGTCGCTCAGGTGAAGGAGGGTCTTCATCTGGGCGGTGATGCTTGGTTGCGGCGCTATCCGGTGTGGTTTCAGTTCCGCGGAAATGCGAGCGTGCTGCTCTCTGGCGCCAAAGCCCTGTCAGAAGCGGCGCAACTGCGTGGCGATATCGGCGACGAGAACCTGGCGCAGCAGCAGGCCCAGTGGCTGATCGGGAGAAACCCTTTCTCCGCGAGCATTATGTATGGCGAGGGATATGACTGGACTCCGCTGTACAGCGTGCGCTCGGGGCAGATGGTGGGTGCGCTCCCGGTGGGCATTGAGACCAGAGGCAACGCGGATGTGCCGTATTGGCCGAACAGCATCTGCTGGACCTACAAGGAAGTTTGGACGCAGCCGGCCGGCGAATGGATCTGGCTGATGGGCGATCTGAGCGGACCTGCGATGGTGAATGGCATGGTGGATGCGGGAAGTACGGAGGCTGTGACCGTGCTGAATGCCGAGACTCGCGCCAGCCTTAGCGTACCTGTCGCCGCCGATGGAACTTTCCACGCGGCGATTTCGCAGGGACGCTATGTTGCAAGCCATGGCGATGCGCGGACATCGCTCGTAGCACTGGCAGGGGGTGCGGTTTCCATCGATCTGCGGCGGGAGCATGCTGCCAGTCTCGCGGCCTCTTCCGAAGCCGCGGGGCCGGACTCCATTGTCCTGCGGGCGACCCTCGAAGGAGCGGGCACGCATATGCTTACGGTGCGCGCGGACAACCTGGACCTCGCTGACCCGGCGACCGGTTTCTGTCGATCTGAAGGACCATGGCAGCCGGATCGTTACATGGCACGCACGCGTGCACGACAAGTCGACTCCGTGGGTGGCTGTGGTGCTGCGCGATGGCTTACTCGACGGACATGCCGAACTCAGCGGCGTGGCGAGCCGGTGAGTTGGCGACGCTTCAGTTGCCTGAGATTGACCGGGGTTACCCACGGCGACTCGTAGTTCGCAGCATAGGGTGCGCCGCTCTCGGGATCGATCGCCACTGCGTAGGGATGGCGGCCTGCGCTGCGATCGCCGATGATCGCGTTCTTCGCGCCATCGATGACGGTCACGCTGTCTCCGTGGATGTTGGCTACGTAAACGCGATTCGCTTTGGAGTCCAGCGCTACGCCTTCAGGCTGTTTGCCGACGGGCAACGTTGCGGCAACTTTATCGCTCTTCAGATCGATGATGCTTAGCGTGTTGTCCCCGTAGTTCACGGCGTAGAGCCGGCGCGTTGTTGGATTGAGCGCGAGGGCGCAGGGGATTCTGCCCACGGGGATCGTCTTGATGGCGTGGGAGTCTTCGTTGAGAGCGACGATCTCGTTGGTTGCTGTGTGTGCGAGATACAGAGTGGAAGTGGAATCGTCGAGGACCATGCCCCAGATATGCGGGCCCACGGCAACCTTGCTCAGCGTGCCGGTGGCCTCGTCGAGGATGCGGATGTCGGGATCCTCATAGGTCGATAGGAAGACTTTGCCTTTGCGGGGATCGATGAGGATGCCATCGGCGTCGCCGACCTTGAGAGATGCGGGCGTGTTGGTTGTTTCGTCGATTACTGTGACAGAGCCGCTGTAGGTATGCGTGACATAGACCTTCTTCGAAGTTTCATCGACTGCCAGGGTGTAGGGGAGGCGCGCAATGGGAACCGTGGCGACCACCGTGTCGCTCTTGCCGTCGATGACGCTGACGGACGCGCCGCCACCGTTGGCAACATAAATTCGGTTGGTTGCGCGATCGATTGCGATGGCGACCGGGTTGCTGCCAACGGCGACGGTGTGGGTGGCTCGCGTGGCGGGCTCAATCACCGTGACCGAAGCGGCGCCTTCGTTCACGGCATAGATCTTGTGGGTGGCCGGATTGGTGACGATGGCAGCGCTGGTGATGAAGCGCCCCCACGGGCTGACTTCGGCGGCGGACGGAATGGCGGCCAAGTTGAAAGTCAGGGCAATCGCGACAAGGATTGGGCAGGCGGTCTTCGATACGAAACGGGATACGCGAGAAAACATTGCGATCGAACCTCTCGACGAGACTATATTATTCTTCATTAGAAAGCTGGGTCGACGAAATTCTCGACCTGTCCGGATGGAGGTTTGCCGTGCGTCGCTCGCCTCGCGTGCTGCTTTGCTGGATCGCTTTTGTCCTGGTTGCAGCCTGCTGCTTCGGTCAGCAGGCAGTCGTTTCATGTTCTGGCCTTCTACTCTACGAACGTCGAGCAGGACCACGTCGATTTTGCGAAGCAGGCAATTTCGTTCTACCAGGCAGCGGCCGAGCGCGATCACTTCGAGTTCAAGACTACGACCAACTGGGATGATTTGAATCCAGAGGTTCTGAAGAATTACCAGGTGGTGCTGTGGCTCAACGAGTTCCCTTCGACGGCGGCGCAGCGCAAGGCCTTTGAAGACTTCATGGAACATGGCGGCGCATGGATGGGCTTCCATGTGGCGGGCTGGATGGAGAGCCGCGCCACCTGGCCATGGTTTGCCGACTTTCTGGGGACAATGTTTTCCGGCAACAGCTGGCCGCCTTTGCCGGCGACTCTGCTTGTCGACGATACGAAGCATCCGGCAACGAAGGGAATGCCGTCCACCTTTGGCTCGCCCGACAACGAGTGGTATAGCTGGGAGCCCAGCCCTCGCACGAATCCGGATATCAAGGTCTCTGATGACGCTGGCTCCGTCGAACTATCCGATCGGATTCAAGGACACGCTGGGCGGAGGCGACATTCCCGTGACCTGGGCCAACACGAAATTCAAAATGATCTACACAAACATGGGCCACGGCAGCAAGATTTTCGAAAGCGCAACGCAGAACAAATTCTTCGAGAACGCTGTGCTGTGGCTGGGCGGACGGCACTGATGCGGCGGGTTTTAATAGCGCTGGCGCTTTGTGCTGCGACTTCTGCCTTCGCGCCAGCGCAATCCGGCATTCCCGAGGCTGCGTGGAAGAGGCCGCTGGGTCTGCCTCTTGAAAACGCGGGGAAGGCGCGTAACGCGGGCGACATTGACGACGGCTACTGGCAGGGAGTGCCTGTTGGTGGAATGGGCGCGGGCACGTTTTCGCGCAGCTATCGGGGCGACTTCGCGCGCTGGCACATCAAGGCGGGCGTCCACAAATATGATCCGGTGTATGCCGATCAGTTTGCGGTCTTCGAGCAGTCGGAAGGAGACGCTCAAGGCGTTGCCCAGGCGCTGATGAACGGCAAGCCGCAGGGTGGTGAACTTTCTGCATGGCAATGGAATTATCCCGTGGGCGCCGGGGATTACTACGCTCTTTATCCGAAAGCGTGGTTCGACTACAAGTTGGATCGCTTCCCTGCTCACGTGACGCTGGAGCAGTTTTCGCCAGTCCTTCCTGACAATTATCGCGAGTCCAGTTATCCCGTTGCTGTTTATCGGTGGCATGCGGAGAATCCGACGGATAAACCGGTTACGGTCTCTGTTCTGTTGTCGTGGGTCAACATGGGAGGTTGGTTCAGAACGTTCACGCGCGATTTTGCGGGGACACCGAACCAGGGGGATTTCAACGAATATCGCACGGAGCCGGTCGAAGGCGCAGGCACGATGAAGGGCGTTGTCTTCGATCGGAAACGCGGGGGCACCGAGGCGCATGAATGGGATGGCCAATTCGCCATCGCCGCGCTTGAGTCCGCGGGCGTGGAGGTCAGCTACCAGACCACATGGCTCGCCTCAGGAGACGGCAAGGAAGTCTGGGCGCCGTTCGCGAAAGACGGGCGGCTAGCCGATGATGCGAAGTCGTGGGTCAGCGACAAGGAGAAGCTGGCGGGCGCAATCGCACTGCGATTTACGCTGAAACCTGGCGAGAAGAAGGTTGTGCCCATGGTGCTGGCGTGGGATTTTCCCGTGGTGCAGTTCGGCGAGGGCAGAAAGTGGTACCGACGCTACACGGACTTTTACGGAACCTCGGGGAACAATGCGTGGAAGATTGCGCGCGATGGTTTGGTGCACGCGACCGAGTGGAGCGAGGCGATCGACAAATGGCAGGCTCCGTACGTAAATGACCAGAGCAAGCCGCTCTGGTATCGCGGAATGCTCTTCAATGAGCTGTATGCGCTGACCGATGGTGGAACGTTCTGGGGGCGGCAGTCGGGGGCGGACCCTAAACGCGCGCCGACATTTTCGCTGCTCGAGTGCTTTGACTACGCGTACTACGGAACGCTCGATGTCAGGTTCTATGCTTCGCTACCGCTGTTGAAGTTCTGGCCGGAGATCGATAAGCAAGTGCTGCGGGAGTTCGCCGAGACCGTGCCGAAGGAGTGGCCGGAGCAGGGGCTCTGGGTTTGGAAGACGCAGCAGACGGGCCAGCCCATCACGCATAAGCGCAAAAAGATTGGAGCGGTTCCGCACGACCTGGGTGTGCCTGAGGGGGATCCGTTTGTCGCTGTAAACGAGCCCGGTTGGCAGGACACGAACGACTGGAAGGATCTCAATTCGAAGTTTGTGCTGATGGTCTATCGTGACTACGTGCTGACGGGCAGGACGGACAAGTCGTTTCTTATGGCAACGTGGCCGGCGATGAGGGCTGCGATTGAATATCTGCGGCAGTTCGATCATGGCGGGGGTGTTCCGGAGAACAGCGGCTACCCGGACCAGACTTATGACGATTGGGTTGTGAAAGGTGTGAGCGCTTACTCGGGCGGATTGTGGCTGGCCGCGCTGCGTGCTGCGGAAGAGACGGCACGCATCGTGGGCGACAGCAAGACGGCCGCGGAGTATCACGCGCTGTTTTTGAAGGGGCAACGAACCTATGTTTCGCAGCTCTGGAACGGCGAGTATTTTCGCTACGACACCAGCAGCGAATCGAAGGACGACATTCAAACGGATCAGCTCGCCGGGCAGTGGTATGCCAATCTGACCGGATTAGGCGAGATTGTGCCGCGCAAGATGGAGATGTCGTCGTTGAAAAAGATCTTCGACTTCAACGTGCTGAAGTACGGGGATGGCCAGATGGGAGCGGCCAACGGCATGAGTGCCAATGGGAAGATCCTGACCAACGCAGAAGCTAAAGAAGTTTGGGTGGGGACAACCGGAGCTTACGCCGGATTGTTGATGAGCGAGGGTATGAATGATGAGGCCTGGAAGGCGGCATCGGGTCTCTATCACGTGATTTACGAAAGCAAGGGCTACTGGTTCAGAACGCCTGAGGCCTGGGATGTTACGGGAGATTTTCGCGCCGGGATGTACATGCGGCCGATGGCAATCTGGGCGCTGGAAATGACGCCAAAGCGCGCGGATTAACTGCGGCGGCTCGAATCAGACGACAAACATCGTACGCAGCGGAGACGTTATGAATCGGATGGGTAAAGCTCTTCAGCGATGTGCCGTCGTGGCTTTTGTGACGGTGTGCTTATTTCTCGCGGCAGAAAGCTCGAGAGCAGCAGAACCGAAGGTTGCAGCTCCGAAGATCCGCATTGTGGCCATCGCGGAGCCTGGCGGGATTCATCTGCCTTTTGTTGTCGCCGCGAAGGCCTGGCTAAATCAATTTGCCGAAGAGAATCACTTCGCCATCGACTACATCGAGGACACGGAAAAGATTGATGACGAGTTCCTCTCTCACTATCAGCTATTCATCCAGCTCAATTACCCGCCTTATCGATGGACGCCGACCGCTCAGGCTGCCTTCATCAAGTACATCGAAGAAGGTCGAGGCGGGTGGATCGGATTTCATCATGCCGGGCTTCTGGGCGAGTTCGATGGATACCCGATGTGGCCGTGGTTTTCTCAATTCCTGGGCGGCATCCGCTACACCAATTACATTGCCACCTTTGTAAACGGCACCGTGACGGTCGAGGACAAGTCGCATCCGGCAATGAAAGGCGTGAAGAGCCCGTTCGAGATTCTTCACGAGGAGTTTTATACCTGGGACAAATCCCCGCGGCCGAACGTGCGGGTACTGGCCAGCGTGGATGAGAACAGTTATAGCCCCGATACGAAGATCAAGATGGGCGATCATCCGGTGATCTGGACGAATGAGCACTACAAGGCGCGCAACATTTACATCTTCATGGGACACCACGCGGATCTTTTCGAGAATCCGGCATTCACGACGATCTTTCGGAACTCGATCTTCTGGGCTGCGCATGCGAAGGCGGCGCACTGAGCGCAAAGACGCAGCGGGGACTTTCTAATTCCCTTCCCAGTATTGCTGGAACCCGATGTACTCGGCCGGGACCGAAGCCAGAATCTTGCGGCGCAACTCTACCAGATCCACCGACCCCATGGTGCTGTACAGAACTTTGCCTCCAGGAGCCAAGAGTACCGTATACGGCACCGCCGATTCCCACTTGGGGTCGAATGCCTTTTGCAGAGCGGCGGTATCGTCGGACGCGAACAGGAGATTGCGGCTGGTGGCGTGTTTGCGCTGCAGGAACTTCAACACCGAATCTTTCTGATCGGGTGTGTTGGCGGAAACGGTAACGAGGTTGAATCCTCGATCGCTGTACATCCGAAACGTATCTTGCAGGTCGGCGAACTCGGCAACGCAGGAACCGCACCAGGTTGCCCAGAAACTGACGAGCGTGTAGTTGTCGCCGGCGTTGGCGCTGAGCTTCCTCAGGCCTTCCGCATCCACCATGTCGACGTTGACCGCCTGGGCATTGAGCTTTCGCTCGGCGGCCTCGCGGAGAGCTTCTTTCTCCTGCCACTTGGTGGAGCAGCCGAAGACGGCGGTATGCGCGACGGGTACCGGCTTGCCTTGCAGAAGAGCCTCGATGGCGTTGCGTGCGTCCTGAGACTTCACCTTCTCGACCCGGTAGTTGTCGTCGATGCGTCCTTCGTACTGGAGATGCCGACTCTGATCGAAGATGAAGACGTGCGGAGTAGCTTGCGGCCCGTAGGCGCGCGTGACCGACTGGGTGTCGCCATCGTAGAGATAGGGGTAATGCAGATGCTTCCAGGCGAAACGCGCCTTCATCTCGTCGAGCGTGTCGCTCATGTCGGAGGAGTCGAGTTCGTCGATGGTGAGGGCCTTGGGGTCGTTGCCCTGGATGGCCACGACGGCAACGCCGCGCGTCCCGTAGTCGTCATAGAGTTGCTCGATGCGGCGCTCGTAGACCTGCGCGATGGGGCAGTGATCGCAGGTAAAGACCACCGCCAATACGCGGCTCTGGGCGTAATCACTGAGCTTGTGCACGGTTCCATCTACCCCCGGAAGCTCGAAGTTGGGAGCGCTCGAGCCCAGGGCGAGGATGGGATGGGTTTGGGAATCGGCACTTGCTGCCGCCAAGGACAGCAACATCGCGATCAACAGCTTGCGCATGACAGTTCCCTCTCGGGCAAATCATCCGCCGGCGACGCCAGGCAGGATTGAATGCCTAAAGTAGCCCCGAAGCGGGATTTCTAACGTTCTATAACAAAGTGGCCGAGGCTGCAAGCAAGCAGGGTGGCGAGCAATGGTTACATTGCCGGTTGCGGGAGCAGAACGGAGGGAAGGGCTTCTAGAGCCAGGGAAATTCCGCCCCAAAGCACAGCCCTGCCCTCGACCGGGCTTGAGGCAATTCGGGGAATAGCGAACTCGCCACCCTCCAACTGCTTCTGGACAAAATCGATGAGCACCGGATGACTGCCGACTTCGCCACCCAACACGATCAACGCGGGATTCAGGATCAGGGAAAGGTTAACAACGATATCG
The DNA here is from genome assembly GCA_963846095.1 of uncultured Acidobacteriaceae bacterium. GTDB lineage: Bacteria > Acidobacteriota > Terriglobia > Terriglobales > Acidobacteriaceae > Telmatobacter. The sequence goes on from CAWJUW010000024.1 coordinate 15,339, forward strand.
GCAACAATCTCTGCGCGCTGACGGGCAATCTTGACGGCACGTGCGTCGCCGGCGTGGGCCAGATCCAGAACATCGAGAGCGCTGAGGCTTTTGTGATCGGCACGATGCGGCTTGCTGCCTGACTCATTCCAGCTCTTCATAATTCCAGGGCCGGAGAGCACGGTTTCCAGTTCACCGAATTCGTGAATGGTGAGCGGCCGGCGCGATGTGGAGGGCAGGCGAAGATAACCGATTTCCCCCGCAGACCACTCCGAGCCGTGGTGAATGCGGCCGCCGAGAAGAATGCCTGCGCCAACACTGTTGCCGATATTGATGAAGACGAAGTCCTCAACTCCCTGGGCGGAACCGCGAAAGTGTTCGCCCTGCGCAGCCAGGTTTGTGTCGTTCTCGATGACAACCAGACAGCCGGCAATCTTGCTGAGCATGGAGCGCAGGGGCACCGAGCGCCAGCCTTCCAGAGTGCTGATCGACAGGACGCTGCCGACGTTGGCGTTGGTGATGGCGGGCACGCCGACGACGAGCGCCAAGAGCCGGTCGCGAGATTTCTTGTGCTGACGCAGCAGGCCCCTGAGTTCTTGCCCGATGAGGCTGCAAATCGCGTCGGGTGTGGTCTTACGGCCGGTAAGCGCAACCTCCGTCCGATCCAGTTCGGTCCCATTCAGGTCAGTGAGCAGAAACGAAAGGTTCTGGGCGGTGATCTCGACTCCCATGAGGCAGCCATGCTCGGCCTTGAAGCGGAGCATGTCCGGCGGCCTTCCCCCGTTGGACCGGCCCTCCCCGAGCGGCTCGACAATATCCGCCGCAAGCAGATCTTTCACGACGTTTGTCACGGTAGGTGCGCTGAGACCGGAGGCGCGCACGAGGTCGGCTCGCGAGCATGACCCGCTTGCCCGCAGCAGCTTGAGGATGCCTCGGGCATTGGTGTGCCGCAGCACCGCGGGGCGGCCAATCGGGATGGGGCTTTTCTTCATTCGCGTTCTGCAGGTACGTTTCGGTCGGCGCGTGGACCGGTCAGGGCACCGGAATACCACGAGTCTCGACCGGGTCACATTTCGCGGGAACGAATTCCTTGCAAATTATGACGCCATGATACTAAATAAATGTTACGAAGTCCTGAACCATAAGGGGGACTTCTTCAGGACTGACCTTGAGCGAAGCAACTTTAGATCAACCGCGGTGGATCGGCGGGGTTGAACCTCGACCTGAATTGCTCTCCGCGAACGGTACGCAGATACTGGAAATCGAATGCCGGGAGCAACCCCACAAGCTCCGCGACCTGATCCAGGTCTGCACACACGACGAAGAGATTCGGTCGACACTGAGCACGCTGCGCGGGCTGTCGCGGAGAAACGGCCCGGTTTTGTTCATCGGGATGGGTGCCTCGTTCTGCGCATCCTTCGGTGGATCTGCCCTTCTTCAATCGCAAGGGCGGCTGTCGTTTTCGGATGACGCGGGCGAGTGGCTTCACTACGCACAACCCGTATGGAAAGATGCGGGCTTGTCGGTGCTGCTGACTGCCTCAGGAGAGAGCGCCGAGCTCGTCGAGCTCATGAAAACCGGCAAAGAACGTCCCCTTGGGCTGATCTGCAATAACACGACCAGCACCTGCTGGCGGCTGGCGGAAAACCGATTACCCACCCTGGCCGGCCCCGAATATGGCAACGCGACCAAGACTTATACCAACACCGCCGCGGCTGCGATTGTGCTGGCGTCGGAGCTGCTGGGGCGGCCCTGGCAGGAAGATGCGCAGAAGGTTTTAGACGTCTACGCAAAGTCTCTCGATCAAGTCTTCGCGGCCCGCAAGGGTCTGGACGATTTTTGCGCGGGAGCCGCCAACATCGAAATTGTGGGCCGCGGTGCAGGCTACGGGAGTGCGGTCATGAGCGCATTGACTATTCGCGAGATTACAGGATTCCGTGCTGCCGCGCACACAGGCGCGGGCTTCAAGCACGGACCCAATCTCGATGTCGATCGCACGCACGTCGCGATTATTTATGCATTGGGGCGCGCGGCAGGACTGGGATTCAAGCTCAGCGACGAATGCATCCGGCGCGGCGGCAGAGTGGTGCTGGTCTCTGCAGAGGACCGGGCTCCCGCCGAGCGACTCTTCCCCATTCATCTCGATGCTGTACCCGAACCATGGGAGAACATCACATCAAATCTCGTGGGGCAGTCCCTGACGCTGGCTATGGCGGAGCGATCCGGATGCCGCTTGCCACCACGATTCCAATATGGACCGATGGAACAGTGAGACGAGGAACGACGTGAGTCCTATTTCCAGATCGGCAGCTGCACCAGAAGCGGGAAAGACGTGGGTGCGTACCGGCTTTCTGGCTCGTGTCTCCCTGATTGCGGGCCTGGGCGGGATTCTCTATGGCTTCGATATGGGAATCATCGCCGCTGTACTGGTGTTCGTCCGCGATTCGTTTGCGCTTTCGACACGCATGGAAGAGGTAGTCGTCAGCGTGGTGCTGATCGGCGCCATGTCCGGAGCCATCGCCGGGGGTAGCATCGCCGACCGCATTGGACGGCGCTCCACGCTGGTCTGGGGCGGAATCGTCTTCCTGGCTGGTTCGCTCCTGGCACTGTGGTCGCCGAATGTGGTGATTCTGATTCTGGCGCGCGGATTGCTTGGGATTGCGATCGGATTCACGTCGGTCACCGCTCCGGTGTATGTCTCGGAACTGGCGCCACCGCAATCGCGCGGGCGGCTGATCGGGCTGTATCAATTCGCTCTGACGATTGGAATCGTGCTTGCCGATCTTGTCGGCTACTGGCTGGCAGGAGAGCATGCGTGGCGCACGATGTTCGGCCTGGGGGCCTTGCCGGCAGCGTTCTTCCTGGCCCTCATCTTCACGTTGCCCGAGAGCCCGCGCTGGCTCTACGCGCAAAATCGCATCGCAGAGATGCATGTGGTGCTGGGCCACTATACCGACGCGGATGGCGCGCACCTTCTGGTTGAAGAGATTCGCCAGGCGCTTACGATCCCTGTGGAGCAGCGCTGGAGCGAGCTCTGGAAACCGGCCGTGCGCACCTCGCTCTTGATCGCGGTAGGCTTCACCGTGCTGCAGCAGGTGACGGGCATCAACACAATCATCTACTACGGTCCGCAGATCTTCGCCCTGGCGGGCATCACCTCAAACAAGAACGCAATCTTTGCGACGCTGCTTGTTGCCATCACCAACATGCTGGCTACGATCATTGCGCTTGTCCTGGTGGATCGCGTGGGCCGCAAGCCGCTGTTGTATGCGGGCATGGGCGGCATGACGGTATGCCTGCTTCTGCTTGCCTATTCGTTTCACAACCCGGCTGCCTTTGGGGCGGCACCCGGGGTTGTGGCCACCGTTTGCCTGATGGTGTACATTACCTGCTTCGCCTTCAGCATGGGGCCCATTGCCTGGATCCTCGTTGCGGAGGTCTTTCCGTTGCGCGTACGCGGGCGAGGAGTCGCGGCCGCGTCCCTGGGATCGGGAGCATCCAATTTTCTGGTGTCGATTACATTTCTTTCGCTAATCGAGGCAGCCGGGAGCAGCACCACGTTCCTCATCTACGCGGCATTCTGTATCGTCGCGCTGCTGTTTGTGGGCTTCGTCGTTCCTGAGACGAAGGGTCGCGAGTTGGAAACGATCAGTGCCGAGGCGAATTCAGTCACGGCACGTAGGGATGAATCGGAAACATACCTCACGAGTGCCGAAGCTGTGAAGAAACAATGAAGAGGGAGATCGAGGACATCGCATTCGTCGAGGAGACCTCGCGGCCGACGGGAGATACCGGGTATGTCGCCGGCGTCGACGTGGGCGGCACCAATCTGCGGCTCGCCCTGACCGATCTCTCGGGAACGATTCTCAAACGATGGTCGGCATCCCTGGTCGGGATTCGCGAACACGAGGCCGTAATCGAGCGCATCTGCACCGGTGTGCGGCAGATGCTGCAAGAAGTTTCTGCCCCTGGGGAAGCACTGCAATCGATTGCGATCGGCGTGCCGGGCATCGCTGATTTTGAGAACGGAATTGTCGTCGCCACTTCGTATCTGATGGGCTGGAGAGATGTGCCGCTGCGGGCGCTCATCGAAGGCGAACTGAACGTGCCTGTGGTTGTGGACAACGATGTGAATATGGCCGCGATCGGCGAACTTTGGGCCGGGAGCGCCAAGGGGGCACGCGATTTCGTCTTTCTTGCCATCGGAACGGGCATCGGGGCGGGCATCGTCCTGAACGGCAATCTGCATCGCGGGAGTTCCTGGGCCGCGGGCGAAGTCGGTTATATGCTTCTACCGGGAGCGGCAGGAATACCCGCCACGAGCGATGCGCCCGGCGCATTGGAGAGTGTGATCGGGGGCGAAGGAATCAAAGCGCAGTGGATGAAACTTCGGAACGCGGATGAAAACGTGTTCAAAGCAACCGAGATTTTTGACTTGGCCCTTGCGGGGAATCCACGGGCGCAGACACTGCTGCAGCAATCGGCGACGCTGCTGGCGCAAGCCATCTACAACATATCGCTGATCCTGAATTGCCCGCTCTTTGTGCTGGGCGGTACGGTGGGCTTGCATCCCGCTCTCTGCGAGGCAACGCAAAAGATGCTCGATGGATGGATTGCTCCTGGCAATCCACGGGTGGTTCGCAGCTCACTGGGAACAGAGGCTCAGTTATTGGGCGCGATCCGGATGGCATTGAATGCGGCACGTTCCAGCGCAGGCTATCGATAACTGGACCGAATCGATCGATGCAGAGCTGGCGTGAAACGGCAAATACGACGACGGCGGACTCATGACCCGCGGGCGGAACCTCTCCATAAGCTAACTATTCTGTGCGCAGCGCTTGCAATGGATCGACCTTGGTGGCTCGGTAGGCGGGGAACCATGCGGCGACGATCGTCATGGTGGCGACGGCGGCGATCGCGAAGGTGATCGACGCGGGATCGAGCGGGCTCAATTGATAGAGAAGGCTCTTGAGGATGCGGGTCGAACCGAGGGCGATCGGGATGCCGACGGCAAGCCCGAGCGCGAGAAGAAGAATCGACTCACGAAGAATCATCCACAGCAGCGCCTTCGACTGCGCCCCAAGCGCGAGACGAATGCCCAACTCGCTGGTGCGGCGAGCGACAGAGTACGAAAGCAAGCCATAGATGCCGATGCTGGCGAGGAAGACAGCGAGGATTCCGAAGAATCCAGTAAGGCGCGCGATCAACGATTGCCCTGCAATGGAGTGGTCGACCTGTTCTTCCATTCCGGTCACGTTGTCGATCAGAATATTTGGATTGATCTCTGCAATCGAATGCCGAATGCGCTCAATGATCTCCTGCCGATTCGCGCCTGGAGCATAGCGCACCACAAAGTTGCTGAAGAAACCAACATTCTGTGCGCAGGGCAGATAGGCAGCCATCAGGGAGCCTTCGTCGAGGGCATAGATCTTCGCATCCTTCACGACGCCGATCACCTCGATCTCTCCGGGGTGGTCGGGCTTTTCCCCTATTCCAAAGTGCTGACCAATGGGGGATCGGCCGGGGAAGAAGCGTCGAGCCATGGTTTCGTTGATGACGGCAACCTTGGGTGAATTCTGCTGGTCTCCGGAGTTGAAGGTTCGGCCTGCGACCAGCGGAATGTTCATCACGGAGAAGAATCCGTTACCGGTTATGTTGAAGTTGACCGCTTCGCCGTTGGCGGGTGTTCGCTGCACTCCCGAGAAGAGGACTTGATCGGACCATCCACCGGTGGCGAAAGCGAAGAACGCGAAGCTGTCGGACTGGACGCCGGGGAGCGCCTGCACGCGCTGTTCTATCTGCTCCTGCAAGCGAACGGAACGAATCTCGTCCTGACCGTGAGGAAGATTGGCGGTGCTGGAATCGAGCGTGAAGAGAAGCACCTTGCGCGCGTCAAAGCCGGTGTCGACGTCGTAGAGATGCACGAGACTGCGCATGAAAAGGCTCGCGACGATCATCAGCAAAACCGATAACGCAACCTGGCCGACAATGAAAGAGCGGGCCATGACTCCGCGCGTGGAAGCCGAAGAACTGCCGCGGCCGTCCTTGAGCGCCGGCGTGAATTCAAGACGAGTCGCGCGCACTGCCGGGAAAGCGCCGAAGAGAAGCGCCGTGAGCACCGTGACGCCCAGCGTAAAGGCGAGCACGCGCAAGTCGGGCGTAAGGTTCAGCGGTATCGGCTCAGGCCCGGGTGCGGCCATATTCAACAGCATGGTGCCGGCTTTCCATGCCAGCGCTATACCGACCGACGCTCCCAGAAAGGCCAGCAACGCAGACTCGACAAGAAGCTGCGACACGAGTCGCCGCCGCGATGCGCCCAGGGCCATGCGCACAGCTACCTCCCGAGTGCGCGCCACCCCGCGGGAGAGCAGCATATTGGCTATATTGGCGCAGGCGATGAGAAGCACCAGCGCCACGATGGTCATGAGCACCTTGAGGGGCAGCGAAAATTGACGGCGCAGAGATGAAATGCCACGTCCTCCCGGCGCAAGTTCGACTGCGGCATGGCCAAGGCTGTCGAGGTCCTTCTGCGTGGGCTGCGGTCCAAGGTAGCCGCGTACGATCTGGTGGAACAACAGATTGGATTCTGCGCTTGCCTGGGCTGCCGTCACGCCGGGCTTCAGGCGTCCAATGAGATAGAGCGACTGAAAGAACTTGTCGCCCAGTCCATGCCAACCGGGACGGGAAAACCCACCGGCCATCGAAAGCGGCACCCACAGATCGGCGGATTGCCCGACCGTTACGCCGCTGAATCCTGGTTTTGCCACGCCCACGAGGGTGTAGTCCCGCGATTGAATGCGAATGACTGTACCCAGCGCCGATGGGTCGCCGTTGAAATGGCGCTGGAACCAGGCATAACTGGCAACGGCTACGGGACCACCGCCTTCGGCCGTGTCGTCCGATTCCTGAATGGTCCTGCCGTGCGCCGCGGGAACGCCGAGCACCGAAAAATAGTTTCCGGAAACGAGGTCGACGTGAATCGTCTGATAGGCGCCGCCGGCGACGGACGCCTTGGTTGCAAACTGCGTGCTGTCGACGGCTGCGACGCCTGAAAACGAGGTATCCTTCTGGCGGAGGTCGTGGAAGAACGAATAGGAAAAAAGAGTCCAACTGGTGTTGGGAACAGACGCTGTGCTACCCGAGACTTTGCCATCCCCAAACATCAGCAGTTCTCTGGGGTTTTCAACCGGCAGCGGGCGCAGAAGGATGGCGTTGAGCAACGTGAAGATTGCCGTGTTGGCGCCAATGCCCAGAGCGAGTGATGCAATGGCGATCAGGCTGAACCCGGGTGAGCTTCGAAGCTGGCGAAGGCCGTAACGGATGTCTTGCAGGAGCGATTCGACCCACAACGTACCGCGGCTTTCCCGACAATCTTCCTTAATCTGCTCGATCCCTCCGAACTCTATGCGAGTGAGCCGCCGAGCTTCGCCTTCGGGAACTCCGGAGTGCACCTTGTCGGCAACCTGGGATTCAAAGTGGAAGCGCAGCTCTTTGTCGAGATCGGTCTCCATGCGCTTGCGCGCGAATAATCTCCGAAACCAGCTCATGTGATTTCCCCTGCATACCTCTGGCTTCTACATATATGCTCAGAACGTGTAGAAGGTCAAGGTATAAATGCAGGCCTCTCAATCTGGCCCAGGTTTGCTGCTTTCGAAGAGCAAAAGAGATTTCCGCCTCGACAGTGCTGAAGCGCTACTTCTTAAGCACCTGTTCCAGATATTCGAGGGCGCGTGGATCCTGCGATTGACCGAGCCAGAAAAACGCCTCCTTGCGAACCGCCATGTTGGTATTTGTGGTGGCAACGTGAATCAGCTGGGGGACGCTTTCGTCTTTGGGCAGCTGACTCAAGGCGAATACTGCTTTCTTTTTTACGTCGGTTTCCGGATCGTTCTGAATGGCGTCATTCAGTGCGCTGGTGGCGCGTTTCCCCGCTTTCTGCGCGATCCAGAAAAGGGCCTGGCTGCGGACCTTCGAATCGGAGTCGAACTTGGCCAGATGAACCAGTTCGTCTTCGGACGCCGGATCGGAGTTCTGGGAGAAATCGAAGGTCAGCTTCTCGCGGAACCTTGCATTGTCCTCGTTTTTCTTTTCCAGCGACTTGAGGGCTACGAAACCTTCATGCCCGCGTCCCACGCCGAGCCAGAATGCGGCTTGCTCGCGCGTGTGTTCCGAAGCCGTAGAGGACGCGATCTCTTCAAGAGCGTGCGTTGCCTGCGGTGAGGCATGAAAGCTGATCGCCAACAGGGCGCCGTCCAGTGTTCTCGAATGCTCGGGCGCTTGGCTCGCGAGTCCGGCGAGGTAGGCGATGCTCTCTTCCGGGACGACTCCGGTGATCCAGTCGAAGTTCACACCGCCGGCATCCAGGTGACAACCGGCTGGAACGGCTCTGACCTTGACCACATCGCCCTTCTCGAAGCGAAGGAGGACGTAAACACTCTGTGCGGAGGTTGTCCGTTGCTGCTGCTATGCATGCCACCTTCGTCTTCGAGGTGGTACTCGCCGCAGCAGCCGTCGTCGGACTGTGAATCGGACCAATCGGAGCAGGTCGACATATGTCTTCCCGCGAAAGCTGGGACTTCGTAGCCAAGCCAGAGTTGCTCGCTCGCGTGACGCAGGCGATCCATTGTCGCCGTGAGATTCTGCTGCACCGGCTCAGACTTGAATTGCGTGTCGGCTACCTTGGGCTGCTGTGCCGGCAACGCAAAGGCGCATGCGAAAACGAGGAATGCGGGGATGAATGGTTTCATGGTCGGCCTCCTTATTTGTTGAGAAGCTCCATCAAGTAGTCGGTGGCTTCCTTGTTATGCATCACGGCAAGCTTGCTGACGATGTTCTTTTTCGCGGAGGGGTCTTTTTCGCTGCGAGCGAGTGCGACGAGGTCGTGTGCATCGCCGGCAACGAAGAGTGCGTCGGCAGCGGCTTTCTTTGTCTCTTCGTCACTGCTTTTGGAGTAGATGGCGAGAATCGCCGGGGTCGCTGCTGAACCGCCAGAGGCGCCCATATTGCGAATCGCCTTGCGCCGCAGTTCGGGATCCTGCTCGCTGGATGCGACCGCGGCCAGGGCATCCGTTCCTTTGCTTCCGGCAGCAACATAGGCGTTGATGATGGATGACTTTACTTCTTTGCTGGAGGTCGCTTGATAAATCGAGGAGAGACGCGACACGGCGCCCATGGCTCCGAGTTCTGAGACGGCATGACGCGCGAGTTCAGGGTCGGATTCATGCTGTGCGGCCTGCACCAACCGCTCCGGATCGTTCATGACGAGATAGGAGTCGAGAACCGCCCGCTTGACGGAAGGATCGCTGGATTTGCCGTATACGCTCTCGAGGACGGTGACGGAATTCGATCCCTGAGCGGCGGCAAGGAGGCGGATTGCCTTAATCTGCAGGTTCGGGTCTTTCTCTCCGCGCACGATCTGGCCCAGCAGGTCCTGTGCTTGCTTCGATTGATTCTGCGCGAGAACGAAAAGCGCGCGTTCCTTGAGCCGCTCCGATTGCTGCCCTTCGAGGATTTGCTGAAGGATGGGAAGCGCGTTCGAGTTAGCGCCGCCCTCCATGAGGGAATTCATTGCCAGGAGCTTGAGCTCTTCATCCTGCTCCGCTTGTGGTTGGACGGGGCTGCCGCTCTTTCCACGGATCTCGATCTCGAGCGCGCTGCACTCCTTGAGCCAGCTGCTCTGGGGGAAGTTCTGGCGCAGCTTTTCGCAGCCGTCGATCGCTTCCGACTGCCGACCCTCTTTGTTCTTGACATAGGCCTTCCAGTAGAGGGCCGCGTCCGCCCGACGGCCATGGAGGCTGAAGACCTGATCGAGCAACGGCTCCGCGTCGGTCCAGCGGCTCTCATCGATCGCCTTTGTCGCCTCGGCATACATTTGCTCCTCGCGTTGGTCATCGGCGAGAGGCCCGTTGCTGCTATAGAGAAAAGCGGACGATCGGGCGGCGGGCGCCGAAGAGAGCACGAGAGTTCCGCAAAGTGAAAAAATGCAAATCCATCGATTCGTTTTCATTTAGATCGATGCTCCTTTTCGAGAATCAAGTTTTGGTTCGGGCCTTGACGTGCGAGCACGCAAGACGCGGATTTGAAACAGCAGCGAATCGGTGTTCATCTCGCGCTCGATGCGGGCGAGGTCGGCGCTGCTCAGCTTGTCCGGCGAGTTCGCCACTTCAAGAAGTACGCGTTCGAGGTGATCCAACGCGCCGGAGAGAATCTGGTCGCCGCTCGCGGAGACGGTCTGGCGGTAAAGGCGATTGTCCGGCAGCAGTTGCTGCGCTTCCGTCTGGAGAGAGCCGTCGGGGTCGCCAAAGTCCGCTCCCCCATGATTCAGTTCCACGAGAAGCCGCTCGGAGCGGTCGAGGTGGTCATTCAGGATGAGCAGAACCACGCGCTCTTTTGCCTGAGGCGAGATACTCGCTTGAGAGGAATGAGCACGGGACCGCTGCCATTGCGAGCCGCCCCAGAACGCAAGGATGAGAGCCAGCAGAGAGCCGCCTGCAAACGCGAGTCGCGGCCATGTAAAGTGTGGGCGCTGGCGCTTCGGTGCCTGGTACGGACGCAATGGCGCCTGAATCGACTGCCAGAGTTGCTTTCCATAATCGCGTGCAACTGCGGGTGGTTCGGGTGCGCGAACCGCAAGAGTGTTCACGATCTCCTCGTATGCCTGTTCGCATCGGCTGCAAATGCGCAGGTGGGTTTCCGTGACCACCCGGTTCGCGTCTTCGGCGAAGTAATGCGCTACGAGTTGTTCATCCGTTAAGTGATTCATGACTTCACCCAAAGCGGCGCCAACGACCGCCGCATCTTCTGGACTGCGCGAAACACGGCCTGCCGCGCGTTGTTCGGTGTTACATCGAGAGTCGAGGCAATCTCTTCATTGGACCGGCCTTCGAGGTGCCTCAAGACAAATGCGAGGCGCTCCACTTCGCTCATGTCTTCCATTGCGGCTTGCCTTCTATGCTCGATTTCCCGGTCGAGCAGGAGTCGTTCCGGTCCGGCGCCACCATCCGCCAGTTGAATGCCCGCGTGCTCTTCGTCAAACTCTTCGGTGATCGGCACCGGCGCTTCAGTCTTGCGTTTATTCAGAACCTGCAAGGCGCAGTTGACGGTAATCCGATAGATCCAGGTCCGGAATTCGGCCCGCTCATCGAAGGCTGCGAGACTTCGATAGCCGCGAAGGAAAGCTTCCTGAGCAATCTCTTGCGCATCTGCTTCTGACTCGGTAATGCGAAAGGCAATGCGAAACATATTTTCCCCATGGCGCTCAACCAGAACGCCGTAAGCATCCTTGTCGCCGGCCAGAACTGCCCGGATCAGCGCCTGGTCGCTCTTTTGCATGCCCGTATTAGATCGAAGGAGGCTGTCGTTGTTAGGAACTTTCTTTTAGATTTTTGAAGGTTTTGATCGGAGTCGAGGAACGATTCGTCCCTTCCTTGAGGCAAGAGCCAGCTCGTCTCTCAGAGACCTTACGATTCGGATGTATGATTCCGACTGACGACGATCCTCCGGTTTTTACGACGTGGATACTGCACACGTTTGAGGTTTCAGAAGGGAGATCTGATGGAAACTCAACAGGCAATACGAGTTATCTGGGGCTCGAAGGAAGGCGAAGTGCGCGAGGCCAGTGCACCGGCGCTTCTCGAGGTTCCCGGAGAATGGGCCATCGCGGTGATGTCTCTCATAGAAATCTCGTTGGAGCACCGTCACAACGGTCTGCTGGTCACGAACATTGGGCCTGGCGGCCAGGGCGCGACGGCGGGGATGGTTCGCGGCGATGTACTGCTTCGCTACGATGGCGCAGAGATCGAGAATGTAGAGGCATTGAGAGGCCTTGAAAAGCGCCACGCCCAGGACGGCGAGGTTCGTAGAACCGTCTCGATCGACGCTGCCCGCGGGGATGAGAACCTGAGCTTCGAAGTGCATGGGGGCCACCTGGGTATAACGGTTTCCCCGTTGCTCCATCGGCTGAGAACTCTGAAAGCTCTGGGAAAAAATCAGCCGAGGCCCTTGCTGAAAATCATGGCTGGGGAGCGGGAGATGGAAGTGATCCGCACCCTGGAGGAAGCGCGCAGGCATGACCCGCAGAGGCCGGCCTTGATCGAGGTCCCACGCCAATTGGCAAGCAAGATTGTTTTGCTGGTGAATGCGGCCGAGGCTTCCGATCAAGCAAGAGCGCGGAGAATGGCCCGGTCCCTGCTTTCCACCGCACAGGCCTAATCGGCAAGAGTCGGAATCTCAACCGCCGGGCGAAGATAGGGCAAGGGCGAGGCGTCGAATTCCCGACGCGGCAGTTTCGCGTAGAAGTTGGTATCCCCAGCTCTTCTGAGATACTCGATGCCGATCTTTCCGAAGCGCCGATAGTGCAGGAACTGCCCGCTTTCCGCAAGCTTTGCCAACCTGGGCGAGTACAGCTTGCAGGTTTTCAGGACAGTTTGCGGGGAAAGCGGAGCGATGGCCAGAGTCGGACCGTCGAGGCGATAGCAGGGGTCGATTACACAGGCAGGGTTCGATTCAAAGAGCCCGAAGCTACGGCAGAAGCACAGGGCCTGCTCAACAAGCAGGTCTGTCATCGAGAAGCCAGTTCGCGGAGAGAGCACAAGGTCAATGTCAGACGATTCCTTGCCAGATTCCAGACGCGATCCGACCAGCCAGAGATGAAAGGGTTCGAGATCCGGGGCTGTACGCAACTGGCGCAAAATCCGGCTCACGGCGGAATCAGCGACTGCGGGGATTCGGTTTCTGTCGAAGCCGAAGAGGCGCCTCTGCAGATGCGTGTCGACGGGCATCGCGGCGGAGACGATTCGATGCACCTTTCCGTCGGCGCCGAAATGAAGCGGAGAACGAATTGGGGCGGGCAAGCGGGCCATGGCGTTGCCCTATTCTCACCGGGTAAGGAAAGTGCGTCAATCTCCGCCGGCGTCGAGCTAACTTAGAGAGATGCAGGCACGGCAGGCCTTGCTGTCCCTATGAACGAAATCGAAGCGTTGTTTACCAGCCTTCATGGAGGCGATGCTCTTCGACGGCGCATCCTGCGGCTGATCGACGAAGCATCAGCGCTTGCGCGGTCCAACTCAATCGACCTGCATATCATGACATTCGCGTTCACCGACGCGAGCATTGCACGCGCCCTGAAAAGTGCGGCATCTACCTGCCCGTCCATGCACATTCGTATCCTTGCCGATTGGAGTCAGCGCATCCGGTTTCGCGGGCAACAGGTGGGGTCTCTCGCCGCACTGAATCTGCCCAATATCGAAGTTCGTTACAACTATGACCAGCCTTACATCTGGGATGCAGAGACGGGTCACATGCGCTGGTCGTATCACGCAAGCGGCGGTTTGCTGCACCATAAGACGCTCGGCGTTCTGGTCAATGGGCGCCCGTGGCAGCTCATTCTTGGAAGTTTCAACTGGACGGCTGCGGCTGTGAGGGGCTACGAGAATCTGGTTGTGCTAAACAGCGAGCAAGACGCATCGCTGCCGATACTATGGCGGATGGAGCTTGAGTTTGAGGCGCTGTGGACAGATGGACGAAGGTCGCTTTCCCCTCAGGAAGCTCACCTGCACTACCAGTCTGTGCTGGAGGAGTTTCGCCACAATCCTGCGGCTTCGCCCGCGGAGATTCGCGGACTGGAACAGGGTGCAGGAACTCACCTGAAGGTTCTCGATGCTGAGTTTTATCCAGCGCAGGGCTCGCCCGACTCCGGCGATGCGGTCATCGCTTTCAGTTGCCGCGGGATGGAAAAGACGGCTGGCCTGGGAGGCTGTGCCGAACAAAATCGCTCGCAGCGCATGATTCTTCGCTCGTCGCTGAACAGGCTACGGCATGTCCCGCTGACGATGACAAACCTCGCGCTAGGGACGATCGCGCGCGCGGTTGCTGGAGACACATTGAAGGTAGCGATGTACGGGATGTCGGCGCGCGTGCCGGAGTACGGCGCATTGATCGATGCGGCAAGGCGCGGGGTTCGCATCCTGCTTGTGCTCGATCGAATCGCGGGCACGCATGTCCATTCACGCCTTCTATCGGCGGCGCAAAAAGAAGGTTTGGCAATCGAGTTGAGAACCGCAGGAAGGACGATGCACCAGAAATACCTGGTTCATATCGAGTCGGAAACGGTTCTGACGGGAACGGCCAATCTGTCGACCGATGCCTCAAGCCGCCACTATGAGCACAGAATCCGTATCAGAAGCAGTAAACTGGCTGCGCAATTCAGCGCTGATTTCGATGAGATATGGGCAAGATTAAGTGCCAGTGTGGAGGCGGCGGGTAGGAAGGAAGAGAGGAGCGAACCCCTCTCTTCTAACAGTGAGCTTCCCTAAATCCGGAAGCTCAATGCCGAGAGTAAAGCAACTTGTGTTCGGGCGTCAAGAAAGAAGCCATCGGCCCAGTTCGAGGGGGATTCCACCCTCTTGCGAGAACCAGGGCGAATTGAGGTAAAGCACGATGAGCAAGGATGTCGTCGTCGTTGATAACTTTCTCCCCAGAAATCTCTTTGCGCAGCTGGCACAATTTGTTTCGAGCCAGCCGATGGCCTACGGTTCGCGATCGAACCTGAGAACCGACCCTCATGGCCATTGGATCAGCAGCTTCAGCAAAGGAAGCCGACGCAACCTGGCCGATGTTTCCGGCGATCTGGAGGAAAACGAGGATGTGGCCCCGCTAAGTACCGCATGGAAGCACCTGCGCGATACGCATTTGCAGAACGAGTTGCTGATTCGTTGTTATCTCAATGGCTACACGTATGGCACGGACGGCTACTTTCATGTGGATTCGGACCGGGCGGGCGAACACACAACCATTCTGTACATGAATGACTATTGGGAGCCGGACTGGGCCGGCGAAACGGTATTCCTGGACGAGACGGGAGAGATTGTTCGGTCTGTTCTGCCCAGGATGAATCGCGCGGTGATCTTTCCGGCAAACGTGCAGCACGCGGGTCGCAGCGTCTCACGAAAGTGCATGGTGCTCAGGCAGACGTTGATCTTTAAATCGAGAGAAAGGAGAACCGACAATTTCGAGAAGCTCAGTGCTTTCCTGCGCGAGAGCGGGGCTTGTAACTATGCGCATAAGTCAGGAACCCTTCACGATCATCTTGTGAGGACCTACTCCGTGCTCGAGGCGAAGGGGTTCGACAGCGATGTGTGCTTCGGCGGGGGCTTGCACTCCATCTACGGGACGAACGCCTTTGCGCATCGGGTTCTCGATTCCTCGGCGAAGGCGGCGATCGTCAACGAGTTCGGCGCGCGCGCGGAGGAACTTGCCCATCTCTTTTCACAGCTCGAACGTCCCAAGACCCTGGAGTCGCCGGCAGAATTGAACGCAGACTCTGCGGTTGTTGAGCTCCGCAGCGGTGAAAAGATGAGTCTGCCGCGAAAGACGTTTGACGATCTACGCAAGATCGAGTGCGCGAATCTGATGGATCAGAATGCGCACGGAAAGCTTCGGGCGCTTAGTGATTTTTGGAAGATGCTTTGAATGGAATTCGCGGTTTGCTAGGCCGACTCGCTGGAACCGTCGCCATCGGTGCTGGCCAGGGCCGAGTCGCCATCGTCGCTGAAATCGACGACGTCGCCCGCGCCCTCATCCTCACCGGGATCGTTCGCGGCGATTCCACCCGGATCCCCGGCATCTGGATCGTTCTCAAGGAATGATTGAAGCTCTGCGAGAGCTTCCGGCGTATTCAAATTCATTCCAGGGTCCGCAATCACAGTCACGACGCCTGCTTCTCCGTTGATTACAACCGGGAAGTTCCAAACGTCCTGGGTTTGGCCGTTGCTCTGCGTTGTTCCGACAATCGATCCTGGACCGGTAATCTCGACAGTGTTCATTTCGTCCTCGTGCGTGAATGAAACAACGGATTGTCGCAGCTAATCAGTTTCTGTCTTATCCTTCTTGCGGCTCAGAAGGATCTGGACGATCGAGGAACAGCGCATCGCAGTGTGAACGGATTGTACATCGTGACGGGAGATTCGGGCGACTGCGATCGAGGTTGTAGCCGGCAAGGGAAGCATGGTGCATCAGGACGCGGGGAAGATGGAAAAATCATCTCCGTCGCCGATGGGCATACCGGGCGGAGCAACGACCGGAGCTGAAGGCGCGAATTTTGCCGGTTCCTTTTCAAATTCCTGGATGCGGTCGATCATGGCGGTGCGGTGAATCTCTTCGGCGGTGTCGGCAAGAGGCTGGGCCGCGGTCAACTGCTTAAGCACGCCGGCGATGTGGAACCGCGCGATGGCGCGCGCCTGACTGGATGCCTGCTGATTTACGGCCAGGGACAGCATGGCTTCGAGCGCCCGAAATTCGACGGCGCGGGCAACCTCGGAGGACATGGTATGTCCGCCTTCAGGGCGCTCTGCGGTGGCCTTGGAGATGTCTTCGAGCATGGCGCGGAGTGAGGGCGCGTCGGGGACGCGCATGTGGTACTGCACGATGCGCGATGCGCGCGCTGGATCGAGGAGATCGGCCAGGGTGAGGTCAGCGGCGGACTCGGCAGCGGCGATTGGATCAAAGGTGAGGCCCGTCTGCGAAGGGAACGATTCTCTGGTCGGACGCAATCCGGGAGGACGCGGCGGCAGGATTGCGAGCAGAGATTCGGGCAGCGTGAGAGTCTGCGGTGAGAGCGTTTTGAGCAACGCGGCGAGAGCCTTGTTCTGTTCCGCCGGAGATACGATCTGCGCATTGGGCTGGCCGTCTGCGCGAAGCTGATAGCGGTAGTCGAGGCCGCCGATCTCCTTGACCGCGGCTTCGGCCTGATAGCGATGCAGCAAATAGAGCGGGACGAGCGTGTCTTCCAGTTGCGCGAGAGGCGTGCCGGTGCGGATGGCATCGACGCCGAAGCGCTTGAGAGCCGCCGCGCGAAGGTCGAGGATGCGATTCAACTCATCTGCGGGGTCGGCGCCGTTATCCCACAGGTGCGCGTGCGGGTGCGCGCCACCGAGCGGACGTGCGTCTTCATCGGTGATAAAGATGAGTCCGGTCTTCTCGGAGTTGGCGAGAATTTCGTTGAGGGCGGCGGGATCCTCCTGCGGCTTCCCATCTCGATCGAACTCGCGGTATCCGTAGTTGATGGCGACTTTGTCCCAGATGCCAATGTTAACTCCGTAACTCTGCTTGAGGCTGGGAACGCCATTGGCGTCGAGAGTCACGTGTGGAAACGGGTAGTCCATTACCGAGACGGATTCCTCCGGCGCATGGGGAAAGCTGCTCGCGGCGAAGTTATGGGCCAAGCCGAGCGTGTGTCCGGTCTCATGCGCCGCCAACTGACGAATGCGCTGCAAGACCATCGCGAGCATCGGGTCATCGGCGGCGGGCAGCGGCTTGCCATTCACGTAAGGCGCGAGCAGGGCTTCGGCGATCAGATAGTCCTGGCGCGCGCGCAGCGAGCCTAGAGTGACATTCCCTTTGATGATTTCGCCGGTGCGGGGATCGATGACCGCGCTGCCATAGCTCCAGCCGCGCGTGTAGCGATGCACCCACTGAATGATGTTGTAGCGAATATCCATCGGATCTGCGTCGGCAGGGAGCGGGTCGACGCGGAAGGTGCCTTTTGCCCAGCCGGCGGCTTGAAAAGCCTGATCCCACCAGCGCGCACCTTCCACCAGGGCTGTACGCATGGGTTCGGGTGCGCCGCGGTCTACGTAGTACTGAATGGGCGCCTGCGCTTCGCAGTCGCGGACGCATGCGGGATCTTTCTTTTGCAGCCGGTGGCGAATGATGAATTGCTGATCGAGGGGTTCGCCCAGCGGTACGGCATAGTCGCGGTATGCTTCGGGAAAGTAGCCCGCGCGCGGATCGAAGCGGCGCGGCGTGAAGCCTGGCCCCGGAAGCTCGATGAAGGACTGATGCTCGCGCACGGTGACCGCATGCGGGTCGGGCGTCACTTGTCGCACGAAATTGCCCTTGCTGGGATCGTCGGTCGCGAAGGTGAGAATCGATTCGACTTCGGTGTTCCTGGGAAAGGCGCGCGTCCGATCGAGCGCAATGGTTGAGCGCGTGGAGTCCAGTTTGTACGCGCCCTGCCTGGCGTTGGCGAGTGTCTCGGCAACTCCGTGCGCGTCGTGGAGGAAGAAGTCGGTGGCGTCGACAAGAACGGCGCCGCTGGGATCCTCGGCTTCCACCTTGAAGCCACTCAGCACGGACTCGGGAAACGACTGGCGTACGGCCAGGCGCTCGGCTTCCTCTGAGGCGGAGGAACGGAAGTGCTCGTTTGTCTGGACCAGCAGAACTTTCGGGCCAGTACGCTCAAAGCGCACAAGCGCGCCATCTGAGACTTGTCCGCGATCGAGACCGAGGTCATTGGAACCTACGCCAAAGGGGAGAGAGTGCACATAGAGCAGATCGGTGTCGAAGTGAGGAATCTCGAGATAGAGTTTGCCTGCCTTGGCATCCCAGTCCAGCGGCAGGAGCCCATCCATGTGCGTCATGCCTTCGATTTTCTGGGCGATGGAGGGCGTCGGCTGTGGCGATTTGGCGGCGGAAGGTGCCGATTGGGCGACAGACAGCGGGGCAAACAATCCGAGCAGGGCAAGCGCAGGGCGGCAGAGGGACATGCGTCAGTTTTATAACAGCGCCGCTACGCCTTCCAGAAGATAATCGCGCGCGATGCGCTTTCGAGGCTCTCAAGCGAGATCCAGGGCTTCGAAAGGATTCGGCGCTTACGCTCGAGGGCGGAAATGGCGCTGCTCCCGCGCCCATTGACGCAGGAGCAAGCGCGCATCAAGCTACCTGGGCGGCTGGATTGCGTACACGACGAGTTCGGCGTCATGCGTGAGCAGGAGCGCGTCCGGTTCGGACAGCAGGCCTTTGGTTTGCAGGGTCTGGATCTGTGATCCGATTTGCTCGATCGTTGTAATGACCCCTTCCTTTTCCGTCGTTGTCAGTCCCGCAAGAGACTTTGGCAGCAACTCCGCTTCCTGTTTCATGTGCGTCATGCATGAGCCGCACCCGACGTTGGGATGCGCTGCGAGCTCAAGGATGGTGTCGTGAAGAATCAGAACCGTGTTCGGTGTGAGCAGGCAGGCATCGTTGTTGCCGTTTTGATAGAGGCATTGAGCGGCGATGTAGCCGGTGCCAGCGATGGAGACGGCGTTGATGATCTTGAAGCCATGACCCTTGATAAAGAGGTGAGGGATGAGGCTGTTCAGGTCGCGCGCACCATGGATGGGATCGAAGATCGTGCCGATCTGAGCCGACCCGTTTGAGAGCGTTGCACCACCGACGCCGTTGCCGTAGTCGTCCATGCCAGTGCACCAGGTAGCCTTGGTATTCGCGGGATGGCCAAGAAGGAATCCGGTGTTGTTCCTCCAGTAGGTGGCGGCGCTTGAAGAGATATCGATAATGTTGCTCATGGAATCATAGGTTCCTCCCAGATAGCTGTCGCCGCACATGTAGCCAAGGGCATTGATCGCTGCCGGATAGGCCTGAACATTGCCGCTGAACGCTTTGACAGGCTTGATCAGCTGGGGCGCGCCGTTGCTGACGACGCAGCCAAGGGGAACGGCCTGCGCATTGAAGCACAGTCCTGAAATCTGTTGCGCGTTATTGATTCCGGTCGGGCCTATTCCCAGGTAGGAACCTTTGGGGATGTCGGTGATGGCGCCGTTATTGAACGTGACTCCGATGGGCACGCCGCCGTGAAGGTCGCCGAAGTTGTAGTTCACAGGATCTTCGACATACCCGCTGACGCCCGCGGCAACGCCATCCTGGTTAATGGCAACCGCAAAGCTGTTATTGATGGGGGTCAGGCTTTGAAAGGCGCCGTTGAACTGAAATGCTGCCAAATGTCCTCCAAAGTCGTCGCCATCATATGCACCCACCACGACGCCGTCGTTGTTGATGGCGAGCGCATAGTTCAGAAAGCCCTCGGCGGGCGATCCGATTTCGCTCATGGCTCCATTGGAGTAGATAAAGGGAGAAGTTACACCAAACCCATCGTCCTGCTCGGTTGCGGGCCAGGAGATGGAGTAGCCGACCACCTGCCCGCTGTTGTTGACGCCGGTCGGGTTGCTTGAGGCGTAGCCCAGGTTTCCGAGGTCCTTGACGGTGTACTCCTGCGACCATGCGGCGAAGGGCAGAACCACAGCAATAATGGCAAGAATGCCGAGCCTCACGCGCAGAAGAGCTGCGGAGAAGGTTGAGAGGGTTGTGTGCATGGTGATTCTCCTTCGAAATCGGCAGGGGGGCCCGTTGTTGTGTCATCAGGTCTGTCGCGAAGATCGCCGGTATATTCCAACGGCAGACAGTTCTTTTTGGGCCGGACCACGGAGATGAAGACAGCTTGCGCGCAGATGGGTTCCGGCCGTCTTCCGGCGATCCTCACAAAAAAATTCAAGGGATGGGAATATGCAGGCGATGTTGGCGACAGACGAGATAGCGCACATCTTTGCAGGTCGACCGATACCGCGATCGACGGGCGAAGAATCAAGGAGGGGTACGCTGTTCTCCGTGCGCCGATGCTGTACCTGAACGTCTTGTCTTACTCGAATTGCCCTGGTTCTCTCTCCTCCCTGAGTGAGCCGTGCCGGTTCGGCAGGTTTAGGCCCGCCGAACGGCACGGAAGCCCTCCCGCTATGCCATGACTCCTTGGCGATTCCCTACCCCAAGTACATCTTCCGATCGACTTTGGCCATTATTTGTCCGGCCATTTGCACCGGTAGAGCAGGTCCGGGCATACAATTCAAGGGCTAACGCATTCCGACAGCGATGGGATTCGATCTGCGGGTATTCAATCCTCGACTTACGCAAAAAGGACCTATGCGGCAGAAGACTGGGCGCTGCTTCTTTCTAGTCATGGGTACGTTGTTGGGGAGCGCCCTTGGCTGCAATCTGAGCGGCGTGTCTGCCTGCGCACAGGCGAAGCCCGGTGGCGAGGCCGCCAAGACGCCTCCGACATCTTCAGAAGCCGAGAAGACACTGGCGCAGGAGATTACGGCAAAACCACTGGAAGAAGCGCTGAAGGCCATCTCTGCCGCGGATTCAAGCCTTATTACCGAAGGCCTGTACAACGCAATCCGCGACGTTGGGCAGAAAGCCTCGAACGAAGACCCGCATCGCTCCGTGGAGATTTTCAAGGAAGACGAGGCCGTGGCTGTCCGCGCCGGTCTCCCGATTCCTGCGGCGGACGCCCATCTCAACGAGGCGCTGGGCATGTTTGCCGACGGGGAGATTGGCGACGCGATCACGGCCTACGGCCAGACATTGGATATGTATCGCGCCGCGAAGCGCGCCGCCGAAGAGGATCGCCGCGGTTTATCTAAATCGAGCCATCGCGCAGCTGCCACTCGGCGATTTTCCGGCTGTGATCGACGACGACAATCATGCCCTGCAGATTTCCAAAGAGGCCAAGGACGAAGTTGGCGTGGCGCGCGCGGAAAATGGGCTCGGCAATGCCTGGATGAGACAGGGAAACTATCAGGAAGCAGAGGCAAGTTTTTCGGACGCATTGCGGATTGCGCGCGCTCATGGCGAGAAACAGGGAGAAGCGTTCGTTCTGAATAACATGTCTCTCCTGCGTTCAGCTCAGAACGATTACGCCGGCGCGATCCGCTATGCGGAGGAGGCGCTTGAGATCAAACGACAGGTGGGAAACAAAGCCAACCTTGCGCATTCAGTCATCAATCTTGCCGACTTCTACCACAATGAACATCGGGATCCGGATGCGTACCGGATGCTCGATGAGGCGGCCGAAATCGGCACGTCTCTCAAAGACAACTCCATTCTGGAGAAGGCAACTGCGGAGAAGGCGCTGTTCCAACTCGAAGCTCACCACTTCGAGGAGGCACTGAGACTGCTTCAAGAGAGCAGGAAGGCTGAGCCCCAATGGAACGGATCTGCAGGATCACATCCAGAACCTCGACTGGATCGGCGAAGCGTACATGGGGCTCAAAGACGATAAGCTCGCGTTGCAGTTCTTTGAGGAAGCTTCGGGCCTCGCCAGTACCTCAGGAATGCTTCAACAGATCAGCGACATCGCGATGGATGAGGGGCGGCTCTATTTCCAGCTCGGCAAACTTGAAGAGGCGCGCCTGCAGCTGGAAAGATGTATCGATGCTGTAGAGAAGATGCGCAATAACGTGAGCGGCGGCGCTGCGGACCGGCGACGCTTTCTGTCCGGGAAGACCGACCCCTTCCGCCTGCTGGCAATCATTCACGCGAGACAGGGAAACTGGAAAGCAGCACTGGAGTCTTCGGAAAGAGGCAAAGGGCGAATCCTGCTGGATGTTTACACCGACGACGGACTCGGCGCTAGTATTTCGCTGAGTGACGAGGAGCGGGCGCAGGAGCTGAACCTGCGCCGAGAATTTCTGTCGCTCGACATGCAATCGGAGCGGGCAGCAGGCGATCCGACGAAGAAAGAGAATCTGGATTTGCGCCTCAAAGAGGCTCGAACCACGCTTGAGACTTTCCGCAGCGAACTGTATGTTCGGCACCCCGATCTGCAGTTGCGCCGGGCAGACTTCTCCTCGGCGTCGATGACTGATTTGCAGGCAATGCTTCCCGATCGCCATACCGCATTCCTGGAGTACGAACTGACGCCGGTCGGCAAGTATCTCTTCGTCATCACCCGCGGAAGCGAAGACGCGGCCAGGGTGAATGGATTCAGGCTGGATGTTTCCGACGCGGAACTGGAAAAGCGGATCAAGAGCTTTCACGAGTCTCTCGCGTCGCGGGACCCGGAATTCTCCGTGGAGGCCAAGTGGCTCTATAACACGCTGCTGCAGCCTGCTCAAACGGCATTGAAGGGCAAGAGCTCGCTCGTGATTGTTCCTGATGGCAATTTGTGGAGGGTACCCTTTCAGGCCTTGCAGCAGGCGGACGGCGCCTACCTGATCGAACACGCTTCGATCGCATACACGCCTTCGCTCACGGTGTCGAGCGCATTGAAGAAGACTGCGCCAAAGCGCCGCTCGACCCGCACCCTGCTGGCCATGGGTAACCCCGACGAAGCAACACCTACCCAGGCTGAAGAGGTGCGCGCCCTGGAGAAACTCTACGGCGCGAAGAGCAGCCAGGCATATGTCGGCAAGGACGCCACGCTCAACCAGTTCCGCAAGAGCTCTGCGGCGGCCGACATCGTTCATGTTGCGGCCCACGGAATTTTTAACGATCGGGAGCCGATGTCTTCGCACATGATCCTGGCTTCCACATCCGATACGCCGCAGGCCGGCTGGCTTCGCGCTCGAGAGATTCAGTCGATGCAGTTGCACGCAGAACTTGTGGTGCTGTCGGGATGCGAGACCGGGCAGGGAGCGTTTGAAGAGGGCGAGGGCTTGCTGGGGATGAGCTGGGCGGTGCTCGCAGCAGGCGCTCGCGCATCCCTGGCGAGTGAATGGCGGGTTGAGGCCTCAAGCACGACGCAGATGATGATCGGGTTTCATCAGCAGCTTTTGCACGGCGTCAACAAGGCAGAGGCGCTGCGACGCAGTGAGATCAACCTCATCCACAGCGAGAAATACAAGCACCCTTTCTACTGGGCCGGGTTCGTCTTTGTAGGCGACGCTGCCTGAGATGCCTGCGCCAACGAGTCCTTGAGTCGCGGAACCAGCGCGCTGTTGGGATTGTCTCTCGCCAGCAGATCGAGTTGGTTACGCGCATCGTCTACCGCGCCCGCGCGGGCATAAAGTACTGCAAGCAGCAGGTGATCGGAAGGGTGGGCCTGCTCGAGCTGGCCGATCGTTGCAGCTTCGTCCTGACTGGCAACCTTGAAAACGGCTTCCGGTTGCGGCGGTATAGGCGCGCGCACCGTGCCGTTGGCTTTCTCGGCGGTGACCGTCCAGGTGTAGGTAACGCCACGAGGCAGAGGCGTCGTCATCTGCCAATCCGTTTGGGAGATTGCCGGACTCTCGGCGACCTTCTGGTAGGCCGGATCGAACACCGTGACACGGTAGGCTGACGCGCCAGCCACGGGTTCCCACTTGAAGAGAACCTTGTCGTCGATGAGCACACGGTCGATGGGAGACAGCACCTTGAACCCAGTGGCGGGAGTGGGCGCGCCCAGCATCGTCTCGGTTTTCTGGCCGGTGAACTTCGGAGGGATGACGGCATCGATGCGGCCTGTGAGCATCGCCGACTGCAGCGCATGACGATCCGCTTCCGGCAGGCCATCGGCGCCATGCAACTTCCCTGCGCTATCCAGGGAGATCTGGCCGCCTCCATCGCTCAGACTGGCAATGGCTGGCGCTGTCCCGTGGGTCAGGCTTCTCCAGGACAACCCCGCTGCCACGGCGAGCACAAGCACTGCGGCAAGAGCGAACCAGGAATGAGGTATCTGTAACCGGCGGCCCGCGCTAATGGAGGTAATCTTTGAGGCCGACCGGGGCATCGCTGCAATCTTGCCGGCAAACGCGCGCAGCTCGGCTAATTCTCGAGAACAACTCGCACAACCGGCAACGTGCTGAAGCACTGCAGGCGGCACGGGCTCGTTATCGACCATCCTCTGAAGCTGCTCGTAGTCGATGTGAGCGGGTGGCGATTGCAGCAGGCTTTCGACGTTCGCCTTTGACGAGGTGAGTCCGGCCTCGAGCTCCAATTCCTCGCGGCACTGGGGGCACGCGGCCAGATGATCGTCGCATTCCAGCAGGGCGGAAGCGGGCATCTTTCCCTGGAGGAAGGATTGCAGCTCGGATTTCTGAAGATGGTTCATGCTTTCTGTTCTCACTGGGTTTGTCGTCAACTTTCGATCGACATTCCCATTCCCTGTTTACTTATTCGATTTATTTGCGCGCGCCAGCCTTGCCCGGGCGCATTTGCGTAAATTGATGACCTGCTGCCGGGTAAGGCCGAGCATGGCAGCGATCTCCTTATCCTCCAGGGGAAGTCTCTCCCAAAGCGCTGCAAAATCAAGGGCAGGAATCGCTACGGCTTCAGCAATCTGCCGGATGGAAGCGATGCCGGTCGTGACCAGAAGGCTGGCGCCGCAGCTTCCGTCGGGGCAGCGCAGGTTGAGCAGCAAGGCGGCGCGCTGATTGGGAATGAGATCCAGAATTCTGCCCCAGAGCAGGCCAAGTTGCTGCTTCCAGTCGAGGGTGGAATCCGCTCGATCACTCGAATCGGCGAACTCCTGACCCTCGGGAACGGCCGTCTCCAGTTCATGGACATCCCAGAGTCCCGCCATCAGAACGACCAGGTCGTTGAATCGAAGCGGCGCTCCAATCTGTCGAAAAAGACGCAAAAGCTGGTCGGCGGGATGGATGTCCGATCCGCGCGCCCAGTCCAGCCCCTCGATTCCATCCACGTCTTCCAAAACAGGCTTTTTCTTGCCGGCGGTGCGCCATTCGGCGAGGCCGCAAATCGAAACGCCGGAGTCCGGATCGACCCACCTAAGGAGCTCGGGATACTTCTCGAAGAGATAGCGCAACTTGTTGCGGAGGCCGTGAAACGTGGGGTAGACGCGGCGCAGATAGCTGTTGCATGCACGCGCCGCCAACATGGCGACAAAAGCCTCGGGATTGTCGATGGGCGCGGCGCTACCCTGACGCAACTCTTCCGCGTAGAGAATGAAGGAGACGACGGTATCGGAAGTCACATCCTCGACCTGGCCTGCATGGGCCGATCCGTGACGGCGCAGCCGGCCCTGCACGATCTTCCGGGCATGCGGGCTCACAAATCCGTCCACCAGCTCTCCGAGGCAGTCCGACGCCCTGGCGGCATCCTGTTCGGCAAGATAGCGGCCAAGCAGATCGGAAGCCCTGGAGGCGGTAGCTCCTCGAATTTGCGAAATGGGTGTCGCCATAGAATCCGGACAGTGGTCGAATTCGATGATATTCGAACACTCGCTGGTACCGTCCCGGAATCGCAGGCACGCGATGGATGGACCTGGAAAAGCCGCGGGTCGCTGCGGCGGCGCGATCTGCGGGGTTGCGTTTCGTAACTGGATTGTCTTCTATCGATTGAGGCTGGCTTGTTCTATCGGCAAAATAACCTGGCGGATCAAAAACATCGGGAGCGGGAACGCCTTCCGACGAAGGCGCCGCCCGCTCCCAGTTCTTCAAGACAACAACCTACCGAGAGCTACGGGACGTACGATGCACCGTCGAGCGAAGTGAAGCACTGGGCGCTCACGGTCTCGCCAGACTCGGCCTGCACGGTGACTACCCCGTTCGGTGCAATGCGGAGCCGGCCCTTGACGTCGCACAGGTCGACAGGCACATAAACGTAGGTGGCGGGTGTCAATGAGGAGGGCAGCACGAACGGCTCGTCGTTGCTGTCGGAGGTTGACATCGCGCCCTCAAGGTATACGACGCCATTGATTTTTTTGCCTTTCGGGTTGGCGGTCTCATAGGTGGTGTCCATCCAGCCGTTTCTCAGCGAGAGGCCCTGGAAACCGGAATCGTTCACCACAAACGAGACGCCGTCAAGCGAAGTGAAGCACGTGGCATTGTTGTAATCGAATTCCGCCCCGATGAGGACATCGCCCGCGGGACTAATCGAGAGTTCCCCATAAGTCGCGTTGCACTCATCGATCGGGATGTTCACAAAGTGCTTGGGACGAAGTGAGGGGAAGAATAAACGCGGTGGGATACGCTCCGGTCGAAGAAAGGGCGCCTTTGAAATGAACGACGCCGTTGATTTCTTTCACTTCGACGTTGCTGGTATCGAACGGCGCGTTTTGCCAGCCGTTGATGAGTGAGACCGGCGTGAATCCGCTGCTGTTCAGAGCGAAGGATGCTCCGTCGAGATTGGTGGAGCACTGCGCTTCAGTCGTGGAACCGGACTCCGACTGGACGTAGACAACTCCGCTGGGATAAATGGCAAGTCTACCGTTATCGGCCTTGCACAGGTCGACGGCGACGTAGACCATTGTCGACGGACGAAAATCCTTGGGAAGAACAAACGGCTCCATGTTTGTTCCGGTCGTGGAGATGGCGCCCTTGAACTTGACGATGCCGTTGATGGTTTGAATTTGTGCATCGCTGGTGCTAAACGGTGCGTTCTTCCAGCCGTTGATCAGCTTCAGCGAGGTTGGGTTGGAAAACTGGGCCCGAGCAGAAACCGTCCCCATGAGGGACCCCACGAGGAACAGGCTGCAAGCCAGACGGTTCATCCATTTGTTTTTCATGATAGTTTCCTTTTGCCACTGAGTGGCTGGTCATTCACCGATTGAACGGTGCGCAGCTTATTCCATGACCCGGTCTGGGGAAGTCTTGCAAAAGTTGAGTCCGGAGCGGGGTTGGTTTCCTGCTATCGATTCTGTTGTGAATCCTGGCGATGTATTACCATGCGCGCATTTTTTATTTAAGGAATTCGCACACACTGCGCGCACGTTTGCCGAGCAGTCGCTCCGGTGGGTTAGCTGCTAGAGGTGACTTCGAGCACTTCCACACGATGGGGACCGGTGAATGGAATCGGAATGCCTCGCGTCCAATCGGCACTTGTGAAGGCACCGATGTCTGTTCCGGAAATGATCGAACGCAATTTGAAGTTACCCCGCGGCAGCTGCGCTAGCTGCACGACTGCCTGTTTCGCATTCGAGTGATTGCGAAAGAGGGAGATGACGCCGTTGCCGCTACGATCGAATCGCGCAAAGCCATCCCACGCGTCCGACGTGGTTTGCTGCCAACTGCCAAGAGGAAAGAAGCTCTCGCTGATGGCATGCTGTTGCCGGAATTTCTTAAACCAGGCGATCCGCTCGGCGTACCAGGCGCGGTCCGCCGCACTCAGTTTGCGCAGGTCGCCCAGCAACAGAGGCGCCGAACCAATGGCTGTCGCAAAGCTCTCTTCGATCGTGGGCAGATCGGCGTGGATGTTGCCGATCAGCATTGCTTCGGCCGGCATTGTTGCGGCGCGTGCATAGAGCAGCTGCCGCGCCTGGAGCGGACCTGCCGAGTCCTTTTCGCGATCGTCCACGTTGCTCATCCAGTCGAGATCTCCTGCCGCCAACAGGCCGGCGTCGATGATGTGTTTCTGTCCCCAGAGTTCGAAGGTCAGATCGAGCAATACGTCGGGATGTTTCTCGTAGACTTTCGCGGTTACGTACGAAATACCTTCGTAGATTCGGTTCAGGCTTTCTGCCCAGTCGGCGTGATCGTGTCCTTTCGCCCAGCAGCCCGGCGCCTCGCCGTATGCATTGAAGATGGTCGTTAGGTCGAGTTTTACGTACGCAAGCCTGAACTTCTCGATGGCATCGTTAATGCGCTCTGCCGCAGCATCGCGATAACCGGTGGCCATACACATGACCGCCTTTGTGCCCGCCGCGGTTCCCGTGGTTTTCAACTCGCCCTGCAGATCGAGCGCCGCCCACTCGCGCCTGTATCCGGAGGTTGTCTCACCAATCGCCGCCATCGGAATCCACAATCCCAGGCGCATGCCTTTTGCGTCCAGAGCATCCTGGATCGGCTGAAGGCCATTGGGAAACGCTTTCGCGTCGATGCGGTTCTCGCCGTACTCGGCCTGCCAGCCATCGTCGATAGTGAAGATGTCCATCTTCATTGCACTTGCCGCTTCAATCAGCTCGAGCACTGTCTGATGATTGATGCCGCGCTCGAACGGCTCCCAGGTGTTGTAGATCCACGGCGCGCCCTTCTCGTTCACGCGGCGCTCGAGCACTTTTGAGGTGTACGACGGCACAGTCCAATGCGGATCGTTGAACGCAGCGCCACGTTGGAACGCGACCAGAGACGCGGCAGCGGTTGCGAATTCTTCTCCCGGGGCGAGGCTGCGTTCGAACGGCATCAGGTCGGTGTCGTACATAACGCCAATGGGCACGGCATCGGCGGCATCCCAACCGCCAATCTCCGTGCGCTTCATATAGCCGGGCACTTCGCTGAGGATTGCGACGCCGCTGCCCGTTTTGCTGCTTGCAAGCAGAAGTCCCGCATCTTCTGACCGCCCGGTGTAGAAGGTTTCGCGGGGAACGGTTCCGTATTGCGTAAGCAGCGTGATCTCGTTCGCGGGTCCAAGAGTGAGCGCGAGCGATTCAATATTCATGTGCGAGATATGCAGCGACGTCGTTCCCGTGTTCTTCAGGACCAGATGTTTTCGAACCGCGGGATGGCCGTCGTACACGCGATAGACGAGCGACACATCCAGAGGGAGTGCCTTGTGGCGCAGGTGCACTGTCAGCGCGTTGCCGTTCCGAATCGAGGATTGGGCTGCGCTGAGCAGCGTAAAGTCCGCACTGCCCCCTACACAGTCCCGCTGATCGCATTTGAACGAGAACTCGTGTGCGATTCTTTCGGCGGAGCTGCCTGCGGTGAAATACTCCGCAAAGGCGGTGCGCAGCTTTCGCGTCGACAATCCACTCTTCGGGTCAAAGACGATGGTGCGCTCGATTGAGCCGTTGGCAATCGTCCAGGTTTGGACTTTGCTTTCGGCTGACTCGCCCTGTTGCCGGCCTGCAGCCGTCAAAATCCGCGGCATCCAGAGAAACCCCGAGGCGAGTGCAAGGCTATCTTTGAGGATCTCTCTTCTGGAGATCCAGGTACGCCCAATCGCTTTTGTTTCCTGGAGGCGCTCCATTGAGGTGTCTTCTCCCGTCCTGCGTCGATTCTGTGGCCAGAACACTTACTCGATGCCGGTTCCCTTCTCTGCCTGCGATCGGCTTAGACGACTGAGTTGGTCCGGATGACCTGCTTGTAAAAGTCAAAGGAGAGCTTGGGGGTGCGCTTCTGGCTTGCGAAATCGACATAGGTAATGCCAAAGCGCCTGGAGAATCCGTCGCTCCATTCGTAGTTATCGAGAAGGCTCCAAAGAAAATAGCCCTTGACGGGAACGCCGTCGGCGACGGCGCGATGAAGCTGGCCCAGGTAGTTGCGCAGGTAGAGAACGCGATCTGTGTCGAGGACCCGACCTTCGGGCGTGAGGACGTCGCCGGAGGAATAGCCGTTCTCAGTAATGTAGATCTCCTTGACACCCCAGATCTGCGCGACCAGCTTTGGGGTCCAATAGATGGCCTGGGGATTGAAGAAAAGCCAGTCGGACGCTGCGTGCGGATAGCTGGCCGGCCGAGGGATCACGGCGAAGCCATCCGGATTGTCGGCCGGAACCGCTTCCTGCGTGGTGTAAATGTTGGTGCCGACAAAATCGAGCGGAGAGCCGATGACTTTCATCTCCTCAGGGGTGAAGTGCGGCGCATCGGCGCCGAGGTCGCGGAGGTAGCGTTCGGTGTAGCGTCCCTCCAGGATGGCGGTGAGGTACTGTGCGTTCATTTCGCGGAAGGCCTGTTCGGCGGCGTGGATGTGAGCTGCGTCCTCGATTGCGGGCATGGCACCGGAAACATCTTCGGCAAGGCCTACCTTTACGGGCTGTTTTGCGGCGGCGCGAATAGCCTGGACGCCGAGCCCGTGGGCGAGAACGGCATGATGGCGGGTCTGCATCACTTCTTTGCGAGACAACTTCAGGCCGGGAGCGGATGAGCCATCGGCGTAGCCAGCGTCGATGAATGAGTCGAACTCGTTGATGGTCATCCAGTGGGTGACGCGGTCGGAGAGTTGGCCGGCTGTGTAGCTGGCGTAGTCAGCGAAAGCCTGGGCAGTGGCCCGGGCGGCCCAGCCCCCCTTGTCTTGAAGGGCCTGGGGCAAATCCCAGTGGAAGAGGGTGGCGTAGGGCTCGATGTCTGCGGAATGCAGTTCGTCGAGGAGGCGCTTGTAGAAGTCGAGGCCTTTGGGATTGGGCGTGCCCGTGCCTTGCGGGAAGACACGCGGCCAGGCGATGGAGAAGCGGAATGTCCTGGTGCCAAGCTCCTTCATGAGCGCGACATCCTGCTTGTAGCGATTGAAGAAATCGTCGGCGACATCGGCGGTTTCGTCATGCCATGTTTTGCCTGGCGTGTGGCTGAAGGTGTCCCACACCGAAGGTCCGCGACCGTCGGCATGGACGGCGCCTTCGACCTGGTAAGCAGCGGTGGCCGTGCCCCAGAGGAACCCCGGAGGGAATGCGCGCGCGGCAGGCGGGGAGATCCTGGGCAGCTCGTCGGCGGCGGCGCTGTTGGTGAGCCATGGCTGAAGGGCGGGAGCCGCTGTGAGGGCAAACGCGGATTGCAGAAAAGAGCGACGTTTCATGAAACACCTCGTAAAGCCCCGGGCAACACTTGAAGCAGTGAGAAAGACCGCATCTGCTTCATCGCCCGGAGAAGCGATGGCAAATCGATTGACCGGATCGCGCTTCTACTCTATCGCACCGCGGCGAGAATCGGCTGTGCGGGCGGAGCGCCGATTGCGGTTGGGCAGGCAAGGCAACTCTGCATCGCGCAGACGTCTGATGACGGCCGGTCTTGTTCCCGCTTTTTCGCTTTACGAATTGTTACATCGTTTTACAAATCGTGACTGTGCTTGCGCGTAAAAAGGCGTCTTCTTAAACAGCAGGGATTTCCCCACGCGGTTGGCCGAAGAACAGTCGATGAAGCTGAACCGCGGGCACGGGGATCGGCGCCTGGTCTGCAGAAAACGGTCGGGCCGCACATGCTCCGATTCGAACGAGGAAATGAGATGAGTATAAGAATCAATTCGACACATTTGTCATTGTTCGCAGCCACGCTGATGATCCTGGGATCTTCTGCCGGCCTGACATACAAATCGGCGAGGGGCTACGGAGGTAACCTGCAGGCAGGACAGGCACGGCCTTGTTCTGTAGCCGGCGCGAACTGCGGACCGGGCTTGAGGCTCCACCCGCACTATCACGCTTGGCTTCACGATTTCGTGACGTCGGCGATTTCGATGGCCGACCACTTGTAAGGGCAACGAAGCATCGGGCGTCTTCGCGAGTTCGAAGCATCTCCTCAAGGCCGCTCCGGCTGCCGCTCTCAACTACGCCGATCCCGGCTCCATCCCGCTTCACGAGGAAAACGAATGAATCCGATCACTGCGCAGCAGATGGAAACACAAACCAAGTCGACCCGTGCGCCCTTTATCAAGCTTGCTCGCGAACTGCATCTCTATCTGGGCACGCTGTTTGCTCCGGCGATCCTCTTCTTCGCGTTTACCGGATCGCTGCAGTTGTTCAGCCTGCACGAGGGTCATCCCGGCGATACGTATCAGGCGCCGGCATGGATTCAGAAGCTCGCGTCGATCCACAAGAAGCAGACGGTTGCGGAACGGCATGGGCCGCCACCGACTTTTGCCGGCAATGCGCAACGGAAGCCCGATGCGGAGCAGCCGCGTCCGCCGCAACAGGGCGAGAACGGACCGCGGCGCGAAGAGCGCGGCGAAAGCAAATACACACTCGCCTTGAAGTGGTTCTTCCTGGCGTCGTCGCTGGGATTGATCTTCTCGACCTTTCTTGGAATCTATATGGCGTTCAAGTTCAATCGCAGTCGAACCCTTGTGTGGGGCTTATTGTTTCTCGGCACGGCGATCCCGGTGGCTCTGATCGCGCTGATGGCCTAAGTTAGCGCGTCTTTGCAATGCGTAGGACATGGCGCCGGCCTCGTCCTGGCGCTTTCCCACGAAGCCGCACCAATCCAGTCTGACCAGCCTGCCGCAGGCCTCAGGGTTCATGGAATTCCCCATGAACCCGGATGTTCATCGATCCAAGTAAATCCTCGGGCGCCTCTATCCGGTTTTGCTAGACCGGGGGGTATCTGTGCCCTCATGCAGCTCGGCTCGTTCGATGACGCAATGGCCCGTGGTACTCAAGCCAATTAAACCTCGGGGTTCGCTTCATCGATCTTCGCGGCAGTGTAGTCAGCGCGCACAGAGGATGCGACCTAAAGGCAGCGTGCACGAAACGGGTAGTGGTCGCCGCATGCGTCGGAATTCAGGCCGCAACGAAACGGAGGGATTGGACAATGCTCGTTGAAATTACCGAAGGGATTCAGGAGACGAACGACGTGCAATCAGCGCCCGAACTGGCAGTGATCGTTCCGACCTTCAATGAACGCGGCAATGTGCCTGCCATGATCCATCGTCTTCGGGCGGCGTTGAACGGTTTGCGCTGGGAAGTAATTTTCGTCGATGACAACTCGCCCGACGGGACCGCGGATGCTGTGCGCTCTTTTGCTGCCAGGGATGAGCGCGTTCGACTGATTCATCGGGTTGGCAGGCGTGGTCTCTCGTCGGCGTGCATCGATGGCATGCTTGCGACGTCGGCCGATGCCGTGGCTGTGATCGACGGCGATCTGCAGCACGATGAGTCCATTCTGCCGAGCATGTTGAACAAGCTGCGTGGGGAAGGTCTCGATCTTGTGGTCGCCACGCGTCATGCCTCCGGCGGCAGCATGGGCTCGTTCAACGCGGCGCGCGTGCTGCTCAGCAATCTGGGAAGAAAAGTCAGCCGCTCGCTCTTGAATGACGGGCTCACCGATCCCATGAGCGGTTTTTTCCTGATCAGGCGCCAGCGCGTGCTCGACGTGGTGGGCCGCTTGAACGGCAGGGGATTCAAGATTCTTCTCGACATTGTGACGAGCAGTGTACGCCCGCTTCGCATTGGCGAGGTTGGCTACCACTTCCGGTCGCGCCACTGCGGCGAGAGCAAGCTCGACATGCGGGTCGGATTTCAGTTTCTTGGCATGGTATTCAAGAAGATTGTGGAAAAACTTCGCGCCAAGATTCTGTTGCATGGCAAACCGAATACCGTTCAAGTGCATGCTTATGGCGCAATCGATGTGAAGCGAATCGAGCGTCCATACCTTGTGAGCCGCGAGGTTACGGAAACGAAGGGTGGCATGGCGCGGCTGGTACGGTGGTCGCGAGCAAACCTTCTCACTGCGAAGAAGGTGCGTGCGTTCCTCTGGATCGGCTCGCTCAGCGCTCTGCTTGTGTTGCTTGCGACGGGCTCGTGGGGATGGGATGCGCGGGTGTACGCCACTGCGGCTCAGTCCGTTCTGCATGGCGGGAATCCTTACGCCGAAGGGATTGCCATCCAACAGAGTTTCCACGATCGGGTGGGCAGGGATTATGACGGCGCGTTTCCGATGACGTATGTCTATTCGCCGATAACTTTGACGATTTTGAAGTTTCTTGCTCTGGTTCCCTCTCGCGTATTGAGTTCGAGTTACTTTCTTTTGCTCGTGGTTGGGCTCGGCCTGCAGATGTGCGCGGGGTGGGAGATGGCCACGGAAAGCGAGCGAAAGTGGCTTCTGTTTGTCTACCCGGTCGCATTCTATTTTCCTGGTCTACTTAACAATGACGTTGTGCTCAGCGGCAACATTGCCTACCTGCTCTACGGGTTGATTCTCACCGCGGCGGTGCCGGGCTGGAAGCGCAATCACTGGACCGCGTACTACATCACGGTTCTGGTTGCTTCCTGCTGCAAGGCCCCGCTACTTTCGCTGCTGGCGTTGCCGGCTCTGCTTGGGCGCAAGGAGTGGTTTCGCGCTGGACTCGCCGGGGCTGCTGGGATTCTTCTCTTCGCGTGCCAGTTCTGGCTCTGGCCGCAACTGTTTGCCGATTATCTTCGCGCGGTGAACCTGCAGTTCGACTGGAACCGTGACTTCGGTTTCGGGCCGGCCGGCCTGCTGGGAGAGGTGCTGCAACAAGCGGGCCTTCCCTACGACCTTGCGACGCAGATTCTTTATGTGGCCTTTGCCGCAGTGCTTCTTTCGGTTCTGATCTATGCAGCGAGGCGAGTGGGCAGCGATGGCGCGGCTCGGGAGACATGGGTTCCTGTTGCGCTGGTGGGTGTGATCCTGCTTAACCCGCGCGTCAAAGAGTACGATGTCGCTCCGTTGACCATCCCACTCTTTCTTATCGGGCTGCGTTTTCTTCGCATCGCAGTGCCGTCTTCGGAGGAGGTGCAACGAAATAGCCTGGCAAACGGAAAGGCGGGGCTCCTTAACGGGACGCTGAGCAAGCCGTCTGTTCTTGCACAGATCGACTGGAAGCGTGCTCATGTCGGGATCACCGTTGCTGGATGGTTTCTTGCCATGAACTTTGCGGCGGCTGCCGGACTTTGGAAGCCGGTTGAACTGGCGGTGCTGTTGCTCTTCTTCAGCGCCGGAACGTGGACAGCGCTTCATCTCGCGGAGAAGGAGGACGCTCCCGTTGCTTCCCGCCTGTCCGCTTTGATGGGAATGAGCAGCACACTCAAAATCCGCGTTGTCGAATCGAAGGTAAAACTGTCATGAGCACGGTGGCGCTGCAGGGAATTGCGCACGAGCGGACGGTAAGGCGGCGAGATTCACGCCTGATGGGCCGCAATGAACTTGTGAAGCTTGCGGTGGACAGTCTTCGCAGCGGCAAGGTTAGGTTTTTCCTGACAGCGCTGGGAATGGTGATTGGTACTGCATCGGTGATTCTGGTTGTCTCGATCGGCCTTACCGGCAAGCAGTTCATCCTTGAAGAAATTCAGAAGATCGGCACCAACGAGATTGAGGTTGAGTATGCGGGAACTACCTCGGCCGCGCACGGAACTTCGCAGTTAGGCGCGCTGACTCCTGAAGATGAACAGGCTGTGGTCACACAGCTGCCGGGCATTCAATACTCGTCGCCGGTGCTGGCCCAGCGGATTTCTATCTCGCTGGAAGGAGGCTCAACGCGCGAGACGCAGTTGCTCGGGGTCAGCCCGCAATACCGTCTGATCCGCAACCTGCTTGTGCCGGAGGGCAGATTCTTCGATGAGCTGGACGAAGCCGGGCACCTGAAATGCGCATTGGTTACCGAGAGCCTGGCGCGGCAGCGATTTGGCTCCGCCCACGCTGCGATCGGGCAGGAGTTGATCATCAAGCGCGTGCCTTTCACGATTATCGGCGTGTTTCGCGAGAGTGTGAGCGACTTTGGCGAGTCGGAGATTGCCCTGGAGACTGTTCTAGTGCCCCACTCCGAGGCGCGTTTATTCGCAGGGACCGATGAGGTTGGGCAAATTTACTTTTCGATGCGCAGCATGAACAATGTGCCCGAAGCCACGCGCGCGATCAAGTCCATCCTGACGGCTCGGCATGGTCCTGACTTTCTCTACGCGACGCAGGATCTGGGCGACCTGCTGGAGATGGCGGCGAAGATCTCGGATATTGTGACGATCGTGCTCATCCTGGTTGCGGCGGTCACGCTGGTGGTGGGCGGAGTGGGCATCATGAATATCATGCTTGCGAACGTTCATTCACGGACACACGAGATTGGATTACGCAAGGCTCTTGGGGCAACCTATCGCGAGATTCGTTTTCAGTTCCTCTCGGAGTCGGTGATCATTTCGCTGGCCGGCGGCCTGGCGGGTTGCGTTGCGGGGTTGGCGCTACCTGTTTCGGTGCGGCTGTTCACGGACTACGATCTGCCCATCAATCTTTGGTCGGTTGGAATCGCTCTTGCTGCGGCGACTCTGACTGGAGTGATCTTTGGGACTCTGCCCGCGACACGCGCCGCACGGCTCGATCCGGTAGAGTCACTGCGGTATGAGTGAGGAGCTGCGGCGTGTGCTGCTCACGCTCTGCCGGGAAAGACTGCCTTCCCGGCTGCGGTGCGGACTTCGACTACGGCTTCGGCGATTTGCCCAAGGTAGCGGCCATCGGCAACAACGTCCGCAGTGATGGCTCGCCGTTCATACGGACCGCGCCAATCTCCGGGCACGGTTAGTTCGATCGGGGCGGCGCTTGCGCCTTGGGCGACAACCTTCAATTGCAATCGGCGCGGATTACTGGTCCAGCCCGGGGGCAATACCAAAGCCAACTCGAGATTGACTTCTGCCGCACGATGATTTCGTGCGCGAATCTCCATTCGTAGAGGGCGGCCTGGGGTCGCCACAGCCTGGTAGGGGTAGATCTGAATCCAATCTGGATCGAGACCGACATCCGTATCGGGATCGGCGATGAGGTCCTTGAAGAATTCGTCCTGGCGCTTCGCGTCTTCTTCGAAGGCGCGAATCATCTCAGCGGTGAGCACAAATGGCTCTCCGTGGCCCGGTGCGACCACTTCGGTTTTCATATCCACCAGGTTGCGGATTGATTTCGTGTAGTCGCCAATGCGGGTGTCGTTGCGGTAGATGAGGTTGTGGGTGAGGCGCGGGCCGTGGTCGTAGTTGAAGAATGCATCGCCGGTGAACGCTAGGCGCTTGCCATCAATGGTTGCAAAGAGCGCCATCTGGTAGTCGGTGTGGCCTGGGGAATGTTTAACGGTAAACTCGAACTCTTCCCAATGAAATGTCTCGTTGTGGCGCAGCGTGCGGTCGATTTTGATGGCTTCGCCGAGCAGGCAGCCCAAGTTCCGTCCGCGTGGATTCTCGAGAATCTCAACCATGTTCTCGTAACAGAAGATGCGGGTACCGAATCTGCGCGCTAGATGCGGGAAGCCATTCAGATGATCGTCGTGAATATGCGTGGGGATGGCGACGTCGATCATCTTCAGGCCGTGGTCGGCTTTCAGCTTGTCGATCGCGTGCTCGACGAAGCGCATGCGCCCGTAGGTGTCGGTGGCGTCGCGAAAGACCTGGAAGAAGTTCCAGCTTGCGGAGCCGTAGTCGATGAAGAGAGCCTTGCCGCTATCGCTGATGATGGCATAAAACGTCGATGTAGCCAGCGGGTGCGCGATCAGATGCTTGCTCACCACGGTTGGCTCGAACTCGGTGGTGGTCTGGCTGTCGCCGGGGTGCCAGTAGTGGAACCAGCGTTTGAGCTTTGTCGTGAGCGCTTGCATGGCGGCGGAGGGATCGGAGATTTCCTGTCCATGCGATGGGCAAAGCAGGTCGGGCTTTCTCTTCATCAAGGCATCGAGAGAATAGATGGATAGGTCGACGCCTTCATGCTCCTGGTAGTAGTACTGCAGGTCGTAGAGGTTTTGCACTTTGCCGGGAGCGGAGATCAGGTCGCCGGAGAACCCTACGCTGCGACCGTCGATTTCGGTGATCAGGCTGATCGATCCTGTGGTGTGGCCGGGCGTGGGCTGGATGAATATGTCGTGGCCGCGCCAACGAAACGTGTCGTAGTCGCGGAGTTCCCTTGCGACGGGCACGTTCTGCGTCAATGAGAAGAAGTTGTTCGTAACGTCGTATAGCTCGAAGACGCGGCGGTTATCCCAGAAGCGTTCGACATCGTCGAAGAGGTGGCGCTCGTGCATCGGAACAACGATGGGGATGCCGAGTGCGACGGCATGATGGTCGCCCTGTGCCTGATCGCGATGATGGTGGGTGTGCAGGATCCAATCGATCCTGGTGACGCCAAGCTCTGACAGATGCCGCAAGATCATTCCTGATCCAAAGTCGATCAGGAGCGCGTGGCCGCCGTCGCGGAGCAGATACACGTTGCAGGTGTCTTCGAGAACGAACAGATTTTCCGAGATGCGGCGCGGCTTGGCGTCACCAGCGAAGGGTTGCGCCGCTGGTTGTTCGGCGCGCAGCTCCGTGATCTGCGTGGCTGTGAAGGCGGCGGTGGCTGTCTGCAGAAACGCGCGCCGCGAGAGTGGGTTGGAGGAAGATGAATCCGGCATAGGCTGCCATTCTACCGGCTGCGCGTTCAGCCGCGATGGCGTGCGCCTAAGCCATGGACACCTTCAGCGTGATGCCAATATCCGACAGCTTCTCTTGCGGCATCTCGACGCGCAACGCGGTATCGTCCTGCTTCCAGTGCAGGTCACCTTTATATCCGAGTAACTCGACGTTGCCAATTTTTCCGGGTGCTGTCGAGCTGGCCAGGCCGAGCGAGTTGATTACGGCGGTCTGCGCCGGCTTGCCCATCACGAAGGCGTAAAGTGTGTTGCCTTTGCTGGTGAAGCGAATGTCTTCGGCCGTCAGGTCCTTGGTCTTATCTTCATTGAAGTTGCCGGACTCGATCTTGACTTTTGTCGATGGGCCTTCGCCGTAAACCTTCCACGGACGCGTGCTGTAGATGCCTTCGCTGTTCACGTCCATCCACTGGGTGATGCCTTCGAGGACGGCCATCTCCTCCCAATCGAGTTGGCCGGAGTTGGGAAGCGGGAAGTTGAGAAGCAGGTTGCCGTTCTTGCTCACGATGTCGGTCAGCAGGTCGATCACCTTCTTCGGCGTCTTGTATTTTTCGCCGCGCTTGTAGTGCCACTGGCCGATGCAGGTGTCGGTCTGCCAGGGATTTTTGGCGATGCCGTCGGCTACGCCGCGCTCGTGGTCGAGCAGGCAGGTGCCGATGGCGCAGTCGGTGCCGTCCTTGCTCGTGTAGACAGATTCGGCGTGGCCGCCATTCATTTGCGCGCTGGTGTTGTAGAGATGCGAGACGATCTTCAGGCCATAGTCTTCGAAGGGGAGGTGGCCATCGGTGTAGAGCAGGTCGGGCTGGTACTTGTCGATGAGGTCGGTCATGCGATCGACGTAGTGGCGCTTCCACGCGTCGGGAATGCCATCGTCGTTCCAGTCGAGTTGCTCGATGAAACGGGCGCAGTCGCGGTCGTGATAGAGGTCGGCATTTTGCGGATCGATGCCGTCGTAGGAGACGCCGGCGAGCGGGCCGGTCTTGTCGGCCCCGTGACTGGTGGCCCACCATTTGTAGCTGATCCAGAGATGCTCGCTGACGCCGAAGCGCAGGCCCTGCTTCTGCGCGGCCTTTTGCCATGTGCCGACGACGTCGCGCTTGGGGCCCATATTCACGGCGTTCCAGCGCGTGTACTTCGAATCCCACAGATCGAAGTTGTCGTGGTGGACGCCCATGCTGAAGAAATACTTCGCGCCCGCCTTCTTGTAGAGGCTCATCAGGTGATCGGGATCCCACTTCTCGGCCTTCCAGTTGTTGACGAGATCTTTGTAGCCGACCTTGGATGGATGGCCGTAGGTCTCGGCATGGTAGAGGTACTGGTCGGAGCCTTCCATATACATGTTGCGGGCATACCAGTCGCCGCGCTTCGACGGCCGATTGCGGTCCCCAATGCGCCCAGATGCCGAACTTGGCGTCGCGAAACCAGTCAGGGATCTGGTAGCTCTCCAGCGACTTGCGCGTGGGTGCAAAGACTTCGGCACGACCCGCCTGCGTTTTTGCAAAACGCGGAAGGGCCATGGCTGCCGCGGTTCCGCTCATGAGTTGAAGCACCCTGCGCCGGTTGACTGGCATCATTTTTCTTTCCTTTCGGGGATAGTTATGCGAGCTACTTTGTTGCGGCAACGGCGATTGCTTCGCGGAGCCGTTCTTCGGCGCCGGCGTTCCAGTAACCGCAGTCAAGTTCGAAGAAGACTGACGTATAGGGGATGGTCATGTTGGTCTTCACGATCAGGATCTGGAAGAGCTGCGCGGCCTGATCGAGCTTGTGAATGATCTGCTCGTGCGGCAGGTGGATCACTTCCCTTACCTGAAGCAGACGGCCGAGGTGAATGCGGAAATCGGCCACGCCGGGCGCATCCTGCTCGGTGACAAAATCAATTTCGCGGTCGAGGTAGATGCGCGGGCGCACGTGACGGGAGCCGATGATCAAGTTGAGGATCTTTTCTATGGCCTCGATGTGCTCCGCGTCTGCAACGAGCGTGTGAATGCCAGGTTTCGATTGGGCAGGATAAGCCGCATCGGCAACCACGATCCAGTTGCGATGACCGAAGAGCGAGAGCGTGGCTTCGAAAGTATGCTCCCAGTCGGATTGTTGGTGGGCAGGCATTACTTCAATTCCTCGTCGGCGCAGACTGCCACTTTACCGCATTTGCCGGAGGCCATGAGCGCATAGGCATCGGCGGCGCGATCGAGCGGAAAGCGGTGGGTGATGATGTCGGCGGGATGGAGGTTCCATCGCACGAGGCGCTCGACGAGTTCTTCCATGAGCCATGTCGAGGTGACCCACGAGCCGTAGATGGTTTTCTGATCGTGGATCATATCGGGGGATGGGTTGAGTTCGACGCCGCCGCCTTCGCCGATGAAGACGATCTTGCCCCACTTGCGCGTGGCGCGGACGGCGGTTGCGCGTGCGGCGGCGTTGGCGGAGCAATCGACGGCGCGCTCCACGCCAAAGCCGCCGGTAAGCGCTTTCACCTGGGCCACGTTTTCTGGTCCTGAGGCCAACACGTGATCGCAGGCGCCGCAATCGAGTGCGATCTGCATGCGCTCTTTCACCACATCGATGCCGATGATTTTGCTCGCGCCAAGTTTGCGGCAGAGCACGCCCGTAGCCAGGCCAACGGGGCCGAGGCCAGTGATGAGCACGGCGTGGTTGCCGTCGATGCCGATCTTCATACAGGCCTTCGTAGACGGTGCCGAAGCCGCAGGCTACCTGCGCGCCATCGGCGTACGAAAGTTCGTCGGGCAGGGCGATGAGGTCTTTCTCTTCGGCGAGCATGAACTCGGCCATGCCGCCATCGCGCTGCCAGCCGTAGGCGCGGCGATATTTCTCGCTGGTGCAGGAGATCATGTAGCCGCGGCGGCAATCGTTGCAGACCCCGCATCCGGAGATGTGGTAAACGATCACGCGATCGCCGGTATGGAAACGGCGGCAGCCTTCGCCGGTAGCGACGATCTGACCGCAGGGCTCATGGCCGGCAATCACGCCCTGATAACCTTCGGGGCCCTTGCCGAGATGCTCGTGATAGATGCAGCGAATGTCTGAGCCGCAGATGGTCGAGGCTTTCATGCGCAGCAGGACTTCGCCATGGCCCGGTGTGGGCACGGGCATTTCGCGCATCTCGACGCTGCTGTTTCCGGGGAGAAAGGCTGCTAGCATGGTCTTGCTCATCTCATCGATCCTTGCATCACGGCGGCGTAATTTCACCGTTCATGTCCCACAGGGCTTCCCAGGACTGATTGTCTTTCCATAGGAAGACCTGGCCTTTGATCAAGCGGCAGTTGCGATCGAGGGCGGCGATCTGCTGCATCTCCGTAGCGGTAAGAGGCGCGCCGACAGCACCATCGAGGTTGGCGCGATAGTTGTTGATCGAAAACGGAATCGGCGCCTGGCCGCGCTGGATGGCCCACTTGATGCAGACGACCGCCGGATGAATGCCGTGGCGACGCGCGATCTCAACGATCACCGGATCGTTGGTTGGCGCTGTGTCTTCGGGGGTGCGGTCGCGCTCGGGGCGTCCCGGCGAACCAATGGGGCAATAGCCTACAGGCACGATGCCGTTGTCGAGGACGAACTTGAAGAGCTCGGGCTGCTGGAAGTGCGGATGCAATTCCATTTCGTTGACCGCCGGCTTGATGCGCGCATCGCGCAGGACGAGTTTGAGTTTGGGGACGGTCATGTTCGACGTGCCGATGGCTCGGACGAGGCCGCGATCCACGAGGCGCTCCATGGCACGCCACGTCTTCATGTAGTTTTCGTGGATGTAGGGCTGGGCATCGGCGCTGCGGGAGGAGACATCGCATCCTGGCGGATGGAAATTGGGGAACGGCCAATGCACGAGATACAAGTCGAGATACTCGAGGCGTAGA
The DNA here is from genome assembly GCA_963846095.1 of uncultured Acidobacteriaceae bacterium. Lineage (GTDB taxonomy): Bacteria > Acidobacteriota > Terriglobia > Terriglobales > Acidobacteriaceae > Telmatobacter. The sequence continues at coordinate 57,478 of CAWJUW010000024.1, forward strand.
TCGGCAAGGGACTGCTCGCACGAGGCGAGGACGTCGTCTTCGGTGTGCTTGTCGTTCCATAGCTTCGAGGTAACCCAGAGATCTTCACGTTGAATGCCGGAGCGCATGGCATCTTCGAGCGCGGCGCCTACCTGGGATTCGTTTCCGTAGACGGAAGCGCAATCGAAGTGGCGGTAGCCATATGCGGCCGCACTGCGAACCGCGTCGGCCACCTGCGCGGCGGTCACGTGATCAGAACCGAAGGTCCCCAATCCAATGGCGGGCATCTTTGCGCCGGTGTAGAGAGTTCGTTGTGGAACCGATGCCGGGTCGACGGAGTGCGACGGAACCTGATGTTGGGTGCTCATGGCGGCCTGGTTTCAATCCAGTTGTGATTACTGAGACTGCGCAAGAATACGCGAAGGGGTGACGCCACCGCAATGCGCTCGATCACTCGCTGGCGCGCACCAGGATGCAGGTGATGTTGTCGTGGCCTCCGGCTTTTTTGGCCGCTTCCACGAGGCGCGTGCAGAGCTGATCGAGGGGCAGATCCGCACCGAGCAGGAGCTGAATCGAAGAGTCGGTAAGTTCGCGCGTCAGGCCGTCGGAGCAGAGCAGAAAAAGATCATTTGCCTCGACGTCCAGTTCGAAGACGTCGGGTGTGACGCGGCTTTGCGTGCCCAGCGCGCGGGTAATGACATTACGCAGCGGGGAGCGCTGCGCTTCGGAGCGGCTCATGCGGCCCAGCCGGACCTGTTCTTCGACCAGCGAATGGTCGAGGGTGATCTGCTCAAGGGCGCGGTTGCGCAGGCGGTAGCAGCGGCTGTCGCCGACGTTGAAGACCCATACACAGCGCTCTTCCGCGAGCAGGCCCACCAGCGTGGTGCCCATGCCGCTGAGCTTGTAATTGCGCTGCGATCGGGAGTAGATGGCTGCGTTGGCTGCGGCAATGGCTTCTTCGGCCAGGGAGGGCATGGCGGGGGGCTTGCCGTTCTCCGATAAAGGGCTCTCGAGGAACCGCAGCATCTCGTCTACCGCCAGCGAACTGGCAATCTCTCCCGCGGCTGCGCCGCCCATACCATCACAGACGATGAAGACGCCGCGCTCGACGGAGAAACCAAAAGCATCTTCGTTGGATGGGCGCTTGCGGCCACGGTCAGTGGCGGCCGCGGCGGTGTAGTGGAGGAGGGCCGTCGACAATCAGTTTCTCCCATCGCCCAGTTTACACGCGGCCGTGCGCTCCATGGTGGGGGTGGTGCGGTTTGAATTGGCGTTGCTGGAGACCTTTAGTGAGCCGCCTGCGTTGGGGATGGATTTGGGAAGGGGGGCGGTGCGGGCAGGTCGTAGACTTCGATGGCCCCGTTGTGAATCACAGCGACGCGCTTGCCCGACGGCGCGATGGCAACGTTGCCGCCGGCGTCGAGCGGCGGGCTGGCGGGAGCTTCAAGCGCGATTTTTCCGTCGGCTGCATCCACCACCTGCACAAATTGACCCTTGATATCGTCCGCGTCGATGGGAGAGAAGGCGTTCACGGGGTGACTGACAGCCAGGGCTTCGCGGGCAAGGCGAAGGCCATCGGGAGCCATGGCTAAAAGCGGCCAGATGGCTTGTGCCCCAACCATGTCCTCCCACAGCTTGCGTCCGTCAACCGCCAGCCCTGCGAGCTTTTCTCCTCCATTGCGGTCGCAGACGGTAGCCAGGAACTCGCGCTGCGAGATGAAATCGAAGCGTGGCGAACAGGATGAATTAAGACGCCCCAGCAGGGTTTTGCCACCCGCGAAGTAGTTCAGGTTGACCTGCCATTGCTCGGTGCTGCCGCGAACGCTTTCCAAATAGCCGTCTGAATTGATTGCCAGATGGACTCCGGGTACGCGGGAACGGCTGACGAGCATGACCTGGCCCGTGTCCCGGCGCACGATCCGCACCACGAATTCAGGGACGGCTTTCAGGGTTGGCCCCATCGACGGTCAAATCCGCTTTGGCCGTCGGAGGACTCGCCACGTCTCCAGGCTTTGCAGTCGCTTCGATGGGCTCGCGCGAAATCGTCACCAAAAACTGCTGGGAGGGATCGGTGTCCATCCAAAAGCAGGGGGCCGGGAAAGTGCAGCAACGGTTTCAGGTTCAGTGTCGCATCGCCCTGTTCCAGGCCATCCTGATCGCGCAACAGGAAATGGCCGTCCTTCATCATCCACAGATAACGAACGCGATCATGCACAGTCCAAAGCGCCTCACCGGCTACCGTGCCGGAAGGAAGCAGCAGCACGACCGCGCGAATCTGACGCACGTCGTCGGCGTTCTCTCCGGTTTCGCGATGGAGCAGGCCCGGGACACGGAAGGTGAAGAGCAGCCGGTTTTCATCGAGAAAATCCAGCGAGGCAAGGCTGTTCCTCTGACCTAGATAAATGGGGCCGGGTGCAGAGAATCCGAGCGGGTCGATGGGAATGCTGAAGGATGGCGGGAGGGAGGCCCTGTCGGGAAGCCGGTCGGACAATTCGCGGGCTCGGCCGGGCCGCGACTGCTCGCCACTGCTCTTTGCGGGCGACTGGGCCGCTGCCTGGAGCGCGGCGGACAACACGAGAAATGCGGCGAGACTTCCAACCATGCGCATGGGCTGCGCGAATATCCGCAAACGGAATGAGCCCGATTCGACCATCGCACTTATTCTCGCCGATCTGGGAACGGTGGGTCCGACTGCACTCAACCGCGGCCTCTCGGTGAGGGGCACGATGGAGGCAGGGCGGAGAAACCGGCGTGTTCCTCCACCAACCGGAGGGTCCGAGCGCTTGAACGGCGCCTCAATCCCTCTTCCCTCCTTCGATGCGGAAAGTCCCCGTCACCACAGGGCTATCTTTCTTGCCGGGGGCGCTCGCGAAGGCCTTGATCGTCATCTCGGTGCTTTGCACCACGATCGGCGCGTGATAGACGGCCGATATGGACATGGGCAGCGATCCATCGAGGGTGTAGTGAATCGTGGCGCCGGGCGTGGCACATTGCAAGCTCACGTCGGTCTCCGTGTTGCGGATGCCGGGGGTGGGTGAATAGGTCGGCTCGGCCGCGGCCTCGAGTTTTGACGACATCTTCTCCGGCGCGGCGGTTGACTGCGTCGATGAGGGGGTAGGGCTAGTCTGGCTCTTGTCGGCGGAGGCTTTCAGCGCGCTCAGACCTTTGGGGCCGAGAATCAGCCACTCGAGATAAGCCCGCTTTAGATCGTGTGCGGGCCAGGAGGCGTAATTCTCATTCCAGCCGGCCATCAGTTTCAGGGCTTTGCTATATGGGCCGTCGATCTGCTGCTTCTGCTCCGGTGTCACCGCGGCAACAAACATCTCGATACGGGCGCGCTTTTCATCGTCAAAGATGGTCACGGAATAAATGCCGGGGGAAGGAACCGCGACGGTGATGGTCTGGCTGTCTTTCTCAAGGCCTACCTGGAAGCGATGCGGTTGCGATGGATCGAGCGGCTTCAGATTATAGGTGTAGTGGCCATTCGGGAGCTTTGACGCCAACCCTCCCACATGCACAAGGCCTGACTGGTCGTCGAGGACGAGGGCCTCGTCGTAGGGCAAGTGGCTTCCCGGGGGCGCGCCTGGCTCGGCAACGGGCGCATCGTTGCGATGGGTTTTCAACACCTCGGCGATGCCGGTCAGAAATTGGACAGCAGCAGGATCGGGATCGGCATACAGTTGCGGAACGCGGAAGCCTCGTGCGCAATCCTCGACCTTGTAGCACTCGTAGACCTGTCTTTGTCCATCGGGAAACAGAATGGCAATCACGTGGGTCTCATCGCTGATCGAGGGTTGCAGAAGAGAACCCGGCCGGATCGCATCGCCCTTAAGAAGGGGATTTCCGGCGACCTGCCACGAGCCGGTGACACCCCAAACCAACGCTTCGGCCTGCCCTGTGGATTTCTGGGCGAAAGCGCAAACCGATAACGCAAAAGCGAGAGAAATTCCGCCTGCGAGCCTCGAAAATATAACTGGAATTCGATGATTGGACATGGTCTTCTAAATCCGCATGAAAAGTAGCTTCTGCCGCCTTGAAAAGCATTACTGCGAGGCGGGGTAATGTTACCATCGCCTTATCCTGGGGCTATGAGTCCTAGTGTAGCCTGTTATCTGGAGCACAATCTCCACTTTCCCCGCGAGCGAAAGCTCCTTTAAGCGGCTGAACGAGCGAAAGGCACGTGTGCGCAGGCGATTATTTCTGCCTGAAGGCATCTAAATCAGAAGAGGCCTAGCACTCGGCCCATTTTTGCGTTCCGGTTCACTCACAGTTAGTACGCTCCCTGCGGACTTTTTCAAAGCAGCTTTGTTGCATATTTCCTTGGTGAAGGTGTCTCTGCAATGTCTGGAAATTCAGGCCCCCAGGTTTCTAGCTCCAAGTCTGGAGTTTTCCACAATCTGAGCAAGCTCAGCGGGATGGTTGCGCTTGGGCTCGTCGCCGCGTGCGGGTGGTTTACGACCGCGCATGCAGATGCTCAGACTGCGGTGCCGGTACTCACCTGGCGGTATGACAATACGCATGCGGGCGCAAACACGCAGGAGACCGAGCTTACACCGGCGAACGTGAATGCGAATAAGTTCGGCAAGCTGTTTTCGCTGGCGGTCGACAGCACGATCTACGCCCAGCCGTTGTACGTGCCGAACCTGACCATGGTCGACGGCAAGGTGCACAACGTGCTTTTCGTCGCGACGGAGAACGACACGCTCTATGCGTTTGACGCAGACTCAAACGGTGGCGCGAACTCCAAGCCGATCTGGAAAGTGACGCTGCTCGATGCGGCGCACGGAGCAGGCGCCGGCGCGGAAGCGATTCCGTGGAATCAGCAAGGCACGGACATCTCTGGACAGGGAGATATTGGGCCGACCATCGGCATCACGGGCACACCTGTCATCAATCCCGCGACCAACACGATGTACGTGGTCAGCAACACCGAAGAGAGCGGCGCCTACTACTCACGGCTGCACGCCATCAACATCCTCAACGGCGCCGAACAGTCGAGCCCTACAGTAGCTCAGAGCCCCGTCCAGATCCAAGCAACGGTGACAGGCACCGGAATCGGCAGTTCGGGAGGCCAACTCGCATTCGACCCGCTGGTGAGCAACCAGCGCCCGGCGCTCGACTACTACAACGGATACGTCTATATCGGCTACGCGGCGCACAGCGATCTTGGTCCCTGGCATGGGTGGCTGTTTGCGTACAACGCGACGAGCATGCAACAGTCGGCAGTGCTCTGCCTGTCGCCGAACGGCGGGGGCGGCGGCATCTGGTCGTCTGGAGCGGGATTGCCGATCGATAGTGACGCCGCAGGCGGCAGGATGTTCCTGGCAACAGGAAATAACTCCGACTACGTAACTACCAAATACAATGGCTTCGGCGCAGGCGCGCAGCTTGGCGAAAGCATCCTCGACATCAGCCTTGCCAACGGCGGCCTCACGCCGACTGACGCGTTCACTGCCAACGATGCCGAGTCGAATCTGGACGCTCACGATCTCGATCAGGGCTCGGGCGGCGTTCTGATGGTTCCCGACGCGGCGCAATCGAATCCGCCCATCCTCATCACGGCCGGTAAAGAGGGCGAGATTTTCATGCTCAATCGCAATGCCCTGGGTGGGAATAAAATCGGCACGGGATCCAATTCAGGCACACTTCAGGACATCACGGGCGAGATCGGCGGCATGTGGGCGACCCCGGCCTATTGGAACGGCAACGTCTACTTCTGGCCCAGCAAGGACTATGCCAAGCTCTTTTCCCTGACGGGCACCACGCTGAGCGCCGAGCCGGTGAGCGAGTCCTCGGTTTATTCCGACTTTCCTGGCCCTTCGTTCTCCATCTCGTCGAATGGAACGCAGGATGGCATCGCGTGGGCAATCCGCTCCGACCAATACGTCAACTACGGGGATGCGGTCATGTACGCCTTTGCGGCGAACAACCTGACAACCCCGATCTACGAGACCGATACCAACAACTCGCGGGATACAATGGGCATCGCCACAAAGTTCGCCATTCCGGTGGTGACGAACGGCAAAGTCTATGCCATTGCGCACTACGCCGTAAATGTCTACGGACTTTTAAATGCCGAGCAGACAACGGGGGCGCCGGTGATCTCCCCGAATGGCGGCACGTTCACTGCCAGCCAACCCGTCACGCTCACCTCGAGCACTTCAGGCGCACAGATCTACTACACGCTCGACGGCTCAACGCCGACCACCAGCTCGATGCTGTATTCGGGCCCCATTACCATCAGCAACGATTCCACGCTGAGTGCCATCGCCACGGCTGCGGGGCAGTTGCAGAGTGCGGTCACTACGGCGGTGTTCAACTTCTCGACGCAGACACCGACACCGGCCTTCTCGCCCGCGGGGGGCACCTACAACGCTGCTCAGCGGGTATCGATCTCGGACACCGATGGGAATGCGAAGATCTACTACACGCTTGACGGCTCCACTCCGTCGGCGTCGTCGACCCTCTATTCCGGCCCCATCAACGTGGCCATATCGGAAACCGTCAACGCCATCGCCATCGATCCCAATCTGAACAACAGCGACGTGGCCTCCGACGCGTACACGATTTCGGCTGGAGGCAACTCAATCAACTTCGGCAACGGCTTCTCGCTGACGACAGGATTGACTCTCAACGGCAGCACCGTGGCCTCGAACGATTCGCGCCTGCAATTGACAGATGGCGGATTCAACGAAGCCGGAAGCCTCTTCTGGAATACGCCCATCAACATTCAGGCCTTCACCACCAACTGGGAGTTCCAACTCTCGGAGGCTCAGGCAAACGGATACACCTTCACGATTCAAAATGCACCTGCGGGAGCAAACGCGCTGGGCGGTGACTCCGCGGGCCTGGGCTATCAGGGCATCACGAAGAGCGTCGCGGTCAAGTTCAACTTCTACAACTACGCGAATGAGGGCAGCAACTCGATCGGCTTCTATACCGATGGGCAAGCACCGGTCACGCCCAGCACGGACATTACGCCCAGCGGCATCGAGTTGAGCAGTGACGATCTGATCCAGGCCACGCTTGCTTACGACGGCACAACGCTTACGCTGACGTTGTATGACCCCCTGGTCAACAAGACGTTCACCGCATCGCAGGTGATCAACATTCCTCAGACCGTTGGCGCGAACACTGCGTATGTGGGCTTTACCGGCGGATCGGGTGGGCTTTCGGCCAGCCAGAAGATTGCCGCGTGGACCTACACCACGCAGGCTGTTCCGCCGGCATTCTCTGTACCGGCCGGGACCTATGCGTCCGCACAAAGTATCGCGTTGACGAGCGCAACCTCGGATGCCGTGATCTACTACACGACCAACGGCGCAACTCCGACAGCAGCGTCTACTGTTTACTCGGGTCCGATCTCTGTGGGGGCATCGGAGACGATTCAAGCAATCGCGATCAGCCCGACCATGGGAACCAGCGTCGTGGAAAGTGCGGCCTACACGATTCAGCCCGGCGCTTTCTCATTGACGGCAACGGCGCCGCTCGCAGTTGTGCAGGGCGCCTCTGCAAATTCAACCATCACAGTCACCCCCGCGGGTGGTTTCACGGGCAGCGTAACGTTGACCTGCGCGGTTGCAGCCAACACCTCGGGAACGTCGGACAACCCGACCTGCACGGCCACACAACCTGCAACCATCTCCGGAGCAACACCGGTCACGGCGCTTGTCACCATTAATACGCAGGCGGGAACCACGGCGGCGTCTTATACAGCGACGGTCACGGGCACATCCGGGAGCGCGGTGCAAACGACGACGATTCCGGTGACCGTGAATGCGGTGACGACTACGCCTCCTGGATTCGTCCTGACCGGTCCCGCGATCACGATCGCATCGCCCGGATCGACGGGAACGTCGACGATCACAATCACGCCTTCCGGCGGGTTCACCGGCAGCGTCGCACTGGCCTGCGCAATTACTTCGAGCCCATCCGGGGCAGTTGATCCGCCGACGTGTTCGACGGGCCAGCCGAGCGCGATCTCGGGAACGACGGCAGTCACCGCGAAGCTCACCATAAACACGATTGGCTCTTCGACAGCCTCTCTTCACAAGCCGATGGGAGGGTTCTTCACCCTGGGTGGTGGTGGAACGCTGGTGGCCGCTGTGCTGCTGTTCGGTCTGCCGCGCCGCAGGCGGAAGTGGCAGACGCTTTTGAGCCTGCTTGTGCTCTCAGTCATCGCAGCGACGGCGGCGATTGGGTGCGGCGGCACACCGGCTGTAAACACATCCGGCGGGACAACAGCCGGCGCCTATACGGTGACGATAACCGGCACCAGCGGCAGCATGACGGCCAAGACGACGGTCAGCGTCACCGTCCAGTAAATCCACATTGCTCCGGGAACTCACCCGGGCCGTGCGATGGCTTCGGGTGAGTTCGATGGACAAAGGGCAATCATCGTCGTCCCTGTGATACAGTGACGCCATGAATCGGACGCTCTTGTGGAGTTTTCTTACAGTTCTGGGGATCGTTCTGGCGGTGCCCCTCGTCCGAGCGCAACCGCGGGAGTTTCCCGTGACCCAGGCGCCTGACTCGGCGACAAACGACGGGGTCTCGCGGCCGCGCGACGAGCAGCCGCACATTGTTGTCACGCTGCCGGCTCCCGCGCCCGTGAAGTGGCCGATGCACGATCGGATCTTGTGGGCTGCTTTGCTGGTCCTTGTCATCCTCGGGTATGCGTCCCTCTATTACGCTTCCGAGTTCCTCAAGAGATTCGAACGCCAGACCGTCGCAACCGAAGCAGCCGCGCTCGCCGCCTCGGAAGCAGCAAAGGCCGCATTGATCCATACGCGAAGTCTCATCGACGCGGAGCGGCCCTGGATCATGGTCAGCGTTGAACCGACGCTCGGCGTGGAGAACAGCTTCAACGTAACGGCGACGAATCGCGGACGGTCCCCGGCACGCATCACATCCACACTGAGCGACAATATTTTTGCGGTGGACGAAGCGCATCTGCCGATGGCACCGGCGTTCAAACCCTCGGAGACAAACGCGCCCGCCATGCCCATCATCCTGCTGCCGGGTGAGTACGCAGCGATCAAGACGATCAAGCGCGAGGATGCGCGGGAGTTGAGCGGGACAGAGGATCGATTCAAGAAGATCGAATCGTGGGATGAGCGCCTGTTTCTGTGCGGCAAGGTTCTCTACGACGACCTGATTATGCCGTCAGGCGAACAGACGCATGAGACGACGTGGTGCTGCTGGTACATTCACGGGCGGCAAAAAAGCGGCCTGGTGATCGCCGGGCCGCCTTCCTACCATTTACACACCTAAGCTTCCGCTGCGGCGTTCCCAGTGTCGGTATCAAGCGTTCACTGTCTCGCGCAGATCCTGATCGAAGAGCGGATCGGGCTCAGCCAGCCGAATGAGGCGATGCAGATAAGCCCGCGAGATGGAAAGGCTGCGCGCCGCCAGCGTCTTGTTTCCGTGGTTCTCACGAACGGCCGTGACTGCCAGCTTGACCTTGTAGTCGCGGAGCTGGCGCTCGAAGGAACCGGCGGGATGATAGTCGCCGATATTGAGCACATCGTCGTTCTCGACGGCTTCTTCTTCGGCGAGGTTCAGGGTCAGATCTTCGAAGCGAACCGAGAGCCCGGGCGCGAGAATGATCGCGCGCTGCATGACATTTTCGAGTTCGCGAACGTTGCCGGGCCATGAGTAGTTTTGCAGAGCGTGCATGGCGTCGGCATCGATGGAATTCATCGGCTTCTGGAAGAGCTTGGAGTAGTGGCGCAGGAAGTGTTCAGCGATCTGCGGAATGTCTTCGGGATGCTCTTGCAGCGCGGGCGATTCGATGCGCATGACGTTGATGCGGTAGAACAGGTCCTGGCGGAACTTCCCTTCCGCAACCAGTTGAGCCAGATCGCGGTGGGTTGCGAAGATCAGCCGTGCGCGCAGCGGGATGAGCTTATTGCTGCCGAGGCGGCTGAATTCCATCTGCTGCAGGACGCGCAGCAACTTCACCTGGGTGAAGAGGCTGAGGTCGCCGATTTCGTCGAGGAAGAGCGTGCCGTCCCCGGCCTGCTCAAAGTAGCCTTCGCGCGCGCCAACGGTTCCGGTAAACGCGCCTTTTTCGTGGCCGAAGAGCTCGGCTTCGATAAGGGTTTCAGGGATGGCGCCGCAGGATACCGCGACAAAGGGCTTCTTCGAGCGTGCGCCCATATTATGGATGGCCCGAGCGATCAGCTCCTTGCCGGTACCACTTTCGCCGGTCACAAGCACGGCTGCATTCAGGTTGGTGACACGATGCACCATCTGATAGACATGACGCATCTGCCCACTCGATCCGATGAGTTGATCGCACGCGGCGGGATCTTCCATGCGCTGCTGTACGTTCTCGAGCCGGCGCTTGAGAAGCGAGTTCTCGTAAGCGCGGCTGAGCATGGTTTTGAGATCGCGAATCGAGGGAGGACGGCGGCAGTAGCCGAAGGCGCCGGTACGGACCAGCTCGAAGGCCGTGGAACGCAGACGCGTCGTCGGCCATCACAATGGCTGGAGCGCTGAGCGCAATCAGACTGCGTGAGAAGGCGATGCGATTGCTCAAGCGACTCGTGGTTCGAGTCCAGATCGAGAATCAGGACATCGCATTCGCCGGACAGAGACGAGTTCCGTCATCTCTTCCTGATCGGGCCTGAGGAGAACCTGGAACTCCTTACCCAAGGCAGACGAAAGAAGAGGATGCAGTGTGCGGTCTTCTGAATACAATCCGATGCGGATCATGAATGGGCGACCTTTCCCAGATGCCACTCTCAACTAAAGGGGTGATTGGTGACGTGCACTCATCATTCGTTAATCGACTAAGGAGCGCCAATGACCGTTTTGCGTTATTTTCGTCCAACGTTGGTAACAAATCGTGCGAGACGTGCAACTTGCGGGACAGAGCTTTCCGTGCCTGGTTTCTCTGGGCCCGGGCAGAATCGATGGAGATGACCCCGCAACTGCAAGAGTAGAAACAGACGGAAATCGAGACAATGGCGCGTTCGTGATAGCGGTCGGTTTCGCCATGCCTTCGGGCTTCCTGAGGTCGACTGGGAATCGATGAAGAGCCCGCCATCGGCGGCCGCGCATTGAAATACAACCTACATATAAGCTTATTGATTTCATCGGTTTAGAGGAATATTTCCGGCGAAGGTGGATGCCGCCTCAGGGAGAGTCACGCGCAAGTGTTCCCAGGAGGCGACGTAGCACAAATGTGTTAGGCCTTTGCATGTCTCGTAACTAAACGCATTCGGTTCCTGGCCCACGGAGCGCAAAAACTGGCGCGCTGATTGCTACTGTCTTAATGTGATCTCCCGGCAGAAGCTTGAAGTGTGTCTGTTGGCCGCAGGTGTGTTGGTCAGCCGGCTCGTCTTCCGGAGTCATGACCTCTACGACCTTGACTCGGTCAACTTTGCTCTTGGTTTGAACCGGTTCGATCCGCGAGTACACCAGCCGCATCCGCCCGGCTATTTCCTTTATGTATGTCTGGGGCGCGTTGCGAATTTCCTGGTGCACGATGCCAATCTGGCATTTGTCCTGATCAGTGTTCTGGCAAGCATTGCTTCTGCCCTGCTGATTTATACGCTTGCTCGCGAATGGTTTGGCGACGATGCTGCAACGTTCGCCGGATTGCTGTTTTTGGTCTCCCCGCTGGAGTGGTTTCACGGCACGGTAGCTCTCACGTATAGCGTCGAGGGAGCGGCATCTGCGCTGCTCGGCCTGCTCTGCTGGCGGATCGATCGCGGGCGGATCAACGCTGTGGTGCCGGCGGCGATTGCACTGGGAATCTCGGCGGGCATTCGGCCATCTTCCGCGGTTTTTCTGGGGCCGCTGTTTTTGTATGCGCTGCGCCGGGTGCCGTGGAAGTGGCGTTTCCTCGGCGTCATGGCCCTGACGCTGACGGGGATTGCGTGGTTCCTGCCGATGCTTCGAGCTGCTGGAGGAGCCGACGCGTATTTCGGCGCACTGCAATCGCTCTGGCGCATGGTGCCGTCCAAGGGAACCATCTTCAACTCGTCTCCGACCAACTCGCTCGCCCGGGGCATCACGATTGTTTTCATTTACTTCTTGTGCTTTGGGGCGGCGGCTTTTGCACCCTTCGGAGCATCTTTCCATGTCGCACCCGCAGAGAAGAGCAAGAAGGTTTTCACGGCGGTCTGGGTTGTGCCTGCGCTCTGCTTCTTTACGTTTATCTTCCTGAAGCTGGTGAACAGCGGGTACCTGCTGCTGGTTGCGGCGCCGGGCTGCATCTGGCTGGGGAAATGGATCGCGGACTGGTTCGCTGTCGCCCCATGGCCCAGGCCGCTTAAATTTGCCTGCGTGACGGTGGGAACCGCGGCCAATGTCGCTCTCTTCCTGCTGTTGCCGGCTTACTGTTCGTACGCTTCGGTACGCCAGTTCGAGCGGGAGCTCAAGGCCACGGAAACTTCCCTGCCAGAATTTGGGACGCCGGAAAACCTGCTCATCGTGTCGTTTGACAACCATCAACTGGGGTATCGCCACGCCGGATACTATTTCCCGGGCTATCTCACGCTGGAGTATCCCGAGGCAAATCTGGTGGAGGGAAAACGCATCTTCGCGATGCGCAACCGGGACAGTTTTCTGCTCGCCGCGCTGCCCGCGAATCTGCCGGATCGCTTTGTTCTTTTTCCCCTTCCGGCGGGCCGAGCCGAGTACGCCCAATACCTCGACGATGTCGAGAAAAAACTGCCTTCCCAGGACCTGAAAACGGTCGATCTGGGGGGGCATCGGTTCGTCACGGCCCCGACTTCGGACCTCGGTTTTCTCTTTCCTGACGCCGCTCGTTTGCCCTCGAAAAACGCCTCTGCAGCACTGTATACGCCCCGCTCCACCGCGATTCTTCAGCCGTAAACAGGCGTGTACACTTCGGCCCTGCCGCAATCCAAATCATTGATTCCAAAGTGGCTTCTCCGGCATAAGTTTGGTTGGCCAATTGCACTTACCCCTGCGTTCCCCCTGAATCTGGCCCGGGAAACAGGAGATTTCGCATGCACTCCATTGCCTGGTGGCCCACGCTGATTGTGCTTGGTGTGGCTACTTTCACCGATCTGCGGACACGCCGGATCCCCAACTGGCTCGTCCTGCCGTTCCTGGTGCTGGGGATTGTGGTTTCGGCATGGTTTCAGGGCTGGCACGGGTTGGGACAGAGCTTCCTGGGCATTGGGCTGGCTCTGCTGCTTTTCGGGTTTCTGTTCTTCCTGGGCGGCATGGGCGCTGGGGACGTGAAACTGGCGGCCGCGATCGGCGCCTGGATCGGACCCGGTCAGTTGTTTTTTGCACTCGTTGTGACCGCCATGGCGGGTGGTGTGATGGCACTCGCGTGGGCGGCGTTTGGTGGTTGGCTGAAGGAGTTGTTCAACGGAGCGAGCGATTTGACATTTGGCTTTGGGAACGCCGCGGTACGCGAAGAGATGGCCCTCGCGAACCCGCGCAAGCGCAAGATGCCCTACGCTCCGGCCATAGCAATTGGGACTTTGCTTTCGTTTTTTGCTCGTTGATCGGGATTCGCTGCAAGGCGAGGTCGGAAGCCTTGAATCGATGCCGATAGAAGAAACATGACACGCGCTACGCAGTACGAAGTTGGGAGCAACACAAGCATGAACACCGGCAACTCCACATTGGAAGCTTTCTCCCCGGCAACCGCTGGATCGGACTCCCTGTCGATTGCGCTGATCGGGCCCGAGGAGCAGCGGCGCAAAGAGGCGGCGAACGCGCTCTTGCTCTGCGAGAACGTCGAAGTTCGTGAATTCCCTGCTTATCCCGCAAGTCTCGAGGATGTCCCTCGCCTTGTTGAACAACGCAGCGATGTGGTGATTGTGGACATCGACGCCAGGCCGGAATACGCGCTTGAGCTGGTGGAGGCTCTGTGCGCCGGTGGCTCGGCTACGGTGATGGTGTACTCGTCGAAGCCCGCGCCTGACCTGCTCATGCGCTGCATGCGCGCGGGAGCTCGTGAATTTCTTTCACCGCCCTTCGATCACAAGTTGATTGCGGAAGCGATCGGCCGGGCCGCGGCTCGCCGCACGGTGACGCGCGCGCCACGCAAGACCGGCGGACGCTTGCTGGTGTTCCTTGGAGCCAAGGGAGGCGCCGGCGTTACGACGCTGGCCTGCAACTTTGCCGTTGCCCTGGCGCAGGAGTCCGGACAGAACACGCTGCTGATCGATCTCGATCTGCCGCTGGGCGATGCCGCGTTGAACCTCGGCATCGTCACCGAGTACTCCACGGTGAATGCATTGCAGGAAGCCGGCCGACTCGATGCGGCCTTCCTCAACAAGCTTTTGGTGAAGCACAGCTCGGGCGTCTCGGTGCTTGCGGCGCCCGGCAAATTTCCGCAGTTTCACGCCGACAACGAGTCCATTTCGAAATTGATGACGGTGGCGCGCCAGGAGTTCGACAACGTGATCGTCGATGTGGGCGCCCGCCTTGACCTTACCGACTCTGCGCTATTCAAGGATGCCTACACGATTTACCTGGTGACGCAGGCGGGCATTCCGGAACTGCGCAACTCGAACCGGCTGATCAGCCAGTTTTTCGCTGTCGGCGGTCCCAAGCTCGAAATTGTGATCAATCGCTACGAGCCGCGCGCGCTGGGTGTCTCGGACGAGACCATCACCAAGGCGCTGACGCGGCCGGCAAACTGGAAGATCCCCAACGACTATGCAGCGGTTCGGCAGATGCAGAATACCGCGACTCCACTCGCTCTCGGCGACTCGCCCATTTCCCGACTGATTAAGCAGATGGCGACGTCGATCTGCGGGCAACGCGCAACGCAACCCAAGAAAAAAGGTTTCAGGCTGTTTGGATGAGAAGTACTAACGAACGACTTTCAATCCCCATGGAAGGTGTGAAGTGGAACTGCTGAATCTCGAAAACTACAAAGCGGAAATTCACCGGACTCTGATCTCGAAGCTCGATCTGGAGAAACTGTCGCGCGTCAACTCGCAACAGGCGCGCCAGGCGGTCTCCGGCATTGTGAAGGAGATCATTGCCGAGCAGCGCGTTCCACTGAACTACGACGAACAGGAGAAGATCCAGGCCGACTTGCTCGACGAAGTCTTCGGGCTCGGGCCGCTGGAGCCGCTGCTGCGCGATCCCAAGATCTCCGACATCATGGTGAACGACAAGGATCACGTCTTTATTGAAAAAGGCGGGCTCCTGCAAAAGACGAACACCTCTTTCCGTGACGATCGCCACCTGCTGCAGATTATCGACCGCATTGTTTCGCGTGTCGGCCGCCGTGTCGACGAGTCTTCGCCGATGGTCGATGCGCGTCTGCCCGACGGCTCGCGTGTCAACGCAATCATTCCGCCGCTGGCACTCGACGGACCTTCCTTGTCGATCCGCCGCTTCGGCACCGGCCCGCTGGCCGCGAACTCGCTGGTCGAGCTGAAGAGCATCTCGGCCGAGATGATGGAACTGCTGTCCTCCGCCGTGAAGGCGCGCATCAGCATCGTGATCTCCGGTGGTACCGGCTCCGGTAAGACGACGCTGCTGAATATTCTTTCGCAGTACATTCCCAACAACGAGCGCCTGGTGACGATCGAGGACGCTGCCGAACTGCGGCTTGCGCAGGAAAACCTGGTGCGCCTGGAAACGCGTCCCCCGAACATTGAAGGCAACGGCGCCATCAAGCAGCGCCAGTTGCTCATCAACTGCCTGCGTATGCGCCCCGACCGCATCATCATGGGCGAAATCCGCGGCGAAGAAGCCTTCGACATGCTTCAGGCCATGAACACCGGCCACGAAGGTTCGATGACGACGATTCACGCCAACACGCCGCGCGACGCCATCAGCCGTCTGGAATCAATGGTGGCCATGGGCAACATGAACCTGCCCGAAAAGTCGGTGCGTCAGCAGATCTCGTCGGCCATCACCATCGTCGTGCAGGCGACGCGTTTGAGCGACGGATCGCGCAAAGTCACCAGCATCGCGGAGATCACCGGCATGGAAGAGCACGTGATCAGCATGCAGGAGATCTTCACATTCAACAAGAAGGGCATTGGTCCGGACGGCAAGGTAATTGGCGCTTTCCAACCAACGCGAATCCGTCCCAAGTTCCTGGAGCGGCTGCGCGTCTCCGGCATCATTCTGCCACCCAGCCTGTTCGAAAAAGAAACGCCGGTCGGCTACTAGAGAGGAGAGGAGGAAAACACCATGGGAGTGATCCTGTTTCTTACGTTCGTTGGCGTCTTCGCGGTCGTCGCCCTCCTGCTCACTGCGGGAAGTTCCGGCGCTGCGCAAAAGGCCAAGCAGGTGCAGGCGACTCTCGACTCCGCACTGGCGACGGAAAGCCGCGCGATGCGCGAACAGATTGTGAATCTGCGCAAGAACGAGCAGTTCAGCGCGATTCCCTGGGTGAACACCCGGCTGGAAAAGCTGGAAATTGCGCCGAAGCTGCAAGCGCTGATTCATCAGGCCAACCTGCAATGGACAGCGGGAAGTTTCCTCTCCATGTGCGGCGGCTGCTTCGCAATTCCCGCCTTCATTGTGCACTGGAAGACGGGCTCGATTCTGTTCGGGTTCCTGGCCGGCCTGGTTTTCGCTTTCCTGCCGTTTGCCTTTGTTCTCTTCAAGCGCGCCAAGCGGTTCAAGGCCTTTGAACAGGAACTGCCGCAGGCCTGCGATTTGATGGTGAGCGCGCTGCGCGCCGGACAAAGCCTCATCGCAGCGATGGGCATGGTTTCGCGGGAGTGCACCGATCCGCTGGGCGGAGAATTCAGAACCTGCTTCGAAGAACAGAACTTCGGTCTGGAACTCAAGACCGCAATTGAGAACCTTCTGCATCGCGTTCCACTGCAGGATCTGCGCATTGTCTGCACCGCGATCCTGATTCAGAAGGAAAGCGGCGGCAACCTCGCTGAGGTACTCGACAAGACCGCGCACGTGATTCGCGAGCGGTTCCGCCTGAAACGCGAAGTGGCTACCCGCACCGCGCAGGGACGCATGACGGGATGGGTGCTCACGCTGCTGCCCGTCGTCCTGGGCTTCGCTCTTTACTGCGTCAACCCAGAGATGATGAGCCTGCTCTGGCATCGGGATATCGGGATCAAGCTGCTGTATGCGGCTTCGGCAATGATCGTCGTTGGCGGTTTGATCATTCGAAAAATCGTCAACATGGAAGTTTAAGAGGGACCCATGGCACTTTCGATTGCTGCATTTATTGTTGCCTTTCTGTTGATCGCCAGCGGCGGCCTGCTCCTGTTTTATCGGGAGACCATGCTGCAGCGCATCTCGGAAGTGATCAATCCGCAGGCCAAGCAGAAGTCCCTGCTGACTTCGTTCCAGGAGTCGGGATTCTCGATCGGCGACGTGGTTACGCACTTCGACAGCGTGCTGCCCAAGAGTCAGGCTGAAGTTTCCGTTGTCAAGCAGCGGCTCATCCGCGCCGGCATGCGCAAAGACTCCACCGTCCGCATCTTCTACGGATGCAAGGTGATCATTCCTGTGCTGCTGTGCATCGTCGCACTGGTATCGGGACTTGGCGCTCTCAGCCCGTTCTTTGTTTACGCAGTTTGCCTGGGCCTGGGTTATCTCGGACCGGATTTCTGGCTCAGCCGCAAGATCAAGAAGAGGCAGAGCAAGATCAACCGCGCGCTTCCCGACGTGCTCGACCTGCTCGTCATCTGCATTGAAGCCGGTCTGAGCATCGACCAGGCAACCGTGCGCAGCTCGGAAGAACTGGCCCACGCCGCGCCCGATCTGTGCGACGAACTGTATGTCGTCGTGCTCGAACAGCGCGCCGGCCGGCCGCGCCAGGATGCATGGAAGCACCTGTCGGAACGCACCGATGTCGACAGCGTGCGCAACCTTGTCACGATGATGATCCAAGCCGAGCAGTTCGGAACGAGCATCGGCAAAACTTTGCGCACGCACTCAGACACGCTGAGAACGCAGCGCATTCAACAGGTGGAAGAGCAGGCTGCAAAGACCACGATCAAGCTGATCTTCCCGCTCGTATTCTTCATTTTCCCTTCGCTGTTCCTGGTTACATTGGGGCCGGCAATCATCATCATGATGGATTCATTCAAGACTTTGTTCCACAGCTAAGGAAAGGAGAACCAAAATGGACCAGACCACTATCATCCGGATCGTCTCCGGCGTGCTTTTTGTGATCGTCCTCGGCATTTTGATCCAGCGCCGTCGCTCGCGCGTGAACTAAGCGCAGCCTGCCGGATCTTGCGGCGGCGCTGAGCAGGACCTGCGCCGCCGGCCACCTCAACGAACGTTTCACGTTACACACAAAATCAACGAAAAGGACAACTGTCATGGATCAGACCACGATTATTCGCGTTGTTTCCGGAGCTCTCTTCGCCATCACGCTTTTCATCCTGGTGCAGCGCCGCCGCACGCGGGTGAAGTAAACCGCATTCACCACGCGAGTGTTTGCCCGCAATCTCAGGCAAGGCTGCACTCGCTTCGCCATCGTGGGCGCAGCGCAATCGATGTCCGCGATCGCAACGAGCAGTACAGGTTGATTTGAAAAAGAAGGGAGAACCGAAATGGACCAAACCACCATTATCCGGATTGTTTCCGGTGTGCTTTTTGTCATCGTCCTGGTTGTTTTGATTCAGCGCCGCCGCACCCGCGTGAGGTAACCATGCCTCACGCCCGGGTGGCTCACGCCGCGGACCGCCGCGGTGTGTGGATCGCTCCGGCGCGCACGCAAGCACTTTTTGTACAAACCGGGTGGGCAGGACAAACGATGTTGCGCACGCCTGCATGGCGAGAGATGCGCTGACATCGTGCACTTCGCACCGCACCGAATGTTGAATCGCGCGACGGCATGAACGTCGCATCGTCCCCGGCCGCCGGGCGTCTGTTAAGGCGGGAGGAACAATGGAATCACGGAAACTTTGCGCGTACAACCAAACTCGTGAATGCTTCCTCGGGCTGGAAGTGGATTTGACGGATCTTGCTCTGCCAAAGCTGAAAGAGAAGATCGCATCGCTCACGCTCAAATCCGGAGAAGGCCTGTGGATGGCGCCCTTTCGTGGGCTTCCCGAGTGGGGTATCCGTGTTCCGCTTGATCTGCTGTATCTGGATCAGGAGAACCGGGTAATTGACGTGGTCGAGTCATACCCTGTGTTTCGCGCCAATCCTTCTACACCGCAGCCTGTCAGCGTGCTGGCGCTGCCCACACATTCGATTTACTCCTCGCAAACGCAGGCGGGCGATCAGCTCGTACTTTGCGCTGCCGAGGAGATGCAAGAACGTCTTGAAACCTTTACGCGGTTAGGCGGCGGAAACGGGGCACAGGCGCCGGCATCCGCAGCGGCGCCGGAAGCGGTGAACGCACTGGCGAAGCGTCCGGCGGCCAGTGAGAGCCGCGCCACTCAACTTCAGGAACAGCCACGAAAGAACCCCGCGAGCATTGTGCAGGGTGCAGTGCTACTGAGAGAGAAGCCGCTCTGGAGCGGCGGTCCTGGCCTTCTGGAGTTGGAGAACCGTTCCGAAGAGGAGATGCCTTCCGACCGTCAGACCCACATGATGGGGCTGATTCAACCGGAGATGACCGACGTTCGTCCGCCGCGCGGATGGCTGGAGCGTTGGTGGTCGCCCGATCCGCGCAAAGCTCCGCGTGAATCTGCGCCAGGGCTGGCCGCCTACTACTGGACCGGGGGTCCACCGGAGGCTCATCAGATCAAGGACATCAGTGCTACCGGGCTCTACGTGGTCACGGAAGAACGCTGGTATCCGGGCACGCTCGTCCTCATGACCATCAAGAGTTCCGCGTTTGGCGAAGAAGTGGCGGAGCGCACGATCTGCGTTCACTCGCGGGCGGTGCGCTGGGGCAAGGACGGAGTCGGGCTGCAGTTTGTCTTGCAGAAGGACGCAGATGACAGCGCAATGGGCGCGGCCGACCGCAAGGCATTGGACAAGTTTTTACAAAGGTTGCGCAAGAACAATAAGAAGTAAGACGCAAGAAGGCATCCCTGAGGTACAGAAGTCGATTTCAAGGATGCATGGAGAGTCCCAATGAAAGATCAATTCGGCTTACCCGCCCCGAAGAGCACCGCGAGGCTTGCCGGCAAGTTTTTGGCCGCGGCTGCTCAGCGCTTCGGCGGGCGATGGCCGCTTAGCCGGCGCGTGACAGGGTCGTTTCGCGGCGCCGATCAAGGAAGCGCGGTCGTCGAATTCGCACTGATCCTTCCCATGATGCTGCTTCTGACCACGGGCGTGCTCGTGTTCGGCGTAGCGATGAACAACTATCTCCAGTTGACGAACGCTGTCAGCATTGGCGCACGCACCCTTGCGGCAAGCGCCTCCATGACGCTGGATCCCTGCGCAACGGCATCTTCCGCAGTGATTGCGGCGGCGCCTGGACTGACCTCGACGAATCTAAGGTTTTCTTACACGCTGAACGGTGTGAGTTATACCGGAACTTCCTGCGCCGCCGGTTCGGTCACATCCGGAGCGGCTGGAAACCTGGCTGCGGGGACGACCGCAAGCGTCACAGCGACCTACCCGCTGAATCTATCGGTCTTTGGACAGAAATTCTCACAGAACAACGCCGTCCTCCAGGCATCGACTACGGAGTTAGTCCAATGAGGCATACCGGGGCGGTTCTCAACATAGCGGCAATAACAAGGGAGGCCATGTGCTTCCCTCGGTCGCGTTTACGAAGTCAGGCAAGCAAGATATCGGCGGATTTTCCGCCCATGCAGTACATCCCCAACAACACCACATAGCAGGAGAAACGACACACCATTTCGAGTAGAGGAGATGACCTCGCGGGATGAACGCGCGGCACTCCCTGCCATAAGACGGAGTCAGTCAATGAAAAACATGACACGACAAAAATTCCACCATTTGTTCATCGACCAGCGCGCCCAGGTTATGCCCTGGGTCGCGTTCATGTTGATGATGTTCCTTGGTCTGGGGGCATTTGTCCTCGATGCTGGACACGGATATATGAGTTATCGCCAGCTGCAGGCGGCGACAGACGCGGCAGCCCTGGCTGGAGCCAAGGAGATTTATAACTCCGACGCGATCACGACGGCGGAAACCTATGCCGCGACGAGTGGAGGCAGCAACACGTATTCAACCTTCAACACTGTCTCCATGGTTCCCGGCTGGCCCAAGCTCGAGTGCCTGACCACGGTTGCCAATATGGGTATCCTGTGCGAGGGTCCTAACTCTGCGAATGCCATCCAGGTGAAAGAGCAGGCGATCGTACCCACGTTCTTTGCGCGCATCTTCGGCCTCAACCAAATGACGATTTCGGCCTCGGCAACAGCGACCAAGGGTAAGGCGGTTCCGCTGAACGTAGCGCTGCTGATCGATACCACCCTCTCGATGGATACAACAGACTCGAACTGCAGCAACACGCAGCTTGGGTGCGCGATGACGGGCGCGCAAAACCTGCTCGCCGGGCTTGCGCCTTCCGTCGATGCGGTCAGCGTGTTTACGTTCCCCAACGTCGACCCGAGCACGCTGAACAACGATACCAGTTGCTCTCCGCCGCAAAGCACCAACCCATCGTTCTACAGCTCGCCGACGCCGGGCCTGGCCACCGCGCTGCCCTACTCGTTCCCGAGTCTGCCAAGCCAGCCGAGTACGGGATATGTTGTGCCCACCGGAACCGGCACCTACCAAATCACCAACTTCAGCAACGACTATCGGTCCTCTGACTCAAGCCAGACGCCGAACTCCAATTCCACGCTGGTTGCAACCGTCGGCCAGCCCTCGAAGGGCACAAATCCGGCTGTCAGCAGCTGTCTTTCTCCTCCCAACCAGGCCGGCGAGTTTGGCACGTACCTGGCTGGGGTGATCTACGCGGCACAAGCCGCACTTGCGCAAGAGTACGCTACGGAGATGTCCTCCAACCCGTCGTCGCAGCCCGTGAACATCATGATCGTGCTCAGCGACGGCAACTCCAACGCATCGACGCGCTACGGCGTTTCGAACCAGTTCTTCGTGAATACCAACCCGTCGGCGAGCGGCACTTATCCGTCAGACGTCGGCGACTGCGGTCAGGCGGTTGTGGCTGCCTCCGCAGCGAAGAGTGCGGGAACACTGATCTATTCGGTGGCCTACGGTTCGCCGGCAACGGGCAGCTTCAGCTGGAATCCGAACGACGTTAGTGGCAGCATCAACAGCGCCGGCTGCCCGACGGACCAGAGCTCGTTCTATTCTGCATTCCACCTCGGGACCAACAACAGCGCCTACCCGGGCATCAGTCCCTGCCAGACGATGCAGAATATTGCATCCTCTCCCACGTCGCAGTACTTCTTCTCTGATTACAACCAGTCGGGTTCGAACAGCCAGTGCTACTCGCCGAACAGCGAGTCACCGACGGCTCTCGCGGATATTTTCGCGACGATTGCCGGGAAGCTCAGTAAGGCTCGATTGATTCCGGACAGTACTACGTGACGAGCTGAGCATTCGCAGCATACTTCCGGTCAGTTGCTTCATGCAGCTGGCCGGATTTTAGTTTTCAGGCTCTTCCGGAATGATCAGCAGCACCTCGACTCTTTGCGCCTTGCCGTTCTTCGCGGCGGCGCGGAATTGCCACTGGTTCAAAGCGTCGAGGACGAACTGCGCCTGCTGAAAATCAGGAGGGAAGGCTACGCCGAGGGATTCGAACTTCCCTGCCTCGGTCACGAAGCCGTGCACCAGCAGCGCATCGGCATTGAGCGCGTCGGGCGCGATGTTGGGCCGCACAATGTTGTAGGGCCACGGCGCCTCGAGGCGAGTCACATTGCCGCCGTCTTCGGCTTCGCTCGCGCGCGGAAGCGAGTATTGCAGGATCCAGCTCTTGGCGAGGCCCACATGCAGATACACGGTATAGGCAACGCGGTCGTTCCATACGGATGTAATCTCCGGGTATTTTGTATCGAGCGAGGCGCCCACCACAACGGCGCCGAACTGCCCATTCTTCGGCAAGGTGAACACCACGGTGCTGGGGCTATCGTCGGTTCCATTGCCGGCGCCGGTGCCTGCGTGTGTTCCGCTTCCCGGCCCCGGCAACATTGCTGGGTTCGCCGGAGTTGCCGGCCGCGCGTTCGTTGCCCAAGCCGCTTGCCGGCTCCGATTTGTTGCCAACCGACGGGTCGCCCGGCGCAAGCTGCCCGAACTCGCTCTGCGTCGTCGTCTCGTTGACGGGCGGCAAGGTTGCGGTGCCTTCCATGCGCAGGTCGGAGATGGACAGCACCGCGGTCGGCGTCGGCTGCGCTTTTGTCTGCGTCGTTGTTACGGGCGAGAGTTGCACAAGTTTCGGACCGTGCACTGTCAAAGGCGAGGTTGAGCTTGGGAAGACCGGCAAGGCTTCCGTCCACTGATCGGTCGAGGAGATACCCAGGTCGGCGAGGTTGACCTCAAGATTCGGCGCTTTGACCGAAGGCTTCACATCGGAAGCTGTTTGCGGCTGCGGTTGCGGGGCGACGATGGTTTTCACCGGCTTCACCTTGGGCGTCCAGATCGTCACCGAAGGGACAGGCGTTTCCTCTTTCATGTGGACGGGCTCGGTGATATCAGGTTGCACCAGCGTTTGCGGGCCCTTTTCCGCTTCAGCCGTTAAACGAAGCACCGATTTCTCTTGCGCCGGCTTCACGCCGGGCTCGGGTTTCGGCACCTCCGCCTGATGCGTGCCCGGGTAAGCAACTCCTTTTGAGGCTGACTGGCGTGGCGTTGTTTTCGGAGTATGCAGATCGAGGTGACGAACCGTGTATCTCCTCGTCACGATGCGGTCGTTGAGTTCGGGTGTGTAGATGATGCCGAAGGACAAGAGCGCGATCGCTGCGGAGTGAGCCACGATTGAAGCCAGAAAGGAGGACGGCCGTTGTCTCGGCTCAGGCCGCGTGGAGAAGAGCGAGATGATGCGCGAAGAACTCATGAAGGTAAAAACGTCTCCCGCCGCACTTGAGCCTGTTCTCTCGCCGGCTCCCGTCGCTGGACGGGTTACGCCTTCTCTGGAGATTTCTAAAGGAACTTCATTCAGCACTGACGCCTTCATTCTAACTGTACCTACTTTTGAGATAGGCACCCGTTTTCCTCATAGCATTCTTGATACCTCGTCTCTCTTCGGCGTCTCTTCAACTCACATCTATAAGGTCAACAACAGCTACACTGAAGTCGCGTTTGAACATAGTTAGTACTTGGTAATCTTCAGGCCGGTTCGGCGCGGATGAGAAGTTTCGCTTTCCTGGGCGCTGAACAGTGCTCGGGACAGAAAGGCAGAGCCGGGGATGATTACCGGCTCAAGCGGTCTTCCAGATGAATAAGAGACTCCTTACGATCCTGCTCCTCGCCTTCGTCATTGCGGGCGCGTGTGCCTTTCTGGTTTTCAAAGTCATCGGCAACAAGCTCGGCGCGGCGGCGATGCCCACGACCACGCGCGTGGTGGCCGCAGCCGCTGACCTCAAGCTCGGCACCGTCCTGACGCCGCAGAACCTTACCACGATCGAGATCGCAGGCACGGCACCCAAGGGCGCAATTCTCGAAACCGGAAAACGCCGTGGGCCGCGGAGTGATTTCCGATCTTTACCAGGGCGAGCCGATTCTTGAAAGCCGTCTGGCTCCGGTGGGTTCGGGCGGAGGATTAGCCGCAACCATCCCCGACGGGATGCGCGCGGTCGCCGTGAAGGTGGATGAGGTTGTCGGCGTCTGCTGGTTTTGCGACTCCGGGCATGCACGTGGATGTGCTCGCATCGGGTCTGCCGCCGGGCGTGAACAACGCCAATCAACACCACAGGGACACTGGTGAAGACGATCCTGCAAAACGTCGAGGTTCTCTCGGCCGGCGTCAACATTCAGAAGGACGCGGAAGGAAAGGCGCAGCAGGTCCAGGTCGTGAACCTGCTGGTGACGCCCGAGCAGGCCGAGACGCTGAGCCTTGCCGGAAAGGACATCAAGATTCAGCTGGTGCTGCGCAATCCACTCGACACCAAGACCGATCCGGTTCCTGAAACAGCGATGGGCAACGTCTTTGGCGACGTAGCGCCTCCCAAGCCGCAACACTGTGGCACGCGGCGGCGGGACCGACCAAAGCCCTCGCACGTTTCGATCGAAATCTACAACGGCTCCAAACGTTCTGAACAAAAATTTGCTGTTCCCGAGGCGAAGCAGTGAGAGCGAAAACAGGGATAACCACCGCATGTTGCTGCGCATTGTCCGTTTTCCTGTGCGCCCAATCCGAGCTCAAGGCTCAGGCTCCTCAAGCCGCTCCGATGGCGCCACAAGGCAACGCGGCTCCTGCCGTGCAGGATTCGACCAATGAAGTCGCGGTGGCTGTGGGGAAGACGATTCTCATCGACACCGCGCAGCCAATCTCGCGTGTCTCGATCGGCCTGGGCGAAGTTGCCGAAGCTTCAGCCATCAGCCCGACGGAGATTCTGGTCAACGGCAAGGCTGCCGGAGAGACCAGCCTGATCATCTGGGATCGGCGCGGGGGCCGGCAGTTCTTCAACCTGACAGTGCGGCCCAGCACGGCGCTTTCCACGGACAACATGGATGCGATCCGCCGCGAGCTGGCGATCGAACTCCCTGGCCAGCAGTTGAAGCTCACGACAGAGAACAGCATGCTGTTCCTGCGCGGCACGGTGAAAGATCTGACCTCCTCTGCCCGCGCTGTGCAGATCGCATCGACAGGCGGCAAGGTGGTGAACCTGCTCAACGTCCAGGTTCCCGACGCGGATCCGCAGATTCTGCTCAAGGTCCGCTACATGAGCGTGGACCGCAGCAAGGAGAAGCAACTCGGCATCAACGTCTTCAGCACCGGGCTTGGCAATACGCTCGCCACGTTGGGCACGGGGCAATATCGCACCCCGTTCGTGGCCCCGGGTTCCGCGCCGTCGACGGTCAGCATCGCCAACGAGTTGCAGGCCTTTGCCTTCTTCCCGGGCCTCAATTTTGGCGCTACCATCGAAGCTCTCGAGCAACGCGGGCTGGTGGAGACGCTGGCTGAGCCCAACGTTCTCGCCGTCAACAAGCAGCAGGCAAGCTTTCTCGCCGGTGGTGAGTTCCCTATCCGGTTGCCCAGGCTTCTGCCGGCGGTCAATCGGCGATCACCATCGAGTTCAAGGAATACGGCATTCGCCTGAACTTCATTCCGACGATCACGCCGCGCGGAACCATTCGCCTGCAGGTGGCTCCCGAAGTCAGCTCGCTCGACTTCACCAACGCGATCGAGATCTCCGGATTCAATGTTCCGGCCATCACCACTCGCAAGGTGAAGACAGAGGTCGAGCTGAAGGATGGCCAGAGTTTTGTTCTGGGCGGCCTGCTCGACAATACCGAGACGGAATCTCTGCAGAAGATCCCCTTCATCGGCGACATCCCGGTTCTCGGCAAGTTCTTCCAGTCGATGCAGCGGACCAAGACCAATACCGAGCTGATCGTGATCGTGACGCCCGAGGTCGTAGCTCCGATTCCGGCTGATACGGCAACGCCCGAGTTGAAGTTCCCCGAGAAGTTCCTGCCGCCGAACACCGGTATCGCGATGCATACTCCGGATGCGAAGACGCCGGAAAGCATGCCGCCGGCTGCACACGCGACCATGCCGGTGGAGAAGCTGATCGAGAGCTTGCGGCCTGAGACACCGCTCGTGATCGAGAGCTCCACTGGGCAGTTTGGCTCGGGTTCAACCACCACTCAAAACAGTTCGTCGGCTCCGGCATCCGCAAGCCCGCAGTAGCTTTATCGTGGGCCTCCTGCAACGGGAGGCCCACATTCCTCCCCGTTCCATCCCTCGTTCAGGAAAACCGATGCAGGTCTTGAATCGCACCCGCGGCACGACTCTCGCAACCTCGCTTGAGGTCGCAGATACGGGGCAGAAGCGAAGCAAAGGCCTGTTCGGGCGAAAAGGCCTGGAGCCTGGCGGCGGACTTTGGATCATTCCCTGCGAATCGGTGCACACCTTCTTCATGCAATTCCCGCTCGACCTGGTCTATCTCGATCGCAACAAGATGGTGCGCAAAGTGCGGGAGAGCGTTCCCGCGTGGCGGATGTCGGTGTGCCTCTCCGCGCACTCGATCCTGGAGCTGCCGGCGGGAACCATTCGCGCTACGCAGACGGAGCGGGGTGACTCGATCGAGATCGTGCCGCTGACTCCGGAGTAAGCGGCGCGGCGAGATCGTACTCCTTGACTACCCCGGGGGGAGGGGGGAGGGGGGAGGGGGGGTCTAGTAATGAGGCGGCTGGAAATGCGGTTCGCAATCGAAGTGTGGACTTGCGGGCGCGGAAACAGGCATGCGGCGTTCATTGCAGATCCTTCCCCAACGATGATGCGCCTACGGCGCGAAATTCCCTGCAAGAAGGGTCGACGCTAAATTCCCAGAAACACACGAGTTCGAAAACTTCAGTCTTGACACGGAGTTTTCTTGCCAGAGATGCTCGCGCCCTCTCGCGAAATACTTCGCGCGGTCAATCCAACCCGGGCAAGGACGCATCGCGGGATTTGCCGGCGAGGGCAGACCGCGGTGGCAGCATCCACAACAAGGCCACGGTCGCGATGAGAACAAGCGAGAGGGCCGGGCGCAGCCACGCCGCGGGAATTGCTGAGAGATAAAGCAGAAATCGACGCAACCTGCTTGCCCCAGCTTATGTCTGGGGAGACGCCGCGGATGAGGCGTATCTGCCACCAGAGCGCCATGTAGCCCAGCCCGGGAAAGATGCTTACAGCGGCGTACAGCGCGGCAGAGAATGAGGAAAGACCCTTGGCGCCAATCCACTCGATCGCGAACGGGAAAAGGGAGAGGCAGAAAAGGAACATAAGGTTCGACCAGAGCATTCCGTGGGTCACGCTCTGGGTGTCGTCGACGAGGTAATGATGATTGATCCAGTAGATGCCGATCTGCACGAAGGTGAGCAGGTACAAACACACGGTCGGGAGCACGGCAACGAGACCGGGTACACCGTCGAGAGCGGGGACCTTGAGTTCAAGCACCAGGATCGTAATGATGACGGCGATCACGCCGTCGGAAAACGCCTCGAGGCGGCCCTTCTGCACACGTTTCGCGTTCATTCTCATGCTGCGATGGCCTCCTGCTTCGATCGGATGGCAAAAACATACCAAAGCAACCATGCCGGCGCGGTCCACAGATAGAGTGCCGAGGGCAGCTTGACGCCAAGGACCATGCCAACCTCGATGGCGAGGCTCGCAACTGCGAGAAGGATCAACAGCGTCTTTGACCGCGTAGCGTAGGCTCCGCAGAGCAGCGCCGGAATGACGAGCGCCTGGTCGAAGAGCCAGCAATAGGGAGCGGCAAAAATCGAGACCAGTATCACCAGGCCACCATCGTGCAGCCAATCCCAACGCTGACGCCGCTGCCAGAAATATGCAAGAGCCCAGGCGCACCCGAGAGCCGGCAAGATGTACTGGATCCAGGTTGCATCGGGGCGGGTCCAGAGGCGCAGCACGACGCTCCAGCAGGGAATGAACTCGCGCTCAATTCCGTAGGTTCGCATCATTTGCGAATACTCGGTCCAAGCGTGGGGATCCATCAGCCAGGCAGCCGCGCAACTGGCGGCCATCGCGATGACTGCGCCAAGCAGGACCTGATACGCGCGTTTCACGACGATCCAGGCGAGCAGGACGATCGCGAAGGGCAGGAACAAGTGCGGCTTGAGCGCGCAGAGCCAGAGGGCAGCTCCGGCCAGGAACGGGCGCGCGTTGTGAAAACGCAGGAAGAGCACCAGGCCGGCGAGCGCGAAGAGCGAGGTCTGCCCGACGATGAGGCACACCAAAGCGGGCGCGAAGGAGAATCCGAGGAAGTTCAGCAGATGGCGTGGGCGGCCGCTCATCTGCCAGATGCTATGTACGGAGCCCCACAGCAGCGCGAGCAAGGCCACCGACCAAAGCAGGGCCCCGATGCGCACGCCGACAAAGCCGAGCAAGTACGCGATGGGCAGACCCCAGGGCGGATTGCGCATGAACAGAACGCCATAGCCGATGGGCAGGCCCGCACTGCGCTCGACGCGCATCATGGCGTCCCAATCGTAGGGGCTGGCGTGATGAACGAGCTGCTGACCTGTCGCCCAATACACGACGAAGTCGCGGGCTCCGGCGATTTGGCCGGTCAACGGAGCCACACAGACGAACAGCGCAGTCATCGCGAGAGCCACGCCGCTCACGAGGGCGATGGTGAGTTCCGCGGCGTCATATCGCGGCGCGCTGGTTCCAGTTTTCGCGGTGGCCATGGTCGCTATTCTAAGGTTCTCGTTCGTCAGCATTGTTGCGGCTTGCGGCACCTTCCCACAAAAGATGCAGACCGCGCCAGCTTGCCGTCCCCATCCCGGTTGCAAGCGCAATGAAACTTTTCGGGAATGTATACCAAGCGGGACTCTTCGCAGATCCGACTGTAAACAGGCGTAGACAGCGCTATATCTTTTCTTCCTATTACCTTCAAGGCTATGTCGTTGATTTATCTGGCGAATGGTATTTTCGATCGATTGGCACGCATCGTGCAACAGCGAGGGTGCCCAGGTCGATGCTGGGAAACGGAGAAAACAAAACACGATGAACACCATGCTTCTCAAGCTTTACATCAAGCTCCAGGAACTGGCTTCTCGCGAAGAGGGTCAGGATCTGGTTGAGTATGCTCTGGTCGTTGCTCTCATCGCCTTCGGCGCCACCGCTGGCATGAAAGCTTTGGCCGGTGGTCTGAATACCGCATTCGGTCAAATCAGCACCACTCTCGGCAGCTACGTCACGTAGTTCTTAACCGATCGAGAAACGATCTCGCAGCAATCGCATCCGCTCCTTGGCAGGAGTTCAGGGCCAGAACAGATTCCTCCCCGCCAAGGGTCAACATGACATGCAACCCCTCGCACTACGGAGCAGACACACACATGAACACCGCGCTTCTCAAGCTGTACATCAAGATTCAGGAACTGGCGAGCCGTGAAGAAGGTCAGGACCTGGTTGAGTACGCCCTGGTTGTCGCTCTGATCGCATTTGGCGCCACTGCCGGTATGAAGGCACTCGCCGGCGGCCTGAACACCGCCTTCGGTCAGATCAGCACCACGCTGGGCTCTTACGTAACATAGTCCACCACGCAACTCTAACCGCACTGTTTGATCGCATCCACGCAAGGATAGGGGCGCATCGGGCCAGACCCAGCGCCCTCACTCTTGCTGCCACACCGATTGTTCGGTGACTTCCTTTTCTCGAGGTATCGAAATGCAGGCTGTAGTTTTCAAAATGCTGAAGCAGCTGCGCCTCTTGTTAAAAGAGCAACACGGTCAGGACCTGGTTGAGTATGCACTGGTCGTGGCACTGATTGCATTCGGCGCAACAGCCGGCATGAAGACGCTGGCCGGTGGCCTTAATAAAGCCTTTGGCCAGATCAGTACGAATCTTGGCAGCTACGTCACCTAGCCGCGAGTTTGCTCCAACACGAGGTTGCAACCAGTTTTTCTGCAGCACTTGGGAGAGACACGCCGGGGAGTTCCCTTCCCGATACGTGCCTCTCCTTTCCTTTTGCTTCTTCCCTCGCTGTGATCGACAATCCTTACTAATGAAATAGTCAGGCCGAATCTCGAGAAGATACGGCTGCGCAATTTCGCCAGCCCCACCAAGCCGCGCCAAGCAAGTCAGACTATGCTTCCTTCTTCCGCTCCGGAGACTAACGTTTCACTGATGCTGATTGAAGGCGGCCTGACGCTGATGGCCTTCGCCGTCCCTTTCGCGCTGCCCAACCTGGGCAGGCGATCCCTTTCTCTGCTGGAGCGACGTTTCGCGGGCCTGGCGCGCCGCCGCAAGACCGCAGTCCTCACAGTAGGGCTCACGGCGCTACTGCTTCGCCTCGCCATCCTTCCCTTCGTTCCGATCCCGCTGCCCTTTATTCCCGACGACTTCAGTTTTCTGCTCGCGGCGAAAACCTTCGCGCTGGGCC
The DNA here is from genome assembly GCA_963846095.1 of uncultured Acidobacteriaceae bacterium. Taxonomy (GTDB): domain Bacteria; phylum Acidobacteriota; class Terriglobia; order Terriglobales; family Acidobacteriaceae; genus Telmatobacter. Next base: position 88,293 of record CAWJUW010000024.1, read on the forward strand.
GGCTGACGAATCCCACGCCGGCCATGTGGGTTCACTTCGAGACGATTCACGTCACGATGCAGCCCACTTACATGTCGATGTACTTTCCTGCGGTTGGTCTGATTCTGGCCGCGGGCAAGGTGCTGCTGGGAAGCCCGTGGCTGGGAATCCTCTGCGTTTCGGCGTTGATGTGCGCGGCCATTTGCTGGATGCTGCAGGCGTGGCTGCCTCCGACGTGGGCGCTGCTCGGCGGATTTCTCGCGATTCTCCGTATCGGACTGTTCAGCTACTGGACGAATACTTATTCGGCGGGCGGTTCGGCCGCGGCGCTGGGCGGCGCGCTGGTGCTGGGATCGCTGCCGCGCCTTACGCGCAGACCGCGCTTGCGCTACGCGCTGCTGCTGGCTGCCGGCGTGGTCATCCTGGCGACGACACGACCCTATGAGGGAATGCTGCTCTGCATTCCGGCTGCGGTTTATCTCGGCCGCTGGCTGCTGAAGGAGAAAAACGTCCCGAGCGCCAGCTGCGCTCGTCCGCATGGCCGCGCTGCCGGTGGGTCTGCTGGTGGCCGCGGGCTCATGGATGGCGTATTACGATTACCGCGCCTTCGGCAGTCCAACCACGCTGCCCTACTCCGTGAACCGCGCTACCTATGCCGTAGCTCCGTATTATGTTTGGCAGCCGCCGCGGCCCGCGCCGGTCTATCGCCATGCAGCTCTGGAGTACTTTTACGAGCACAACGAGCTCGACGCTTACAAGAAGATCCACAAGCTCTCAGGATTTCTGCCGCAGACGCTGGTCAAAGTCATTCGCACCTTCAAGTTCTTTGCCGGCTTCGCACTGCTGCCGCCGCTGATCATGATCCGGAGAGTCTTTCTCGACCGCCGCATACGCTTTCTGGTTCTGTCTGTACTGTTTCTTGCCGTGGGCATGGGCATCGAGATCTTTCTGATCCCGCATTACGTCGCTCCGTTCACTGCGGCCTTCTATGCCATCGGTCTGCAGGCGATGCGCCACCTGCGTGTGTGGCGGCCCGGAGGCAAGCCTGTAGGCCTGCTCATGGTGCGGCTCCTTGTGACGATCTGCATCCTGCTGCCGGGCTTCCGCCTGTTTGCCGGACCGCTGCAACTGGCGCTTCCGGAATGGCCGGCGTCGGGCTGGACGGACGTCTGGTATGGGCCCGATCACTTTGGAACCGAGCGCGCCCGGGTACAGGCAGACCTCGAGGCAAAACCAGGCCAACAGCTCGTTCTCGTCCGCTACACCGATCGCCATAACCCTTTAAATGAGTGGGTTTACAACGACCCCGACATCGATACCTCCAAAGTCGTATGGGCAAGGGAGATGGACGCTGCCCATAATTTGGAGTTGATGCGTTACTACGCCACGCGCCAAGTGTGGCTGGTAGAGCCAGATTCGCTGCCGGCCGTTGTTGCACCGTACCCGGCCACCCCGTAGCCGCCGCTATCGCGGTTACCCTGCAGCGAAGAAGCATCGGGCCGATGTTGTCTGCAGGAGAGTGCCATGATTAACGGAAAGCGCATTGCTGTCGTGATGCCGGCCTACAACGCCGAGCGGACGCTCGAGAAGACCGTAGCGCGAACTGTCGGAGGTTGTCGACATCAAGATTCTCGTCGACGACTCCAGCAAAGACAACACCGCAGCGCTCTCCCGGAAGCTGGGCGTGCAGACCTTCGTGCACGACCGTAATTATGGATACGGGCGCAACCAGCAGACCTGCTATCGCGAAGCACTGGCCGCCGGCGCCGACATCGTGGTGATGGTGCATGCCGACTATCAGTACACACCCGCGCTGGTTCCCGCCATGGCCGGCATGATCGCCAGCGGCGTTTACGACATGGTGCTGGCCTCGCGCATTCTGGGCAACGGGGCGCTCAAGGGCGGCATGCCGCTCTACAAGTTCGTCTTCAACCGCGTGCTGACCGCCTTCCAGAATCTCTTTCTCGGCGTCAAGCTCTCGGAGTACCACACCGGCTTCCGCGCCTTCTCGCGCGAACTGCTGGAGAAGCTGCCGCTGCTGGAAAACTCGGACGACTTCGTCTTCGACAACCAGATGATTGCGCAGGCCGTGGTGTTCGGCTTCAACATCGGCGAGATCTCGTGCCCGACGAAGTACTTTGAAGAAGCCTCGTCGATCAACTTCAAGCGCAGCGTGGAATACGGTCTCGGCGTACTCGCCACCACCGTGCGCTTTGTCGCGCACAAGTGGGGATGGATCCACTCGCCCGCGTTTGGCCCTGCCGGCCGAAAAGTGACCCAGACCTACTACGCGGCGCAAACCTCACAGAGCGTGTAGACCGCGCACGGAATCCGGATCGGACAGGAACGATGGAACTGCTGGCAGAGGAAGGGATTCAATCGATCGACCCCTCCGCGGCGGCCATCCCGAACCGTCAGCGCGCTACGGTCTTCAAGAGCCTGCTCGCAACGACTTTCCCCGAATGGTGCACAGTCTCGTGTTTTGCAACTGTCGTTGCATGCGCGATCCCCTACCACGAGCCGTGGGCAGATGAGGCCCAGGCATGGGAATTGGCGCGCAGCCTCTCCCTGCGTTCCCTGTTTCAAACGCATATCCGCTATGAGGCATCCCCGGGTCTGTGGCATTTCTTTCTATGGATGTTGATTCGCGCCCATGTCAGCTACACCGGGCTGCACTGGATCTGCGGAGGAATTGCGACAGCGGCGAGCGCGCTCCTTCTTCTCAAGTCTCCCTTTCCGCGGTATCTGAAGCTGTTGCTGCCGTTTTCTTACTTTCTGCTCTTCCAATATGCGGTTGTGGCGCGAAGCTACGTATTGGCGCCGCTCCTGCTCTTCTCGATAGCACTGGCCTGGAAGAAGAATCCGCTCATTCTGGCGCTCTTGCTGGGCCTGCTTGCCAACCTCGCTCTCCATGCCGCAGTGATTTCAGGCGGGCTCGCAATTGTCTATCTGCTCCAGCATGCGCGGGAACTGAGGACAAGCAGGAACCGCGGTGCGAATGGGCTGAGCTTGCTTCTTCTCCTCGCCTTTTATGGGTTCGCAATCTGGACAGCCTGGCCACCGCACGACCTGGCGTTTCTGCCTCCCACGGGGAATCGTCTCTTCCCTTTGATCTGGCGACTCAATTTATTGTGCCAGCCGTGGTCTTTATCGCTCCCGTTCTGGGCAGCGATCGTCTTTTGTTTTCGCGGACGACGCGCACTCCTTTGCCTGATACCGGTGGTGCTGGTGGTTGCTTTCAGCGTGGCTGGATATGCCCAGTGGTGGCATGTGGGGCTTCTGTTCCCTCTCGTCCTTACGCTCATGTGGATCACATGGCCCGCAGCAAACGATGGACTGGCGCGCTCTGAACTCGCGGGCCGCATCGCTGTCATCTGCATGGCCGGCGTGCAGATGCTCTGGTGCGGCTACGCTCTCACGTTCGATCACGGGAACGCATTTTCACCGGATCTTGCTGCTGCCAGGTTTCTGCAGCCGTTCGTTCAGAAGGGAGATGCAATCGCTCTAACGTATCTGAACGGGACCGATTGCCAGGCCGCCCGCGCGGTGGGATTGGCGCCTTATTTCGACCACGGTATTTTCATCAATCAGCATGAGACCTACTGGTTTTGGAGCACGAAGAATTCAACGGAAAAAGAATTCAAGGAGCTGTTGCCAACACACCCCGCGCTTGTGGTTGCAGAGTTCCGTTCCTCGAACCCAACGGCGTCCGTCGATCTACCCGACCCGACTGTTCAGCTTCTGAACACGGAAGGCTATCGATTCACGCAGATGTTCTGCGGCTCCTGGCCTGTACGCCTGCATCTGGAAGAAAAGAGTTGTCACCTGATATTCCAATTTGAGGGCAGCTCAAGAGCATCCTACTAAATTGAAATAACCTTAAATCGAGCATGAGCCCGACAACCACACAGGAACGCGCGAACGCGTGGAAGGGGCGATGGTTCCATGGCGCCGCATTCCTCATAGCCTGCGCCGTTCTGATTTTGCGACGGCCGGATGCGGTATTCCATGCGCAGCTCTATGCGGAGGACGGCCACGTCTGGTTTGCAGACGCTTACAACCTGGGATGGTGGCACGCGCTTTTCCGCACCTTTGTCGGGTACATCGAGGTGTTACCCCGCTTGGGCGGTGCCCTGGCGCTGCTGTTGCCCCTGGCGTTTCTGCCGCTGTTTCTCAATGTCATTGCCATCGCAGTCCAGGCGCTTCCCGTCAACATGCTGCTCATGGCGCGCTCGTCGGTGTGGGGAAGCTTGCGTTTTCGCGCTGCACTTGCGGGCGTGTACCTGGTGCTCCCTAATTGCGACGAAGTCGGTCGCGGGATCACCAATGCACAATGGGCGCTGGCGCTTTGCACGTTCCTTCTGCTTGTCGCGTTGCCACCAAAGACCACAACGGAACGCTTTCTCGAGGGAGCCCTGGTACTGCTTTGCGGGCTTTCGGGGCCGTTCTGTATCGTGCTGCTGCCCGTCGCGGTTTTCCTCGCCTGGAGGACTCCGAGTCGCTGGCGTTCCGTGCAGAGTTTGATTCTTGCCTTTTCCTGCTTCATCCAGTTGCGGGCGCTCTTGTTTGTGGCAGCCGGCTCCCGGCCGCATCGGGCGCTCGGCGCAGGGTTTGCATTGCTCGGTCGCATTCTCGGGAGCCAGGTGTATCTGGCCACCGTGCTCGGCCCCAATGGGCTGGCCGCAAAGACGAGCCACCAGCTTGTGGTTGCTCTCGTCTGCATTGCCATTTTCGGTACGGCCTGGATTGTGATCACCAATCTACAATCGCCGATGGCCATGAAGCTCTTCGTCTGCTTCTCGGCCGCTATCTTCGCCGCCGGCCTTACGAGCCCTTTTGAGTGGGACCACCCCACAATTCCGGTGTGGCAGGTGTATGCCGGCTTGCCCGGTCTTCGTTATTGGTTCTATCCAACCCTGGCGTTCGCATGGTCGCTTCTCTACGGCTTTCATTCTCGCGTTTCCGCGGTCAAGGTCGTATCGAGCATTCTTTTATGCCTGATGGGTTACGGAATCTTTCGCGGTTGGCACCAGCCTGCCTACTCGGAGACGCATTTCTCAGAGTCTGTTGAACGCTTCGAAGAGGCTTCGCCGGGAACTGTCGTCACGATCCCCGAGCATCCGCAAGGCTGGACCATGCAGCTGGTGAAACACGCGGCGAACCATAAAGGCGGTTGAATGCAGAACGGCAAAGAACCGCAGACCGGACTAAGCATTGGTCAGCACGGCGCTGTCTTTCTGCTCGCCTACGGGGTCTTGATTTCGCGCAGGCTTGATGCCATCCTTCATCCTCAGTTTTTCGCGGAAGACGGACATGTGTGGTTCGCTGACTCCTATAACCGCGGGTGGTACGCTGCGCTCTTTCAAGCTCACACTGGATACTTCCAGACGCTGCCGCGGCTCGGCGCTGCACTTGCGCTGCTTGTACCGCTGGCAGCGGCGCCACTTGTCTTGAACCTTCTTGCGTTTGCATTTCAAGCTTTGCCGGTCAATATTCTTCTCTCTTCGCGTCTTGAAGCCTGGGGAAACCTGCGGGGTCGAGCCTTGATGGCGGGAATCTTCCTGGCACTTCCGAATTGCGCGGAACTGAGCTACGGGATTACCGAGTCGCAGTGGTTGCTGGCTCTGTGCGCTTTTCTATTGCTGACAGCTTCCAAACCCCGTGGGCTTGCGGGGAATTTCTTCGACCTCGCGATTCTGCTGCTCTGCGGGCTGACCGGGCCATTTTGTTTCTTCCTTATGCCGGTTGCTCTTTTCATGGCATGGACACGCCGCGATCGTTGGCGGTGGCTGACTGCGGCTTGGCTGGCCGCGTTCTGTTTTGTGCAGGCATGGGGATTGCTTGTGATCGACCCTTCCGGCCGGCCGCATCCTTCCCTTGGCGCCAGCGCCGCCTTGCTGGGTCGAATCCTGGGTGGGCAGATCTATCTGGGAGTATTGCTTGGGGACAATCTTCTGGCGAGCCTGACCAGCACGAGGCTCGTGCTTCTTTTGAGCGCTGCTGCAATTGGAGGAACGGCGATCGTCGTCATTTGCCTGGTTCGATCGGCGACGCCGATGAAGCTTTTCCTTCTTTTTTCTTTGGCCATCCTGGGTGCGTTGCTCGTGAATCCTGTAACGCCCGCCAATGCCACAGCCTGGGATTCCCTGGCTTCGGCGAGCGGCGCTCACTATTGGTTTTTTTCGTCGCTGGGCTTTGCATGGTCGCTGTTGTGGTGCTTTTTTAGCGGCGTGAAGACTCTCAGGGTGACTTCCTCCGTTCTTCTCGTGGTGATGTTGTTGGGCATCGTTCGCGGCTGGGAGCGGCCGCCTTTCGTCGATCTGCACTTTGCGCGTGAAGCGGAAAGGCTGGAGATGGCTTCTCCGGGCACGGTGGTCACGCTGCCCGAAAACCCTCCGGGATGGAATCTCCAGCTTGTTAGACACGCGCCGAGCCGCCGTTAGGAAAAGACGCGTCCCGCGGCTGTTCACTCCGCAGTTTCTGAAGCCTTCGCGTCCTGCGGAGAAACAAAACGGTGCATAGAATTGAAAAGGATTCGGTCGACCGCGATGCATGACTCCACCGTTGAAACCGCGCAAGGCCAAACCGATGGCGAGGGGGACGCTTCTTTTACCGGGAGCGGAATTGGGCAGCGCCGCCGTCCGCTCCGCCACTTCCTTCTTTTTCGGTGGCCGGAAAGCATCGCCCTCCTGGCCTATGCGGCGATCGTCGCTGCGGCGATTCCCTTTCATGAGCCCTGGGCGGATGAAGCGCAGGCATGGCAACTTGCGCGCAACCTCTCGCTTCGGGAACTGTTCGGAACTTACCTGCGTTACGAGGGCTCTCCCGGGCTCTGGCATCTTCTTCTCTGGGTCTTGAACCGTGCGCACATCGGCTACACCGGGTTGCACTGGTTTTGCGGAGCCATCGCGCTGTTGGCCACGGCGCTGCTGCTGTTCGCTTCACCTTTCCCTCGTTTCCTGAAGCTTGCCCTGCCCTTCACGACCTTCCTTCTCTATCAGTACGCGGTGATCGCGCGCAGCTATGTGCTGGCGCCGCTGCTGCTCTTCGGCATTGCCGTGTTTTGGAGAAGACATCCGCTGCTCGTCGCGCTCGGCCTGGGTCTTCTTGCCAACACGTCATTGCACGCCGCGGCGATCTCCGCAGGCCTCGCCGTCGTTTACTTCCTTGAGCGCATCCGCAATGGGGGCCGTGACAAGGCACACGATCGCCGCGGGCTGCTCTCCTGCGCGCTGATCATCGCGGCTTTCTATGCCTTTGCCCTCTGGACCGCGTGGCCACCGCACGACATCGTACGGGCGCTCTTGCCCGAGCACTCCCGCGCGCTCATTCCTGATGCAATTGCCTCGCTGGTGCGCGCCGTGTGCTGGCCATGGGAGCTTTCGATTTTCTTCTGGATCGCCATCGCCGCTCTCTTCGCCGCGCGCTCGCGGTTTTTCTATCTCCTGCCTGTCGTCTGCTTCGCGCTCTTCTCAGGCCGTATTTACGCACGCTGGTGGCATGCCGGCCTGCTCATTCCGCTTCTTCTCTGTTTGCTTTGGATCTCCTGGCCTGAACCGGGCGCTGCGATCTCGAGGCGCGAATCGTTTGGCCGCATCGCGCTGGCGGTGATGATTGCAACGCAGATAGCCTGGGCAGGCTACGCGCTCTACTACGACCACTTCTTTCCCTACTCACCCGACCTTGCTGCGGCGGAGTTTCTCAGGCCCCTTGTGGCGCGCGGAGATAAGGTGATTGTGACCGCGATCGACGATGAAGGGAATGGCGCATTTGACGACGTGGGAATTCTTCCCTATTTCGATCAGAACATCTATGCCAATCAAGCCAATGCATTCTGGTGGTGGAGCAGCGACGACCTTACTGAGCTGCGGTTCGAGCAGATGTTGCCCACGCATCCTCGATTCGTCCTGGTTGAGATCCGCAACAAATCGTTCTCCAACCAGATCGATCTGAGTGCGCCGAAGTTCCTCGCTGTGGAACGAGCGGGATATCGCTTTGCCCATGCATGGTGCGGCACCTTCCCTGAAGGCTTTCAGTTAACCGAACCCGAGTGCCACGTGCTCTTTGAGTCCACGCGTGGCGCGCTCGAACCAGCAACGCCACCTGTGGTTGTGCCCGCGAATCGTTAAGCTATGGCTATGCCGGCCGGCCACGAGACCGCAATTTCGCTGATGCTGGTTGAGGCTGCCTCCACGCTGATGTTCGTGGCCATTGCCTTCGCGCTGCCGCGGACAGGCGCATCGTGGTTTGGCCGCATCGAAGCTGGTCTCTGCCACATCGCGCGCAGAAAGCGTCTCGCTGTCTTGGTCGTCGGCGTCTCCGCGTTCGTAGTTCGTCTCGCCATCCTGGCGCTTTGCCCGGTCCCGCTTCCGTTTGTGCAGGACGACTTCAGCTTTCTTCTCGCTGCCAACACGTTCGCGCTGGGCCGGCTCGCAAATCCAACGCCAGCACTGTGGACGCACTTCGAGACCATCCAGGTGACGATGCAGCCGACCTATGTGTCGATGTACTTTCCTGCGCAAGGGCTGATCCTGGCTGCGGGTAAGGTGCTCTTCGGTCATCCCTGGTTCGGCCTTCTCTGCATCACGTCGCTCATGTGCGCCGCGATCTGCTGGATGCTGCAGGCGTGGCTTCCGCCCGCGTGGGCATTGCTTGGCGGAATCCTCGCTGTGCTTCGCATCGGCCTCTTCAGCTACTGGATCAATACGTACTCCGGTGGAGGGTCGATCGCCGCACTTGGCGCGGCGCTGGTACTGGGGGCACTGCCGCGCTTTCTCAAAACACATCGACTGCGCTACACGATGCTGATCGCCGCGGGCCTGTGTGTGCTTGCGCTGAGCCGCCCGTTTGAAGGGCTGCTTTTGTGTTTGCCGGTTGGGTTTGCGCTTCTGCGCTGGGCGTTCTTTGGTCCGGAGCGTACTTCCCTTTCGCTGCTTCTGCGCTGCTCGGCGTTGCCCATGGCGCTCATTCTGGCGACGATGGCGTGGCTGGGCTACTACGACAATCGGGCTTTCGGCAGCCCGCTGACGCTTCCCTACAGCGTGGATCGCGCGCAATATGCCGCCGCGCCTTACTGGATCTGGGAATCTCCGCGCCCGGAGCCCGTGTACCGGCACAAGGCGCTTCACGATTTCTATATCAATGTCGAGCTCGCTTACGCGAAGCGACTGCATACCCTGCCCGGCTTCTTCACAGAAACACTTCTCGCCAAGCCGGCGCGCGCACTTTACTTCTTTTGCGGAATAGCCCTGCTTGCGCCACTCATCATGGTGCGGCGCATCTTTCTGGATGGCCGCATTCGTTTTCTGCTCGTCTGCGTCCTGCTGGTGGCATTCGGTGTTTCGCTGGAGACGTGGTTCATCCCGCACTACTTCGCGGCGATCACGCCCGCGCTCTATGCGCTCGGACTGCAGATGATGCGACACTTGCGCCAGTGGCGGCCCGGTGGACAGCCCGTGGGCGCTGCGCTGGTGCGGTTTACTGTGCTCAATTGCATTTTGCTCGCGGGAATTCGGCTCATCGCCGAGCCACTTCATCTCGCCCTGGCGCCGTGGCCCAGTGCGGCCTGGGCTTCAACGTGGGCTGGTCCTGGGCGGCTGGGGCTCCCGCGTGCAGACGTAGAGAAGCAATTGAACAGCGTTCCCGGACGCAAGCTGGTGATCGTGCGCTACTCGCCTGAGCATAGCCCCATTGACGAGTGGGTCTACAACGGGCCCGATTTCGATCGCGCCTCGATTCTGTGGGCGCGCGACATGGGCGCTCGCGAGAATGAAGAATTGATTCGCGCGTATCAAGGGCGCTCTGTGTGGGTTGTCGAGCCGGATGCTGACCCCGTGCACGTTCAGCCCTACGCACAGGCGGTTCCGTAAACACGCGCTAGGGAATGCCGAGCAGCTTATGCGTCTGCAGGCTGAGCCGCCACTGCGGATGCTCCATGCAATACTGCACCGCCAATGCAGTGTTTACGCTCTTGTCGGGCCCGTCCATCGGCTGCAGAAAGAAATGCCGGAAACCCAGCTTCTCAAACTCGCAGGGATGGAAGCCGGTCTGCGGATAGACAAGCTTCAATTCGTCCCCGCTGAGTTGCGCGAGTTTCGCCCCGGCCTTCGGGCTCACGCAAACCCAGTCCAGGCCTTCGGGGGCCGCAAGCGTGCCGTTCGTTTCCACCGCGATCTCGAATCCACGCGCATGCAGCGCATCAATCAGCGGTGCATTCAATTGCAATAACGGCTCTCCCCCGGTGCACACAACAAAACGAGTGCCGCTGTGCGCATCTTTCGGCCACTTCTCTTCAACGGCTGCTGCCAACTCCCCTGCGGAGGCGAACTTCCCACCTCCGGGGCCATCGACATTCACAAAATCCGTATCGCAGAACTGGCATATCGCCGTGGCGCGATCTTCTTCCCGGCCCGACCAGAGATTGCATCCGGCAAAGCGGCAAAACACCGCCGGACGGCCCACATGCGCGCCTTCGCCCTGCAACGTGTAAAAGATTTCTTTGACTGCGTAATTCATCTCATTGTTCTCAAATGGCCATCGGCCCAAGCCATGGCTGTTTTTGCAAGGTCTTCGAAACTTCCGTTAGCAAATGCTAACTTTGGTAGTGCAGCGGATCTTCCATTCCGTTTTCGCGGAATCCCTTTTGCCGTAACAGGCAGGAGTCGCAGGCGCCGCATGGCTTTCCAGCCGGCGAGGGATCGTAGCAACTGCTCGTCAACCCGTAATCCACGCCCAACTCCACACCCTTGCGAATGATCTCTGCCTTCGAAAGCGCGATCAGCGGCGTGTGAATCTTCAATGCCTGCCGGCCCTCTACGCCGGCTTTGGTTGCAAGGTTCGCCATCTTCTCAAAGGCCTCAATGAACTCGGGCCGACAGTCGGGATATCCCGAATAATCGAGCGCATTCACGCCGATAAAAACATCGCTCGATCCCAGCACTTCGGCCCACGCCAGCGCGAACGACAAAAAGATCGTGTTGCGCGCCGGCACATACGTGACAGGGATTCCATGGCCCATCTCGTCGGTCGAGCGGCCCTTCGGCACATCGATGGCATCCGTCAGCGCCGATCCTCCGAAGACGCGCAGATCGATCTGCGCCGTGCGATGTTCCCTGACATTCATCGACGCAGCAACACGCGCCGCCGCCTCCAGTTCCCACACGTGCCGCTGCCCATAGGAGAACGAAAGCGCGAAGAGCTCGTAGCCCGCGGCGCGTGCGATCGCCAGCACAGTAGCCGAGTCCAGGCCGCCACTGAGCAGAACAACCGCTTTCTTGCTGCCTTCTTCGCTCACGATTATGCTTCCCCTGACGCCATTTCCTGTCGCTTGCAATCCTTGGGCCGCGACCGAGACTAGCCCTCCAGACCCTTGCCGATATCCTGCGCCGCGGAGATCGGATTGTCTTCGTCGATCGACTTTGCAAGGACTTCTTCGAGCAGACCCTTGGCGGCAAGAATGAACTCGATCGCATCGCGTCCCGCGCCCTGCCCGCCGGCATGCGGCGTCACGTAGTGCGCCTCGGCCTTCACCTGCTCGCGCGCATTGGCCACGGCGACGGCCAGCCCCACCGCGCGCATCACGGGCAGATCGACAACGTCGTCGCCGAGATAGGCAATCTCCTCGAGGCTCACGCCCTCTTTCGCCACAATGTCGCGCACCGCCTTCATCTTGAAGGCTTGACCCTGATAGACGAACTCCATCTTCAGATCGCGTGCCCGAATGGCAACGGTCTCACTGACTCGCTTGGTGATGACGCCGACCTTCATGCCGCCCAGCCGCGCCAGCGTCATCCCCGCACCGTCGTGCGCATTGAATCCCTTGGGCTCCATCGGCTTGGTGGCCGTTGATCCATCGGGCAGAATCACGGGCACGGGATAGACCCAGATGGTTCCGTCGGTCAGAACCCCGTCGACATCGAAAAGAATGATTTTGATGCGGCGCGCGCGTTCTTCGGCGGAAGCGGTCATTCTTTCATTCTATCTGTGAGAATGGGAGCATGCCGCCCGCGGAACAGCTGCCAGCGCTCGACCCTGAAGACTTCTACATGGAGAACGGCTATCTCGTCTTCACGGCGGCATATCACCTGAAGCGCGGGACCTGCTGCGGCTCGGGCTGCCGTCACTGCCCTTACGGGTTTGTGGGCCCGGAATCGCCTGTGCCACCCGAAGAGCCGGAGTCGCTCACGGGCTGAGTCGTAGGCCCAGCCGCGGCCGGCTCGCGCACCACTACGGCAAAGCGCGGAAACGCAAAGCTACCGCCGGCGTCGTCAATCACGTTCAGCTGGCACACATAGGGCCCGGGCTTGAGCGCGGTCAGCGGCACATCGAGCTCAATCGCAACCGCGTCGCGGCCTTCCACGTTGATCGCCCTGGCCTGCACGACGGGCGTCTCGTATACCTTGGTGGAGCCCTGGATCAACTCGAGGCTGCTGAGCAGGTCAATGCCGGGCTTGCTGCCCCTGGGCGCGTCGGCGGCGAGCTTTTCATGCGCCGGGCTATAGATCTCGTAGAGCAGATACAGATGCTGATCCTGCCGGAAGACGTGGCTGATATTGGGCACGTACTCTTCGCCATCGCGAATCAGCGGGCTCGTCTTCTTGCTCGGCTGGCGCATGGAGGCGAGCACAATCGAGCTCATTTTCAGCGGCGCTTTCTTCATCTCCGGCAGATTGATGTCCGCGACAAACGAGCCCATGCGCCCGGTCTGGTTTTCGCGCACCACAAACTTGACCTGATACTTGCCCGGAGGCAGATTGAAGCTCGTCGTGTACTGGATATTCTTCTGCCGCGCCTGCAATGTGGGATCAAGGTTCAGCTTCACCGTCTCGCGCACGCGGCCAACGGGGCGCTTCACCTCGTCGATCACTGAACCGATGATGTCGAGCGTCGCCTTGTCTTTATCGCCGCCCTTCACAAACGGAATCTGCGAACCCGGCACGATGAGCGAAACCGGCACATAGAACCGGTTCTCGTCCAGCCGGAAGATACAGTGCGTCCATGTAGACGGCCATGTCGGTCGCCGGCAGATCGCTGGCCAACTGCTCTTCGAGGTCGCGCTCGCGATCTTCGTGGCCAGAGTGCTTGAAGTCGGCGGGCGCGTAATAGCCGGGACGATACTCGAGCTTCACGCCGGGGCGATTCACCTTGATCGTCAGCTTGCGGTACTTCCCGTCGCGCACGGGATTGGTGCTGCGAAAGCCGATCGCATAGTAGGCCGATGTATCGCGCTCTACCTGAGCAAATGCCGGGGCAAAATCGTTGGAGTCGAAGAATGCTTTTCCGCCCGTGTCGGAGCTCAGCGTCGCCATGACTTCCTGGGTGGCGAAGTTCGACTGCATGTTGTTGCCGAGCGCCGCGCCATTGAATCCGCCGGCGCCGCGCAGGCTTCCCGTCGACGCATCTCCCAGCGGTCCAATCGCCTGCAGACCGCGCGTGTCCACGCTGTAGATGGCAAGGTTCGCGCGCACGGCCGCGTTGATGGCCGCTCGCAGCGAAGCCTGGTTTTCAATGCCATCGCGCTCAATGCCGCCGGAAAAATAGAGCAGCGACTTCTTCTCGGTAATTTTCTCGAGGGACTTGGACACTGCGCGCAAGCGCATACAATTCGCGATCGGTGTTCAGGTCGTTGTATTCGCTTTCGTCCGGTGTGTAGCCCGTGGTGTCTTCGGTCTGGTTGGACGTCGAGGTCGCGCCCGACGCAAAACCTTGCCCCTCGGTGCCGTTGTACACGGCAACTTCGTTGATCAGCGCCTGCTTGTCGGCGGTGAAGTCCTGATCCACCTTGAGCGTGTCGCCCAGCGAAACCAGCGCAACCAGGTCCGCGGGCTGCATTTTCTTTTTCAGGAAATCCTGCGCGGCCTGCACACTGCGATCCAGGTCCTCCGGCTGCATTGAGGTCAGATCGAAGAACATCACGATGAGCCGGTGATTGCGCAGTTCTTCCGGCTTGGCAACCACAACCGCTTTGCTGCCGTTTCCACTAGCGCCTGCGGCCAGCCCGCTCACCGTGGCTTCGTTCAGCGGCGTGGCGCGGTCAACACTCTCAAAATCGAATGTCTCAATATGCTGCGGTCTTGCTGTTTTCCGCAATGCTGAAGTCGCTCTGCTGCAGTCCGCGGACAACTTCACCGGTTTTCGCGTCGCGCACGACGACGTTGGTGAGCACCAGCTCGCCATTCATCTTGAGCACGAATCCGCTGTCCTGCGAGGCAGAAGCCGGCGTGTCCTGCGGCGGGCTGGAGCTTTGCGCGCGTCCAGGCGGAGCGCTGGGCAGAACAAGCGCCAGCGTCGCGATGCCTGCTCCGATTTTTTGGCCCCAGCTTGTCATTTCTCTTCCTTCAACCCGCATCCGGCGCTTTCAAATGCGCTCTAGAATCTGAATCGCGCCGTGAACTGAAACGACCGCATCCCATAGGCAGACGTCACCTGCCCAAAGCGCGGCTGATCTTCCACCGTCCCCACGCCGTTGTATTGCACCGTGTTGAATACGTTGTTCAGCGTGGCCCGGAATCTCCATACTTCGCGTGTCGCCGAGGCCAAGCGTCTTGGAGAGCGCCATGTTGTTGGTGATGCGAGCCCGGCCCCTGAATCGAATTGCGCGCCGCATTGCCGAACGCGTTGCAATAGCCCGGGGTTCCCGTTGGAAGCGAAAAAGCAGCCGGATTGAACCACTGATTCAGCGATCCGCCGCCCGCGGTTACCGAGACGCCGGTGCGATCGGGCCGAAGCGCGCCTGCCGTGCCGCAGGCAATGCTGGAAACGGCCGCGGAATAGCTCGGCGTCAAAGGTTCGCCGGTAGCGAACGTATAGCTTCCGGAAACCGAAAGGCCTTCCAGGATGTGCGAACCCGTGCCGGTCGTCACCCAGAACTTGTCTTTGCCAAACGGCAATTCGTAAACATAGGTGCCACTGACCTGGTGGCGAATGTCGAAACTCGAGTTGCCTTCTTCGGCCTGCAGATCTTGCCAGTTCTGCGCGACGACCTGCGAAACGCCGTTGACGGAGCCGGCGTCATCAATCGAGTGCCCATACTGGTAGTTTGCGCCCAGGGCGAAGCCATGCGTCATGCGCTTGTTCACACGCACAGTGCCGGCGCTGAATTTTGAAAATGCTTCGGCCTGATCGTAAGTGAAGACAAGGTTGGTCGGATCCGTAAGGGGATTCTGCGGCGTGGCGCGCGGCGCGCTGCGCATATCGAGATGGTTGCCCTTCGACCCGTTGTAGCCGATGTTCATCACGATGCCCCACGGCAGTGATTTCTGCACGTCGATGTTCCACACCTGCACGTAGGGCAGCGGATAGTGCGGATCAATTGCGTAATTGCCTGTGGCGTTCGGCGAGGGAAAGCCATCTCCCAATGTGAAGCAGGTCATCGGCGTGGTGCGCGCGCATGCTGAAGAGGCAGTGTTCCCTGCCGATTCTTCGTTGGTCTGTTCATTGGCGAACGGAGGCTGCGCAGCCATGGTGCCGGCGAAGTTGCCGTATTGTCCGACCGAGTAGTTCATGCCGAACCCGGCGCGCAGCACAGCCTGCTTCGGCAAGCGGTACGCGATGCTCACGCGCGGCGCGAAGGCTGTGCGGAACGGATAGACGAGCGAGTTGGGCAGCGAGCCACTGAATGGCGCGGTGGATCCCGCCGTCACTTCGCTTTGAGCTCGTGAAGGCCGCGTTCGCGTTGGTGTCGACAAACGCCAGGTGGCCGTACTTTTCGGTGTACGGTGCATAGAACTCGTAGCGGACGCCATAGTTCAGTGTCAGGCTCGGCAGCACGCGCCAGTCATCGGTTGCGTAGGCGTCCATCACGTTGTCGCGCAGGTACGCCTTGTTCACCAGGGCATCGATCGAAGACTCCTGCGGCAGCCCGAGGAGAAAGTCAGCGAACGGCGCGCCTGTTGAGGCGTCTCCATTCGCATCTTCGGTGAAGAGGCCGCTGAAGGTGAAACTCCCGGTCGCGTTGTTGCCGGTTTGCAGATCGCGGTGCACGCGCCGATAGTCTCCGCCGAAGCGCAGATTATGCTTGCCGTGGATCCAGCTCAGCGTTTCGGAAAAGGAGATCGTCTGCAGGAGGGACAGGCTTGGCTGCTGTTCGGAGAGGCCGGTGAAGTCGCTGATACCAATCCGCGGCAGGCCGTAGTTCAGCGGATTCGTGTTCAGCGGCGCATGGTTCGGCCCCAGAACGCCGACCTGCGTTGCGATATCGAGGCCATTGGTGAAAAAGTTGCTGGCCTGCGTGTTCGACCGATTCCAGCCGGCGGTAAAGATGCTGGTGACCTTGTGGTAGCCCACCGTATAGCCGGCCTGCACCGAGTTCGAGGCCGAAGACGTCTTGCCGCCGAGCTGCGGAAAGATGTTTACGGCGTCGGCAGCGGAGTGGCTCCAGTTGTAATTGGCGCTGATGCTCTGGCGCAGGCCCTGGTTCGCATTGCGCCCACCGCCGAACCCGCCGCGCCCGCCACCCATCGGCAGTGCGGCATTCGGCCCCAGGCTGCGCATATAGCGCACGCCCACCTGCGTCTGATTGGTTTGCTGCGTCGTGAGCAGATGGTAGTTGTTGCTGTCGGTGCTGGTTGGGTTGATGTTCGGCAATGGGTAATACGCAAGCATGGCTGCCGCCTGCGAGGAGATGCGCGCAGCCGGAATCACATTCGGCGCGCCGTTGGAACTGAACTGCTGCAGGGTTGCCGGATCGAAGATTGCGGGTAAGCCCGCTGCGGAAAAATCGCCGGTGCGTTCCGCGGCCGTGGGAACCACTCCATATTCATCCACCGGGGCAGAACTGCGCTGCCCTGAGAGGGTCAGGAACATGGTGTCTTTGCCGCTGGGCTTGGTGAGGTGGGGAAGATACGGCGCGCTCATGAACGTAATGCCGAATCGATTGCTGCCGGATGCGGGCTGCTGCTGCGACTGTCCTTCAATCGCAAACGGTTCTGCATTGAGCGCGGAGTTGCTGCCAAACCAAAAAAGAGACCCGTGCGGTTGACCCGGATTGAACCCGCGAAAATTGCCCCGTCCTCCACCGCCGCCAAAGCCGCCGGGACCGCCACCGCCGGGACCAAAGCCGCCGGCGCCGCCGAAGCCTCCTCCCGGGCCAAACCCGCCACCGCCGAAGGCCGCACCGAATCCACCGCCAAAACCACCTCCGCCAAATCCGCCCGCGCCGCCACCGCCAAACAGTCCGCCTGCCTGCCCGGGTAAGGCGCCCTGCGCGCGCGCCGTCTCGAGGACATCCCGCAGGCGGTCCATGTCCACGCCCGCCGCCGGGCTTACCTGGCCAGTCTGCCCTGTGATCGCGACGGACTCGCCGCCGAAGTCGCTGTTGCCGGCGATGGAAGGCAACGCCGCGCCGGATCCCGCGCTCGACGAACCCGCCTGCACCTCGGTATCGCCGCCGGCAAGGGCGCTCATCAGGCTTAAACTTTGCGCGCCGTTTGCAGCCATTTGGCGAAAGGCCTGGCGGGCCGCCGCATCGGTTCCGGTCCCGGTCGCGTTTGTTCCGGCCTGGCGGGCTTGTTCTTCGGCGCGGGAGGCAAGGATCAGATTGAAGCTCACTGCCTGATCATGGCTGGTTGCATTCAACAGCGCTTCCTGCGATCCCTGGGCAAAGGCGGCAAATTGCGTGCGCACCACATAGCGCCCATTCTGCGGAATGGTCAGAGACCAGGCGCCGGTGATGTCCGTTGTGGTTGCGTAGCGTTTGCCGGTCAGGGTGTTTTGCGCGGTGACGGTAACGCCGGGCAGAGGAATGTTGCCGCTTTTCACTACGCCGTGCAGTTTGCCGCCGGCAACCACGGCTGCGGCGGGAGTTGCGGGCATGGTTGGAGCTTGCGACGCGGGCGTTTGCTGGGCTGGCGGGCT
Source organism: uncultured Acidobacteriaceae bacterium (assembly GCA_963846095.1). GTDB lineage: Bacteria > Acidobacteriota > Terriglobia > Terriglobales > Acidobacteriaceae > Telmatobacter. The sequence continues at coordinate 106,125 of CAWJUW010000024.1, forward strand.
CGAGTCCGATCCACCGGCAGTGGGCGAAGGAGTCTGCGCCAACAATACCGGCGGCGCGGCGACCGCGCATCCCACGGCAACCAGTCCGATCCAAGCTGCCCACGCGGTGGTTCGCTGCATCTGTTCTCCCGGCCCTGCTTCTCGATCGCTGCCCTTGTGCACAGAAAGACGCTTTTCCCGGTGCGACAGTTTACGCGCCCGCTTGTCGACGTGCTGCCGCCGCATACGTGCCATCGTAAACTCAGGCATGGACGAAGCTGAAACAGGACAGCCTGGCTACACCATCGCTGAGCTTTCCCCTGCCAGCCCGGAAAGCGATCTCTCGGCGGCACGCGAGCTGCTTCTTGAATACGGGCGCTTCGTCGTTGCCCAACCCGGCGCGGCGCGCTTCTGCTTCGGCTCGCTTGAGCAGGAAGCTGCGCGGATCCCGACCAGCTACCGCGAACAGGGCGGCGGCTGCCTGCTCGCTCACGCGCATTCTCAACCTGCCGGCTTCGTCGCCTGGCGCGCACTTCCCGCCTCGGTGGAACCGCATGCCTGCGAACTGAAGCGCCTCTGGGTCCGGCCACTGGCACGGGGCCTCAACCTGGGACGTGCGTTGACCCAGTTTGCCCTGGAACGCGTTGCCGCCGCCGGCTGCAAGGCTGTCTATCTCGATACTGCGCCGGCCGCCATGGCCGCGGCTTATCGGCTGTATCTGGAGCTCGGATTTGAGCCCTGCCGGCCTTACAACGATAATCCCGTGGAAGGGCTGGCCTGGCTGCGCAAAGCCCTGTAAGACCGCGCTTTGGCCGGCGGAAGGCCTTCCGGAACAGGAAGTTGCCCGCCCGTAACGGCTTTATAACCCTTTGGTGTACGCCGGTCACTCTCCAACGTACTGAATGACACGGATTTGCTATTGATTTCTGTTTGTACGCATGTTAACTCTTAAGCCACTACTGATTGCATCGCTGCCGGCGACATGAGCTTACAGGGGCAGCAGACAGGACACGATTTCCGTCATGAAGATTGGCACCACGATTCGTGCTCATCGGCTGCAAAAAGGCCTCTCGCAGGGCGACATCGAGAAGAAAACCGGCCTCCTCCGCTGTTACCTGTCGCGGGTTGAGAACGGCCACACGGTGCCCTCGCTCGACACGTTGTCGAAGATCGCGCTCGCGCTCGATATGCCGATCGCCCAGTTTTTCGCCGATGACTCGTTCGGCCACCAGTTCACCACACAAAAGCTCACCGACGAGGAGCTTCGCTTCCTCACGCAAATCCGCCGCTACTCCTCGAACCTGAATGAAAGCGATCGCAAGCTGCTGCTGGCCATGGTGAAGAAGTTCGCGGCAACCGCGATCCGCTAGCAGAACCCTCGCATTAGAAGCCCGCGATTGAAGGGTACGGGCTTCAGCCCGTACTTGACCTCTCTTAAATGAGCCTTGGGCTTTAGCCCCTGCGGGACGGTTTGGTTGAGCCGAGCAGCCCCTCAGACTTTGTCAGCGCGCTGCGAATCTGTGCCGCGTCAAACTCTCGGCCCTCCTACACATCATTTCCCAGATGGAAGATGGGCTCGACTCCGTGGCCGCCGCCCAGCAGCGCCTGCTCTTCATGCGGCTCAAGCGGCTTGTAGTTCTGCGCTACATCCATGGCTAACCGGAAGTACTTCTCATCGCCCGGCGGCAGCGCGGCCGTGATCGGGTGGCCCAAGGTCCAGCGCAAGCCCAGCGACGCTTCGTCAGGAAACGCAGCCGGTTGATACCAGCACTTCGGCTCGGGATGGTTTTGTTTCTGATCCGCAGGCCATACCGTCTTGGCCATGCCTTTCAGCGCGAGGATCCCCATATTCTTTTCCTGCGCTTTCTTCAGAATCTGCGGGCCGAAGCCGGCCTGCGTGAACAGCACCCAGTTCACGGGAAAGAGCACGGTGTCGAAGTTGTAGCGATCCATGGCCGCGACGGCCGTTTCCGCCGAGTGCACGGAAAAGCCGATGTAGCGGATCTTCCCTTCCTTCTTCGCGGCTTCCATCGTTTCCATCGCGCCGCCCGGGCCAAGCACTGTGTCCAGTTCGGTCATCTTGGTCAGCGCATGGAACTGGTAGAGGTCCACGTGATCCGTCTTCAGCAGCCGCAGCGATTCTTCGAGCTGTTTGCGCGAGTCGTCTTTCGAGCGGCCTTCGGTCTTGCAGGCAAGAAAGCAATTCTTGCGGTACGGCGCGAGCGCGGGGCCAAGCCGCTCCTGTGCGTTGCCGTAGCTGGGAGCGATGTCGAAGTAGTTGATGCCGCGATCGACGGCCTCAGCCACGATATTGGCGGCCGCGCCGGTGTCTTCGTTCATCACGACGATTCCGCCGAAGCCGATGATGGAGAGCTTCTCGCCGGTCTTGCCCAGCGTGCGCCTGGCGATTGGATTTGTTGCTTTCGTTGTGGAGGCTTGGATCGAGCTGGTGGAGGCAACGGCTGCGGCGGTGAGCCCAGCCTGCTTGATGAATTCGCGGCGTTCCATGGTCTTCCTCCTCATGCAAATGGGATTCGACGTTCCGCGTACTTAGGATTTTGCCCGGGCTGGTCAGCTGTTCAGGTAGTGCGCCAGTCCCGCGGGCGGTGTGACGTTGTTGATGTAGAAGGCAAACAGCACAAGCAAACCCACGACGACGCCGACGGCCACGCGGAGCCGCGTGTTGAAGGTCTGGCGCGGTGAACCAAGCCTCGGCACCATGGGCGCCGCGAAGAGCAACCCGCAAGCGAAGCCGCCCAGGTGCGCCATGTTGTCGATGTTCAGGCTGGAGTGGAGGAAGAGATTGCCTCCACTGATGGACAAGCCCAGCACCAGGTTCAGCGCCGCAAAGTAGATCACCGAACGGCGCAGCTTTTTGAGTTCGAGCGGGGGCACCGGCAGGCGATTGGACTTGAGCAGCACAATCAACGCGCCCGCTATGCCGAATACCGCGCCGGAAGCGCCGGCGCCTGCCGGAAAAAACACGCCACCGGCGCTATCGCGAATGGGGAAGAGCCAGTTGATATCAGTCGAAAGCAGATTCCCCGCCGCGCCGGTGAGGATGTACACGGCCAGCACACCAAAGGACCCCATCAGCGGCTCCGCCAGGAGGCCCAGGTTCCACAGGCACCACATGTTTGTGGCCAGGTGCAGAATGCCCACGTGCACAAACATCGCAGTGACAATGCGAAACCACTCGCCGTCCACAAGCACGGAGCCGGCGTTATTTGCGCCCCAGTGCATCAGTTGTTCGGACGTGGGCGCGCCGATGCTTACGCCCTTTGCCGCCATCACCAGAAACACGAGGCAGTTGATGCCGACCAGCAGATAGGTTGCGGGCGCCGATTGCCAGCCGGGCCGCGGCTTGCGCATCACCGGTTGCTGCGGCATGGGAGGCCCCGGCGGCAGAATCTCCGGCTCGCGGCCCACGCTGCTGCGCGCGGCAGGATCTTCGAGCGGCGGCGTTGGCGAGTAACTTCCCATGCTTCAACTTTAAAGCATCTCGCTTCACGGAATCGCCTTGTGGATTCCGGCCGACGCTGCCGATCGTAATCACGCGGATGGCCGGGCCTTTCGATATAGTCTGGAATTTAAGCCGCGGTCATGCCAGTGCGACCTCCGTACCGCATTGCGCGCCGCGCCCAACCCTGCAGAGGAATCCTTTCGTGAGTGAATCCCCCGTACGCATCAAGCCCATTCGTCGAGCCCTTCTAAGCGTTACTGATAAGACCGGATTGGTCGAGTTCGCCCAGGTTTTGGCCGGATTCGGAGTGGAACTGATCTCCACCGGCGGAACCGCGCGCGCCCTGCGCGATGCCGGGCTGACCGTTCGGGATATCAGCGACCTGACCGGGTTTCCGGAGATGCTGGATGGCCGGGTGAAGACCCTGCATCCGCTTGTGCATGGCGGACTGCTTTACATTCGCGGCAATGCCGAGCATGAAGCCGCCGTGAAGGCGCACGCCATTCAGCCCATCGACATGGTGGTGGTGAATCTCTACGCGTTCGAGAAGACCGCGGCCCAGCCCGGCGTCGCCTTCGGCCACCTGATCGAGAACATCGACATCGGCGGGCCCTCGATGGTTCGCTCGGCGGCCAAGAACTTTGAAGACGTCGCCATCGTCACGCGCGTCGCCGACTACGCCGGTTTGGCAGAGGAGCTCAAGGCGAACCAGGGCGGATTATCCCGCGCGACACGCTGGCGGTTGGCCAAACAGGCATTCGCGACGACCGCCGCGTACGATACCGCGATCGCCAACACGCTGGAACAAATCGACAACGCCCCGCCGGCCGCGGAGCCTGTGCCGCAGGCGTCTGACCCCTCAGAGGCGCCGTTTCCCGCAACGCTGCGCATCAACATGCCGCTGGCGCAGTCGCTGCGCTACGGCGAAAACCCGCATCAGCGCGCCGCCCTCTACGCCGATGGCACGGGGCGCGGCATCGCCGGCGCACATCAACTCCAGGGCAAGGAACTCAGCTTCAACAACCTGGTGGATCTGGACGCCTGCTGGGAGTTGGCCGGCGAGTTCGACGAGCCCACGGTCATCATCGTGAAGCACACCAACCCCTGCGGCGCGGCCACGGGCAAGAACGTCCTCGAGGCCTATCAGAAGGCCCTGGCCTGCGATCCTGTTTCCGCTTTCGGCGGCGTCATCGGGATCAACACGACCGTCGATGGCGAGGCTGCCGCAGAGATTGCGAAGCTCTTTGTGGAAGCCATCGCTGCGCCGGCCTTCACTCCCGAGGCCCGCGAGCGATTCGCCGCGAAAAGGAATCTGCGGCTGGTGGAAGTCCACACGGCCCCAGCGAAACCTGTCGTCAAGCATGTGTCCGGAGGCTTGTTGCTTCAGGATGCGGATACGGCGCGGGTTGCCGAATCGGAGCTGGACGTTGTGACGTGGCGGCCGCCTACGCCTGAAGAACTGCGCAGCCTGTTGTTCGCCTGGCGCGTCTGCAAGCACGTGAAGTCGAACGCAATCGTGTACGCCAAAGACGGCCAGACCCTCGGGATCGGGGCGGGACAGATGAGCCGCGTGGATGCGGCTAAATTTGGCGCGGTGAAGGCGGTTCTGCCGCTCGCCGGCTGCGTGGCCGCCTCCGACGCTTACTTTCCCTTCCCCGATGGACTGGAAGCCGCAGCGGCAGCCGGAGCAACGGCCGTCATCCAGCCCGGCGGGAGCGTGAAGGATCAGGACGTAATTGCCGCAGCCGACAGGCTGGGCCTCGCCATGGTCTTCACGGGCAGGCGTCACTTCCGCCACTGATCCAAGGACAAAGGCTTTGTTGGACCTGGCAGCTTTCGGGGCATTGTCGTGCCATGTGCTTCCCGCGCAAACGTTCTCACAAATTCCCGTGTTTCGCCGTCTTTTTGCGACAAATGAACGTTAAAATCGTCTCTACAGTAGCTGGAGTCGCGGATTGCGGCTGCCTGCCTTTCTCATAGCCGCTGGGAGAGCCCGACTCTCTCTCCCCCGGAGCGCGAAGAGTCCTGGAACCCCTAGAATGATGAAAACAAAACCCGTCTTTTTACCCTACAGGTTCTTCAGTGCCATCGCGCTGCCGATCTTGCTCGCCATTCCAGCCGCACATGGTCAAGCCACGCAGAGCCAGCCGGCACAGCCGGCAACGCCCGCGGCAACGCCTTCCATGTCCCCCGCGCCAGGCGCCGACGGACAGACCAACCGCGCCGTGGCCTACTATCACCTTGCGCTGGCCAATATCTACGAGGACGAAGCCCTCGAGAACGGCAACGTCGACGCATCGCGCCTTGCCGTGGATGAGTACAAGTACGCGCTGAATGCCGATCCCAACTCGCCCCAGTTGAACGATGGCCTGGCCGACCTCTACTTCCGCACCGGCCACATCCACGAGGCCGAGGTCACCGCGCGCAACCTGCTCAAGAACACCCCCGACAACATCGAGGCGCACAAGCTGCTGGGGCGCATTTATCTGCGGCAACTGAGCGACGCCTCGAATTCCGTGTCGTCCAATTCGCCCTCGGGGAATGTCCTGGATCAGGCCATCGCCGAGTTCGAGAAGATCGTCAGTCTCAAGCCCAAAGACGTCGTCGAAGACTACATGGTGCTCGGCCAGCTCTACAACGTGAAGCACGACTCCAAGAAGGCGGAGGAGCAGTTCAAGACTGCGCAATCCATTGAGCCGGATTCTGAAGAAGCTGTGCTCAACCTCGCCCGTCTTTATGCCGAATCGGGCGACTTGAATCATGCCGTCAAGGTAATTGAAGCTGTCCCGGTCAATGACCGCAGCCCCAAGATGGAAGTCGCCCTGGGCGCGGCCTACGACCAGATGAAGCATTCCAAGGATGCCATCGCCGCCTATCAGCGGGCCGCGGATATGGACCCGGGCGATGCACACACGCTGGACGTACTGGGCCAGGCGCTGCTTGCCGACAACCAGCTGGACGAGGCGCTGAAGCAGTTCAAGCTGCTGGCCGAGACCGATCCGGAGAACACGGAAGCACTGATTCATATCGGCGAAATTCAGCGCCGCCAGGGCCACTACGAAGACGCGCTGGCCACCATCCGCAAGGCGCGCAAGCAGGATCCAACATCGCTTGAGGCCGGATACAACGAAGGGTTGCTGCTCGATGTTCTGGGGCGCTTCGACGAGGCTGCGCAGACCTACGAGCAGATGGTCGACGCGACCTCGCATGCCAACGGGGCCTACACCAACGAAGAGAAAACCAATCGCGGCTTCTTCCTTGAGCGTCTGGCGCAGGTGTACCACGAAGAGAACAAGACCGACCAATCGATCGCGACTTACCAGAAGATGGTCGATATGGGTGGCGATACTTCCCTGCGCGGTCTCGAGGCCCAGGTGGAAGTCTTCGGCGAAGCCAAGATGTTCGATAAGGCCGCCGAGGTGGCGAAGAAGGCCGCGGATACCCGACCCAAAGATCTTGACCTGAAGCTCATGCTCGCGGGAACCCTGGTCGAGCAAGGCAAGAACGAGGACGGACTGGCGATGGCGCACGCTCTGCTCGACACGCCGGGTCTCACGTCCGGTAAAGGGCCGATCGACAACGCGGATCGCGATCGTGTTGTCTGGATGAAGCTCGGCCAGTTCTACACCGAGATGCGCCGCTGGAAAGATGCCGACGACGCGTACACCAAGGCCACGCCGCTCGCACTCAAGAACGACGACAAGGCGTACCTGCTCTTTCTGAAGGGCGCGCTCTCCGAGCGTCAGAAGCACTTCGAGCCGGCAGAACAGTTCTTCCGCCAGGCACTCGAGATCGATCCCTCGAGCGCCATGACGTTGAACTACCTCGGCTACATGCTTGCGGATAAGGGCATCCGCCTGCCCGAGGCGCTCAAATTCATCCGCAAGGCCGTGGAACTCGATCCCATGAATGGCGCCTATCTGGACTCACTGGGCTGGGCCTACTTCAAGCTCGGGCAGTACGAGGAAGCCGAAGAGAATCTTCGCCAGGCGGTTGTGCGCGAGCAGACCGACCCCACAGTCCACGATCATCTGGGCGAACTCTACGAGAAGACGGGCCGCATCCGCCTCGCCGCCGCGCAGTGGGAGCTTTCTCTCGCTGAGTATGCCAAGTCGTCGCCCTCGGATATCGAGCCCGGCGAAGTGGCCAAGGTTCAGCGCAAGCTGGAAAGTGCGCGCGTTCGGCTGGCCAAGCAGGACAACGCAGTCGGTAGCCCCAAGCCCGAATAACATATCGGTTGGGTTCCGGGTCTGCGGCGGGGTGATCGCGTGCGATAAGAGAAGCGGCCTTCTTCACTCGAAGAAGGCCGCTCTTGTCTTGCCAGCAAAATGCCGCGTTACTTGGTCCCCTGCGCTCCGGCAATGTACATATCCACGTTGCTCTTGTCGACGAGCGAGGTGCCCGTGTCCACAAACACCGGGTACGGCGAGAACGAGTCCACGCTGTAGTCCTTTGCCAGCGTCTTCGGCGGGTCGTGGAAGATCTCATCGAGCGCCTTCAGTCCGACCAAGCCCATGGTGTACGGCTTCTGCGCAATCGTCGCATCGATGGTTCCGGCCTTGATCGAATCCAACGTGTCCTGATCCACGTCGAATGCGACCAGCTCGCGTCCGCCGCCTGCCCGCTTGATTGCATCGGCTACCGTCTTGCCAGACGAAGCCTCGAGGCAAACGAAGGCGTCGATCTTCTTCGGTCCCGTCAGCGCCATATCCTGCTGTGCCTTGTCGAAGGCATTGCGCGCATCGCCCTTGATGTCGAACACGTCGACGATCTTGATGTCGGGACGCGAGGCGAATGCATCTTTGAATCCCTTCAACCGCTCGTCGGTATTCGGCTGTCCGCCCAGCGTGAAGAACTCCACGTTGCCCTTGCCGCCAAGCTTCTCGATCACGCGCTTGCCGCCCAGCCTGCCCGCTTCCAGATTGTTCGTGCCGATGAAGAAGAGGCGTCTTGCTTCCAGGATCGTCGGAGTCCATGGTCACACCGGAATCCCCGCGGCAACGGCGGCATCGATACCCGATTGCAACACCGAAGCATCCGCTACGGAGATCAGGATGCCGGAAGGTTTCGCGGCTACCGCCTTCTGCAACTCATCCAGCTCTGCCTTCGCATCGTAAGTGTCGGGGCCCGCTACCTTCGCGGTCACTTTGTACATGGCGGCTGCCTGCTTGAACCCGGAAGCAGCCGACTGCCAGTACGGCAGATTCACGTTGGTCGCAATCAGGTAGAAGACTTCTTTGTCCGAGTGCCGCGCGCCGCACCCGGTGGTGAACAAAAATCCCAGCGCAATTGCGCCAACCGCAACTCGATCGATCGTTCTCATGCATGCCTCCGGTCCTGAGGTGATATGTGTGCAGACTTGTGCCCGATTTCATCTCGAGGCACATCGCTTTTGAAATTCGGCAGGATGGTACTCCGTTCAGTTGCCGTTGTCCAATGCCTGCTGTATTGGAACTTTATATCATCGGGCATAGCCCACAAACGTGATTCCACGCACGTTCGTTCCCTGCGGCGACGACATTCTGCTCACGCTCGCTGCGGTATAACTCGGCCAGCCCCGGTGTGCTGGGGCAGGGCTCCATTGCATGACGACTTCTGCTTCGACTTACCTTTCGCTTTGCCTCGCGCGATCGCAGTTCAGGGGATCGACGGCGATTTACTGACAGCTCGCGTTTACGACGAGGCGCCGCATCCCTACCGCACGCCGTTTGCGCGCGATGCTGCGCGCATTCTGCACGCGCGGGCCTTTCGCCGACTCGCCGGCAAGACGCAGGTCTTCACGCGTCTGCGTTCCGATGCCACGTCTGATCACTTCCGCAGCCGACTCACCCATACGCTTGAGGTCACGCAGATCGCCCGCACACTTGCAGCGACGCTCGGCCTCAACGTCGAACTCACCGAGGCGCTCGCACTGGTCCACGACATCGGCCATCCGCCCTTTGGGCATGCGGGAGAAAAGGCGCTCGATGCCGCACTGCGCGAGAACGGCTTGCGCTTCGACCACAATCTGCACGCGCTGCGCATCGTTACGTGGTTTGAAGAACGCTACGCTGCTTTCCGCGGCCTCAATCTCACCCTCGCCGTGCGCGAGGGCATCATCAAGCACTCGCGCGATTACTCGGCTGCCGAACATCCTGAGCTTTCGGAGTATTTCCTTGCGCAGTTCCCGCCACTCGAGGCCCAGCTCATCGATCTGGCCGACGAAATCGCCTACCTCACGTCCGACCTGGACGATGGCATCGACTCCGGCATCCTGACACTGGAGCAGGTTCGCTCGGAAGTGCCGCTCTTCCGTCGCTACTCCGATGCGGTCGCCGCTCAATTCCCACACGCGACCGCGAAGGTCTCGGTCTACGAGACGCTCAAACGCATTCTCAATCTCCTCGTCACCGATCTGATGAAGGAAACGCATGCCCGCGTGAGCGGGTCTGGCAGCATCGAGGCTTGACGACATTCGCAATGCACCCACGCGCCTTGTAGGGCTGAGCGCTGAAGTCGAAGCCGCCCGCGCACAGGCCAAGCAGTTTCTCTACGGCAATCTCTACTCTCCCCGGGCATGGAAGAAGATCATGTGCACGCGGCTGAGGTCGTGCACGAGTTGTTCGCGGCGTTGATGGCGGATCCGTCGGAGCTGCCTGCCGACCACCAGGTGCAGATTCCCAGCGAAGGCCTGGCCCGGACGGTTGCGGATTACATCGCGGGCATGACGGATGCTTACATCGAGCAGGTCTGGTTGCGCAGCAAAGCCGGTAGCTGTTTGCGTCGCGCTACTGCACGGTCCCGGCGGGCCGCAACCTTCGCAAATCCAGCGCGCACTGGACCGCATTTTGAGCCTGAAGGCGCAGGTTGTCCGACGCGACCCAGAGCCAGAACCGCGAAGCCACATTCGGATTGCGGCCGCTCTTCTCGGCGCGCAGGCGTACCAACAGATCGTCCTGCCCCGTTGCGGCCAGGTTCGAAGGCGAATCCGTGTCTTCCAGGATCAGGTCCACATGTTCGCCGCTCACAGCCTCTTCGAGCGCGGAGATCTCGACCGGCCGCTCGAGTTCAATGGCGATCGAGAAGGTGTGCCCGTGGAAGACGGGCGCCAGGATCACCTGCAGTCCCAGGAGCGGCTGGCGTCCATTGCCCAGCGCCTCGTAGTGCCTGCGAATCTGTGCCTCTTCGGCCGGCAGGTTGATTTTGGCGCTCTCGCCCAACCCGGTAAGGAGGTTGTAGGCCGCCTGCGCATCGTAAACCTCTCGCGGAATTCCCTGAAAGCTGAGCAGGTTCACGGTCTGCTGGTGCAGCTCGTCCATGGCGGCCCGGCCGAACGCGCTTGCGGGCTCCATCAAGGTCGCTGCGGCATAGCGAAGCGGCACAGCCTGCTGCAACCGCTCCAACAGGAGCGACAGCACCAGGGCCGCCGGATGCGCCGGGGCTACCGCTGGAGTGAACAGGTCGGCTGACGCGCTCTCCGCACCCAGCCACGGAGCCCGCACCAGCACGCCCGCTTCCTGATCCAACGCCCCGCTCAAATCGAGGACGGTTGACCCCGCGCGCAGCGCGGCGCGCCAGTGCTTGCGCGTCAGGGACTCATTTCCGACAAAAAAGGTGAAGTCGGTGCGGTCGAACGAATCCGCGCCGATGGCCTGGATAAACGTGACCTCATCGCCAACCTGATCCAGTTGACCCTGAGACTCTTCTTCATCGAGCAGGACGAAGGTCGCCGAAGCCAGCGACGATTCAGACAATGCTTCTTTCAACTCGCGCCCCAGCACCCCGGAGGCTCCAGCAATCGCAATCTTGTACACAGGTTCCTCGTTCGAGGGAAATATACGAAGGGCTATGGTTCCTAAGTTCCCCGTTGGGCCTATCGAATTCGTTCTGCTGCCACCGTGTCTTCGGCTCCGCCCGATTCAGGCCTTCGCCGCCGTCGACGCGACCAGCCGTACGCCGCGCGCGCCCAGATTCCCGAAAACATATACGTCAATCCGATGCCGAAAAACACCACATTGGAGTAGCGAATCATGACATAGAAACACGATGGCCAGTACGAAAAGCAACTGGAACGGGTGGGCGCGGGAAAAGTTGATCTCTTTCCCCGACCAAAACCGCCACGTGCTGACCATCAGAAACCCGCTCAGGCCGACAAGCAGCAGCCACGGAACCGCAACCCACCACCACCAGTCTTCAATCGGGATTCCGTAGCAGAGATGCACCGTGGAGGCAAGAAATCCCGCCGCCGCTGGAATGGGCATGCCGACAAAGTATTTGCGCCCGGGCCTTCCTGGATTTCTCGGTTGCGCGTCATGCGAAATGTTGAACCGTGCGAGGCGCGAGACGCCGCCGATCAGAAACAGAAAACAGATGAAGGCACCCGCCTGGCGCAGATGCTGCAACAGCTGCGGGTGGCCCGTGGCGGGGAAGAAAATGAAAGCCCCAGATCAGCGCCAGCAGCGCCGGCGCAACCCCGAAGGTAATGGCGTCGGCCAGCGAATCCAGCTCTTTGCCGAAGTCGCTGGTGGTGTTGGTCATGCGGGCGATGCGCCCGTCCAGGGTGTCAAACGGAATGGCAAAGATGATCGCGATCGCCGCCCAGTCCAGATGCGTCGGGGCATCGCCGCTGATGGCCTTGATGGTCTCGGTGATGGAAAAGAACCCGGCGGCAATATTGCCGACCGTGAAGAGGGACGGCAGCAAAAACATGCCCCGCCGGAAGCGCGCCTGGGCTCTTGCCCGGGCCAATGCCGGGTCGCGCCCGTTCACTGCCTCTCCCCGGCCTGCATCGCCGCGACCACCGTAGCTCCGCCTTTCACCTTGTCGCCGACCTTGACGCGCAGCGTTGCTTCCGCCGGGACCACGACGTCAACGCGCGAGCCGAACTTGATGAGCCCAACCCGCTGGCCACGCTCCACCCGTTCGCCTTCGCGCAGGTTGAAGACGATTCGCCGCGCCAGCAGCCCCGCAATCTGCTTGAACGTGACCTCGAAGCCTTCGCCGCGCACCGTCACGGTGTTTTGCTCGTTCCGGTCGGCCGAAGCCGGGTTCATGGCGTTCAGATATTGGCCTTTCTGGTAGTGCACACGGCTCAACATGCCGCCGATCGGCGACCGGTTCACATGGACATTGAATACATTCAGGAAGATGCTGATCCGCTGCTGTCGGACCGTCGGGTGTGGCAATGGTCACCGTCTCGGTCACCAGGCCGTCTCCAGGAGAAACGATCAGGCCCGGAGCCTGGGGAATGGAGCGCTCGGGATCGCGAAAAAACCAGAGAAAGAAGGCGGCCAGCAGGACGGGCGCCACAGCCCAGGCCCAATTGCCTGTTGCCCAGACAAGAGCCCCGGCCACCACAAGAAGACTGAATCCGTAAATGTAACCGTCGCGAACCATCGTCCCCAACGATTATAAGGGCTTTCCGCTCTTGGCCGGCTTGCCTTAGCTTCTTTGTTTTCAGCGGGGCATACGACCCGCAGGCGCGTCGCGTACAAGGGCGCTCAGGCAAATCCCTTGAAATTCTCCGACCCGGCTCTTAAGCGATCGCCGGCGAGCGGCGTTCCAGAGCAAAGATCAGATCTTTTGCGTGCAGCTTCAGCTTCTTCAGCCGCACCTCTTCGAGTTGTTCGTCGTCGGAGAGATAGGGTTTTCCAAGCAATTCTTCCAACCGCTGAGCGTAGCGACGATGTTCCGCGTGCAGGCGATCGATCTCTTCGCTCAACGTAGGATCTTGTACTTCGTCCATCAAGCACCTCCGTGATTTACCGAACATTTACATATAGCTCCGTCTCTACACAAACCGCAAGAGCCAAAATCGAATGAATAGTAACCAGGGGCTGTGGAATTCTTGGATTGCTCCTGAATTGGCCCTTCCTCGGCAGAAAACCCCCTTGCGGTCCAGGCCGCCACCAGCCACTCAAGACAGGACGTTCCTACCCGGTGGATGGCTCAAACGAGCCAAGAATACGGGCCATGCCGCCTGCTATGTCCGCTTTCATGAGCACGGCATCTTCTTCGGGGTTGCTGTAATACCGCGGCCGCCGCCCCGTCTCGACCGCACCAAACCGGCGATAGAGACGGATCGCCTTCTGGTTGGACTGTCGTACCTCCAGGCGCAACTCTTCAAAGCGGCGTTCCTTGAGATCCTTGAAGACGGCGGTGAGAAGAAACTGCCCGACGCCACGTCCCTGCCAGCTTCGCTCCACGGCGAGGTTCTCCAGTTCGGCTTCCGGGTGAAGCTCCTGGACAACAGCGCATCCGATGATTTCTTTGGTAGGAACAAATTCCGCGACGGTCACGGCACGAACCGGAAGCTGGCGAGGGAGAATTGCAGCCTTTCGATACACTTCGGCAGGCCAATGGGGTGCTTCCGGCAGGGATGCCACGATCTCGACTACCCGGTCGACATCGGCTGCGCGCAAGTCGCGCAATTGAACTTGCTCAGGGAGTTGTTTCACTGCTTTGCGTCCTTCGCCTTTTCGCCGAAGATCTCCGCGTCTGAGCGGCGCAGGTAGTGCCCATCGAGAAGAGCGAGGTCTGCAAAGTCTTCGCGTACCACACGCGCCGCGCAGAGTTGCAGGGCGTCGGGCGCGGTGGGTGGCTGCACTTTGACGATCTCGATTCCGGGCCACGCTTCGCCCAGAAGCGCCTCCGCCGCGTCTTCGCACACAGCTACGCGCGCAGGCCGCTCCTCCAGATCCGCCAACTCCTGCCGTCCCGCGAGGAGCTCTCGCGCTTCCGCCGCGGTCGACTCGATCCGCAGGTAGGCCTCATGGCGGTGCGCATCCAGAGCCGAAGAACCTGTGCCGGCTTTCCATGCCAGCACCTCCAGCCGCGATGCCGCCAGCACCGGAATCCCGTGCACCTCCGCCAAACCCTTTGCAGCGCTCAAGCCCACACGGACGCCAGTAAAGCTTCCTGGCCCATTCACCACGACGATGGCATGGAGCCGACCTAAATGCAGGTTGTGCCGGGAGAGCAGATCACCCACCGCCGCCACGAGCGTTGTCGAATAGCTCCGGCCTTCCAGCTCGATCGTATCCAGAGTCTCGACCGATTCGCCCTCGAGCCGGCCGAGGGTCACCGAGCCCATAGGGCCGCAGGTGTCGATGCCGAGAAGAAACTTGCCTTCGCTTACCGCCGGCTCTCTTGCCTCGCCACCCATAGGCCTCAGGATGCCACATGGATCCGGCGCGATCCAACCAGCCTACTGGCCGCCTTCGTGATAATCCTTGTACTCGGCGATGAACAACGTGCGTCGCGTTGTGTAACCGCCTGCGTACGAATCGCCATTGGGAACCACAACTGTGTTGATGATGGTGCGCACCGGGGCGACGACCGTCTTGTTGCCCGCCGTGACCGGCCCGTAATCGATGCGCTCGTCGAAGGCGTGCACTATCTCTGTCGGCTTCATTTCCGCCTCGACAATGAGCCGCACTACCACACCCGATTTTGGATCGATGAAGATCTCGCCATGGTACGGGGGAGTCGACTTGTAATCGTGCCAGTCGGTGCTGGTCTGGTAGTTGCCGGTTACGCCGCCGCCACCGCCGCCCGCAGCGTCGTTGCCGGCCAGTGCTCCCGCTGTTGTCCCCGTATAAAAGCGCGCGATCCCCACCTGCGTCACCTTGGGGAAGCAGCACACGTCGAGCGCCATCTTGGACGTCTTCCTGGGGACAGCAAACGAATAGACCGCCGCAGGATTGCCGTTCACCGTCTCCCAGCGCAACCACTGCAGCTTGCCCGCATCCTTTGCTTCGCGAAACACAGAGCCCAGGCTCGGATCGGGCTCCTCGAGCGCGATCATCTTGTTGGCGCCCCAGTTGACCTTGACCTTCTGAGCCGGGGACTTCTCGGCGCCGTGCTCGCTGAGCACATCGGTTTGCGCGGAGTTGATGTAGTGCACAAAGGAGGCTGGATTCGAGAAGCCCGCGCCGATGTCTACCTCTTTTGCACTCCCCACGATTCCCGAGTTCTGCGCCACTGCCTCCACGTTGTCCTGGAACCGCAAAACGGTTTTCGTGGCCGCAAGCCCGGGAAGCTGGTCGTAGGTGCCAGTCACATACTGTTGCGCCCTGGCAAGGATCGCATCGTTCGTCGCCTGATCGGGAGCCGGAGTGTCCGGCAGCTCGGCGGCCGGCGGCGCAAGATCGGCGCTCGCCGCCTCGAGCACGTAAATCTGCTCCGTCGAAAGCGCTCCGGGCGACTCATTCAACAGCCTGTTCTTCTCGCCCAGGGTCAACTGCTCGCTCAGCTCCATCTCCTTGAGCCGAGTCGCCACCTCCGCGTCGGTCTTCCTGGCTTCGAGCAACGCAGCGACGGTGTCCTTCAGCTCTTTTACGGTTACCTTTTTCGCTGCCCGCGCGGTCAGCGACGTCCCGAGAATGAGTAGGAGAATTACGGTGATACGGCGCATGGCCCAGCTCCCTGTTCGCACCAAGTGACGGTTGAAATCCTGCTGAACAATCAGCCCTGTATGGTGTGACGGATTGCCCTGCGCTGGGGTCTCTGCCCACACCCCAATTGTGCGGAAATCCCGTCCTCCGTCTCTTTGTCCCTGCTACCCTAGTACCAGCACACTTTTCGATCCCCATAACCAAAGCGCGAGAGAAAGGCCCGATCCCTGGCAGCCGCTGCGACACCCTCGTTCCACGACACTTGGCGCCCGCGCGCCAACCCCTGGGTCATCGCCACTCACGGTCACTCTGGCCACCTTCATGGAGGCGCTCGACACCTCCATCGCCAACGTGGCCATGCCGCACATCGGCGGCTCGCTCTCGGCCAGCACCGATGAGGCCACGTGGGTGCTCACCAGCTATCTCGTCGCCAACGCCGTGGTGCTGCCCATCAGCGGATGGATCGCCAACCGCATCGGCCGCAAGCGCTTTTACATGACCTGCGTGATGCTGTTTACCGTCGGCATCGCTGCTCTGCGGACTCGCGCCCAGCCTGCCGATCCTGGTGTTCTTTCGCGTGCTGCAGGGCGCGGCCGGTGGCGGCCTGCAGCCCAGCGAGCAGTCGATCCTGGCCGACACCTTTCCGCCGCAGAAACGCAGCATGGCCTTCGCGGTTTACGGCATGGCCGTGGTGCTGGCGCCGGTGCTCGGCCCCACCGTAGGCGGCTGGATCGTGGACAACTTCAGCTGGCGCTGGATCTTCTTCATCAACATTCCCGTCGGCATTCTGTCGCTCTATCTGACGAATCGCGTCGTCGAGGACCCGCCGTACCTTGCCGCCATTCGCAAGCGCAAGCGAGGGCATCGACTACTGGGGGCTGGGGCTACTCGTGGTCACCATCGGCGCGCTGCAAACCATGCTCGACAAGGGCCAGGAAGACGACTGGTTCGGCTCGCGCTTCATCACCACCTGTGCCGTCGTCTCCGCCATCGGCCTGGTTGTCTTCATCTGGCGGCAACTCCACATCGAGCACCCCATTCTCGATCTGCGCCTCTTCGCGCAGCGGAATGTGGGCACCACCATGTTCGTACTGTTCATGGTGGGGTTGTCGCTCTACTCGTCGACCGTGCTCATTCCGCAGTTTCTGCAGGAGATCATGGGCTACTCTGCCGAGCAGGCCGGCATGGCTGTCTCTTCCGGCGGGCTGGCGCTGATGTTTCTCTTCCCAGTCGCGGGATTTCTCGCGCCTAAATTCGATCCGCGCATTCTGGTGGCCATGGGATTCACGATCACGACCTTCGGCCTCTACCGCATGACCGGCCTGAGCCTCAATGTGCCCTTCAGCATGGCGGTGAGCTGGCGCGTGGTGATCGCGCTGGGATTGCCGTTCCTGTTTATTCCGATCAACACGCTTTGTTACGCGGGCATTCCGCAGGAAAAGTACAACGAGGTCAGCGGCATGTCCGCGCTGATGCGTAATCTGGGCGGCTCGGTCGGCATCAGCTTTGTGACCACGCTGCTGGCGCGCCTCACGCAGAAGCACCTGGCCATGCTGAACCAGCACACTGTCTCCGGCAACGGACCCTTCGAGACGCTGCGGGCGGGCCTTGCGGCCGCGTGGATGCAGCGCCACAACGGGTCGATGCCCGACGCACTGGGGCGTGCGGGCGCGCAGATCTTCGGCATGGCGCAGACCCAGGCGCGGCTGCTGTCCTATGTGGATGTCTGCTGGATCATGGTGGCGGCCACAGCTATCTTGATCCCGACGCCATTCCTGATGCGCAGGCCCAAGAAGATGGGTCCTGCGCCGGCGGTCCACTAGAAGCCGGCTTTCAGCTATCAGCTTTCAGCTGGGTGCCTGTAGATGGTCAAGAGGTTGTGCCAGCGTCAGATCGGCTGATGGGCGGCTTGTAGTTGAGGCTACCATGCGGTCTTTCCCGGTTGTAGTAGTGGATCCATGGCTGCAGGTGAGCGTCTCTTTGCTTGGAGTCAGTCCAGTGTTTTGCATAGGCCCACTCGCGCAGAGCAGTCTGGATGAACCGCTCTGCCTTGCCATTTGTTCGTGGCGTGTAAGGCCTTGTGCGGTGGTGCTTGATGCCCATCTTCAGGCAGGCGTGGCGGAACAGGTGTGACTTGTAGCTGCTGCCGTTATCGGTCAGCAGGGCGCGTATGCCGATGCCGTGGGTGGCGAAGAACGCGACGGCCGAGTGCAGGAAGCCGATGGTGGTTTCGGCCTTCTGATCCGCCAGCAACTGTGTGAAGGCCATACGCGAGTGGTCGTCGACCGCCACATGCAGGGCCAGGAAGCCTGGATGTTCCTTTTTGCCGCGCAGTCTGCCATCGCCGCGCAACGAGACCTCGCCGAACTGCGTCATCCCCTTGATATCAAGGTGCAGCAGGTCGCCCGGCCGCGGATGCTCATAGCGCTGTACGGGTGGCGGGGGATTCAGATCGCGCCATCGGCTCAGGCTGGCCCGGCGCAGGATGCGGCTCACCGAAGCCGGACTCAGCCCTGTGCGCCGCGCGATCTGGTAGCCGGGCATGTGTCCGCGCCGAAGTGCAAGAACCTTTTCCACTAACAAAGAACTGGCCTGCCTTGGACTGTGCCGAGGCCGCGAGCTGCGATCCAGCAGCGCCTCTACGCCGCCAACACGAAAGCGCATCACCCACTTGCCGGCTGTCTTGGCGCCTACGCGAAAGGCGGCGGCCGCCGCCTTCCGCGTAACCCCCTGTTCCAATACATCTCTGACTAACGCCTCTCGACTGCGAAAGCTAAGTCGGGCATTCTTATGAATGTCCATTCGATTCCTCCGAAGGGTCTAGTTGCTCGACACAACCAGCTTCTCCGGTTCATTTCGAATGGACAACCTCTTGAAAGATCACAGGTGCCCCATCCTAAACGACATCTTTAGTCGTTTAGGGTGGGAAAGCACGAACTCCTTTGCGAGCAAAGAACGAGCCTCTGTCCCATCGCAGGTGGTCAGACCGCGGCCAGCGCCTGCTCCAGGTCGGCGATCAGGTCTTCCTTGTCCTCGATGCCGACGGATAAGCGCACCAGCCCTTCGGTGATTCCCAGCCGCGTGCGATCTTCATCGCTCAGTGCCGCGTGCGTCGTCGTGGCCGAGTGCGAGGCCAGCGACTCGACGCCTCCCAGCGACTCCGCATTCAGGAAAAGCTTCAGCGCCGTCAGGAAGCGCCCCGCCGCGGCCTGCGTGCCCAGGTCGAAGCTCATCATCGAGCCGAATCCCTTTTGCTGCCGCGCCGCCAGTTCGTGCTGCGCGTGGCTCTTCAAGCCCGGATACGCCAGGCGCTTCAGCTTCGGTTGCGTCGACAAAAACTCGGCGACCGCGCGCCCATTTTCTTCGTGCGCCTTCATGCGCAGCGGCAGCGTCTTGATGCCGCGCAGCACCAGGTAGCACTCGAAGGGAGACAGGATTCCGCCTGCCGCCTTCTGCACGAGAAGGAAACGCTCCTTGTGCTCGGGCTTGGAACCGATCAGCGCGCCGCCCAGTCCATCCGAGTGGCCGTTGAGAAACTTGGTCGTCGAGTGCATCACGATGTCGGCGCCCAGCGCGAGCGGGCTTTGCAGCACCGGCGACATGAACGTGTTGTCGACGCTCACCTCCACGCCGTGCGCATGCGCAATCTTGCTGACCGCGGCAATGTCGGTCAGCGACATGATGGGATTGGTCGGCGTCTCCACGTGAATCAACTTCGTCGAGGGCTTGATCGCCGCCTCGACCGCCTTCAAATCGCCCGTATCCACATACTCGATCGCGATATTGTAGTTGCGCACCACGAGATTGAAGAGCCGCTGCGTGCCGCCGTATACATTGCTCGAAACGATCACATGATCGCCCGCGCTCAGTGTGGCCACAAGCGCGTAGATCGCCGCCATGCCGCTGGCAAACGCATGCCCGCTGGTGCCGCCTTCGAGCTTGGCCAACGCGTCTTCGAGGCGGTCGCGTGTGGGGTTGCCGGCGCGCGAGTAGTCCCAACCCTTGTCGGTGCCGATGCCGGTGAGTTCGAAGGTCGAAGAAAGGTAAACCGGGACGTTGACCGCACCGGTTTGGGGGTCGGGGTGTTGCCCCGCGTGCACGGCAAGCGTTGCGTATTTGTAATCAGGCATAGACCAGCTTTCAGCTATCAGCTTTCAGCTTTTAGCTTATCGTGCCACCTGCGGCATTGCGGCTCGCTCGTGGCGCCGCTGTCGATCGAAACATCACGATCTCCGTTTCACAAAGTCCCCTTTCGAAAAACGTCAAGAGGCGAAATTTGGATGTTCTTTGATTTCAAGACATTAACTGCGTCTCCCATTGCACAGAATTACGGCAAGATGAGCGCATCATCGTTCTGAAGTTCCGCAGCAATGGGACCGCAGAAGCAGCTTCTTGGGCGGTAAGGCCCTAAGTCCTTTGCTTTCTAATTTCTGCAAACAAGTCGTTTAGAATCCAATTTTTGCAGCGCAAGCCACCCGTTATCCCATTGAAAACAGAGAGTTTTATTTACAGAAATATAGGGGGGAGGGGGAGGGGGGTAAGAATGGTGGGGTGCCCACCTAAACAACGTACTTTGTTGTTTAGGGTGGGAAAGCACAAACCGAATGCGACCGGAACGTCCGCCCCACCGCAGGCGGCGTGTGCCCCAGAGCCTGTCCTGAGCGGACGAAGGATCCCTCTACTGGGGACCGGGGAAAGCACAGCTCTCCTGCGAGCGAATAGCGAGCGTCCGCCCCACCGCAGGTGGCACCGCAGGTGTCTACTTCCCGCTCACCTTCAACATCAGCACGCCGTGCGAGGGCACGCTTGCCGCATAGGCGCCGTCGGAAAACTTCACATCCGAATGTGCCCACAGATCGCGCGCGGTCTTCACGCTCTTCAACCCGAGATCGCTGGCCTTCACCGTCGCCTGCGCCGCGGCCGCGCCCAGGTTCACTACGCCGACGGCAACGCTGCCATCCGCGAGCGGCTTGACCCAGGTTTCCAGATCGCCGTTCTTCACCGGCGAGGCCTGCTTGCCCAGAGCGTCCTGATCGACGGCGATCACTTCCTTGTTGAGCAGGATCGCCTTGGTCGCGTCGGACATGCTGCGAATGTCGTTGCCGGCGAGCAGCGGCGAGGCCACCAGCGCCCACAGGCTCATGTGGGTGCGGTACTCGTCGTCGGTCATCTTGCCGTTGCCGATCTCCAGCATGTCGGGATCGTTCCAGTGGCCCGGGCCGGCGTACGGCGCGGTCGGCACCTGCTTTTCGACGTTGCCGATCATGCTGTCCCACGAGTCGCGAATGTCGCCGGTGGTGCGCCACAGGTTGCCGCCGACGTCCGGCCCCCACTTCTCCACTTCGCCCCAGCCGTATTCGCAGAGGCTGTAGACGATGGGGCGGCCAGTGGCTTCGAGCGCCGCGCCCATCTTCTGGTAGATGGGCTGCAGCGCGTCGTTTTTGTAGATGTTGCGCGCGCTGCACCAGTCGTACTTCAGGTAGTCGACGCCCCAGCCGGCCCAGGTCTTCGCGTCCTGCTCTTCGTGGCCGTAGCTGGCCGGGTAGCCTGCGCAGGTGCGCGGCCCGGGCCCGGAATAGATGCCGAGCTTCAAGCCCTTCGAGTGAACGTAGTCGGCGAGCGCCTTCATGTCGGGAAATTTGTGGTTCGACTGCAAGTTGCCCTGCGCGTCGCGCACGCCTTCCCAGGTGTCGTCGATGTTCACGTAGATGTAGCCGGCGTCGCGCATGCCGCTCGACACCATGGCATCGGCCATGGTGCGCACCGTCTGGTCGTCGATCTTGCCGGCAAACAGATTCCAGCTGTTCCAGCCCATCGGCGGCGTCTTGGCCAGGCCGTTGTCCGGCACCTTTTGCAGTGCGGGAGGATCGATGTATTTCGCCGTCGGGGTATCGTCGGCTTCCGTTCCCGGCTTCGCCGTCACGGGACGGCGTCCACGCTCCATGCCGTGGATTTCGCCGTTCACCAGGTCCCCAGTGAGGAATGCGGTCTGCGGCTGCCACGCTGCGAACAGCTCAAAGTGCGTCCCTGTCGCCGTGCCCTTCAGATCGACGCCGTAGTCGAGGCTCTTGAGCGTGCCGGTCAGTTCGTTACCGTTCTGCTTCAGGACGAGAACCCACTTCGTCTGCTCGCCGTTGTCGAGGGTCCGTCCCGGTTGTGTCCAGATTCCGTTGAAGCTCTGCGCCCAGCCTGCGCTCGCCAGCATGGCCGCGCCCAGCAGCAATCCCGCAACACGCATCCTCCGTGCTGCACACCTATCGCTCCGCCTCGCTTGCATTGTGTCGCCCTCCGTTTTGCAGGGGAATCAAGCTCCGCTGGTCGCAACGAACCGAACCCGGCCCGCCGAGTGTTCTCCAGACTGCGCCCGAATTGTAAACGATTTCAGCCGTGCTTGGCAGGAGATTCTGAAAATGCAGAGTTCTTCGACTCACCACCCCCGAGCTGAAAGACGCTCGGGATGCCTCCATCTTGGCTCAGAAGGACCGCTTGGTTGATGGGAAGCGGGAGCGTTAGAGCGGCGGTGTTCCTATACGCCGCCTTCGAAGATCTTTTTCGAGAGGTAGCCGCTCGGCGGAGTCGGGGACGATCACGGCGATCCGCTTGCCTGGGCCCAGTTCCTTGGCCAGCGCAACTGCGGCGAATACCGCTGCCCCGGAACTGGAGCCGCCGACCAGGCCTTCTTCGGCTGCCATGCGCTTGACCATCGCGAAGGCGTCGTCATCGGTCACCGCAACCACGCGGTCGCATACCTCGCGATGAAACGTCTCCGGCACAAAGCTGCACGCCGATGCCTTCCACCCGGTGCTTGCCGGGAGCGCCGCCTTGCAGAATCGACCCTTCGGTCTCGACAGCAACGTTCACGACTGCAGGGTTCTTCTCCTTCAGAAACTGGGCGACGCCGCTGAATGTGCCGCCCGTGCCCACGCCGGCAACAAAGCCGTCTACGCGGCCTTCCATCTGCTCCCAGATTTCGGCTGCCGTGGTGTCGTGATGGAACTGCGGATTGGCCTGGTTCTGGAACTGCAGCGCCGTGAACGAGCCTGGAATTTCGTCGCCTGCGGCCAGCGCGCGCTGGATCGCGCCGCCATGCCCTCGTCCTCCGGCGTGCGGATCACTTCGGCGCCGAAAGCGCGCATCAGGATGCACTTCTCTTCGGCGAATCCTTCGGGCACAAACAGCTTTACCTTGTACCCGCGATTGACGCCGATCAGCGCGAGGCCCACGCCGGTGTTGCCGGCCGTCGCCTCGATGATCGTCGCTGCCTGGTTCGTTGCAGTTCCGCGGCGCAGCAGGCCCTTCGCTTCCGCGTCGAGAATCATGCCAAGCGCTGCGCGGTCCTTGATGCTGCCGCCGGGATTGAGAAACTCCACCTTGGCAAACACGGCCGCCGCGGGCTCCGGCGAGAGCCGGCCCAGGTGCAGCATGGGCGTTGAGCCCACCAGTTGGGTAATGTCTTCGGCAATGCGGAGAGGAGAGGAAGTTACAGCGGACGCGTTCATAGCCTGATCAGTCTATCTCGCGCGGCTCACTTCTGCTGTGTTGCGCCCTTCTTCGGCTGGCGCACCACCGGGAAATACCCGGTGCGCGTGCGCACGGTCAGTTTGCCCATCCCTTTGGCTTCGGCCGTGACCTGCACGCGCCGGAATCCCTGCTCCGTGGTTGGCTTTGTGGAGCGATAACCCAGCGTGTATTGGTTGCGAATGTCGCGCGCGACTTCCGCGGCGATCTGGTCGACCTGCTCAATCGACTTCGGGAAGAAGGCAATGCCGCCCGTCTCCGTCGACATCATCTCCAGCGCGCGCCGCGCATGGCGCACCTCGGAGTGGCTCATCTCGTCGCCGAACAGCAGCCCAATCGAATAAATCTACCGGCCCGGACAGCGCCTGCACGCGGCGAATCGTCTGCTCCAGGTTCAGCGTCGACGCATTGTCTTCGCCGTCGGTGATGAGAATCAGCACCTGCTTGGGCCGCTTGGCGTCTTCCGCCAGCTTGTCCGCCGAGGCCACCACCGCGTCGTAAAGCGCCGTGCCGCCCGCGCGACTCGATATGCGCCAGCCCATCCCGCAGCTTGTTCACGTCCGAAGTGAATTCCTGGTCGATGAAGGCCTCGTCAGAGAAGTTCACGACAAACGCTTCGTCCTGCGGATTCGACGCCTGGATCAGGTCCAGCGTGCTCTTGTTCACCGCCGGGCGCTTCCGCGACATCGATCCCGAGTTGTCCACCACCAGCGCAATCGAAACCGGCAGGTCGGAGTGCTGGAAGCTGAGAATCGTCTGCTTCACTCCGTCTTCAAAAACCTGAAAGTCGTCCTTCTTCAGGTCGGGCACGAGCTTGGTGCCCTCAAGCACCGTGGCATTCAGCACCACTTCTTCGACATCGGTGTGCAGAACGTACCCGGTCGTCCCTTCTTTTTTCAGCGGTCCTGCACCCGGTCGTCGGCTGCCCATCCGGCGAACGCACGGGATCCGGTCCACCGTCAACGGAGGGGCCTGATCGAAGGCTGGTCTGTGGCGGTTCGACTGACGGGGTGCTGCGGAGTTGGCGCTGCGCCTGAACAACGAGCACGGCGCGCGCAGTTGATCCGGTTGGCTCGTCTGCAGTGCTAACACCGCTGACAACGCTAACGCCGCTAGCTCCGCCGCATCCGTCCCCTCGAACGGCTGTGCCCCCAGCGTCAGTGCTGCTCCGGCAAAAAGAATCGCGAAGAACCCGTTATTGCAAAGGCGCATAGTAGCCGGTACGAGCATGGACGGTCAGCGGAGGCAATCCCGAGGGCGGATTCACCTTCACCTTCACTTTACGCCACTTGCCGTCCCGGGTCAGGTCTTTGGGCCGGTAGCCGATCACATATTGGTTCCGCAGCTCGGTCGAAATCTTCTCGGCAATGTCGCCCATCTCGGCAATGTCGTCCACGCGAAACAGCCGTCCGCCCGTCTCTTCGCTCAAATCGTTCAGCAGTTGCGGACCGGTCCGCTCTTCGGGCGTCGGCGCATAGGGATCGAAGATGCCGATCGAGTAAATCTCCACATCCGACTCGCGCACCTGCGATCGAACTTCGCCCTCGGTGTAGCGCGACCGGTTGTCGCCGCCGTCGGAAACCACCAGCAGCGCCTTGCGCTCGTGCCGCGCGTCCTTCATCTTGGCCACGCCGTAGTAAATCGCATCCAGCAGTGCCGTGCGGTGGCCGCTGCGCACCGTTGCCAGCCGCGCCTGTATGTCTTCAACCGAACTGGTGAAGTCCTCAATCAGCTCCGGCCGGTCGTTAAATCCGATCACAAAAAACTCATCCTGCGGATTCGCCGTCTTGATGAACTGCAGAATCGATTCCCGCGCCCGAATCAGCTTTGACGTCATCGACCCCGAGAGATCGAAAATAATCCCGATCGAAACCGGCGCATCCTCGCTGGCAAAGCTTATGATCTTCTGGCCGCTGTTGTTTTCGAAGACCTGGAAATCTTCCTGCTCCAGGCCCGTGACCAGCCGGTTCATCGGGTCGGTCACCGTGACCGGAACCAGCACCATGTCCACATTCATGCGGATCCGCGAGCCGGGATGGATCTTCAGTGCATCGGGCCCCGTCGCGGCCGGCGCCTCGGCGCCCTTGGGCTCAGCGGTTCCGGTACTTCCCGTGGTTCCTGGCGGCGGCACATGGACTTTATCCAGGGGAGCGTCCTGCGCCTGCATTCCGGCCGTGCACAATCCTGCCGCAAACACGCAAATACCCATCCAGCGCCGCAAACTCGCCGCGGTTCTGACCATGCCTCTTAGACTCGGCGGCAAGGCAGGCATCCTCATCGGATCGCACCAGGGAATTACCGATGTTAGCACGGTCCACATGGGCTTGTTGTCACCCCCTTGTCGCTGCTTTGTCATCCCCGCGTGCGGCTTCCAACCTCATGAAAAAACTGCCTGATTCGGTCACTGGGATACAATCGACCCAACGCGCAAAACGTTCCGGGCCATTGCAGAATCGCCCGCGCGCCTCCACATTTCGCCCTTTTTCCGGAGCACGACCGTACATATGGCTCGTATTTATCCGTTCCGCGCATGGCGCTATAACCCTTCCGCCGTTCGCCTTGAGGACGTCGTCACCCAGCCCTACGACAAGATCTCACCGGCCATGCAGCAGGCCTACTACCAGCGCAGCCCTTACAACCTGGTCCGGATCATCCTCGGCCTGCCCGAGCTCTTCGATGCCGAACGCGGCGAGAGCGTCTACACCCGCGCTGCCCGCGACTTTCGCGCCTGGCGCGACCAGGGCATTCTGCACCAGGAAAGCGAACCGTGCGTTTTTGCCTATGCGCAGCGATTCCGGTTCCCGGAACCGACATTGTGAAAGAACGCCGTGGCTTCATCGCCCTCGGCAAGCTCCACGACTACGCCGACCAGGTCGTCTTCCGGCACGAGCAGACGCTCTCCAAGCCAAAAAGCGACCGGCTGAACCTGCTGAAGGCGACGCACGCTCATTTCGGCCAGATCTTCATGCTCTACTCCGACCCCGGCGGGAACGTGGAGAAGATCCTCTACGACGGCAGCGGGCCGGCCGAAGCCGAAGTCACCGACGAGTACGGCGTTCTGCACCGCATCTGGACGATCAGCGATCCGGCGTCGATCCGCCTGCTGACCAGCGCCATGGACGACAAGAAGCTGATCATCGCCGACGGGCACCATCGTTACGAAACGGCGTTGAACTACGCCAAAGAGCACGCACCGGCCGAAACTCCCAGCATGGAATCGCGCTCGATGGCCTCGCAGCCGGCTTATCCGGAAGCTGCCGTCATGATGACTTTCGTCAACATGGATTCGGACGGGCTGGTCATTCTTCCCACGCACCGTGTGGTGCATAGCCTCGCGTCTTTCGACCCGGCGGCCTTCGCAAAAGCCGCCGAAGAGTTCTTCACGGTCGAACCACTGCATGGGGCGGACGCTGGGGATCTGATCGGCGCGCTCGCCAGCCAGCAAGGCACGGCCTTCGTAGCTGTCACGCGCGGCGGCGCGTTGCTTCTTCGCTCCAAGGCAGAGGTCATCGAACCCGCGCTGGCCACCGTTCCCGATCGCCAACGCAGGCTCGATCTCACCCATCTGCACTCCATCCTTCTCGATCGCCTGCTCGGGCTGGATGCCGAAAAAGTCCGCGAGCAGACCAATCTTCGCTACCTGCGCGATGCCGGCGAAGCCGTCGAGCAAGTCCGGCGCGGGCAAGCCGATGTGGTTTTCCTCACCAACCCCGTCACCATGGAGCAACTGCGCGAGGTCGCGTTCGCCGGCGATGTGATGCCGCAAAAATCCACGGACTTCTTCCCCAAGCTGCTGAGCGGCCTTGCGATTTATGCGCTGGATTGATCGGTTCCCGGGGCGCCGCAGGGTTGTGCCGATGTGCGCCTGCCTGGTCGCGATCTTCGTCCTGCTACGCTCGGGCAAGCGCCAGCAGCCAGGCCCCGCAGAGCTCCCGAGAACCTCCGGCTTTCGCAACGTCATCGTCCTCGACGCCGCTCACGGCGGCGACGACTCCGGGGCGCATCTCGAGAATGCCTCGGAAAAAGACGTCACCCTCGCCCTCAGCGTGAGGCTCCGCTCCCTGCTCGCCGCCCGCGGCTTCTCAGGTCATCACCACCCGCGAGTCCGACGCTGCCGTCGACATCTGGTCACCGCGCGGAGATCGCCGATCAGCGCCGGCGCGCAAGCCTGTCTGAGCCTCCATGCCACCAGGCCGGCTCCGGCGTTCATCTTTTCGCGTCCTCGCTTGCGCCTGCCGCGGCCACGCGCATTCCCGCATGGAAGACCGCACAAGCGGGATACGTCACGCGCAGCCTGGCACTCGCAGGCGTCCTCAATTCTGCCCTTCAGCAGGCCGGGCTTCCCGTAACCGTGGGCCGCACCGCGCTGCCGGGGGTCGACAGCATGACGTGCCCGGCCGTGGCCGTCGAGATCGCACCACTCCGCGCCGCCGCTGCGACCAGCCCAACGGATGCCGCCTACCAGACGCAGCTTGCCGACGCTCTCGCTGCCGCGCTACTCGAGTGGAAGGCGGAGGCGCGCCAGCCATGATTCGCCGCTACCAGGCCGTGCTCTTTATCGTGCTGCTCGGCGCCTCGGTCGCCATGGGCGTGGTGCTCTGGCAACTGCGCGACCGCGCGCACCAGCGCCTGCTTACCGGGCAAGACTCCACGCCCACGAAGGCCCCCGAGGTAGCACCCGCCGAGAAGGCAACGCTGCTGGTCGCCAACGATGCGGACAGTTCGCTGCTTAGCCAGGAGCAGATCTTCCCGCTGCCGATCGATCCTGGCGCGCGCGCCCGCTTCATCCTCGGCAAGCTGCTCGACATTTACGCCGCACCCAATGCGCTTCATCCGGTTCCCGGCGGCTCAACCGCCATCGAGCAGGTCTTCCTGCTGCCCGTGCCCAACTCGAGGAACGAGTCCAACGCGGCCCTGGCTCAAGGTCGACAGAAGACTCAGGCCCACAACTGGCGGTCGTCAACCTCTCCTCTGCGTTTGTCGCGGGGCATCCCTCCGGCATTGAAACCGAAAGCCTGACCGTGCTCTCGCTCTGCGGAACGCTGCACGCCAATCTGCCCCGCGTCGCCCAGGTGCGCTTCCTGGTCGACGGGCAGCCGCGCGCCACCCTCGCCGGGCACGCCGATCTCACCCGCACCTATCTCGCCGGCGACGCAGTTTCCGCCGGAAGGTGCGCGCCCATGAGCACGACAGGCATCGCCTTCCATCGGCGTCTTCGATTCCGGCTTTGGCGGCCTCACAGTTCTGCGCGCGCTCCTCGCGCGCCTGCCGCATGCGCAGTTCAGCTTTCTCGGCGACACCGCGCGCCTTCCCTACGGCTCCAAGTCCCGCCGCACCATCGCCCGCTACGCCGCCGAAAGCGCCAAGTTCCTGGTCGAAGAGCAAGGCGCCGAGTATCTCGTGATCGCCTGCAACACGGCCAGCGCACTCGCCCTCGACGCCATCAGGAGGCCGTCGGCGCATGTGCCCGTCCTCGGCGTCATCGCTCCCGGAGCCGCTGCTGCCCGCGCCGCCTCCCGGACCGGCGACGTGCTCGTCATCGCCACCGACGCTACCGTCTCCAGCCACGCCTACACCGCCGCCTGCCGAGGCACTCGGCCTGCGCGCCCTTGAGAAAGCCTGCCCGCTTGCTCGTCCCCCTGGTCGAAGAAGGCTGGGTCGACACATCCCGTCACGGCGCAAGTGATCGACATCTACCTGGACGAACTTCGCTCCTGGCCGCGGCACAGGGCATGAACCCCGACGTCCTCGTTCTCGGCTGCACCCACTACCCGCTTCTGCGCCCGCTCATCGAGCGCGCCGTCCCGCCAGGCATCCGCGTCATCGACTCCGCCGAAGCCACCGCGCAAGCTGCCGGTAAGCTCGTCGGCACTCCGGACGAAACCGCTCGCGAGCCACACTGGGCACTCGGGCTGAACCGCCGGCCATCCGCTGCTTCGCCACCGACTCCGTCGAGAAATTCGAGCGCCTCGGCTCCCGCTTCCTCGGTCGTCCCGTCGGCGAGGTCCGCCTGGTCGACCTCGGCGGCTAAGCTCGTCTGAATGCGGAGGCAGGAGCTGGCACGGCGGTCAATGCGAGCGCGACCACAGTGGGCGTGCTGCCATTGCCATACCGACAGCGTGCGTCTGGCGCACCGCAGGTGCCTGATATTCTGGAGATTGCGCGCACGTGCATCCCGTTCCGCGCACGTTCCGGAGGACTCACGCAAGCATGATCAATCTGGCAGGGAAAACGGCCGTCGTCTTCGGACTGGCCAATAAGCGTTCGATCGCCTGGGGCATCGCCCAGCAACTGCACAAGGCCGGCGCCACGCTCGCCATCTGTTATCAGAACGAGCGCATGAAGCTCGAGGCCGAAGGCCTCATCGCCGAACTTCCCGGCGCCTCCGGCTTCCAGTGCGACGTCTCGAACGACGCCGAGATCGATTCCCTCTTCGCCGCCCTCAAGGATAAATACGGCAAGCTCGACATCCTCGTCCACGCCGTTGCCTTCGCGCCCGCCGCCGACCTGCGCGGCGAGTTCATCAACACCACCCGCGAAGGCTTCCGCACCGCCATGGACGTCAGCGTCTACTCGCTGATCGCCGTCTCCCGCGCCGCCGCGCCGCTGATGACCGATGGCGGCAGCATCATGACCATGAGCTACTACGCCGCCGAAAAGGTCGTCCCCAACTACAACGTCATGGCCATCGCCAAGTCCGGCCTGGAGTGCGCCGTCCGTTACCTGGCCTGGAACCTCGGCCCCAAGAACATTCGCGTCAATGCCGATCTCCGCCGGGCCCATCAAGACCCTCGCCGCCCGCGGCGTCGGCGACCTGAGCGAGATGATGCGCGCCCACGCCGAACGTGCCCCGCTCCATCGCAACGTCGATCAGCTCGAAGTCGGCGGCGCCGCGCTGTTCCTGGCCAGCGACCTTTCCAGCGCCATCACCGGCGAAGTCTTGTACGTCGATTCGCGGCTACAACGTAATGGGCTTCTAGCGAGAGTCAGTCCGAAGCTCGACGGACATTCCGCTCGGCGCTGATCGCATCTGCCACCACCCAGGCCGCCCCGGCTATCGCGACGCTGATCGCATTTCCCGCCCAATTGAAATGGTTTTTGGGATCGGCGTGCAGATTCGGAATCCAGAACAACAGCTCGAAGATCACGATCTCCGCAGTGAGCAGATATGCAGCCAGTCTCGCCTGAATCCCGGTGAGGATTGCGACTGTTGCTGCGAAAAAGCCGATGGTCGTTGCGTAGGCCCAGAACATCTTACTCGGCGGTAACCATCCTGGGATTGGACCCAGCAGACCGGGCATGTCGACGATGTGGACGATGCCGAACGAGATGGGGCAAATACCGAAGAGCAGCACAAAGAAAGCCTTGTGGCGCGCAAAGTAAGAACCTGCCGGAGAAAACTTCGCGCATAGAACAAGCCCCGCGGCGACCAGCGCAAACTCTTCAAAGACATTGCCGATGGGGTCGAAGTTGCCGAGATTCACAAGGGCCTTGGGCACCCAAATGAGCGTGAATACCGAGTAAACGACCGTCAACGTGAAGGCGCCGACGCGCGCGGTGCGCGGCATCAGGAGCGCGAGCCCCGCCACGAGCTCAATGACGGCGGTAAGATACGCGAGCGGTGTCCGCAGAGGCATGCCGGCAGCTACGTTTTGCCAGTTCGCGGCGAAGTTGCCGCTCGTGAGGCCCAGCACACCGAGAAAAATCGCACCGCCTGCATAGACGCAAACGCCGAGATTCGCTCCGAGGCTGCGCTGACTGGTCATGGAAGTCCGGAGCATGCAGTGTATTGCGCTGCGGCGCAGTGAGCAAGAACAACTTTTCGTCCCGCGCTCGTCTGCTCAGGGCGACGGCGCCGGTTGGGGATTTGACAATCATGGCGCACCTGCATCACACTGGCGTAGTTTAACTATGCCAGCACGCGAGGGTAGCGATGCATCGCGACGAAATCCCGCCCGGAACCCTTTACCTCCTCATTTTGAAGACCCTCGCCCTGCGGGGTGAACTACATGGCTATGAGATCGCCGACTCTATCCAGCACAGTTCGGAAGATGTGTTGCAAGTTGAAGAGGGGTCGCTCTACCCCGCGCTGCAACGCATGCTGATCAAGGGGTGGGTCACGGCCAAGTGGGGGGTCACGGCCGGCAATCGCCGCGCGCGCTACTACAAGCTCACGGCTGCCGGCCGCAAGCAGCTCATGCAGGAAATCTCGCAGTTCGAGCGCGTGATGGGCGCTATTGCGCGCATTGTGCAAACCGCCTGAGAGGAGTCGCCGATGGATTGGCTCAAGGAAGTGGCACGCCGCATCGCGATGCTGTTTAACCGCCGTCGCTTTCGTGCCGATCTCGAAGAGGAGATGCAGCTGCATCTCGACCTGCGTCATGAACAGATGGCCGCCTCCGGCAAATCTGCCGAGGAGGCTGCACGCGCGGCCCATGTCCGTTTCGGCAACACCATGCTACTTAGAGAAAGAAGCCAGAGCAGCTACGGATGGGTGTGGCTCGAGAGCCTTGCACAGGACACGCTTTACGGAATTCGCGCCATGCTGCGCAGTCCCGGCCTGACGACGGTGGCGCTTCTCTCGCTTGCGCTTGGGATCGGCGCGAACACCGCCATCTTTACTTTCATCGATGCGGTCATGCTGCGCAGCCTGCCCGTCGAGAAACCGCAGCAGCTCATGCTCATGGGCATCGGGCGCGACAGCGGCATCGGCGATGACCTTGCCAGCACCGAAGTCTATTCGTACCCGTTCTACCGCCAGCTGCAAAACCAGAACCAGGTCTTCTCGGACACCGCCGCCATCTTCAGCATGATGAACTATGCGCACGGCTCTGTGGGCGAGCGTGCGCAGCAGGAGCCAATGCTGGTCCAACTTGTCTCCGGGACATACTTCCCTACTCTAGGCGTGCATGCACTGATGGGGCGCACGCTGAGCGACGAAGACGACAACTCCGAGGGGAATCATCCTGTCGCCATGGTGAGCTACGCGTGGTGGACGCGCAGCCTCGCGCGCGATCCGAGTGTGCTGAACAAAACGATTCGACTCGGCTCAACTGTTTTCAGCATCATCGGTGTTGCGCCGCCTGAGTTCTTCGGTACCAAGGTCGGCGAGGCGCCGGACATCTGGATTCCGCTCTCCATGAGCCAGGCGGTTCCACCGCATTGGGGAGGATACACCGACAAATACTACGAGCCGCTCTACATCCTGGGCCGCGTCAAGCCCGGCGTTACGGTCCCGCAGGCTTCTGCCGACATCGACCTTGTCTACCGCCAGATCGCTACGCAGTTCCTGACTGCGGTCCCTGAAAGTCCGCGCACGCAACGGGCGCGCGCCGATCTGCTTCACATCCACGTTCCGCTGACGCCGATGTCCAAGGGCATCTCGGACATTCGCACCGAATTTTCGAAGCCTCTCAAGATCCTGATGACCATCGTGGTCCTCGTCCTGCTGATCGCGTGCGCGAACATTGCCAACCTACTGCTCGCGCGCTCTACCGTGCGTGCGCGCGAACTGGCCGTGCGCCAGGCCCTCGGAGCAGCGCGCATGCGCATCATGCGCCAGCTCCTCACCGAGAGCCTTGTGCTTGGGCTTATCGGCGGCGGGCTCGGCATTGCGTTTGCGGCCATCGCGAACCGGCTTTTGTTGCGCATGATCTCCGGCGGACCGGAAACCCTTCCACTGAACGTTTCACTCAATGTGAATCTGCTTCTCTTCACTCTGGGCGTCACGCTATGCACGTCGCTCCTGTTCGGAACCATCCCCGCATTGCGCGCCCCGAAGCTCGAACTGACGACGGCGCTCAAAGACGGCCGCGGTGCATCGGGAAGCGCAGCGCGCAGTCCGCTGGCTCGCGCTCTGGTGATCGCACAGGTTGCGTTTTCACTGATCCTGCTGGTCGGCGCCGGGCTCTTTCTGCGCAGCCTCGTCAATCTCAACAACGTCGACACAGGCTTCAACAGGAAGAACGTCCTACTTCTCAACATCGACGACAGTTCCGCCGGCTACAAGGCCGATGACCCGCGCCTGTTCACGCTGCATCAGGAAATCGAGCGCAGAGTCGGCGCCATCCCAGGCGTGCGTGCTGCCGCCTACGCTGAATTCACCTTCAGCGAGGGCAGTTGGAATAGCCCCGTTTACGTTTCTGGCTACGACAACAACAAGGACATCAACGTTCCGCACAATATCGTAGGCATCGACTACTTCAAAGCGATGCAAATTCCTCTCATCGCTGGCCGCCAGTTTACGGCTGCTGACTCCGCCAAAGACGCTCCTCCCGTGGCCATCATCAGCGAGTCCATGGCACGCACCTTGTTCCCTGCCGGCTCACCCATCGGCCGACGCTACGGTGTCGACGGCCCCACGAGCGCGAACAGCCACGAAGTGATCGGCGTCGTGAAAGACGTGAGGCTGGGAGATCTTACTGGTTCGATGCGTCCCATGGATTACTTCCCCGGCAGCGGCGGCTATCTCGCCGACCTGGTCGTGGGCTACGCGGGCGATCGCGCCTCCGTTGCCACTGCGGTGCAGAACGTGATCCACCAGGTTGATCGCAATCTGCCTATCACGCACGTGACCACACTCGACGAGGAGGTGGCACAGACGATCGCCGATCAGCAACTGGTCGCGGAACTCTCCGCATTTTTCGGGCTCCTCGCCATCTTTCTCTCCGCGATTGGGATCTACGGGCTCATGTCGTATGTGGTTGCGCGCCGCACCAATGAAATCGGCATACGCATGGCGCTCGGCGCCGATCGTGCGCGTATTCGCCTGCAGGTCCTGCGCGAGATTGCCCTGCTCGCCGTTGCCGGTATTCTCATCGGCATTCCCGTAACCTTGCTCGGGTCGAAGCTCGTCACCAGCATGCTCTTCGGACTGCAAGGCAATGATCCATGGAGCCTGTCGGTCGCTGTTACGGTGCTGCTCTCGGTCGCAATCCTCGCCGGTTATCTTCCTGCACGGCGAGCGTCGCGTGTCGATCCCATGGTCGCCTTGCGCTGCGAGTAGCGCGTTCGATTCCGAACACTCTTGTTCGAATCCGTACGAGCATTTTGGGCACCCTTACGCGCTGATTCCGGCATGCCTCTCATTCGCAACTGATTATTCGGCGTTCGAGGTTGGCCCCGGGCATGCATCTAAGTTCGAGACGGGCGGATTCTCTCCGAGATTCCGCCAATTCCGCTCTCTTCCCCGGAGGTTCTCGATGTCCGCCGACCTGAAACACGTTTTTCGTCAGCTTCGCCGATCGCCTGGGTTCGCGCTCACCGCAATCCTCACGCTCGCTCTCGGCATCGGAGCTACAACGGCCATCTTCACGCTGGTGCAGCAGGTCCTTCTCCGTTCGTTGCCTGTCGGCGATCCCGCAGGTCTTTGGCGCATTGGCGACAACGAACAGTGCTGCCACAACTCCGGCCTGCCCGACTATACCGACAAGCCCAACGATTGGTCGCTCTTCTCGTATCTCGAGATACGAAGAATTCCGGGATCACACGCGGGGTCTCGCCAGCCTTGCGGCGTTTGAAGCTAACGACACGGAAATGTCGGTGCGCCGCGCAGGCAGCACGCAGTTGCCAGAGCCGCTCTACACCGAGTTCGTCTCCGGCAATTCGTTCGATGTGCTCGGCATTCGCCCCTACGCAGGCCGCCTGTTCCAGCCCGCCGACGACGCCAAAGGCGCGCCGCCCGTGGCGGTCATCAGCTTCCAGATGTGGGAACAGAAACTCGGCCGCGACCCTTCTGCTATCGGTTCTTCGTTCTTGATCAATGGACAGCCAGCCACGGTGATCGGGATTGCGCCGCCCGGGTTCTATGGCGAGCGCCTAAGTTCCACGCCGCCGGCATTCTGGCTGCCGCTGCACATGATCGTCACCGTGACGCCGCTCAACGCTTCTGACCTTGAACGCGGCGACCACAACTGGCTTAACCTCATCGGCCGCCTTGCTCCGGGTGCAACCGCATCTTCTGTGCAGTCGGAAATGCTGCTGGAGTTGCAGCAGTTTCTGAAGAGCCCGCAGAGCCAGCTTCAGGGCCCGGCGATCGCGCTTATTCCGCAACAGTATCTGCGCCTCACGCCCGGCGGCGGCGGAGTGCAGCGCATGCAGGAAAAGTACGAGGGCGATCTGCACCTGCTGATGTGGATTTCCGCATTCGTGCTGCTCATTGTGTGCGCCAATCTTGCCAACCTGATGCTGGCACGATCGGTCACGCAACGACAGCAGATCGCTGTCCGCGCAGCTCTTGGCGCACGCCGCATGCGCCTGGTCGAGTTTGCCCTGCTCGAGTGTGTTTCGCTCGCACTCACCGGGGGGCTGTTCGGCGTGGTGGTGGCCTGGGGCGGCGCGCGATTGATCCTGCATCTCGCGTTCCAAAACGATCCCATCACCATCAGTGCAACTCCGTCGCTCGCGGTGCTGACCTTCGCCTTCGGAGTCTCGCTCCTCACGGGTCTGCTCTTCGGCGTAGCGCCGGCATGGATGGCCGCGCAAGCCGATCCCATCCAGGCCTTGCGCGGCGCCAACCGCGCCACGGGCCGCCATACCACGCTCACGCAGAAAGGGCTGGTGGTAGCGCAGGCCGCAGTGTCGGTTGTGCTTCTCTGCGCTGCCGGCTATCTGATTTTGAGCATGCAGAAGCTCGAGCGCCAGCATTTCGGATTTGATCCCACCAACCGCACGATCGTGCGCTTCAATGCGCAGAACACCGGGCTGCAACCCGAACAGCTGGACGCCTTTTACCAGCGGCTCAACATAGCGCTCTCCAGCCTGCCTGACGTTCGCCGCGTTGCCTGGTCTACCTGGAGCCCGATGGACGGCAATAACTACAGCGAGGATGTGTACATCGACGGCCAGCCAACGCCGCCGGCGGGCTCGTCATTCAACCTGACTTCCTGGGTGCGAATCAGCCCGGATTATTTCGCAACCATCGGCACACGCGTGCTGCAAGGGCGTGCCTTCAGCGATCGTGACAATCGCAATGCACCCAACGTGGCGATTGTCGACGAATCGTTCGTCCGCCATTATCTGCACGGAGAGAATCCGATCGGCGCGCATTTCGGGGACGCTGGTCCCACCAGCACGGCCATGTTCACCATTGTCGGTGTTGTGGAAGACGCGCAATACTGGGCGCCGAACGACCCGCAGCAGACCGCGCGTCCGATGTACTTCCTGCCCGCGGCCCAATGGCCGCATGTTTCGCCCACGGTGCCGAACGCGTCGAGCTATGAGCTCTTCACGACCAACACGCATTACATGTCCTCGATCGAGATCGAGTCGCGCGGCGTTGATCCGGCTCTTCAGGCGCAGGTGAAGGCCGCGCTTGCCGGTGTCAATGGAAACCTCATGATCACCAAGTTCCAAAGCTTCGCGAGCCAGGTCGACTCAGGCTTCAGCCAGCAGCGAATGATTGTGCAGTTGACGTCTCTTTTCGGCATCGTCGCGCTGGCACTGGCGGCGATCGGCCTGTACGGCGTCACGTCGTACGCCGTTGCACAGCGCACTACAGAGATCGCCATTCGCATGGCTCTGGGCGCGAACCGCGTGAGCGTTCACGGTATGGTGCTGCGCGGCGCGTTCTTCGAAGTGGGCCTTGGCCTGCTGCATCGGCGTCCCTTCGGCAATTGCGGCGGGACACTTCATGGCGGCCGAGATGCTCGGCGTCAGCGCCTGGAATCCGCTGGTACTCGCAGCGACGACGGTGATGCTCGCCCTTGCGGCGCTGCTTGCCGCCGCAGTTCCTGCATCGCGCGCGGCAAGCGTGGAACCCATGGAGTCACTGCGCGGGCAATAGAGTCCCCTCGCGCTGATTCAGGCTTTGAACGGCGATGGCCCGATCCACTGCATGTCGTAGCGGTTCATGTACTCGGGCTGCATCGCGAGCCGGCCATCTCCCTTGGCATCGCGGAAGTACTGTTCCATCATGCCCGCGGGAGTGAAGGCGATGATCATGTGACTCAGGGGAACCACCGACGAAAACGTATGCGGCACGCGGCGGGGCGCCAGGACGGACTCGCCGGGCCCCAGCGTGACGTGCTTCTCGCCCACAACCAGCGTCACCTTGCCTTCGACCACATAGAACCACTCCTCCTGGTTCAAGTGCATATGCAGTGCCGGGCCGCCGGGTTTCAGGTTGCGGTGCTCAATCATGAACAGATTGCCTCCCGTCTCCTGCGTCCCCACCTTGAAGGCCAGGTCGCTGAAGCCCAGAGAGTGCAGACTGCCGAAGCGATCTTCGCCCGCGGCTACCGGATGCAGTTCTGGCGCAGCGGCGGGAGCGGGCGCCTGGCTTGCGAACGCCACGCGTGCGAGCAAATCGGTGAACGCGGCAGCCGGCGCTGCGCGCAAGAAGGAACGACGAAGCATGATGGGTTTTACCTCACGGAGGAAGTTCGTGAAGTTTAGCAGAGAGGGCCACAGCCCCATCAAGCCTCGCGATTGGGTTGGTTGGGCGCGCTCGTGCTTGTTTCTGTGAGCACTGAGTCAAACGGAAGGAAGATGGAAAACACTGTCCCGCGATGGCCGCTACTCTGGCTGCTGCGCAGGCGGATCGAACCCTGATGCTTCTCGACGATGTTCTGGCTGATCCAAAGACCCAGGCCAGTCCCGCTGGCGTCCTTTGTTGTGAAAAAGGGCTCGAAGATCCGCTTCCTGGCACTCGGCGAAATTCCATTGCCAGTATCCGCAAAGGTGAACTGCAATCCGCGCTGCCCAGTCTTCCAATGGGTCGCGAGACGGCTGCGGATCAAGAGGCGCCCTCCGTGCGGCATGGCGTCGAGCGCATTGCTGACAAGGTTATTGAGCACCTGACGGATCTCGCCTTCGAAGCAGACCAGGGGTTGTTGGACGCGCTCTCTGCGCTCCACCGTGATATGCGAATTCAGCAGGCGCCCTTGATAGAGCGTCAGCACACTGTCAATGAGCAGGCTCGGCTGAATCGCCTGCGGGCGCGTCGACTGCCGGTAGAAGCGCAGCGTCTGACTCGCGATCAGCGAGATACGCCGAAGCTCGCGGTCCGCAATATCGAGGTAGCCATGGATCTCATCCAAGTTCCTGGAATGACGCGCGAGATACAGCAGGTTCGTAACCGAT
This sequence comes from uncultured Acidobacteriaceae bacterium, assembly GCA_963846095.1. Lineage (GTDB taxonomy): Bacteria > Acidobacteriota > Terriglobia > Terriglobales > Acidobacteriaceae > Telmatobacter. Next base: position 144,540 of record CAWJUW010000024.1, read on the forward strand.
TCCAGCGGATTGTTGATCTCATGCGCGATCGAGCTGGCGAGCCGCCCCCCGGCGGCGATCTTTTCTGTTTGAATGAGCGCTCGCTCCGCGCGCTTTTGCGCAGTGATTTCGAGCGAAGCCGCTGTAATTGCCTGTACCCGGCCGTCTTCACCATAGACGGGAAAATAATTCACCGTCCAATAACGATGCACGTCCGGTTGCTGCGGCAACGACCCTTCGAGAAGCGCGTTGCGTATCGGCCGCCCTTCAGCAACCTGCTGAAACATTTCGTTCAGGCCTTCGATGGGAGCGATTTCCGTGACCGTCTTGCCGAGAATCTGGCTCGCCGGCAGGCCCACAATCTGCGCCTGCGTGTCATTTAACCGCAGGTAGCGAAACTCGACCGGATCGAACAGAGCGAGGCCGATCGGCGCCGTCTTGTAGACCGTCTCCAACTCCGATGTCTGCCGCCTCAACAGTTCTTCGCGGATCTCCGCTTCCTTCCGCGACCGCACCTGCTCGGTAACTTCCAGCGCAAATACCAGAATCCCATCCACCTCGCCCGCCGAATTGCGCGCCGGCTGGTAGACAAAGTTGAAAAAGGCTTCGTCGGTCTCGCCCGTGGCCGCGTTCTCGATATAGGCCTGCATCTCATTTCCGAAATATGGAACGCCCGTACGATAAACGTTGTCGAGAATCTCGAAGAACCCCTGCGTCTTGAGTTCCGGAAGCACTTCCCGCAGGGATTTTCCGACCACCTGCGAGGCCAGGCCCTTTCGCAGCAAGCGCACGTAGCCGGCATTGGCGAGCGTGATGATGAGATCAGGTCCATTCATCATGAGGATCGGCGCGGGCGCCTGCATGAAGAGTTCTCTCAGCCGCTCACGCTCATTCCGCGCCACTGCCTGGGCCTCGCGCATCGAGCGGTAAAGGGATGCATTCACCAACGCAGCAGAGACGCGACGGCCCAGTTCCTGCGCCACATCGACATCCTCTATCGTGAAAGCCTCGGGCATGGTGGTGCGGCCGAAAGAGAGAGTTCCAATGGTTGCGGCGCCGCTCACGATGGGGACCAGGAGCAGGCTCTGCGTAGCCATCTGGCGCATGCTTGCGAGATGCTCCTGGCTCAGCGCGATCGATTGCAGCCAATCATCTGTAACACGCTCGATGAGGATTGGCTTCCCGCTCTTGATGACGCGGTTTACGGGGTGGTCGGGATTGCCTGTGAGCGGGGCTCTGCGCGCCTGCTCGAGCAGCGCCTGCCTTTGCGCATCGCGATGCAGGTGGACAAGGCGTTGGATCGAACCATCCGGCTGTACGAGATCGAAGTAGCAGAAGTCTGAAAAGTTGCGCACCACGACCCTGGCTATGTTCTCCAGCGTGGTTTGAAAGTCCAGAGACTGGGCAAGGACGCGGCCGGAGTCCGAGAGCAATTCCAGGTTGCGATCCGTCCTTACTCGATCGGTGACGTCGCGAAAGAAGAGCACAATGCCGTCGGCGAGCGGGCGCACAATGATGCGCACCCAGAAATTCAAGGGTGCCGGATAGTAGATCTCAAATTCCCCACCGATCTTCTCCCACATGGCCCGGTGGTAGTGCTCCATGTAGGGTGATCCCTCGTAGACCGTAGCCGGAAACGTATCCCACAGGTTCTTGCTGAGCACGTCGCCTGCGGGCGAGAGCGATGCCTTTGCCTTGTCGTTCAAGAACGAGAAACGCCAGTCTCGATCGATCACCGCCACGGCGTCGGTGGTCGCCGCAAAAACCTGCTGTAGTTGTTGGGCCAGTGCATCGCGCTCGCGTGCGCCCTGCACCTCGCGCGTCACATCCTGGCAAACAACCAAGACTCCGTCCACTGTTCCGCTCCGGCCCCAGATCGGACTGTAACTGTAGGTCCATCGAATGTCCTGTATCCGGCCGTCCCGCAGAATCGGGACGATCGCGTTTTCGTAGTAGACCGTCTGAGCGTCTTGTTTGACACGCGCCAGATTCGGTCCAACAATCTGCCAGGCGTCCGCCCAGCACTCCTGCGCTCGCTGGCCCAGCCCCGACGGATGCCTCTCTGCGAGGAGAGGAATAAATGCATCGTTATAAAGTTGAACCAGGTCATCGCCCCAGAACACCAGCGATGGAAATGCGCACGCGAGCATCAGGTTCACGGAGCACAGCAGGGACTCCTCCCACCCCTCCATCGGGCCCAGCGAAGTCACACTCCAATCGTTGGTCCGGATCAGGTGCGCCATCGCGCCTTCCCCATGGGTCAGACCGACAGGAGTTCGCCGCGCTGTTGAACTCACGAAAATCTCCTAAGCATCGCTGACACTTGGATGCTCCAAACACCTTAAAAGAAATGACCTGGGAGTTTCCACGGGGTTGACCGCTTTCGCGCCAGACGGTTCGTTCCGATATCATTGCCGGTCAGCCCAAGGCAGTCACGCAGTTGAAGGGAGTTGTGCATGAGCTCTTTCGCGCTTCGGTTCGTTCTGTCCATTTTCTGCGCAGCAGGTTTGGCGCTGGGTTCCTTCGCGGGTCGTGCCCAGAATACCTCGAACGATGTTCCGCCAGTGATCGACGTGCATATGCACGCGATGGACGAGTCATTTCCAGGGGGGCCAATGTGTCCGAACACATTCAACTTTCAGGCTTCCGATCCCAAGAGCAAGGAAGAATCGTTTGGCTGGGCTCAGGAGGAGTGCACCCCGAAGCTCTATCCTGCCGCGAAAGGCGCGTACCTGAAGGCGGTGGTTGCGGAGATGAAACGCCTCAACGTAACCGGCGTGATGTTTGGCGATCCGGCCAGCGTGCAGAAGTGGCGTGATGCTGCGGGCGACCGGGTGATCCCCGGAACTCCGTTCAGTGAGGACCAGGGCAAGCGCATCGAGCTCGACCAGCTGCGCAAAGACTTTACTGCAGGCGGCTTCAAGGTGATGGGCGAGATCGGGCTGCAATACGAAGGGCTGTCGCCCAGCGATCCGTCGGTCGATAAGTACTTCGCGCTGGCTGAAGAGCTGGACATTCCCGTGGCGATCCACATGGGTACCGGTGGTTCGGGGCGCGCGAACTTGGGTATGTCGAAGTTTCGTGGGTCCAAGGGCGATCCGCTGCTGCTGGAAGAAGTGCTGGCGCGGCATCCCAAGCTGCGCGTGCAGGTGATGCACGCCGGCTATCCCATGATCGACAACATGCTGACGCTGTTGCAGGAGAACTCGCATGTGTACGTCGACGTGGCCGGGTTGATCTGGAGCTATCCGCTGAAGGAAGTGAACCGCTACATCGAGCGGCTGGTGGATGGCGGATTTGAAGACCGCGTGATGTTCGGGACCGATCAGCTGGAGTGGCCGGGCCTGATGGCTTACTCGATCAGCATCATCCAGAACGCCGACTATCTGACGCCGCAGCAGAAGCGCGACATTCTGTACAACAATGCGGCGCGGTTCCTGCGCATCGATGTGAAGGCGCAAACGAAATGAGTTTCTGGTCTTAAGTTCCGAAGCGCGCAATGGGCTAACCGGGAGTGGCGTGCTTCCCCACCCTAAGCGACAAAAAACGTCGTTTAGAATGGGGCACCCCACATTCTTGCGAACCTAAAGGCTTGCGAGTCTAAAGGCTCAAATCGCCGTTTGATCAGGCCTGGTCTTTGAGGTTGACGATGATTTTGCGGGCGTCGCCGCCGGCGGAGCTGATGATGATCTCGCCGGTGGACTTCTTCTTGATGCTCTTGAACTTCTCGCCCCACTCGACGAGGACGAGCGCATCTTTCGTCAGTAGCTCATCGAGGCCGAGAGTCTCCAGTTGGCGTTCGCCCTCGAGGCGGTAGACATCGAGATGGAAGAGCTTCACGGGCTTGCCATTGTGCGCGCCTTCGTACTCGTGGATGAGAGTGAAGGTCGGGCTCGTGACCTCTTCTGCCTCAGCCGCGTCGAGCGCTTCGGCGATGCCCTTCACCAGGGTTGTCTTGCCAGTGCCCAGTTCGCCGCGCAGGATCAGCAGTTGCGGCGGCTTGAGAAGCTTGACGAGCTTGCGTCCTACCTCGATCGTGTCTGCGCCGTTCTTCGTGGTGAACTCGTGTGTGCGCACGGCCTCGGGTGGGACGGTGGGGGCGGGAGCAGCGGCGTTCGTCATCGGCGGTCCTCGTGGGAGCACACGTCCGGCATCGAGTCCACCGGTAGCCCCTGCAACCAAACATACCCGTTTCCCCCGCGCGGATCAAAGCGAAAAGCCGGAGAAAAATAACGCAGGGTGTCGGTCGCCAGTAAAGTGTGTTCGTTTCCGTCGCGGACCGCAAAGTCCGCAGCCAATCCATGCAGGTAGACAGAGGCTTCCACCGCGCGCGCCGCATCGTCTGCGTTCTTCGATGGCGGATGCTGCGCCAGCATGCCTGCGATCACACCGGTGAGCAGGTCGCCGCTGCCGCCCTTGGCCTGGCCGGGATTTCCTGTCGTGTTCAGGGCCACCCAGCCATCCGGGCGCACGACGAGCGTGTGCAGACCTTTCAACACCAGGGTTACTCCTGTGCGTTTCACAAAGCTGCGCGCAACTTCGAGGCGGTTGGCCTGCACTTCGGCGACAGAGATACCCGCCAGGCGCGCCATCTCGCCGGGATGCGGCGTCATGACCACCATGCGCCCCGCAGCAATCTTCTCCAGCATCATCGGCTGCGTGGCCAGGATGTTGAGCGCATCCGCGTCGATGACGACGGGGATCGTTGTTGCGGTTAACAGTCGGGTAACAAACTCGGTCGTGCCCGCCGATTGTCCGATGCCAGGCCCAAGAGCGATGACGGTCTTGCCTTTGATCAGCTCCGCCAAGGAATCTTCGTCGAGCCCATCGCCGGAGATTCCACCGGAGGGACTTGCCGCCAACGGATGGGTCATCAATTCCGGGGTGACGGCGGCGACCAAACCCTGCACGGGCGCAGGAACGGCGGCGGTCACCAGGCCTGCGCCGGCGCGCAATGCGGCGAGCGCCGTCATTGATGGAGCGCCGGACCTCCCGACCGACCCACCAATTACGAGCACATGACCGAACTTGCCCTTGTTGGAGTCGGCGCTGCGTGGCTGTTGCACAAGCTCCATTGCCGCGCCCGTCCACCCCAGGCCGAGATTCGAAACGATTGCTTCTTCGGGCGAGCCGATGGGAGCGACAACCACGGGATCACTCCAGCGGCGTGTCAGTTGTCCAAAGACGTGCGCCGGCTTCGGCGCGGTGAAGGTGACCACTGCATCGGCTGGAAAGGCCGGATTCGGGGATTCTGTTTCGGTGGAATCCGCGGACCAACCGGAAGGAAGATCGACGGACAGCACCGGACTAGGTTCTCTCTTGATGAGGTTGAGTGCCGCAAGCGCGAGGCCGCGAAGAGGCGGACGAAATCCGGTGCCAACCAGAGCGTCGAGAATGAGGTCGGCTTTGAAGGCGTCTGCGTGGTCCATGAGGCTTTGCTCATCCGGCACCACATGAACACTTGCCGCAGGCGCAACGGCGGTGAGCTCATGCCAAGCTACGGAAGCGTCCGCTGTGAGTTTTTCAGGAGCACCCAGCAAAAGCGTTGTGACCTGCAGTCCGGCTTCGCGCAGGAGACGCGCGGCGATCATGCCATCGCCGCCGTTGTTTCCCGTTCCGCAGAGCACCGTTATTCGGTTCGCCTTCGGAAAGACTCTCCTCGCCAAGTCCGCAACGGCGCTTCCGGCAGTGCGCATCAATTGCAGTGACGGGACGCCATGCCGTTCTACAGTGACCTTGTCGCAAGCCTGCATTTCCGCAGCAGAAAGAACAACCATGGCATTCATGGTAGTCCACTACGGCATAATTCCCTGCAAGCCGGCGAAACATTCCCAAGACACGCGAACGAAAAGCGCTAGCGCAGCATCAGCACCAGAAACCATGCATTGAATCCTGCGATCGATGCCGCAACCAGCCATGCCAAACCTTGAAGGAAGGGGCCGTTCACGAATTCGCCCATTCGTTTTCTGCTGCTCGTGAAGAGCACGAGGGGCACAACCGCAAAGCTTAGTTGCAGCGAGAGGATGACCTGGCTCAACAGCAAGAGCTTTTCGGTCCCATGCTCGCCGGTGAGGGCCACCACAATGATGGTGGGAATGATCGCGAGCGAGCGGGTGATCAGCCGCCGCAGCCAGGGCGCAAGCCTAATGTTGATGAACCCTTCCATCACCACCTGACCGGCCAGAGTTCCTGTGATGGATGAGTTCTGGCCGCTGGCCAACAAAGCGACTGCGAACAGCGTGCTCGCGCCGGCGGCGCCGACCAGCGGGCTGAGCAGTTTGTACGCTTCTTCGATGGCGGCTACCTCGTAATGTCCGCTGCGATGAAAGACAGCGGCAGCCACCACAACGATGGCGGCGTTGACAAAGAGCGCAATGGTCAGTGCGAGGCCAGAGTCGATGTTCGCCATGTGGATGGCTTCGCGCTTGCCTTCGGGCGTGCGCAGATACTTACGGCTCTGCACAATGGAGGAGTGGAGATAGAGGTTGTGCGGCATGACCGTCGCCCCCAACATGCCGATGGCGATGTACAGCATGGCCGGATTGGTGACGATCGACGCGGAAGGAACAAACAAATCGTGGAGGGCGAGGCCGTAATCGGGACGCGAAAAGAAGAGCTGCACGCCAAACATGACAATGATGGTTCCGATGAGCGTGATCACCAAAGCCTCGATCACGCGGAAGCCCCAGCGTTGCAGCAGCAGGATAAGGAGCACGTCGAGGCCCGTGATCAGCACACCGTAGAAGAGCGGGATGTGGAAGAGCAGGTTAAGTGCGATGGCCGAGCCGATGACTTCGGCAAGATCGCAGGCGGCGATGGCGATCTCCGCGCCCACCCAAAGCACAAAGCTTATGCCGCGACCGTAGGACTCGCGGCATAGCTGCGCAAGATCTCGCTCCGTGGCGACGCCCAGCTTGAGGCTCAGGCTTTGCAGAAGGATGGCCGTCAGGTTGGAGATCATGATGACAGTGAGCAGCGTGTAAGCGAACTGCGAACCGCCGGCGATATCCGTGGCCCAGTTGCCGGGGTCCATGTAGCCGACAGAGATCAGGAAGCCGGGGCCGAGGAAGCCGATCAGGCGCCGCCAGTAGTGCGGCGAGCGCGAGAGGGCCACGCTGGCATGCACCTCAGGCAATGAGGGCTCGTAGCGCTCGGGGAGAATTGTGGGGTCTGCAGCCATGGGTAACGGGAAGAGCGGGAGCACTCCTTAGGATTCAGTATGCCACAGGACTAGTTAATCATAGTTAATTTAATTCATTATATGAAATTACAGCTAAGATTCAGCCCTTAACCAGACGGCTTCTGCTGCGGGACGGCCGAGGATCGAGTTTCCGGCTTTGAGCATGATGGAAACCGTCTGGTCGTAGTTCTGGCTGAGAACTTTGAGGTTCTTACCGGGGCCGATCCCGGTTTTGTGAAGAAAGAGCAGCAGCTTTGGATCTCTTTCCTGAAGGCTGGTGACGGTATAGCTCTTTCCCGCGGCGGCTTCGGAGAGCGGCGTCTCGCCGCCGCGTTTTCGCTCCTGGGGGCTCACGGGCAGTACCGCGTTGCCATGAGGGCATGCTCCGTGTTCTCCCAGCTTCTCCTTAAGCTTCAATTCGAATGCCGGAGAAACGACGTGCTCGAGGCGCTCGGCTTCTTCGTGGATCTCGTACCACTCCATGCCGAAGATCTCGCTGAGCATACGTTCGATGAGGTGGTGGCGCAAAGCCGTCTTGTAGGCGATATCCCGGCCTGCGGAAGTGAGCCGCACGATGCCGTCGTCGCCGACCTCGACGAGGCCATCGCGCTTAAGCCTCTTCAATGCCATGGTGACCGCGGGGGCGGAGACTTCAAGCCAATGTGCGAGCATGGCCGGAATCACCTGGTGCCCCTCGGACTCGGCTTCGAGTATGGCCTTGAGGTAGTTCTCTTTCGATACGTGGATCGTGTCTTTCATGGGGTTACTGCATCCACTGTAACTCTTTGACGCCTTGTGCCCGCGACTTCGGCGATTGCGTATTCATTGAGTTTTCAATCGAGCGGGATGAACTGAACCTCGCGTGCCAGGGCGGGCCCAACCCCCGGCGGTGTCGGCGTCGAGTAGAACGCGATGCCTGTGCTGTCGGCAGACGGATAGATAAGGTTCGTCAGCACGGTCTCGCCGTTCTCGGCAAACACCTCGACCGAGTTGTGGTCGACGACGATTTCGAGGCGAATCGAGTTGTCCTGCGAGTGTTTGAGCGGCGCGGAGATGCGCGCGGGAAACTCAGGCGACCAGTCGGTTTTGCCGGAATGTGTTCGATCGACGAAGATGCGGCCCTTCTCGCGGTCGATGCCGACGACGGTCTCTTCGCTGGCCGGCTGGTTCGGGTCAAGGGTGTTGCGGCGCAACCGAATGCCCGCCTCGGCGGCATCGCCCGGGTCGAGGGTCACGCGCAGCAGATAGGCACTGCCTGACAGTTTCTTGGTGGCGATCAGCTGATTGGCCTGCGTAATCGACTGGTAGGGCGATGCCCCGAAGAGCGCCTGCGAGGGCTGAAACGCCGGCGTGGAGAGAATTGGCTCCTGCACCAGTTGCAACGGCTCCTGAGAAAACGTCACGTGGCTTCCCGAAGACGGCTCGCGCAGGTAGATATAGCGCGGAACGGTCATCTCGCCGCGGCCCGGAAGCGAGGGCAGCTTGTCCGCGTAGTTCCAGTCGCTCATCCAGGCGAGCCAGATGCGGTTCTGGCCGGCGGGCGTGTTATAGAACGATGTGGAAGCGTAAAAGTCTTTGCCCCAATCGGCCCAGTGCGGTCCAGAGCCAGGGTGATCCTCGGTAAACTTCGCGCCGTCGAACTGGCCGACGAAGTATTGGTCCGCGTTTCCGCCTTGCGGGCCACCCGGATTGATGTTGACGCTCAGAACCCAGCGCTTTCCGTCGGCCTTGCCCATTGCATCGTGCTTGCCGGCAGGGATGCGCACGGGGAGTTCCAGGAGATCCGGGCACTCCCACGCGCCGCCCACTGCGCCGGCCGGGCCGAATTCGCCTGTCTGTTGCCACTCCTTCAGATTCTTCGATCGATAGAAGCGAATCTTGTGCTGATCGGAGAGGGCTACGACCATGACCCAACTTTTGGAAGGCGCGTGCCAGAAGACCTTGGGGTCGCGGAAATCCTTCAACCCCGCATCAATGATGGGATTGCCCTGGTACTTGGTAAAGGTTTGACCGCGGTCGCGGCTCACGGCCAGATTCTGGGTTTGCTTTTTCTCGGTGTTGCCGGCATAGATCGCGATCACGCAGTCGGGCGTCTTCTTGGCGTCGCCGCACAGGCCGCTGGTGTTTTCCTCATCCACGACGGTCGAGCCGCTGAAGATCATCACTCCGTCGCCTTCGGGGATGGCGACGGGCTGCTGCTTCCAGTGGACCAAGTCGGAGGAAACGGCGTGGCCCCAACTCATATGTCCCCATTGATCGCCCTCTGGATTGAACTGGAAGTAGAGGCTGTACTGACCGTTCAGCACGATCGGGCCGTTGGGATCGTTGATCCAGTGCGCGGGCGCATAGAAGTGGATCGTCGGCTGCCAAGCCGCGGCGTTCGCGGCGGACGGCTGCTGCGCGGGCGCAGCGGCCGCGCCGAGAGCGATGGCGGCGAGGGCGGCGATGCGGGAAAAGCTGTTGGGGGAGACAGGAGACGAAGGGAGCATCGCGGAAATTTTCTTCATTTCAACAAGGGTACCGCGACCGCTGTATGGCGAGCTACTCGAGAGGCGCGGCCGGGGGGAAGGTTCCCAGGAGTTCCGAGTTTCGTGCTCTCCCACCCTTCGCTAGAAAAAAGCGAAGGATGGGGCACCCGGCCATTTTTGAGTTCAACTCCTTTCTCCTGAATATTTTGCAGAAACAGGGGGGAGGGGGGTGGGGGGCTATGTAGTGAGACTTACGCTGCCCGCGCCGCCCGCAAGGATCCACGCATCGTTCCATTATGCCGCGAGAGGGGTTAATTCTACGCAGGAAGGAAAGAGATAAAAATAGCTTAGAATCATCGACTTACCGGGAAAATGGAAAACCGGCTCTTGACAGAGAAAGAAGAGATCGTGCTTGCAGTGGAGCAGGAGGACGACGCGGCTGGCAGGCGAGACGCGGTCGAGCAGATTGAGGAACTCGTCGTCGGCGAAGTCACTGAGGTGGAAGCCAGTCGCGACCAGTGCTTGCTGCGGCGCGTCTTCGATCGACTGCCAGCGGTGCGCCTGCTTGAGATGTGCGAAGGCGATGCGGGAGGCGATACGGAAGCTCCACGGGCGGAAGACGGGCGGCTCGCGCAGATAGTGCAGTTTGCGAAAGATCTGAATCGAGGTTTCCTGCAGGATGTCGTCGGCAAGGTCTGCGACGGCGAGCCGGCGGATATAGGCGCGCAGTGGCCCGTACGCATGATGCAGCAGCCGCTCGCGAGCGGTGCGATCTCCGCTCTGGGCCAGTAGCACCAACAGCGTCAAGTCAGGGGGCGCATCCTGCCGTCAGTGCATACCTTAGAGAGCGAGCAGCGGCGAAAAAAGTTCGGTACTCGCAGCAAAATGTTACGCCGGCGATTGCGCTGCAGCAGTGGATGACAAGCGGGAAGGCGGCGCTGCGGGCAGGTAGGGTTTATGCTTATCCCAACATTCAAAAGTATCCCAGATGTTTTGCAGTTGGTAAGGCGAGCTATGGCAAACAAGAACCTGAAGATTGACCAGCTGGAACTCGATCTTTGGAATCCGCGCATAAATAAGGCGGAAGGCCAGTACGAGGTCATGCAGCGCATCATTGAGGATCAAGACGTCAAACTGGCCGTTCTGGCCGAAAGCATCGCTGAGGACGGCTTGAACCCGATGGACCGATTGCTCGTGATGAAATCTGAGCGAAAAGGGAAGTTCGTCGTCCTGGAGGGCAACCGCAGAACGTTGGCCCTTAAGATCCTTCACAGCCCCGCTGTGCTGACCGGGCTCGATGTGCGGCCAGGGCTCCGCAAACGGCTGGAGAAAGCAGCCGAGGATTTTGATGTAAAGTCTGTCGAACCCATCGACGGCTACGAGGTGGCAAGCCGGGAGGAAGCAGCCCCTTGGCTCAAGCTTCGCCACAGCGGGGAAAACGAGGGAAAGGGGATTGTCGATTGGTCCGGCGTCGCGAACAAGCGATTTCGAGGCAACGATCCCGCCCTTCAGGCACTCGATTTCGTGCGCCAACATGCGACGCTGTCAGAGAAACAGAAGGAATTGCTTGATGACCGGTTCCCGATCACAACGCTTGATCGTCTGCTCTCGACCCCTGCCGTCAGGAGACAGATCGGCGTCGAGATCAAAGATGGGAAGCTGACGACCTCGTTGCCGGCTGAAGAGGTCATGAAGCCGCTGCGTAGCATCGTCCTCGACCTAGCCGAAAAGAAGGTCAACGTCACCAAGCTGAAGCTGCGCGATCAGCAGATCGAGTACGTCACCAACAAGATCGATGGTGCCGATTTGCGAAAGAAAACATCGAGGTCACAGCCCCTAGAGGGCATCACGGAAAGCGAATTCCCTGCGCCGGCGTCCAAGGTGGCATCGAGGCGGGCGCAGCGGACGGTGCCGCGGCACAATATAGTGCCTAGACATTGCCGCCTGAACGTCACCAACTCGAAGACCGAGGAAATCTATAACGAGCTTAAGAAAATGCGGCTGGATACTTTTCCGAACGCAATCGCGGTCATGCTACGCGTCTTCATGGAAAACTCGGTAGATCACTACCTGACAAAGGTGGCGAGTCCTTCGATACCGCTGAAATTCTCAGTCCCCGGACAAGGCGACAAAGACAAGTCGCTTAAAAGCAAAATCGAGGATGCAATGGCGCGCATGATCCAAGACGGCGCCGACAGGAAGGAGTTCGATGCGATTAAGCGGGGCATGAGCGATGCGAGGTCGCCTCTGTCCGTTGACCTCTGGAATTCCTATGTTCACAGCCGGTTCGTCGGCGCAACAGAGCGGGATTTGACTGTAGCATGGGATGGTGCGCAACCGTTCCTCGAGAGGATCTGGCAGTGATTGAACCTGCGCCAGTCCCCATTCATCGCCTACGGCACTTCACGCCCCTACGCTACCCCGGTGGCAAGGGTAAGTTAGCTGAATTCGTAAAAGCGCTCTTAAAAGCAAATAGCCTCCTGGACGGCGAATATGTCGAGCCCTATGCAGGCGGCGCGGCCATTGCCTTAGAGCTTCTACTGCATGAATACGTCACCCGTATCCATATCAACGATATGAGCCGGCCAATATATGCATTTTGGAGGAGCGTTCTTGGCTATACCGACGAGATTTGCGGGTTAATCCGCGACGTTCCTCTGACCATCAAGGAATGGGACGCCCAGAAGGCCGTTCTGTCCCATCCTGACGATCACGACGACCTGGCGCTTGGCTTCGCGACCTTCTACCTCAACCGAACCAATCGATCAGGGATTCTCAATGGCGGCATCATCGGCGGTCGCGACCAAACCGGTCCGTGGAAGATCGATGCGAGGTTCAACGGCCCCGAGTTGATTGCGCGTATCACTGCCATAGCCCGCATGCGCAACCGAATCAGCCTTACAGGGAAAGACGCTCTAAAGTTTCTGACGGCCGGCAGCAAGAAGTGGCCGGAGAAAACGCTTATCTATCTCGATCCGCCGTACTACGTGAAGGGCCGCGAGCTATATCACGACTTCTATCAGCCCGGGGATCACGACGCTGTTGCTCAATTTGTCGTCGGCGGCAACCTCCGGCAGCGGTGGATAGTGTCCTACGACAACGTGAAAGAGATACGCGCCCTTTATGCCTCCGTGCGCCACGTGACCTATGACATAGGCTACAGTGCGAGATCAGCGCGGACCGGTTCCGAAGTGATGTTCTTCGCAGAGGGCTTGAAGATCCCGCCCAAAGTTGGGCTGGTGAAGACTACGGTGCGCCGCAGAAGCTAGAACTCCAGATCGCCCATTGCTCTCCGGCCGGTGGCCCCGATCCCGGGATGTTTCTAAACCACACCTGAGGGTGCCCCGGTCCCTCGCATTCGATGAAGACCGGGGATGCCACAGACCTCAACTTGGAATCCGTTCGTGACCCTCCCGATCAATTCCCCCGAGGTCGGCTTCCCGTCACTGGACTGTGGCGCTGCCCAACCTGCCGGGGCAGCGCAAGGCAGAGTGACGGCGGGGCGGGCCTGGCACAGAGAAAAGGCCCGGCGCGAGGCCGGGCCTGGTGTGTGGCGAACGGGAGCTACTCTTTGACGCGGACTTTGGGTTCGACGGAGAGGCCGGGGCGCAGGAGATGGTTGGGGTCTTCGTGCGCGAGGTCGGTGAAGTCGATGCGGACGGGGACACGCTGCACCACTTTGACGTAGTTGCCGGTGGCGTTCTCCGGCGGGAAGAGGCTCAGGACTGAGCCCGTGGCTCCGCCGATCTGCGTGACTTTGCCGGTGTACGTTTTGCCGGTAGCGTCGACTTCAATCTCGACGTTTTGGCCTGCGCTCATGTGGCGAAGCTGTGTCTCTTTGAAGTTGGCCGTGACCCAGAGGCCTTGCAATGAGACCAGGGTGAGCAGGTTCTGGCCTGTGGAGACGTTCTGGTTGATTTCGACGCTCTTGCGGGTGATGATGCCGTCTTCGGGGGCGACAATCTTGCAGTAGCTGAGGTTGAGCTTGGCTTGATCGAGCTGCGCCTGGGCTTGCTGTACCTGAGCCTTGGCGGCTTTGGCACGGGCAGTCTGCACTTCAACCTGTTGCGGGCCGGTTTCCGCGGCTTTGTGCTGGGCCTCGGTTGAGGCTTCGCGATCGTGGGCGGCACGCACGCCTTGTTCGGCGGCGCGCTCCGCGGCCTGTGCATTGGCGAGGCTGGCCTTGGCGCCATCGTCTGCGGCTACCGCGGCGTCCCACTGCTGTTTGCTGATGACATCTTTCTCGACAAGGGGCTTGTAGCGTGCAAGGTCGGCATCGGCCTTGACGACATTGGCCTGGGCCTGGGCAACGGTGGCATGTGCGCCGGCGAGCTGTTGCTCGGCTTGTTGCACCGTAGCACGAGCGGCGCTGACATCGGCGTCTGAAGAGCGCAGGGTACTGCCGGTGTTGACGGAGGTAAGGGGCACGGTCACGTTGGCGACGGCGGCGTTGGCCTCGGCGGTGGCGAGAAACGCCTGAGCATTCTCGACGGCGACCTGGAAGTCGCGCGGATCGAGCTCGGCGATTGTGTCGCCCGCCTTGACCTGCTGGTTCTCTTCCACGTTGACCTTGATCACCTGGCCGGCGATGCGGGAGCTGACCTGGATGAGGTGGCCATTCACCTGCGCGTCGTCGGTGTCTTCGCTGAACGTGGAGTGCCACCAGATGGCGCCGGCAACTGCCACGAGGACAACCAGCACCACGATGATGATGCCTTTGCGCCGACTCGGCGGCGGGGTGGTCTCTGTCTCATGAACCGGCTCAGCCGGGGCTGTCGTTGTGTCCGCCACGATTACTTTCCTCCCAAATAACTCTGATAACTTTGCCCTGCACCGAGGGCGCGCGCAAGGCTCAGCTTGGCCACGTTGTGCCGATAGAGGCTGGTCACGTATTGATCGTTGGCCTGCGCAACGGTCTGTTCGGCCTGGCTTACAGCCAGGTTGTCACTGACTCCGTTCTTGTAACGATCCTGCGCTTCGCTCAGCGCTTCATTGGCCAGATCCACGCTGGACCGGGCAACTTCCACCTGCTTCTGAGCGGAGGCAATGTCAAGAAGCGCGTCGCGCACATCCGCATCCACTTGCGCATTCTTGTCGCTCAGCTCCGCTTTGGCGATATCGAGCTGCGACTGGGCAACCTGGGCTTCGCCGCGCAGAGCGAACTCCGCAAACAAGGGGAAGCTGATCGTTCCGGTGAGATCTTCGGTTCCGTGCGAGTGGCTGAGATTCACGCCGATGTCGCCGTAGTCACCGCTGAAGGAGAGTGTCGGGAAGCGATCGGCGGTGGCTGCCTTGCGCTGCTCTTCGGAGGCCTTGGTTTGCTCAATCATCGCGGCCAGGTCTTTGCGATTGGCGTGGGCCTGACGAATGGTGGCGTCGATGTCGAGCTGATCGAAGGCCGCATAGGGGGCCTTGTCGGTGAGATTGAACGCTTGGGCAAGCGGCAGGCCGATGGTGCGCGCGAGGGCCAGTTTGTCTTTCTCGAGCGAGTTCTGGGCGACGATGAGTTGCTGCTCGAGTTGCTGGTAGTCGACCTGGGCGCGCAGGACATCGAGTTTGGGAGCGGTTCCCGCGTTGTGATTTTCCGTGGCCTGATCGAGCGAGATCTTTGAGGTGGCGACCTGAGCCTGCACGCTCTCGATCTGGGTTTGATCGGCGATGACGAGCAAATAAGCGTTGCCGACGGTGAGAACGACCATGTCGCGGGCATCTTCCGCGCTGAGCTGGGCTCCGTTGAAATTGTGCCGGGCGGCAAGATAGTTGCGCAGGGAAGCCACGTTGACAAGCGACCAGCTCAAGGAGCCGCGGAGATCCTGATAACCGAAGGGCCCGACGATGGTGGGGAAGCCGGGAATGCGCAGACCTTCAGCCGCCAGATCAGCCTGCATCACGCTGTCTTTAAAGCTGCCATCGACGCTGGGCAAAAGAGACTGAAGCTGGCTGAGGCGCTGTCCGCGCGCGGAGGCCGATTGGGTGGCGCTGAGGATGATGCCGAGATTGTTCTTGAGCCCGCTCTGGATGGCGTCATCAAGGGAAAGATCGATGGGCTGCGCGGAGACCTGGCCGGTGGCGACGCTGCCCTGAAAACTCTGCGCACTGGGTCCCTCGGCTTGCGGAGACTGCAGGCCAAGTGCCTGGCCGTTTGCCTGCGCCTTCATCGCTGCTGGAACTAGAGAAGCGAAAGCAAAGACCAGGATGCCTGAGACCAGCAGGCGGTGCCAGGGAAGGATCGCTGTTTTTTGTCGCAAACTTAACAGAATCAAGATTGGTCAGCTCACTTGAGAGGCGCTTCAACCTAAAACTTATTCGCAGCTAAATGGATGCGAAGGATATGCTCCAGGGTTCTTTAAGTAGTGTACCGAATCGAGTTTAGAAACCTGTGTGATGCCGGGGAAAGGAAAATTAAGACCCATCAGGGCGAAACGGCAAGGGGTGTGGAAAAAGACCCAAAACCGCCGCTGGATTCAAGCCCGAAATCCATTAGCAGGGACGGACTTACGACGAATGTCGCACGCTTTCAAGCGATCTCTACGAATGGGCTTCCTGAAGGACATGGGAAGCCAGGGAGCACAGACCTTGCCGGAAAAGCTCGCGCAGGGCCTCGGGGGTCCATGCAGCGGCCTTCGAACCGCCATGGGCTTTGAGCAGGGCGACGGCTTCGGGTGTGCTGAGACCCGCGACGGCGCGCAGGACGAAAATGGTGCGCATCGTGGTGGGCAGGCTTTCGAGCCAGGTGCGCACGCGATCGCGATCGGGCCCGGCAATCATCGACTCGAGGTCTTCGTGGCTGACGCCGACGGCATCCAGGTCGTCTTCGCCGATGCAGGAGGAAGCGGGCTGAAGGCCTTCGGGCGGGACGAGGCTTTCGGGGTCGCGCCGACGCAGGACATCAAGCGCGGCGGCACAGAGAGCACGGCGACTGCTGCGGCGTCCTTCCAGTGGGTCACCAGAGCCGGATACTTCGACGTTCGCGATGGCCTGTTCCACGAGGCGAATGCTCTCTTCGCCTTCGCCGACAAGCATGGACGCGACGGTGTAGAGGGCGGCGGCGATGTGGTCGACGAGCTCATCCATCCCCATGAGGGCTTCGGCTACCGTTGCTTCGTCCTTGGGCTGTCCGTCGAGGAGGCCATGAATGCGTGCGCTGAACTCCTGCGCGCATTCGGGGATCGGCGGTGTGGGGATCAGCGTATGAGTGCGGGAAGTCTCGGCCATATTGAACGCTCCGTGAAAAGAGGGTCGGGAATCAAAGACGAGGCGCCGGAGGCAAAAGCGCTGCGAGCATCCATCTTTATCCTCAACCCCACGGCAAAGAGAGTCAAATGGAGATTGCCGCAAGCCTTCTCGTCTGTTACTTCCCCAACGCGTCGCTCTTGTGATAGTTCGGATAGGGCGGGACCGCGATTGTCGGCACCGGATGCAGCTTCAGCTCATCGAGCACGATCTGGACGCCGGTTTCGAGCTGCTTGTCGTGGTTCTCGGCCACGTCTTTGGGCAGCAATTCGACTTCGGTATCCGGCGCGATGCCTTTATTCTCGACCTCCCACTCGCCCTTGAGACCGTAGATGGCATAGCGGGGCGCGGTCACGTAGCCACCATCGAGCAGGGGCGGGAAACCTCCAATGCCGACCAGGCCTCCCCAGGTTTTGGTTCCGACCAGCTTGCCGATCTCCGCCTTGCGGAAGTACCAGGGCATGGCATCGCCGCCGGAACCGGAGTTCTGATTGATGAGCATTACCTTCGGTCCAAAGATTGCTCCTACCGGATCGTGAATGGGCTTTCCGTCGCGCTCGATGGCTCCGGCAAGCGGGAACCGCTTCAGGACATCCACGACGTAGTCGGCAATGAAGCCGCCTTCATTCCAGCGCTCGTCGAGCACGAGGGCTTGCTTGTCGAGTTGCGAGTAGAAGTAGCGGTTGAAGTTGGTGTAGCCCGATCCCCCGGTGTTCGGCATGTAGACATAGGCCACTTTGCCGCCCGAGAGCTCATTCACTTTCCGTCGATTGCTTTCGATCCAGTCGAGATTGCGCAGGCCGTCTTCATCGTCGATGGGCACCACGGTGACATCGCGCCCGTCTTTCCCGTCCGGGTTCGGCCCGACGTGCAGGACAGTCTGCCTTCCGGCGGTTCCGTTGAAGAACTCGTAAAGGTTATCGTGGGCGTGCAGTTCGCGCCCATTCACGGCGAGCAGGTATTCCCCTTCCTTCACGTAGACGCCCGGCATGGTCAGAGGAGAGGCCAGCCCTGGGGTCCAGTTTTGACCGCCGAGAATTTTCACGATCCGATAGCGATCGTTTTCCGTCTTGTAGTCGGCTCCGAGCAGACCGATCTTTGGGCCGCCCTCGTGCGAACCGGGCCCACCAATGAACATGTGGCCGATATTCACTTCACCGAGCATCTCTTCGGAGAGATAGCTGAACTCGGAGCGCGAAGCGAGGCCATCGAGATAGGGCTTGTATTTGGCCTCGATTTTCGGGATAGAGAGTCCATGCGTGTTGGGATCGTAGAGAAAATCACGCTCGATGCGCCACGTCTCGTGATAGATCTGACGCCACTCCGCGCGCGGATCAATCGTCGCCTGCATGCCGCCGAGGTTCAGGGGCTTACCGGGCCCGTTGTTGCCGACTTTCAGATCGTCGGTCGGGGCGATGCTCCATCCGCCTTTGCGCGCATACAGGAACTTGGATCCGTCCGCCGAAACCGTGAACGCGTCAACGTCCGTGAGCACGTTTTCTGGCTCGCGTTTTTCCAGTGTGAACTTCCAGATCGCGCGGATGCCGGCTTCGTGGTGCTCGCTCGACGAACGGCCAAAGGGTGAACCCTCCGCGAGGTAGGTCACGCCGGCTTTCCCGCTGGTGATGCCCCTATAGTTCCGTTGCGGAATGGGAAGCGAGAGAATGCGATTGCCGATTCCCTCCAGATCGATCTTGACCTCTACGGGCTTGTCCTTGTCCTTTTCCTTGTCTTTGTCAGCCTCTTTATTCTTGTCGGCCTGATCGGATTTCGCGGAGTTCGCGTCTTTCGCGCTGTCTTTGCCGGAGGAATTCTTGTCTTTGTCGTCCTTGCCTGGTGTCTTTGGCTCTTCCTTCTTCTCGTCCTTGATCTTCTCGTCATCGCTCTCCGGGGGGATGGGCGAAGCGCCGTCTTTGGCCAGCACGACCACATACGCGGCGCTGGTTTGGGCGCGATCTAGCGAGGAGAGATCGATGCCCGCGCTGGAGGGACCGTCGTCGGTCGAGGCGATGAAGTACAGATACTTTCCGTTCTTGTCGAATGCCGGACTGCTCGCGTCGCTCATGCCGTCGGTCACCTGCACCGACTTGTGCGTTTCCATCGAGTAGAGGAATATGGCGTGCAGCTGGTTTTCCAGATCGCGCGTATAGGCGATCCACTTCGAATCCGGTGACCAGACCGCGCCGAAGGTCACGCCGAAGGCTCCGTAGATGGCTTTGTCGATCTTTACCGGCTTGCCGCCCGGGACATCGACCAGCCAGAGGTCGTTGTGTTTGTCGCTGAAGGCGATGTGTTTGGAGTCTGGCGACCAGATCGGCGCGTAGTAGTAGCTCGGATCAGGCCCGAGGTCGATGACCGTGGGAGTCTTGAATCCGGTCTGATCGTGGAGCATGAGCTGGTACTCGCCCGAAGCGTCAGAGAAGTAGGCGATGGTCTTTCCGTCAGGGCTCCATGCGGGATCCCGCTCGGCCGCGCCGGGGGTGTTGGTGAGATTGCGTGTGTCGCCTTTCTCCCCGGGTATGGTGAAAATTTCCCCATGCGCTTCGAACACGGCGCGAGCACCGGCCGGAGAGATGGCGCCAGCAAGGATTTCATCGGGCGGGATGGCTGCGAGATGAGGCTGCAGATTGGCGAGCTCGCCATGGATCTGGATGGGCACAATGTGGTCGGCATTGCCACTGGCGGTGTCGACAAGGTGGATGGAACCGAACTGCTCGTAAACGAGTCCGCCCGGGCCGGCCTGCACGGACTTCAGGTCGTAGCTTTTGTTCTCGACGACCGGGGTCACCTGCTTCGATTCGGTGTCGTAACGGAAGAGCGACACTGCGCCGCTGCGATTCGAGAGAAAGTAGACCGAGTTGCCGACCCAGACCGGGTTGGAATCCATCGAGCCGTCGCGGGGTACCCTGACCAAATCGAGGGTCTTCAGGTTCACAATCCAGATCGGTGTGAGCTGGCCGCCGTGGTACTGCTTCCAGGCGTCTTCCCATTTGGTGATCGGCTGGTAGGCGATCGAATGACCGTCAGGCGAGTACGACCCCTGAAAGCCCGAGGGCAGCGGCAGGGGTTCGGGCATTCCCGAACCGTCCACATGCACGGTGAAGAGCTTCAGAAAATGGCGATAGCTGGTGGCTCCGCTCGTGATCAGCACATCCTTGCCGTCCGGCGTCCAGCCAGCCACGGCCGCTCCGCCGGGTTGCCAGGTGATGCGCCGAGGAACTCCGCCGGCCGACGGCATGACGTACACATCCATGTTCCCATTGAGTTGCGCAGAGTAGGCGATTTCCGAGCCGTCGGGCGAGTAATAGGGGCCGGCAGCCACTTTGCCATTGGAGGTGAGCCTCTCAGCTTCGCCGCCCTGGCGGCTCACGGTCCAGATGTCGTCGGCATAGCGAAACGCGATCCTGTCCTTGGCAAGCGAGGGAGTGCGCAGCAGAAGCGGCGTGGAATCATTTGCCGATTGTGCAAGGCCAAGAGAAGAGAGAGCGCAGAAGGCAATCGCGAGGGCGGCCAGCGTGCGAAGGGGTTTCATTAAGCACCTCCAGGTCTTTGGAACCTGTAGCTGAACAAGCATAAGAATCTGAACAGAATCTGTCCCAGTATCCTACGCTGGCAAGGGTCGTCCTGGATCAAGGAAAGTGACCAGTGCACGCTGCGGGGGCGGGCGGCGCTTGAAACGATCCACGGAGACGGGCGGAGCATAGTTTTCCTTTTTTGCCTGCTGTTCACAACACTTCAAGGGCGCATCGTGTATGCATTGCCATTGAGGGTGTGGAAACCGCGTGATACAGGCGGGTTCCGTCTCTCAGGCAAAACGCTGTAGACTTCCAACACGGTGAACCGGAACCTCACGATGGCCCGAAATTCAAACAAACAAAGGCTCTTCAACGGACGCGATTTTTCATGGATGCAATTCAACCGCCGCGTCCTGGAAGAGGCGGAAGATGCGACCAATCCGCTGCTGGAGCGTGTGAAGTTTCTCGCCATCACCGCAAATAACCTGGACGAATACGTGGAAGTGCGGCAGGCGGGCCTGATGCAACGCATCGAAGACGGGTTCCGGGAGCCGGGGTACGACGGGCTGCGGCCGGATGAGTCGCTGACGGTGCTGACGGCGGAGATCCACGAGTTCATTCATGCGCAATATCGCTGCTGGAACCATCAGTTGCTTCCTGAGATGCGCAAGCAAGGCGTGCGGCTGCTGGAGTGGAAAGAGCTGAGCGACGAGGCGCGAACCTTCGCGCAGAACTATTTTCAACGCGAAGTCGACCCGCTGCTGACACCGATTTCGATCGACCCTGCACATCCATTTCCGCGCGTACTGAACAAGGCGTTGTGCCTGGCATTGCTGCTGCGTGCCAAGCGGCGGAGTTCGGGGCCGCTGGTGCTGGGTGTGGTGACCGTGCCGCGGGCCCTGCCGCGATTTGTGCGGCTGCCTTCAGAGGAAGGCACGTTCGACTACCTTTTGCTGCAAGATCTGATCGCGCAGAACCTGGCGGGCATGTATCGCGGATATGAAGTGCTGGCGCGGGCGGCGTTTCGCGTGACACGGAACTCGAACCTCTATTTCGAGGAGGAAGAGGCGCGGTCGCTGCTGGAAACAATTCGTGTCGAACTGCACAACCGGCGCAAGGGAGATGCGGTCAGGCTGGAGATTGAGGCGAGCGCGGACCCGGAGATTGTGGAGCGGCTGCGCGTGAACTTCGAGCTTGAGGAAGACCAGGTGTTCCGTGGCGAGGGACCGGTGAACCTGTCGCGACTGATGTTCTTTTATGGCGACGTGAAGCGGCCCGAGCTGAAGTTTCCGCCGTTTCTGCCGAAGCCGCTGCACCTGAGCCGGAAGTCGGTGAATATTTTCGATGAGATTCGGCTTCACGATGTGCTGCTGCATCACCCTTACGATTCCTACGACACTGTCGTCGATTTCATCGAGCAGGGCGCAACCGACCCGGCCGTGTTATCGATGAAGCAAACGCTCTACCGCACCAGTAAAGATTCGCCTATGTGCCAGGCGCTGACCGAGGCCGCGGCGACGAAAGAAGCGACACTGGTGGTGGAGTTGATGGCGCGGTTCGACGAGGCGTCAAACATTCGCTGGGCGCGCGCGATGGAAGACGCGGGCGTGCAGGTGTTTCACGGCGTAGTGGGGCTGAAAACGCATTGCAAGCTGGCCATGCTTGTGCGGCATGACGAAGATGGCGTCACGCGGCGCTATTGCCATTTGGGCACAGGAAATTACAACCCCGACACGGCGCGTTTCTACACGGATTTAAGCCTGCTCACATGCGATTCACAGATCACGGAGCGCGTGCATCAGGTCTTCAACTATCTGACCGCGCATGCTGAGATCGATGACTACAAACCTCTTCTCGTGGCTCCGTTGACCATGGCGGAGAGCTTTCTGGGCTTGATTCGCCGTGAACAGGAGCATGCGCAGGCAGGCAGGCCCGCACACATCGTGGCCAAGATGAATGCGCTGCTTGAGCCATCCGTAATTGAGGCGCTTTACGCTGCATCCCAGGCGGGCGTCGAGATCGACCTGATCGTTCGCGGGCTCAGTATTGCGCGACCCGGAGTGAAGGGGTTATCGGAACGGATGAGGGTGCGATCCGTGGTGGGCCGGTTCCTGGAGCATTCGCGGATATTCATATTCGCGAACGGCGGGGAACAGGAGATTTACCTGGGTTCGGCGGACTGGATGCCGCGCAACCTTTTTGAGCGCTGCGAAGTGGTATTTCCGATACGCGATGCAGCGGCAAAGGCGCGTATTCAGGATGAGATTGTGGCAGCCTATCTGGCGGATACGCAGAAGGCGCGTTTGCAGCAGCCGGATGGTACGTATCTGCGCGCCTCCGCGGCTGCGAAGGACGCAGCGTCCTTCTCGAGCCAGGGATTTCTTATGCAACTGGCGGAAGGCAAGGCGGATTTGGACGGGATTCCGAAGGTAGAGGCGCAGAAACACGCAGCTGCTGCCAGCAAACCGCCCGCTGAGAAGAAAAGACCTGCGCCAAAGAAGGCTACCGCCGCGGACTAAGCCTCTGTGAATCGAGCATTCCCCTGGCCCAGGTGTGGCACGTGGGCCAAGGGTGACGAAGCAAGAACAATTTCTTATTGATTGGGCGCGACAAGCACTTGCTGTGGGGCAGTGATCTCGTCGCCGGGTGCACTGAGCTTGAGCTTGAAGGTTTCGACTTCAGGCTTGCCGTTGTGCTGTGCTGAGAATCTGAGTTCATACTGGTTGCGCAGGCGGCGGGTCAGCTCCTCGAAGTATGGCTGGAATGAGACGGGATTGCCGAGACCTTCCCAGAAGCTCTTTCCGCCGGTTCCCTGCACCACTTCCTGCATCAGGTTCTGCCCGGCGTTGTTGGCGGACTCCGTGTTGTCTGCACGGCCGAGAGCGCGCCAGTAGATGAAGTAAACGACGAGGTGTGCCTTGACGGAGTCTGTGACGGAGGCCTGCACGTAAGGGTCTTCGGGGTCAAAACGCCTTTGATAGGGGTCGACTCCGTCAGAGATCTCCACCACTTCGCGACGCGCGGCGGGGTCGTTCGAAGGCCAGTGTTGGGCCAGATCGGAGAGACAGAAGTAGGGGCTCGCGGAGAACCCTGGCGAGCCGCCGGGCAAATGCAGCGCTTTCAGCACCTGGTCATGGTCCGTCGAAAGCGGGGTGGTGAAAACGGCGCGGCCGTTTTCCATCCAGGCGATGGCGGCTTTGATGTTGGGCGGCAGCGTTTTGACGAAGGACGCAATCTCATT
Source organism: uncultured Acidobacteriaceae bacterium (assembly GCA_963846095.1). GTDB lineage: Bacteria > Acidobacteriota > Terriglobia > Terriglobales > Acidobacteriaceae > Telmatobacter. Next base: position 168,156 of record CAWJUW010000024.1, read on the forward strand.
GAGCTGTGTGCCCAGGCTCGAACGCGCAGAATCGTCAATGAGGAGCACGAGCTCAACGTTTCCGTCCTGATACGGCGCCCATTTCACAACCTTGGCGTTTTTCCCGTTCACTTTGATGGAGAGATCCTGATTGGCAACGCTAGGCGCGACGTCGCCCTCGTGTTTGGGTAGGACGGTCACGACGACATTTCCATTCGACTGGGTCGCGGGGTTTTGCGCGAGAGCACCAGTGGCAAGCAGCGAAAGAATTGCAAGACTCAGCAACGACTGTGTGGCGCGGCCCGTAAATGTACGGCTCATTTCGGTAGATCCTCCGAAGGAACCTGCGCCGACGACACATTCGCGTAGGCGGCAGCAAGCCTCCAAAAGGTTAGATGAAGAGAAAGTGAATTCGGAACATTCATCGAGCCGTTTTGGAACCCGGCGAACATTTGCTTACACCACAATTGCAGGGAATTACGTCACTTATTGGTACGATCCGAGTGAATGGGGAGCCGGAAGGGGCCTGGAGAACAACCCGCCCGGTTTTCATTCATCCAAGCATCGGAAGGAGTTTGATCTTGCCGCCAACAGCACCACTCGTTTTTACGCCAGTCACTCCCGCACAATACGAAACGCTACTGCAAAAGGCCAGCGACGCCGGACTGGCATTGGAGGGGAACGCAGGGACTGCGTCGAGGTTCGGTGTCGAGGTGACCTGGGAGTATCTGCCGGAATCTTCGCGTCTGACGATTCAGTGCCTGAGCGCACCGTTTTTCATGAACGCCGACACGGTGAATAAGAAGATCTGCTCCCTGGTGCAGGAGACCGTAGGCGTGTGATTGTCGCGGGTTAGGCCCACGGTGGGCTCGGATGCCTAGAATATAGAGAGTGCCGCAGAGATCTCCCCATCTTTTGACCGAATTCACTAAGCCTTTGCAAGCAGTCGCCACTGGCGGCCAATTCAATGGTCCAACTATGCTGCGCTTCTGGCACCTGGCGAGCCTGGATGCGCCAACGGTGGCGGTGATCTGGGTGCTTGCGTTCGCGCGGGCTGCTCACGTCCCGTTGCCCGTATGGATCCCGCTCGGTCTGGGGCTCATGACTTGGGCGGTGTATGTGGTGGACCGGCTGCTGGATGCGCGCCGAGGCCTGCGAACACCGCATCTGCACCCCTTGCGCGAGCGTCACTGGTTCCACTGGCGTTATCGGCGGGTTCTCCTCCCTTTGGCGTGCGGAGCTGCGTGCACGGCAGCCTTTCTGGTTCTGGAGCGAATGACACGCGCAGCGATGGAGCGTAATGGAGTGCTGGCAGCGGTTACCCTCGCCTACTTCACGCGGGTGCACTCGCCTGCATTCGCCTTCCGTTTGCGGCGCGGAAAGCCGCTGTTGCCGGCGGAGCTTGTGGTTGGGCTCATTTTCACGGCGGCGTGTGTTTTGCCGGTTTTCGGCGCATTGCTGGCGGCACGGCAAGCACCTGCTTTCGGCCTGTGGGTGGCGGTTCTGCTGTTTGCCCTGCTGAGTTGGCTGAATGCTCACGCAATCGGATGCTGGGAAGGAAACAGGACAAGGTCGCGCGTGCGCGTATGCGGATACCTGTTGGGCGGAGCGGGATTGATCTGTGCCTTCGCATTGCCTTCGAGTGAATGGCGAATGAGCGCACTGATGGCGTTGGGCTGCATGAGCGCACTGATGCTTGGGCTGCTGGACCGGGTGAGAGATCGGCTGACGCCGCTGGCATTGCGGGCCTGCGCGGATTTAGTGCTGGTCACGCCGCTGGCGCTTCTGTTGCGATGATGCGGACACCCAACTTCGATCGACTTGCGCCCCTTTATCGCTGGATCGAGTACTTGAGCTTTGGGCCGTGGCTGGCGTTGACGCGGAGAACCTATCTGCGCGAATTGCGGACCTGCCGCCGGGCGCTGGTGATCGGCGATGGGGATGGCAGGTTCACGGCACACTTGCTGCGCGTGAATGCATCGGTGCTGGTAGACGCCGTGGATGCGAGCGAGGCAATGCTGGGCTGTCTGCTGCGACGCGCGGGAAAGGAGCAGGGCCGGGTAAGGGTATTCAAGATGGATGCACGGAATTGGGATGCGGAGAAGCCGGAACTTAGCTACGACTTGGTAGGAACGCATTTCTTCCTGGATTGCCTCACAACGGAAGAAGCGGGAATGCTGGCCGCGAAGCTGCACGGGTGCGCGGCGCCGGGGGCGCGGTGGGTCGTGTCGGAGTTTGCCTTACCAGCCGGAGCGATTCGCCGAACCGCAGCCAAGGCACTTATCTCTTTTCTTTACTGGTGTTTCGGGTGGATGACCGGACTGAAAGTGAGAGATTTGCCTGATTATGAGCGCGTGTTGCGTGCGACGGGATGGTCGCGAGACCGCATGCGGCGGCGGCTGGGCGGCCTGCTCGTCGCGGAGTTGTGGTCTGCGACAAAAGTGGAAGGTGGATGACGTTGTCGAGCCAAGTTAGCAATGTTACAAGCATGTTAAAATCGTGGTTTCGGAAGTGAAAGACCGAGCCCACCGGGAACCTCCTTCCTCAAGCACGAGTCTCTCCTGGAAAGCCGCTTGTATGAACCTCTACCTGATGCGCCATGCCAATGCTGGACTCCGCAAGGGCAACCCGCTGCTGGATGCAAAGCGCGGACTGATCAAAGACGGCAAGGATCAGTGCATGCTCATGGGGCGTGTATTGTCTGCGCTCAAGGTGCAGATCGATGTGATTGTTTCGAGTCCACTGAAGAGAGCATTGCAGACGGCGCAGTTTGTGGGAACGGAGATAGGGTTCGAAGGGCGTGTGGAAATTAGCCCGGCGCTGGGGCTGAACGCGGACTATGCGTCGTTCCAAGCGATGCTTGCGAAGTATGCCACGTATGAAGGTGTTCTGGTGGTGGGGCATAATCCGAACCTCTTTCAGTTTCTGGGCCGGATGATTACCGGCAACGGCGGTGCGGCGATTCGCATGCGCAAAGGATCGATTGCGCGCGTGGATATGGATAGGCATCCGCCGCTGCTGCGCTGGCTGATCGATCCGCGCATGGCGCGGTCGATTTCGATGAGCGGCGGGAAGAGCCCTCGGTCGAAGACGCCGAAAAAGTGAAGGCCAGTGGCTAGTGGTTAGTGGTTAGTGGTTAGTGGTTAGTGGTCAGTGGTTAGTGATCAGAAGCTTGTGATCCGTCGTCGGGAGCCAGTCTTTCGTCTGATCCGTGAAGCCTGATCCCTGCAGGTGTCGCGGTATCCTTGATCTAATGGCCTCTTCATCTGCTTATTACAGTTCGAGACGCACGCTGGATCGTCCCGCACGAAACTCCTCTCTTTTTGCAACATGGCTTTTGTTCGGCTTCATTTTTCTGGCCGTGCAGGTGGGTTCGCTGTTTTCGCCGCCGCTGCTGGACGATGTGGATGCGTCGCACGCGCAGGCGGCACAGCACATTCTGGATAGCGGCAACTGGATCACCTGCCAGATCGACGGACTTCGTTATATCGAAAAGCCTCCACTTCCCTACTGGCTGGTCGCAGTTACGTTCAAGCTTTTCGGCGAAAACACATTTGCTACGCACCTACCAAATACGCTGGCGATGCTGGGGCTCACGTGGATCTGCTGGCTTTGGGCGCGGCGGGCATGGGGCGATCGCGCCGGGCTGTATGCGGGTCTCGCGGTGCTGACCTCGGTCGGGCCGTTTCTGTTCACGCGGTTCATCATTCCTGAATCGATTCTTGCCTTCTTTTTGATTGTGGCGCTGTATGCGCTGATTACGGGACTCGAGATGGATCGGCCCAACCGCTTCTATTGGGCCTACGCGTGCGTGGCGCTGGCGACGCTGACGAAGGGCTTGATCGCGCCGGTGTTCTTTATTGGCGCGGCGGTGCCGTACGTGATTCTCACGGGACAGTGGCGGCGGTGGCGCAGCTACAGGTTATTCACGGGGACGCTGTTATTCCTTGCAATTGCCGCGCCGTGGCACATTCTGTGCGGATTGCAGAATCCGGACCAGGGGCATGCGGTTGGGAATCATCCGACGATCGGCAATGTGCACGGGTTCTTCTATTTCTACTTCGTCAACGAGCACCTGCTGCGCTTCTTCAGCCTGCGCTATCCGCACGACTACAACAAGCTGCCGGGGATCTGGTATTGGCTGCTGCATTTTGTGTGGCTTTTCCCGTGGAGCCTGTTTCTGCCGGCGCTGTTTGCGATCGGCTGGAAGACGCGCCACCATTGGCTGCAGCACCTGAAGCACGATGCCGGCAAGACGGTGGACTTCTACATCGAGCATGCGGAGCGCTCCGACGTGGCCACCTACATCGAGGGGCTGAAATTTCGCGTGCGCAGCGTTTGGCTGCTTGCGATTTTTTCGGCGTGGACGCTGTTCTTCTTTTCGCTTTCGTCGAATCAGGAGTACTACACGTTTCCGGTGTGGCCGGCCTTGTTTATTTTGATTGCGGCGATTCTGGCGGGTGTCGAGGAGGGCCGCGGACTGGATGGCGGACCGGACAGCGGGCCGAACAGCAGCAATCCTTTGCTTTCGACTGCGTGGATCACGGGCGCGCACGGAGTGTTCGCCGTGGTTGGTATCGCGTCCGCGGTCACACTGGCCTGGGGCCTGTGGGACTCGCGCAATTTGCCCTACGTGGCTGATATCGGCACGCTGTTGGCGCATCGCGGCGTGGGCGACTATACGCTTTCGATGTCGCATTTCTTCGATTTGACGGGGCCGTCGTTTGCGGCGCTGCGGTTACCGGCGGCTCTGGCTGCGATTGCGCTGTTGATCGGGCCGGCGCTGGGTTGGATGCTGCGGCTTCAGCGACAAACATCTTCCGGCCACACTGAGTATTGGATTCACGATGACGGTGTTTCTGATTGCGGCGCACATCGCATTCAGCCGGTTTGAGCCGATGCTGAGCTCGAAGCCGTTTGCCGACACGATCATGGCGAAGGGGACGCCTGCGGACCAGATCATCATTGACGAAGAGCAGTCGGATGCCTCGTCGGTGGTGTTCTATACGCATAACTATTTTCACGGAAAGCCGGCCAAGCTGGTGCTGCCGCGGTGCGGACAGCATGGCGAAGGCACGCCGCTGCTATGGGGATCGTGCTATCCCGACGCGCCGGATATTTTTCTTTCCGATGCGCAGCTTTCGCAGGAGTGGGGGACGGGCGAGCGGAAGTGGCTGTTCGCGCAGGATGTGAATATTGCGAAGGCTGAGAAGCAGCTGCCGGGGAGACTGTATCCGGTGCAGACGCTGGCGGACAAGCAGCTTTGGACGGATCGGCCGCTGCCGTAAGGCAGGGGTCAGGGGTCAGGGGTCAGGGATCAGGGATCAGGGATCAGTTGACTGTGCTCCTACGCGCCGGCGGGTGACGCTACGCGGTTCCGCAATGAAGATGAGCAGCGCTCACTTCGACGAGTTGGCGGGGCGCATTTTGCCGCCGGGCAGGAGCTCGAAGATGCGGCCGCGCCAGAGGATGCGATTGCCCCAATAGCCGGCGACCCAGAAGCAGAATCCCATGAAGTCGCGGATCGGATAGAGGATCAGCAGGTTGAACCAGCTTCGATCGCCGACGACGAGGTGGCCGACCGCGATGGAGAGCGCGAGACGCGTGGCGATGGACCACGCGAAGAGTGCGAGACCGAGGAAGGGACGATGCAGCGCTAGACCTGCGGCGAGTGCGAGAAGTCCGAAGGGCACGCTGAAGCTGAGCGAAGTGGCGAAGTGGCCGGCGGGGCGCGAGAAGCGCGTGGACTTCATCCAGCGGACCTGGTGCTTCATGGAGTCGGCGAAGGTGGAGTTGATGACCATGTGCTCGATGGCGTGGTGGCTGAGGATGACGGTCTCGCCGAGTGCCGCGGTCTGATTGCCGAGGACAAAGTCATCGGCACAGTAGTCGGCGGTGACTTTGAATCCGCCCATTTTTCGGATCGTCGCGCGGCGAAAGGCCATGGTGGGGCCGAGCGTGAACTGCATGCCTTCCATGGCGCGCGCGGCTAGAACGCCGGCAGTCATCTCCACCGACATGCCGACGGCTTCAAGCGACGCCCATAGGCCGCCTTCGACGGCGACTCCGCGATAGGGACAGGTGAGGCCGCCGACTTTCGGGTCGGCGAAAGGGAGACGCAACGGAGCGCAGATAGTCGGGTGAGACGCGGACGTCGCTGTCGCTGATGACGAGGATGTCGTGTGCCGCTGCGCAACTCCATGCGTTCCATCGAAGCGACTTTGGCGTTGATGTAATCGGGCTGGCCGTTGGTGGAGAGGAATTGCGTGGGGATGGTGGGATGGCGGGCTGCAACGCTGCGGGCGAGAGAGAGGCCGGGGTCGTCGGGTGCGCGCGTGCAGAAGAGGATTTCGTAGTTGGGATAGTCCTGGAAGAAAAATGATTCGAGGTCGGCTTCGAGGCCGGGTTCTGTTCCATGCAAGGGCTTCAGCAGCGAGAGGGGCGGTGTGAAGCCGGGGCGATTTCTGAGTGTGGCGAGGGCGTGCCTGCGTTCGCGCAGGTAGCCGGGAACGGCCCAGAGAACGATGGCGGCGAAGCCGGTAGAGGTGAGCAGGCCGATGGCGGCGACGATGAGGAGGGCGTACCACATGCAATGTTCAGCATAAAGGGCGGCATGGGTTAAGCAAGGAGAGCCCGAATCGGTTGAAGCCGCCCATTTCCCTCGGGGGCTGCAGCCCCGCTGGATTGGCACTTTCATATACGGCCTAAAAGGCCATACCCTTCATTGAAGCAAGGACCGCTGAGGGCTTCAGGATTTGCGCTGGGTGGAGCGGGCTACGACGCTGGGGCGACGGATGGGCACGATGGCGCCCACGGAGTTGGGGGCGTTCTGCTGGAAGCGCGAGAGCATTTCGGTGCGAACATACTCGACAAAGCTCTGCATCTGGCGGTTCATCTCTTCCATGCGCTCGCGCATTTGCAGGATGATGGCGATGCCGGCGATGTTGACGCCGAGGTCGCGCGCCAGGTTGAGGATGAACTCGAGCCGCTCCAGGTCTTCGTCGGTATAGAGGCGCGTGTTGCCCTCGGTGCGCGAGGGCTTGAGCAGGCCTTCGCGCTCGTAGAGGCGAAGGGTCTGCGGATGGATCTCGTACATCTCGGCCACGGCCGAGATCATGTACGCGCCTTTGGATTTTTTTCGCGTTGCCATAGGGTTTCTGCCAACAGCTTACCGTAATAGAATTTCGTTACAGCTTCTCAAACAAGCTTGTGCGCGGGTCCTGCTTATTGAGCTTGGCTAACTCGCGCATGATTTCGCGGCTGCGTTCGTCTTGCAGATGGGGCACTACGACTTCGACGGTGACGATCTGGTCGCCGCGCTGACCCTGATGTTGCGCGCTCTCGACGCCGCGCTCGCGCATGCGGAGTTTCTGGCCGCTCTGCGTGCCGGGCGGAATCTTGAGTTGGGCGCGGCCATCGATGGTGGGCACGTCGACCTTGGCGCCGAGCGAGGCTTCGGGTACGGTGACAGGGACGGTGATCTGGATGTCGTCCCCGACGCGGTTGAAGACCGGATGCGTGCCGGTGCGGACGATGAGGAACAGGTCGCCAGGGGCGCCGCCGTTCAGGCCGGCATTTCCCTTCCCTTGCAGGCGAATGCGCTGGCCGTCGCGCGTGCCGGCCTTGATGCGGAAGTCGACCGTCTCGGTGCGATTGACGACGCCTTCGCCATGGCAGGTCGGACAGTCGTTGGTGACGCGGCCGGTGCCGTTGCAGCGTGGGCACGGGATGTTGAATTTCATGCGGCCGCCCATCTGCGTCACCTGGCCGGTGCCGTTGCACTCGGGGCATTGCATGGGTCCGCCGGTCGATGCCTGGCCGTGGCAGGTGGGGCAGACTTCCTGGCGGTTGATCTGGATGCGGGTCTGGCCGCCGCGGATCGCGGTCCAGAAGTCGACGGTGGCCTGGTATTCGAGGTCGGTGCCGGGCTGCGGGCCGCGCGGACGCTGGGGTTGCTGCTCGTCCGGAAAAGATGCCGGAGAAGATGTCTTTGAAGCTGCCCCATGAAGCGGAGCCGGCGCCCTGCTGCGGACCGACCGCCGGAGCCTTGAAATCCGGAGAAGTCGAAGCCGCCGAAATCGACGGGCGGACGGCCGCCGCTCGCCTGCTGGCGCGCATAGGCCTCGGCTTGCGCGGGATCGATCTGGTCGGAGTAGAAGCCGACCTGGTCGTAGACCTTGCGCTTCTTCTCGTCGCTGAGAATGTCGTTGGCTTCGGAGATCTCTTTGAACTTCTCTTCCGCCTTCTTGTCGCTGGGGTTGACGTCGGGATGATATTTGCGCGCGAGCTTGCGGAAGGCCTTGCGGATCTCGTCCGCAGTGGCCGTCTTCTTGACGCCGAGTGTTGCGTAATAGTCTTTGTTTTGCGTCGTTGGCATTGGGTTTCTTTAAATCTTAGTTCACTGGCGTTCGGAATTGCTTTCTATGCACGGGTGGTGCCAGAGTCGGGGAGAGCGGCTTGGGTCGTCCTTTTCTGTCGGCTCCCGAAAAGCAGATCCTTCGACTCACCACCCCCAAGCTGAAGAACGCTTGGGGCCCCTTTCGCTCAGGATGACAGCGGTGAAGGGGTTCGCTCAGGATGACCGCCGCGTTGGGGGGCTGCTAATTGGGGTGAACGATCATCGATCGTTCACCCCTTAGCTTTCTCCGGGCGGCGGCTGCCGCGCCGCAGGTGCTTACTTCTTGTCGTCGACGTCTACATACTCGGCGTCGATGACCTCGCCTTCCTTCTTGGCTTCGCCTTGCGGGGCTGCGCCGTCGGCAGGGCCGCCGGCCGCGGGGCCGGGTTGCGCGGCGTTGGCCTTGTAGAGGACCTCGGCGAGCTTGTGGCTGGCCTGGGTCAGCTTCTCGTGCGCTGCCTTCAGGTCGGACGAACTCGGTGATCCGGCGAGAACGCCTCTTGGCTTCGGCGAGTACCGACTCCACTTCGGAGTGCTCCGGACCCTGGATCTTGTCGCCATTGTCCTTGAGCATCTTCTCGATGTTGTAGACCAGGCCATCGAGCTGATTGCGCGCTTCGATCTCCTCGCGCTTTTCCTTGTCTTCGGCCGCGTGGGCTTCGGCTTCCTTCGCCATCTTCTCGACTTCATCCTTGCTGAGGCCGGAGCTCGAGGTGATCTGGATGCGCGTGTCCTTGCCGGTGGCCATGTCTTTCGCGGTCACGTTGAGAATGCCGTTGGCATCGATGTCGAAAGTGACTTCGATCTGCGGCACGCCGCGTGGCGCCGGAGGAATGCCGGCCAGCTTGAACTTGCCCAGGGTGCGGTTCTGCGCGGCCATGGGACGCTCGCCCTGAAGCACGTGGACTTCCACTTCGGTCTGCGAATCGGCCGCGGTGGAGAAGGTCTCCGTCTTCTTGGTCGGAATCGTGGTGTTGCGCGGAATCATGGTGGTGGCGACGCCGCCCAACGTTTCGATCGAGAGCGTCAACGGGGTCACGTCGAGGAGCAACAGATCCTTGACTTCGCCGGCCAAGACGCCTGCCTGCACGGCTGCGCCGACCGCAACGACTTCGTCCGGGTTCACGCCACGATGCGGTTCCTTGCCGAACATCTTCTTGACGATTTCCTGGATGCGCGGCATGCGGGTCTGTCCGCCGACGAGAACCACTTCGTCGATCTTGTCTACGGTAACGCCGGCATCGGCCAAAGCCTTCTTGCAAGGCTCAAGCGAGCGGTCGAGCAGGTCTTCAACGAGCTGTTCGAGCTTGGCGCGCGTGAGCTTGCGGACCAGGTGCTTCGGGCCGGTCGCATCGGCCGTGACGAAGGGCAGGTTGATTTCGGTCTCGATGGTGGTCGAGAGCTCGATCTTGGCCTTTTCTGCCGCGTCCTTCAGGCGCTGCAGAGCCATCTCGTTGCCCTTGGAGGAGAGATCGAGGCCCTGCTCCTGCTTGAATTCCGCAATGAGCCAGTCGACGATGCGCTGGTCGAGGTTGTCGCCGCCCAAGTGCGTGTCGCCGTTGGTCGACTTCACTTCGATGACGCCTTCGCCGACTTCGAGGATGGAGATATCGAATGTGCCGCCGCCAAAGTCATACACGGCGATGGTCTCGTCCTTCTTTTTGTCGAGGCCGTAGGCAAGCGCGGCCGCGGTGGGCTCGTTGACGATGCGCTTGACGTCGAGGCCGGCGATCTTGCCGGCATCCTTGGTGGCCTGGCGCTGCGCGTCGTTAAAGTACGCGGGGACGGTGATGACCGCTTCGGTCACCGACTCGCCCAGATAGGCCTCGGCCGACTTCTTCAGCTTCTGAAGGATCATGGCCGAAATTTCGGGCGGGGTGTACTCCTTGCCCTGAGCGACGACGGCGACGTGATCGCCCTGCTGGACGACCTTGTAGGGCACCATCTTCATCTCGTCGTTCACTTCGTTGTAGCGCCGGCCCATGAAGCGCTTGATGGAGAAGATTGTGTTCTCCGGGTTGGTGATGGCCTGGCGCTTGGCGACCTGGCCGACCAGGCGCTCGCCGCTCTTGGAGAAGGCCACAATGGAAGGTGTGGTGCGGGCACCCTCTTCATTTGCAATAACTTTGGGCTCTCCGCCTTCGAGCACAGCGACGCACGAGTTGGTGGTGCCGAGGTCAATTCCGATAATTTTTGCCATGTTGAGTTTCCTGCCTTATTGAGTTCTAGAGATCAGACCTTTTATAAGATGCATCATTGAGTGAGATAGTGTCAACTTTATTTGATAATTTATGCATAAGGCCATCAGATGGTTCCGCAGGCGCACAGTTTCGCGTTTATCCTATTATTTTCAATTGGATAGAAGCCACAGCGAGGGTGAGCAGTCGCTTTCGGCACATGACTCGGCCGAGCCGGAGCCGTGGCGATGTCCCCTGCGGAGACGGGCTATTCCGGCGACCGGAAAGGATCGGTGTCGGGGGTGTCGCCGGGGAGGAGCATAGGCTCGTCGCTTCCACTCTCCGGATCAAAATGGTGCTTCTTCATCCAGTCCATGAGGGGTCCTGCCGGGCCGGCGGCGAGCGCCCCATTCTTCCAGAAGTAGGCCAGGTTGGGGACGAGCTCGACCTGCAGGTCGCAAGGCTCGAAACTGTCGAGACTTCCTTTCTGGGGGAGGAGCATTTCCAGGGTCTTGTCGCGTTTCCTCCAGCGTGCAGGGAAGGTGACGTAGCCGGCCGACACGATCATCCCCGCGGTGCAGTTGAACGTGAACTGGAACGCGTGCGGCTCTCCGCCTTCAAAGAAGTCAGCCTGACCCGAGCCGGAGAGATAGTCGGGCATGTCGGAAGGGTGCTTGGGTTCGTGCCCGTGGATGGGCCGACTGCCGATATTGAAAATGTAGACCCGAAGCGGATACTTGCCGGGACTGGGGCCGGCCGCGCAGAGCGGTGAGGCGAGGCCAGCCCCAAGGATAAGCGGGATCACCAATAGCCGAGACTGGAAATACCGAAAGATCCGGGAAGCCAGCATCAAGGTTTCAGGGCCCGAAATTTCGGGTTGTGGCAAGTCGTACCTCCGGCAGCAGTCCTAACTATCATCGTAGTCTTCGGTGAGGGATTTGAGGAAGGCCACAAGGGCTGCCAGATCGTCCTGCGTGATGGACATGTTGGCGAATTCAACGGGGGCGTTGCGCAGCTGGCCTTGCTGGGCGAGGCGCGAGACGGTGATGTAGTGATTGACGACATCGTCGAAGGTGACGGCACTCCCGTTGTGGAAGTAGGGCTCGGAATCCTCGAGGTCGCGAAGAACGGGGGTTTTGAACTGGGCGATGGTGGAGGCTAGGCCCTGATCTACGGAACAATTTTTGCCGGAGGCGCACACGAAGTTTTTCAGGTTGGTCTGCGGATTCGGCAGATCCGGATTGAGGTAGATGTTCCAAAGGCCGAGGTCGGCGAATTGCGGCTGGCCGGCGATTGCCTCGTGACGGAAGACCTCCGCTGCTGTGGGATGCGCGGACGAAACCGGCATATATGCGTTGAAGTTCGCATTACGCTGGTCGCTGGTGGGAATGCTGAGCTGCATAAAGGCGCCGGTGCCGTTGGCGGCGTCATACTCCACCTGCGAGACGCCGGTGTTGTGGAAGACAAAATCGGAGAAGTCGGGCGCCTGGTGACAGGCGGCGCAGTTACCGGCATGAGCTGATCGGGCCGAAGACGAGGCGAGGAAGATCTTGAGCCCTTGCAACTCGAGAGCGCCGAACTGGTACGGCTGCGCGTGGTATTTGAAGCTGCCGTCGCTGGCTGTGATGTAGATGGGATTCGAGAGGGCGAGGATCTGCGCGTAGAGGCGCTGGTTATAAGCTGCTTTCGACTCGCCGGCGAGCGGTTCCTCGGGAAGATGATTCACGCGCAGGAAGTTGTCGTAGGGCGAACCGATGTAGCGCTTGAACTCGTCCCGCTGGAAGAGCAGATCCTGCATGTAGGTCGTGATGCAGAGGGCCACCTCCTGCACCACCTGGAGGTCGGTGGCAGTGGAGACGTCGAGGCGTTCGGAGGGCGGCAGAAGAATGTCGCTGGTAATGCGCGGGTCGGTGCCTTTGAAGAGAACCGCATAGCTGAGGCCGTTGAGACGGTCGGCGGCGAGCTGGCCGCTGCCGTCGTCTTCGCGGATGACCTGCGCGATATGCGCAATGGCCTGGTCGTACTGGGTGGGAAGCCATCCGAAGTTGCGGCCCGCCATGGTGCCTACGACGAGATCCTGGCCCGACGCGAATTCGCCGTCGAAGTGAAGGAAGAGGGGTCCGGAACGCGGCGTGAAGGAACCGACCGTCTGCATGGCGTTACGCGGTGTGTGCGTGAAGCCGCTGACCGGGGTTTGGCCGAGGGGGATGGGGCTGCGCGTAGTGAAGTCGGAGTAGGTACGGTTTCCGGCACCGCTGACGCCCTCGAATTCCGTGACGAAGTGGCACGAACGGCAGTTGATGGATTGGCCTGCGAAAGGTCCCGGCAGTGTGCCGTTGAGCGTCGGCGTGGTCGCGACAACGGGATCGCCTGCTGCGAGAGGGGCGTTCACGCTGGTCATGTGGGCGGCGAAGTATTGCGAGAAGCGCGTGTCGAGGAAAAGGGCTTCGCCAATGGAGTCGGCCGGTGGCGTGGCTTCGGATTCAGTGAGCGCGGCGGGCGCCTGGCCGGAGCCGCAGCCCTGGATGCCGACGCCAGCAATCAAGGTTAGAGCTGCAAGAGCGCAGGGGGCATAAAGCAGCCGTTTAGTGGACATCATGGGGGCCCTCGGCATTCAGGCTGCGAATGTAGGTGATGAGTTGCCAGCGTTCCGGCTCGGGCAGCCCTGCCCAGCTCGGCATGCCTTTGAAGACCTGGCCGTTTTTCAAGATCCAGGCGAGATCGCCATCGCTGGCCGTGCGGATGCGCTCGCTGCGCAGTGCCGGACGCGAGCCTTTGCCCTCAGCGTTGGCTCCGTGGCACTTTGCGCAATTGGTGGCGTAGAGGTTCTTGCCGGCGGCGACGGCATCGGGATGGCTGGCATAGGGGTTCACGCGCTGGTGGTCCGCCGGCGAGACTTTTTCAAGCCATGTGCCGTTGGCTTTGGCGAAACAGGCGACCGAGAGCGTTGTGAGAGCCAAGAATGCAAGGATGCGACGCGTCATTTCGACCTCCGGAACCAGTCACGGATTTGCGAGATTTCGTACGAGACGCCGAAGCGCCAGAGCACACGTGCGGAGTTGTCGTCGAGACCGAGCTCGGGCGAGAACTTGTACGTGAAGCCGTTAGGCGCATTGAGCGCCACCGTCGGCGCGGCATACTGCTCGGTCTGCTTCAGGCCGAAGGAGTAGCGCGTGCCGAGTCCGCCGAAAAGCTCAGCGCCAGCAGAGAGATTCTGGCGACAGAAGGTACACGCTCTGCTGCTGCCGCGCAGAGACAGGGGGCGCGAGGCGGCCAGGGCGTAGCCGAACTCCCAGGACTCGTTTTCGTTGACGGCCTTCTCCGCGATGATGTTCTCGGAGAAGTTCCAACCCCTGGCATTGCTGGAGAGGATCAACTTGCCTTCGACGGAGCGCTCGATCTCTTTATGGAGGAGGGCGTTGGGGACCTCCTGATCAGTAATGGTGTCGTGGCCCATGACTTCGAGGAAGCTCTTGTCGGCGTGGTTGACGTCTTCGAACTCGACGTACAGCACAGGGTTGATCCAGTACTCGCGGGGCAGAGGGCGAAAGCGGTTCTCGAAGCGGAATCCAGTGAAGACGGATGAATCGTTGGCGGTGGACTGGCCCTGAACGTAGGCTTCGGTCGTCCACCAGGCGGTGACGCCGTATTCGAATTCTATGGTCGGTGCGAAAAAGGCGTTGGCGTTCTTCGGCGAGGCGGCGATGTCCTGGTTTTCGATCTCGAGATTGCCGGGCTCCTCGAGATCGTGGGAGTAGGTGACGAAGTAGGGCTTCTCCTGAGCGGCGCACCGCGTGGAAGTCGCCCACAAAAGCGCGCCAACAGCAATAGCGAATAAAGGCCGCAACCAAAATGACGGAATCGTCATGTGAACCTCCGCAAAAGTCCCCAAGCGGGGAAAAATCCCCACTCATGGGGAGGCGATAGAGATATAGGACTGAATTGGTCTTAGTTAGGAACCAAACTCAGACTAAAAGAGTCCGAGATTGCTGGCAAGCCCTGCCATCGCATATTGCGAGACCGATCCGCGGAAAGATGGGGCGCCTATCGGGACGATGAGCCAGGTCACAGGCAGGGCAACAGGTCGCCGGGTAGTCTCTAATGTCGTTCCCATGACCACCGCCGCCGCACGAGAACGCTACCCGTTGACGCAGGGGGTGAATCCCTGGCTGGTGACGGTGTCGGTGATGTTGCCGACGTTCATGGAAGTGCTGGACACGGCGATCGCTTCGGTGGCGCTGCCGTATATTGCGGGGTCGCTCTCGGCGTCGAACTCGGAAGCGACCTGGGTGCTGACGAGCTACCTGGTTGCGAATGCGATCATTCTGCCGGCTTCCAATTGGTTTGCGCGGCGATTCGGGCGGAAGCGTTTTCTGCTGATTTGCGTGGTGATCTTTACGGTGGCCTCGTTCTTTTGCGGAGCGGCGCCGTCTCTGGGCGTCATCCTGTTTGCGCGGGTGCTGCAAGGAGCAGGTGGCGGTGCGCTGCAGCCGTTGTCGCAGTCGATTCTCCTGGAGAGTTTCCCGGTGCAGAAACGGTCGATGTCGATGGCTGCGTATGGGCTGGGCATTGTGCTCGCGCCGGTGCTGGGGCCAACGCTGGGCGGATGGCTCACGGACACCTTCAGCTGGCGATACGCGTTCTATATCAACATCCCGGTGGGAATTCTCGCGTTTGTGCTGATCAGCCGGTTTGTGCACGATCCGCCGTACATCAAGAATGCGAAGGTGGGGCCGTTCGACAACATCGGATTCGGGCTGCTGATGGTGTGGACCGGGGCACTGCAGATTGTTCTCGACAAGGGGCAGGAAGACGACTGGTTCGGCGCGGTGTGGGTACGCTGGGCGGTGGTTGCGCTCGTGGTGGCGTTGATTGCGTGGATCTGGCACTCGTGGACGAACAAGAACAGCCTCGTGGATCTGCACGTGTTGAAGGACCGGAATTTCCGGACAGGTTGCTTCCTCATCGCGCTCCTGGGGATGTGCATTTACATCACAATTGCGATTCTGCCGCTCTATTACCAGGAGATTCTGGGATACACGGCGTTCACGGCGGGACTGGTTGTGGGGCCGCGCGGCATTGGGTCGTTCATTGGGTCGCCGGTCGTAGGTTTTCTGGGCTCGCGAGTCGATAATCGCAAATTGCTGACGGCAGGGTTTCTCGGATTTGCGGTGTGCGCGATGCTGTTCGGGACGGTGGACCTGGAAATTGGGCCGTACACGCTGCTGATTCCGATTACGCTGACCGGGTTTGCGCTGAGTTTTGTGTTTGTGCCCATGTCGACCATGATGATGGCCACGATCAAGAACAAGGACATGGGTGCAGCGACGGGGCTTGGGAACATGCTGCGCAACATTGGCGGCTCAATTGGAATTTCGATGGCGACGACGGCGGTGATTCGGCGCGCGGCACTGCACCAGAACGAAATCGGCGCCCATCTCTCGCCGAGCAGCGCAATGCTGCAGCAGAAGACGACGATGATTGGCTATTACCTTGCGCATCAGGTGGGGCCAGCGCAGGCGAGGCCCGGCGCTATGGGGCTGCTTTACGGGCTGCTGATGCAGCAGTCGGCGCTTATGGCGTATGTGGACGTGTTCCGCTGGACGGCGCTGCTGGCGTTTTTCTGCGCGATGGCGGCCTGGCTGTTCAAGAAGCCGAAACAACACGTTGCCCCATTAACCGGAGTGCACTGACGCGAGGTGACTGAAGAGGGTCGTTCGATTCCTCTGAAGGTGCTCTAACTTGCGCAGTTTCAGTTGGTTCAGCGCATATTGACGGTTTCAGGCCTATTTGCTCTGAAGACAACTTGCGTATGCAGGCAGGCATCATAAGACTTGTGTCGCTGCAAGGCTCTGGCCTATCAAGTCTGCGCCAGGATGCCCTGAACAAAGCCCGGGCCTTGGAGTACGGGGATTTGCAGTTGCAACTCAGATGGAGGACATGCGAATGATCGAGAAGAGAGCTGCTTTTTGCCTTCCCATTTTTCTGTTGACTGCTTCAGCTTTTCTAAGTGCTCAGGAGACGAACCCAACGGCGACAGGACAATCGCCCATGCAATCGACGTCGACCACCATGACGCAATCGGGCAATCAGGACAACGTACCGATTTACAAGATCCAGGTGGTAGGCCGTGAAGTTCCGGCGATCAATTACTTCCATCGCCACGGATCGACCAAGATCGGCTTCCAGGGCACGGATCTTCTAGCCGAGCGCGCATGGTACGGCGAGGGTCGATGCGCAGCTGGGCCGCACTGTGATCAACGCGGAGTTTCAGGGTTTGAGCCCGGCGAATGGCTTTGGGCCGGAGTATCTGACCTACGTGCTGTGGGCGATTACTCCAGAAGGCCGGCCGATGAACCTGGGCGAAGTGCTGCCGAGTGGATCGAAGGACAAGAACCAGATTACGGTGACAACCAACCTGCAGGCATTCGGCCTGATGATTACTGCTGAGCCGTACTATGCAGTCTCGATGCCCAGCGACATTGTGGTCATGCAGAATACGGTCGAGGACCGGACGCAGGGCGTGATCGAGCAGGTCAACGCCCACTACACTCTGTTGCCGCGCGGCGCCTATGCGGAAACAGCAGGCCGGCACACGGTGCTGCATCCGATTACCCGCGACGAGCGGTCACCGCTGGAACTCTACGAAGCGCAGAACGCGATGCAGATTGCGGTCGCTGCTGGTGCGGAGAAGTATGCTCCCGACACGATCGCCACGGCAAAGACTGCTTTGAAGAATGCGGAAGACATCAACGCCGGCAAGAACCGCGATCGGAAAGAGACGATCACGTTTGCGCGCGAGGCGGTGCAGTCTGCCGAGGATGCGCGCATCATCACCATTCGCAAGATCAAGCAGGAAGACGACGAAGCAGCGCGGCAGGCGCGCCTGAAGGCGGAACAGGATGCGCAGCAATCGCAGCTTGCAGCACAACAAGCCCAAATGGCGGCACAACAGGCGCAACTTGCGGAGCAACAGCAGGCAGCGGCGCGTGCCAAGGCAGACGCAGATCGTGCAGAAGCCGAAGCCAAGGCTGAAGCCGCACGCCAGGCTCAACAGCAGGCAGAAGCCAGCGCACAGCAGGCAGCCCAGCAGGCCGAATGAGGCGCGCGAACGACTCCGGACGCAGCTGAACCAGGTTCTGCAGACGACGGAAACGGCCCGCGGCCTGATCGTGAACATGTCGGATGTGCTGTTCGACTTCAACAAATACACGCTGAAGCCGGAAGCGCGCGAGAAGCTCGCGAAGGTATCGGGCATTCTGCTCGCTTATCCGAATCTGAAAGTCCAGGTGGAAGGTTATACGGATAACATCGGATCAGACGAATATAACCAGAAGTTATCGGAACAGCGTGCGGGAGGCGTACGTGATTATCTCGTCGCACAGAGCGTTCCGGATGGCAATGTAACATCGCGTGGGTTCGGTAAAGCGGATCCGGTTGCGGATAACTCGACGAACCAGGGCCGTGCTAAGAACCGCCGCGTAGAGCTCGTGGTTTCAGGCGGGGCGATCGGCATTCAGTCAGGGCAGCAGCCGGGGCAGGGAGGGATGACGCCGGCGCCGAACCCGGCAAACACGCCGCAGACGCCTACGAATGAAGGAAATTCAACGGGCGTTTCGAATCCTCCGCCGCAATAAGTTGGATCGATAACTCAGGCTGAAGGGTGCCTCTTCACGAGACACCCTCTTTTTTTGCCCTTCAGAGCAATCAAGGGACAAGAGGAACGAATTTGCGCTGCGCGGCGTCGTAGGTTTCGATGCGGCCGCTGAGGATGTCGTAGAACCAGCCGTGGATCTGGAGACGGCCTTCGTCCATTGCTTGCTGGATGTAGGCGTGACTGCGCAGGTTTTCAAGCTGAACGAGGATGTTGGCGTGGGTGAGCGCGGTGTGGCGGGTGAGTTCGCCCGCATTGCGCTCCACGTCTTCGAGTTGGTCCCAGGCGGGCTCAACGTGCTGAAGCCACTCGCGCACGCTATCGAGACCGGCCAGGTTTTGCGGGTTCATGAGCGCACGGATCACGCCGCAATCCGAGTGGCCACAGACGATGAGGTGACGGACGCGCAAGACCTGCACCGCGTATTCGATGGTGGCTGAGACGCCGCCCGCAGGTTCGCCGGCGCGGGGGATGACATTGCCTGCGTTGCGGCAGATGAACAGATCGCCGGGCTGCGTTTGCAGGATGAGATCGGGAACGATGCGCGAATCGGCGCAGGTGATGAAGAGATATTCGGGCTGCTGGCGATCCGCAAGCAGGTGAAACTGATCGCGTCGCGCGGGAAAGGCGGAGGCGAGAAACTTTTTGTGACCTTCGATCAGACTTTTCATTACCGGACTGCCTCTTCGACGCAGAGAACGATGCGCCTTGACCAGCGTAAGCGCATTGGGTTCGGGCGTCGCCGCCATGGCGCATCTATCAATTACCATGCGGCAAGAGAGGCTCTTTAGTCATCATGCAGATTCGTTGTGTTCGCACCCTGGTGTTCGAAATGGTGGTTGCCGTTCCAATGGCTTTGACCGCGCAGACGGTGGATACGATCAACCCCGAAGTAAAAGCCAGGGTGGATCGGATTGCGTCGCAGGTGCTTGAGCAGCGCGGGATTCCCTCGGCATCGATCGCGGTCGTGGAGCATGGAAAGCTGGTATACACGCATGCGTACGGGGATGCACGGCTGGCGGACTGAGGGCGCGACGGAGGTGAAGGCTACGCCGGAGATGCGGTACTCGATTGGGTCGATCAGCAAGCAGTTCACCGCTGCGGCAATTCTGATTCTGCAGGAGCAGGGCAAGCTGAGCCTCGACGATGCGGTCGGCAAGTATGTTCCCGGGCTGACGCGCGGCAACGAGGTAACGATCCGGCAGATTCTTTCGCACACATCGGGGTATCAGGACTACTGGCCGGAAGACTACCTGATGACTCCCATGATGAAGCCGGAGACGCCGCAGCAGATTCTGGATACGTGGGCGAAGAAGCCGCTGGATTTTGATCCGGGCACGAAGTGGCAGTACTCCAATACGAACTACGTGATCGCGGGGCTGATCGTGGAGAAGGTGAGCGGGGAGAAGCTCATGGATTTTCTGGGCGAGCATGTTTTTCATCCGCTGGGCATGAAGTCGGTTTGGAACTCGGATGAGGTGAAGCTGACCACTCCGGATGCAACGCCCTATGTGCGCGCGGCGCTGGGGCCGCTGCGGCTGGCACCCAAAGAAGGCCGCGGCTGGATGTTTGCCGCGGGCGAACTGGCCATGACGCCGCATGACCTGGCGTTGTGGGATGAAAGCATGCTGGCAAAGTCGCTGCTGAAGCCGGAAAGCTACAAGGAAATGTTCACCGAGGTGAAGCTGAAGGACGGCAAAGGAATCGCATTACGGGCTGGGCGTACAGGTGGGCGACAGCAATGGGCATCGCGCGATTGAGCATAGCGGCGAAGTGACGGGCTTTGTTTCGGACAACCTGCTGCTGCCCGATGATGGCGTTGCCGTTGCGGTGTTGACGAATCACATGGAGGGCGGCGCGGAACAGATTGCCTCGCTGGTCGCGGGAACGGTGGCCGGAAACACGCATGAGACGGATGCCGAGCGCGAGACGCTGGCAATGTATCGCGGGTTGCAGAAGGGGCAGATTGACCGCAGCAAACTGGCGCCGAATCTGAATGACTACTTTGACGAGCAGGCGGTTGCGGATTTTCGCGACAGCCTGGGACCGCTGGGCGAGCCGCTGATCTTTCACCAGGTGCATGAGTCGCTGCGCGGCGGCATGACGTTTCGCGCGTTTCAGGTTGTGTATCCGGGAAAGCGGCTCTCGCTGACCACATACACCTATCCCGATGGGAAGCTGGAGCAGTTTCTGGTGGGGGCGGGGCAGTAGACTCGAGCTAGTCCAGGTTCGTGCTTTCCCAGGTCCCCAAATGCGAGGGATTCCTTCGACTGCGCTCAGGACAGGCTCTGGGGCACCCTCATCCTGCTCGCTTTAAGATTCTTTGCGCTCGGGGACCCACTGATCGTCGCGGTAGCGGTCGAGGCGGTCTTCGCGATCTTCCCTTTCTTCCTGTCGCGGCGTTTCTCCCGCTCTTCCCGTTCTTCGCGCCCGTCGCTCATAGCCTCTCCTGCATCGATTCTATGAGAAGGCGCGCCGGCGCGCCCGTCGGCCCCACCGCAGGTGGCGCAGGTGCTGCCGCGATACACTTGTATTTGAGCTATGTTTGAGAATCTTACAGAGAAGTTACAGCGTGCTTTCAAGACCCTTCGCGGGCAGGGCACGCTGACCGAAGAGAATATTGCCGAGGCGCTGCGCGAGATTCGCGTGGCGCTGCTCGAAGCCGACGTGAACCTGAAGGTGGCCAACGACCTGATCGAAGGCATCCGCGCCAAGGCCGTCGGCACCGAGGTGATGACTGCGCTCTCGCCCAGCGAACAGGTCATCAAGATTGTGCGCGACGAACTGATCGCGCTGCTCGGCAAGGATACAGCGCGGTTCAAGTTTGCTTCGCAGCCGCCCACCGTGATCCTGATGGCGGGGTTGCAGGGTTCGGGCAAGACGACGACCACCGGCAAGCTGGGAGCGTGGCTGAAGAAGGGCGGACACCGGCCGATGCTGGTCTCGGTGGACGTGTATCGCCCGGCGGCGCGCGAGCAGCTGAAGGTCGTCGCCAAGTCGATTGAGGCGAAGCTCTACGAGGGCGACCTGAAGGGCGAGGCGGCGGGTTCGGCGCTGGTGGAGCGGCTGGCGAAAGAAGCGCTGCGCGAAGCCCGCATCATGGGCTGCAACACGCTGATCGTCGATACGGCGGGCCGCCTGCACATGGACGAAGAGCTGATGGGCGAGATGGAGCGGCTGAAGAAGCTGCTGAACCCGTCGGAGATTCTGTTTGTCGCCGACGCCATGACCGGCCAGGACGCGGTGAATTCCGCTGAGGACTTTCACAAGCGGCTGGGGCTGACGGGCGTGGTGCTGACGAAGATGGACGGCGATGCGCGCGGCGGCGCGGCGCTGTCGATTCGGCACGTGACCGGGCAGCCGATCAAGTTTATCGGCGTGGGCGAAAAGCCGGACGCGTTTGAGCCGTTTCATCCCGATCGCATTGTGGGGCGCATTCTCGGCATGGGCGACATGATGTCGCTGATCGAGAAGGCAGAGTCGACGCTCGACCGCAAGAAGAGCGAGGAGTTTGCCAAGAAGGCGCTGCTCGGCGACGGGTTTACGCTGGAGGATTTCCGCGACCAGTTGCGGCAGATCAAGAAGATGGGGTCGATGGAGAGCATCTTGAAGATGCTGCCGTCGGTGGGGCCGTTTGCGGGGCTGCAGGAAGCTTCGAAGAGCGTGGATGAAAAGCAGTTTGTGCGGCTGGAGGCGATTATCAACTCGATGACGCCGCTGGAGCGGCGCAATCACGACATCATCTCGGGCTCGCGGCGGAAGCGGATTGCTTCGGGATCGGGAACGACGGTGCAGGATGTGAACCAGTTGCTGCGGCAGTATGCGCAGATGGCCAAGATGTTCAAGCAGATGGGCAAGGGCGGGCTGGCGCGCAACATGATGCGCGGCGGCCTGAGCGGGATGGGCTTGGGCGGGCGGCAGAAGTTCGGACGTTGAACTGCGAACCACCTTCGTGCTTAGCGTCTGACGAGAATCGGGAATGGCATGACTGCCACGACTTTGCAGGATCAACTCGACGAAATCACCGCGAATACGCGGCAGCTGGTGCAGGCGGAGCGGCTGGCGATCGGCGAACGCGCGGTTGAGGAGTTGTTTGCGTCGGGCATTGAGGAGAAGATTCTGCCGGTGGGCGCGGTGGCGCCGGAGTTTGCGCTGAAGGATGCGTCGGGACGGCTGGTGCGGTCGGCGGATCTGCTGGCGCTGGGTCCGCTGGTGGTGAAGTTCTTTCGCGGGCGGTGGTGTCCGTATTGCGTCACGGAACTCGAGGCGTGGCGCGATTTATATGGCACGCTGCGCGAGCGCGGCGGACTGCTGGTGGCGATCGGGCCGCAGAGTGCGCGGCAAAGCGATTTCATGGCTGGGCAGCATGGACTTCCCTTTCCGGTGCTGCATGATGCGGATAATGCGGTTGCGGAGAAGTTTGGGCTCGTGTACACGGTGCCCGAGTATCACCGCGACTACTATCTGTCGATCCTGGTGAATATTCCGTTTGTCAACGGTGACAAGAGCTGGCGTCTTCCTTTGCCAGGGACGTATGTGATCTCGAAAGACCGGAAGGTCGTGTTTGCCGAGGCGCATGCCGATTTTCGCGTGCGGCCGGAGCCGGAAGAGGCTCTGTCGGCGGCTACTGCACATCAGCGGCGTTGAGCGCGAATGAGTGTCCGGGCCTCAACGCTGCACATGCGGTCCGTTAAAGGCTCGTAAACGGCACGGCTGCAGCCGTGCTGAAAAAGGGCTCTCCTCGTGAGTGTTCGTCGCGCCCGGCATTTGCAGGGGCTAAAGCCCCTTCATTTTGGTGGCTTTATTGGCCCGACTAAAGTCGTGCCCTGATTCCAAAGCGTGAAGTCGAGTTTTCAGCAGCCTCTGAAGTCGTGCGCCTTCAATCCAACATGGGAGTTGCTGTTTTGCTGGGATGAGCATTCGTGCTTTCCCACCCATGCGCTAGAAAGAAGCGCATGGATGGGGCACCCCCGTTAGGGTTCGAGCTTTCCCAGGTCTGAAAATCCAGACCTGGGCACCCAGAAGGTGGGCGCGATCAAGAATGGATTCTTAACTTGCCTAGTGTTGAAGCGGCGTGGTCGGCTGTGATTCCGCGCAGAAGAAAGACCTTCGATCTGGATAGCGCGCCGGTGATCAGATCGATTTGATTGCGGTGGAGTGCGAAGGTCTCGGCGAGGAAGGCGATGACCGCTTCGTTGGCGCGGCCTTCGATGGGCGGCGCGTGCACGGCGATCTTGAGCTGGGCTGCTTCGCCTTCGCCGTAGATTCCTACGATCGCGGTTCTTCTTCGCGCCGGGTTGGGCGCGGACGGCGAGCGTGACTCCGTCTTTCGCTGCGCGGAGCATTACTCGGGGCCTTTGTAGGGCGCGCGCTTGCCGAAGAGCGCGGTGCCGATGCGGATGCGCGTTGCGCCTTCTCCGATGGCGAGCGAAAAATCGCCGCTCATGCCCATCGACAGCACCCTGAGGTTGAGCCGCGGATGGGCTGCGGCCCAGCGATCGCGCCAGGTGCGCAGGCTGCGGAAGCATTCACGCGTGATCTCTTCGGGGACGCCCCACGGCGCGATGGTCATCAGGCCTTGCGTCTCGAGATGGGCGAGATCGGGCAGTCGTTCGAGAAGCGCGGAGGCATCGGTGGATTCGGGATCGAGACCCTCTTTTGTCTCTTCGGAACTCAGCTTGACCTCGAGAAGAATGGGAAGTCTCTTGTTCAGCTTGGCGGCGGCTTCGTTCAGGCGTTCGGCGAGACGAAGGCTGTCGAGGGAGTCGATGGCGTCGAAGAGTTCGGCGGCACGCGCGCTCTTGTTGGACTGTAGATGGCCGATGAGGTGGACGCGGAAGGCAGCGGAGTTCGCGGGGTTGGCGGAGTTAGCGGTGTTAGCAGCGTGCTCGGCGCTTGCACTCCTGAGGCTGACGAGAGATGGTTCCTTAGTCGCGAATTCCTGCACGCGGTTTTCGCCGAAGAGGGTCAGCCCCAGCGCGTGCGCTTCGAGCATGGTTTCGGCGGGGTAGGTTTTGGAGACGGCCATCAACTCGACTTCGCTGCGGCTGCGGCCGGATTGACGGCAGGCGGCACCGAGATAGAGTCTTCGAGCCGTGCGAGATTCTCAGCCAGCGTTGTCATGGCTTCCTTGATCGGTGGGCGCGTTGTCGTTCGGGCCGGAACGACCGATGCGGGAGCGCGCGGATTGCATCCGGCCGGAGGCGGGCACGTGTTGCAGGGCGCGGCCCAGGCCGAAGCGCGGCATGTTGGCGTAGATGGTTTCGAACTGGCCGGGAGCTACAGTGTAGGTCTCGTGCCAGATGCCGACGGAGCCATCGCCGCCGATGCGCCGGTTGAACTCGGCCCACGCGGGCATGTGTGCGGCGTTGCGGTCGTGCGCATAAGCGTGCAGAGCCTCGAAGCTGCGCCAGTATTGAACAAGGGCGACGCCGCGGCCGTAGAGCATAGAACTCGGCATGCAGGAAGCCGCTCAGCGGATTGCGATAGAGCTCCTTGATCATGGGCGGCATGGCGCGCGCGACGGAGATCCAGCGGCGGAAGGCGAAGATGCGGTTGACGCGCATGCCGATGAGGAAGACGACAAACGGTTCGTCGCTTTGCGCTGCATAGCGGCCGGCGAAAATCTCTGCCATTGCGCCTTCCTTTTAGCTATCAGTGCCCGCGTTCTTCGAGGTACTTCTCGGCTTCGAGGGCGGCCATGCAGCCGGAGCCCGCGGCGGTAATGGCCTGGCGATAGCGTCGATCCTGCACGTCGCCGCAGGCGAAGACGCCGGGAATGATTTCGCCGCGATGCGTGGTAAGCACGTTGCCCGTGGTCTTGATGTAGCCATCTTCGTCGAGATCCATCTGGCCACCGAAGAAAGAGGCGTTGGGAATGTGGCCGATGCCGAGGAACAGTCCGCTGATGGGGAGTTCGCTGACAACGCCGGTCTTCACATCCTCAAGCACGAGGCCGCGCACATCTTTTTCTTCGACGCCGAGGACCTCTTTCACAATAGTGTTGGTGCGGAACTCGATGTTGGGATGGGCGACGGCGCGCTCGAGCATGATGCGCGAGGCGCGGAAGCTTTCGCGGCGGTGAAGCAGGGTGACCTTGGTGGCGAAGCGGGTGAGGAAGAGCGCTTCCTCCATGGCCGAGTCGCCGCCGCCGATCACGGCGATATCTTTGCCGCGGAAGAAGAAGCCGTCGCAGGTGGCGCAACTGGAGACGCCATGACCGATCAGTGCCTGTTCGCTGGGCAGCCCGAGCCAGCGCGCGCTGGCGCCGGAGGCAACGATCAACGTGCGCGTGTGGATCTCGCCGGCCGAGGTGAAGAGTTTGATGGGGTGCGAGCCGAGCTCGATCTTCTGCAGGTGGGCGAGCTGGAAGGTCGCTCCGAAGCGCGAGGCCTGCTTCTTCATGTTGTCGATGAGTTCGGGGCCCTGAATGCCTTCGGGCCAGCCGGGAAAGTTTTCGACGAGCGTGGTGATGGAGAGCTGGCCACCGGGCTCGTGTCCTTCGAGGACGAGCGGATTGAGAGAGGCGCGGCCCGTGTAGATGGCCGCGGTGAGTCCCGCGCAGCCGGAACCAAGGATGACTGTGTCGCGAATGTCGGTCATGGATATTTGCCTATATGAATTCTAGATGGCGGGGGCGGGGGAAGGATGCAGGAGCGGGTTCCGACGACGATCTGCTCACCTGTGAGAAAAGCCCAAAGCAGGTCCTTCGACTCACCACCCCCGAACTGAAAGACGTTCGGGGCCCCTTTCGCTCAGGATGACGGCCTTGAAAAAAATGTGTTCACCCGAATTAGCCGAGTGGGGCGGATAGCAATGACTTCTGCTCTGTCGCCAGTTTCAGGATGAGTTCGCCGAAGAGGGTGTTGGCCCAGGCGAACCAGGGGCGGGTGAACTGCGTGGCGTCGTCTTTGTGGAAGGACTCATGCATGAAGCCAGTACCCGCGGTGGTGTCGCGGAGCATACGCAGGCAGCGGCGAATCTCCTGCTGGTCGGTCGCGGTGATGGCTCGGTAGGTGATGGACATGGGCCAGATGGTGTTGATGCCCTCGTGCGGACTGCCTACGCCTTCGCCGGCCTTGCCGTGGAAGTAGTAGGGGTTGCTGTCGCTGAGCGCGTAGGTGCGTGTGCGCTGGTAGAGCGGATCGTTGATCGGCGCGGACTCGAGATAGGAAATAGTGACGAGGCCGGGAGCGTCGGCGTCGTCGAGCATGAGGGCGTTGCCGTAGCCGTCGACTTCGTAGGCCCAGATCTCGCCGAATTCAGGGTGGTGGGTTTTGCCGTATTGGGCAATGGCGCGATCAACTTCGTCGGCTAAAGCAGTCGATTCGGCCGCGAGCTTCGCGTCGTCGAGAACTTTGGAGGCAAGCTCGGCCAGCTTGCGCAGGCTGACGGAGGCGAACATGTTGGCCGGAACGAAGAGCGGGTAGATGCAGGCGTCGTCGGAGGGGCGGAACATGGAGAAGATCATGCCGACCGGGCGGGCCGGGTTGCCGAAGCCGCCGAGGGGGACCGAATCGCTGGGGCCGAAGGTCTCGCGCTGGAAGGAGTAGGGGCCGGGGCCGTCCTTGCGCTGCTGGGCGCGGAAGGTGCGGACGACGGTCCATGCGGCCTCTTTCCAGGTGGCGTCGAAGGGGCGGGTGTCCCCGGTGGCCTTCCAGTAGCCGTGGGCGAGGCGGATCGGGTAGCAGAGGGAGTCGATCTCCCACTTGCGCTCGCCGACGCCGGGGTGATGATCGGTTTTGTCGTTCACGGCCCAGGAGAGCGGCGCGGCCTTTTCGTCGCGCATGAAGGCGTTGGCGTAGGGGTCGAGCAGGATCATGCGGGCCTGGCGGCGGATGGCGCCTTCGAGGAGGACGCGGAGCGGCTCGTCTTCTTTGGCGAGCGGCAAGTAGGGCCAGACCTGCGCGGAGGAGTCGCGGAGCCACATAGCGTCGATGTCGCCGGTGACGATATACGTGTCGGGCTTGCCGCCGTAAGTCCCTGTGAAAACCGTAGTATCGAGCGTGTTCGGGAAGCAGTTCTCGAAGATCGTGGAGAGATTCGGGTCGCCGATGCCTTGCTGGATGCGCGGAATGAGCGCCTCTACCGCGGAGCTGGTGAAGTGGCGGTCAGCCTTGGCGGGCCGGGCGTGCGGCAGCATCTCCGTGGCGGCAAAAGATCGAATTGCACCCGTCTGGGCGAGGGCCACAGCGGCGGTCGCACCTTTCAGCCAGTCTCTGCGGCTTATCTTGCTCATGGCGTTCTCCAGATAAAGTCCTGTTTCGCAATTTACGGGCAACGCTTGCACGGTGCCTTTGCCCTTTGTGAAGGATAGTTGAAAAGGCAGGGGGGTACCTGGCTTCCGGGAGTTCCGAGTTTCGTGCTCTCCCACCCTTCGCTAGAAAAAAGCGAAGGATGGGGCACCCGGCGGGGGGGAGGGGGGAGGGGGGTACCCCTCTCGTTTTCTTGCCAGCACGCCGATTTGGGGGTCCTGAGGTCTCCAGATCCACTCTCAATCTTGCGCTTGCCGATCGAAATAAAGTGCAAACGAGCAGCGGTTTTTTGGGGAAGCAGCCAGCCGGCACACGGGATGCCACTATCATGATCAGCATGGCGAATCTGACGTTAGTCTACGGACTCCGGCTGCTCCCGGAGGGCGAATTGAAGGCGATCCAAGACGCGACGCTGCAACTGGCCAATGGGAACGAGGCGCATGTAACCATGCACACCCTTGAGGGTTCGCGCGAGGAGATTGAGGCGCAGTTGAAGCAGAGCCTGGACGCGTTTTTCGATTTCTATCCGGAGATTTGAAGGCGCTTTCGAGCGAGTTCTCGCGAGTGGTTTCGAGGAGAGCTTCAATGAACCCCTTGCATCCTATTGATTTTGAGCAACTAGATGACTAATCCTGTGCATCGGATTGCGAAGGACGGGACCGAACCAGCCCTTGAAGCTCTGCCGAGGGCGAGTTCGAGAATCTGCAAGAGCTTTCGGACTCTATCTGATTGCCCTCTAGCGAGTTAACGTCTCTTTTCCGGATTTGCGTTTGACCAATCTTGCGAACATTTCGGGAGCAATCCATGCTGAAAACCCTTCGGACAGAGATTCCAACATCGGCGCGGGCCGTGGTGGAATGGCTGGTGCTCGGCGTGTAATCGTCTGGTCCTGACTGTAAACAGGTGTTCACAGTCTACTAACGCTTTGTGGCCATAAACGATTGATAATGAAAGGGGGCTTTGTCCTGAAGTAATGGCCCTTCAGTTGCAGACTCACCTGACGATTTCCCAAATATTTGGCCGCCGGCGAACGATTGAGCTGGCTTTCTTGTCAAGCGACGCAGTGGCGCGGGCCCTCTGGGGGAGAAATGGCAGACCCGTACACCGGGCAGAAGTCAAGTGGAAGCGACCGGCAAGCGCAGATGGTGAAGCGCGGGTTCTCGTTCGTTTATGCGGCGCTGGCGGGGTTGCTGCTGGCCGGCTTGTGCGCGTTGCTCACGCACAACCTGACCATTGGCCCCCAATACACGCAATGGCTTTTCTTTATCTCCGGAGCTTCGGCTGCTGCGCTGGTGCTGCGGCTGATCGTGCAGCGGGAGCGGCACGTCGCCCTGCAGCGCGTGGTCAGCGAGATTGTCGGCGAGAGCACTTCGCCGGAAGTGGCCTCGATGCGGATCCTCGAGGCGCTTTGCGTTGCCCAGGGATGGGATGTCGCACTGAAGTGGGAAGTCAACGGGGATGAGAACCGTCTGGAGTTCTGTTCCGGGTGGAGTGCACCGGGGCGGCGCACCGAGTCGTTGCTCAAGGAAAGCATGGGGCTGACGCTGGCGCCCGGGAGCGGGCATGGCGGGCCGGGCATGGCAGGATAGCCGACCCATCTGGGTATCGGACCTGACCCCCGAAGCATCGGACGCGCACACGAAGGCCGCTATTAACCGCGAGATGGTATCAGGGTGCGCGGTTCCGGTGCGGCTTGGCAACCGGGTGATCGCGATTCTCGAATTCTATTGCCACTTTGCACTGCGCGAGAGCCGCGAGACGATGACCGCGATGGACACAGTGGCCACATCGCTCGGACAGATCCTGGC
The DNA here is from genome assembly GCA_963846095.1 of uncultured Acidobacteriaceae bacterium. GTDB lineage: Bacteria > Acidobacteriota > Terriglobia > Terriglobales > Acidobacteriaceae > Telmatobacter. Next base: position 197,426 of record CAWJUW010000024.1, read on the forward strand.
GCGGTCGCAAGAACGCAACTGGGCGGAAAAACTTTACCGGCAGCAGGAGATTCTGCTGAATTCGGTTGCGGACGGAATCTGCGGGCTGGACAAGACAGGGCTGGTGAGTTTTGCCAACCCGGCCGCTGCCAGCCTGCTGGGATGCTCTGCCTCGAGCCTGGCGGGCAGACCGGTGCACGAGTTGCTGCACGGCTTTGCGCCGAAGGACAGCCGGTGCGGCGAAGATTGTCCTCTGCTGCGCGCTACCGGCAGGCTGCAGTTGATGGCCAACTCCGGTGAGGACACGTTTTATCGCGTGGATGGCAGCCCTTTCCGCGTGGATTTTGCGTTAACGCCGATTCTGGATCATGGGCGGCTGTCGGGTTCGGTGCTGAGCTTCCGCGACATCAGCCAGCGCTATGCGCTCGATCGGCTGAAGGATGAGTTTGTTTCCACGGTGAGCCACGAACTGCGAACGCCGCTGACGGCGATCCGGGGAGCGCTTGGGCTTGTTGAATCACGGAGCGCTGGTTCCTTATAACGAAAAGGCGTCGAATCTTTTGCGGATTGCGCTGGCCAATTCCGACCGGCTGGTGCGTCTGATCAACGACATTCTCGACCTGGAACGGTTGAAGAGCGGGCGCGAGCGGCTGGTCTTCAAGAAACTGCAACTGAACCAGGTGGTGCGGCAGGCGATTGACTGCATGACGCCGGTGGCGGACGCGGCAGGTGTGCACCTGATTCACGATGACTCGCAGGCAGAGATCGCGGCCGATCCGGATCGTCTGCTGCAGGTGCTGACGAACCTGCTTTCGAACGCGGTGAAGTTTTCGCCCCGGAATTCGACCGTGTCGGTGCTGATGCGGCCGGACGCGAACGGCGTGACGATTTCGGTGGTGGACCCGGGACGCGGAATTCCAGCGGACAAGCTGGAGACGATCTTCGGGCGCTTCCAGCAGGTGGACGCGTCGGATTCGCGGCAGAAGGGCGGCACCGGCCTGGGACTTGCGATCTGCCGCACCATCATTCATCAGCATTCCGGGCGCATCTGGGCGGAGCGGAACCCGGTGCGGGGTTCGAGCTTCCGCGTGTTCCTGCCGTACAAGCCGGTGCCGATCGGGCCGGCGGATCATATCTTCGAGGATGGTCCGGCAACGATGGCTCCGGCCGAGGCCAACGGAAAACACGATCTGCGGCCGCAGCTTGTGCCACGCGAACTGGTGGGCTGAGCCGGGCGGCGAGAGCCAATCTCTTGCGGGTCTCGGAAAAGCATCCCGCGGGGCTAAAGTCTTTTCATTCAAGCGAGTCTTTTGGCGCGGATTCAATCCGTGCCCTTTCAAAAACTGGGGCTCATCCAACAACGGACGCTGAGCCCGCCGACGTTCAGGAATGCTGACTCTTGAACTAGGGTTCGCGCATCCCATAAAGGGGAGGCGCGAGCATTGGCAGACCAGACCAAAGCACAGAGAGATGGCACGAGCAACCGTCCACGCGTTGTGGTTGTGGGTGGAGGATTTGCCGGGCTTCATGCGGCGAAAGGGCTCGCCCATCTGCCGGTGGATGTAACGCTGATCGACCGGCGCAATCATCACACATTTCAACCGCTGCTCTACCAGGTTGCGTTGGCTGTGCTTTCGCCGGCCGATATTGCGCAACCGATTCGCACCCTGTTCAGCCATCAAGAGAACACGGAAGTGCTGATGGACGAGGTGACGGCCATCGATGTGCCGGGGCAGTCGATCAGTCTCGGCAGCGGCGCCCAGACGCACTGGGACTACCTGGTGCTGGCGACCGGCGCAACGCACTCCTACTTCGCGCATCCCGAATGGGCGGGGCTGGCCCCTGGGCTCAAGACGATCGAAGACGCTCTCGAGATTCGGCGACGCGTGCTGCTGGCGTTCGAACTGGCGGAACGGCAGATGGTGGAGCACGGGTGGCATCCGCCGCTGAACTTCGTTGTGATTGGCGGCGGGCCAACGGGAGTAGAACTGGCGGGTGCGATCACCGACATTGCGCAGCTGTATATGAAGCGGGACTTTCGGCACATCGATCCGCGCAAGACGCGAGTGCTGCTTCTGGATGGCGGCAAGCGGATTCTGGCGGCGTATCCGGAAGACTTGTCGGCGAAGGCAGAAGCGGCGCTGAAGAGGCTGGGCGTGGAAGTGCACACGGGCGCACAGGTGACAGGCGTCGGCACTGGCTGGGTGGAGGCGAATGGACAGCGGCTCGAGTCGGCGGTAACGCTTTGGGCCGCGGGCGTGCAGGCTTCGCCGCTGGGCAAGCAACTGGCATCGGCGCCGGGTGTGGAATTGGATAAGCGGGGCTCCGTGATCGTGGACGAGTACCTGAATCCCGGCGGGCTGAAGAATGTTTTTGTGCTCGGCGATCTTGCGCACGTGATGCAGAACGGCAAGCAGGTTCCCGGCGTGGCGCAGCCGGCGATGCAGATGGGCGACCAGGTCGCGAAGATGATCGCGGCGGATTTGCAAGAGCAAGCCGCGCAAGCCGTTCCACTACTTCGACAAGGGCGACATGGCGACGATTGGCCGCATGGATGCCGTGGCCGATGTGAAGTGGCCGTTCAAGGCGCACATGAGCGGGTTTCCCGCGTGGTTTACATGGCTCACGGTGCACATCTTCTTCCTGATCGGATTTCGGAATCGCATCGCGGTTTTCTGGACGTGGATCTGGACGTATTTCACGTTCAAGCGCAGCGCACGACTCATTACGGGCGATCAGCGGCTGCCTGGGTGGCAGGAGCAATTGGACGCGGGGCCGCAAACGCAGGCAGGAACCGAGGCGCAGATTGACAGAGAGAGCCAGCCCGTCTCACGATGATTGCGGTCGCAGGAGGGCTTTTCGGCTGTGATGAAAAATCTGGGACGACGGGAATTTCTTGCCTCTGGTTCGGCGATGGGAGCCGGGCTTGCTTTGCATTCGATGGCACCGGGCTTGCTGAAAGCTGAGGGTACGGCGCGTTCGCTCGGGATTCAGCTCTACACCGTGTCGGCGGCCATGAATACAGATCCGCACGGGACGCTCGAGCAGATCGCGAAGATCGGCTACAAAGAGGCGGAGACGGCGGGATTTGCGAAGCTCTCTGCGGCTGACTTTCGCAAGGCGCTCGATGCGGCCGGCCTGCAGTGTCCGAGCGCGCACCTTGGTTTCAGCGCGGCCGACCCGGAGCCGCTATTCGCGGATGCGCATGCGGTGGGTGCGCATTACGTGGTGAGTTCGGTGCTGATTGCGAAGGCTCCGACGCCGTCGGCACAGTCGTCGAAGGAAGACATTCAGAATTTTGTGCATGCGCTTTCCGACGTGAACGCTGGACGACTTCAAGCGCACGGCGGAGCTGGCCAACAAAATTGGCGCGAAGGCGAAGCAGGCGGGCTTGCAGTATGCCTACCACAATCACAACTTCGAATTTAAGGATCAGGGCGGCGGCAAGACGGGCTACGATCTGCTGCTGGCGGAGACCGATCCCGAGCTGGTGAAGTTTGAGCTCGATTGCGGTTGGATGGTCGCTTCAGGGCACGATCCGATTGACTACTTCGGCAAATATCCCAATCGCTATCGGATGATCCACGTGAAGGACTTCAAAAAGGGGACTCTTCCGACGACTACGCTGCTGGGGGCGGGTGCTCCCAAGGGAACGGAGTTGGGTCGCGGGTTTATCGAGTATGGGCCAATCTTTGCGGCGGCGACGAAGGCCGGCGTGGAGCATTTCTTCTCGGAGCAGGAGCCGCCGATCGAGGGGATGACGGCGCTGGAGGCGGCGAAGGTGAACTTCGACTACATGCGGGCCTTGGGGTAGGAATTCAGAGAAGAGCTTCCCTCGGGGGCTAAAGCCCAGTTTTCCCTGGCCACTTTACGTACGGGCTAAAGCCCGTACGCTTCAACCCTCAGGGGCTAAAGCCCAGCTTTCCTTGGCCCCTCTATGTACGGGCTAAAGCCCGTACCCTTCAAATCCCTCGGGGGCTAAAGCCCAGCTTTTCGGCCAGCTTTCGGCACGGCTGAAGCCGTGCCCTTTCAGAGCCCCCGGGGCAAAAGCCCAGCTTTCCCTGGTCCCTCTAGGTACGGGCTAAAGCGCGTACCCTTCAAAACAACGACCCATCTCGTCGGGTAAACTGAAAGAGCTATGCTCGATCTGGGATTTGTCCGTGCCAACCTGGGGCTGGTGGAAGAGAAGCTTCGCGCGCGCGGAGCCGATCCGGCTGCTTTGCTGGGAGATTTTCGGGCGCTGGACCAGTCGAGACGCGAAGCAATCACGCTCGCGGAACAATCCAAGGCACGACGGAACGAGCTATCGCAACAAGTGGGCGCGTTGAAGCGCACGGGGCAGGACGCCACGGCGCTGATGGACGAGACGCGCGCGCTGAAGGACAAGCTCGACGAGCTGGATCGGACCGCAGCGGAGCTGGATGAGAAGCTGCGGCTCTCGCTGGCAAGCGTCCCCAACCTGACTCGCGATGAGGTTCCGGCGGGAAAGTCGGAAGACGACAACGTCACGGTGAAGACGTGGGGTGAGAAGCCGGCATTTCCGGCTGACTTTACGCCGAAGCCGCATTGGGAGATTGGCGAGGCGCTGGGGATTCTCGACCTGGAGCGTGCGGCCAAGTTGAGCGGGGCGCGGTTTGCGGTGTACATGGGCGCGGGCGCGCGGCTGGAGCGGGCGCTGATCGGGTTCATGCTCGACACGCATACGGCGAAGCATGGATATACCGAAGTGCTGCCGCCGTTCATGGTGAATTCGAGGTCGCTTTTCGGCACGGGGCAACTGCCTAAGTTTGCCGACGATCTGTTTCGGTGTTCCGATGCGGACGCGGAGAGCGCGGCGCGCGGCGAGTTCAAGGACAGCGATCACTGGCTGATTCCGACGGCGGAAGTGCCAGTGACCAATCTCTATCGCGACGAGATTCTCGAGGACTGGCAACTGCCGATTTGCCTGACGGCGTACACGCCGTGCTTCCGGGCGGAGGCGGGCGCAGCAGGAAAAGATACACGCGGCATCATCCGGCAGCATCAATTCCAGAAGGTGGAACTGGTGAAGTTTACGCGGCCGGAGGACTCGGATGCGGAGCATGAGAAGTTGACGCGCGATGCCGAGGAGATTCTCGAAGCGCTGGAGCTTCCCTACCGGCGGGTCCTGCTGTGCGCGGGCGACACCGGGTTTTCTTCCGCGAAGACGTTTGACCTGGAGGTCTGGCTTCCGGGGCAGCAGCTCTATCGCGAGATCTCATCGTGCTCGAACTTCGAAGGCTTCCAGGCACGGCGGGCCAATATTCGCTATCGGCCAGCGGTGCAGGGCGGCAAAAGCAAGCCCGAGTTTGTGCACACATTGAATGGAAGCGGATTGGCCGTGGGCCGCACGTGGCTGGCCATCCTGGAAAACTATCAACAGCCCGACGGCTCGGTGATGATTCCGCAGGCGCTACGACCCTACATGGGCGGCCTGGAACGCATTGAACCGCAACAGAAGCAGTGAAGGAATCCTGATGAACTCCCTCAACCCGGCCATACGCGCCTCCTCAACCGACCCGCGCACGGAACCAAAGCCGCGCCGAACGATCCGCCAGATTCTGCTGAGCTATTTTTACTGGACCTATTCGCGCGGCAGCTTCCACTATGACGTGATGGTCACGCTCATCCTGCTCTTCATCTTCGTTACCCCCCATATTCCCGGCTGGAGCTTTGGCGATCAGCCGACCATGACGGCGGGAACGACCCATCCGATCCAAGTGGTCAACGTGGGCGGCGTCGAGTTGGTCGTCACGATCCAGGCAAGCGATGTGACGATACCCGCGGGAGCTTCGGACAAGGCAGTACGAAAGGCGTTACGCAAGGCCATCGAGCCGGTGACGGGCGACGAGCTTTTTGTGGAGCGATGGCAGACGGTGACGGACGCGGGCGGGAACGTGTCATGGAGGGTCTGGGCGCATCGGTGAGAGCGGTTGACCGAAAGGTTTCCTCGGGGGCTAGCCCCACGTCCCTCTTTAGCGCCTATGGCACGACTGAACAGCTTGCTAAAAAAGTCGATGTCGGCACTGAAGGGAAGAAAGATCATCCCTCAGCGGTTAAAACCGCTGCCGTTCCAAATGACTTACCGGCCCGGATAAATCCGGGCCCTTTCAAAACCTTCTCATGCGCGGTTTTTCAGCAGGCTGTGAAGTCGTGCTCTTTCAAAGCCAGCCGACAATCGGCGATCGCGAAAGCATTTGGTGTCGTTTTGATCGGCGCGGCATCCAAAATTCATGAGGAATTTATGCGTTTGAGTTTGAAAGCTCTTTTGCCGGGACTCTTTGTTGCCGCAACTCTCGTGTCGTACGGAACGGCGGCGCATGCACAGGACAGCTTGAAGAGTGTGCTCGATCGGCTCGACGCTTCGGCGGCGAATTTTCATTCGGCTTCGGCGGACGTTGAATTCGACAACAATACGACCGACCCGGTACCGGATACGGACGTGCAAAAGGGCGTTGTGTACTACGACCGCAAGAGCAATGCGGTGCGCATGGGTGTGCACATGAGCGAGCACAACGGGAAGCCCTCCGGCAAGGCGTACACTTTCATCGGCGGTCAGTTCAAGCTGTTTGAGCCGGGGCCGAACCAGGTGACGACCTTCAAGAACGCGGGCAAGTACGAGAGCTACGTGATCCTCGGCATGGGGGCCAGCGGCAAGGATATTGCGGCGAAGTGGGACATCAAAGACCTCGGACCAGAAACCATTGATGGGACCAAAACCGAAAAACTGGAACTGGTCGCCAAGGATCCAGCCGTGCAAAAGAACCTGTCGAAGGTGACGATCTGGATCGACCCGGATCATGCGGTCAGTCTGAAGCAGATCTTCACGACGAGCCCGACGAGTTCGTATGTGGCTACCTATAAGAACTTCAAGTTCAATGCATCGCTGCCCAGCGATGCATTCACCTTCAAGACAAATCACAACACAACAGAATCGCACGCAATAGCGCTCCGCGACGTTCTTTCCTACACCTTGGACCCAAGAGCGTCTATTTGACGACTTACAATCCTAACCAAGCTCGCACTTAGACTGTCTCAGATACGCAGGGCAAGAGCTGGCTCTCTCGAGAGGGTGGGATGCGGGGTCTGATCATTTTGCTCGCTTCGGCTGGATTTCTGGTTCCCGCGTATGGGGCGAAACGGATCATGGTCTCGGAGTTGGAGCAAACGCTAGCCGCGAATCGCGGCCTGCCTGACGCGGAAGTTTCAAAGCAATTGTCGGATCTCGAATTAACCGAAAGGTTGGCCACGGCAAAGTTCAGCCGATTAGAAGCGAGCCTGCCCGGCGAGAAATCGCGGCAGGCTCTCATGGTTTTGGCGGACATGTCGGCCTTTCTCGCCGAGCCCGCTGCCGATATCCCCGAACATCCCGCCCCAGACCTGGCCACGCAGCGCAAGATACTGGCTTTGACTGTGAATTACGCCAAGCAGTCGGTGCAGCAGCTGCCGAATTTCTTTGCCACTCGGGTGACTCGCAGTTTCGAAGACAGGCTGGCGGTGCAACCGTCGTCGGTCGGGGCTGCTGAGGTAAACCAAAGCCTTGCCTATCTGCCGATGCACCTGGTCGGCGACACCAGCGTCCCAGTGTCTTTCCGTGATGGCCACGAGGTTTTGGAGAAGGCCAACTTGGATCCGAGGGTGCGAAACCTGGAAACCGCAGGTGTGTTTGGGCCAATCGTCGGGACCGTGCTGGTGGATGCTGCGCGCAGCAAGCTGGCGTGGAGCCATTGGGAACAAGGCTCGGCCGGACTTCAGGCCGTGTTCAGTTACGAGGTGCGGAAGGAAAAGTCGCATTACACAATTACGTACGACACCGCTCCTACGAATAATCCCTGCGTCACTGCCGCGCAACCTTTCAGCACGGTTGTCGCCTATCACGGCGAGATGGCCATCGATCCTGCGAGTGGAACGATCATTCGATTGATGCTGCAGGCGGACTTGAAGCCCGATGAATTCGCGCCCGCCAAGTCTGGCATCGTGGTGGAATACGGGCAAGTCAGCATAGGAGGAGAACCTTACTTCCTGCCGGTCCGGAGCGTCACCTTTTCGCTTGGGCATTCTCTGCATACCGTTGGTGGATGGGGACACGGGCAGGGATGTCCTACGCTGTCCGTAACACCTGGACTGCAGACATCGCTGAACGACGTGGTTTTCGAGAACTATCACGTCTTCCGATCGGACGCTACCGTTCTGACCGACAGCGAGGCCGCGAAGCTGGAGCGCCAACCGCTTCCCGCGCCGGACGGTTCCCAGAAAACAGGTGAAGCGAACCCACTCTGCCGCAACCGCGGCAACGTCGCTTCCGCAAATCAGTTCAGAACCTTCGTCTTCCGCCAGTGCCGCTGCGAACTCGTCGAATCCTCCCTCGCCAGAAATCCAGTCCTCACCGCAAGGCCGCATCCAGCACTGCCAACTCCGCAACACCACCTGAGCCCGCAAGCTCCGCCAACATTCCGGTCTTCCGCACCACCGCCCGCCAGGTTCTCGTCGATGTGATCGTCGACAAGAAAAACGGCGATCCTGTCCCCGGCCTGCAGCAATCTGATTTCTCGATCAGCGAAAACGGCACGCCACAGACCGTCGACTTCTTCGAAGAACACTCTGCAAGCGCGGTTGCGCCCGTGGCGATGCCCGCCATGCCCCCGATGCCGTCCGGCGCCGTCACCAACGTCCCAGCCGCACTGCCTTCGACAGCGCTCAATGTCTTCCTTCTCGACTCCCTCAACACTGAACCGCAGGACCAGGTTTTCGTTCGCGGACAGAGTGCTCAGCTACCTGCATAAGATGGACCCGCGCACGCAGGTGGCGGTGTTTTCGCTCGGCTCGGGTCTACGTCTCCTCCAGGGCTTCACGTCGGACCCCGCCGTGCTGCTCGCGGCGGTCAGCCGCAAGGAAGGCAAGCGCGACCCGATGGCTCAGAACCGCAGCGACAACGCCGACGACGCCGACGCAATCGCAACGTTGCAAGCCATGCGCTCCAATGGCGCCTCCGCTCTTCAAGCGCCGCAGGCCAATGCTCACGCCTACAGCTTTGGCGCTCGCGCGTCGATGACCTTCGAAGCCCTCAACGCACTCGCGCGCTACCTCGAAGGCATTCCCGGCCGCAAGAACCTCATCTGGTTTTCAAGCTCTTTCCCCCTCGTCCTTTTTCCCACGCCGTCTGAGATGGAGCATCTGAAGAACAACCCGAATCTCCCCGGCTACGCGAACCAGGTCAAGCAGACTGCCAATCTATTCACGATCTCCAAAATCGCGGTTTACCCCGTCAGCGGGGCGGGCGTCATGAACTCCAATATCGGCATGGCTGACTCGGCCGACGCGGGTTCTGCTGGTGGCACCGGCCACTTCGGCACGGCGGCCGCGCCGACCGCATCTCTGACTGGCGAAGCCATGGGTTCCGCCGCCGCCCTAACGTCCATGGAGCAGCTTGCCAGTTCGACGGGTGGCCACGCCTTCACCACGAACGATATCGATAGCGCCGTTGCGCAAGATCGTCCATGACAGCGACGTCTACTACACCGTGGGCTACGCGCCGTCGGATACGGCTACAGACGGCGCCTTCCGCCGCATCGACGTGAAGGTGAACGGCGGCAAGTACAAGCTCGCATATCGCCAGGGCTACAACGCAAGTTCCTCACGCAGCGAAGGCGCGACGACGGAAGACCCCATTGCGCCATTGCTCCAGCTCGGTCTGCCCGCCGCAACCGGCATTTTCTACGGTGTCAATGTTGTGCCCGGTACGAACCACACCAGCGAACCCGCCGGCCAGAACGCGCAGCTCAAAGGCCCTCTCGCGCGGTACACCGTCTCCTTCACCATCCGCGCCCAGGACGTTTTGCGCGATTCAACCCCTGGTGGCGGCCGGAGTGCGAGACTTCTCATCGGCGTCAAAGCCTACGGGACAATGGCTCCGCGCTGAACTGGCAGGTCAGCCGCGAAACCGCTGAGCTGTCGCCAGCGCAGTATGACGGCATTCTCAAGAGCGGTCTTCCTGTCTCGCTCGATATCGATGTTCCCGCAAACGCTTCCGGGCAAATTGTGACCGCGGTCTATGACTTGAACAGCACTCGCTCCGGCACATTTGAGGTTCCCCTCCATCCCTGACCTGGGACATTAGACTATTGACGCAGACAGAATTGGGTAGCGACACAAGAAGCACGACCCAGTTTCCGAAATTCCTGCCCAGGTAAAATCGAAATGACTCGAGCTTCCCGATCTGTTGCTTCTCCGCGCGTGGTGAGTGTTGCTGATTTCCGCGCCATCGCTCAGCGGCGCGTGCCCCGTTCTGTCTTCGATTACCTCGACGGCGGCGCCGAAGGCGAAGTGACTCTGCGCGAGAATTGCCGCGTTTACGACGACGTCACTTTTCGTCCTCGCCATGCGGTGGCGTTCGACCAGTGCAATTTCCGCACGCGGGTTCTTGGGTTCGATCTCGCGCTTCCCTTTCTGCTGGCTCCCGTTGGCTACAGCCGGCTCATGCATCCAGTTGGAGAAGTCGGAGCAGCGCGCGCTGCCGGTGTGGCGGGCACGGCCTATACCCTTTCCACGATCTCGGGACACAAACTCGAAGATGTGAGGGCCGCGTCGACGGGCCCCGTGTTCTATCAGCTCTACCTGATGGGTGGCCGCGGCGCTGCGGAGGCCGCAATTGAACGCGCGCGCGTTGCGGGGTTCTCTGCGCTCGTGGTCACCATCGATACGCCGGTTTCCGGAATTCGCGAGCGCGATCACCGCAACGGGATGAAAGAACTGGTGAGCGGCGGCCCCTTCGAAAAGCTGCCCTACCTTCCACAGATTCTGTCGCGCCCGGGCTGGCTGACGAGTTTTCTGTTGGATGGCGGCATACCGGCTCTGCCGAATGTCGTGATTCCGGGCAAAGGTCCCATGCCGCTGGTTGATGTCGCGGTCGCACTGGCGGAATCGGCTGTGACCTGGAGCGACCTGGGCTGGATTCGCGAGGTGTGGCGCGGCCCGATCGTGATCAAGGGTGTGCTTACGGGAGACGATGCGCGGCGCGCGGTCGATGAAGGCGCGGCGGCGATCTCCGTTTCGAATCATGGCGGCCGACAGCTCGATTGCGTTCCCGCTTCGCTGCGAGCGTTGCCCGAAGTGGTAAAGGCTGTCGATGGGCAGATCGAAGTCCTGATGGATGGAGGGATTCGCCGCGGCACCGACATCGTCAAGGCTCTTTGCCTCGGCGCCAGCGCCGTGCTCTGCGGACGCGCCTATGCCTATGGACTGGCTGCTGCCGGGGAAGCGGGCGTTCATCGCGCCATCGAGATTCTGCGCACCGACCTCGACCGCACGTTGCGGCTGCTGGGTTGCGCGAGCGTCGGCGAGCTCGATCGTTCGTATGTGAATGTTCCCAAAAGCTGGGACGCAGACTGACGCCATCGAAGCGCGACGGGCCGAATCCTGCAGCGCGCGAAACTCATCGAAGGCGTGGAGGAAGTCATGCCGAAGGTGATTCGCTTTCATGCGCTGGGAGGACCGGAGGTTCTGGTTCTCGAGGATCAGCCGTTGCCCACGCCGGGGAAAGGCGAGGTGCTTCTGAAGGTGGACGCGGTGGGGTTGAACCGCGCCGAGTCTGTTTTCATTCGCGGCTACTACTTCGAGAAGCCGATTCTTCCGGGAAAACTTGGATATGAGGCCGCCGGCATTGTCGAGGCGGTGGGCGAAGGCGTCGACAAGAGCTGGATGGGGAAACAGGTGGCGACGGTTCCCGGCTTTTCCATGAACAAGTACGGGGTGCTGGGTGAATACGCGATTGTGCCCGCGTATGTACTAGGCGAGTATCCGTCTCATTTGTCGGCGGTGCAGGCGGCTGCGATCTGGATGCAGTATCTGACTGCCTGGGGCGCGCTGGTTCACTACGGCAAGGTCGGGCCGGGCGACTTCGTTTCCATTCCCGCCGCGTCGTCGAGTGTGGGGCTGGCGGCGATCCAGATCGTGCGCGATGCGGGCGCGATCGCGATTGCCGCAACGCGCACGGCGGAGAAGAAAGCTGAGTTGCTGAAGCTGGGTGCCGATCATGTGATCGTGACCGGTGAAGAGGATTACGTGGCGCGCGTCGAATGAGATCACCGGCGGCAAAGGCGTGCGGCTCACATTTGATCCAGTGGCGGGGCCGTTTGTGGAGAAGCTGGCACAGGCAACACCCGAAGGCGGCCTCGTCATTATCTACGGCGTGCTCTCGATGCAGCCGACGCCGTTTCCTTTGATGGAGGCGATGAAGGGCATCAGTTTCCGCGGATACACGGTGCGGGAGATTACGACGAATCGCGAGCTGATTGAGGCGGCCAAGAAGTATGTGTTCGACCGGCTGGCGGATGAAAGGTTTGTTCCGAAGATTGCGCGGACGTTTCCGTTCGAGAAGACGGTGGACGCGTACAAATACCTGGAGTCGAATCAGCAGGTGGGCAAGGTTGTGATTACGGTGCCGTAGGCGAATCAAGATGGCGCTTCGTTCGTGCTTTTCCACCCTAAACGACAAAAGACGTCGTTTAGAATGGGGCACCCACGCGCGGACAATCTTTCCCACATGAGCTTCGTGCTTTCCCACCCTAAACGACAAAAGACGTCGTTTAGAATGGGGCACCCGGCAGGTGCTCCCGCCCAGCTTTCGACAAAAAACATGCCTCAGGGGTTAAAGCCCCCTCGGCATCGGGCGGTTTGATGGCACGGCTGAAGCCGTGCCCTTTCACAGCGCAGGTTCCGCCTAGGCCACCTGCGAGGGAGCGGAGGCGGACTGCTCTTCGACGTCGAGCTTGCTGCCGACTTCGGCGGCGGCCTGGGCGAGTACGCGGTGATGGATGGTGAAGAGGGCGAGTTCGAGGCGATCGCTGACGCCGGTCTTGTCGTAGATGGAGCGGAGGTAGTTCTTGATGACCTGCTCGGTGGTCTTGAGGCGGATGGCGATCTCGCGGTTCTTGCAGCCCTGAACGATCAAGGCAACGATGCGCATTTCCTTGGGAGTGAGGCGGTCGCGGACGCGCGTGCCGACCATGTCTTCTTCGGGTGAATCGGCCTGAATGAGTTGCGGCGGAACCCAGGTTTCCCCGGCGGCGACGCGGCGAACGCACTCCGTGAGCGCGGGGCCGTTGACGTTGCGATAGACGACGCCGCGGAAACCCTGATGCAGGTAGCCTCCGGCGACTTCATTGTTTTCGGCGATCACGACGGCGCGACTGTTTGTGGTTTCGAGCAGCATGCGCAGGCGGGTGAGGTCGGGACGCAGGGATGAAGCAAACAGGACAACGCACCCCGGAAATGTGGTGATGGCGTGGTGCATGCGGTCGAGGTCAGTGCATTGGGCGATGATGCGCATGTCTTCGTCCATGGCCAGCACCTTGGCGGTGCCTGCACGGAAGATTGCCTGCGAATCAGCCAGAATGATCTTAATCATGATTACAGCCTCTAGTGCTTCCTTCCCGGACCCAAGGTAGTGCCGCGGGTTTCGTTCCCGCCGGAAACGGGCAAATTGAACTCAGGCAATGATTTCGCCTTATGCGGAGATATCGGCAGAAGTACCGTGACTCGTGCGTATTGCCCGCATTTGCGACATTCGGAGCGGCCGGCTTCCCCTTTTGAGCGCAGAAAGCAGCTTGGCCCCGAGGCATTACTTTGGTAAACAGATTACCTCGTTGCGGCTTCGAGGGTCACTACCACCAGCGAGGGATAGCCCTACCCTATTCAAACCAAAGCCGGATGGGGTGAATGAGGCGGTTGTTTCCTGAAAGGAAAGGCCGGAGGTTACCTGATGCTCCAGAATCCGGAATTGGCAAGCCTCGCGGTAGCCGGGCCTGCGCTTCCGCGGTCCCCGGGGGAGAAACGGGGAAAGGCTAGCCCGGCGGCAATGTCGTCCTGGGGCGTCAAGTTTTGTTTCGGTGAATTCGACAAGTTGCCGTGGCGCACGGCCGCGGATGGAGGAAAATTCGTGCGGAAATGCACGTTAGACTAGGCGTATATGGCGAGGCCTATTCTGCTTGCGGTGGACGACGATGTGAACGTGCTTGAGGCCGTGGTGCAGGATTTGCGGCGCGAGTACGGTGCGACCTACCGTGTGATGCGCGCCGCCAGCGGCCAGGCGGGACTGGATACGCTGGATCAGTTGAAGATGCGCCAGGAAACGGTGGCGCTGATCGTGAGCGACCAGCGGATGCCGGGAATGACAGGCGTGGAATTCCTGGAGCGGGCTCGCGGCGTTTATTCCGAGGCGCGCCGGGTACTGCTGACCGCCTATGCCGATACGGAAGCGGCGATCCAGGCCATCAACTCGGCACGGATTCACTATTACCTGAACAAGCCCTGGGATCCGCCGGAGGACAAACTCTACCCGGTGCTTTCGGACCTGCTGGAGGATTGGAAGGCGGGCTATCAGCCTCCGTTCGAAGGGTTGCGCGTGATTGGGCACCGGTGGTCGCTGAACGATCACAAGGTGCGCAGCTTTCTTTCCAGCAACCATATTCCCTACCGGTGGCTCGATGCAGAAACCAGCGAGGATGCGCGCAAGCTTCTGGAAGAGAAGAAGATGGACGCAGACAAACTGCCCGTGGTGATATTTGGCGACGGCAGCGCGCTGGCGGAACCGGAACTGAGTGCCCTGGCGGCACGCGTTGGCCTGAGTGTTCAGGCGACGCAGGAGTTCTACGACATGGTGGTCGTGGGAGCGGGTCCGGCGGGGCTTGCGGCGGCCGTGTACGGGGCAAGCGAGGGATTGCGGACCGTGGTGATTGAGCCGGTGGCTCCGGGTGGTCAGGCGGGTTCGAGTTCAAGGATCGAGAACTACCTCGGCTTCCCTTCCGGCGTCACCGGTGCGGACCTGGGACGCCGGGCGCATACCCAGGCGGCGCGCTTTGGTGCGGAGTTTGTGACCCAGCGGGCGACCGGGCTGCGGATCGACGGGCAGTACCGGTTTGTGCAGCTGGCGGATGGGCGGGAAGTTTCTAGCCATGTTGTGCTGTTGGCGATGGGCGTCAACTACCGCAAACTGGACGTCCCGGGTGCGGATCGGCTTTCAGGCAAGGGCATCTATTACGGTGCGGCGCTGGTGGAAGCGGTGTCGTGCAGGGACGAGGATGTTTTTGTGGTGGGAGGCGCGAATTCAGCCGGACAGGCGGCTTTGCACTTTGCGCGCTACGCGCGAAAGGTGACGATGCTGGTGCGCGGAGCGGGTCTGGGCGCCACCATGTCGAAATACTTAATCGATGAGATAGAGAAAACATCCAATATTGTGGTGGAGGCACACACCCAGGTGATTGAGGCATTTGGAGACGAGCGGCTGGAGGGCCTGCAACTGAAGGGACCCGATGGAGAACGGCGTGCGCCGGCGTCTTCGCTGTTTGTTTTTATTGGGGCGGCACCCGGAACCACATGGTTGCCCGATAGCCTTCTGCGCGACGATCATGGGTTTGTGCTGGCCGGACCGGATCTGAAGGTCGACGGCAAGCTGGCGGGGTGGAAAGAGCCGCGCGAGCCGTTTTTGCTGGAGTCTAGCGTGCCGGGGGTGTTTGTCGCGGGCGATGTGCGGCATGGATCGGTGAAGCGCGTGGCCTCGGCTGTGGGCGAGGGTTCGATTGCGGTGCAGTTCGCGCACCAGTACCTGGCGGGGTTCTAGAGGGGAATGGACGAGGGCAAACAATACACGACGTCGACGGTTCCGCTGGAATCGGTGGCCGATGCATTGAGCAAGACTCTTCCCTTCTCCGGGTTGACCATCAGCGACTTCGGCATGCTCGGGCCGGTGGAACGGATCGAAGCCGCGGCAGGTACGACACTGACGGAACCGGGAGACACGGTTCGTGGGTATGGGATTGTTCTCGCAGGCGAGATTCGCGCCGATCGTGTGGAACCCGACGGATCGTAGAACGCTGGTGTGGATTGGGCACGCGGGCGAGGGTTTTGGCGAGACGCCGCTGCTGACGGGAAAAACCTTCACCTCGATGCATGTGCAGGCGACGCAGGACACGGTGATCCTGCGCTTCGGCGATGAGGGCTTTTGGTCGCTGATGGCATGCTGCCCCGCGGCGCGGAAGGTGATTCTGAGCAACCTGAATACGCGGCTGCAGGCGTACCAGGTAGAAGCGCTGCATCGCGAGAAGCTGGTCTCCCTGGGAACGATGGCTGCCGGCCTGATGCACGAGCTGCACAATCCTGGTTCAGCGGCAAAGCGATCGGCGGCGCAACTTCGGCAGAATGTTTTGCGGCTGCAGCAACTCGCGTTGCGTTTCAGCACAGAGGATGAAGGCCCAAAGACGCCGGAGCAGGCCGAGTGCATGCGCATGCTTCTGGAGCGCACCATGGGCGGCTGCCAGATGCCGGCGATGAGTTCGCTGGAGCAAGCCGACGCGGAAGAGGAGATGGCGTGCTGGCTGGCGGAGTCGGGCGTGGAGAATGCCTACTCGATTGCGCCCGCGCTGGTGGGGATCGGGCTCCAGAAAGAGGAGCTGGCCTGCGCCAAGAATGCCTTCCCGCGCGACCATTTTTCGAATGCGCTGAACTGGCTTGAGGCGCTGGTCTCGAGCGTCTACGCTGGTGTGCACGATCGAAGAGAGCATCTCGCGCATTTCGGACCTGGTGATGGCGGTGAAGAAGTTCGCCTACGAAGGAAAAATCCCTTCGAAAGAGCTGGACGTGCACGACAGCCTGCAGAGCACGCTCACGATCCTGGGCCACAAGCTGCGGATGAAGGGGATCAAGGTCGAGAAGGACTTTGCCGCGAGCCCGGCGATGATTCGCACGCGCGGCTCTTCGTTGGGCCAGGTCTGGACGAACCTGATCGACAATGCGCTGGACGCTTCGCCGACCAATTCGAGTATTCGCATCGCGACCTGGATTGAAAGCGGGGCGGAGCCGGGCAACGGGAAAGTCTCAAGCGCCGCGAGCGCAGCGGACAAACTGGTGGTAGCGATTGAGGATCACGGCGAGGGCATTCCGCCGGAAGCTTTGCCGCGAATTTTCGAGGCGTTCTACACCACCAAGCCACTGGGAACGGGCACAGGACTGGGGCTGGAAATTGTGCATCGCATCGTGACGCAGAAGTTCGGCGGGACCATCGATGTGCAGTCGGAGCCCGGATCGACACGATTTGTTGTGCGGCTGCCGCTGGCTCGAAGGAACCGCTGCTGGCGGGCGAGCCCGGAACAGCCCGCAAAGAGCAGCTGCGCACTAATCCCTACCTTTTTGCTTTTCCCACACTCCTGAAAATCAAGTTGAGCCGCGCCTTGCCGATGGAGCCCTTGAGGGCCGAAATGGCGGATCGCGCCGAACTACTGGAAGCGGCGGTGGACTGTGTACCGGAGGGTGTGGCCATCCTTGGGGACGATAACCAGGTTGCGTTCTGGAACCAGGCGGCGCAGGCGATCACCGGATATACACCGGACGAGCTGATTGGGCGCACGATCCCGGATGGACTGAAGCCGCTGCTCGAAGGCCGTGAACTGCAAATGGGTCTGGACGTGTGGGACGGCGCGGGTGTGCGCCAGGGCGCGCTGATCCATGCCGGGCACAAGATGGGACATCCGGTGGCGGCGATGGCGCGGGTGTTGATCCTGCGCGATGGACTGGGGCGGCGGATGGGAGCGGCCGTGCTCTTTCATCCGACAGAGTGCCTGGATGCTTTGCCGCGCGGAATCTCAGGGGACAGCGAGGACGTTGAAGCGAGCCAGGTAGAGACTGCAGGATCGGCTGGAATCGCTTTTCGACGACTTTGTCCGAGGCGGTGCGGCGTTTGGAGTTCTTTGGGTCGCCGTGGATCAGGCAAGCGATCTGCGCAAGACGCACGGCGCCGGGGCTTGCGAAGCGATGTTGAAGAAGGTCGAGAAGGCGCTGATGCAGGGCCTGCGGCCGGCGGAACAACTGGGCCGCTGGGGCGAGGACGAGTTTCTGGTCATCTCGCATGAACGGAACGCGGCGATGCTGGCGCAGCATGCCAGGTTCTGGCGGGGCTGGCGCGCACCGCGGACTTTCGCTGGTGGGGCGACCGGATTTCGCTGACCGTAAGCATCGGGGTGGCACAGTTGAAAAAAGACGATCACATTGGCCGATGTATTGGAGAGCGCAAAGACTGCCATGTTTGCCAGCTATGCACGCCGGCGGAAACCGAGATCACGCTGCGCCGGGGAGACGCGGAATGTTCGCAATCATAGGCATCGTGGTTGTCTTCGGAGCAGTGATCGGCGGTTTCCTGATGGAGCACGGGAAGATGGCGGTGCTGGTGCAGCCGGCCGAGCTGCTGATCCTTGGCGGAGCGGCGATCGGGCACGCTGCTGGTGGCGAATCCGATCCATGTGATCAAGGGGGTGATTGCGGGACTGCTTGGCGTGTTGAAGGGTTCTCCGTTTGACAAGAAGCGCTACCTGAGCACGCTGAAGATGATGTACCAGTTTCTGAACAAGGTGCGCAAAG
The DNA here is from genome assembly GCA_963846095.1 of uncultured Acidobacteriaceae bacterium. GTDB lineage: Bacteria > Acidobacteriota > Terriglobia > Terriglobales > Acidobacteriaceae > Telmatobacter. The sequence continues at coordinate 215,828 of CAWJUW010000024.1, forward strand.
AGGGCTTGCTGAGCGTGGAGATGGATGTGGAGAAGCCGAAGGAGAGCGCCATCTTCAAGAACTATCCGGAGTTTCTTGGCGATCATCATGCGATGGTATTTTGTGTGCGACACGCTGCGCACGGCGATCACCGGCGGCGTGGAGCCGTTCGACATGGACCAGATGATGGAGCTGGATATGGAGGTGCATCATCACGAAGCGACACAGCCGATCGACTGCGCTGACGACGGTGGCGGACGCATTGCCGGGACTGGGAATTGTGGCGGCGGTGCTGGGCGTGGTGATCACGATGGGCGCGCTCGGCGGCCCTCCGGAAGCGATCGGCGAAAAGGTGGCGGCGGCGCTGGTGGGGACGTTTCTCGGCATTCTGCTTTGCTACGGAGTGGCGGGGCCGCTGACCGCGAACATGGCGAAGACCGCGGAGGAGCATAACGAGTATCTGCACGTGCTGCGGGTGCTGCTGCTTGCGTTCTTGAAGGGCGCGGCGCCGATGATCGCGATTGAGCTGGGACGGCGCGCGATTCCCGCGCATGTGCGGCCGAGCTTCGACGAGATGGAGAAAACGTGCAAGGGCGGCCCGGTGGAAGGCGCGGCGTAGCTGACCGGGCGCTGGAGAAGTTGGCAGTTCATGACGGCGAAAGCGCAACCGATCATCGTAATCAGGAAGAAGGGCGGTCATGGTGGCCATCATGGCGGCGCATGGAAGGTGGCGTATGCCGACTTTGTGACCGCCATGATGTCGCTGTTTATTGTGCTTGTGGCTGATGGGTTCGAGCGAGAAGGTGAAGAAGGCGGTGGCGGGATATTTCAATGATCCCAAGGGCACGGCCAGCCTGCTGGGCACGACGATGAGCGGGACGGGCGAGGCGGTTCATGAGGCGAGTACGCGCCGACCTGGAGAAGCTGAAGGAAAAGCTCGAGCAGGAGATCAAGGCGCGGAAAGAATCTGGAGAAGCTTTCCAAGCAGATTGAGATCACGATTACGCCGGAGGGCTTGCGCATCGAGTTGCTGGAAGACAAGAACGGACGTTCTATGAACTTGGCAGTGCGAAGTTGAGCGCCAACGGACAGGAGCTGCTGTCGCTGCTGGCTTCAGAGTTGAAGACACTGCCGAATTCCCTGCTGATCGAGGGACACACGGATGCGACGCCGTATTCGGATGCACAACGGCTACAGCAACTGGGACCTTTCCGCGGATCGCGCTAACTCAGCGCGGCGCCTGCTGCAGCAGGATGGCGTGCGCGTGAACCAGGTAACGCAGGTGCGCGGCTATGCGGACCAGATGCTGCGGGTGAAGAACAATCCGACCGACCCATCGAACCGGCGCATTTCGATTCTGGTGAAGAATGACATGGAGACCGTGCCCACCATGTATGCGGAGAAGATTGTGAATGGGTCGACGCCGCTGCCGCGAGCGGAAGGACATGAGGCAGCGGCAAAGTCGCCGACGGCAGGAGCCGCAGCGAGCGAAAAGACTGCGGAGGCGAAGCCCACCGCCGCTGGGTCTTCGAGTCCGCAGGCCGCCGGAGTTTCAGCAAAGCCCGGAGTGCTTACGCGCGTAAAAAGCCTCTTCGCCAAGGGCAAAAAGTAGCCCAGGCGGCCCGGTCGCGCGCGGAGTGAAGGGGTAGGACTGCAACCCCCGGTTGGCGCGGGGCATAGTGTAGTCTTGTGGCGAACAAGAAAGCGTTTACCAGGGGTTCGCTATGAGTATTGTCGCCGGCGTCGACTTTGGCACACTGAGCGTGCGCGTGACGCTTGTCGATAGTGAGCAGGGACCGATCGGCACGGCATCCGCTTCGTATCCTCTACACCGCCAGCGCGACGATCCCAATTTTGCGACGCAGGCGCACAGCGACCAGATGGACGCGCTGGTTGCGGCGACGCGCGACGTGCTGAAGAGCTACCGGCATTGCCGGCGATCGACGTAGAAGCGATTGCGCTCGATACGACGGGATCGAGCGTGATTCCGGTGGGCGCGGATCTCGAGCCGCTGGATGAGTACTACCTTTGGTGCGATCATCGCGCGTACGCCGAGGCGGAGGAGATTACGGCGAAGGCGCACGCATTGGGCTTTGAAGGGATTGAATGGTGCGGCGGCGTCTATTCGCATGAGTGGGGATTTGCCAAGCTGCTGCACTGGCTTCGGCACAATCCGGAAAAGCGGGCGCGGTTTGTGACGGCGCTGGAACACTGCGACATGGTGGCGGCGACGCTGAGCGGGATTGACGATCGTGAAGGACGCTGAAGCGCAGCGTGTGCGCGATGGGCCACAAGTGGATGTGGAACCCGAAGTGGGGCGGATTGCCGCCGGAAGAGTTCCTGGTTGCCGTCGATCCGCTGTTCGCCGGCGTGCGCGCCAAGATGGGCGGCGAGTTCTGACCAGCGATCAAGTTGGCGGGACATCTCTCGGCGGAGTGGGCTGCAGAAGCTGGGGTTGAAGGCCGGGATTCCGATTCCGGTGGGCGCGTTCGATGCGCATTGGGACGCGATCGGGTCGCACATCCGCGAAGGCGATGTGGTGAACGTGGTGGGCACGTCGACGTGCATCATCGCGATGGCGAAGAAGGCGGAGCTGGTGCCAGGAGTTTGCGGCGTGGTGCCGGGAAGCGTGCATCCCGGACTACACGGGAATTGAGGCGGGGCTGTCGGCGAGTGGGGGATATCTTCGAAGGCATCGCGCGGCGCGCGGATACGACGGTCGCTGCGCTGTCGAAGGGCTGGAAAGCTACAAGGCCGGACAGACAGGCCTGCTGCGGTTGAGCTGGGATAACGGCGATCGCACGGTGCTGGTGAATCCTGAACTCGGCGGCGTGACGCTGGGATGGAACCTGGTCCACACGGCGCAGGATGAGTTGTTCGCGGCGATTGAGGGAACGGCGTTTCACACGCGCATCATTCTGGAGCGGATGGCCGAGCATGGCGTGCGCATCGATCGCGTGATCAACGCGGGCGGCATTCCGCAGAAGAACGAAGTGCTGAACCGGGTGTATGCCAATGTGCTGAACAAGCCGGTGCTGGTGCCGGCGGGGGTGCCGACAAGCCTGGGGTCGGGGATCTTCGCGCTGCTGGCCGCGGGCACTTACAAGACAATCGAAGAGGCGCAGGCGGCGGTGTGTCTGCCGCTGCGCACGGTCGAGCCGGATGCGCAAGCCGCGGCGGTGTATGAACGGCTCTACAAGCTCTATCGCGATGTTTATTTTGCGCTGGGGTCGCGGAATGCGAAGCCTGCGGCGCTGGGAGCGGTGTTGCCGGAGTTGCGGAAGATCGCCGCAGAAGCGCTGCGGAACTAACGAGGAGCAAGTTGATGGAACGGAGAGATTTTCTCAAGACAGCGGCGGCATCGACGGCGGCGACGCTGGTGTTTGGCCGGCGCGCAGCTCTTTCGCAGATGGCCGGGAGCCATATCGAGGTTGCCGTCGACGAGCCGATCGGCACCATTGCACCGGAGATCTACGGGCACTTCACCGAGCATCTGGGCACGGTGATCTATGGCGGCGTGTTCGTCGGCGAGGACTCGAAGATCGCCAACCAGCACGGGCTGCGCTCGGCGCTGATCGAGAAGATGCGCGCGATGAAGGCGCCTGTGGTGCGGTGGCCGGGCGGCTGCTTTGCAGACAGCTACGATTGGCGCGATGGGATTGGTCCGCGGGAGAAGCGGCCGCGGCGCACGAACTTCTGGGTCGATGCTTATCCGAAATCGGTGAGTGGGAAGAATATTCCGCAGGTGTTCGACCCGAATACGTTCGGGACTGCGGACTTCGCGCGCTTCTGCAAGCTCTGCGGCGCGGAACCCTACATCGCGGCGAATGTGCGCAGCTTGCCGGCGATCGAGTTCGATCACTGGGTGGAGTACTGCAACTCGCCGCAGGGATCGACGACGCTGGCGGATGTGCGCGCGAGCGATGGGTTCGCCGATCCGCTCAACGTGCGTTACTGGGGAGTGGGCAACGAGAGTTGGGGTTGCGGCGGTAACTTCGATCCGGAAGATTATGCGATCGAGTTCAAGCGCTACACGACGTGGGTTCCGGGATATGGCGTGCCGTTGCGGCTGGTAGCCTCTGGCCCGAGCAGCGACGAGCAGGCGTGGACGCGCGGGTTTGCCAACAAGCTCTATGGTGGGCAGTCCGAGCAAGGACACACATGGCGTTTGGGGATTGAGCGTGCATCACTATGCGGCGAATCTATCGCGCGGCAAGAGCGATGACTGGAATGGGCAAAAGGGCGATGCGCTCGCGTTTGAGCCGATCGACTGGTATGAGCTTTGCCGCGAGACCGATCGCATGGAAGGGATCATCCTCGATCACTGGACGGCGCTCGGCGAGTACGATCTGCCGCACACGATCAAGCTGGTGGTGGATGAGTACGGGCCGTGGTACAAGGCGGGGACGGAGTTCACACCGGAACAGCTCTTCGGTCAGCAGATCACGGTGCGCGACGCGGTGATGACGGCCATGTCGCTGGACACTTTCAATCGCCATGCGGACAAGGTGGGGATGGCGGCATGCGCGCAGTTGATCAACAATCTCAACGCGGTGTTTCTCGCGCTCGGCGACAAGTTCATGGCGACGCCGAACTTCAATGTCTTCGAGATGTATGCGGCGCACCAGGGCGGTACGGCTGTACGCGCGGAATTCTCGGCACCGGCAGTGCACTACGATCGCGACGGCAAGCCGGCAAGTTTCTGGGGGCTTAAAGGCTCGGCTTCAGTGAAAGGCAAGACGCTCACGCTGACAGTCGTGAATCCGGATGTGACCGCGCCGCGCGAGGCGGAGGTTCTGCTGCGTGGGGCTTCGGCGGCGAGCGCGCAAGCGTGGGTCGTGGCGGAGGACGATATCCACGCGCACAACACCTTCGAGCATCCGGATCGCGTGAAAACACGGACGGCTGCCGTGGATGTGCGGTCAGGCGTTTTGGGATTCAAGTTTCCTGCGGCTTCCGTGACGAAGATCGAGGTTGCGCTCGCGTAGAGCCCGCCATTTTGCAAGGGGTGTTGTACGGCCTAAAGGCCGTACCCTTCAGTCTCGAGCTCGGAGCTTTCAAGGCGGCCTTGTTCAGAAGCTCTCGAGAACGTCGGAGACCAACGCGTGCGCAAATTCGCGGCTGAGCCGCTGCTGGGCGGCGGGATCTTCCTGAATGAACGTAGGCAGGTCGGTGGTGGATTGGTATTGCTCTCGGAAAACGTAGTTTTTATTCTGATAGAGAATCTTGCCGCTGTGCTCCTGAAGCGTGACCGAGATGACCATTGTGAGCAGAAAGCTCGATGATTCCTGCGTGGAAGCATTGTAGGTCAGCGGGGTAACGGATTGCTGGAGAATGGTGCCGTGCAGAACCGCATCGGCATCCGCGCCATCATTGGTGACAACGCGCAGGCGCGTGCGGGCTGCGAATTCGCGAATCACTGCCTCGGTCATCACGGCCTCGGTGTGGTAAGCATCGGAATGCGTGGCAAACACCGGCACCGCAAGTGTGTGCACGGCGCTAGGCAGGTGCACCGCAGCCCCCACGGTGTGATAGCCGCAGCCGGTGAGGGTCAGCAAGAGCGCGAGCGCGGCTGAGGCTGGAGTGCGGGAGATCATCCTGTCGCTATTGTATCGAGGGCGATGGATGCAACGGTTGCGAACGAAGCTTCATCCACCCTGCGCAGAGCCGGCTTCCAGCGTATCGAGCACGAGGTCAAGCGCCAATTCCCACGACGGCATGGTGACGCCGAAGGCGTCCTGCAGTTTTGTGCAGGAGAGGACGGAGTTTGTTGGACGTTTTGCGGGTACGGGGTATTCGCTGGCGGGAATGGGGACGAGTTTGGGGCAGTTGGGCTGCCGACTCAGGAATTCGCGTGCAAATCCGTACCAGGTGGTTTCGCCGGAGTTCGTGAAGTGGTAGACGCCAGAGCGGCCGGCGAGGCCTCCGCCCGGTGCAGTGACCTGCGTGATGATTTGGGTAGTGGCCTGCGCGATGCATTCGCTGGTGGTGGGACTTCCCTTCTGATCGTCGACGATGCGCAGTTCCGGCTTCTCTTTGGCGAGGCGCAACATGGTGAGAAGAAAATTCTTGCCGCGTGCGCCGTAAACCCAGCTCGTACGCAGGATCAGGTAATCGCCACCGACGCTTTCAATGGCAAGGTCGCCATCGAGCTTGGTCTGGCCATAGACATTGAGCGGCCCGGGCGCATCGGTTTCGACCCACGGGCTGGTCTTCGCGCCGTTATACACGTAATCGGTGGAGTAATGCACGAGCAAAGCGCCGAGCTTCTTCGCTTCTTCGGCGAGAATGCCAGGGGCGGTGGCGTTGATGGCGTGCGCGATGTCTTTGTCGGTCTCGGCCTTGTCAACGGCGGTGTAAGCGACCGCATTGATGATGATCGAAGGCTCTGCGGAACGCACAACATCGCGCAGCGAATCAGGCTTGGTGAAGTCGATGTCGGGGAAGTCGATGGATGTCACCGGACCGATGCACGCAAGCTTGTGGCGCAACTCCCATCCAACCTGGCCGATGCGTCCGAGAACCAAAATGCGCGGAACCTTCATGTGTCCTCACAAAATCAATCTTGTTTTGAGTGGATCGAACTTACGGAAAGACTTCAGCGTCTCGCAGGGACAATCCGGCGCGGTCCTTCTCTGAGACGATCACATCCGCAGGATCGACTGGCCATGTGATGCCGATGTCGGGATCGTTCCAGCGGATGGTGCGTTCGCCGCGAGGGGAATAATAATCGGTGACTTTGTATGCGAAGCCAATCTGGTCAGTGAGCGCGAGGAATGCGTGACCGAAACCGGGAGGAATCCAAAGCATGTTCGCGATCTCAGAGTTCAACTCGACGGCCACGTGCTTTCCGAATTGAGGTGAACTGCGACGCAGGTCAACCGCAACATCGAGCACTGCGCCTTGGGTGACGCGCACAAGTTTTCCCTGCGCCTCAGTGACCTGATAGTGAATGCCGCGCAAAACGTTCTTCTTCGACAGCGAATAGTTGTCCTGCACCCAAAGCTCGGGCAGGCCTGCCTCTATCATTGCGCGCTGATTGAAAGTTTCGCAAAAGGCGCCGCGCGCGTCGCGGTAGATGGTGGGCGTGAAGAGAAGTACGCCGGGAAGGGATGTCTCGGTGATCTTCATAGCTTGTTTTCTCGCGCGGCAAAGTGCGGCTCACGCAACAGCGCCAGCAAATATTGGCCGTATCCACTCTTGACGACTGGCTGAGCGAGTGCCTCGAGTTGCTCGGCGGTGATGAAACCCTGACGGAAGGCAATCTCTTCGGGGCAGGCAATGCTGAGGCCCTGCCGGCGTTCAATGGTGTGAACGAAGAGCCCGGCCTCGAGCAGTGAATCGTGAGTGCCCGTGTCGAGCCACGCCATGCCGCGGCTCATAATTTCGACATCGAGTTTGCCGGCTTCAAGATAGCGGCGATTCAGATCGGTGATTTCCAACTCGCCGCGCGCGGACGGCTTAAGCGACTCGGCGATCTCGACAACCTGATTGTCATAAAAATAGAGGCCGGTGACCGCGTAGCGAGACTTTGGATTCTTCGGCTTCTCTTCAAGACTGACGGCCTTACCGGCTTCGTTGAACTCGACGACGCCGTAGCGCTGCGGATCTTCGACCGGATAGGCGAAGACGGTAGCGCCCTCCTTGAGTTGCGCGGCGAATTGCAACTGGCGAGAGAAGCCCTGGCCGTAAAAGATGTTATCGCCGAGAACGAGCGCGCTGGGTTGATCGCCGATAAAGTTCTTACCGATGAGAAATGCCTGCGCAAGGCCATCGGGGCTGGGTTGCACGGCGTAGGTGATGTGAATACCCCAGCGCGTGCCATCGCCGAGCAAGTCGCTGAAGAGGCCCGTATCCTGCGGCGTCGAGATGATGAGAATGTCGCGCAATCCCGCCAGCATCAGCGTGCTGAGCGGGTAGTAAATCATGGGCTTGTTGTAGACGGGCAGCAGCTGTTTGGAAACAACGTGCGTTACAGGATAGAGCCGCGTGCCCGATCCTCCCGCGAGGATGATTCCCTTCATAGGACGACACGCTCCGCATAGTTTTTGTTCATCCACTCGAGATAGGCGCCGGTGCGGACATTCTCGATCCAGGAGGCATTGTCGAGATACCAGGCGACGGTCTTGCGCAGGCCGGCCTCGAACTCGAGGGAAGGACGCCAGCCTAACTCGCTTTGGATCTTGGAAGCATCGATGGCGTAGCGGCGGTCGTGGCCCGGGCGGTCCTGCACGTACGTGATCAACTCGCGGCGCGAGCCTTTGCCTGCGCTCGGGCGCATTTCGTCGACCAAGTCACAAATGGTGTGAACGACGTCGATATTGGCGCGCTCGCTGTTGCCGCCGATGTTATAGGTTTCGCCCAGCCGGCCCGAGGCCAGCACGGTGCGAATGGCGGAGCAGTGATCCTCGACAAACAGCCAGTCGCGCACGTTTTTGCCGTCTCCATAGACGGGGAGAGATTTGCCTTCGAGCGCGTTGAGGATCATCAGCGGGATTAGCTTTTCGGGAAACTGATAGGGACCATAGTTGTTGGAGCAGTTCGTGGTCAACGTGGGAAAGCCCCAGGTGTGGTGATAGGCGCGCACCAAGTGATCGGAGGCAGCCTTTGAAGCGGCATAGGGGCTGTTGGGCGCATACGCCGTGGTCTCGCAGAATGCGGGATCGATGGGACTGAGGGTGCCGTAGACCTCGTCGGTGGAAACATGGAGGAAGCGAAAAGCCTTCTGGTCTGCCGGGCCCAGGGTCGACCAGTAGACCTTGGCCTGATCCAGCAAAACAAAGGTCCCCTGCACGTTGGTCTGGATAAAGGCGCCGGGCGAGGCGATGGAGCGGTCGACATGGCTCTCGGCGGCAAAATGGACGATGGCGCGCGGCTGGTGGTCGCGTAGAAGCGAGCCGACCAATGCGGCATCGCAGATGTCTCCGCGTACCAGCATGTGGCGCGGGTCGCCTTCGAGGGAAGCCAGGTTTTCGGCGTTGCCGGCGTACGACATCAGGTCAAGGTTGATGACGGGCGTTCCGGTCGACTCAATCCATTTCAAGACGAAATTTGAGCCGATAAAGCCCGCCCCACCGGTGACCAGAATGGCATCCTGCATGCGTACTCCTTCGAACGCAAGTGTATCGTACGTTAGCGGGTTAGGCGGACACCCGTAAGACGGCCTCACTACTGTGACTTGCTCCTGGATTCCTTATCCGATGGGTCGTGATATCCATCGAGAATGCGCGTTTCGGCGCGGAAGAGGTGGTAGTTCCTGAATTCGACCTCGTTGAGGTAAGACTTGGGGACGCCGAGCGAGGTCTTCTCTACGGCGCCGGTGCTGAAGTTCAGCTGCTGCATAACCATGCGCACTTCAGAGGTGGCTACCGAGGTCAGCGGACAGATATAGATGCGCCCGCCGATTTCCACGGGGCCGTAGTCGACCGCGAGATCGGCGGTCGAGACCGGATCGTCCAGTTTCATTTCCGCAATGATCGTGACGCGCAGGATCGAACCGTTGTCCGGGTTGAGCGTGATTTCGCCGTGATAGCCGGGGTTGTGCTGCGCCCCGTGCTCGACGTTCACCGTGCCCACCGTGTAATGCGACTGCGGCTCGGGGACTTCGTAACGGAAGACGGCGACGGGCGCAGAAGTTCCTTGCTCCCAGTGGCTCCAGTAGATGTGCCCTTTGGCGGCGTCCCCGAAGATGGTCTCGAGGATGCCCCCGAACTCGCCCATGGTTTTGAGCTGCTTGCCGGAGGCCTCTCCTTTCTTTGCCCTGGCAATCATTTCGCGGTGGTCGCGATAGAGCACGGTGACGCTGGAGTGGCTGACTGCGTGCAATGGCTCGAACTTCGTATGGACGGGCTGGCCGGGAGTGTCTTCGGGGGAGCCCTGGTAGTTCACGGTCTCGCGTGTGGCGAAGAAGTTGGGGAGCTGCTGCAGTGTCTTGACGATGTAATCGCGCGTTTGGGCGAGAAGGGCAGTCTGGGCTTCGCGAGCAGGTGGAGGATTGGTGAGGATTTCTGCCGGTGGGAGGTCGTTGAAGGCAGAGGACTCGGCCAGGATTTTGAACGCTTCTTTCGAGACTGGTCCGGGCAAATCGGCGGAAAGGCGGTTGCGCTGCGGGTCGCTCAGGCGCTCGGTCAGCTTGAGGAAGGAGATTTCTCGGGCGGCTTCTTTATCGGATTCGCTGTGAAGGTGTTGGAGGGTGTCTTGCAGTTGGGCGACGGAGATGGCCCGCGCGGCCGGGTGGATTCTCTGCAAAGACCGGGAGCGTCCAAAATGCCGTCAATAGAAAGATGGAGGCCGTTCGCATCTGGCGTTCCTCGGACGCTCGCAGATGAGGAAAAAACATCCCTCGGGGGCTGAAGCCCCCTTCCTCTTTTCGGCGTTTCTACGTACGGCCTAAAGGCCGTACCCTTCAGGAAGCGGCGCTCGAAAGAGCCACAGTTCAACTCCGCAGCGTCGGCATCTGCCTACTGCAGTTTTTCGGCTACGCTCTTGGCCTGGGTGAACAGGTAGAGGTAGTCGGGGCCGCCGGCTTTGGAGTCGGTGCCGCTCATGTTGAATCCGCCGAACGGATGCGCCCCGACCATGGCGCCGGTGCACTTGCGGTTCAGGTAGAGGTTGCCGACGTGGAACTCGGCGCTGGCGTGGTCGAGGCGGTGCGCGGTCGTCGGTGTAGATGGCGCCGGTGAGGCCGTACTCGGTGTTGTTGGCGACCTCCAGGCCTTCTTCGTAGCTGTTGACCTTGATGATGGCCAGCACCGGTCCGAAGATTTCTTCCTGCGCGATGACGGCGTCGGGAGCGATGTCGGCGAAGACGGTGGGCTCGAGGAAGATAGCCGCCCTCGGCAGTTTGCGGAGCGTTGCCGCCGGCGATGAGGCGGCCTTCCTTCTTGCCGGTCTCGATGTACTCGAGCATGGAGTCGAGGGCGGCTCTTGTTGATGACGGGGCCCAGGTTCGGGTTGCCGGCGGGGTCGCCGACGGTGAGCGTTGGCGACTTTTTCGCGGACGCGCTCCACAAAGACGTCGTAGAGCGGCGCTTCGACGATGGCGCGCGAGCAGGCGGAGCACTTCTGGCCGCTGAAGCCGAAGGCCGAGGCGACGACGCCGTCGACGGCTGCATCGAGATCGGCGTCGGCGCAGACGAGGATGGAGTCTTTGCCGCCCATCTCGAGGATGGTGCGCTTGATCCAGATCTGGCCGGGCTTGGTTTTGGCGGCGCGCTCGTGGATGTCGAGGCCGACGGCCTTGGAGCCGGTGAAGGCGATGAAGCGCGTCTTGGGGTGCTCGACGATCGCGTTGCCGAAGGTGGCGCCGGAGCCGGGGCAGAAGTTGACGACGCCGCCGGGCATGCCGGCTTCTTCGAGCACTTCAATGAACTTGGCGGCGATGGTGGGCGAGTCGCTGGAGGGCTTGAGGATGACGGTGTTGCCGGTGACGATGGAGGCCGCGGTCATGCCGGCCATGATGGCGAAGGGGAAGTTCCACGGCGGAATGACGGCGCCGACGCCGAGAGGAATATAGAGCAGGCGGTTGCGCTCGCCGGGGTACTGGATGGGCGTGGTGGCGGCGGCGAGGCGCAGGGCTTCGCGGGCGTAGAACTCGAGGAAGTCGATGGTCTCGGCGACGTCGGCGTCGGCCTCGGCCCAGTTCTTGCCGACTTCGTAGGTGAGCCAGGCGCAGAACTCGAACTTGCGCTCGCGGATGATGTGCGGCGGCGTTGAGCAGAAGCGAGACGCGCTCGTCGACGGTGGTGCGGCTCCAGGTTTCGAAGGCCTGGAGCGCGGCCTGCATGGCCTGCTCGGCGTGCTCGGCGCCGGCTTTCTGGTGGACGCCGACGACCTGCTGCGGATTGGCAGGATTGAGCGAGCGGATTTTGCCTTCGGTCTTGAGGCTGCGGCCGCCGATGATCAGGTCGTACTCGCGGCCCAGACTGGCCGGCCACGTGATCGAGCGCGGCCTGCATGGCGCGGGCGTTCTCGGGGGTTTTGAAGTTGACGAAGGGCTCGTTGGCAAAGCCGCCCTGGGGCGTGCGCGGCTGAATCTGGGTGCTGAGGGTTGCGGTAGCCATAACGTCCTTTAGTGTATTCCACCACCTGCGGTGAGGCCACCTGCGGTGGGGCAGACGCTCGGCACCTGCGGTGCGGCGGATGCTCGCTGTTCGCTCGCAGGAGGTTCGTGCTATCCCTGGTCCCCAAAGGCGAGGGACCAGGGGCACCCAGCGGCGGGGCAGACGCTCGGCACCTGCGGTGCGGCGGACGCTCGCTGTTCGCTCGCAGGAGGTTCGTGCTATCCCTGGTCCCCAAAAGCGAGGACCAGGGGCACCCTGCGGCGGGGCAGACGCTCGGCACCTGCGGTGCGGCGGACGCTCGCTGTTCGCTCGCAGGAGGTTCGTGCTATCCCTGGTCCCAAAAGCGAGGACCAGAGGCACCCGGTTTTCGTGCGAAGGTCGGAACTGGAGCGGCTTACAATGCTGGCAAGCCGGATGACGCACTTCGGCGGTTCCCGTCTAACGAAAAACTGTTGCGATCGGCAGAATCTTCTTTCCCGAGGCCCAGATGGATTCTCTTGCGCAGGATCTCCGCGTTGCCTCTCGCCGGCTGCTAAGTTCCCCGGCTTTCAGCCTTACCGCGATTCTTACCCTGGCTCTGGGGATCGGTGCCACGACGGCCATCTTCTCGCTGATTGAGGGAATTCTCCTGCGTCCGCTTCCCTTCCGGGATCCGGGCCGGCTCATTCTGCTGGGAGACCATGTTGGCGGCAACCTGGGGCTGGGGATCACGGCCCGCGAGATTGAAACGTACCGCACCACAACCAACACGCTTGAGTCGATTGGCGGCTACACGACCACCGGGTTTGAGCTCTCGGGCGGGGCGCGGCCGGAGGAGATCGATGCGGCGCGGCTCACGGCCAGCGTGTTTCCCACGCTCGGCGTTGAGCCGATACTGGGCCGGGTGTTTACCGAGCAGGAGGATGCAGGCCGCGCGCCGGTGGCCGTGATCAGCTATGCACTTTGGCTGACCCGCTTCCACAGCGATCCAAATGTGCTGGGCAAACCCATCGCGCTTGATCGCAAGACGTATTCGATCCTCGGCGTGATGCCGCGCAGTTTTACGTTTCCTCTGATCGCGGGCCAGCTGGACCAGATCCAACTGTGGATTCCCATGAGCCTTACGCCGGTGGAACTGGGAGACGATAACGCCGGCATGTGGGGATTCAACCTGGTGGGACGGCTCAAGGATGGAGTGACGGTTGCGCAGGCGGCGCAGGATGCGAATCGCGCGGCAGAACAGGCGGCGCGCAACTTTCCGGCAAACATGGCCTCGATTCGCATTACCGGCGATGCCGCGTTGCTGCAGGAACGTATCGTGGGCGATGTTCGTCCGCTGCTGAGAATTCTGTTTGCGGCGGTGGCCGTGGTTTTGCTGATTGCGTGCATGAATGTGGCGGGATTGTTGCTGGTGCGCGCGATCCGGCGGCGGCGGGAGTATGCGGTGCGGCTGGCACTGGGCGCGGCGTCGCGCACCCTGATTCGCGAGTCGGTGATCGAGGGGCTGATGCTCAGTCTTGCCGGCGGATTGGTGGGGATTGGGCTGGCGGCAGCGGCGATCCGTTTCGCGCTGCACTGGCTGCCCGAGTCGATGCCGCGGATTGATTCTGTGTCGATGGACGCGGGGGTGATTGCGTTTGCTTTGCTCGTGTCGGCGGTGACGGGTGCACTGTGCAGTGTTGCGCCGGCGATCGCTGCTTTGGCGACGAACCTGACGGATTGCCTGAAGGAAGGCGGCAAGGCGGCGATTGGGGGAGCCTCGCACGCGTGGCTGCGGTCGTCGCTCTCGGTGGCGGAGATCGCGATTGCGATGGTGCTGCTGACGGTATCCGGAGCGTTTTTGCGCAGCTTTGAGAAGATGCGAGCAGTGGATCCCGGATTCCGTGCGGAACAGGTACTCGTCGGGGGCTATCAGCTGCCCATGCAGCAGTACCCTACGCAGGCCGCCTCCACTGCTTTCAATCGCGCGGTGATCGACCGCTTGTCGGCGAAGCCCGGCGTGATTGCCGCGGGAATGACGAATAGCCTGCCTGCATCGAATGGAGGCGGCGCGGCGGCTTACACACTCGAAGGCATTCCCGCGAACAAGTGGAAGTTGCAGTTCGCGAGTTTTTCCATCGTGGATGGCGACTACTTCCGGGCGATGAATATCCGGCTGATTGATGGCCGCGTGTTTTCGCGCAACGATCGCACCGATTCCCCGCTCGTCGTGCTGGTGAACGAGACGATGGCGAAACATTGCTGGCCGGGGCAGAGCCCGCTCGGCAGGCGCATCCATGCAGGAAATCCGCAGAAGGGGTATCCCTGGGCGACGGTGGTCGGAATCGTCGCGGACACAAAGGGCGGCGCGCTGGACGAGCCGAACGCGGATCAGTGGTACATTCCGGCAACACAGCCGGCAACGCTCAACGGAGTTCACAATGCGGACGTGCTGACGCGACCCGCGGGCGGGTTTATTACACTGCGCGCGGCGCTGGATCAGCAGCAGGAAACGCAGGTACTGCGGCAGGCGGTTGCGGATGTCGATCCGAACCTGGCGCTGCAGCCGGTGCAGCCCATGTCGGCCGTGGTGTCGGAGATTGAGGCGCCGCGGCGGTTCAACACGGGGCTCATTTCGGTGTTTGCGCTAGGTGCGCTGCTGCTAGCGATTACGGGGATCTATGCGGTGGTTGCGTTTTCGGTTTCGCTGCGCACGCAGGAGATTGCGATACGCATGGCGCTGGGAGCGCAACGCGGGCGCATTGCGCAGCTGGTGCTGGTTTCGGGAGCGAAGACGGCTTTGGTGGGGTGTGCTCTTGGCGTGGCCGGCTCGATCGCGGTGTCGCGCTTGATTGCGTCTTTTCTTTTCGGGGTCAGCGCTACCGATCCCTTGATTTACCTTGGGGCCGCGCTCGTGATGATCGCAATGACGCTGGCGGCTTCGGCATTACCGGCGACGCGGGCGGCGAACTCTGATCCGCTTGAGGCTTTGCGGATGAGTTAGCTGGTCAGCAAGTCAGCTCGGCTCGCTGCTCGCTCGCAAGTGGGTTCGTGCTTTCCCACCCATCCGCGATGAAACTGCGGATGGATGGGGCACCCGGCTGACTTGCTGACTCGCTGGCTTGCTAACTCCTCCACAGGCTTGGTGCACTACGAGCGCTTGGCGGGAACTTTCTTGCCTTCCTTGCGGGCTTTGGAAAGGCCGATCGCGACGGCCTGCTTCGGGTTTGTCACCTTCTTGCCGCTGCGGCCGCTTTTCAGCTTGCCTTGCTTCATTTCGCGCATCTCGGTTTCCACGTTCTTCTGCGCAGAAGGCGAGTATTTGCGCGTGGTTTTGCGATGACTACTCGTCTTGGCCGATGTGCTTTTGCGGCCAGTTGCCGACGACGAGGTACTGCGGTGCGACGAACTCTTGCGGGCTGATTTAGTTGCCATCATCATCCTCCAGCGAATTGAGATGGCAAATGTATAGTGCCCGTTGCATCAGAGGTTGTGCATTCGGGGCAGCAGCTCGCGCCTTAAATGACGGAAGTTTAATCTGTCCCGGCGCGGTGCGTCGTGTTATGTTCAGGCCATCGGACCCTGTCGAGACGCACTATAAGAACTCCTTCCGTCGCCAATGCGGCCGCACATCCCCCCGGGTCCCACTTTGCGTGCCTCGCTACGGGAGCAAAAGAGAGTCCCGGCCCCCTTGAAGGAATGATCCCCTCATCTCGTTGCTATTGGCGATGCGCCGTGCGCGTGGCGCGCCGGTGAGCATGCAAACCGCATGCGCGAGGAAACGAAAATGGAAAGCAAGAAAGTCCCATGCCTTCTCGCTGTTCTCCTTACCGTGGCACTCCCATCGAGCCTGTCCGCTGAAAACGGCGCCTATACAGGTTCGGGGGGCACCTTCTCTACGGGAACCAGCGCCGGCACTGCCATCTCGGTGCAAAGTGTTCCGATTGCCGGAACCACGGCGACACTCTCGTTCACCTGCCCCATCAGTTCGTTCGGCGCGGGCACGTATCAATGGAACTGGCAGTGCGCCGGGGGCAGCATCGGCATCGCATCCAGCGACAACTCGATCATCATGAGCGGCGCCTTCACCTCCGCCACAATGACATTCTCAGGTTCCGGGGGCGGCCGCGGCGGCCACGTCAGCTACAGTTACCAGTTCAACGGTACGTTCACCAGCCGTGTGCTGCTCAGTGGCGCCGGACAGGGAGCACTTGGGTCCATCTCGCTCGCGGTTCACACGACAGCGCCGTTGGGCGCGGGCACCGCTTCGGTCACCGGGTTCAATCTTGGCTGGAACTCAGCATACAGCCCGATCGTGGTGGCCACCGCCTCAAGTCTCCTGCGCGCCGACAACCTCACAGGCATCTTCGTAACTTCTTACGGAACCTGGGGAAGCGGCACCGGCCAGTTCGAGCAGATTGACGGGTTGGCGCACGATTCCGGGGGCCGGATCTACATCACCGATTCAAGCCTCGACCGCCTTGTACGCATCGACAACATCAAGGGCCGGAACTGGACGCAGCTCGGGAGTTCCGGCACCGGACCGCTGCACTTCAGTGGCCCGGCGGGCGTGGCCGTCGACTCCTCCGGCAAGATCTGGGTGGCCGACGCCGGTAACAATTGCATCGTCCGCTTCGACGATATGACCGGCACCAATTGGACCACGTTCGGCTCCGCAGGCGCGGGCACCAACCAGTTCAGCAGCCCTACCGCCATCGCGTTCGATGCGGCGGGTCGCATCTATGTCACCGATTCCGGCAATGCCCGCCTGGTTCGCTTCGACGACCTGACGGGCAAGAACTGGACAACGCTGAGCACGCTGAACATTGGTGTCTATGGATACAATTTCTCCGGCGCAAGGGGCGTGGCCATCCTGCCCACCGGCAAGATTTTCGTCTCCACGTACAGCTACACCTATCTCGTGGGTGACATGACCGGCGCCAACGCCGAGGCGGGATACTGGGGTGCGGCGGGCCTCGCCGGCATCAGTGCTGATCCCGGTGGCGCCATCTATGTTGCGGGCGGCTTCACTCCCGGACTGGCGCTAACCCTTGATGCGGTTGGTAGCGGTTACTTTTCTGGGAACATGGGCCAAAGTTCCATTCAACCCACCGCGGTGCTCTCTCTAGCGAAAAGTGTCGTACCCCCGGCCGCGCCGGTCCTTTCGACGGGCTGGATCGGCTTCGGCAAGCGGAATGTTGGCGAACCGAGCCCGGCGATGCCGTTGACTTTGAACAACATCGGGGGCGCATCCATGCCCATCAACTCCGTCACCGCCGATGCGGACTTCCTCATCACCAATCCCTGCCCGCCTTCTCTCGACGGCGGTACAAGTTGCACTCTCGACGTTCAGTTCGATCCCACCTCTGTCGGAGTCACGTCCTCCCACATCACCGTCAGCACGAGCAGCGTCCGCCCACAGCTCAATGTCGGTCTCGGAGGAACCGGCACAAAGCCCATCGGTGCTCTTCTACCAACCTCGCTTACATTCAATCCGCAGCAGACCACAACGACCAGCAGCGCGCAAGCTGCCATCCTCACCAATACCGGCACGGGTCCACTAACCATCCCCTCCATCACGGCCAGCGGCGACTTCAGCGTCACAAGCAACTGCCCAGCGGTCATGCTCGCGGGCAACGGCTGCACGCTCCAAGTCAACTTCGCGCCGACGGCCGCAGGCGCCCGCGTCGGCTCCATCAACATCGTCGACGACAACGTTCCCGGCGGTGTTACCCAAACCATCAATCTCGCAGGAACGGGCTCGGCTGCGGCGCCCGCGCTCACACTGGCTCCGGAGGGTCTTCTCTTCCCAACGCAACAGGTGGGTGTCCCCAGCGCCACGCAGACCCTCACGCTGACAAACGCCTCCACCGCCGCTGTCTCGCTGTCAGCCCCCGTCTTGCCCGCCGGCTTCACTGGATCAACCACCTGCGGCGCATCTCTCGCCAAAGGGGCCTCGTGCAAGGTCCTGGTGGAATTTGTTCCCACCACGGCCGGTCCGGTCAGCGGGACAGTCACTATCCCCGTTACCGGGCAGGCCGCGCTCAGCGCCGACGTTGCCGGAACCGGAATCAGTTCGGGATCGCCCGTACTCATGGCCACGCCCTCGCCGGTTGCATTCGGCCCCTACGTTGTTGGCGATAACCCTTCGATGAACATGACGGTGACGAACCCGAAGGGATATCCGGTCGGCATCCGCTCCGTTGGGCTTAGCGGCTCGGCTGCTTTCACCGTCACAGGGAACAACTGCCCGGCCACATTGGCCGGGGGAGCCTCCTGCACCGTGCAGTTCACTTTCATTCCGACGCAGGTGACAAGTTACGCGGCCACATGGACCCTGACCGAAACTTCCGGCGCGAAATCGATCATCGCGATCACCGGTTCCGGAGCTACTGACAGTGGTGGGAACTAGCCGAATTCCGTGTGCGTTCGAACACTTGGGATAGCGAACGCACGGTTATGAGACCTCGGTGATGGCTTCGGTGCGCTTTGCTCATCTTGGCGGTGCGCTGAATTTTGTCCCAGTTGAAGGGCTTGCCGTCGATGGCGCGCTTGATGGTCTTGAACGAGCACGATGGAGAAGACCTGGCGATAGGCGAAGCGCTGCAGCCAGATGTGGAACAGCAGCCATCCATCGCCCTTGTTGGCGGGGTGTCGGCGCTCAAGAGAGAACGCAACAGACGACGTCACGAAGTCGATGATGCAGGAAGCCGAGGAAGAAGACGAGCAGCTTTTCGAAGCTGGCTGCCGATGCGGCTTCGGGGTGGTAGTGGCGATCGATGAGGTAGTTCACGATGCCGTAGAGAAACATCACGTCGATGAACGGGGACACCAGCGGCAGAAACATCTGGAAGACGAGGATGTTGGGTAGCGCGAAGAGGCCCATCGCCTTGTTGCGTACGAAGGCGGCGCGATGCTTCCAGACCGCCTGCAAGGTGCCGAAGGACCAGCGAAAGCGTTGGCGCATGAGTTGCTTTGCATTGATCGGCGCCTCAGTAAATGCGAGCGAGCGGTCTTCGTAGTCGACGCGATAGCCCTGTTCCAGCAGATTCATGGTCAGGTCGGCGTCTTCGGCAACGGTGTTGATGGGATAGCCGCCGGCGGCTTTGACCGGCGCTGTGCGCCACGCGCCGATGGCGCCGGGAACGACGGTGACGACGTGGAAGAGATCGAGAGCGCGGCGCTCGAAGTTCTGGCTGGTGATGTATTCGAGGGCCTGCCAGCGGGTCCAGAGATTGACGCGGTTGCCGACCTTGGCGTTGCCGGCGATGGCGCCGATGCGCGGATCTTCGAAGTGCGGAATCAGCTTGGAGATCGCATCGGCGGCGATCACGGTATCGGCGTCGATGCCGACGTAGATTTCTTCGGTCAACTGCTCGAGCGCGAAATTGAGGGCTGCGGCCTTGCCTCCGTTCGGCTTCGTCAGCACCTGGACGCGGCCTGCGGCGATCTCTGCAGCGTAGGCATCGCGGGCGATCTCGGCGGTGCGGTCGGGAGAGCCGTCGTCGATCACGATGACGTGGAGATTCTTGTAGTCGGAGTTCAGCACCGAGCGAATGGTTCGCACGATGACCGTCTCTTCGTTGTAGGCAGGAATAAGCACGGCGACGCGCGGATTGAAGCCCGGCGACGCCTTCGCGTGCGGCTTGCGCAGGCGATCGATGATGGCAAGAATGCCGATGAGCAGCAGGCGGCCGGCCATGACGACGTCGCCGACGAAAAAGACGTAGACGATGAAGCGGCCGACAATCTGCACGCCGGAAAACGCGACCGAATCGGGCAAGGCGCGCAGGTATTGACGGAATGTCAGCTTGGGCATGACCTCGGCCGTGGTTTTGCCCATCAGCGCCGATACGGGCACGATCGTATAGCCGTGGGCGCGCAGCGCATCGATCAGCACCGGCAGTGCGGCCACGGTTACCGAGCGGTCGCCGCCGCCATCGTGCATGAGGATGACCGAGCCGCGGAACTGCGGCTTGGCCTTCATGGTCTGCAGCTGCGCGAGGACAGAATCGGTGATCTCCTGCGGCGTCTTGCGCGGATGCTCGTTCCAGTCGTCGGTGTCGATCTTGTTGCCGATGACGAGTGTAGCCCTGGTTCTGGATGGGCACGATGGGTGCGGCCTGGTCGTCGGTCTCGGGCTCTTCGTCGATGTCGTAGGGCGGACGGAAATAGAGCGGCTGCACGTCGAGCTTGCTGGCGAAGAGGCGCTCGGTGAGCTTGACCTGGAGATCGAGCGCCTGCGGAGAGATTTCGCTGATGTCGGGATGGGTGTAGGTGTGATTGCCAACCTCGTTGCCCTCGCGCACGAGCCGCTGCATCAGGCCGATGTTCTCGGCGGCCTCTGCGCCTATGAGAAAGAATGTCCCTTTCACATCTTTCTGCTTGAGGATGTCGAGGATCTTCGGCGTCCACTTCGGGTCGGGTCCGTCGTCGAAGGAAATGGCAACTTCGTTGGGATGATAGCCGTAGTACTCCACCGTGTAGTTGCGCGGATAGACATCCATGTGCTCGTCGATGATGAGCTTCTTGCGCGGATCGGGCTCATCGGTATCGATGGTCACGGTGCGCTTGCCGGACTGCGGCAATCCCGTAACGCGCATGATGTCGCCCTCGCCCTCGATGTTGATGTCGTGGCCGGGCTGCAGCGAGCTTAGGGCTTGGAGCGAGTCAGGGCTAGTGGGCTTGTCCCAGATATTCCAAAGAGAGCTGTCTTCGTAGCCGAGGCGCCAAAGCGCGAAGGTAGACAGGCCGAGCTGGCGGGCTCCGCGCAACTCGTTGAGCATGGTGACGCCGTCGAGGAACCAAACCACGTGGCGCTCGTTGGTGTCTTCGTCCATGTACTCGAAGTGCGGATTGAGCGTGTCGTAATCGAGATCGAGATAGGCGTCGGCGTCGGACGCTCTCTGCCATGCCTCGGAGACCGCGAAGTCGTCGGTGTTGACGACCTGCGGTTTAGGGGCTTTCTTGCCTTTGCCGGGCGCGGGCGGATTGGTGAGCGCCCAGTCGTACCCGTAGTTGCCAACGGCGCAGATCAGCTTCTTTTTGGGGACGACCTTGAGGACGCGGGTGAGATTGCCGATGAACCACTCCTGGCTGGCGATGGGGCCGGGATCGCTGGTGGTCTGATGCTCGTCGTAGTTCATCAGGATGATGCCGTCGGAGTTGGCCGCGATCTGCTTCAGATCGTTGTCCGATTCGGAGACGGCTGTATTGACATAGAGGTCGAGATGGCGCGTGTGCAGATCGGCATAGAGCTCCCGGATAAAGCTCATATAACCCGCGTCGGCATTATCGGGAAGACTTTCAAAATCGAGAGACAGGCCGTGATAGACGGGGTAGGCCGTGAAGAACTGAAGGATCTGCTTGCGCAACGCGGCGCGCCTGGCAGGATCATTCAACACGGCGCCCATGTCGGCGTCCCAGCGCTGATTGGCCGCGTCGTAGTTGTTCAGGTGGGGGAAGATTTCCGTGTCTTCTTTGGCCTCGGTAATCACCCGCTTGACGCGATCGCCGTCATCGGGATCGTGGACGGTGGAGCCCTCAACGACGGGATAGTCGCGATGCGTATCGTTGTTGGTTGCCAGCAGCGTTCCCGTGGGCGACAGCGCGCGCAGCCACTGGGGAAAGAGCAGGTCGATCTGGTGGACGTGCTGTTTGAACGAAGCGTAACTTGCGGGATCGTCCTGCACATAGAACGCGGCGCGAAGGTTTTCGCCGGAGTTCAAGGGAATTTCGGACGGTTTCGCCTCTGTGATGTGACGCCGGGCCCGCACGCTCTTTGCGTTGCGCGGAAATGGATCGGGCAGCGCCTTGTAGTTGTGCTTGGGCGGGGGAAGGAAAAGTCCAGGGAGGCGCTGCGAACGGATGATATTGAAAGTGAAGCCGACCAGAACGATGGTAGAGAGAACGGCAGCCGCGTCGAGAATGCGGCGCAGGCGCTTCCAGCGCTTGCGTTGGGGATCGAAGAATATTTGTCTGTCCGGCATGAAAACCTAAACTGATCCTAACCTTGCGAGTCTGTGTGAAGGCCACCCTGGGCCGCGAACCATTCGATGCGCGGGCTGCATTCCTGAGCGTTTCGAACCCGAAACGTCTGAAGGCGCTGGGCTCGTGTGCAATCGCTTAAGTGCTGGAGCGGCTCCCCTGCGCATTCTCCGGGACGAACCCCACCTTATAAGGCTACCCTGAAAGAGCGGGCAGGCAGAAGTTGCACACTTGGCAACGTTTGTACGCCAGACGCGGCGATAAGCAAAGACGGAGCATCGGTTGGCGGCATTGAATCGAAAGACGGGATGGGGAGTGATTGCGCTTGCACTCGCGGGCGGCGCGATCATGCGCGCACTGATGCTCCGGCATCTGCCGCAGATCGACGTGGACACCCTGATGTACGGGAACCTGGCCAAGAACCTGCTGCACGGCCGCTTTGCTATCACTGACAGCGCCGGCGTTGTTCACCCTACACTTCTTCGCCTTCCCGGGTACCCGCTCTTCCTGGCTGGCTGCTTCGCTCTTTTTGGCCCTGACAACTACACTGCGGTGAATGTCCTCCAAATCCTGATGGAGCTTGCCGGCTGCCTGCTCCTCGCCGATTTCGTCCGGCGCATTTTCTCGCCGGGTGCAGCGCTTTGGACGCTGTTGCTGGGTGCGCTGTGCCCGTTTACCGCTTCGTACTCCGTGGCGCCGCTCACGGAGACGCCGACGCTGTTTTGCATCGCGCTTGCACTCTGGTCACTAGACCGATTTCGCAGCAGACCTTCGTGGGGGAGCGGGCTTTTGTTCACCTTTGCGGTAACCTTCGCGGCCCTGCTCCGGCCGGATGGTGCGCTGGTGTTCATCAGCCTGACGCCAGCGCTGCTTCCGGTATTGTTCGCGGCCAAGGCCTCGCCGGATGCGCGATCGACCCTGAAGCGGGATGTCCACTCGTTAAAACCCGAGACGCGCCAGAAAGTCGCCCGCATCGGCGCCGTCTGCCTGCTGCTCGCGCTGATCCCGTTTGTCATATGGACGATTCGCAACGAGCGCGTGTTTCACGTCTTTCAGCCGCTGGCGCCGCGCTATGCGAACGACCCAAGCGAGCCAGTCAACGCCGGCTGGCAGCGCTGGATGAAAACGTGGTGCCTGGATTTTGTGTCGACCTACGATATCTATTGGAATGTGCCGGGAAGCACGTTTGATCTCGCCAAGCTTCCCTCGCGGGCATTCGACACGCCGCAGCAGTACGCCGAAACCAAGGCTCTAGCAGACGCCTACAGCGACAACGGGCAGGACCTTTCGGCGGAGATCGATGACGGCTTCGGCCGGTTGGCCGCTGAGCGGGTCCGGGACAATCCGCTGCGCTATTACGTGTGGCTGCCGCTGGGGCGTGTGGCCGATATGTGGCTGCGCCCACGGGTTGAGAACCTGAATATCGATCTGGACTGGTGGGTCTACAGCCATCACTATGCGGAGACGCGGTTCAGCTGGGCATACGCCGGACTGAATGCGCTCTATCTTCTGCTGGCGCTCGATTGGCCTGTGCGTTCGCCCGCGGTACTGGCAGTGCATGCTGCTCTACTTCGTGCTGCGCAGCGCACTGCTCAGCACCATCGAGGCGCCCGAGGCGCGGTATACGCTGGAGTGCTTCCCGATGCTGTTTGTTCTCGGCGGCATTGGGATTGTCGCCAGTTACCGCAAAGTTGCGGGTGGGCATTCTTCATAGGTTTGGATGGAGCCGGTCCCGATCCGGCGCGCTGCCTGCAAAGCAGTTTCGGCGTGCTGAAGGACGACAATCGGCGAACGCCCGTAGCTCCCCGCAATCCCGAAGCAGGCATGGAGAGCGATCGACTCATCTTCTAATTCGAACGGTTTGTTGAAGACTGTGGCGTGGATGCGCTCCGCCAACATGCGCGCATCTTTTTCGGAGCAGCCCGGAAGCAGGAGAAGGAACTTATTCTTCGCGGTGCGGCCCATGCGGTCGTAGCTGCGCAGCAGTTGTGCCATTCGGCGGAAGAACTCGTGCACTACTTCTTCGGGCTCGCCATCGGACGCCCGGAAGTCCGACGGCGGCGAGCCGTTGATGGACAGCAGGACGACGCTCAGCGGCGTTTTCATGCGCTGCATCCGGTCCGTTTCCTGAAAGAACAGACCGAGGATTGCCTCGCGGCTGGAACGCAGGGCAGAGTCGGACGGAGCCGGAACGATTTGGGCGAACTGCGAGAGGTCCATGCCTGTTTTGGGATATCGGCATGGATTAGAGAAAATTTAGACAATCTGTCGGATTCAGTCGACGAATTCGACTTTCGGCGCGATCGGAATGATGCCGCGCTCGTAGCCCATCTCGAGCAGTTTGCGGATGGCATCGCGGCCGTCGGGGCCATAGTCGAGGGTGCGATCGTTCACATACATGCTGACAAAGCGATTGGCCAGGCGCGCATCGAGTTCCCGCGCGAACTGCATGGCGTATTCGAGCGCCGCCTCGCGGTTGTCGAGCGCGTGCTGAATGCTGTCGCGCACGGCCTTGGTGACGATGCGCTGCGTCTCTGGACCCAGCGAGCGCCGGATCGCATTGCCTCCCAAGGGAAGAACCAGGCCGGTGGTCTCGCGCCACCACACGCCGAGATCGATGACCTTGTGCAGGCCGCTGGTCGAGTAGGTGAGCTGGCCCTCATGGATGATGAGGCCGGCGTCGAAGTTTCCGGCGAGAATCTCGGGGATGATCTGGTCGAAGGGGACGGTCTTCGTTTTGAGAGCCGGGTTGAAGATCTTGAGAGCCAGGAACGCGGTGGTCAGTTCGCCGGGCACGGCAATGGTCATGCGGCTGAGGTCGTCGCCGGTAAGTTTCTTGGCGGAGACGACCATGGGGCCGTATCCCTCGCCCACGCTGCCGCCGCAGGCCATGAGCGTGTACTTGTCCTGAAGATAAGGGTAGGCGTGGAAGCTGATGGCCGTGACGTCGTAAAACGCTTCTTCGCGGGCGCGGCGGTTGAGAGTTTCGATGTCGCAGAGTGTGTGGGTGAATTTGAAGCCGGGCACGCGCACCTTGTTGGTGGCCAAGCCATAAAACATGAACGCGTCATCGGAATCTGGGCTGTGGGCAATGGAAATCTCAGTAAGGGCTGGAGCGGCGATCCCAGATGTTTGTGTGCTCACGGCAGGCAACGATCCTTTCACGGGAAAAATACCAGAAGAACTGCAATACCAAATGTCGTGCGCATCACAGGGCGGGGCGGCGGAAACGTACCCACCCAGCAGCTAAGGTTGCCGCAGCAATCACTTTCAGTGCGTCCCCCGGCAAGAACGGCAAAACACCCAACTTGATCGACGTAACCAACGAACCACGGGACAGGAGCGTGAGCCATGCGGCGCCGCTAAGCAGAATCAACCCATGTCCGGCAGCCGCGGCGAAGGCAGCGTTTGCAAAGCTGCGCGCGGGCACGCTTGTCTGGCGGCCGGGGCGGAACAGATACGCGGTCAGCGCGGCGACGAGCGGGTAGGACAACAGATATCCACCCGTCGGACCCAAGAGGTGCGCGATGCCGGCGGGCGCAGCAGTGGTGGGGCCGAAGACAGGCAGGCCCATGGCGCCTTCGGCGAGATAAGCAGCCAGAGTCACGGCCGCGAGCCGCGGAGACAATAGCAAGCCCACAAGAACGACTGCGAAGGTGACCAGCGAGAGCGGAACCGGCGTGAAGAACAGGGGCAGCGCAATGTGCGCGCATGCGGCCACAAAGCCACTGCCGAAGAGAACAATGCCCGTTGTGCGCAGGATCGAAAGCCAGGCAGATTGCTCGTGCGCGCTGCGCACATGTGGGCTCAGGAGAAGCTCGGACTCGTTTGTTTGCAGGGGAAGTGGTTTCACCGAAATTCCTTTGCTCATCAGATTTCCCGGTCTACTTCTTCCGAGGGGTCGAACCTATGGCCTGCTGCTGCGTTTGCAATCGGGCCCCCGTCGGGGATGCTTCGCAAACGAGCGCGTTCGAGCCAGATATGACGTGCAACGCCGGCGACCGCGACAAGCATGGCCGCAAGCGACACGAGAAATCCAATCATCAACCAACGCATGACGTCGAATGCGGAAGTTTCCGTCCCGCTCAAGCCCTTCCAAATCGTTTGGGTTGCGGCGAACCATTTTCGCAACGCCGGGATCCGCCATGCTCACTTCAAATCACGCACGAGCGGCACAAAGGCCCGCATTCCAGATTGGGGCTTCCGAAGGCCAGAATACCAGATAGACCGTATCGCGCCAGGGAACGCTATGCGCCTCAATCCGCCCTGGTCTCATGACCCGTTGCCATCGTTGTCCAATGCACCTGATCCTCAGAGAATTCCTGCCTGAACTCGATGGTGTTCGACGAAGACCACGTGTTGACGACCCGGAAAGACGTGGTCTTTCCGTCTTTCGTCACACTCCACGGAAACGTCCAGGTCTTTCCATCCAAAGTGAGGCCGCCCGATCCGGCTTCCCCGCCATCGATCGGAATCTGGTAACTGGTGCACGAGCGGCCATCCGCTTTGCAGGTGAACACGAGGAGAATCCTGGCATCCCCGTCCACAATCTGGCGGCATGCCAGGTAGACGCCACTCTTCCAGCAATCGTTGTGCAACGTGCTGCTGTCCTGGCCTGCCTTACTGTAGGGCGTGTCGACGTGGGTGATTGAAACTTTCCATGTGCCGGCATAGGCATAGATGGCATCGATGCCGGAAGGCTCCGCCGCGCAGCCGAAGCGCGCCATGCACAACACGACCGCAATGACCACCCCGCTCCCAAAGCGAATCTTCATACAAGCTCCTGGCTGTGCCCCGATCTTAACGCGCAACGGATGCCTTGCGAAGCGATTTAGCCAATCTACCGTGGGCCGCTGCTTAGTCGCCTTTCAGATTCGCGTTGAGCCAAGCCAGGTAGGGCTCGCTGGCTGCCTCCACTCCCAGCACAAGGAACTCCGGAGTCTGGTAGTTGTGCAATTCATGGATCCGACTTTCCAGCGTGCCGATCCGTTCCAAGCTCGTCTTCAACAGCACCAGCGTCTCCGTCGTCGACTCGATCTGGCCCTCCCAGTGGTAGATGGATTCGACTCTGGGGATGAGTGTGGCGCAGGCTGCGAGGTGCTCTTCAACCAAAGTGCGCGCCAGCTTGCTTGCGTCGCCCGGGCTGGCGCAGGTGGTGAGGACGATGCGAATGGAGGTGGAAGCATCGCTCATAGGGTTGCAGTCATCTTAGCGAAATTGAGCGTTCTGGCGTAGGCGTCAGGCAAAGGCTTTCCTTGCATTGCAGGGGGACCGCCTGCCCTGCGAGAATGGCTCGTCGCCGGAGAAGCCGGCCGCAAAACGCGAGTGGAGACAACATCATGAGCACAACCATCAAGTTTGGCACCTCCGGCTGGCGGGCGATCGTCGCCGACGAATTCATCGTCTCCAACATCAAGCTGGCCGTCGCCGGGATTGCCGCCTACGTGAAGACCCAGCCCGAGCCGCATCGCGTTCTTGTCGGCCGGGATCCGCGCTTCCTCGGCGAGTCTTTCGTCGACATCGCCGCGCGCGTACTGGCCGGCGCGGGGGTTACGCCCATCGTGATCCCGGAGGCTGCGCCGACGCCCGGGATTGCCTACGCGGTGCGCTCCATGAAGACCTCGGGAGCGATCAACTTCACGGCGTCGCACAATCCGCCGGAGTACAACGGCATCAAGTTTTCCACGCACGACGGCGCGCCTGCGCTGCCGGAAGTGACGAAACAGATTGAAGCTGCGATCGCCAGGCTGCAGGCGAGCGGCGAAGAGATTCCGCAGGCGAACCCGCCATCGGGCGGTTTCGAGACGGCGGATGTCAAGCCGGCCTTTCAGAAGCGTCTTGAAGAACTGGTCGATCTCAAAGCAATCGCGAAATCGGGAATCAAGATTGTCTACGATCCTTTCTGGGGTGCGGGCCGGGGCTACCCGTCCGATCTTCTGCTCGCTGCCGGCGTTCCCTGCGAAACGGTGCACGATTATCGCGACGTTCTTTTCGGCGGCCACGCGCCTGAGCCGGACGATCATCTGCTGAATGACGCCAAGGCCAAGATGAAGGAGTTTGGCGCGGCCCTGGGCATTGCCACCGACGGCGATGCGGACCGCTTCGGCATTGTGGATGCGGACGGGACCTTCATCCAGCCCAACTACGTGATTGCGCTGCTGTTCGACTACCTGGTGGAGACGCGCGGCTGGAAGAACGGCGTGGCCAAGAGCGTGGCGACGACGAATCTGATCAATGCACTGGCGGACTATCACAAGGTGCCGCTGTTTGAGACGCCGGTGGGCTTCAAGTACATTGGCGAGCTGATCATCGCGGACAAGATCGCGATCGGCGGCGAAGAATCGGCAGGGTTGACGATTCGCGGGCACGTTCCGGAGAAGGATGGAATCATCGCCGGCCTGCTGGTGGCGGAGATGGTGGCGACGCGCGGCAAGACGCCTCGGCGTGCAGCTCAAGGAGCTATTTGCCAAGGTTGGTTCGTTTTATCCCGTTCGCGAGAACTTCCGCTTGACCCCGGAGGTGAAAGCCGCGTTCACTGAGAAATTGAAGAAGGATCCAACTGAGTTGAGCGGCCGCAAGGTCACCTCCGTGGTGCGCACGGACGGACTGAAGCTCATTCTCGATGACGGATCGTGGGTGTGTTACCGGCTTTCGGGCACCGAACCGGTGGTCCGCGCCTACACCGAAGCGCGCAGCGAACACGATATGGAAGCACTGAAGGCGGCTGCCGAGAAGTTTGTGCTTTCGTAAGCAGAAGTTGAGATGGAATGACCAACGAGTCGAACCCGTTTGAACAAGAGCCAGGGCCACAGGAGCCGGCTGCGGCCGCCTCCATTCCGCTGAGCAAGCGCATTGTGGAGTGGACACAGCAAAGCTGGCGTCCCGCTGGAACCGTAGTCGTGGTCTCGCTGGCGTTGCTGCTGATGTGGCATGTGGTCAACGGGCAGAACGGGCTTAACTCGTGGCACCAGAAGCGCGCCGAGGACCAGCAGCTGCAGCTCGAGATCAAGCAGTTGCAGGACGAGAACGCGCGGCTGCGGCAGCATGTGGACCGGCTCAAGTCCGACCCGGACGCCATTGAGCACGAGGCGCGCGAGAAGCTGCACTACGCGAAGCCGAACGAAGTGATTGTCGCGTTGCCGGCGCCGAGCCACGGTCCGCCTTCGACGAAATAGCAGTCAGCCTATATTGGTTCGTGCTTTCCCGCCCAAGCCAAGCTTGGACGGGGCACCCGCATTTTGCTATTCCCGTTTTTTAGAAGTTCCGGGCGTTCGTGCTTTCCCGCCCAAGCGAAGCTTGGACGGGGCACCCCAGTGTTTTGCTATTCCCTGCTCCCTGTTTCTTAGAAGTCTACGTGGGCGCGGACGGAGCCTACCCAGGCTGGGCCGCGGTCGCGGTTGTAGCCGGGATCGTCGATGTGCTGGACATCGAGGGAATAGAACATGCCGCGCCATGCGTGCAAGGTGTAGTAGCTTTCCACGATAGTTTCGCGGCCGTAGTTGAGGCTCCCATCCCCGAGCAGGAATCCGAGGCCGCCCAGCGCGAGATAGTTCTGGTGATCGTGCTTGATCGCGTTGGAGACGAGCGCGATGCCGAACTTGTCGACGGGGCGATGGCAGCGGGACATCGGCGTAGTCGGCGCCGAGTTCGACGGTCTGATCGACCTCGGTATACGCGAAGGATTCGTGCTGGCCTTCGTTCCATCCGAAGCGCCCGAAGACGCGAAGGTTCTCTGAGAGTTCCTGCTCGGTGTTGTAGCCGAATCCGTACTTCAGCGCGCCGAAGTGTTCATGCAGGATGATCGATGGCGCGGTGATTCCGAACCTGGCTGTGTCGGTTCCGTTCAGGAAGTCTGCTACTGCTTCGCGATAGGTTCCCATGTGGGCGCGGTTGGCATAGAAGAGCACGCGGGTCACGCCTTTGCGTTTGGGCACGAGGCTGCGGCGCAGTTCGAACTCGCCGTTCTGGCCATGCGCGCGGCTGAACGCCCAATCCATATCGATGCCGTTGGCAACGACGGGCATGGCAAAGATGCCATAGCGCATGGACCAGACGCGATCGTCGTACTCGGCCATGCCGCCGACGGTGTATCCGCGCGTGTCGGCGGCGTAATCCCAGGCGCCGTTGTTGTCCACGGTCCAGTTCATGAATTGCAGATGGCTGTCTCCGCCGGGGCCGTTAATGTCGAAAAAGTCAGGCAGCGTGAGCTTGCCGACACGAAACTCCACGCGCCGTACGGGCACGCTGGGCGCCAGCGCAAAAAACCGGATTCCTGTTCGGTGGTTCTGTTGGTGAGCCCGATGACCTGGTGAACCTGGTAGCGCGCAATGTAGGGAGCGCTGCCGAGGTAGGGGTTGCGCACCACATCGAGGTTCGTGAAGCCGGCAAGGCCGAGGGCCTCGCTCAGGCCGCGGCCCGCCGCGAGCTTCCAAGTCGAAGATGAGGTCGGTGTTGTAGCGGATCGAATGCGTCGGCCGCCACGCCGTGTACAGCGTGCCGACCATCGAAGTCTTGTACTCAGCCGAGTTGCGGAAGCTGTTCGGGCCTTCGTACAGGGAGTGAAATGGAAGGCGCCCCTGGAAGATGATGTTTGCCTGGCCCGAGACCCACCACGATGAATTCTCTGGATGCGGAAACATCGACGTGACCGGCGGATCCATGGGCTCGTGGCCGACGGGGCTCATGTCCGTTGGCTTTTCGCCGACGCCGATCTGCAGGGGCATGAGCAGTTGCTGCCAGTTCGCCTGCGGCATGACACCGCAGCGAGGCTAGCCTGCGCTGGCGGCGCCGGCGGGAGCTTCGCCGGGTTTGCGCCGTGGCGATTGCGCCGCTGCAACCAGCAGGGCGCAACTCGCAAGCATGCAGCGATCGCCAATGGCGACCAAGACCGGGTGCCAACGGGTCGAGATTTGAGAAATCCGAGTACATGCGCGACGTGGCACTGAAGAAACTTGAAATACGCGGGCGACAGGTGGACGGGGCATAGAATTGGGGCGTAACTATACCCCCACTCCGTAGATACCATACCCGGGGTGGGTATTGTCAAATAGAAGAGTCAGAGCTATGTCTCACCAGGAACGGGAAAAAGTGAAGTTGTTGCAACGCCTGCGCAAACTGCGCGGCCAACTCGACGCGGTGGAGCGGTCGCTGGTGGCGGACGAGGATTGCGGCGGCCAACTGATGCTGCTGGCCGCGGTGCGCGGTGGCGTCAACGGCCTGATGGGCGAAGTGCTGGAGACCCACATCCGATTTCCACCTTGTGGACGGCGCCAAGGAGCAGATTGCGCCGGAGCTTGGCGGAAGATCTGATCGACCTGGTGCGCGCCTACCTCAAGTAAGGAGCGTATCCACACTGGTACGTGCCGGGTGCGCGCACCGTGCTCTCAGCGCTCTGGCTGCATTCTCGATCATCGTTCGTTCGCGCAACGTGCCTCCGCTCGTCGACGATGGTAGCGGCGATCGCTGGCATCAGCAATGTTAACGGCCGGTTGATTCGAGTCGGGATAATCGCGAGGAGTTCCCTGGAACCCATCGAGCCTACGTGACTTTCGTGGGCTTTACCGGCTCCCAAATTTGCATCCAAATTTGCAAGTTGGACTATGATTCGGACTCATCGGACCCTCCGGCACCGCGGTCCGTCCGCAAGCGGAAGGAGAATCGAGGAATTTGATGCCAATACTCCCCCAAAATTTCGCAATTTGCGCAACAGCCGCGCGTACTGCTTCCTGGCAGTGAGAAGACGTTCGCCCGGTGAACGACGGCATGTCAAACCGACGGCGATCCGAAAGCAAGATCACGGTTTCGGTCATCGTCAAGCGGAAAGAGCCGCTTCAGATGGATCGGCACAGATGCCCGGTTCGCTTGACACGCGCCAAGTACCGCGAACGCCACGCCGCTGATCCGGCCACCGTCGAACAAGTCAAGGCTTTCGCACACGAGTTCAATCTCACGTGGAAGACGATCCGACGGCGATGACGCGCCGAACTTCAGAGCTCACGGGCACCGCGGCCGACATTGAAAAAGCCTTTGGCGTAACTCTGGACCAGAACGCATCGATGAAGTCGAGTGCCGCGTGCGCGAAGGCGGCATTCATCTGCCTGCGGCGCTTCCGGATGGCGTGATCGCGGTGCTCGGACTCGACAACCGTCCGCAGGCCAAGCCGCATTTCCGCGTCAGGAAGATTCGTCCAGCAACCGCCGCAGCGCTGCCGTGCAAGCTACTACTCCACCGCAAGTCGCCCAGGCGTATCAGTGGCCGTCGTCCGCCAGCGGATCGCGGGCCAGACGATCGGCATCATCGAGCTTGGCGGCGGATACCGCGAGGCCGACATTACGGCATATTTCAAGACTCTGGGCTTAGCTGCGCCGACGGTTACGGCGGTCGCCGTCGACGGAGGCAGCAACGCTCCGACGACGGCCAGTGGCGCGGATGGCGAGGTGATGCTGGACATCGAAGTTGCGGCGAGCGTGGCGCCGGGCGCGAAGATCGCGGTCTACTTTACTCCGAATACCGATCAGGGCTTTACCGACGCCATTACTACTGCCATTCATGATGAGACCAACAAGCCGAGTGTGATTTCGATCAGCTGGGGCGGGCCGGAGTCGTCGTGGACTTCGCAGGCGATGACTGCGCTGGATACGGCTTGCCAGTCTGCGGCGGCCCTCGGCGTGACGATCACGGTGGCTGCGGGCGACAACGGTTCTTCCGATGGCGGGACGGGAAACAATGTCGACTTCCCTGCTTCAAGCCCGCATGTGCTGGCATGTGGAGGGACCAAGCTTGAAGCGAGCGGCGCCACCATCAGTTCCGAGGTGGTGTGGAACGAGACTGCCAGTAATGAAGGCGCGACCGGCGGCGGCGTGAGCAATGTGTTTGCGCTGCCGAGCTGGCAGGCGAATGCCGGAGTGCCAGCGCCCGAGTAGCAGCGCGGGCGGACGCGGCGTTCCGGATGTGGCCGGGGACGCGGACCCGACGACGGGCTATACGATTCGCGTCGACGGCGAAACGATGGTGATTGGCGGGACGAGCGCCGTTGCGCCGCTGTGGGCGGGATTGATTGCGGTGGCGAACCAGCAGCTGGGCACGCAGGTTGGATTTATTCAGCCGGCAATTTATGCGGCCAAGGCTGCATCGGGGTTTCGCGATATTACGCAGGGGAACAATGGCACGTTCTCTGCCGGGCCAGGGTGGGATGCCTGCACGGGGCTTGGCTCGCCGATTGCGAAAACGCTGATCCCACTGCTGGCGCCTTCGGGGACGAGTGCCAATCCAACACCTTCGGATCCTGCGCCGAAGAAGCCGGTGAAGAAAAAGCCCAAGAAATGAAAGTGTTAGTAGCGTCTGGAGAGAAGCAGGTCCTTCGACTCACCACCCCCACGCTGAAATACGCGTGGGGGCCCCTTTCGCTCAGGATGACCGCGGTGATCTTGGTTTGACTGTCTCCGTTCAGAAGGTGCAGCGGAGGGTTTACTGAGGTTTTGGTGTTCTTCCAAAACCAAACTTGCGCAGGTATGCGTGGGAGATCGTGAGCGGGTGGGTGACGAGGGTGCAGAGTTGGCCGAGGACGCTGACCGGCTCATGGAAGACGCCGAGCTGCCTGAGGATTGTTCCGCGATCGTAGTAGATCTTTTCTCCGGCGAGACGATCGTCGGCGTCGAAGGTGTAGATGCCGCACAACGGTATCTGCACGCGGCGGCCGGTCGCGGGGAGTCCGCGCCATCCACCGAGATGCGTGCCTCGAATCATAACCTCGACGAGGATGGCTTCCTCGGCGACGTAGCGGCGGACTACTTCGATTTCCAGGTCGGGCAAGGCCGACATGAGCTGCGTGTAGAACTGGCGCACTCCGTCGCTGCCTGTAAAGTGCTCGTCCCACGGTTCGTCGTCGTAGCGTGCCGCGGTGCCGAAGGTGGCAAGAACGCCCTCAAGGTCATGCTGGTTTTCCAACCGGATATGCTGCTCGACGATGGCGATGCGCGCAGATTGCCGGCTCTCGGAGATGGTTGTCGTTGCCACCGGGGACCTCCTGGCTATGCAGGCATTCCCGAATTATTCAGCTTCGCGGGGCACTTGCTCAAGCAGGCGCTTCCACGTTTTTTGATTTTTGCGAAAGCCGCGCTTCAGGTCTTCGAGCAGGCGCTCGAAATCGGCGTTGGTGCGCAGATTGTTCCACGCTGGGTTCTTCTGGAACCACGGATAGTTTTCGTTGCCGAGATAGATGGCGCGGCGCAGCCAGTGCAGCGCCTCGGTGGAGTCGCCATCGACGGCAAAGTACGAGGCGAGGCGATAGGCCATCTCGCTGTCGGCTTCGGCTGCGGCGAGGGTGTCGTCTTTCAGCAGCGCCGCCGCGCGTTCGCGCTGGCCCGCCTGCACATAGCAGAGGGCCAGCGTCGGGACGGCGATGCGCAGCGATGTGTCGTCGCGGATGACACCTTCGAGAATCGCGATGGCTTCGTCGAGGTTGCCGAGGCGCATCTGCTGATAGCCGGCTGAGGTGCGCAGCAGCGGATGGCGCGGCTCGAGAGCCAGGCCCTTCTCCAGTTCGTCGCCGGCGAGCTCAATCTGATTCTGGTAGTGGTAGACGCGCGCGCGGTGGTTATAGAGAGATGGGCGCATTGGCGGGGTTAAGCTTGAGCGCCGCGACTGAACTGCTGCAGCGCCTCGTCGTACATGCCGTCGGCGCGCAGCGCAAGGCCGGCGACCAGGTGCACGTTCCAGTCGTTGGCTGCGCTTGCGAGCAGATTGGCGATGCCGTGCCGGGCCGACTCTTTCTCGCCGCGCGAGAGCAGCATGTAGATGCGATAGAGATTGGCTTCGGTCGATGCGGGATCGAGACGTAGCGCTTCATCAAAAGCGCGGCGCGCATGCATGACGTGAATCTGGCCGCCGAAGCCGTGGCGCACATACTGGAGCTCGGCGATGCCGAGACCGCACCAGCCCGCGGCAAACTCGGGATCGCGTGGCGGTGACGCTGGTGAAGAGCGCGTGGGCGCGATCGAGGTCTCCGCGCGAACCGGTGCGCACCATGAAGGAACTGAGCAGCGCGCGTGCCTGCAGATACTCTTCGCTCACTGGGCCGGGGAGCGATGCTTCGCGCGAACCGCCTCGCTGCGCATCGACAGAACGCCGCATCCATGCGGTCGGCCGCCGAAAGGCCGTGGAGCGCGGCGAAGACTTCGTTGGAGATTTCGCTCTGCACGGCGACAAGGTCGAGCGAAGCGACGCGAATGGCTCCGCCGGAGCGCACGCTTTGCGAGGCGACATCGAGCAGTTGCCAGTTGAGATCGAATCCTTCTTCGGAGCGGAGGAAGTTGCCGGCGAGCACGAAGGAGACGAGCAGCTTTTTGCCGACCGCCAGCGGGTCCATCTGCGCGATGGGCAGATGCATGAGCGTGCTCGATGGGCGCACAACGAGCGCGGGAATGCGCGCCAGCCGCGCGGCGATGGCATCGGCGAGGGCGAAGCCGTAGAGCGGAGCGACCTCGGTGGCGCCAAGATTGGTGAAGGGCAGAACGACGAGCGAATTTTGCGGGGCGCGGTCGACGGCCGACTCGCGAAAACGCTCGGCGAGCATGGAAAGAAAGCCGGTGTTGCGCTTTTCGGCTTCGGGCCCGGTGGTGGGCAGGTTGGCCGCGGCGTCGCCGGGAATGACGCCGGTCTCGATCTGCAGCGCCTTCATGATGGTCTTGAGCGCCTCGCGCACTTCGGCGGCGGAGGCATAGCGCGCGCCCGGAGTTTTTTCAAGGCAGCTGGCGATGACGCTCTTCAGTTCCGGCGAGATGCCGGGAACGATACGGCTCAGATCTTCGGGGTCGGAGAACTGGATGGCGCGGATGGCCTGAAAGTCTTCAGCATCGGGACGCGCAAAGGGATGGCGGCCGCTGGCGAGCTCGAACAGAGATGACGCCCAGCGCCCACACATCGGACTGCACGCTGGACTGGCCGGTGACGAACTGCTCCGGCGCCATGTAGCGGATGGTGCCGCCGCGCGCGGTGTACGTGGCAGCGACCGAAGCGTCTTTGGCGAGGCCGGGCTTGGAAGGATCGAAGCTGGCTTCTTCGGAGGGCAGGCGGCGGGCGAGGCCGAAGTCGAGAATCTTGACCAGGCCGCCGTCGGTGAGCATGACGTTCTGCGGTTTCAGGTCGCGATGGAAGATGCCGAGCTGCGTGCGCGGCCTGCAGTCCGTCGGCGATCTGGATTCCGACCGAGAGCACCAGCTGCAGGCTGGCCGGCCCGCGCGCAATGAGGTGGTCGAGCGACTGGCCGGGCACGTACTGCATGACGATGTAGCCTTCGTCGCCGCTTTCGCCCACTTCATAGATGGCGCAGACGTTGGGGTGCTCGATGGCGGAGGCCAGGCGCGCTTCGCGCAGCACGGTGGTGCGCAGCTGCTCGGCCGAGAGCAGCGCCGGTGCGCAGGATTTTCAGCACCACGGGCCGCTGCAGCAGCGTGTCGTTGGCAAGATAAACGACGCCGCTGCCGCCCGCTCCGAGTTTGCGGAGAATCTCGTAATGTTCGATGGTTCTTCGCTTCATCTGCTTCAAGTTTACGTGGCGGGGCTGTAAAGAAAGTCTCAAGGCGAGTGAATTCGGCAAAAGCGTTCAGCGGTTTGTCGGACTGACGTGCAAATAGATCGCGCCGGACTTTCCACTGATCAGGGAGCTTTCGGTATCTGTTACCTGGCGTATGAGCAAAGCGGGACATTTCGGCATGCTGGCGCGTTTGACTACGTCCGCGTTGTGCTGACGGGTTGTGCGCGGCTTCATGGCTGGTGCCGCGTGCAGGTCGTTGGCGACGCATGCCGTGGTTTCGGCGCGGCGCATATGCGCAGCAGACTGCACCCGTCGACGGCCAGCTGAACCGCAAGCGGCGGCAGATCCGCAGCAGGATGCAGGGAAGGCGAGCAGGTGCATACCGGTGTAACCAGCGGGCTCGACACGGAAGCGCGGCTGCGAAGCCTGCTGGCCGACCATCAGTTTTTTCGCATTGAGTCGCAACTGGCGCAGATGCCGCCGGAGCAGGCGCAGTTTTATAAGGGCATTCTGGCGAATCGCAATAACGATCTGCAAGGCTTCGATCGAGCTGCTGGAACCATTGTGGACAAGGTGGCTGCGAGCGGCAATGCAGCGCAGGAAAAGCTGCTGCGGCAAGGCGCTGGCCGAAGATTATTTGCGGGTCGGCGATATGGCGAAGGCGGCCAGGGCCTATCAGGCGCTCGAGCGGAGCACGGGCAGCTGAGCCCGGCTGAGCAGGATGAGATTGAGTTGCCGCTGAAGCTGGCGCCGCTGGCGGCGGCGAATCCCCCGATGACGGTCGAGCCGTACGAGCCGTTTCTTCTGCAGATCACGCGGAATCCGCTGGGGCTGACGGATCTGCCGGTTTATGTGGATGCGCGGCCGCATGCGTGGATGATGGACCCGACGGCGCCGTTCAACCTGATTTCGCGATCGGAGGCGAAGGAGGCGGGGCTGAAGGTGTCGGAGGAAGCGGCGACGATTCGCACGCTGACCGGGCGGCCGATGCAGATGCACATGACGGTGATTCCGCGCTTCACGATTGGCGGGCGGATCACGTTTCGCAACATGACGGCATTTGTGTTTGAAGATGCGGACTATGCTTTCCCGAAGTCGAACTACCAGGTGGAAGGCGTGCTGGGGTACGCGGCGCTGTCGGCGCTGGGCAGCCTGACGGTGACTGCGGACGCGACGATCGAAGTGCGGCCGTACAAGCCGATGCTGGCGACGGAGAAGCAGGATCCGCCGACGTCCGGGGGCGCGGTTTTTTCTGGATGGCGACCAGATGATTGCTGCGCTTGGCCCCGCGGGGCAGCGAGCGCATGTTTGTCGTGGATGCGAGTGGGCAGCAGACCTACTTCACTTCGCGGTACTACGACGAGCACGCGGATAATTTCGCGGGACAGAAGATGGCGTTGTTCTCGATTCCCGGCGTGGAGAGCAAGCCGCCGGAGCCGGCGTATACAGCCGAGACGGTGCCCTTGACGATTGGGCCCACGGATGTGGAGGCGCACTACATCCAGGTGCTGACGCAACCGGTGGGTATGGCTGCGCTGGATGATGTGTATGGCGTGCTGGGGATGGATTTCCTGGACCAGTTGAAGAGCTATACGTTCGACTATCGGACGATGAAGTTCTCGGTCAGGACGGAGTGACGAACAATACACGGGGCTGGAAGTATCGTGCTTTCCCGCCCAAGCAAAGCTTGGACGGGGCACCCACTATTCAGTGGCCGCGGCGGGGTTCGCTGGGGTCGACTGGCTCGGGCGGGAGCTTGGCCAGGCGCTTCTGGCCGCGGCGGCCGAGAATGAGCATCATCATTCCGAAAACGAGCAGCACGAAGCCCCACCAGAGATTGGCGTTGATGCCGAGGCTCTTTGCGTAGATCGGCGAGCCCTCGGTCGAGATGCCGAAGGCTACGAGGATCGCGCCTACGAGGGTAAACATCAGGCCCATCGGAATTCTCAAATCAAGACTCATCGTTTTCCTCGCTTACTAGCTTCGTCCATCCTGACGCAAATTTCGGATGCTGCTCAATAAAAGAAGATGTTCATCGCGACGGCCATGATCAGCACGGCAATGGCCAGCGCTTCGGGGCTCTTCCACCACACATCGTGCGCCTTGGGCGGCTTGGGTGTGAGCGAGTGGACGAGGCCGACGAGTTCGGATTCGGGCTTGGGCCTGGTCATCAGGCTCACGACAATGGTTACGACGAAGTTGATGCTGAAAGCGAAGATGGCGCCCCAGAAGTTCTGCGCCATGTCGCTGGGGTAGTGATGAATGACGGTCAGCCATCCGCCGTGAATCCCGGGGCGCGCTTCGATGGGCAGCGTGAGGCCATGATGCAGCATGGCTGCGGCGGTTCCTGTGATCAAACCGGCGAAGGCGCCATGGCCGGTCGCGCGTTTCCAGAACATGCCGAGCAGAAACGTCGCAAACAGCGGCGCGTTGACAAAGCTGAAGACCAGCTGCAGCGTGTCCATGATGTTGTTGAAGGAAATGGCGGCGTAGGCGGTTGCGATGGAGAGCAGGATGCCGCCGACGGTGGCCCATCGGCCCACCGCCAGGTAGTGTTTGTCGCTGGCGCCTTTGTGGATGTACGACTGATAGAGGTCGTAGGTGAATACGGTGTTGAAGGCGGTGACGTTGCCGGCCATGCCGCTCATAAAGCTGGCGAGAAGCGCGGTCAAGCCGAGTCCGAGAATGCCCGTGGGGAAGAAGTGGAGAAGCATGTTGGGCGTGGCCATGTCGTAATCGAGCAGCGGCTCGCCGCTCGCCGTCAGCATCGCCTTGCCGGTCACCGGGTTGATCTTGGCCGGAACGAGTCCGCGGCCTTCTTCCACGTTGTGCGGGACGACCGTAGTGTCGCGCACGATCGCGCCGTTTATATTGCGCTCCACCGTGGTGGTGTGTGGCGTGGGCAGGCCGATGGCGAGCAGGCCGGGCAAGATCACGAGGAACGGAAAGAAGATTTTGGGTACGGCGGCAATCAAGGGAACGCGGCGCGCGGCTGCCATGTTATGCGAGGCCATGGCCGTCTGGATGACGAGAAAGTCGGTGCACCAGTATCCCGAGCCGAGCACGAAGCCGAGGCCCATGCCGAGGCCGATGATCTCGATCCCCATAGGGTTGGTGGAGGCATGGGCCACGCCGTGCCACTCATGCATGTACGACGCGGGAACGGAAGCTTTCAGACCGGCCCAGCCGCCAATGTTCTTTAGTCCCAGCAGGACCAGCGGCAGGAATCCGGCGATGATGAGAAAGAACTGCAGCACCTCGTTGTAGATGGCGCTGGTCAGGCCGCCGAGGAAGATGTACGCCAGGACAATGACCGCGGAAAGCACAATCGAAAACGTGAAGATGCCTTCAGGCCGCCAGCCCATGGCGTTGAAAAGCCCATCGAAGACATGCAGGGCCTGGATGAGCCGGGCCATCGCGTACATCGAGATGCCGGAGCTGAAGACGGTCATGACGGCGAAGGAGCAGGCGTTGAGGGCGCGGGTTTTTTCGTCGAAGCGCAGGCGCAGAAACTCGGGCACGCTGCGGGCCTTGGAGCCGTAATAAAACGGCATCATGAAGATGCCGACAAAGACCATGGCGGGGATGGCGCCGATGCCGTAGAAATGCGCGGTTTCGAGGCCGTATTTTGCGCCCGATGCGCCCATGCCGATGACTTCCTGGGCGCCGAGGTTGGCGCTGATGAAGGCAAGGCCGCAGATCCATGCCGGCAGTGCGCGGCCGGCCTGGAAGAAGTCCTTGCTTGTCTTCATGTAGCGCTTCAGGGCGAATCCGATGCCCAGCACAAACACGAAGTAGAGCAACATGATCAGCCAATCAACGCCGGTGAGGTTCAGCACGAGCAGCTCCTTGAATGGGCGAGGCGGTGTGGAAACGACACAGTAGAAGCAGGATGGCGAAGCACCCAACTAATCTACGCACCATGCCGTGGGCACGTCCAGCGAAAAATGTAAAGGTTTTCATGAGATATGGAAACTAGTTCTCCCCGGTCCCCAAGTGCGAGGGACCGGGGGCACCCGGAGTGAGGGGACAAGGGAGATGGATGCGCTTCCCTGTAAACTGGAAGAGCATGATTCCTACACTTACATGGACCCCGGAAGGCGTCCGTTTCATCGATCAGACCAAGCTTCCCCTCGAGGAGAGCTACGTGCTCGCCACCACCTACGAACAAGTTGCCGACGTGATCGTGACGATGGTCGTCCGCGGGGCTCCAGCGATTGGCGTGTCTGCCGCTTATGGCATCGCGCTGGGTGCGGAGCAGACGAAGGCGAAGACGGCCGGAGAGTTTGCCGCGGAGTTTAAGACGATTTGCGAGCGGCTGGCGGGCACGCGGCCTACGGCCGTCAACCTGTTCTGGGCGATCGATCGCATGAAGAAGCTCTTTGCGGGCTTTTGCTACCGAGACGCCGATTGCCGTGGTGCGGAGAAGGATTCTTGCCGACGCGAATGCCATGTACGACGAAGACATCGCGGCATGCAAAGCGATGGGCGATTTCGGCGGTGCGCTGCTTCCGGAAGAAGGCGGCGTGCTGACGCATTGCAACGCCGGCGCGCTGGCGACCTGTGGCTACGGAACAGCTCTCGGCGTCATTCGCTCTGCTGTCGAGCAAGGGAAGAGCATTCACGTCTACGCCGACGAGACGCGGCCCTTTCTGCAAGGCGCGCGGCTGACGGCGTGGGAGCTGATGGCGGACGGCATTCCGACGACCGTCATCTGCGACAACATGGCCGCGAGCCTGATGCGCGCGGGCAAGATCAGGCGCGGTGGTTGTGGGCGCCGACCGCATCGCCGCCAACGGCGACTTTGCCAACAAGATCGGCACATACAACGTGGCGATTCTCGCCAAGGAGCATGGCATTCCGTTCTATTGCGCTGCGCCGTGGTCGACGATCGATCTTGGCGACGCTCACCGGCGATGCGATTCCGATCGAAGAGCGCTCGGCGAAAGAGGTGACGCATCATGGCGGCAAGCAACTGACGCCGCATGGCGTGGGCATCTGCAATCCCGCGTTTGACGTGACGCCGGCAAAGTATGTGACTGCAATCATCACGGAGCGCGGGGTGCTTCGTGCGCCTTATTCCGAGTCGCTGAGCGAAATGGAGCCTGGCGGCCAGGTAGTCACAAACAGGGCTAGAGTAGAGATGTGGTGCTTCCCCGCCCTCATCCGTTCCGGCTGCGCGAACCTTCTCTTGTGCGCGGCACTCACCCTCTCGGTGGGCGCACTGCTCGGTTCCATGCGGCTGGCAGGCTTCCCGTGACGAAGTCATCTGCACGCTTCGGTGTGGCAGTTTCTTCCTGTGCTCGCGGCGGCATGGGGTATGGTCGATACCGCGCGCTGCCTGGGGCGCAAGTGGAGCCTCTATCATGCAGGCGTTCTGATTCTTCTCTACTCCGAGCTGATGATTCTGGCGCTGACCGTGTTCTTCTGGCTTTATCCGGTGTGAGAGTGGCGAGGACATCCCACGTCATTCATCAGCTATTCTCCAAAAATCTGGATTGACCCGAACCCTTTGTGTAAGATTGGGAAACTCGCGATTGGCACCCCAGCGATCGACCAGGCCCAAACACCTGGGGAAAATTTTCGGAGGAAGACATGCTGAAAGGTTTTAGAGATTTCATTCTGAGTGGCAACGTTCTCGATCTGGCGGTGGGCGTCATCATCGGCGCTGCGTTTGGCTCGGTGGTCACTTCGCTGGTGAAGGATATTTTCACTCCGTTTATCGGCGACCTGGTCGGCAAACCGGACTTCAGCGCCATCGCCTACAACCACATCATGATCGGGAATTTCCTGAATGCTCTGTTCTCGTTCATCCTCGTAGCAGCGGCAGTCTATTTCTTCATCGTGCTCCCGGCCAACGCGCTGATGGCCAGGTTCCACAAGCCCGTGCCCGATGCACCTCCAGCCACGAAGGCATGCCCCGAATGCCTGAGCGATATTCCCGCAGCGGCCAAGCGCTGCTCTCATTGCACCCAGTTGGTGGCCTGATTTTTCTTCCTCTGCGGCGGCCAGTTTACCTGGAGTTTCCTGACTGGCCGTTTCCTCTCGCACGCCCCGCTGCAATTTCCATCTCAGTCGCGCGCGATCGGCTCAGTCGAGTTCGCGCAGGGGCTTCGACACTGCGAATGTTCCAACGAACAAGATCGCAGCGAGACCTGCCATGGCGGCCAGCGCGTGCGGAGTGGGAATGTGCCGCGACATTTCGCCGGCGAGAAGCGAACCGATGCGGCGGCAATCCTAAAAAGCAGGTTGCGTAGATGCTCATGACGCGGCCGCGCATCTGGTCGGAAGCCAGATGCTGAATCGCCACGTTGAACGAGGAGATCATCAGGATGGCGCTGTACCCCTCGAGCAGCAGCAGACATTGAGAGAAGACAAAGCTCTGCGAATAGCAGAAGGCCATGATGACCGAGAAGAACATGACGCCGCCGAAGGCGACCACTGCGCCGCGATGGCGCACCTGGCCCATGGCCGCAACGGTGATGCGCTCCGAGCACGGCGCCGAGCCCCGAGGCAGCCAATCAGCCATCCAAGGCCGGTTTCGCCGCGATGCAATTGCATCTTCGCGAAGTATGGAATGAAGGTGATGAAGGGAATGCCAAGGAAACTGGCGACGCCGGTCATCCACACGAGCACGCGCATCTGCCGATTGGCGCGCACATAGCCGAAGCCCTCGCGCAGGCTCGAGAACAAGCCCGTGTAATGCGAAGGCTCCTGCTCGGGATAGTCGATGCGCATCAGCGCCCAGAGCACTGCGAGAAAGCTGACGCCATTGAGAAAGAAGTTGCCGGCCACGCCGACAAGGGCCATGGCATAGCCGCCGAGCGTGGGCCCGAGAATGCGCGACATGTTGAACTGCGCGGAGTTGAGCGCGATGGCGTTGGTCAGATCTTCGCGGGGCACGAGCCGCGGCACCAGCGCCTGGTAGCTGGGTGCGTTCATCGCCATGGCCATGCCGTTGAGGAAGGAAAGGACCACCACTTCCCATACCGTGATGACCTTGAACCAGCTCAGCGCGGCAAGGATGAAGGCAAGCATCATCATGACCGACTGCGTGACGAGCAGCAGGCGGCGCTTGTTGACGCGGTCGGCGACGACACCGCCGAAGAGCGTGAAGATCAGGAAGGGAATGGATCCGGCG
Source organism: uncultured Acidobacteriaceae bacterium (assembly GCA_963846095.1). GTDB lineage: Bacteria > Acidobacteriota > Terriglobia > Terriglobales > Acidobacteriaceae > Telmatobacter. The sequence goes on from CAWJUW010000024.1 coordinate 259,488, forward strand.
AAGCCGACGACGCCCAGCCAGAAGGCCGAGTTGGTGAGCGAGAGAACAAGCCAGCCCTGGGCCACGTTCTGCATCCAGGTGCCGATGTTGGAGAGGAAATTGCCGCTCCAGAAGAGGCGGAAGTCGCGGTTGCGCAGCGCGCGGACGATGCGTGGAAACTCGCGGTCGCGCTCATCAGGAAAACCCGCGGTTGAGGCTGCGGCCTCTTCCACCGCGAGCGTCCGGGGCTCTGGATTCAACTCGTCTTCGCGGCTCAGCGCGGTGCCCCCCTGATTCTAGTGTAAGCTGTGACTTACTTGCCGATTGCGAAGTTGCGCCGCAGTCCGACGGACACCATCTAGCCGTTCGATGTTCTTCGCCCCGCGAACAGCGCTGTAGCCGATCTCCAATCTACAGAAGGATTGCTTGATGACCTCACTCCGGTTCTTGCTCTCACTTTGCTCTTTGCGACTGTCCCTCGTGCTCTTCTCCGCCCAGTCCGCGACCTGCATCCGGTTTTCGGCTACTCCGATTTCAGCGCCGGAGGCGAAGATCGAGCAGCAGTTTCTCGCCGTGCCCGACGCCAAACTCGCCGGCCAGCATCTGAAGACGCTCACCGCCGAGCCGCACATCGCCTCGTCGCCCGAGGATCACAAGACCGCGGAGTACGTGGCGGAGAAGTTTCGCGCTGCCGGCCTCGAGACGGAGATTGTTCCGTATCGCGTCCTGATGAACCAGCCCAAGGTCGTCAAGGTGGAAGCCTTCGATCCTGCGGGCAAACTGCTCGTCAGCGGCCCGACAAAAGAGCATGTCGACGCCGGCGATCCGTTTCCAGGACGATCCACGCGTCGTGATGCCGTTCAACGGGTCTTCGGGCTCGGGCGATGTGACCGGAGAGGTGGTGTATGCCAACTACGGCCGGCTCGAGGATTTCGATCAGCTTGCCGCGCAGCACGTCGATCTGCACGGCAAGATCGTCCTCGTTCGCTATGGCGGCAATTTCCGCGGCGTGAAGGTCTACATCGCGCAACAGCGCGGCGCCGCCGGCGTGCTCATCTACTCCGACCCGCAAGACGACGGCTACTACAAGGGCGATCCCTGGCCGATGGGCCCATGGCGCCCGGCAACCGGCGTGCAGCGCGGCTCGGTGCAATTTCTCTTCACCTATCCAGGCGACCCGGAAACTCCAGGTGTTGCTTCGACGCCTCGACCTGCCCGACTCGGCGCGCATCAACCCGGAGGGCAATCAGCCGCACATCATCTCCATCCCGATCAGCTATCAGGACGCCACGCCGATTCTTCAAGGCCTGAAGGGGCCCGGCGCGCCGCAGGGATGGCAGGGTGCACTTCCGTTTCGCTATCACCTGGGGCCGGGCGGCGTGAAGGTCCACCTGGTCTCGCAGCAGGACTACCAGCGCCGGATCATCTGGGACGTGATTGGCAAGATCAAGGGCTCCGAGTATCCCGACGACTGGGTCGTCGCCGGCAATCATCGCGACGCATGGGTGTATGGCGCAGTCGATCCCAACAGCGGCACCGCGGCCATGCTGGAGTCCGTGCACGGCATCGGTGCGCTGCTCAAGCAGGGATGGAAGCCGAAGCGCACCGTCGTCTTCTGCAGTTGGGACGCGGAAGAAGAGGGTCTGATCGGCTCGACGGAGTGGGTAGAACAGCATGCACAGGCGCTGGAGAAAGCAGTGGCCTACTTCAATGTGGATGTGGCCGTTGCGGGGCCGGACTTCTCTGCCTCCGCGGTTCCCTCGCTCAAGGAGTTCGTTCGCGAGCTTACGCGGATCGGTGCCGAGCCCGCTGGGTTCGACCGTGTATGACCAGTGGAAGATGGCGCGGCACGAAGGCAACGAGCATCGCTCCTCGAACGCGCCGAAGGACACCGATGAGATTCATGTCGGCGATCTCGGCTCGGGTTCGGACTTCACCCCATTCCTGCAGCACGTCGGCGTGCCTTCAACCGACATCGGCTCGAGCGGTCCCTACGGCGTCTACCACTCGACATTCGATGACTATGCGTGGTTCACGCAGAACGCGGACCCGCACTTTGCGTACCTGCAGGAGATGGCGCGCGTGTTTGGGCTGGAGGCCATCCGCATGGCGGACACCGATGTGCTTCCCTACGACTATGTGAACTATGGGCACGCGATCGAGTCCTATCTTGAGGCGGCCAAACGAAGAGCTGCGGACACGGGGGTCGGGTCGCTGGACTTTGCCCCGGCCGAGGCTGCTGTGGGTCGCTTTTTGACTGCAGCCAAAACAGCGCACGACAAGCAGACGGCCCGCGGGAAGCGATGTGGCCCAGCTGAATCAGGTGTTGCGAAGCACCGAAGCTGCGCTGGTGTCGGAGGCAGGCCTTCCCAATCGCCCCTGGTACAAGCACACGATCTACGCGCCAGGCGAGTACACGGGATATGCCGCGGTCGTGATTCCCGGAGTCAACGAGGCGATCGACGCGAAAGACGGGCCGCGGGCTGCCGGGCAGTTAGCGGTGCTTGCCAAGGCGATCGACCGCGCGGCAGAGACATTGGCCACGGCGCGGTAGGTTTCTGAAACGGGACATTAGGTCCGGCCTGGGAATCGCTCCACGGGGAACGAGCCAATCTCCGCGAGCATCGCACAACTTCGCGTTACGATCTTCTCGGCTTTGAGCCCTTCGGCTTGAACCGAGGAGGTCGACTCATGGTGGATTTGATCGTCGGCGCTGCGTTTCTCTTCATGCTTTTAGGCCCTCCTTGCGTCGCAACTCTCCACAGCATCCGGCCGCATAAGGATCCGAACTAGCGCGCATCGAGACCCTCGGGCTCGATCCCTCGCGGATTGCGCGATTTCATCCATCAAGATCAGTTACCAGGGTAATCAATCGGCTCAAATATAGCCATTTTCTACAACTTTCAGGTCAGGTAACATAACACGAAGGATTGCATGTAAGTTGTTTATTTCAATGATTTATCGCTTGATTTCTCGGCGGCTGCATCTAAACTGGTAATACGATTTTTGGGTACGATGATTAAACCGGATTTGGTTACCCGTTCTAAAGGATCCGTGGAAATCGCCGAAGGGTGCTCAGGGAGTTTCATCATGCATGACATTTGGGTTGCTCTCGCATTTGCAGTAATGGTTGCATGCCCGGCGATCGTCGCCGCGTTCCCTCAGCGTGAGGTTGAAGAAGAGTTCTAGGCCTCGCGGGCTGGTCCGCACCATGCTCCGCCGCTTGAGGTCTACCCGGTTGGCCACTCGGTAGAACGCGCTCAAAGCCCTCCCCCGGACGCTTCTACGTCGTGCTACCAAGTGGCCATTCCCACCCCACCGATTCGCTATTCCTCTCTTCTGTTTCTGCCGATAGCCTCTGCACAGTCGAATCGGAAAGTCGGGCCGCGGTTTGATCCGGCCTGCTTGAGAGGGGAACAGATGCAGGATTATCTTCTTGCCGCCGGTTTTCTCGTGGTGATTTTTGCGCCAGGTGTCCTGGCCAGTTTCCTTCATACGCGTTCTCACGACGGGCGCATCTAGCGTTGGGGCGATTCTCGCCGATCACGGGCAAGTGGACACTGGTGGGCTGCTTCCAGCGGTAAGCCGGTTGGCCATCGGCCTGGGTTTCCATCCCCGAAGTAACGCGAACGTCTCTTACCATCAGTCAAGCCCCCATCACCAAAGCACTATTCCCTATCTTCAAGCTCATCAGATACATTCCCAGAATGCCGCGGCCCGGAGATTTCACTTTCGGCCGCGCCTGGGTCCGAGTCGCGGGACTTTTTCCTTGCCGTATCGGGAGATTCAAAGCTTTTCAAAAAGGAATGAGACCGCGCTTCGCGACGCAAAGCACTTGAAAGGTGTGTGCCTGATGACTTGGTTCTCTGATCTTCTCCTTGGTCTCGCGTGGTTGGCGATCGTGTTGATTCCAGCCTTCGTGGCTTCGCGCCAGCCTGTGGTCAGCCATAACGGCTACCTGAAGAACTATATGGACCCTGCGGCCGGCGAGGCCGGGGAAAACCGCGCCGGCGAATCAATCGCGGAAGCGTAAGGCCGCCGCGAGCGTCCATCGGAGCTTCCGACCCATCGCAATATCGGGGTTTTGCATGGGCTCGGCGTGGCAGGGAATGGTGCTCACTCGCTCATGCGGCTCGTCCGGTGCCACAGAAAAGCCGCGCCCTGCTGACCAATATCCGAATCAATCCAGTTAGACATGCTGGGGCGGCGATGAACCGCTGCGTGACTTCCCTGTCCTCGCCTCTTCTTACAGCTCACCGCCTGCCCGATTCCGTGTGATCTACATCACTGGTTGGTTGATTCTTATCAGCTAGCCTCGTATCGTTGAAGGTTGAGTATGAAGATCTCTGGAAACACAATTCGGATCGGAATTGCGACGGTAATTATCCTGGGAACCGTTGCCTGGCTTGCCTTCACGGGATACGGCGCCAATAAGAGCTATTACGTTACGATTGCGGAACTTGGGGCACTTGGCGACAAGGCCTATCACAATCAGTTGCGGGTGGAGGGCTTCGTGGTGCCGGGCTCGATTGAGCAGAATGGCACCCACGTCAATTTCGTTCTGAATGAGTTTGAAAGCCATTCCCCAAAGTACCCGAACGGACGGCTGCTGAAAGTGAGCTACAAGGGGTCGGAGCCGCCACCGGACACGTTCAAGGATGATTCGCAGGCGCTGGCGGAGGGCTCGTATGGCCGCGACGGTGTCTTTCATGCCAGCGTTTTGCAGGCCAAGTGCGCCAGCAAGTATGCGCCCGCAGGCCCCAATCAGCCCGGCGCGAAGCCTGCACCCGCAACCGCACCAAAATCGAATGCATCGGCCCCGACTGTGGATGCCGCCAAGCCGGCTGCCTGAGAATGCCCCCACCGCACGTTGAGCCCACGCCTTGCGCGCGTCTCGACGGCGTTTCACGGCTCTTTGGATCGTTCGCCGCCCTAAGGCAGGTTTCTTTCAATCTTGAAGCAGGGCGCTGCTACATCCTGATTGGCGAAAACGGCGCGGGCAAGTCGACGTTGTTGCGCATTCTCGCCGGACTGCTGCGGCCGAGCATGGGCACGATCACCGTCTTCGGCGCGCACACTCCACAGCAGGCGCGGGCGCGCATTGGGTATATGAGCCACGCTCCCATGCTGTACGACGAGCTGACCGGGGTCGAGAACCTGCGCTACTTCAGCAACCTATATCCGGGACGACCGTGCCTCACACCGGAAGAAGCTTTACGCCAGGTGGGGCTGGATCCCACGCTGGACCGGACACTGGGCCAGTATTCGCAAGGCATGCGGCAGCGGACGTCGCTGGCGCGCGTGCTGTTGCCGGTTCCCGAGCTTCTGCTGCTGGACGAGCCGTTTTCGAACATGGACGTGGAGTCGGTGGGCCAGATGGTGGATTTGCTGGCCACCTTTCGCCAGGGCAACCGGACCATTGTGATTACTACGCATCAGCGGGAGCACGCCGCGCCGATCGCCGACTGGGTGCTGACCCTGAAAGGCGGCCGGCTCGCCAGCGTCGTGGAAGGCAGACCGACGCTATGAAGACCAACGGCGCACGCTTCCTCGAATCCCTAGGCATCTCGTTTGAACTCCGCGAGTATGAAGTGGACCCCGACGATCTGTCGGCGATCACGGTGGCGAAGAAGGTCAATATGCCGCCGGAGCAGGTCTTCAAGACGCTGCTGGTCACCGGAGGCCCCGGCGTCTACCGCTTTGCCGTGATCCCCGGAGACGCGGAGCTCGACTTCAAGAAGCTTGCGCGGGCCGCGGGCCTTCGTAAAGCAGAGATGGCGCCGCTCAAAGACGTTCAGCCGCTGACCGGTTACATCCGCGGCGGCGTGACCCTGTTCGGGGCGCGGAAGGCCTACCCCGTCTATATCGACGAGACTGCGATTCTGTTCGACATCATCAGCGTCTCCGCCGGCGCGCGTGGCACGCAGCTGCTGCTGGCGCCCAACGACTACCTGCGCGCCGCGCAGGCGATGGACGTGGAAGTGCAGTTAGCCGACCTGACAAAATCGGCCGCGAAGGAGCCGGGGCAATGACCAGTGCGCTCTGGACTCACCTCGTGAAGGATCTGCGCATCGAATGGCGCTCGCGCGAGGCCATCAACTCAATGCTGTTCTTTGCGCTGCTGGTGGTGGTTCTGTTTTCGCTGGCCTTTTCGCCGCGCGGCGCGTTCTCGCAGGAGATTTCGGGCGGGGTGATCTGCGTAGCAACGCTGTTTGCTTCGATGAGCGCGCTGAACCAGGCATGGGCGCGCGAGATTCGTCATCAGGTTCTCGATGCCCAGCGCATGGCGCCGACCTCGGGCTCGGACCTATTCCTGGCTAAGGTGATCGCGAATTTTCTGTTCGTGTCGATTGTGCAGCTGGTTTTGGCTCCGGTCTTTCTGGTGTTTTACAACCTGCATGTACAGGGATTAGCGTGGGAGCTTGCGCTGGTTCTGCCGCTCGGCACGTGGGCATTGGTCGCCAACGGAACGTTTTTTGCGGCGCTCTCGATTCGCAGCCGCAACCGCGAGTTGCTGCTGCCGCTGATCCTGTTTCCCATTTTCATGCCGGCATTGCTGGCGATGGTGCTGGCCACCGGATCGATTCTTACGGGCGACAGCGACCCGATGCTGTGGATCAAGCTACTGGCCGGATACGACATTATTTTCACGACCGTGAGTCTGCTGCTTTTTGAGGTGGTGCTCCATGCGGAATAATGGCAACAAAACGGGAGCTTTCATGGATAAGATTCCATTTGCATTTTCGATTCACCCCGGCGAGATCTTGCGGACCGAATTCATGGAACCCATTGGCCTGACCGCTTATCGTCTCGCCAAGGATCTGCACATCTCCGCTCCCCGAGTGAACGACCTGGTTCGCGGCAAGCGCGGAATTACTGCGGATACGGCGCTACGATTGAGCCGATATTTTGGCAATTCGGCTCAATTCTGGATTGGACTTCAGAGCGGGCACGATCTTTGGGTAGCCTCGCGCAGCAAGTCCATTGAAAGGGTGAAGCCCAGGCAGCGGGCGGCATGACCGCACGCGTTTCACCCACGGCTCAGTCGATTCGAGCGAAGCAATACGGACGTACACTGAAATCAGGCAAAAGATGAAAAAAATTGCATTCGGCGCCTACATTCTGGTCACACTCGGACTCATGGCATGGGGCTTTTACCAGGCCATTTACGTCGCACCACCCGATGCGATGCAGGGCGAGATCTACCGCGTCATCTTCTATCACGTCCCCTCGGCATCGGTGGCGTTTCTGTTCTTTGCCATCTCGCTGTGCGGATCGATCGGTTTTCTGGCGCTGCGCCACAGCAACCCGCTGCGCGCGGAAATGGCGGACGCGTGGGCGCTCGCCGGTGCTGAAGTGGGCGTGGTGTTCTGCACGGTTGTCCTGATTACCGGGCCGATCTGGGGCCGCCGCGCATGGGGCATCTGGTGGACATGGGACGCGCGGCTAACCACCACGCTGGTTCTCTGGCTGATCTACGTGAGCTACCTGCTTCTGCGCAAGTTCGTTTCCGGCCCGCAGATGCAGACACTGGCGGCGGTTCTGGGCGTGTTCGGCGCTCTCGACGTGCCGATCGTTTACATGTCAAACCGGTGGTGGCGCACGCAGCATCCAGCGCCGGTCTTCGGCGGCGACTCGAGCGCGGGCATGGACCCGGCCATGGTGACGGCTCTGCTGTGGAACATGGTGGCATGGCTGGCGTGGGGACTGCTGATTCTGGCCCTGCGCTACCGGGTTGTGCGTCAACAGCAGAAGATCAACGAACAGAGAACGGTCGAGGCTCTCAACGCCTGAACCGTTGCATTTTTGAAGAAGGAGCTTTATGGACCAGCGCGCCATTCTCGATCATCAGTTTCTCGTCGCCGCCTACGTTGTGACCTGGGTTATCCAACTTGGCTACCTTGCGTGGCTTGGCATGAAGTGGCGCGCGCAGAAGCGCGACGCTGCCCGCGGCAGGCACTCTTCCCGTTAAGTTAAAGAATCTAAATCGCTTCAAGCGCGATACTAATCAAGCCCCGATGGCTCTCGTCGGGGCTCTTTCTTTCTCCATGCTTCGGTTGCTCATGCCGGCTACCACGTAAGTGGCATTCCGCTCCCACGGTTTGTGCCGATCCCTATGTCTTTGTGGGATTTAAGTATTTCTCTCCTAATTAGATGATCCAGATATGGACAGGCCCGTCTGAGGCCTGCAAGGAGAGTAAGACAATGCATGACCTTATGATTGCCCTCGCATTTATCGGAATGGTAGTTGCACCGGCCATCGTCGCCGCCAAGTCTGGCGCCGAAGCTGCGGAAGAACTGGAAGACTAATTCCCGGTTACCTGCATTGCTGATCCACCGGCATCCCCCCTTTTTGGTCGGAGGAAGTTCGAATGTTGACCGCGGGAAAAATCCTCTCCGGTAGCCTGGTTCTTGGTACTCTGACGGTTCTTGGCGCCGCGCTCATCCAGACGTCGAACAATGAACGCCTTCATTTCCAGGGGCCCGTTGCAAGCGTCCTCCTCACGCAGACCGCATGTCAGCGCCTCGACTCCGTCGCCTACGCTATTTCTGCTGAAGTCTCCCCCTATCTGCAAAACGTTCCTGAGCGGTTTCGCGCTTTCGTGAGCGCAAACGCCACCACCGCGCGCCTGCAGATTGAGGGAATGCGCAACGATCTAGTGGCGCAATTCCACCTGACCACATGGCTCCCTGCGAACAAGACCGACCTGTTGCAGGCCGGCACGCAGCAAGCGCGCTCGCAGACACAGGCGCTGGCTGCCAAGATGCCCATGGTCAAAGCCGTGCAGGACAACGTGAGCCAGGTCAAGCCTGCCCTCCATCTCGGCTTCTAGAGCGCTTCCCACCGTAACCATCGCAACCCGCAACAAATTGCACCGCGCATAGTTGCGCGATAAACTGGTAGTTTGAGGGCCAGTCAATGCTTGTTGTGATGAAGGCGCTCGCGACGCCGGAGCAGATCCAGGCTGTCTGCGAGTACATTGAACGTCTAGGGTTTAGAGCCCACCCCCTTCCCGGGGCCCAGCGCACTGCGATCGGCATCACCGGGAACAAGGGCGAGGTCGAGCGCGGCAATATCGAAGAACTGTCGGGCGTCGCCGAAGTCATTCGGGTCTCCAAGGCATATAAACTCGCCAGCCGCGACGTAAAAGAAGAAGACACGATCATTCAGTTCCCCGGCACCGATGCCACTATCGGCGGGCGCGACCTTGCCATCATTGGCGGCCCCTGCTCCATCGAGAGCCGCGATCAGGCATTCGAGATCGCCGAGATCATCTCGGCCGGAGGGGCGCAGTTCTTCCGCGGCGGCGCCTACAAGCCGCGCACATCGCCTTACGCCTTCCAGGGCCTGGGGCTCGAAGCTCTGCGCATCATGGGTGAAATTCGCGAGCGCTACGGACTGCGCATCGTCACGGAAGCCATCGACAACGAGAGCCTCGAACTGGTGGCCGAATGGGCCGATGTGATCCAGATCGGCGCACGCAACATGCAGAATTTTTCGCTCCTCAAGAAGGCGGGCAAGCTGCGCAAGCCGGTGCTGCTGAAGCGTGGGCTTTCGGCGACGCTGGAAGAGTTCCTGATGTCGGCCGAGTACATCATGAGCGAAGGCAACTATCAGGTCATTCTTTGCGAGCGGGGCGTGCGCACGTTTGCGGATCACACACGGAACACTCTGGATCTCAGCATTATTCCCGCGGTGCAAAGGCTCAGCCACCTGCCCATCCTGGTGGATCCCAGCCACGGCACAGGCAAGCGCGACAGCGTGCTGCCGATGGGCCGAGCCGCTGTAGCGGTGGGCTGCGACGGCATTCTGGTGGAAGTCCACAATCATCCTGAATTGGCGCTCTCCGACGGACCGCAATCGATCTACCCGGATCAGTTCGCGCGCATGATGAATGAGATTGAGCAGATTGCTCCGGTCGTTGCACGACGCTTGCCGCGCGGCATTCATGTTCCCGCAGCAGCGGATTAGGCGAATGCCGAATCGGTCTGCACGATTGCCTGCACTTCGCACCCCAGGCGCATGGGTTCTCCTGCCCGGGCTGCTGTCGCTGCCGGCGCTGACCGGTTGCCGTCCGCACGAACTGCCTCAATATCCTGCGAACTACCGCGAATACGCATACGTCACCAACGGAGATAGCGGCACGGTCACCGTGCTCGACGTCGTGAATGTGCGCCTGGATCGCGAGTTGGGTGTGGGCCAGAACCCCGTAGCGGTGGCGGCGAGCCCAACACGCAACGAAGTCTACGTCGTGAATGCGGGCGCGTCCGGCGGGATCGGCTCGCTCTCCGTCATCGACGCAACCCAGAACAAGGTTGTGGCAACGGTTCCTCTGCACCGCAGGCCGGTATCCCTTGAAGTGAACGCGGAAGGAACGCTTGGTTACGTCGCGAACTCCGAGTCGAACTCGGTGTCTGTCCTGGATTTGAACGCGCGACGCGAGATTGCGCTGATTGGGGCCGGCGAAGAGCCAGTGGCCGCACGGTTGAGCCCTGACGATAAAACGCTCGTGGTCGCCAATCGGCGTGGGAACTCGGTGAGCGTTTTCGATACCGGAACGCGCAGACTGCGCGGCGTCTTTGACGGCTGCCCGGGCGCACAGGATGTGGTGATTCTGCCGGATTCATCGAAGGCGTTCGCGGCATGCGCCAATGGCCATCAGGTGATGGCGCTGAGTCTCGCGAAGGCGAACCCTGCTCAACCCGACCGTTTGGAATCGATGCTCGATGTCGGCCTTGAGCCGGTCGAATCTGGCGCTGAAGCCGGATGGCGGCGAAGTGTTTGTCTGCAATTCGCTGAGCGATTCGATCAGCGAGATCGATACCAGCAAGAGCGACGTCGGCGGCGCTTACCTGATTGGCAATGGTCCGGTGCGCGGCGTTGTCTCGCGCGATAATTCTTTGTTGTACGTCGCGAATTTCCGATCGCAATATGTGACGGTGTATTCGATCGACGATGGAAAGCGCATCGTGCCTTCGATTCACGTGGGCGACGGTCCCAAAGCGCTTGCCTTCTCCTCGCGCGGCGTGCTGCTTTTTGTCGTCGACAACAGGTCTTCGGACGTGGCGGTGGTGCGGACAGACCTGCTGCTCCAGACGCGCTCGCTCTTCAGTTCGCTGTTCACGATGATTCCAACGGGCCATTCGCCCAATGCGATCGCCGTTAAGGGCTTCAACGTGCAGTGACTTTGTCTGTCAGGACTGGGGCTTCTTTTGCCCCCAGCGCGCCACGGAAAACTGGGCGCCGGCGAAGAGGATCAATCCCGAGATATAGGCCCAGAACAGCAAACCCACGGAGACAAAGAAAGGGCCGTACAGGGCGCGCAGGTCCAGATGCGGCAGCACCTCGACGAACAGCATTTTGGCAAAAAGCCAGAGGATGCCGGTCACGATGGACGTGCGCAGGACCGGTTTCCACGGCACCTTGCAATTCGGCAGCAGCCAGTAGATCGAGAAGAAAAACAGAATGGACGCGATGCCTGTAGAGATCGAGAGCCAGAAATAGCTGAGCCCCTGGAATATTCGATTGTCGGTGTGATGGAAGAACAAGACCGTCAAAATGGCGTGCTCGCCGGCGTTCACGAGGACGCTACCCAGGGCGAGCGCGACCATGATCAGCGCCAGTCCCAGAGCCACAAGTTGATTCAGGATGTAGTTGCGGCTCCTGGTCACACCCCAGGCCTGATTGAGCGCTACTTCGAGGGGAAGAAAGATGCCGGTGCAGGAGATCAGGATCATGACCAGAGAAAGCGCCTGTACCCCGTGGCGGGGGACTACGGCCTCGAGGTTGTAGGTGAGAAAGCCGGTCTTCGCGGTCGAAGGCAGAAAGTAATTCACCAGATCGCTGACCACGTCGACCATCTGCTGCGAGTGAAATACGGTGCGGGCAAGCGTGTAGAGCAGCACGATAAACGGAATGAACGAAATGATCGCGTTGGCGGCCACGCTGAAGGCAAAGGTGTGCACCTGGCTGTCGAGCAGGTAGACCCAGAGCGCTTTTCCACTCTTGCGCCAGCGGTACCACTTGCTCTGCACGACAGGTAGATCGGTGCTCGGCGCTGGCCGGGCATCCTGCTTTGCTATCTCTGCTTTCTCGAGAGTCTCTACCACTCTTTCCTCTTCGATCGCCTGCGGCCTTCTGATGGACGCAAGGCCGATCGGCGCCTCAAAAGCCGGCCTTGGACGGTTCTTTCAGGATAACTCCACCCGTATTCACGAGCCATCTCGCGAGATCCAAGGGTGCCTGTTCTCCCCTGGAACCTGGCCGGAATCGCGCGTTTTTTATTGCATCCTTATCGGATTCCTGCCATAACTGTAGGACGGCTACCAAAAATGGTCGTAATAGGGTTGCCGCTGTGCGCCTGGGGGCAAACATCGGTAGCCCGCGGTGTCTTAGGCTCGTTCCGCACCCTCCCTGAGATCGGGTGCCTGAGTTGAAGTCTTCCCTGAAGTCCTTCATCGCCGGCGCCAGCCCAAAGATGCCGAGTGAGGCCATATCACCAGAGAAGGAGTGCGTGTATGAAGGAACAGGGTGTTGTGAAGTGGTTCAACGGCGCAAAGGGGTTCGGCTTCATCCAGCGCTCCAGCGGTGAAGACGTATTTGTCCATTTCTCTGCCATCCAGGCGAATGGTTATAAGACGTTGAACGAGGGCGAATCGGTAGAGTTCATCTGTCAGCAGGGTCCCAAAGGGCTCAGTGCTGCAGACGTTACCCGCGTCGCATAATCCACGCGCCAATTCGACTTCATCAACTGCGGGAGTGTGCGTTCACTCGCTGCTGCCGCCTGCCGAGTCTGTGCCTGCCTTGAGCCTGGCGATTGACCAGCGCGCGGCTGCGCGAAGACCCGCGTCTGTAGCATCCTGCAGTTTTTCGAGTTGACGCACGAACTTCCGCGCTCCGCTATTGCCCATGGCGATGGCCACGTTGCGGCGCAGTCCGTTGAAACCGGCACGGCGCACGGGCGAGCCGTTGAAGAGCTTCTCGAACGCGGATTCGTCGAGTTCGGCGAGCCATTCCAAGTTTGGATTGACGAGTTCTTTGCGTGGCTCCAGGTCAGGATCGGCGGCGATCGGCGCTTTTCTGTTCCACGGGCAAACGTCCTGACAGATGTCGCAGCCGAAGACCTGCCTTCCCATCCCTGCCATGAGCTCCGGCTCAATCTCGCCGCGATGTTCAATGGTGAGATAGGAGATGCAGCGGCGCGCATCCATCTGGCGCGGAGCAATCAGCGCGCCTGTCGGGCATGCGTCGAGACAGCGCGTACAGCTTCCACAGCGATCCGGAACTGTGAGTGGCGGGCTCGATTGCGCCTGCACCGGCAGCGACGTCAAGAGCACGGCGAGAAACCCGAAGGAGCCCAGCCTGGGATGGATGAGGCAGGTGTTCTTGCCTGTCCAGCCCAGGCCGGCGGCAGTGGCGAGGGCGCGTTCGAGCAGGGGGCCTGAATCGACAAAGCCGCGGGCCTGGAACGGGCCGAGTTCCTCGTGCAACTGCGCTTCGAGATTCGCAAGCTTCTTCTTGAGCACCTTGTGATAGTCGCTCGGCCGCTGCACGCCACCGCTGTCTCTGCGGCTGCTCCAGGCGTAGCGGGCGATCCAGCCAGTGTCGGCGGCGGCCGGGTCAATTGAGCGAGCCTCGGCGCTCTGGTAGTTCGCGAAGCACAGGATTGCCGACTGTGCCCAGGGAAAGGCGATCGCCGTCCGCGAGCGGATGAGTTGCCCAACTGCGCCATTCTCGGCCTCGGTCCGGCCAAGGTACTTCATGGTTCCGGCGTTCCCGCTCTCGATCCACTCCTCGAATCTCCTGGCATCGCGCGCCTCCGCTTCATGGGGCAGCGCCGTCAAGGCGGCTTCGGAGAACCCGGACGCCAGCGCCAGCCTGCGCGCTGTCTCGCGGCTCAGGGCGAGCGGGTCGCCGGCCGAGTTTTGTCCAGTGACAAACATGGAACGAAAGTCCCCCCATTTTGCGTATTAAGCTACGTGTCCGATAGCGAACGCAGGGTTCGGGACCGGACACACGGGTTGCCGATCATGGTTCGTGCAGGCTCGGCTATCTCCTGTAAATGCAGCAACTTTCCTGAGTCAGGGTTTGGCCTCGCACGTGCAACCTATCTCGGCGAGAAAGAATGAACTCATTTTTTTCGCTTCATTGACGAAACTGCCGAGTGAAGCCAGCGATCATTCCCCAGGAGCTTTTTATGACAACCGCAATGTGTGATACCCATACCGCCCCAACCGGCCATGAAATCCGCGAGGACGACCTGGTCGTCGGATATTGGATTCCCGACCAGCTGGTGCGCGGCGAAGACACAGGCCTGGTCGAACACTTGAAACCAATGGTTCAGGATCGTAGTGTGACTCTTGACCTTTCCTCGGTTGAGCGGATCGACGCGGCGGGAATTGCCGCGCTCGTCTCGCTTTACCGGAATGCCCGGGAAGCCGGCCACTCTTTCAGCCTGACCAACGTCTCTGGGCGCGTGGCGCAGATTCTCCGGCTCGTCGGTTTGGACAAATACCTCCTTTCCCAGAATACGATTGTCCCTCCGCAATGCGGATGCCGCATGGAACGCCCGGCCGCCTGAGTTTCTGCACTCCCTGCGGAAACTCCGCACCGGCGTGGGTCGACGCTATCCTCAGACCCATTTGTTTTTCGTAGTCTGGAACACGGAAACACCTCCCATCGAATGGCCTGTGACGAGTGGCACATGCAACGGTATACTGTCGGCGCTATTTGTACTAGCGACGAAACAGTGCCGTGTTGCGGTGTCCTATGTCTGGATGACTCGCACGCGCTCAGCAAATTTATCGCTTTTTTGTAGTTCCGCTGAGCCTCCGTCCCGCCACCCTCTCATGCAAACCGCTTCCGCGGATGAACGATCTTCGGCGACAGATGTCGTTGGGGAGCGGTCGAACCCCCGCTGCAGTTCTCTGCCGCTGGGTACAAACTCGAAAAGACGGAGGCATGATCCATGACGCAGGGCGTGGTGGAACCAACGACTGCCCAACCGGCAGCCACAACTTCAACCCCAACTCGCTACGTGTACTTCTTCGGTGACGGCAAGGCCGACGGCAACGGCCGCATGAAAGATGTTCTCGGCGGCAAGGGCGCAGGCCTGGCCGAGATGACCAACGCCGGACTGCCCGTTCCTCCGGGATTCACGATTCAAACCGAAGCTTGCCGCGAATACATGCGCGGTGCTTTGAGTCCCGCAGATCGACGTCGAAATGCATGCGGCTCTGGAAAGGCTCGAAAAGCTGCAGGGGCAGAAACTCGGCGCCGGCGAGAATCCGCTGCTCGTCTCCGTCCGCTCGGGCGCAAAGTTCTCCATGCCCGGCATGATGGACACGATTCTCAACCTCGGCCTGAATGACACAGCCGTCGAAGCGCTGGCCAAGCGCAGCGACAATCCGCGCTTCGCCTATGACTCCTATCGCCGCCTGATCCAGATGTTCGGCGACGTGGTGCTCGATATATCGAAGAAGAAGTTTGAGCACATCTTCGAAGCGGTCAAGGAAAAGGAAGGCGTCAAGTTCGATTACGAGCTTCAGCCCGAGGCGCTGAAGGAGATCATCGCCGAGTACAAGAAGCTCGTCCGCAAGGAGACCGGAAAAGACTTCCCGCAGGGCCCGCTCGATCAGCTCGTGCAGGCGCGCGATGCCGTCTTCCGCAGCTGGCAGAACGATCGCGCCAAGACCTATCGCCGCATCAATCACATCGACGACTGGCTGGGCACCGCCGTCAACGTGCAGGCCATGGTCTTCGGCAATCTCGGCGAGAACTCCGGCACCGGCGTCGGCTTCACCCGCAACCCCGCCACCGGCGAGCACATGTTCTTCGGCGAATACCTGATGAACGCGCAGGGCGAAGACGTCGTCTCCGGCATCCGCACGCCGCTCTCGATCAGCGAGCTTGAGCGCGCCATGCCCAAGGTCTACGACCATCTGCGCGCCATCACCTGGAAGATGGAAAAGCACTATCGCGATATGCAGGATTTCGAGTTCACCATCCAGGATGGCAAGCTCTACATGCTGCAGACCCGCAATGGCAAGCGCACCGGCCTCGCCGCTGTCCGCATCGCCATCGACATGGTGCGCGAAGGGCTCATCACGCAGGAAGAAGCCATCTTCCGCGTAGAGCCGAACCAGCTGTATGACTTCCTGGTTCCGCGCCTCGTGGAAAAGGGCGAGAAGATCGAAGTGCTCGCCACCGGCCTGCCGGCATCGCCCGGCGCGGCCGTCGGGCAGATCGTCTTCACCGCGGAAGATGCGGTGAAGTTCCACCAGAGCGGCGCGTATCGCTCGATCATCCTGGTCCGCGGCGAAACCACTCCGGAAGACATCGCCGGCATGGAAGTTGCAGCCGGCATTCTCACCTCGCGCGGCGGCATGACCTCGCACGCTGCTGTCGTTACCCGCGGCATGGGCAAGTGCTGCGTGGCCGGCGCCGGCGACCTGAAGGTCAGCGAAGCGAACAAGGAACTCCGCGTCAAGGATTACGTCTTCAAGCAGGGCGACTGGATTTCGCTCGACGGAACCACCGGCCGCGTGATCGAGGGCCAGCTGAAGACTCTGCCCGCGCAGCCCGACGATCCGGATCTGGTGAAGTTCATGAGCTGGGTCGATCCGGTTCGCCGTCTGAAGATCCGCGCCAACGCCGACATTCCTCGCGACGCCAAACAGGCTCGCCTGTTCGGCGCCGAAGGCATCGGCCTCTGCCGCACCGAGCATATGTTCTTTGCCGAAGACCGCATCGGACACATGCGCACCATGATTCTTGCCGACAACGAGAAGGACCGCCGCGACGCGCTGAAGAAGCTTCTGCCGATGCAGCGCGCCGACTTCGCCGGTCTCTTCAAGTCGATGGAGTCGCTGCCGGTCACCATCCGCCTGCTCGATCCACCGCTGCACGAGTTCCTGCCCCAGCGCGAAGAATTGCTGGTCGAAATCTCGCACCTCGAAGACACCAAGCCTCGCTCGCCGCGGTTGAAGGAACTGCGTCCGCTGCTGGCGCGCGTGCAGGAACTGCATGAGATGAACCCCATGCTCGGCCTGCGCGGCTGCCGCCTCGGCATCGCCTTCCCTGAGATCACCGAGATGCAGGTACGGGCCATCTTCGAGGCCGCGGTCAGCGTGAAGAAAAACGGCGGCGATCCGCATCTCGAAATCATGGTGCCGCTCATCGGCTCCATCGAAGAGATGCAGCAACCAGTCGGCCATCGTACGCCGCGTTGCCGCAGACGTCTTCAAGGAGAAGGGCGAGACCGTCGACT
This sequence comes from uncultured Acidobacteriaceae bacterium, assembly GCA_963846095.1. Lineage (GTDB taxonomy): Bacteria > Acidobacteriota > Terriglobia > Terriglobales > Acidobacteriaceae > Telmatobacter. Next base: position 276,737 of record CAWJUW010000024.1, read on the forward strand.
ACATGGTGGGAACCATGATCGAGTTGCCGCGCGCTGCCTTGACCGCCGATCAGATCGCCGAAGAGGCTGAGTTCTTCAGCTTCGGAACCAACGATCTGACCCAGACCACCTTCGGCATCTCGCGCGACGACATCAACAACTTCCTGCCGGCCTATCTGAAGACACGGCATCTTCAAGCAGGATCCGTTCGCCACTCTTGATCAGGCGGGCGTGGGATTGCTGGTGAAGATGGCCACGGCCAAGGGACGCAACACACGGCCCGATCTCAAGGTCGGCATCTGCGGCGAGCATGGCGGCGATCCTGAGTCCGTCAAGTTCTGCCACAAGATCGGCCTCAACTATGTATCCTGCTCGCCCTTCCGGTTGCTCACGGCACGGCTTGCAGCAGCACAGGCGGCACTCCAGGAAAAACAGACGGGGCCAGACCTGTCCGGTAGCAAGTAAAGGCAGCAATCAAAGGGCACGGTGCGGGGCGTTCGCGCGAGCGAACGCCCCGCGCGTTTGTGGGCAAGTTGGACTTCGGTCAACCTGTCTCACCGTGCCGTTTGAAAAACCTGCAGTCACTCTCGCCACTCGATTTGGGTGGTAGCCTTCCCATGTTTGGCCAGGGAGGGAATGAGCGATTTAACTCACTTGCTCTCGTTCCCAACCCGCGTGTAGATGAGGTCGTACTCGGTGTGCCAGGTCTTGCCTCCGTCTGAGGAGCCTTGTGAAAACTGACGCACTTTGTCGGGTCCGAGATTGAAGAACTGAAGATGGCGCAGCAGGGTGCCACCCGTGGCTTGCGGTACATCGTCGGTCCAATAGTCCATCACGTTGTCTTTCAGGTTGCCATGGAAGAACATCACGCCGGCACCGGTGTCCACCCAGTACTGCTCCCACCGTTTTAAATTCGGATTCCAGGTGTTGTAGCTCTTGCCGAAGTAAGGACTGCGGGCCGAGGTCCAGTTTTCCCAGACGACGCAGCCGCTCATCTCTTTCGAGATATGACTCGAACCGGCCTCATGGCCGTCGGAAGCCGAGGCAACCTGCCAGTCCCCAATCCAGAAGTCGAATTGTTTGAACTCCGCATCGTCACACGGGGCGGCGTTATGCTGCACCAGTTTCGCCGACGCGAGGAACTGGTCGTCGCTGCGAAGCGCATCCCACTCTCCGTCGCTGGTGAGGCGCGATGTCTGCATGAAACCCGCACCGGCCGACGACTTCAGCGATTCCAGCGCCAGCGAGTTCTTTCCCATGCCGGCATAAGTGGTTGCGATTTCGTAGTCTGCGAGAGAGGGAGGCAGCCCGTTTCCGACGCCGAGAGATTTCGCCTTCTTGAATGCGTCGAGCGCGATATCGAGGTGTTTGTTCGATCGGGCAGAAACGCCGAGCCGATACCAGAAGCGCGGGTTCTCCGGTTGCTGGCTGACGAGAGCGGAGTACTGGGGTTCGGAGGCAGCCCAATCTCGCGCCGCATAGGCCTTATCCGCGGCGGCGGGGTCGGGGGTAGTGGAAGTCTGCGCGGAAAAGTGCATTGACATGAGCGCCGCGAAAAAGAGAACCACGAACTTCGATCGCATTGTGCCTCCCGCCTATGAACAGCCGCACAATGAATCATCTTCGATGGGGGTGGGCAATCACATGAGGATTGTGACGAATCGAGTTCGACGGGTGATGGAAGGCAGTCGAACCGAACGGATGGAGGGGATCGAAAAACATCGGCTTAAATCCGGGTTCGAAGTGTCACCGCTGACGGTCATTCCGGCCAAGCATCGAGCCAATAGCATCAACGTTGAGCGCCTGTCTCTCCAATTCCATATCCAACTGCAGCTTTCAGTGTGTCGATGTTTATATCGCTCAGTGTTTTGAACTTGATGCAATACCCTGTCACGCTTGCTTTGCCGAGGTCCTTCCCAAATGTCTGGGCCAGGTACTTCCTGTCCTTGAGTCCCATGATGTAGACGGAGATGCCGGTTGTATTCGCACTCAGGCCGATTTGATAGAACTCCTTGGTTTTTCCATCGGCGTATTGCATTGTTTGCGTTCCATATCCGATGTTTGGGTTGGAAACGATTTTCCCTTTCTCGTCTCTCCCATCTAGAAACCACAGTTTGCATTTCGGCATCAGCGCCAAAAGGGTGTTATGCAACTGCTGCATTTCGCTGCGCTTTTGTTCCGGTTGGGAGGCAATATAATTCCTGATCTGCTCCTGAACATTCATGGAAATCTCCTTACCTTAGCTGCGCTGGCTGACTTCTTTGCATCTTATTGAAGAGCGGGCCTGCTACTCTTCTGTCCCAGTTCGTCCGCGGGTTCCCCCATCTCACTCTAACGGACGAATACTTCATGCTCATCCGCCTTGGATTTGATATCCAATTCGATCTTTCCGCCGACGTCGCCATGGTGGCGCTGCTGCATGTGCACCCATCGCGCGTACACGATCTTATCGAGCCCGATGAACTCCAGACGGAGCCGAAGCTCGAGGTCATCACTTACCACGACACGTTCGGCAACCGTTGCGCGCGGTTTGTTGCGCTCAAAGGACATTTGCGCCTCAGCGGATCCACCTTGATTCGCGACTCCGGTCTCACCGACGAAGTCAACCTCGCCGCGCGAGAGATCCCGGTCGGCGAGCTGCCCAACGACATTCTCCTCTTCCTGCTCAGCAGCCGCTACTGCGAGGTCGATCGGTTCACGAATATCGCTTACGAGCTGTTTGGCACGATGGCTCCGGGGTGGGGCCGCGTGCAGGCGATCTGCGACTGGGTCAACGCCAAGGTGGCCTTCAACTATCAGCAGACCAGGCCGTCGAAGACAGCGATGGACGTTTACACCGAGCGAGTCGGAGTCTGCCGCGACTTTCAGCATTTGGCGATCAGCTTCTGCCGCGCGCTGAACATTCCGGCGCGCTATGCCACCGGCTACCTGGGCGACATCGGCGTGCCTGCGCGTCCGCCCATGGACTTCAGCGCCTGGTTCGAAGTGTGGCTTGACGGCCGCTGGTGGGCCTTCGATGCGCGCAACAATACGCCTCGTATTGGGCGCATCCTGATGGCCACGGGCCGCGACGCTGCCGACGTGGCGTTGACCACTTCCTTCGGTCAGGCAGACCTGCGCCATTTCTTTGTTGTGACCGACGAAGAGATTCCGGCTCCGGTCGACCCGGCAGATGAGCACAAGCTCGACCCGACCTTCGGACTTCCCTACTTGGTATCGCCGCCGGGCGCATAGTAGCCCTCACGGGTCACCACGGTCAGGTCGTTCTTGTTCGCCTTCAGTGCGATCTTGTGGAAGCCGCCCTCGGTATCCGGTTTGTCCGGCGTGTAGGTCATCAGATACTGGCCGCGGAGTTCGTCCGTGATCAGGTTATAGATCGGCTCGAGGTCGGTTTTCTTCTTCGCCTCAAAGGCATGGCCGCCGGTGCGTTCCGCAATCCGCTCCATGATCTTCTTGCCATCCTGACCGTTCGAGGCTGTGGTATCGGGTCCCCCGCGCCGATTGCCGCCACCGGGGTATCCACCCCCGCCGGGGTAGCCTCCGCCGCCGCCCGGATAACCGCCTCCGCCGTAGCCACCGCGACGATTGCCGGGGAAGCCGTTGCCGCCGTTATTCTCCTGCTGGCCTTTGAAGAAGATCGCGTAGATCGACACATTGGCGCGGTCGCAGGCATCGACCGCATCATTTTGCGTCTCTTTGCTTCCGCGGTCGGCGCCATCGGAAAATACGATCAGCGATTTGCGGCCATCCTTGCTCTGCATCAGCTCATGGCACGCCAGGTAGATGGCGTCATAGAACTGCGTGCCCCCGCGGCTGCGCGGCCGGCTGTCGCGATCGTCGCCGGCCGTCTCCGGTCCCTGGTCCATCTGGTTTGCAGCCTTCGTCGGGCCCATGTCTTCGAGTTCGCGCTTCAACTTTTCCCGCGAGTTGGTGAAGTCTTCAAGCAACTCAACCTCGCGATCGAAGTGAAGCAGGAAGGCCTCGTCCTTCTGCGTGGTGCTGTTGGGATCGGCTGGGAGCATTTTGTCGACGAACTCCCCGGCAGCCTTGCGCTCGTCTTCCATCGCGCCGGCAACGCTACGGCTCGTGTCCACCAGTAGACCAACCCGGAAGGGCAGATTGCTCTCGCGCGTGAAGCTCTTGATGGTCTGCGCGCGGCCATCTTCGGTGAGCGCAAAGTCGCCCATATTCAGGCTGGTCACCAGCGCTCCATGCTTGTCCCGGACGGTGACCGGCAGCACGACCTCGTTTGCCTGGATCTTCAGCGAAGCAGCGGGCTGATCCGCCGGCGCCTGCGCGGCCTGGCTGTCTGCGGAGATCGACGCCATCAGACACAGCGAAAAGGCACTTGCCGAGAGCGCAACGAGAATATCGGATCGGTTTGCCATGATTTCCTAAGCCTACACACCCTCATCCCCTTAGACGCAGCGAATCCGCCACCGTTGATTGCCACGGCGACCGCATGACCCGCTTTCCCTCTGGATTACGCGTTCTAGGTGAGGCAGAAGTCAGCCGGTACCGGTTCATGGAGGCGGACATGAAAAGCGGTTCCCTGTTTAGCAAGGCCATTTCTATCAATCTGCGCAACTTCGGGTTTGGATGCGCCGCAGCGATACTCTGCGCCTCCCCGGCAATGGCCCTGAACGGCCCGGGCGCAATTCCGGACGCCATAACCGCTGTAGCAGGCGCTCCACTGGCTCAAGGCTACGGATCGTCCGGGGTCGGATTCGAGGCCGTCGACGCCCCTTCCATCGGAACGCTCCCGGCCCTTTCCAGCTCTCCCTTCAAAGTTGTCGGCCTTGTGACGGGTCGCACTCGGAATTACCTGCCAACCATGAGTTCGGCCGACTTGCTGACGGAGTCAGGTTCTAGCAGGGTGCTGCACACATATTCGGCAGGCAACCTGCTCTCCGTCGTTGCAAGCACCACCCGGCGCAGCGAGAATACTCGACCCGTGTGGAAGCGATTCATGAAACCACTCTGCCCCTCATTGAGTGGTCCTACGAGTTTGCAGTCGGACAACTGGGCCTGCCGTTTATTGCCAAGGCCGAGTTCTGGGAAAGTCTCAGGCTCCGTGGCTGCCGCGACGATGAGGCGGCTTACCTCGTGGAAGGTGATCGGCACCGGCCTGGGAATCGTGGCGAATTCGATTCCGGCCCGGGTGACACCCTCGTGGTTCGCGATGGCGAGAGACATGAGCTCGCTGCCCTGACACCGCTTTGTATGCGGAGGGCTCGTGACCCCCTTTTTCATTCGACGTCGCGTTACTGGGTGAAAGCGAAATGAAGCCCAATCTGAAATCAAACAAGGAGACGGTCATGAAGAGCATCCCTCAGGCGAGCAAAGCCCTTTCACTCAATCTTCGCAACTTTGGACTTGTATGCGCCGGAGCGGCGCTCTGCGCTTCCGCCCGTGCTGGCCCAAAGCACTGCTCAAGACGCCACCACGCAGGCGTCGAGCACCCCGGTGGCGCTGGTCTACGTGTCGACAGCCAGCGGGATCGAACTTTACGATGCCGCGGCCAACGGCGCACTGACAGCGGTATCCGGTTCTCCCTTCAAGGTCTCCGGACAGATGATGGGCAGCAACGGAAAGACCCTGGTCACGATGGGATCGAGCGATATCTACACATACAAGCTTGCATCCAACGGAGCCATCGGCGGAGAGGCTTCCGCCTTGAACACCAGGAGCTTCGCCGGCGGACAGTGCGGCAATCCGTCGGGCGCCGTTCTCGACCACTAGCGGTGCAGACATCTACGTTTCCATTCAGGGAGCGAATGCCGGCGACGGCAACGAACTTTGCGATGCGCTGCAGTCTTCCAGCGTGTCTTCGTCCGGCTCACTCACCTATAAAGGCGACCTCATCGTGAACGACGATCAGAAATATCACGGGATCGAATACGTTGCCGGTGCTGCTTGGCAACAATAAGTTCGCCTACAGTTTTGAAGGCATCACCGACGACTGCGGCGCCAATATCAACATATTCGCCCGCGAGAGCAGCGGCGCCCTGGAACTCGCCCCTGGCCAGAACGTCAACTATCCTGAAGGGCCCGCGGGCGGCTATTACTACTACGCGATGTTCCCCTCCGACCAGAACGGGGCCGTCGGCAAGATCGCTACGCCACTCATCACCGATGATGGATCGAATCACCTTGCCGATCGCACTGTTCGCGATGAAGGACGCTCCCTGTGGCCCGACGAAGAGCCCACAGCTGGCCAGCTTTAGCGCAGACAGCCAGGGCAATCTCACCTCGACAAATACGGCCGCGAATATGCCGACGGTCAGCGGGTCGATCAATGCGCTGCGGATGTCGCCGGGCGGCAACCTGCTCGCCGTCGCTACCGGCACCGGCGTGCAAATCTTCCACTTCAACGGCGCTTCTCCCATCACCAAGTTCACCGGCGTGATCGGGACTTCGGGCTACGTGAATGAACTGCAGTGGGACAAGAGCAACCACCTTTATGCGGTCAATGCAGCCAGCGGCAAGCTGCATGTCTATACAGTGACCACCTCGAGCGTGGTTGAAGCAGCGGGCTCGCCCTACTCCATCGGTGCGACGTCAAGCCCGCTCAGCCTGGTGGTTGTGTCCAAATAAGTCAGTCAGCTTCTTAACGTGGAAGGACGAGGCAACGGCGAATACCCGCGCCGTTGCCTTCATGTTTAGCCTGTCGAAGGCGGCGATTTTGCATCTCGGCTGCATGGCGGGCCACTCCAATCGATATGGAAGCGATCCATGAAACCGCACTTCCCTTCGTTGGTTCGTCCTATGAATTCGAAGGCGCACAACGGGACGGCCTGGGTATGTCGATGTTCGTGGTCAAGGCCAAGCCCGGCGCGGGTCCGAGGCTTCACCGCCACCGCTACGATGAGATCGTCTATGTGATCGAAGGGCGGGCGCACTGGATCGTCGATGATCGCGAACTCGATGCGGGGCCTGGAGACATTCTGGTGGTACGCGCCGGTGAGAAGCACAAGTTTACCGCGCTGACTGCGCTCCGCCAGGTCGACGTGCATCTCAGTCCGACTTTCGAACAGGAAGATCTCGAGTAAGCGAGCAGCCGAATTGATGCAGGTGCGAGCCATGCTCGCGGCAACGCCCCAACCTGCAGCCTTGCCCCCCACCCTCGAACAAATGCCTTGCCAAAGCGTCCCGGCTGCGTATACTTGCGGCGCCGGGAAAACCCGACGAAGAAATCCTGAAAGGCGGAACCCCGATGTCCAGTTACATGGTGCAGGTCGCATACACTTCCGAGGCTTTGGCGGCGTTGATCAAGAAACCGCAGAATCGCCTTGAGGCTGTCCGCAAACCGATTGAGAAACTTGGCGGCAAGCTCATCGGCGGCTGGCTGACCTTCGGTGACTACGACACTGTCGTCGTGATGGAGATGCCCGACAACGTGAGCGCGGCGGCATTCGCGCTGGCGATCAGCGCAGGCGGCGCCTGCAAGAGCGTCAAAACCACAGCGCTGATCAGCCCGGAAGAGGGTCTTGAGGCGATGAAGAAGGCGGGCAGCACTGGCTACAAACCTGCTGCGAAAAAGTAGCTCCGGACTCGAATTTCACAGGCAGGCACCAAGGGGATCCTTGTTTCCATCGCCGGCGGCTCAGGAGCGGCTTGTGCTCATCCACTCCAGTCGGATTCATCGCTGCACTCAAACGAAAGGCCCGCTGATGAGCGGGCCTCTTCAGAAGGGTTTGTATTGCTACCGGGAATCGTCCATCGATCGTTCCGGCTTCCCCATTATTGATGGGAAGAAATTGTCGAGTCTGCGGCGTCAAGAATCACTTCGTCGTCAACACCAGCACTGTTGCGATCGGGTCAAGCGCCTGATTGGGCAGCACAATGTCAACGCCGTCGCCAGTCTGGGTAAACTTGAGCGGCTTATGGGTTGCGTCCGCCAGCAGATAGGCGCCTGTAACGGTGCGCGGCACTTTCCCGATGTGGAAGGTACCGCTCAGGCCAATTGAATATCTCAAAGTAGATTTTGTCCGCGGTGGTGGTCGAACGCCAGTTCCATGAGGGGATGAACTTCGGATTGCCCTTTTTGTCTTTTTCGGTGGTGCTGAAGGCGCCGGCCTCGTCGCCGAAAAGAGTCGGGTGCGTGCCGTAGATCGCCTCGCCATTGACGGCGAGCCATTTTCCGACTTGCTGAAGGCGTTCAACCTCGGCGGGGGGCACCGTGCCCGTCGAGTCCGGTCCGATGTTCAGCAGGTAATTGCCACCCTTGCTGGCGATGTCGATGAGATTTCGTAGAAGCGTTTCGGTCGACTTGAAGTTGGTGTCGTAGGACTTGTACCCCCAGGTGTCGTTCATCGTCATGCAGGCCTCCCAATCCCTCCCGGGATAGCCCTGTGCCGGGATGAACTGCTCCGGCGTTTCCGTGTCTCCTTTGTAGCCGCCGCCAAGACGATTGTTCCAGATGAGATTTGGGTGCTGATTGAGCAACGCCACGATTTCGCCGGCCAGTGCCGGGGTCATATCGGTGGTCGGGGTGTCGAACCAAATCACTACCGGGAATTCACCGTAATTGGTGAGCAACTCCTTCAGCTGCGGGATCGCCTTTGTGTGAAGGTAGGTAGCAAAGTCGCCGCCCTGTGCCGGATCCCAGTGATTGTTAGGCAGGTCATGGTTACCCCTCTTGTAAGCGGCCCCGCCCGGAGCTGTCCAATCCTGGTCCTGCGAGTAATAGAATCCAAGCTTGATCCCTTGTTTCCTGCACTCCTCTGCCAGCTCGCGAAGTGGATCGCGGTGAAAAGGTGTCGCCGCCACAATATTGAAAGGGTCAGCCTTCGAGTCGAACATGGCGAAGCCGTCGTGATGCTTGGCCGTGATGACGATGTACTTCATTCCTGCGGATTTCGCCAGCGCAACAATGTCGTGCGCGCTGAATGCGGTCGGATTGAACCGAGACGCGAGCGCCTTGTAGTCAGCCACCGGGATCGATCCGCTGTTCATGATCCATTCGCCGATTCCGGAAACCTGATTACCATTCCAGGTGCCGGCGGGAATGGAATAGAGCCCCCAGTGGATGAACATGCCGAAGCGAGCTTCGCGCCACCAGTTCATGCGCGCATCGCGCTGAGCCGCTGTCTCCGTGTCCTGGATTGCGGGCACCGGATGAGCAGCACTCGTCTCGATGCGGCTACCTTCTAACTGAGCAAGGGATGGGCGGGCAGAGGAAGTGAGCGACAGAGCGGCGGCAATCACAATACGGTAGGTGTTCTTCAAGAGACCTCCTCGATGGAAACGAAAGACGACCAAAAGGCCGCCTGAAAACGAAGTTTGAAAGCTGGAATCCGCGGAAGCCAAGGCAAGCGAAATGGAAGTTGTGTGGCCAATCTCGAAGCCGGTCAACGCTCGTGACCTCAAAATTATCTTGCAGGGGAGGGCTGCTGTAAAGATTCATCTTGGCACACTCCAAGGCTCTTTCACCGCAGTGATACGCGCACTCGCGCGTGACGATGGCGCGCTGGTGTCGGCCAACATTACACTCGTCAAAGACGATGCGCCTGACGGGACGATAAGCCGGTGCATTGCGGCAAAGAGCATGCGAATTGGGACGCATCGAATCCATCGAATGTTGCCGATCCCCTGAAGATGCCACGAGAAGATATGCGAATCGATTCACATCAGCACTTTTGGCGTTACTCCCCGATAGAACACAACTGGATGTCGGATGAGATGACCCAACTGAAGCGCGATTTCCTTCCTGAAGACCTGGAACCCCTGATCAAGTCGGTTGCTTTCGATGGATGCGTTGCCGTTCAGGCGCGCCAGACTCTTGAGGAAACACGTTGGTTGCTCGAACTCTCAGAGAGACATGCATTCATCCAAGGCGTCGTTGGATGGGTGGACCTGTGTTCTACAGACCTGCGAAGGCAATTGGGGATTTTTGCGACACATCCGAAGTTCATGGGAGTTCGTCATATGGTCCAGGACGAGCCCGACGATGAGTTCGTTCTGCGTGCCGAATTTATGAACGGTATCGCGCAGTTGAGGCAGTTCGACCTCACTTATGACTTGTTGCTTTACCCCAGACAACTTCGTGCCGCCACGCAGCTGGTACAGAAATTCCCTGAACAGTCATTCGTTTTGGACCATATCGGCAAACCCGGGATCGCTGAAGGCCTCCTTTCTCCCTGGCGCGAAAATTTGCTGGAACTTGCGAGAGCCAGGAACGTTTGGTGCAAACTCTCGGGTATGGTTACAGAGGCAAAATGGATTCAGTGGAAGCCTGCTGACTTTACCCGTTACCTTGACGCCGTTGTTGTTGCATTCACTCCTGAGCGTCTGATGATTGGTTCCGATTGGCCCGTCTGCCTGTTGTCAGCAGACTATGCGGCCACAATGGAGATCGTGTTCGATTACGTTCAGCAATTTTCACCCGAAGTGCAATCGGCCATTCTCGGGGGAAACTGTACGCGCTTCTACGGAATCAACTCCTAGTACGTCTTGAGAGCAATGACGCTGGCGTTTCGGTCCGGGGTTTGCTGGGGAATATCGATCTGCAGTTTGCCTTCGGCCTGACGAAAGGTCAGCGGCTTCCCGTTCGCAAGGAGTCGCGCCGAAAGGACCCTGGCCTCGATCCCCGCAATCTCCAAGGTTGAAGCGGGCCATTCAAATACATGCACAAAGATGGACTTATCGTTCGCGGTCGTGCGCAAACCCGCAACGTTCTGAACTGGCCCGTAGGTTGTGCCGTAAATCGAGTCGCCGTTCAGCGTGAGCCAGTCGCCGATTGCGCGGAGCCGCTGCTGAAACTCTGGTTGGATCTGGCCGTCCGGCTGGGGTCCCACATTCAGCAGAAAATTGCCGCCGCGGCTTGCTACTTCAATCAGGCCTCTGATCAGCGTCTGTTCAGACTTATATTCGTGATCGTTCTTGTTATAGGCCCAGGTATTGTTGATGGTCATGCAGGTCTCCCAAAGCCGGAAGTCCTCCTGCCGCGGAATCGTATTCTTCAATCGGGCCGAAACGTTTGGGTCGATGCCGGTAAGCACGACGCCTTTGGTGGGAATGGCAGTGGGAATAAACTGTTCCGGCGTCTCATAGTCGCCATCCACGCCGATGCGGTCATTCACCAGTGTTGCCGGTTGAAACTCGCGAATCATTTGAATAACGCGTGCGCCGTTGTATTTCTCCTGGTGGTTGAGTCCGTCGAACCAGATCAGCGCCGCCGGGCCGTAGCGCGTTAACAACTCCGATAACTGCAGCTGCATGTATTCCAGATAGCTCGGCCACTCCGGCCGCTGCGGCTCACCATTCCAATTCTCGCTGGCGAGTTTCGACGTATCGCGGAAACCCGTATGATGCATGTCGGGGGGCGAATAGTAAAAGCCGAGGGGCATGCCGTCTTCGGAGCAGGCCTTCGCTAATTGGGCCACGATGTCCTTGCCGTAGGGGGTGTTGGTGATTTTGTAGTCGGTATAGGACGAATCGAACATGCAGAAACCGTCGTGGTGTTTGGTGGTAAACACCATGTATTGCTGCCCAGCGGACCGCGCCAGATCGACAAACGCGCGAGGATCGAATTTATCCGGGTTAAAGGTCGCTGGCAGGGCCCGGTATTCGGCTTCGGTAATGCCTCCCGGCTTAGGCCTCATGATTGGCCAGGATGCCTCCACGCTGGCCTGGGAGTATGGCCCCCAATGAATGAACATGCCAAACTTGGCGTTCCGATACCAGGTTGTGCGGTCACATGGGAGAGCGGCTCCCCAGCCTGGATGGGGAAACAGCGGCATACAGGAGCCGGCCAACGCAATCTTGAGAAAATCACGGCGGCCGCGAATACAAGCGCTCATTAGCTCAGAAGGCTAACGTTGCGGAGAACGGCATGTCAAGCCAATTTCCTTTGTTTACAAAGGTAAACTGCAGGATATGACAGCCCCTTGGGTCCCAGCTCTTCTCAATACAAGCACTTAAATAGACCGAGCAGTGAGCCTTTTGTGGGTTCAATCCAGATGGAAGACTTCTTCCATCTCCGCCCACCACTCGCCCTCTTTCCGGGTGGTCAAGGGGTCTTGCAATGGTTTCATCACCGCCCACCATTCTTGCGTCTTGGGATGTGCCGCCATTTTGTCCCAATCGGCCTTCACGTCGGCGCCGTAGTACTCGAAGTAACTGAACAGCGTGTCGTCTTTGAAGTAAATCGAGTAGTTGCGGATATTGCATTCCCGAATCATGTCGAGAACCTCGGGCCAAACTGCCGCGTGATACTCCCGATAAACATCTGCGCTCCCCGGTTTCAGCCGGATGACCATGCCAAAACGTTGCATCTCTCACGTCCTCTCTCGAATCTCTGCGCGGAGGCAGCGATCCAGCGCGGCAGACCCGCCCGGTTTTGTCCCAGCAAGACTAGAGGAAAAGTCAGCGGGGTGCAAGCGCTTAAATATCGCCTTGACGGCCAGTATTAGCCTCCATTAGGATCGCACTCATTATTTGAGCGCTTGAATATGCCCACGACATCAGCACTTGCAACCGAGGGACTTGTAAAGAACACCCTTGCCGATCGCTTGCGCCAAGAGATTATGAGCGGCTCTTTGCAGCCCGGCATGCGAATTGTCGAGGCAAAATGGGCGTCGGAGTTCGGCGTAGCGCAAGGCTCCATCCGCGAAGCCATCAACATTCTTGCGCAAGCTGGATTCGTTACCAAGGCCTCGGGGCGGAGCGCCAGGGTGATCCATCTCAGCGAAGTCGATGTGGCCCACATATATCAACTGCGGGGCGCCGTCGAGGGACTGGCCGCGCGGCTTGCTGCGGCATCGCAGCCAAACCTGAATGTGCTGCAGGCCACCATGGATGTCATGCGGGAAGAGGCAAGCGAGGGGAACCTCGACGGCCTCCTCGACTGCGATTCTCTCTATCATCTCGAACTCTGTGAATTGTCGCGCAATCCGTACGTCATCGAGCACGCCCGGAGGATACTGCTTCCCTTCTTTGCCTTTGTCCGCATGCGCGTGGCCGCAAGCGGACAAGAGGCGACGGCATGGGATAGGGACCTGGAAGCCCATCAAAGGATCATCGATCTGTTGCGCGAAGGCGATGGTGAAGTCGCAGAGCACTATGTGAGGAAGGCCATGGAACGCTTCGCCAAGACTGCTTACGACAATTGGGAGAAGCGAAACCCACATGCCGGCTGATCTCTCGGGCAAAGTCGTTGTGCTAACCGGTGGGGGCGATGGAATCGGCCGCGAATGCGCGCTTGCTTACGCGCGTGACGGAAGCCACGGTCGCAATCTCGATCGCGATCTGGAGAAGTCTCGGCACACCGCCTCCGAGGCCGGGGCGGACATGCATCGCGCTTTATGCGGATGTGTCGGATGGCGATGCAAGTCCGGTCCGCGATCTCCGCTGTTCTGAAGCGGTTTGGGCGCATCGATGCGGTTCACAACAACGCTGGCATTGCCAGTCCTTCGAAACCGCTGCATGAAACTACCGAGCAGGAGTGGGATGATCTGCAGCGAATCAACGTCAAGTCGGTCTACTGGACGACCCGGTTCGCCTTCGAGGCGCTGGTTGAAAGCAAGGGCGCAATCCTGAATACAGCCAGCATGGTGGGACTGATTGGGCAGCAGAATCATGCGGCGTATGTGGCCAGCAAAGGCGCGATGATCTCGCTGACGAAAGCCATGGCTGCTGATTACGCGCGCTATTCCATTCGCGTGAACGCAGTGTGTCCGGCTGGGGTTTGGACGCCGATGCTCGAGAAGTGGTGCGCGCGAGCAACCCGACCCGGAGGGAATCCGGCAGTATCTCGACGATATTCACCTGCTCGGAGCGTGTCCGCACGGAGATGTGATCGCGGACGCGGCAGTCTTCCTGCTCTCCTCCAAAGCGCGGTTTATCACCGGCTGCATTCTGCCGATCAGTGGCGGAGCGGAATTGGGTTACAGAAGATAAACAAGGATCGCATGATGCGGAATTGCACGATCCAATCCGTTTCAGCCGTGGATGCGCGGTTTCGTTTGCCGGCCGGCGCGGGTACCGATTCCGTGCATACGAATTCGGAGTACTGCATGGCCACCACCCGGCTGGCCACCGACTCGCACATCGCGGGGACCGGCATCGCACTCACGCTGGGGGATGGCAACCGGTTGGTATGCGAAGCCATTGAATTGCTGGCTCGGCCGCTCGTTGGTGCGGAGATCAACGAGTTGATGGCAAATTTTGGAAGCTTCTCCCGCAGCCTCGCCGACGATCCAGCGCTGCGCTGGCTGGGGCCACACAAAGGGGTCGTGCACCTTGCCCTCGCTTCGCATCACCAATGCGTGTTTCGATCTCTGGGCCAAGAGCCGCGAAGTCCCCTTGTGGAAGTTGCTGCTCGACCTGACTCCGGAAGAAGTAGTCGCAACTCTCGACCTGAGTTATGTAGAGGACGCACTGAGTGCAGAGGACGCGCTCAACATTCTGCGCGAAAATGCCTCCACACGCAGTCTTCGGGAACCTATATTGCAGCGCGGATATCCCGGCTACGACACTTCCGTTGGATGGATGGCGTACGACGACCAAAAAGTGCGCGAACTGACGACACGCGCAATCGGCCAGGGTTTCAAAGCTTTCAAGTTGAAGGTCGGGTCAGCGGATGAGTCGCGCGACCTGCGCCGGGCCGCGATGCTGCGCGAGGTTGTTGGCGATTCCGGAATTCTGATGTTCGATGCCAACCAGCACTGGAATCTGCCCGCAGCGCGCCGCATGTGCCGCGAACTCGCGAACTTCAAGCCGCTGTGGATCGAAGAACCAACTCATCCCGATGATCTGCTTGCGCACGCAGAGCTCGCACACGCGATCGCGCCCACAAGAATTGCCGCGGGGGAACACATCTCGAATCGCATCCTCTTCAAGAACTTCTTCCACTACGCGGGCATGTATTTCGTCCAGGCGGACTGCACACGCCTGGCCGGCGTAAGCGAATTTCTCACCGTCAGTCTGATGGCCAAAAAGTTTGGCCTGCCGGTGGTTCCACATGTAGGCGACATGGGGCAACTGCATCAGCACTTGGTCCTGTTCAACCACATTGCGCTTGACCACGAAGTTGTATTTTTGGAACACATCCCTCATCTGAAGGAACACTTCGTCTTCCCTGCCGAGGTAGCGTGACGGCTTCTACAAAACACCGCAAGAGCCGGGCGCATCTTCAGATCTGATTCTGCCCAGCGGCGAGATCCGCTAGATGGCGCCGTCGCTGTCGCTCGGGATTGCTCTCGCGTTGGTTGCCGGCCTCATGTCCGGCAACTGCATGTTGCCGATGAAGTTCACTCGGAGCTGGAAGTGGGAAAATACATGGCTGGTCTTTAGCCTGGTTTCTCTCGTGATCCTCCCATGGGCATTGGCTCTGGGTCTCGTCAGCCAACTCTTCGACGTATACCGCGGCCTTTCTCTTGTGCAGTTCGCTGTGCCTTTCCTCTTTGGCGCAGGATGGGGGATTGCCCAGGTGCTGTTTGGCATTTCAGTTCAGCGTCTCGGCCTAGGCCTGGCCTATGCCATCATTGTCGGACTGGGAGCGGCGCTGGGAACTCTGGTGCCGCTTTTCACTCAGCATCGTTCCCAGGTGGGCAGCGTGGCGCTCCTGGAGGTGCTCGCCGGCGTTGTCATCATGGCCGTGGGCATCGGCCTTTCAACATGGGGCGGGCAGATCAGGGAGAAGCATCAGCGTCCCGCTCTGCAGTCCGGACTGGCAAGCGGTTACACTGCGGCCGTCCTGCTCGCAATCCTGTGCGGCGTACTTGCGCCCATGCTCAATTACTCATTTGCATTCGGGCAGGACATTGCGCAACAGGCAGCGCATGTTGGAAACAGCGCCCTGCACTCCGGCTACGCGGTGTGGCCTATCGGACTGGGAGGCGGCCTGCTTCCCAACATCGCCTATAGTCTCCACCTGCTTCGAAAAAAGAAGAGCTGGAAACTCTTCCGTATAGGCGCTCCAGACGTTTTCTGGTCGATTCTCATGGGCGTGTTGTGGATGGGAGCATTTGCACTCTACGGCATGAGTGCAACGTTACCTCGGATCTTTGGGAACATCGATCGGTTGGGGACTGTTTCAGATCTTCATGATCATGACGGCGACGCTCTCCGGTGTATTGATGGGTGAGTGGAAGGGCGCTCCGCGTTCGGCCACGATCCCGCTGGGACTGGGACTTGTCTCTCTAACCTGCGCGACGGCCCTGCTCTCCATGGCGAACCGATAAGCAGCGATCTGCGATGGCCGACAACTAAGTTATATGCGTGCCCGTCGAAAACTCACGGGCGCTCCCGCTCCGCATACAGCCCGAACTCCGCAATTCCGAGTGCCTTCCCGGTTCCACGAAGGCTGAGGCGCACGCGGTCGGCTGAGGTCGACCGCACACGGTACACCTGCGACGATGGCGATTCACCAGCAAGCACTTCGTGCCACTGGCCCTCGCTGCGTGCTTCGACACGAAATGAGGCGATGCGGCTATTCGACCCGTAATCGCTCAGATACGTCGGCTCGATCAGGGCGACTGTATTGAAGGTGGTGGGGTTTTGCAGATCAATTTCGATCCAACCCGACGTTTGTCCTTCATCGCTCTCCCAGTAAGTTCCCGGCTTATCGTCGTTCGCGAGGTCCGGCCCGCTGGTGTCGGCACTGCTGCTGGCATACGAGGGCCGCGCTGCAGCCAGGTTCGTTGTCAGAATCGGCAACGAGGCTGCCAGCCGGGGAGCAGGCGCTCGGTCATGCCAAAGATGACCGATTTCCGCAAGCCGATCCACTGCGTTTTGGTCGAACCGTCCGTCACGATTCGCTGCCACATTCAAGATTAGGTTGCAATGATGGGCATTGAACGGGATGAGCCACTGTTCAACGACCTGCCGCGCCGATCGGAGTTCCTGTTGCGGGTAATTCATTTTCCAGAACCAGTCGCTTTGGAGCGTCGTCGCCGATTGTGAGGGTATTGCGCTTTCGGCGGGGATCGTTTGCCCGGCATGCTGCTCGTACTGTTTCACATCGGCATAGTAAAGCGCTGGAGCGGGATACCTGCCCTGGTTGTAGTCGCTCATCAGGCAGTTCGGCTGCAGTTGCTTTACGTGATCGTAGATTTCGAGAAATGGCATCTCTTGATAATTCAGCCTGCTCCATGCGGCGTTCCATCCGTCGATCACCAGTGCGGTGATCTCGCCATAGTTGGTCAGGATTTCTGTAAGCTGGTCCTTCACCAGATCGATCTTCTCGCGCGTCACGCAATACGGCCTGATATCCGCGCGCAAATCGAGGATCGAAAAATAGAGGCACGTCTTAAGCCCCTGTGCCCGAAACGAATTCACGTAGGCGCGCACAACATCGCCCTTGAACGTTGCGTTCTTCACGCTCGCGCTGGCAGTCGCGGTCGGCCACAGGCAGAACCCGTCATGATGCTTGGTGGTAAGGCAGCCGTACAGCATGCCGGCCGAACGAGCCGCGCTCGCCCATTGATCGGTGTCGAGATTCTTTGGATTGAACAGAGCGGGCGATGCCTTTGGATCACCCCACTCGCGCTCCTCGAAAGTTGCCATGTTGAGGTGGATATACATCCCGAAGCGCAGATCGAGGAACTGTTGTTGCAACTGCAACATGGACGATGCGGGAGTATTTTCGGGAAGAATCTCCGCAACGGCCCTTCGCATCGTTGAACTCAATGCCGCAGCGGCCAGGCCGCCAGCGAATTCACGCCTGTTCATTGGATGTCCGTGTCTGAACACGTAGAGATTTGTTCCTTGTCGCACATGGGATGATTGTGCTCGACGAACATGGCATTCGTCGATGGCTTGCAGGTCCTACGCGCTCTATGCACGATCCATACCGGCCTGACTCAACTGTTGCCGCGACGGTTGAGCATGAGGGCTCAACCGCGCGGAACTTCGCTCTTCCCCGTGACCATCCGCACTTCGGGGTCAAAAGATGATCTTGCCGCTGAATTGCAATTGTCGATTCGTGTTTGCCTGGCTGGTGCCAATTTGCCCGAAGTTTTTCGGGTTATTGACGTCATTGCCAGGCTGGCCAAAGATCGGGTGGTTCAAGAGGTTAAAGGCTTCGGCCCGGAATTGGAATTGTTTTTCGCGCCAGATGGGGAATGATCGGATGACGGATGAATCGAGATTGATCCACCTTTGATCCTGTTGGTCGTTGGTGTAACTATTCCCGTACGTGTAGAGCGCCGGAAGTGCATAGCCTGACGTGTTGAACCATTCCGCCTGGGTATGGGGTCCGTTACGGATGTTCCCAACCACTTCGGCTCGCTCCTGGCCAGCTCCGGTATTTGCAGCATCGTTGCTGTCCTGGACATTGAACGGCTGCCCGTTGCGCCAGGTAAATACGCCGTTGATTTGCCAATTGCCCAGGATGTAGTCGCTAATGCGATTGCCGGTCGATAACCTCTTACCCGGTCCCACCGGAATCGTATAGAGGCCATTGGCGACAAACAGATGGGGAATATTGGTGGCGGAATATCCGCGGGAGGCCCGTGGATCGTAGGGATTCTGCGGCGATACGCCTTCAATGCCGAACCAGCCGTCGTCAATCGTCAAAGACTTTGCCCATGTATAGGCCACCTGGTAAGAGAAGCCGTTGGTATAGCGCTTATCCAATTGCAGCTGGAGGGCGTTGTAGCTGCCGGTTCCGACACTCCGGTCATAAAAGGTGGCTGGGGCGTAGGGGTAGGGCGACCTTGCGGATTGATCTCCTGGACCCGGCGTGAGCGCTGTGCTATAAAGACCGCCCACGTTGGCCCGATGCGTTGAGGACCCGACGTAATCCGCTCTCAACGCCAGCGAGTTGCTCAACTGGCGCTGCGCCCCAAAGTTCCACTGCTCGGAGTAGGCGTTCTTGATATTGGGGTCGAAGAACCAGTTTTGACTTCCGAACGGAGTGGCCGGCGGGGAACAGTCCGCCTCCTCCCAGAGAAAACGGATCCTGGGCGGTTACGGTCGGCGTCAGCTGCGTCGGAGGTGGGAACATTCGTTGTGCGGGCTCGCGATCTCCTGGCCGATATCGGGCCATGAGCCCTCAAAGTTCTGGGCCATCTGGGTCACCGCCGCCCAGTCGTCGAAGACGATGCCGAATGCGCCGTGCACCACTGTCTTTTCGTTGAATTTGTAGGCGAAGCCAAAGCGCGGTCCGTAGTTGGTGTGGATGTTGTGGGTGATCTTGCCGTTGGGGCTCACCACCACATGAGCGGGAAGATCCAGTGCCTGGGATGCAGGGGGCAAAGCCGCGAACGCTGCACAGCGGCGGCAACTGCTGGACGAGCAATTGCCAGTATCCGCAATCCATGTCGCCGCTTTCAGGCCCTCCCTGCTGGCCTACGGTCGCAGCGGTTCCATAGCGGGCAGGAAAGGATAGTCGTAGCGCAGCCCGTAATTCAAAGTGAGCCGCGGCGTGGCCTTCCAGGAATCCTGAAGGAAGGCGCTCAGCAGGCCGCCGGGCCGTTCTTCCTCATTCACATTGCGGCGGCTGGCACCACTATTGGGAACGTTCGAGCAGGAAAGAGGAAAAGGGTCGCCCGTTGCTGCGGTCGAATCGAGGAGTAGGTCTGTTTGCGGGGCCCGAAACCCCGCCGATCTGGGCCAGCGGGCTGGCGAAGTTAGCCGTATCGAATCCCACGCCAAATTTTATTCGTGGTTTCCGATGATCTGCGTGTAGGTGCCGCGCAATTCATCGGTGTCCGTGGCTTTGGGCGTGTCGTCGATGCTCTCGCCGTTCCCGTTCGAATCCACTGATGCCGGGACTGGGAAGCAGAGAACCTCCACCGGCCGCAGCGAAACCGCTGACGAAGTCCGGTAGCAAATCCCACTGTGCTGAGGATATGTCGCGGTCGAGGCGATGAAGCGAGTCGATGAGTTGTCCACGACCGTGGCGTGGGCAAATTGCGCCTGCGCAATGCGCGTCGGGCTGAAGACGTGGACGTAGCTGCCGCCCCAGTCGCGCGCGTCGATGATGTGGTGCGTTGGGAGCTGGGCAGCCCGCCGGATTGATTCACAGTGCTATTGATAAAGCTATAGCGGAACCATGCCGAGTCTTTCGCACCGAAGTTCTGATCTCCGCGCACATCGAACTCATTCTGCTGCTTGAGTCGTCGGCGTGGTGTCTAGGGCGTTCGCCGAGCAAAAGCCGCTGGCTCTAGGTTGATACACGGGCCTGCAGCGGGGTAGACAAACTTGGCCCAGGCGACCATGCCTGGTTGATCCGGTTGGCGGGAATCTGGTTCCCCTGAAATGCCGGGCGGGTGAAGGTGCCGCAGGGGTCGCTGCCGACGGCAACGCAAGTTGTCGTAAAGGGATCGTAGATCTGCAGCTGCTGATTGTCAGCTTCGTTGCCGGCCAACTCCGCGTCGGTAGGCACCAGCAGTTCGGAGTTACTTGGCGTGGAGTACCGGTACCCCTGGTAGGCGCCGAAGACGAAGGACTTGTTCTTGCCGTTATAGAGCTTCGGAATCACGATCGGGCCGCCAGCTGAGGCTCCAAACTGGTTCTGGTGATAGAAGGCCTTGGGCTGGGAGACTGGAAGAAAGAAACTGCGCGCGTCGAAAGCGGTATTGCGGATGTATTCCCAGGCCGCTGCCATGAATTTCGTTGGTGCCGCTCTTGGTGACCACGTTGACCACACCGCCCAGCACGGTGCCGTACTCCGCGTCGTCGGTGTGCGAGACCACCTTCATTTCCTGAATGGCGTCGATGATCGGAGCGACGGCATAGGTGCTTTCAATCGACCCGTAGTTGTACAGACCGTCCATCAGAAAGAAGTTGCTGCGGCCGGTCTGCCCATTGATGGCGGGAAAGGTATAGTCCGAGCCGATCGCAACCGCGGCGCCGAAGCCGCCGTTACCCTGCATTCCCGCATTCTGCCCCACCATGATCGGCACCACACCCGGAGTGAGCGCAAGCAATGCAGTGAAGTTGCGGCCATCGAGCGGGAGGTCATTGACCTGCTTGGTCTCGATCACCGTGCCCAATGTTGCCCCGGTTACATCCAGTTGGGCGGCCGTGGCTTCGACTGAAACCACCTGTGTCTCCGATCCAATCTTCAAGGAGAAGTCGAACGTTGCGGTCTGATCGACGGCCAGGACAAACTCTTCGGTCTTCTGCGGGTTAAAGCCTTTGGCGCTGGCCTGGATGGTATACCGGCCCGGAGTGATATCGAGGAGGACGTAATTGCCTGCACTGTTCGAGATCGAGGTGTGTTCGACAGAGGTCTCCACGCTGTGCAGCAGAATTGTCGCACCGGGAATCACGGCTCCCTGGGGGTCGCGGACAACGCCATTGATCGAGGCTGTTGAAACCTGTGCGATGGCTGAGCCTGCGAAGACCAGAAGGAGAAGGCAAAGCAGGGCAGCTGGGTGAACGCGCAAAAACCGACTCCCAGCTGGCAGGGATAGACCTTGCGTGTGAGCGTGCATGGGGGACCTCCAAAAGTTGGGTGCCGCTGGCTCAGAAGTTTCGTTTGTTCCTCAGGTTTTTGATTGCAACTGGGAAACTGGTCGGGGAATTACCTGGTTTACGAATACGGTGACTACTGCGCATACTAAGCCAAGATTAGTACTGAAGCTTCAGAACGGTTGTCAAGAAAAAATCATCCTTTCGATTGAATTTATTCTCAGACTTTTCCATCGATTCAGCCTTGGCTGGCTGTTCTCCCCTATCTGGGATCTGTCGCGGATTGGGCTTGAAGAGCGAACAACGTATTCGCTATAGTGAGCGGTGCAGATGCGGCAATCCGTCCCCCAAATCCGATCTCACCGCCAATTGGGCTGAAACTGGGCGTGGCCCACTCGCTCGTCCCGCTTTGAGCGGAATGCAACGGGTCGGGAGGGAGGCGGAGGGGACGAAAGTTTTTAAATATGACCATTAGAATGAAAGACATAGCGCAGGAACTCGGCCTCTCGCAGGCCACCGTTTCCAAGGTCCTGCGTAAGCACCCGGACATCGGTGAGGAGACGCGTCAACGGGTTCTCAAGCGGGTCAAGGAGCTGGATTACCAGCCCAACACCCTTGCCCGCAGCCTGGTGACCGGACGCAGCTACCTGGTTGGCCTGGTCGCTCCAAGCCTGCTCCACCCATTCTTCGCGGAGATTGCAAAGTCTTTGTCCCGCTCCATTCGGGATAAAGGATATTCGCTGATCGTGTCCTCTTCCGAAGAGGATCCTGAGCTCGAAAACGAGGAGATTTCACGCCTGCTTGGGCGCCGTTTGGATGCACTGGTGATCGCATCCTGCTGCACGGCTATCGAGCCGTTCGAACGCATGGAGAGCAAGGCTCTGCCGTACGTGCTTATCGACCGCGAATTCAAAGGTCTGGCCGCTAATTATGTGGGTGTCGATGACGAGAAGGCGGGTCTGCTTGCAACAGAACACCTGTTTGACGCCGGCTGCACTCGTGTCGCACACATCCGGGGTCAGGACAATAGCCCCGGAATCGGTAGATTTGAGGGATACAGGCGCGCGTTGCGCAACCGGGGAGTTCAATACTCTGAAGACTACGTCGTGCGCAGAAGCTACGTAGATACGGACAGCACTCGTCAAGGCGCGGAGGCCATGCTCGCTTTGCTTGAGCGAGACCCAAGACCCGATGGCGTCTTCTGCTTTAACGATCCGCTTGCAAGAGGGGCGATGACCACAATTCTCGAAGCCGGTATGAGGATTCCCGAGGACATTGCTTTGATCGGCTGCGGCAATGATCCCAATAATGCTTATCTGCGGGTTGCACTCTCGAGCATCGATCAAAATAGCCAGGTGATTGGCCAGCGCGCAGCCGAACTCGTCATGGACCTCATTGAGTCCAAACAAAGCTCACGCGCTCGCACCATCATCCTCGAGCCCTCCTTGGTGGTTCGAGCCTCCACACAAAAAAAGCAGAGCCAGGTCGCCTGAATCTTTTGAACACCGGAGCGAGGGCGAGAGCATGAGTTGGAGCGAGATTTCTTCTTCTCGGGTCGCCGCTTCACGATTGCTGAGGTTGCTTGTCCGAGTGCTCATCATCGCCAGCCCAATGATGCCGCGGTGTGCGAGTGGTGGACAGGCTAAAAATGTTCCCGCACCTAGCCCCTCTGAATCGCACGGTGAATATGTAGGCTCTCAGGTGTGCTCGCGATGTCACGCCGATATCTATCGCAAATTCTCGCAGACAAGCATGGGGCGCTCGATGTCGCAGGTCACGCCTCAATTCCTCGATCAGACGCCGCCCTCCGCCTCGGTGCTGGAGGAACGGCTCAACCGCCGTTTTCAGGTTTACACAAAGGACGGAAGCCTTTACCAAAGCGAAGCGGGAATCGGCTCCGACGGCAAGCAGACCTTCTTAACATCCCACCGGATTGAGTGGATTATCGGGGCGGGAGTGAACGGAGTTGGAGGGATTCTCCAGGACGGCAACCACCTCTTCCAGGCACCTCTCTCGTTCTATATCAAGCCCAGGAACTGGGGACCATCGCCCGGATACGAGGCTACCGATCTAGGCTTCAACCGTCCCATTGTGGCGGGATGCATCTTCTGTCATAGCGGCAGGCCAAATCCGGTAGGCGCAAGCAACGGACAATTTGAAAACCCCGCCTTCTCGGAATTGGCGATCGGCTGCGAAAGTTGCCACGGCCCTGGCGCAACCCATATGAAAACGGTGAAAAGCCCGAGCACGCAGACGAAGAATGGCCATACCGTTTCCAACACGGGGATTGTTAACCCCGCTCTCCTGACTCCCTATCTTGCTGACAACATCTGCATGGCCTGCCATCAAACCGGAGACGCACGGATCCTCAAGCCCGGCAAGACGTATCAGGACATTCGCCCAGGCCGTCCGCTCGACGAAACTCTGTCGATCATGATGGTTCCACCCACACGCGATCAGCCTCCCACCGCAGACCATGTTGAGCACTACTATTCCATGACGTTGAGCCAGTGTTACCGCGCCAGCAAGGGACGCTTGAGCTGCATCACCTGCCACGATCCGCACGTAGAACCCACGCGCGAAGAAGCTCACAAATACTTCGCAGCCAAGTGCCTGACCTGCCACACCAATCAAAGCTGCAAGCTTCCGTTGGAGACGCGCATGCAGAAGGATCCGCCCAACGACTGCATAAGCTGCCATATGCCCAAGCGCGACATTCAGGTCATCTCTCACTCAAGCGCCACGAACCACCGCATCGTGGCGACTCTCGATGAGCCTTTTCCCGATGTCACGTTTCAGCAGACCACCGCAGCGCTGCCCGATCTGATTCATCTCGATCCCGCACCCGGCAAAGAGGGAGATGCACCGCCGTTGCTGACTCTTCTGGCTGCTTACGGAGAGCTGGCAGAAAGCAAGCCCGCCTATGTCGCTCCCTACCTGAAGGTTCTTGATCGATTGGAACAGACACAGCCGGAGGAACCTCTCGTGCAGTCTGCGCTGGGGCGAAAAGCCCTCACCGTTGGGGATTACCCGTCTGCCGTAAGCCATCTGCGCCGCGCCATCGAACTGGGGCCGCCTGTGGCGACGACGTATGCGGATCTCGCCGACGCCCTGGCACACCTCGGGCAAATGGGAGAGGTTCTTCCCTTGTTCGAGAAGGCAATCGATCTGGACCCCTTCAATCCCGCTACGCGGAAGAAGCAGATCGTGCGTCTGATCGAACTGAAACAGTACGCCAAGGCGCACGAAGCTCTCGAACACTACGTTGAGATCTTTCCTCAGGACGATTTCATGCGCCGGATGCTGGCTCGCGCTGAAAAGGAGAACCCGCAGCACTGAAGTTAATTTCTCTTCGCATAGGCCCTTTTACCAACGATGCCTTTTCCCTCTTGAATAGTCACGATCTGGCCGGCGGCAACGTTTGAGAAATTTTCTGTCTTGCCATCGAGCCATCGCACCGTCAGGTTTGCCGAATTCGCCTTGCCGATGCCAAAGTGCAAGCGGAAGTCGCTTTGTGATATGTAGGATCCACCGCTCCTGACCTCATCGATCTGCGTTTGCCCGTTGGCCGTCAGTGTGACTCGGGCTCCAATCGCGTCACGGTTGGTTGCGGTAAGTAACCGTATCAGAAGCGAATGTCCGGCAGGCGGAGCAACGTTCTTCAGCAAGGAAGGAGACTCCCCCATGTTGACGATCACGATCTCCTCATTGCCGTCGTTGTTCAGGTCCCCAACCGCAAGCCCGCGCGACGCATGTGCATCCGCAATCCCGCTGCCTGCCTGCGCAGACAGATCGAAGAACTGTCCATCGCCGCGATTCCAATAGAGCAGCCGGCTCTGTTTGAAGTGCTCCCCGTCGTGCCCTGTGTCCACTTCGGGATATACGTGTCCGTTGGCGAGGATGAGGTCCTTCCACCCGTCGTCATCAACATCCACCGCGGCGGTTCCCCAACCCAGGTAACGGGTATTCACTGCCAGGCCACTTTCAATCGTGGCATCGGAAAAGTCGTTCGCTCCCTGGTTTCGATAAAAAGACGGTGTGTCGTCGGTAAAGTTGGTCTTGAAAATATCGAAGCGTCCGGCGTGTCTGAAGTCCGCTGCGGCCACTCCCATCCCGGCCTGCTCGCGCCCCTCGTCGTTATAGGCCACTCCGGCCGACATGCCAATCTCTTCGAAGCGTTCTCCCTTCAAGTTGTGGAAGTAAAGGCTTGCCGTTGAATCGCAGGCTACGTAGATATCTGGCCAGCCATCGTTATCGAAGTCGGTGACGAGCGGAGTGAAGCAGTAATAGTTCTTCGAAGTCGTGATGTGCATGCGGTCCGAGACATCGGTAAAGTGGCCGTGTCCATCGTTCTGATAGAGAGAGATGGTCTCGCCGGGCAAACCACGTGGACCGCAAATCACCGGAAGGCCTTTCCATTCGCATTGCGATTTTTCTCCCGGGTGCGGGGTCTTTGCCGGATCAAATTCAATGTAGTGCGCGACCACAAGGTCGAGCGCGCCATCTCGATTGAAATCAACAAACGCGCATCCCGTGCTCCAGCGGGTCTGTGCTGAACTGAGTCCACTGGCTTCGGTCACATCCTGAAACGTACCGTTTCCCCGGTTGCGGTACAAAGCGTTTTGCCCCCATCCAGTGATGAAGAGGTCGACATTCCCGTCATTGTCGAAGTCTCCCGCGCAAACACCCTGGCCCCATCCTTTGTGAGTGAGTCCCGCCTTCTTGGTGACGTCTTCAAACTTCAACCCACCCAGGTTGTGGTAAAGGACGGGCGTTGGCGCAGCGCCCTCGTTTTGAAAGCGGTCGCCATTCACAAACAGAATGTCCGGAAGCCCATCGTTATCGTAGTCAAAGATCGCTGCGCCCGTCCCGGTGGTTTCAACGATGTATTGCTTGTTCTTCTGAGCGCCGGAGACATTGACGGCGGTCAGTCCGGCTTGAGCGGCAATGTCTTCATACCGGACGACCGGCGGTTTCATACCGGGAGGCAGTGGCTTGGCAGGCGTTGCTACACCGTTGCCGGTCGCCACGCCGCTTTGCGCGAAACAAGACCCCGCAACAGCCAGATTCAAGAAGGAAGCGATGAGGATGAACAGGAAGGCGAGGCGCTTTTGCGTTGCAATGCGATGAAGGCTCTTCATGTTCTGGGCAAATTCTAGCATTCGCAATGAGGCCCGATCGTCGCTCTCTATCCGCCGCTCGGTGCGCATCGAACATCCCGCAAGGAGATCGGCCATCCACCTCACGGATTTTCCTGTTCTATCCTGTTCCTGAGGTCGCCCGGCTCCAAACATGGGGCTCAATTCCAGGCGCTCAGTAAATCGCATGGAACTATCGCACAGCAAAGCCGGCATGATTGACTCTCATTCCCCTGGCCATATCCTTGGCCGCGGTAACTCTGTATGCATGCTGTGGCTCCTGTCTACAGTTCTCTCAGGTTCCCCGCACGTCGCAGTCGCACAGCCTGCGTCCACCTGCAAAGGACCTGCTGCCCTTGAGAAAACGATTGCGTCTCACCCTTCTCCCGGGGCTTACGAAGAACTGGGGACTTGGTTCGCCACCCAGCGGCAGTTCTCTTGCGCCACGGCTGCTTTCGAATCTGCGATTCGACTCGACCCCAATTCCTGGCAGAGCCACTACGATGATGGGATCGCTCTGCTGAGCAGCGGGAAGTTCGACCGCGCTACGCAGCAACTGCGGACGGCCTCGGGACTCAAGCCCGGCTCGGAGCAGATTCTTTTGCCTCTGGGAGCGGCACTCAGCGGATCAGACAAACAGGATGAGGCTGTCGATGTATTCAGATCTGTTCTGAAAACAGATCCGCAGTCGGTGAAGGCTCTCGATGGACTAACGAAGGCTCTGATTGCCGAGAAGAGATACAACGTGGCTATCGAGGAGTTGAAGAAAGCGCCTCCTGATCAAGTGCTGCAAGTCAACCTGGTTGTGGCCTACTTGAACAACGGGAACACAGACGAGGCGCTGAAGACAGTCTCCGCAATCGTCGCGGCACACCCCGACTATGCGCAGGCACAGTTCAACCTGGGTGCGGTTCTTTCCCGGCAGGAACGCTTCAACGAGGCAGCACAGGCATTCCAGGAGGCGCTGCGCCTGGACCCCTCCGACGACGTCACGCGCCTGACTTATGTCAAAACGCTTGAAATACTCGCTCAGTTAGATCGAGCTGCGCCGATCATTCACGATTATCTTCGCCGTCATCCTCATGATTTCGACGCGCTCTACCATGACGGCGTGATCGAGAAAGGACTTGGGAACAACGCGGAAGCGGAGAAAAAGCTGCGCGAGGCCGTCGCTATCAAACCAGATAACTTCGATGCGAGATACAATCTCGGTTTCGTGCTCGCTCATCTCGGCCGCCCTGCCGAGGCAAAGCCCGAACTGGAGGCGGCTCTGAAGCTCAGTCCGGATTCGACCAAGGCACGCTTTCAGTTGGCATCGGTGCTTCGCGCACTTGGACAGAAGGATGATGCAGCCCAGGAATTGAATGCAGTTCAGCAGGCGAAGCTGCAGGAGATGAAGCAAACCTCGGCGGTGGTAAAAGCCAGTCAAGCCAATCAGGACTTGCTGTCAGGAGATCCGCAAAAAGCGGTTGCGCTCTATCGAGAGGCAATCGCAGAGGATCCTGCGGACGCCAAGATGTACTACAACCTAGCCCTTGCCCTTGACCGGATCCCCGACTATCGCGCTGAGAGAGAAGCGCTGGAAAAATCGGTGCAACTGGACGCGCAGCTAGCTCTTCCTCACAATCAACTGGGGCTGATCGATCTTCAGGAGAATCACGGCGAGGAAGCGGAAAAGCAATTCAAGGAAGCGATAGGGTTAGACCCGCAATATGCCGAGGCGCAGAACAATCTGGGGGTTCTCTACGGACAACTCGGCAAGAACGCCGAAGCAGAGCAGCTGTTTCGCCACGCCACTGAGAACAACCCGCAGTACGGTCAGGCTTTTGCGAATTTGGGAATTACCCTGGCGAGCGAATCGCGATACGCAGACGCAGGCCAGGCACTTGCCAGCGCCGTGCAGCTCGATCCAAAGAGCACGACCGCGCTCAGTGCCTACGCTATGGTCCTTGTGCGTTTGAACCGGGCCGGCGAGGCTCTGCCTTTGTTTCGCAAGGTTACGGAGTTGGACCCAAAATCGGCAGGCGCCCATCTGAACCTTGGCATTGCCCTCGCAGATCAGAACACATTGGGTGATGCAGTGGAGGAGTTTTCCGAAGCAGTCCGGCTTGAGCCGAACAACGCGATGGCGCATTACAACAAGGGCCGGGCTCTGCTCGATCTGCGCCGCAATCGCGAGGCCAAGCCTGAACTGGAGACAGCTACGCATCTCGATCCAAGCTCGGCAGACTCCTGGTATCTGCTTGGATTGATCGCGCGACAGGCGGGAGATTCTGGCGAAGCGATCCCGCTGTTTGAAAAGTCGCTCGCCTCGAGCCCGGACAATGCCCAAGCCCATTTCATGCTGGGACAAGAGCTCCTACGCAAGGGGGATGAAGCCGGCGCAATTGCGCATTGGCGCAAGGCGATTGAGCTGCGTCCGCAATACGACGAGGCATATTACAGCCTTTCGCGGCTGCTGATGAAATCCGATCCTGAGGAAGCAAAGCGCCTGCAGAGCCGGTTCGAAGAGATGCGGGAACAGCAGCACGTGACGGACCGCGCCCATATGCTTGGCAACTTTGCACTGGCTTCGGCAGATGCGCATGACTGGCCAAAGGCCGTCGCGCAACTGAAGGAAGCTATCGAGGCATGCGAAAAATGCACAGCCCTCCCACAGCTTCACAAGGATCTAGGCCTTATCTACTGCCACTCCGGCGACTTCAAAAACGGCAAGACAGAATTGCTCGAGGCGCAGAAATTGGCGCCTGACGACGAAGACGTCAAGAAGGCTCTTTCGCTTCTGAAGGGGACAGAATAGCCGCGATCGTTCGGCATTCGCAGGCGTGGTCCCGAGCAATGGCGCCACCATCCCTTGACAGGCGACAACCAAACGAATACTGGTGAATGGCCGGTTCTTCAAGACTCCCCGAACTCGCCATTCTCGCCGGGGAGGGATAAGAAGGGCGTTGTGGCAAAGCAACATGTCAGGAAGAATGAAATGAGATCGAGAAGCCCGCTGAAACTGCTGCTGCTGATCGGCATTGCAGCCTCGTGCGCATTTATTGTGGATCGCGAGATTGTCTCCGCCGGATCAAACCCTTCCCCTGCCTCTGTCGGCGTTGAGAGTTCAAGTCCAATCAATGTGGACAAGCTGGATCCATCCATCGATCAAATCATCCCTGCCGGTGCAATGCTGGAACGCGTGGCCACCGGATACACCTGGACGGAAGGGCCGGTGTGGGTCGGAGACACCCTCTTCTTCGCAGACATACCTGGCAACAGCATTCTCAAGTGGACCGCGGCCGCGGGCGCAAGTGTATTTCTGAACCCAAGTGGATACAAGGGTTCTGTTCCCTATGGAGGTCCCGAGCCAGGATCGAATGGCATGACGCTCGACTCCCTGGGCCGACTGACGGTTGCAGGACACGCGCAGCGCAATGTCTTCAGGCTGGAGTCTCTGGATCCGCAGGCGAAGGTCACCATCCTCGCCGACTCATATCAGGGAAAGCAACTGAACAGCCCCAACGACCTCGTCTATAGCTCCGATGGCGCGCTTTACTTTACCGATCCGCCGTACGGCTTGCGCACTCAGAAAGACAACGATCCTGATAAGAAGCTGACGGTCAACGGAGTCTATCGCCTTCCGCACGCGCTGTCGCAGAAGCCCGGCGCCGCTCCTGCCCGCGCCAAATTGCAATTGCTGGTCAGTGATCTTACCCGCCCGAACGGCATCGCATTTTCGCCCGACGAGAAGTTCCTGTATGTCGATAACTCCGAACCAAAGAAACTGTGGCTTCGCTATCGCGTGCAGCCGGATGGTTCTTTGACTGACGGGAAGGTCATCTACGACGCTACTTCGGACCCACGTCCGGGCGCCCCGGATGGCATGAAGGTTGACGAGCAGGGCAACATCTACAGCGCAGGCCCCGGCGGTGTGTGGATTTTTTCCCCTGAAGGGAAACCTCTGGCAACGATTCTTCTGCAGGAGCGCGTCGCCAACGTGGCTTGGGCCGGACCAGATCGCAAGACGCTCTATATAACGGCCAGCTCCAGCGTCTATCGCGTGCAGCTCAAGATTGCGGGAGCGCCTCTGATTCGACAGCGTGTGGCTCGCTGACAACGATGGGGTCTTTCACAATCAAGAGGTAAGAGAGTGCGCCAAAAACCGAGACCACCGAGCAGATAACAAGAGGAAGTTGGAAAGAGTGTGTACGATCCAATAGCCAGCCGGTAACGATCGGCGCGCAGGAAGCACAGACAAAGCTGCCGAAGTTTTGAATTGATCCGACCGATGCGACAACACCAGACGGCGCTATCGCCTGAACTAGGCACCAGCCCGAGTTACCCGCGAGATAAGTGAAGAAGAGCGCCAGGCCTATGCCAAAAGCGGCGCCTGTTGCGCCGAGGAAGTACGGCACAAGCATTGTGCATATGGCCGAACAGATCATGCCGCTGACGAGAATGGCTCTGTGACTCTTGATGGGCGGAACGCCACGGCGAATTATAAAGTCGGCGATCAGGCCGCCGAGAAACATGCCGATGCCACCGCCAAAGAAAGGAATCATGGCGATTGTTCCGGTCGCCGAAAGACTCAGGTGGCGTTCCTCTTCAAGGTAATTCGGCATCCAGGACATATAGAGCCAGACCGTGTAGTTAATGCCGCCGAATCCAAACATCATTCCCCAGATTGTGCGCATTCGGAAGAGACTGAGCCACTGGCGAAAAGAAACGCGGGAGAATTCGTTCGTCGAGCAGGATGCGCTGAGGTAGCCCTTTTCGTCGTCCTTCAGTAAAACTTCCTTTCGATCGCGGTAAAGGGCATACCAGACGACGGAAAGTACCAAGCCGGGGATGCCGATGAGCATGAACATCCCACGCCACCCGAACCTTAGCATAATCACCGTGAGAATCGGCGGGGCAATCGCCTGTCCCATGATGGTTGCACCGTTCACAATCCCCATAGGCGTAGCGCGATCGCAGACGTCAAACCAGTCATTGACCGTCTTAACTGCGGAGACGACGAACGGTGATTCGCCGGCGGCCAAACCAACGCGAGCCGCGACAAAGGAGGTAAAGCCTCTGACTAAACCCGTGGTCGTCTGCGTAACGGACCAAAGAAACATTCCAGCGCCCAGAACTCTGCGTTCACCGAATCGATCGAGAAGAACGCCTACGGGGAGTTGGGACACAGCGTAGGACATTGAAAAAGCCGAGAGCAACACACCCATGCGAGTCGCAGACAAGCCAAGAGCCGCACGAATCGTTGTATTGGCGATAGCAAGAGAGCCGCGATCGATATAGTTGATGATGCCTGCTATGGCAAGAGTGCAGACCGCGATGATCTGGATTCTCGCAATGCGGCGGCTTGGACGAGGTCTGAACCCGGAAGGCATGCCTGATTAAATCACCCCAAAGCTTTGCTGACGAGAGATAAGCGATAGCGTTCGTGGGTTGATTTGAATTCTGGGGATTGTGGAGGATAATTTAGGTGCATTTCGCAATGCACTGATCTGGATCCCATGCCAAAAACTTTTCTGAAACTTGACGAGCGCGACAATGCGGTGGTCGCCCTGGTGGATCTCGAAGCCGGAACGGTCGTTCCTCTTGGCCCAGGGTCGTCTCCGTCTTCATGCACCGTAGCCCAGACCATTCCCGCTAAGCACAAGATGGCGCTCACCGCTCTGAACCCTGGCGACTTGATCTATCTCTATGGCATGGTGGTGGCCGAGGTCGTTGAGGCCATCGCGCCCGGAGGCCTGCTCACAACGCGCAACGTGCGACATCGAGCCGGAGCCTATTCCGCAGTGCGCCAGCCATCGAAGATCGCAACGCCCGATGCTTCGGCGTGGGTCGAGCGCGGGTTCTTCGGCTATCATCGCGCGGATGGCCAGGTGGGCACACGCAACTACTGGCTGGTGGTGCCGCTTGTCTTCTGCGAGAACCGCAACGTCGAGCGGATGAAAGAGGCGCTTGAAGAAGAGCTGGGCTACGGCGGCGCGAACAGTTATCGCCAACACGTGCGGCGGCTGATCGAGCAGCAGCCCAATGGAGACGGGCAAACGGAGATGCCTGCCCATGCGCGCGCCGCGCGTGTCTTCAAGAATCTCGACGGCATTCGTTTTCTTACCCACCAAGGTGGCTGCGGTGGCACACGCCAGGACGCGCAGGCGCTGTGCGGTTTGCTTGCGGGCTACATTCACCATCCCAACGTAGCCGGGGCAACGGTGTTGAGCCTGGGCTGCCAGCACGCGCAGCCGAGCATGCTTCTGGACGAATTGCGGACTCTCGATCCCCACTTGCGCAAGCCGGTGCTTGTGTTCGATCAACAGAAGTCGGGACGCGAAACGGAGCTGATGAGCAAGGCCCTGGATGCGACGTTTGCCGCGCTGGTAGAGGCCAACCACAACGAGCGCGCGTTCGCCCCGCTCTCCGCAATGACGGTGGGGCTGCAGTGCGGCGGTTCGGATGGGTTCAGCGGCATTTCCGCCAATCCCGCCGTCGGCTACGTCTCGGATTTGCTGGTAGGCGTGGGTGGCAAAACGATACTGTCGGAATATTGG